>NZ_CP085224.1:3570000-5064702 GCF_044803115.1 Caenispirillum salinarum | reverse complement strand
TGAACCCGTGCTCATCAACGACTCCGACGCGCTTTCCGCATGCACTGCCCCAGCCACGTGCCTTCCCCCGTCTCTCCGAGCCCCGGCTCACGGCAACACGATGGCTGCCCCGGCCGCCGGCGGCGGTCGGTGGGGGCTGTTCTGGTCAAGGTGATCCGCCCGGAAGCGCCGGGACGATCTCTCCCTCACCGCCCTTGCTTATGTGGTGTCGCCGGCATGAACCGGCGGCGCCGTCCGGCCCTGGGGCGGGCGGCGCGGGACCGGCGGGCGGAGCCGGCCCCCTTGCTGGGTTCCCGGGACGCGGTCTGGTACCGCACCCGTCGACGCGCCACGAAGGCGGCGTCCGGAACCCCGACATGATTCCCGAAAACGCCCGCGCAAGAAAGCCGAATCTTTTTGAAAGAGTCGAACGCGAAACATTAAAGACGATAAAGTATCGCATTCTTCCAAATCTTGATTGGAAGAAGGATTTCGCGTCGTAAGACTTTCATCGCTTGGGGTCGGGGCCTCTGATCCGAGGCCCCTTAAGCTAGCCACGACATACGGCCGAAAGCAATATGTCCGAAAAGGGAACGCCGTGATTTGTGACTAGTGGTTGAATTCGGGCAACGCGAAAGACCGCACCTCCGCCGGGCGGAGGGCGGTCCCGGGCCGAATCCGGTTCCGGCGGCGCAGGCGCGCGCGCCGGTAACATCGGGGATCAGGCGGCCTTGAGGGCCTTCACGCGGGCGTTCAGGCGCGAGATCTTGCGCGACGCCATGTTCTTTTCCAGAGCACCCTTGGACGCGGCGCGGGCGATCACCGGCGCGGCGTTGCTCAGGGCGGTCTGCGCCTGCTCGTAATCGCCGGTGGCGATGGCGGCCTCGACCTTCTTCATGAAGGTGCGGGCGCGCGACTTGCGGGCGTGGTTGATCTCGTAGCGCTTGGCGTTGCGGACGATCCGCTTCTTAGCCGACTTGTGATGGGCCATTGCCTAACCTTGTCTGTAATGCTGGTGAAACCGGCTTCGCACCGTGGAAGCGGGGGTTATAAGGAATCCCCCGCACACAGTCAACCGCGAGCTTGTGGAAAACCGTCATTCGCCCTGGAAACGCGGGCGGTGCGGAGCCCGTGCCCGCCGCTTTGGCGCGACTCCGGCCGATGCGACCGGGGGCGAAACGGCACCGGCCGCCGGGGCGGGAACGCCGCCGGCGGCCGGGCCGGGAGACGGGTGATCCGCCTTACCGGTTCTTGAAGTTGGGCTGGCGCTTCTCGGCGAACGCGCTCATGCCTTCCTTCTGGTCCTCGGTGGCGAAGGTGGAGTGGAACAGCCGGCGCTCGAACATCAGCCCGTGGGTCAGGGTGGTGTCGAAGGCGGCGTCGACGGCTTCCTTGGCCATCATCACCACCGGGCGGCTCATGCCGGCGATGCGGTCGGCGGTCTTGACCGCCTCGTCCACCAGGTCGGCGGCGGGCACGATGCGCGAGACCAGGCCGCAGCGCTCGGCCTCGGCGGCGTCCATCTGGCGGCCGGTCAGGCACATTTCCATGGCCTTGGACTTGCCGACGAATCGGGTCAGGCGCTGGGTGCCGCCGGCGCCCGGGATGGTGCCGATGGTGATTTCCGGCTGGCCGAACTTGGCGGTGTCGCCGGCCAGGATGAAGTCGCACATCATGGCGACCTCGCAGCCGCCGCCCAGCGCGTAGCCGTTCACGGCGGCGATGATGGGCTTGCGCACGGTGGACACGCGCTGCCAGCCCTTGGTGATGAAGTCCTGCAGGTAGGCGTCCATGTAGGACTTGCCGGCCATCTCCTTGATGTCGGCGCCGGCGGCGAAGGCTTTCTCCGAGCCCGTCAGCACGATGGCGCCGATCTCGTCATCGGCCTCGAAGGCGTCCAGCGCCTTGCCCAGGTCGTCGATCAGCGCGACGCACAGCGCGTTCAGCGCCTTGGGCCGGTTCAGGGTGATGAGGCCGACGCGACCCCGTGTTTCCACCAGGATGTTCTCGTAGGGCATCGGATCAATGCTCCGTTCAACGATGGCTTGGGTTTATGTCCTTGGACGAAATGGGCGCCGACCGGCTGGCCGCGACCCCTTCGATGGTGTAAGGCGCGGCAGTCAGTCGGGCGACACCTCGAAGCGGACCAGAAGAGCCGGCGCACCGCCCGGGGACGGGCGGGAAAACTCGATGCGCAGCACCTCGCCCTCGCGGCGGAAAACCCGGGCGTCCTGCCGGGTCCAACCAAGCTGGGGAAGGGTGGCGCCGTAGAAGTCCAGCACCTGACCGGGCGTGGCCCGGCCGCTGGCGTAGGCTTCCACGATGCGGCCGTAGGGGCTGTCGAACACGGTCGTCCGGTCCGTCTGCTGGCTGAGGCTGGGCATCAGCGGCAGGTCCTCGAACCCGTCGAGAAACGCCGCCCCCCGTGCCCCCGGCCCCAGGGGCAGGAACACCAGGAGCGCCAGGCTCAGCGCCAGGACCGGCGCGGCTATGCTCGGCCAGAACCGCATGCGCGGTACGCTACACTCACCGCTGCCGTTTGGCACAGAAAAAAGTCGAGCGGCCCGCCTGCACGATCCGCTGGATGCCCCTGGCCCGTCCCTCGGCCGCCCCGCAGTCGCAACCGGGGCAGGGCTGGCCCTCGCGGTCGTACACGGCGAAGGTGTGCTGGAAGTAGCCCAGTTCGCCCGTCGCCTGCCGATAGTCGCGCAAGCTCGAGCCGCCCGAGGCGATGGCCTCCGTCAGCACCGACTTGATGGCCGGCACCAGGGCCTCGATCCGGCGCCGGCCCACGTTGGCGGCCAGCCGGCGGGGACTGGTGCGGGCGCGGAACAGGGCCTCGCAGACGTAAATGTTGCCCAGGCCCGCGACCACGCCCTGGTCCAGAAGCGCGCTCTTGATGGGCGTGTTCTTGCCGGCCAGCGCCGCGGCCAGAACGGCGGGGGTGAAGGCGTCCGACAGCGGCTCCGGCCCCATGGCGGCCAGCAGCGGGTGGTCCTCCACCCCGGCCACCGTCGACAGGGTCATCAGCCCGAATCGCCGCGGATCGTGGTAGGAAACCTGGGCGCCGTCGTCGGTCGTCAGGATGACGTGGTCGTGCGGAGCCGGCGGCGGGAAGTTGGTGCCGGGCGCGCGGATGGTCATGCTGCCCGACATGCCGAGATGCCCCAGAAGGGCGGTGCCGTCGTCCAGCTCCCAGATGAAGTACTTGCCGCGCCGGCGGATTCGCAGCACGCGGCGGCCTTGCAGCGCGCCGGCGAATCCGGGCGGGAAGGGGATGCGCAGGTCGGGGCGGCGGACCTCCACCCGGTCCAGGCGGCGCCCCTCCAGGGCGGCGGCCAGGCCGCGGCAGACGGTTTCGACTTCGGGAAGCTCGGGCATGATGGCGGCAATCTAGGTGGTTGGGCGGCAAAGCGCCAGCCGTGGCGCTCAGGCCCGCCGCATCATGGCCGTCAGCACACCGGCGCCGATCAGCAGCCCGCCGCCGGTGCGGTTCACCCCGCGGCGCACGCGCGGCGCCCGCACCACCCGCCGCGCCGAGGACGCCAGCAGCGCGTAAGCCGCGGCGTTCAGGACGGCCAGGGTCAGGAAGGTCGCCTCCATGAGCGCGAACTGCGGCAGCACCGGCGCGCCTGGGTCCAGGAACTGCGGCAGGAAGGCGACGAAAAAGACGATGCCCTTGGGGTTGAGCGCGGTGACGATCCAGGCGTGCAGCAGCATGGTGCGGCGGCGGACCACGGGCGGCGCGACCTCCTCAGGCCCCGACTCGGGCACCGGCGCGCGCCACATGCGGACGCCGAGCCACACCAGATAGGCCGCGCCGATCCATTTCAGCACGGTGAATGCCTCCGCCGAGGCCGCCAGGATCACCCCGAGGCCGGCCAGCGAGGCCGTCATGGCGGTGAAATCCCCCAGCAGCACGCCGCCGATGGTGGCGAACGCCGCCCGCCGCCCCTGCCCCAGCGCATAGGCCACCACCAGCAGGATGGTCGGACCGGGAATCAGCAGCATGACCGCCGAGGCGGCGGCGAAGGCGAGCCAGAGGTCAAGGGGCATGGGGTGCGCTCCAGGGTGGGCGGCGGTCATGCGCGGCGCGGGGGCGCCCCGTCGCCGTGCCTGACCTTGAATACCCGAGGCCGCCCGGCACCGCCAGTACCAGGAAGGCTGCAGCCTCCAGCAGGAAGGCTACAGCCCCCAGACCGTCACATAGAACTCGTCGCCGCTGTCGACGAGTTCACTGAGGTAGGTGATGTCGATGCTGTTGCTTCCGCCCGGGCCGGTGAACTCCAGTTCCGCGGCGCATTCGAAGGCCCCGGTCGTCTCGTTCGCATCGGTGGTGCGAATCGCGTTCAGGGACATGTCCACCTTGTTGGCGATCTCGGCGCCGGCCTGCTCGAGCAGGCTGTCCCGTGCGATTTCCAGGACGAGGTCCACGGTTTCGGTGTCCGAGCACGCCGGCGCCGTATCGGAGCAGGCAGCGGTCAGCAGGGACGCGGCGACCACGAGCGACGCCGTTCCAATCTTCAACATTACTTTTTCCCCTCATGAAGCGCCGCAGGCAGGGAGGCGCGTTCTTCCCAACGCCGCCAACCGGGTGCCTCGAAAGGGAGTTTCACAGAAGCTGGGCCGCAGGAAATCTTAGGAGGTAGATGAATAGGCGATCCGCTTGTTGCACGCAAGAATGACGTTGCCACCGGACAAGCCTTTGCGTGCTCATGAAGGCGCCGCCTTAGCCGCCGTCCATCACCTGCAGATGGGCACGCGCCGTTTCGGCCTCGGGGCTGTCGGGGGCGGCGTCCAGCAGGGCGAGCCAGGCCGTGCGCGCCGTTGTCACGTCGCCGGCCTGACGGGCGAGGATGCCCTTTTCCAGAAGTGCGGCCGGGTGCGTCGGGTCGATCGAAAGCGCGCGGTTCAGGTCGGCCCGTGCCGTGGCCGGATCGCCCGCCATGCGGAAGGCCGAGGCCCGCAGGGCCAGGGCGCCGGCGTCGCGCGGGCGGGCGTCGAGGACGCGGGTCAGGTCGTCGATGGCCCCGCGCACGTCGCCGGCCTCCACCAGCGTCAGCGCCCGGTCGGTCAGCAGCGCCGGGTCGCCCGGCAGAAGCTCCAGCGCCGTCGACTGCACCGCATAGGCGCGCTCCGGGTCGTTCGCCACCAGCCACGCCTGGGCGGCCTGCGCCAGCATGGCGGCCCGCAGGCTCTCGGCCGCGCGGGAGGTTTCGGCCAGCTTTTCCAGGCGGGCGGCGGCCTCCGCATGTTCGCCGAGGCCGATGAGCGCGACGGCCTGGCAGTGCCGCGCGGGCTCGCCGCCCGCCAGGCCGGCCCACTGTCCGGCCATCTCCCACGCCTCCTTGGGGCGGGTCTCGGCCAGTTTCATGCACTGCGCATATTTGACCGCCGGGTCCGGCTCGGCGTCCTGGGCGGCGGCGGGCAGGGGCGCCAGGGCGAGCAGGGGCAGGATCAGGCGGGGCATAAGGCGGGTCATGCGATGTCCATGGGCTTGAGGGCAACGTTGGCGCATCATAGGTTCCAGGGCATTATGGCGAAACGGTGAGAGGTTTTCATGGCAGACCCCGGACGGCTGTTCATCTTCGGTCTCGGCTTCAGCGCGCGGACGCTGGCCCGCCGGCTCCTGGCCGAGGGCTGGCAGGTCGCCGGCACCACCCGCAGCGCCGAGAAGCGCGAGGCCCTGGCGGCCGAGGGGATCGAGGCGCACCTGTTCGACCGCGACCAGCCGCTGCCGCCGGACGTGCTGGCGGGCACGACGCATCTTCTGGTCTCGGTGCCGCCCGATCCGGCCGGCGACCCGGTGGTGGACGAACACGCCGCCGACATCGTGGCGCTGATGCCTGGGCTGCGCTGGGTCGGCTACCTGTCCACCACGGGCGTTTACGGCGATCGTCAGGGCGGCTGGGTGGACGAGGAAACGCCCGTCGCCCCCGACGTCGGCCGCAGCGAACGCCGGGTGGAGGCCGAGGTGACCTGGCTGAACCTGTGGCGCGATCATGGCGTGCCGCTGCACATCTTCCGCCTGGCCGGCATCTACGGCCCCGGCCGCAGCGCCGTCGATTCGGTGCGCGACGGCAAGGCGCGGCGCGTCATCAAGCCAGGACAGGTGTTCTGCCGCATCCATGTGGAGGACATCGCCCAGGTTGTCGCCGCCAGCATGGCGCAACCACATGCAGGACGCATATACAACCTGGCCGACGACGAACCCGCCCCGCCGCAGGCGCCCATCGAGGAAGCCGCCCGCCTTCTGGGCGTGGACCCGCCGCCGGCGGTGGACTTCGAGACGGCGGACCTGTCGCCCATGGCGCGCAGCTTCTACCGTGACAGCCGCCGGGTGCGGAACGACCGCATCAAGCAGGAACTGGGCGTGACGCTGAAATACCCCACCTACCGCGAGGGCCTGGCCGCGATCGCCAAGGGCTGACGGACGTTGCGCGCGGGGTGGAGACCACGCCTCTCCCCCGTACGCCGGCGTTCAAACCCTGCGCAGCCACACCTCGCGCACGCGGTGATCCTCGTCCTTGCGCAGCACCACGTCGGCGCGGGCGCGGGTGGGCAGGATGTTGTCGCGCAGGTTCACCAGGTTGATGCTCTCCCACACCGACTCGGCGAAGGCGGCGGCCTCTGCCTCGGGCATGGCGGCGTAGCGGTGGAAATAGGCCTGTGGGTCCTGGAACGCGGTGGCGCGCAGGGCCAGGAAGCGGTCCAGATACCAGCGCCGCAGGTGGTCCTCCGCCGCATCGACGTAGACGGAAAAATCGAAGAAGTCCGACACGAAGGGCCGGTGCTCGCCATCCTGCTGCAGCGGCCCCACCTGGAGGACGTTCAGGCCTTCCAGCACCACCACCTCGGCATCCTCCACCGCCACGGTCCTGCCGGGGACCACGTCATAGGTCTGGTGGCTGTAGACGGGCGCGTGCGCCGGGCGGCCCAGGCGCAGGTCGGTCAGGAAGCCGACCAGCGCGCGCATGTCGTAGGTGCCGGGAAAGCCCTTGCGGTGCATCAGGTCGCGGGCCTTGAGTTCGGCGTTGGGCAGCAGGAAGCCGTCGGTGGGCACCAGCGCGACCTTGCGCCCCTCGGCCTGGAGCAGCGATTGCAGCACGCGGGCGGCGGTGCTCTTGCCCACCGCCACACTGCCCGCCAGGCCGATGATGAAGGGCATGGGGCGCCCCGGCCGGCGGTTGAGCGCGGCGCGGCGGCGGCGCAGGTCCCACTGGGCGCCCATGTGGGTCACCAGCAGTTCGACCAGCGGCATGTAGATGCGCTCCACCTCGCCCAGCGTCAGCGGGTTGCCGATGCCGCGCAGCCGGCGGATGTCGTCGGCATCCAGCGGCGGCGGCGCGCTGCCGCCCCAGGCGACGGCCCAGTCGGCGGCGGTGTAGCGGTCGAACAGCGGTCCCACGGTGCCGCTCCCCGAAACAAGGCTCATCGCGCGTCTACTCCCCAGGCGAATGAGGCGCACAGAATGAGCAGGATTAGGTGCATCGCGCAAGGGCCGTATGAATTGACGCTGATGAAAGTATCGGACAACTTTATCGGCAAAATATCGACATAACGTGGAGGTTTCGCCGATGTCGCGCATCACCGGCTCCGACGGGCGGTTCGAGCCGCAGTGCCCGGACTACGCCGCCCGCGTCGCCACCAGCTTCGCCCGCCAGAGCTTCATGGCGACCATCGGCGCGGAGCTGGGCCGGGTGGAGCCGGGCTTCTGCGAGATCCGCCTGCCCTGGCGCGCCGACCTGTGCCAGCAGCACGGATACATCCATGCCGGCGTCACCACCACGCTGGCCGACAACGCCTGCGGCTATGCCGCCTATTCACTCATGCCCGAGGACAGCTCGGTTCTGACGGTGGAGTTCAAGACCAACCTCATGGCCCCCGGCGCCGGCGAGATGCTGATCGCGCGCGGCATGGTGGAAAAGCCCGGCCGGTCCCTGACCGTCACGCGGGCCGAGGTGGTGGGCGTCGTCGACGGGCGGGAAAAGACGGTGGCGCTGATGCAGGCGACCATGATGTGCATGGCCGGGCGCCCCGATTCGGCGGCGCCGGCAGGCTAGGGCCATTTCCGTTCAGGCGCCACCAAGGCTCACGCGCCTGACCGGCGCGGTGTCGCAGTCGCGACCCTATTCAGGCGCTCTCGCTCTGGGCGCGGCTGAGCAGGGTGGCGGTGACCAGGATCACCGCCATGCCTGTCAGCTGGACGGGGGACAGGGTCTCGTCCAGCGCCAGGACGCCGAAGGTGGCGGCCGTCACGGGCTCCACCATGGCCAGCACGGCGGCGATGGTGGGCGGCGTGTGGCGCACGCCGGCGACGTACAGGGCGAACGACAGGCCCGCCCCCAGCACCCCCAGCAGGACGAAGAGCGGCCACGACTCGGAAACCAGCGCCGCCGCGACGGCCTCCAGTTCGACCAGCGGCAGCAGCGCGACCACCACCGTCGACAGGGCGATGGACAGCACCAGCGGCACCGGCCCGCGCTGGGCGGCCGCCTGGAATCCGAAGATGAACACGGCATAGGACGTGCCCGCCAGCAGGCCGAAGGCGACGCCCCAGAGGGTGACGCCGCCGCTGCGGTGGACCTCTGTCAGCAGCACCACGCCCGCCGTGACGGCGGCGACGGCCAGGCCCTTGGGCAGGGTCGGGCGCTCGATCCGGCACAGCACCGCCGACAGAAAGACGAAGGCCGGCGCGCTGTACATCAGGGTCGCCGCGACCGCCACGCCGGTTTCCCGGATGGCGAGGAAATAGAACGTGAAGTTGCCCGCCACGCCGGCCCCGGCCACCAGCGACCAGCCCAGAAGCCCGGCGAACGCACCCGAGGAGCGCGGACGTTGGCGGTCGAACGCCAGCCACAGGGCGACGCAGATCAGGCCGAAGGCGGCGCGGTGGAAGGTCACCGTCAGCGGTGCCCAGCCGGCATCCATCAGCAGGCCGCCCAGCCCGCCGGCCAGACCCCAGAATGTGGCTGCCAAGGCGATCAGTAGCGGGCTGAGGCGCGTCATCGGGTCTCCTTCGGTTCCGAAGGGGAACGTCCGCACCGCGCCCGGCGATCACGAGCAGCGGGTCCGGCCGCGCCTACCGTCCCTCGCGGGCGATCAGCGCGCGCGCCGCCTCGGCCGACGTGCCGGCATCGCCGCCGCTTGCCAGCGACCACGCCAGCGCCAGGTCCACGGCGCCGTCCAGCGCCGGGCCGTCCTCCAGCCGGGCGGCGGCGCGGGCGCGCAGCCGGTCGGCCTCGGCCGGATCGCCCCAGCGGGCGCGGCGCAGGCCGTCGGCATCGCGCAGGGCGAAGGGGCGGGGGAAGGGCGCGGCCTCGTACAGGCGGTCGAGCAGCGCCTCGTGCCCCGCCGGATCGGCCGAGGCGACTGTGGCGCCGGCCAGATCCTCGGCCAGCAGCATGGCGACGCGCCGGGGCTCGCGGCCGTCGGCCTCCAGCATGGGCCGCGTCAGGCCGTGGCGCGACCCGGCGTCCGGCGCATACAGCGACTCGTCCCAGTCCGGCGCCGGGCGGATCAGCCACGAGGCGGCGGCGGACAGATCGGCGGCAGCCCAGGCGATTTCCGCCGGCACGCCGTCCTCGGGCGCCGAGGCCGCGATGTCGAGGAAGATCAGCATGGCCCGGCCGCTCAGCCGCGCGCCTGGATGTCGCGCAGGGTGTCGCGGAACAGCGCCTGGCAGTCGATGGGCGTGATGCCCGTGCCGACGCGGACGTCGTTGGCCCAGCAGTCGTAGGCGGCCTGGGCGGTGGCCAGCTGCTCGGGCAGGGTCTCGCGCGCGTTCATGGACAGCATGAGGGCGGCGCGGGCGCGTTCCAGCTCGCGCGTCGGGGCCGATTCGGGCTGGGGCACGGGTGTGGAGGCGGCGGCCATGGCCTTGGTGCGGAAGAAGGCGGCGTCGCCAGCGTCGCCGGCGCGGTCCTCGTAGGACGCCATGGTGGCGTAGGCTTCCGCCAGGGCGGCCGGGAAGTCGAGCCCCTGGCCCTGGACGATGGGCGCGGACATGCCGGCCTGCGGCCCGGTGGCCGCGGCGGCGGGGCCTGCGGTGGCCTGGGGCGCCGTGGTTTCGCCGGCGCAGGCGGCCAGGCCGAGGGCAAGCGCGGCGGCGGTGGCGCGGGCAAGGGCTCGGGCGCGGGGGTGCGGAATGGCGGGCGACATGAACTTCATCTCCCTCGATCCTCTGATCCAGGCTGGGAACGTTGTGCGGCAGGGTGGGGTCGCACTGTGGCGGGATCAAGGCCGAAACCCGATCCCGCGCCGGATTTGCGGGCATGTTCCGCTTTGCGCGCGCGCTTCGACGCCTTATATGTCCGGGCGAGACTGCCCTTCTTCCAAGATAGACGTGCCATGACCACCGACACCACCGCTGCCGACGCCGTCGCGCGCGAGGACGCCGCCGTTTCCGACGCCCCGGCGAACGCCGTCTCCGACGACGGCATCGAGAAGCTGCCGTTGCAGGCGTCCGACACCGCCGCCAAGGCCGCCGTCGCCGCCGACCACGGCAAGCGCGACCTGGTGGGCCTGAGCCGCGAGGAACTGGGCGCGGCGATGGCCGAGCTTGGCGAGAAGCCCTTCCGCGTCAAGCAGGTGTGGCAGTGGATCTACAACAAGGGGGTCACGGACTTCGAGTCCATGACCAACCTGTCCAAGCCCCTGCGCGAAAAGCTGGATGCCCACTTCGTCATCCGCCGCCCGTCCCTGCCCGTGGAGCAGACCAGCGAGGACGGCACCCGCAAATGGCTGATGCGCTTCGCCGACGGGAAGGAGGCGGAAACCGTCTACATCCCCGACGTGGACGAGCCACGCGGGTCGGTCTGCATTTCCAGCCAGGTGGGCTGCACGCTGACGTGCAAGTTCTGCCACACCGGCACGCAGCTTCTGGTGCGCAACCTGTCGGCCGCCGAGATCGTCAGCCAGTTCATGGTCGCCCGCGATTCCTATGGCGAGTGGCCGAGCCCGACGGACGAGTCGCGCCGCCTGTCCAACGTCGTCATGATGGGCATGGGCGAGCCGCTGTACAACTACGACAACGTGGTCAAGGCGCTGAAGATCCTGGTCGACGGCGACGGCATCGCCCTGTCGCGCCGGCGCATCACGCTGTCCACCTCCGGCGTGGTGCCGGAGATGTACCGCCTGGGCAACGACATCAACGTGAACCTGGCCGTCAGCCTGCACGCGGCGACGGACGAGGTCCGCAACCGCATCATGCCCATCAACAAGAAGTACCCGCTGGCCGAACTGATGAAGGCCTGCCGCGAGTATCCCAACGTCTCCAACGCCCGGCGCATCACGTTCGAATACGTGATGCTGAAGGACGTCAACGACAGCGACGCCGACGCCCGCGCCCTGGCGAAGCTGGTCGAGGGCATTCCCTGCAAGTTCAACCTGATCCCCTTCAACCCCTGGCCGGGCTCGCAGTTCGAGTGCAGTTCGTGGAACCGCATCCGCAAGTTCTCGGACGCTCTGTACGACCTGGGCTTCTCCGCCCCCATCCGCATGCCGCGCGGGCGCGACATCCTGGCGGCCTGCGGCCAGCTCAAGTCGGAAAGCGAGCGCGAGCGCAAAAGCCTGTTGAAGGCGCGCCTGGCCGCCGGCATCCCCGACGAGCATTGAGCCCGGCGGACACCCCGTTTCCGGCACGCCCGCGCAGCCTGGCCGAGGTGGCCGCGCGGGCGGTGCATACGGGCGACTACACTTCGGCCATGAAGGAATTCGTCGACACGCTGATCGCCGCGGCGCCGGCGCTGCCCGAGTCGGCTTATGCCGAGCGACCGCCCTTGCCGGAGTCGCCGGTGCTGCGCGCGCACCTGGGCGGCATGGCGGAGCATCTGGCGGCGCTGGCCGGTCGCCCTGCGCCGGACTGGTGCCTGGAGCCGGTCTTCTTCCTGGACGCGCCGCACGTCATGGCCGGCGCCCATGCCGGCGCCATCATGCGGGCGCAGACACCACCCGCCTTTGCGCGGCGCAACCTGTTCTGCGGGCCGGTGCTGTTGAAGCTGGACGCGGTGACGGGGCGCCGGGACGGCTGACCCGCCGCGCACGCCGGGCGGGTTGCGGGCTCAGGAATGTCGCATCGGGAACACCGAAAACGCCGGAAACGTTCGTGCTGCGGCGGCGGCTGGCCGCCGGCTGCGTTGCTGATCGAGGTGTTTTCGCATGACGTTTGTTTTTCTGGGCCTGGGGCTTCTGCTGCTGTTCGTCGGCGGTGAACTGTTGGTGCGCGGCGCGGTGCGTCTGGCCGAGGGACTTGGTATCTCGCCGCTGGTCATCGGGCTGACGGTGGTCGGCTTCGGAACCTCGACGCCCGAGATGGTCACCTCCGTCCAGGCCGCGCTGACCGAGACGCCGGGAATCGCCATCGGCAACATCGTCGGCTCGAACATCGCCAATATCCTGCTGATCCTCGGGGTGTCGGCGGTCATCTTCCCCATTGTGGTGCAGTCGGTGGCCCTCAAGCGCGACGGGGCCATCATGCTGGGCGTGGCGGTGGTCTTTTCGCTGCTGGCGGCGGCTGTTCCGCTGACGCGGACCATCGGCATCGTCTTCATCGTCGCCTTGGCGGCGTACGTGTTCTACGTGATCCGGCAGGAGCGCCGCGCCGCGGCCGCCGCCCACGGAGCGTTATACGACAAGGCGCTTGCCCTGGCAGGCGCCGACCCCGCGCTGGCACCCCGGCCGGCGGAAAAGCCGTCGCGGGTCCTGCCGGTGGTCTTCTGTGTGGCGGGTCTTGCCCTCTTGATCGGCGGCGGTACGCTTCTGGTCGACAACGCGGTCGCACTGGCGCAGCAGATGGGCATTTCCGACACGGTGATCGGCCTGACCATCGTGGCCGTCGGCACGTCCCTGCCCGAACTGGTGACGTCGGTCATCGCGGCGGTGCGCAAACAGGCGGACGTGGCCTTCGGCAACATCGTCGGCTCGAACATCTACAACATCCTGGCCATCGGCGGGATCACGGCCGTCATCGCGCCGGTCAGCGTGCCGCCGCAGATCGTGACCTTCGACAACCCGGCGATGATCGTCGCGAGCCTGCTGCTGCTCCTGTTCGCCTGGACGGGCCTGCGAATCAGGCGGCTGGAGGGGGTGCTGCTGGTGGTCGGCTACGCCGCCTACGTCTACCTGATCTGGCCCTGACGCCGGGGACGCCGCCCATGAAAAAGGGGCCGCCGGATGTCGGCAGCCCCTTGATCCCTCGGCCTTGGCCTTGTTTTTTTCAGCGGTGATCGAGCGTCCCGCTGTAGATGGACTTCACCAGTTCCGTCAGGGTGACGCCGATGCGGTCGCCCTCGGTGATGACGACCTCGCCGCGCGCCACAAGGATGTCGTTGGCGTAGATTTCGACGGGCTGGTTGGTCTTCTGGTCCAGTTCCACCACGGCACCACGGCCCAGCTTCAGCAACTGGTTGACCCGCAGGTGGGACTTGCCGAGCACGACGGAAATCTCCACCGGGACCTTGTAAATGGCGTCGAGCGCTCCGCTCTCGCCGAGGGTCATGTTGTCGCTCATGGACCGTCCGGGTGCGTGTGGGGATGGAAAACCGTAACGGCCTTACCATGCCATGGCGGGGTTAAGAGCGGGTAAAGGGCTTAAACCTCCAACTCGAAGGCCGCCGAGATCAGGGCCTTGGTGTAGTCGCGCTGCGGGGCCTCGAAGATTTGCGCGGCGGGGCCCGATTCCACCACCTTGCCGTCCTTCATGACGATGATCGTGTCCGCCAGCGCCCGCACCACGCGCAGGTCGTGGCTGATGAACAGGTAGGCCAGGCGGTGGCGCTGCTGGATGTCGCGCAACAGGTCCACGATCTGCGCCTGCACGGACACGTCCAGCGCGCTGGTCGGTTCGTCCAGCACGATGAAGCGGGGCTTCAGCACCAGGGCTCGGGCGATGGCGATGCGCTGGCGCTGGCCGCCGGAGAATTCGTGCGGATAGCGGTGGCGGGTGTCGGGGTCCAGGCCCACCTCTTTCAGCGCGTCGATGATCATCTGCTCGCGCTCGTCGGCGCCCGAGCCGATGGCGTGCAGGTCCAGGCCCTCGCCGACGATCTGGCCGACGGACATGCGCGGGCTCAAACTGCCGTAGGGGTCCTGGAAAACGATCTGCATCTGCCGGCGCAACGGCCGGATGGCGTTGCGCTTGAGCGTGTCGATGCGCCGGCCCTGGAAGCGGATCGGCCCGTCCGACGACGTCAGGCGCAAAAGCCCCATGGCGAGCGTCGTCTTGCCCGAGCCCGATTCGCCGACGACGCCCACCGTCTGGCCCTCGCGCACATTCACCGTCACGCCGTCGACGGCCTTCACATGGTCGACGGTGCGGCGGATGATGCCCTTCTTGATGGGAAACCAGATCTTCAGGTCGTCGGCCGCCATGATTTCCTCGGCGTCGCCGGGCGGGGCGGCCGGCGTGCCCTTGGGCTCCGACGCCATGAGCATCCTGGTATACGGGTGCTGGGGGCGGTCGAAGATGTCTTCCAGCGGGCCGCTTTCCACCACCACGCCGCCCTGCATGACGCAGACGTCGTCGGCCATCTTGCGCACCACCGTCAGGTCGTGGGTGATGAACAGGATCGCCATGCCGAAGCGGGCCTGAAGGTCCTTCAGCAATTTCAGGATCTGCGCCTGGATGGTGACGTCCAGCGCCGTCGTCGGTTCGTCGGCGATGAGGATGTCGGGCTCGTTGGCCAGCGCCATGGCGATCATGACGCGCTGGCGCTGGCCGCCGGACAGCTCGTGCGGCAGGGCGGTCAGGCGGTCCTTGGCGTTGGGCAGGCCGACCAGGTCCAGCAGTTCGAGGATCCGCGCCCGCGCGGCCTTGCCGGTCAGGCCCTTGTGGATCGCCAGGATTTCCCCGATCTGCTTTTCGATGTTGTGCAGCGGGTTGAGCGACGTCATGGGCTCCTGGAAGACCATGGCGATGCGGTCGCCGCGAATCTGGCGCAGCGTGCGGGCCGGCGCGTTGACCAGCTCCCGCCCCTCCAGCGTGATGGAGCCCTTGGGGTGGTGCGCCATGGGATAGGGCAGCAGTTGCAGCACCGACAGCGCCGAGACCGACTTGCCGGAGCCGCTCTCGCCCACCAGCGCCAGGGTGCGGCCCCGGTGCAGGTCGAAGGACACGCCGCGCACCGCGCGCGCCTCGCGCTCGCCATGGCCGAAGGAAACATGCAGGTCGCGCACGCGCAGCAATGGCTCTCCGGTGTCGCGGGGCGGGGCCTTGGCGCGGTCGGCGGGCGGCAGGGTCTGGAGGTCGTCGTTCGCCATCACGCCACCCGCTTGCGAGGATCGAAGGCGTCGCGCACGGCCTCGCCGACGAAGACCAGCAGCGACAGCATCACCGCCATCACCATGAAGCCGGTGATGCCGAGCCACGGCGCCTGAAGGTTCTCCTTGCCCTGGCGCAGAAGGTCGCCCAGCGAGGCCGAACCCGGCGGCAGGCCGAGGCCCAGGAAGTCCAGCGCCGTCAGGCTGACGATGGCGCCCGACAGGATGAACGGCGCAAAGGTCAGCGTCGCCACCATGGCGTTGGGCAGCACGTGCTTGACCATGATCCTGGCATCGCCCATGCCCAGCGCCTTGGCCGCGCGCACGTAGTCGAAGTTGCGCGCCCGCAGGAACTCCGCCCGCACCACGCCGACAAGGGCGGTCCACGAAAACAGCAGCAGGATCACCAGCAGCGTCCAGAAGCTGGGCGCGATGATGCTGGACAGGATGATCAGGATGAACAACTGCGGCAGGCCGCTCCACACTTCAAGGAAGCGCTGGGCGATCAGGTCCAGCCATCCGCCGAAGTAGCCCTGCACCGCGCCGGCCAGCACGCCGATCACCGACGACACGATGGTCAGGATCAGCCCGAACAGCACCGATATGCGGAATCCGTAGATCATGCGCGCCACCACGTCGCGCCCCTGGTCGTCGGTGCCCAGCCAGTGGCGGGCGTCGGGCGGCGAGGGGGCGGCCTGGCCCAGCATGACGTCGGGTGTCTGGTAGTCGTAGCGCACCGGCGGCCAGATCATCCAGCCGTTCGCCTCGATCAGCTCCTGCACCGCCGGGTCCTTGTAGTTGGCTTCCGTCGGGAAGAAGCCGCCGAACTCCGTCTCGGGGTAGCTGACCAGCACGGGGACGTGCGGCTTGCCGTCGTACCAGACGAAGATGGGCTCGTCGTTGGCCAGGAATTCGGCGAACAGCGACAGGACGAACAGCACCAGGAAGATCCACAGCGACCAGAACCCGCGCCGGTTGGCCGCGAAACGGGCCAGCCGGCGGCGGGTGATGGGGCTCAGGTTGGAGAACAGGGCCATGGGCGCGTGCGGGTCCTTACGTCGTCTGGGCTTCGAAGGTGATGCGCGGGTCGACCATGTGGTACGTGATGTCGCTGATCAGGTTCAGCAGAAGCCCGATCAGGCCGAAGACGTACAGCGTGCCGAACATCACCGGGTAGTCGCGGTTGATGGTGGCCTCGAAGCCGAGCAGCCCGAGGCCGTCCAGCGAGAAGATCACCTCGATCAGCACCGATCCGGTGAACAGCATGGTCACCAGGGCGGCGGGGAAACCGGCGATGATGAGCAGCATCGCGTTGCGGAAGATGTGGCCGTACAGCACCTGGCTCTCACCCAGCCCCTTGGCCCGAGCGGTAATCACGTACTGTTTGTTGATCTCCTCCAGGAAGCTGTTCTTGGTCAGCATGGTCAGCCCGGCGAAACCGCCTATGACCATGGCGGTGACCGGCAGGGTCAGGTGCCAGAAGTAGTCGCCGATCTGCTGGAGCAGCGTCATGTCGGCGAACCCGTCCGACGTCAGCCCGCGCAGGGGGAAGATGTCGAAGTAGCGCCCGCCGGCGAACAGCACGATCAGCAGGATGGCGAACAGGAAGGCCGGCACGGCATAGCCGACGATGACCACCCCCGATGTCCATGTGTCGAACTTCGATCCGTCGCGCACCGCCTTCATGACGCCGAGCGGGATGGAGACCAGGTATATGATGAGCGTCGACCATATGCCGAGCGAGGCGGAGACGGGTATCTTGTCGATGATGAGTTCCAGCACGCCCCGGTCGCGGTAATAGCTCTCCCCCAGGTCGAAGGTGGCGTAGTTCTTGATCATCAGCCAGAAGCGTTCGTGCGCCGGCTTGTCGAAGCCGAACTGCGCCTCGATCTCGGCGATGAACTCCGGCGGAAGCCCCTGCGCGCCGCGGTATTCGCTCTCGCCGCCGCCGCCTCCGCCGCCCCGCTGGGCCTGCCCGCCGGTCTCGCCGCCGCCGCTGCCGGTGATGCGGGCGGTGGCCTCCACGGCCGTGCCCTCGATGCGGGCGATCATCTGCTCCACCGGACCGCCCGGCGCGAACTGGACGATCACGAAGTTGATGAGGATGATGCCGAACAGCGTGACCGGGATCAGCATCAGGCGGCGGACGATATAGGCGAACATGCGGCGTCTGTCCTCCTGCCCGGTCAGCCGCCGCTTTCGGGGCCGGTGGGAGCGCCGGCCTCGGCCTGGATATCGGCGGCTTCCTCCTTGCCCTCGGCGACGACCTTGTCCTTGTCGGGCACGATCCACCACGACGTCAGGTCGATGCCGCGCATGGGGCGGGCGTCGGTGAAGCCGAACTTGTCCCAGTAGGCGACGCGCTCATAGGGCGCGTGGAAGTGCGGGATGACCAGGAAGTTCCATTGCAGCACGCGGTCGAGCGCATGGACGCGGGTGATCAGCGATTTGCGGTCGGGCGCCTGGATGACCAGTTCAACCAGCTTGTCCACGGCCTCGGACTGAAGGCCGGCGTAGTTGCGGCTGCCGGTGTGCTCGGCGGCGGCGCTGGACCAGTACTCGCGCTGCTCGTTTCCGGGGCTGAGCGACTGGCCCCAGACCACCACCGTCATGTCGAAGTCGAAGCTGCGCAGGCGGTTGATGTACTGGGCGGTGTCCACCGTGCGCACGCGGGCGTCGATGCCCAGCGTCTTCAGGTTCTGCACGAAGGGCAGGGTGTAGCGTTCGGCCTCGGGCGAGACCAGCAGGATCTCGAAGCTGAAGGGCTTGCCGGTGGCGGGGTCGACCAGCATCCGCGTCTTCGGGTCGATCTGCCAGCCGGCCTTTTGCAGCAGCAGGAAGGCGGTGCGCAGGTTGTCGCGGATGTTGCCCGAGGCGTCGCCCATGGGCGGCGTATAGCTGTCGGTGAAGACGCGCTCGGGGATCTGGCCGCGCAGGGGCTCCAGGATTTCAAGCTCGTCCTGCGACGGCAGTCCGGTGGCCGCGAGTTCCGAGTTGTCGAAGTAGCTGCGGGTGCGGGCGTACTGGTCGTAGAAGATGGTCTGGTTGGCCCATTCGAAATTGAAGGCGTAGGCCAGCGCCTCGCGCACCAGAGGGTCGGCGAAGATGTCGCGGCGCATGTTGTAGACCCAGCCCTGCATCCCCGCCGGCAGGTCGTGGTCGAAGGTGGCCTTCTTCACCAGGCCCTGCTCGAAGGCGGGGAACTGGTAGCCCACCGACCAGTTCTTGGCCGAGTTCTCCATCCGGATGTCGTAGGCACCCGCCTTGAAGGCCTCTAGCGCCACGGTGGTGTCGCGATAGTAGTCGTAGCGCACGCGGCCGGCGTTGTGGCGGCCGACGTTCACGGGAACGTCCTTGCCCCAGTAGTCGTCCACGTGCTCGTAGACGACGTAGCGGCCGGCCTCGAAGCCGGCCACGCGATAGGGGCCGCTGCCCAGCGGCGGTTCCAGCGTGGTGGCGGTGGGGTCGCGGCCCTCGGCGGTCCAGTAGTGCTTGGGCAGCACCGGAAGCTGCCCGACGATCAGCGGCAGCTCGCGGTTCTCGGCACCCTCGCCGAACAGGAAGGTGACCTGGCGGTCGCCGGTCTTCACCACGTCCTTCACGTTGCCGTAGTAGAAGCGGTAGAGCGGGTCGCCGTCCTTCACCAGGAAGTTGAAGGTCCAGATCACGTCTTCGGGCTTGATGGGCTCGCCGTCGTGGAAGCGCGCGTCGGGATTGATGTCGAAGGCCACCCAGCTGCGGTCCTCGGGCATGCGCACGGCCTCGGCGATGCGCGCGTATTCGCTGAAGGGCTCGTCGTCGGACGGCTGCAGCAGGGTGTCGTAGATCATGCCGATGCCGGCCACCGACGTGCCCTTGGCGATGTAGGCGTTGAAGCTGTCCCAGGTGCCGGTGGTGAACAGCTTCATCTCGCCGCCCTTGGGCGCGGCCGGGTTGACGTAATCGAAGTGGGCGAAGCCTTCCGTGTAGCGCGGCTCGCCGTGCATGGCGATGCCCACCACCGGCTCGACGGCCGCGATGTCCGGCAGGGCGGTGGCGGTGGTCTCGGCGGCCGGGGCCGCTTCGGTGGCGGCGCCCTGCGCGGCGACAGGCGCGGAAAGCGCCCCGATCGCGACGGCGGCGGCGGCGAGACGACGGACGAAGTGGCGCAACGGACCCTCCCGGACAGAATCCCACGATCCCATTGAGATAAAGGGATAGTGGGCCGACAGGCGCCCCACCGCAAGAAGCGGCGGGCAACTTTTCGGCGGCGTCTTCATCCAACGCGACCGAAAAGCACCCCGTTCAAGTGCATTGGCGCTGTTTTGTTGCGTAAGGGAAGGGTATGGGCGGCCTCAGCCTTCGCGCAGGACGCGCAGGGCGGCTGTGTGGACCTCCGGCCCGCCGGCGGCCAGCACGTGGCCGTCGGCGCCCTTGACCAGCGGTGCGCCGGTCCAGTCGGTGACGCGGCCGCCGGCGTTCTCCACCACCGGCACCACGGCAGCCCAGTCGTGCAGCTTGAGGTCGGCCTCGCAGACGATGTCGACGAAGCCCGAGGCCAGCAGTCCGTAGGCATAGCAGTCGGCGCCGTAGCGCGGCAGCTTGACGCGCTTGTAGAGGCGCTGGAAGGTGGGCCAGTCCTCGCCCATGAACATTTCGGGCGCCGTGGCGTACAGCGCGGCGGCGTCCACGCGGCCGATGTCGCGGGTGGCGGCGGGCGTGCCGTTCAGCGTCGTGCCGTGGCCGGCCGCCCCGATCCAGCGTTCGCCGATGATGGGCTGGTCGATGACGCCAAGCCACGGCCGGCCGTCCTTCAGAAGCGCGATCAGCGTGCCGAAGCTGGGCTTGCCGGTGATGAAGGCCTTGGTGCCGTCGATGGGGTCGAGCACCCAGACATGCTCGGCATCGGGGTTCACCGCCTCGAACTCCTCGCCGATGATGCCGTGGTCGGGGAAGGTTTCGGCGATGACCGCCCGCATGGCCTCTTCGGCGCCGCGGTCGGCGGCGGTGACGGGGCTGTCGTCGGCCTTGTCGTCGATGTCCAGCGGCGTGCGGAAGTGCCTGCGGATGAGCGCCCCGCTGGTGTCGGCCAGGCGGTTGGCGAGCGCCAGGAAAGCCTCCGGCACGGCGGGCTCGGTCAGGGTGCTGACGGCGGCGGACGGCGAGGACATGGCGCGGCTCCTGGAACTGGGGTCTCCGCGATGCCTACTCCCGCCGCCGGCGCGCCGTCAATCCGTCTTCGGTTACAGGGTCTGGCCGCGCATCAGCTTGGGCAGGATGCCGATCTCGCCCATGGCGTGGCGCATGAAGAACTTCTTGGCCGGATTGATCTTGTTGACCACCGCCAGCCCCACGTCGCGCGCCAGCCGCACCGGCGGGATGTCGTTGGAGAACAGTCGCACGATGGCGTCCGTCAGGCCCAGCATCAGCAGGTTGTCGAAGCGGCGCAGGCGCTGGTAGTCGTCCAGCACCGTGATGGTGCCGACGTCCAGCCCCAGACGGTGGGCGTCGACGATCTTTTCCGTCAGCACGGCGACGTCGCGCAGGCCGAAGTTCATGCCCTGCCCGGCCACCGGGTGCATGCCGTGCGCCGCGTCGCCGATGAGCGCCAGGCGGCGGTCGGTGTAGCGCCGGGCGAATTGCAGCGACAGCGGGTAGTGGAACTTCTTGCTGACCACCTTCACGTCGCCCAGGAAGTCGCCGAAGCGCTTCATCAGTTCGGCGTGGAAGGTGCTGTCGTCCAGGTTCATCAATTCTTCCACCAGGGCGCGGCGCTCCGTCCACACCAGCGACGAATGGTGGCCGCCCTTCAGCGGCAGGATGGCGAAGGGGCCGGCGGGCAGGAAGTGCTCGATGGCGGTGCCGTTGTGGTCGCGCTCGTGCCAGACCGTCATGACGATGCCGTCCTGGCCGTAGTCCCAACCGTGGATGGGAATGCCGGCGGCCTCGCGGGTCGGGGATCGGCGGCCGTCGGCGGCGACCACCAGCTTGGCGCGGATGACGCGGCCGTCCTCCATCTCCGCCGTCACGCCGTCGGGTCCGCGATCCAGCGACACCACGGAGTGCGGCGCCAGGTGGGTGACGTCGGGCAGCGTCTCCATCTGGGTGTAGATGGCGCGGCGCATGACGCGGTTCTCGGCCATGTAGCCCATGGGCGCGTCGCCCACGTCGCGATGGTCGTAGTGCAGGAACAGCAGGCTCTCGCCGTCGGCCACCCGGATGTGCTCGATGGGCTGGCAGTCGTCGGCCATGTGCCGCCACAGGCCGACGCCGTCGAGCACCTTCTGGCAGGCCAGCGCCACCGCCGAGCAGCGGCCGTCGTAGCCTTCGTGGGTGAGCGTGGAGGGATCGTCGCGGTCCACCACGATGCAGGGCACGCCGAAACGCCCCAGCGCGCAGGCCATTGTGCCGCCCACCAGTCCGCCGCCGATGATGAGGACCTCGGTCCGAAGCTCCATGATCCGCTCCCGTGAATTCCGATGCCATGCCCGAGGCTTGCGGGCCGGCTTGTATACGCGCCCGATTTGAGCCCCGACCACGCCGTTTGTCCAGACTTCAGGCAGGGGCACAACGCCTGTGCATGAAGTTTATGCAAAATCCGCGCGGTGCCCGGTTCTTACGCAGGAGCGGGCGCCGCCTGTCCGGGCCGGTGGCGGTGAACGGTCCGGTTCATCACGAGTCGCGCGGCCCGCCCGAGTCTGGCACGCCCCTTGAAAAGACATCGGCCGGGATACCCGAGCATGAGGACACCGCCCATGAAGCTGGTCACCGCCATCATCAAGCCGTTCCGGCTCGACGACGTGCGTGAGGCTCTGCTCGACCTCGGGCTGCAGGGGCTGACGGTCACCGAAGTGCGCGGCTTCGGCCGCCAAAAAGGCCAGACCGAAGTCTACCGCGGCGCCGAGTACGAGGTGAGCTTCCTGCCCAAGGTGAAGGTGGAAGTCGCCGTCGAGGACGACCTGGAAGACAAGGTCATCGAGGCCGTCCGCGAAGCCGCCCACACCGGAAAGATCGGCGACGGAAAGATCTTCGTCACCGAAGTCGCCCGCACGGTGCGCATCCGCACCGGCGAAAAGGACATGGACGCGGTGTGACCGCCCCTGCCGTCCAGACCCAATCCCGCCGCTGCCGGCGGGCGAAGGAATGAAGGACCCTTACCCCATGATCACACTGCGCAGCCTTCTGGCGCCGGCGGGCGCCGCCCTGGCCGTGGCCCTGGCCGCCGCCCCGGCGCACGCCGAGGTGTCGGCCGAGACGGCCTTTACCTTCAACACGTTCTCGTTCCTCATCCACGGCGCCATGGTGTTCTTCATGGCCGTCGGCTTCGCCATGCTGGAAGCCGGCCTGGTGCGGGGCAAGAATGTCGCCTCCATCTGCCTGAAGAACACCGCGCTGTACGCGACCGCGTCCATCGCCTTCTACCTGGTCGGCTACAACCTGATGTACGTCGACGTCTCGGGCTGGATCGGCAGCTTCGCGCTGCTCTACAACCCGTCGGGCGCGGAAACCGCCCTGCTGGGCGCCGACGAGGCGACGCCGGAGATGGTGTCCGAGGTGGTCGGCAACGGCTATTCGGTCATGTCCGACTGGTTCTTCCAGGTGGTCTTCGTCGCCACCGCCGCCTCGGTGGTGTCCGGCACGGTGGCCGAGCGCATGAAGGTGTGGCCGTTCATCGCCTTCGTCTTCGTCCTGGGTGCCGTGATCTACCCGATCCAGGGCTCGTGGACCTGGGGCGGCGGCTGGCTGACCGAGATGGGCTTCAGCGACTTCGCCGGCTCGACCATCGTGCACTCGGTCGGTGGCTGGGCGGCGCTGGCCGGTGCCATCATGGTGGGCGCGCGCAAGGGCAAGTACGGCGCCGACGGCCGGGTCAACCCGCTGCCGGGCAGCAACCTGAGCCTGGCCACGCTGGGCATGTTCATCCTGTGGTTCGGCTGGTTCGGCTTCAACGGCGGATCGCAGCTCGCCCTGGGCTCGGCCCTTGACGCCACCGCCATGTCCATCGTCTACGCCAACACCTTCCTGGCCGCCTGCGCGGGCATCGTGACCGCCATGGCGATGACCCAGATCCTCTACAAGAAGATCGACCTGACCATGGTGCTGAACGGCGCGCTCGCCGGTCTGGTGGCGATCACCGCCAACCCGACGCTGGAGAACCTGTTCCTGGCCATGGTGGTCGGTGCCATCGGCGCCATCCTGGCGGTGCTGGCCGTGCCCATGCTCGACAAGCTGAAGATCGACGACGTGGTCGGCGCCATCTCGGTCCACCTGGTCGCCGGCATCTGGGGCACCCTGGCCGTCGGCATTTTCGGCGGCGGCGACATCGTCGCCCAGGTCATCGGCATCGTCGCCGTGGGCGCCTTCACGCTGGCCGTCTCCTTCGTCCTGTGGGGCATCCTCAAGGCCACCGTCGGCCTGCGGGTCTCCGACGAGGAGGAAATGGACGGCATGGACAAGCACGAGCTTGGCCTGGAAGCCTACCCCGAGTTCGGCACCAGCTCGCAGGCCGGCCGCTGATCCCGGCTTGAGACGCGGCGGCCCGTCCCCGGCATCCGGGGGCGGGCCGTTCGTGTTATTGTATCTGACCTGTCCCGCCCGTTTTCCCCGCCGCCGCAGAAGGACGCCCGCCCGTGCTCGAAACCGTCCACGTCGCGATCCTGTTCGGTGCGGGTCTCGTGGCGGTGAGCATCTTCACGAGCCTGCTGTCCATGCGCGTCGGGGCGCCGCTCTTGCTGGTGTTCCTGCTGATGGGGCTGGTGGCCGGCGAGGACGGCCTGGCGGGCGTGAACTTCGACAACGCCCCGCTGGCTTATTTCATCGGCAGCCTGGCGCTGGCCGTCATCCTGTTCGACAGCGGCTTTGGCACGCCCATCAAGAGCTTCCGCCTGGCCGCCGGGCCGGCGCTGTCGCTGGCGACGGTGGGCGTGATGCTGACCGCCGGCCTGCTGGGCGTGGCGGCGCATTACGTCATGGACCTGCCGTGGCCGCAGGCGTTCCTGCTCGGCGCCGTCGTGTCGTCGACCGACGCCGCCGCGGTGTTCTTCCTGCTGCGGGTCGGCGGCATGAAGCTGCGCGACCGGGTGAAGTCCCTGCTGGAGATCGAATCCGGCTCGAACGACCCCATGGCCGTGTTTCTGACCATCCTGCTGGCCGAGGTGGCGCTGAGCGGCCAGGGCTTCGCCAGCCTGGACTGGACGCTGGCGCTGACCGTCGCCCAGCAACTGGGCATCGGCCTTGTCGGCGGCTTCCTGGGCGGGCGGGCCATGCTGATGCTCATGCGCCGGGTGCGGCTGGAGCCCATGCTGTTCCCGCTGACCGTCATCAGCCTGGCGCTGACCCTGTTCGGGGCCGTCAGCGTGGTCGGCGGATCGGGCTTTCTGGCGGTGTACGTGGCGGGCGTGGTGGCGGGCAACGCCGACATGCCCAACGCCCCGACGCTGAAGCGCTTCCAGGCGGGCATTACCTGGCTGGCGCAAATCGTCATGTTCCTGACGCTGGGGCTGTTGGCGACGCCCTCGCAGTTCGGCGCCGTGGCCGTGCCGGCCATCGTGCTGGCGGTGGTGCTGATCCTGGTGGCGCGGCCGCTGGCGGTGTGGCTGGTGCTGCTGCCGTTCAGGTTCACCGGGCGCGAGACCCTGTTCGCCGCCTGGGTGGGCCTGCGCGGCGCGGTGTCAATCCTGCTTGCCATCGTCCCCATGGTGGCGGGGATGGAGGGCGGACAGGACCTGTTCAACATCGCCTTCATCATCGTTCTGGTGTCGCTGGTGGTGCAGGGCTGGTCCATCCGTCCCGTCGCCCGAAAGCTGGGGATGATGGTGCCGTCGCGGTCCGGCCTGGTGGAGCGCTTCGAGCTGGAACTGCCCGACGAGGCGCGGCACGAACTGGTGGTCTACCGCCTCTCCGCCGATGCCGCCGTCGCCACCGGCCACCGCGTGCCGCGCTGGGCGCGGCCGTCGCTGGTGGTGCGAGAGGGACGCTCCATGACGTGGCGGCAGGCGGGCAAGCTGCGCGCCAAGGATTACGTCTACATCTTCATCAATCCGCGCTACGTGCCGCTGCTTGACCGCCTGTTCGCCAAGCCCGAGGGGCCGGACCTGAGCGACACGGCCTTTTTCGGCGACTTCCCGCTGGCGCCCAATGCGACCATCATCGGCGTCGCCACCACCTATGGGCTGCCGACGCCGCCGGGGATGGACACCACCTGCACCCTGGCGGAAACCTTCGACCGCGTGTTCGACGGACGGGCCGCGCCGGGCGACCGCATTCCCATGGGATTCGCCGAGATCATCGTGCGCGAGGTGGACGACGAGGGCGAACTGGTTTCCCTCGGCCTGGGACTGGAGCCGCAGAAGCCTGCAAGCTGGGTGCTGCCCGCTTGGCTGGCGCGCATCATCGCGCCGTTCAACCGCCTGCGCGGGCCGCGCTATCGCGGGTCTTGACCGACCGACCGGCGCGTCGGACACTGCGTGGGCGCAACCATCCGTAACCCTGCTGAACCCGGACCCGCTGCCCATGCTCCGTCGCTTCACCGCCGCCGTCCTTCTGGGAACCTTCTGCGCCGCCGGGCTTGCCGCTCTGGCGCCCGCACCGGCGCAGGCCGAGATGTCCATCCGCCTGGAGAAAAAGGTGGTGGAGGACCTGCGGCGCGGCGATGCGGAGGCCCTGCGTGCCTACCTGCTGGGCAAGGGCGAGCCGGACGCCACAAACAACGAGGGCGAGCCCCTGCTGGTCGTCGCCACGCGCCAGAACCGGCCTGACATGGTGGAGCTGCTGCTGCGCCACGACGCCCGCCCCGACAAGAGGGACGGCATGGGCAGCACCGCCCTCTACTGGGCGGCCGACGGCGGTGCGGGCGCCATCGTAAGCACCCTGGTCGATGCCGGCGCCCGCCTGGACGTGCAGAACGACCAGGGACTGACGCCGCTCATGGCCGCCGTGCGCAAGGGCAACATGGACGTGGTGCGCGCCCTGATCGCCGCCGGCGCCGATCCGCGCATCGCCGACTACACCGGCCGCGACGCCTTCGGCTGGGCCACCGGTCCCCGCGGGCCTCTGCTGGTGAACGAACTGAACAAGGCGCGGTAGGTGTCCGGTTGCGCCCGGCGCAGACGCGCCTGACCGGCGCGGGGTCGCACTGTGGGCTTCGCACACGCCTGCGGCTCCGCGACCCCATGGGTGTGGTTCCCGCCTGCCCGCCCTTAACCCCACGCGCCACTTGGCGATTGCCCCCGGATTGGGGCATGATCCCCGTCAATTCGCGACCGCGAAAACAACGAACAAGGGAGACCGCCACCGTGGCCACCAAGCTGTGGGAACCGTCCGCCGAGCGCATCGCCCGCGCCAACATGACCGCCTTCATGCGCAAGGCCGAGCCCGTCGCCGGCCGCTCGTTCACCGACTATGAATCCCTGCGCCAATGGTCGGTGGAGGAACCGGAAGCCTTCTGGCGGCTGGCCTGGGACGAACTGGGCATCATCGGCGAGCCGGGGTCCGTGGTGGTCGACGACGTCACCAAGCTGCCCGGCGCCAAGTGGTTCCCGCAAGGCCACGTCAACTACGCCGAGAACCTCATGCGCCCGCGCCCCGAGGACGAGGAGGTCATCGTCTTCCGGGGCGAGGACAAGGTGAAGCGCCGCCTGACCTACGGCGGCCTGAAAGCCGAGGTCTCGCGCTTCCAGCAGGCGCTGAAGGACCTGGGCATCGGCAAGGGTGACCGCGTGGCCGGCTACATGCCCAACATGCCGGAAACCATCATCGCCATGCTGGCCGCCACGGGGCTTGGGGCCATCTGGTCTTCCGCCTCGCCGGACTTCGGCGTGCAGGGCGTGCTGGACCGCTTCGGCCAGATCGAGCCCAAGGTGCTGGTGGCCTGCAACGGCTATTTCTACAACGGCAAGACCCACGACAGCCTGGAAAAGCTGGCGACCATCGCCGAGCGCATGCCGTCGCTGGAAAAGGTGGTGGTGGTGCCCTACACCACCGACACGCCGGATGTCTCGGCCGTGCAGGGCGCGGTGACCTGGGGCGACTTCTGCGCCGGCAAGATGCCCGCCGAGGTGACCTTCGAGCCCCTGCCCTTCGACCATCCGCTGTTCATCATGTTCAGCTCGGGCACCACGGGCGCGCCGAAATGCATCGTGCATGGGCACGGCGGCACCCTGCTCCAGCAGGTCAAGGAGCATGTCCTGCACTGTGACGAGAAGCCGGGCGACCGGGTGTTCTACTTCACCACCTGCGGCTGGATGATGTGGAACTGGCTGGTGGCCGCGCTGGCTGCGGGCTCCACCCTGCTGCTGTTCGACGGCTCGCCGTTCTACCCCAACGGCAACGTGCTGTTCGACTACGCCGACGAGGAAAAGATGACCTTCTTCGGCACCTCGGCCAAGTGGATCGACGCGGTCAAGAAGGCCGGCCTTAAGCCCAAGGACAGCCACGACTTGTCCACCGTCCGCGTCATGGCGTCCACCGGCTCGCCGCTGGCGCCGGAAAGCTTCGATTTCGTCTACGAGGGCATCAAGGACGACATCCAGCTCGCCTCCATCTCGGGCGGCACGGACATCCTGTCGTGTTTCATGCTGAGCAACCCCATCGGGCCCGTCTACCGCGGCGAGATCCAGTGCCGGGGCCTGGGCATGGACGTCCACGTCTTCGACGACGAGGGCAAGCCCGTGGTCGGCCAGAAGGGCGAACTGGTCTGCACCAAGGCCTTCCCGTCGGTGCCGGTGGGCTTCTGGAACGACCCGACCGGGGAACGCTTCCACAATGCCTATTTCGACAAGTACGACAACGTCTGGACCCACGGCGACTGGGTGGAGCTGACGGAAACCGGCGGCATCATCGTCTACGGCCGCTCCGACGCCACGCTCAACCCCGGCGGCGTGCGCATCGGCACGGCCGAGATCTACCGCCAGGTGGAAAAGCTGCCCGAGGTCATCGAGGCGCTGGTCATCGGCCAGGACTGGGACAACGACGTCCGCGTCGTGCTGTTCGTCCGCCTGCGCGAGGGCGTTGAGCTGACGGAAGACCTTGTCAAGCGCATCAAGCAGACGGTGAAGGAAGGCGCCACGCCCCGCCACGTGCCGGCCAAGGTGGTGCAGGTCGACGACATTCCGCGCACCAAGTCGGGCAAGATCGTGGAACTGGCGGTGCGCGACGTGGTCCACGGCCGCGCCGTCAAGAACAAGGAGGCCCTGGCCAACCCCGAGGCGCTGGAGCTGTTCGGCGACATCGACGCGCTGAAAAGCTGATCGCACGGGCTGCGGAGGGCATCGCTCACGTCAGTTGCAACGTGCCCTTCGCGCGCATCAGCAGGTCCACCATTTCGTCGATGGTGATGATGGTCATGCCCTCGGCCACGCGGTCGGGGGCGATGTCCTCCTTCACCAGACAGACGGCGGAAACGCAGACCTGCCCGCCGGACGCGCGCAGTTCGTCCACAAGTTCCGGCAGGGGGCGGAAGGGCGGGCCGGGGTCCATGCCCTTCAGCGCGCCGGGCCGGGCGAAGGCGGCGGCGTCGGCCACCAGCACCAGGCTGGCCGAGGTCCCGCGCGCCTGCGCCGCCACCGCCGCCGTGGCGGCCAGGCCCAGGGCGCGCGCATCGGCCGGGGTCGCCCGTGCCACCGCGACGAAATCCGTAAAGCGAATCATGAACCGTCCACCTCCAAGGGAGGCAACGCGCGGCCTCAGGCAGAGCGTTCCAAGCGGTCTGCCACGGCGGGGTCCTGGAGGCCCCGCAGCCGCCGCGCCGCCGTGGTGGCGAACAGGTGCGTCACCGCCTTGCGCCGGCTGGCGTGCAGGCGCGGCCGCTCGGCCGGCGGGCGCAGGATGGCGGCCTCGTAGTCGTCGGCGACGATCAACCCTTGGTCCGGCGGCAGGATTTCGGTGGGAAAGTCCGGCGGCACGGCGAAGGTGAAGGCGTCGCAGAACGCCAGGTACTCCTCCCACTTGCCGTCGCTGTGAAAATCCGCGGCGCAGCTTTTCACCTCGACGACCAGCAGGGAACCGTCGCCGCCCAGCGCCAGCACGTCCACCCGCCGGCCGGTGGCGAGCGTCACCTCGGTGACCGGCGCCATGCCCCGGTCGGCGAGGTGGCGGCAGACGCCGCGCGTCGTGGCGACGGCGCGGGGGGAGAGATTTCCGTTCATGGCTCGTTCCTCTTTATGCCCGCACACTAGGGCCCGACGTTGTTGGTTGGCAAGACCGGAAAACGAACGAGGGAGGATGCGGCCATGAAGGTGGGTGTTGTCGGATGCGGCATGGTGGGCTCGGCGGCGGCCTATGCGCTGGTGATGCGGGGCGCGGCGTCGGAGGTGGTGCTGGTGGACCTCGATCACCGCATGGCCGAGGCGCAGGCGCAGGACATTCGCCACGCCACACCGTTCGCCTATCCGGTGAAGGTGCGCGCCGGCGGCTACGACGACCTTGAAAACGCCGCCGTGGTCATCCTGGCCGCCGGCGCCAACCAGAAGCCGGGCGAGAGCCGGATGGAGCTTCTGGGGCGCAATGCCGACGTCTTCGCGCAGATCATCCCGCGCGTGCTGGGCGCCGCGCCCGGAACAATCCTGCTGGTGGCGACCAACCCGGTCGACGTGATGACGCAGGTCGCGACCCGTCTTTCGGGGCTTGCGCCGGGGCGCGTGATCGGGTCCGGCACGGTGCTGGACACCGCCCGCTTCCGGGGTCTTCTGGCCTGGCACCTGGGGCTGTCGTCGAAGTCGGTCCATGGCTACGTGCTGGGCGAGCACGGCGATTCGGAAGTCCTGTGCTGGTCCTCGGCCATCGCGGGATCGGTTCGGGTGGAGGACCTGGCCGAGCAGATGGGCCGGCCGCTGGACGAGGCGGCCAGGACGCACATCGACGAACAGGTGCGCCGCGCGGCCTATCATATCATCGAGGGCAAGGGCGCGACGTGGTACGGCATCGGCGGCGGCCTGATGCGCATCTGCCAGGCCATCGCCAACGACGAGCACGCGGTGCTGACGCTGTCGGTGGTCAACGACTCCATCGAGGGCATCCCCGACGTCGCCGCCAGCCTGCCCCGCATCATCGGGCGCGGCGGCATCCTGGGCACGATCATGCCCGACCTGTCCGACGCCGAGCACGCGGCCCTGGAACGCTCGGCACAGGTGCTGAAACAGGCGGCGGAGGAGATCGGGTACTGAGGCACCAGACATGTTTGGCGCGTTTTGCGTGTATTTTCTACAAAGACGACCAAAACTTGCCAAGCCTTCTAAGTTCGCTGTAAATTCGTTCCTCCTAGACCACCTTTTCATCAAGGAGGAAATCGATGCCGTACTACCACGTCAACAAGAACGCGCAGTCCAACGGTGACCACGAGGTCCACGAGAGTTCCTGCAAGTACGGGGCTCAACCGGAGAACCAGGAACCACTCGGCTGGCACGACGACTGCGAGGGAGCGGTCAGCGAAGCGAAGAAGAAGGGCTACAGCACCGCCAATGGCTGCTACTACTGCTGCTACGCGTGCCACACAACTTGATCGCAAAGCCTCACCGCGCCGCGATCCGTCCCGCCTGGGTCCAGCCGCCATCCGGCTCCAGGCGCAGGACGATCATTTCGCCGCTGGCGGGGAAGACGTCCGTCAGGCCGGTGATGACCACCTGATGGGTCACCATCACAACCGTGTCGCCGTCGCGCGGCAGGGCGGCGATCAGGTCCTCAAGCCCCGCGATCTGCGCCGGGCCGCGGGAGCGGTCGCGGAAGAAGCTGTTGAGCAGCGGTTCCTCCTCCACCGGCGCCAGGTCCAGAAGCTCGGCCGTCGCCACGCAGCGGCACCACTGGCTGGTCAGCACGCGCGAGACCGGCACGTCGTGGGCGCGGAAGGCCGCCCCGGTGTCGCGCGCCTGCTGGCGGCCGGTGTCGTTCAGCACGCGCTGGGTGGAACAATCATCCAGCGCGAAGGTGGACGGGTCGCCCGTCCCCGGCGCCAGGGCATGGCGCATGAGCACCACATGGCCGCCCTCCTTCAGGGCCGACCACAGGGCATCCTCCGCCGCATGGGCGGGGGCGGCGAGGAGGGGCAGGAGAAGCAGCGTCAGAAGGGCGCGAAACAGGGGCATGGCAGCGGCCTCCGGTCCGGGGCGTGAGGGGGTATCCCCTCTACGCCCCGGACCGGTGCCTTGGAGCATGTCACTCCGGCTTGATGTCCGTCGCGGCCAGCGGCAGCCACTCGAACAGGGTGCCCTGGGGGGTGTCCATGATGCCCACACCCATGGCCTCCAGCTCGTCGCGGATGGCGTCGGAGCGGGCGAAGTCCTTGTTCCTGCGGGCTTCCGTGCGCTCGGCCAAACGGGCCTCGATCTCGGCCTCGTCGAGGGTCTGGCCGGCGGGGCGGATGACCAGGTCGCGCGGGGACATGGTCAGCAGGTTCAGCCCCAGCACCAGATCATAGACCGCCGCCGCCCGCAGAACGTCGGCCGGGTCGGTCTTCTTGGCGAACAGAAGCTCGTTCAGGTGCGCCAGCGCCACCGGCGTGCCAAGGTCGTTGGACACCGCCGCGTCCAGCTTGTCCAGGAACTCCGCCGGCTTGCCCGTCAGGCCGTCGGTCAGGCGCTCCACCAGATACGACAGCGACCCGCCGGAGGAATAATGATCCTCCGTCGCCAGCTTGATCCATTGCGACGTGTCGCCTGCCCGCGCCTTCAGGTCTTCCACCCGCAGCAGCATCCGCCGCAGGCTCGACCGCACGCCCACGAGCGCATCCCAGGTGAACTCCAGGGACGAGCGGTAGGAGGCGCCGAGCAGGAACAGGCGGTAGACGGCCGGGTGGATGCCCTGGTCCACCAGCGAGCCCAGCGTCAGGAACCTGCCCGACGACTTGCTCATCTTGCCGTCGCGCATGATGAGGAACTCGTTGTGCATCCACCAGTTGGCACCCGTCTTGTCGCTGCGGGTGTAGCCCTGGTTCTGGGCGATCTCGTTGCAGTGGTGGACCTGGCGATGGTCGATGCCGCCGGTGTGGATGTCGAACCGCTCGCCCAGGTATTTCATGGACATGACGGAGCATTCCAGGTGCCAGCCCGGCGCGCCGACGCCCCAGGGGCTGTGCCATTCCATCTGGCGGCGGCTGTTCTCGGGGCTCTTGCGCCACACCGCGAAGTCCGCCGGGTTGCGCTTGTCGCCCGGCCCGGTGACGCGGGCGCCGGCCTCCTGCCCCTCCAGGTCCAGCAGGCCCAGCCTGCCGTAATCGGGCACGCGCGAGGTATCGAAGTACGCGCCGTCCTCCAGCTCATAGAGGTATCCGGCCTCGGCCAGGTCGCGGGCGAAGGCGATCATTTCCTGGATGTGGGCCGTGGCGGGCGTCCAGTGGCTGGGCTCCAGGATGTTCAGGCGCCGCACGTCGTCCTTGAACACCGCCGTGTAGTGGGCCGCGATGTCCCAGATGGATTTCTTCTCGCGGCTGGCGGCCATCTCCATCTTGTCCTCGCCCTCGTCGGCGTCGGAGGTGAGGTGGCCCACATCGGTGATGTTGATGACGTGCGTGACGTTGTAGCCCTTGAAGGTCAGCACCCGGCGCAGCGTGTCGGCGAAGACGTAGGCGCGCAGGTTGCCGATGTGGGCGTAGTTGTAGACCGTCGGGCCGCATGAGTAGACGCGCACGTTCCGCGGATCGATGGGCTGGAATTCCTGAACCTCGCGGCCCAGGCTGTTGAACAGGCGGAGCGGGTGCTTCTCGGTCATCCTTGCGACTTCTCTGCGGGTCTGGAAGGCCCTTGGTGTACCACCAAGCCCGCGCCCGACCAACCCGCGATCGCCGCGCCGCCGGCTATTCCGCCGCGGCGTAAAGCTCCGGCCGGCGGTCGTCCAGATAGGGGCTGGCGTCGCGCGTGCGGTGATAGGCGGGGACGTCGATATTGGCGAACAGCATGTCCTCGTCCCGCCCGGCCCGCGCCAGCACCGAGCCGTCGGGGGCGGCGACGGTGCTCAGCCCCGCATAGGCGGTCTCGTGCTCGCGCCAGCAGCGGTTGGCGTAGGCGACGAAGCAGCCGTTTTCCGCCGCGCGGGCGGGAACCAGCAGTTCCGCGACCTTGCGGCGGGACTCGGGCAGGGCGGCGGGCACGCAGATCAGGTCGGCGCCGTGGGCGGCCAGCGCGCGGACGGCCTCGGGAAACTCGGCGTCGTAGGAGACCAGGACGCCGACGCGCAGGCCGTTCAGCCCGTGCGGATGGCCCAGGTCGTTGCCGGGCGAGTAGACCGTGCGCTCGTCGTCGCCGAACAGGTGGGCCTTGCGATAGGTGGTGCGGTGGCGGCCGCGGGCGTCCACCAGGGTGGCGGCGTCGTAGCAGTGCCCGCCCTCGCCGTGCTCGCCGTGGCCGTAGAGGATGGCGATGGCGTGGCGGCGGGCGGCCTCGGCCATGCGGCGGGCGGAGTCGCCATCGGCGGACTCGGCCAGTTCGAAGGCCAGTTCCCCGATGGCGTAGCCCGACAGGAACATCTCGGGCAGGATCAGCAGGTCGGCGCCACCGGCCTTGGCCCGCGCGGCGGCTTCCTCGGCGGCGGTGATGTTGGCCTCGACGTCACCGGGGCTGCCTTGGGTCTGGAACAGGGCGATGCGCATGGGCCTTCAAGCCTCCGGTCCCGTGGAAGACGGCTGAAGGAAAAGGCTACCGCGCGCGCCGGGGTTCCGCCAAGAAAACCGGCGGACGCGATGCCGGAAGGAGGATGCGCTACGCCGGTGGTGCGGGTGGGTCTTCCGGCTGCGCCGGAATGCGATTGCCGGCCGAAAAGCAGAAAACCCGCCGCTATCGCCAGCGGCGGGTTGACCGGAAATCTGGTGGAGCTGAGGGGAATCGAACCGTCGCCCCGGAGGGGCGCGAAGCCAAGGGCAGGGGGTCGATTGCCGGCCGAAAAGCAGAAAACCCGCCGCTATCGCCAGCGGCGGGTTGACCGGAAATCTGGTGGAGCTGAGGGGAATCGAACCCCTGACCTCTGCAGTGCGATTGCAGCGCTCTCCCATCTGAGCTACAGCCCCGGCGGACGCGATAATGGTGAGGACCGAGGGGGATGTCAAGCAAATCCTCTGCGGTTTTTCGACGGCGTCGCGCGGGCGCCGGCGCTCTTGCGCAGGTGCCGGCCAAGCCTTACGTTTTGCAGAGCTTTTCAACGCGGAGCGGTTGTCCCCCATGGATGTTGTTCTCGGTCCCCTGATCCAGGTCGCGCTGATTGCGCTCAACCTCTACCTGTGGGCCATCATCATCTCGGCGGTGCTGAGCTGGCTGGTCGCCTTCAATGTGATCAACACGAGCAATCGCTTCGTCTACATGGTGGGCGATTTCCTGCATCGCATCACCGAGCCGGCGTTGCGCCCCATCCGGTCCGTCGTGCCCGTCATGGGCGGCGTGGACCTGTCGCCCATGGTGCTGATCCTGCTGATCATCTTCCTGGAGGGCGTGCTCGGCCGCCTCGCCATGCAGGCCGGCGCGTTCTAAGGACGCCGTGGCCGCCGCCGATCCACACACCGTCGACGCCCCGCCGCTGGAACCTTGCGCGCGGGGCGTTCGGCTGTTCGTGCGCCTGACGCCCAAGGCCTCGCGCAATGCCGTCCAGGGACTCGCGGCCGATGCCGACGGCGGGCGGGTGCTGAAGGTGGCGGTCACCGTCGTGCCCGAGAACGGCAAGGCCAATCAGGCGTTGGTGAAGCTGTTGGCGAAGGTTTGGAAGCTGCCGAAATCGGCCGTCTCCATCACCGCCGGCGCCACCGACCGCCGCAAGACCCTGCTGATCGAAAGCGACGAGCCGCAGGCCCTTGCGGATTACCTTTGGGAACGGATACGCGATCATGGCTAAAGCCGTCATCCTGGAAGGCCGCGAGGACGCCGAGGACCTGCGCGACGCCGTCGCCGCCCGCGTCCGCGCCTTGCGCGACTACGAGCGCGTGCGCCCCGGCCTCGCCCTCATCCGCGTCGGCGACAAGGGCGAGACCAGATCCATGCTCGACCACCGGGAGCAGTGGGCGCTGGACGCCGGCTTCCGCGTCAACCGTCACGACATGCCCAAGGAAAGCACCACGCGCGAGTTGCTGCTGGTGGTCGAGGGCATCAACGACGACAGCGACATCAATGGCGTCGTGATCCTGGAGCCGGTGCCGCCGGGCATCGACATCGGCAGGGTGCGCCGCGCCGTGGACCCCGCCAAGGACGTGGATGGCCAGCACCCGCTGAACATCGGCGACCTGACGATGGGAGCGGCCGGACTGGTGCCCAGCCTGCCGCTGGCGGTGGTGGACCTGCTGCGCCGCCACCTGGGTGACATGAGCGGCCGGCGGGCTGTCGTGCTCGGCCGTTGCCTGGGCGTCGGCCAGCCGCTGGCGAGACTTCTGACCGACGCCGACTGCACGGTCACCCAGGTCCATTCGCGTACCAGCCTGACCGACGTGAAGGCCATCTCGCGCGAGTGCGAGATCGTCGTCGCCGCCCTGAACCGGCCGGAAATGGTGCGCGGCGACTGGATTTCGCCGGGCGCGACGGTCATCGACACCGGCCGCCACACCATCCACGCCGGGCCGGGCGAATCACGCATGGTGGGCGACGTGAAGCGCGACGAGGTCATCGCGGTCGCCGGCGCCTTCGCCGACCGGTTCGAGGCCGTGGGCCCGCTCGGCATCGCCATGCTCCTGCGCAACACCCTGATCGCCTGCTGCCGCCAGCACCGCGTGGACATGAAGATGGCCGAGTGCGACGTCCGCACCTGAGCGGGATGGCGCGGGCCGGGGTGTCGGCACGGCATCCCCGGTGCCGGCGGACCTTTCCAGGGGCATGGAAGTGGCTCTGGCGATGGAGGGCCTTCCCGGTAGGCTCGGGGGACCATTCCCGTCCACCATCAGGGGAGGCCCGTCGTGACACTGTCCCAGACCGTCCGCCATGTCCGCACCATGGCCCGCTACAACGCCTGGGCCAACACGCGCCTGTATGACGCGGTGCTTGCCCTGCCGCCGGGCGAGGCGGTGCGCGAGCGGCCGAGTTTCTTCGGCTCCGTCGTCAAGACGCTGAACCATGTGCTGGTGGGCGACCGTATCTGGTTCTCCCGCATCGAGGGCACGGACGCCGGCGTCAGCCGCCTCGACGAGGTGCTCTATGCCGAGCCGCAGGCCCTGTACGGCGCACGGGAGGATTTCGACGCCCACATCATCCGCACCGTCGACGGCTGGGACGACGCGCGCCTTGCCGGCACGTTCCGCTATGCCAACATGGCGGGGGAGACCTTCGAGCAGCCATTGCACCCGGTGCTGACCCATGTCTTCAACCACCAGACGCACCACCGGGGACAGGTCCACCAGATGCTGAGCGAAAACGGCGTGGCACCGCCGTCCATCGACCTCATCTACTTCCTGCGTGATCCGGCCTCGGTGCTGGAGCCTGCCTGAGAGCCTCGCCCGACCCCGATCCGCCACCCTGTTCCGCAGCCATGGAGCCCCGCCATGCCCGATGCCCCCCAGACCCTGCTGTCCCTCGCCAAGGCCGACCTGACGCCCGCGCGCCTGGCCGAGGCCGTGCTCGTGCTCATCGACTGCCAGAACGAATACGTCGACGGCCGCCTGGCCCTGCCGGGCGTGGAGCCGGCGTTGGCCGAGGCGGCGGCGCTGCTGGAACGGGCGCGCACGGCGGGCACGCCGGTCTTCCACATCGCCCACCAGGGCGGGGCGGGCGGACCGTTCGATCCCGACGGGCCGGGCGGTGCCATCGCCGCGGCGGTGAAGCCCCACGACGGCGAGGCCATCATCCGCAAGCGTCTGCCCAACGCCTTCGCGGGAACCGAGCTGAACGACCGGGTGAAGGCCACCGGCCGCACCGAGTTGATCGTCTGCGGCTTCATGACGCACATGTGCGTCAGTTCCACGGTGCGGGCGGCGCTCGACCTGGGCTATCGCTCCACCGTCGTCGCCGCGGCCTGCGCCACACGCGACCTGCCCGACCCGGCGGGCGGAGTGATGGACGCGGCGACCCTGCACCGTGCCTCCCTGGCGGCTTTGGGCGACCGCTTCGCCGTCATCGCCCCCAACGCGGCGGCCATTCATGCGTGACGGGGTGCGCGGGGCGGGCGGCTATCCCAGCACCAGCGGGTAGTCGGCTTCCGCCGTGTAGGTGGCGCCGGAGCGGCCGAGTTCGCTGGAGAACAGGGTGAAGTGCTCCACCCGCCACGGACCCCAGCGGAACAGGTTGTTGTGGGCGATGAAGTCCTGGACCTTGTGGACCGGCGCCCCCTTCAGCCGCGCGATGGTGACGTGGGGGGTGTACTTGCGGCGCTCCGGCGGCTCGCCGATGCCCACCAGGGCGCGGTCCACCTTGTCGTGCAGGTGCATCAGTTCCGGCACCTTCTCCACGCCGGCCCACAGGCTGTGGGCGCGGTGGCCGTTCTCGAAGGCGCCGATGCCGGCGACCTCCAGGTCGAAGGCGGGGCTGCGGATGTCCGACAGGGCGTTGTGAACGTCGTCGCAGCGGTCCTCGTCGATCTCGCCGATGAAGCGCAGCGTGACGTGCAGGTTTTCAGGCGGCAGCCACCGGGCGTTGGGGATGCCGCCGCCCAGGCGGTGAAGCTGCTCGCGCAGGTCCTCGGGCAGGTCGAGGCCGACGAAGAGGCGGATCATGGCGCGGGCCCTTTCCTGGTCTGGCGGCGGGGCGGGCGGGGCGGCGCGTGATCGCCAGTGCTAGCGAAAGACGGTCAGCACGCCCGAATGGGTGTAAAGCTGATTGTGGCGTATTTCACCCCCGCCGAAAAACCCTGTGAGCGGAAAATCTCCAAGTTCTTCAGCGATCAACGTCATTTCCCTGTCACGGCCGCCGAACAGTTCTGGGCCGCGGCCGTGGCAGCTGACGTAGATCCCGCCGCGCGGCGGCCGGCCGTCGAGCCGGGCGCGCAGGCGCTTCAGCATGGCGCGCATGTCCGTCTCCGCCGCTTCCTGTGTGCGGCGGACGAAGCACAGGCGGTCGCCCGGTTCCAGCCGCGCGCCCGTGGCGATCCAGCCGGTGCGCGGGTCCACCGCCATGAGCGGCCGGACGGTGAAGGCGCCGACGTCGGAGGCGCCGACGGGCAGGCCGACATGCACCACGCCGGCCAGGGCGCGCAGGTCCTCGCGGCTGTGGGCGCCGGTTTCCTCGCACAGGATGTCCAGCGGCCGGCGGCCGTCCAGGCGGGCGATGGCGGCGCGGCTGGTCTCGGTGACCGTGTGGTAGTCGCCGACGGGCACGCAGCCCTGCGTGCCGGCCACGGCCACCGGCACATGGCCGCTGATCAGAACCCCCGACAGCCCGCCGCGCGTCGGCAGCCCGGCAAGCTGGGTCGGCACCGCCGCGCCCTGGCCGCCGCCGGTCAGCCCGCCGACCAGATACCCCTCGGTGAGGTCGGTCAGGTCCTCCACGATCCAGCCCAACTGGCTGTTGTCGGCATCGCCGTGGACGATGCCCAGGACCGGCGAGACCGGCCCCACCCAGTCCAGCACGTCGGGCTCGGGCATGTCGCCGCCACGCACCAGCGATCCCAGAAGGCGGAAGCTGTCGGGCGGCAGGCCGGCGACCATGGCCGAGACCGCCGGCGTCTCGCCGTGCACCTCGCGGCGGCGGCCGCAGATGCCGGTGCCGGCCCCGCCCACCCAGGTCTCGACGCCCGTCGCCTCGCGCAGCAGCGACAGGATGCCGCCCAGGTCCGGGGCCAGGCGCTCGGTGACGTAGAGGAACCCCAGGCGTCCCGGCCCGCCGCACGCGCCCAGCGCGGCGGCGCAGGCGCCGGCGGCCTCGGCCCAGTCGCGGCCGGTGGCGATGGCGTCACGGAAGCCCGGGTGCGTCATGGTGTTCGCCGCGAAAGGTAAGGGCAGGGACAGGGGTCGCGCCGTCAGCCGCCTGCCGCGGTGGCACGCTTCAGCAGTGCCTCGACCTTGGGCAGAATGGTCTCGACCATCACGTCGACCCCCCGTTCATTGGGATGCATGCCGTCGGGGAGCAGCAGGTCCTCTTGCATCGCCACACCCTCGAGAAAGAAAGGATATAGCAAAACGTCGTGCTTTTCCGCCAGGGCCGGATACATGGCGTCGAACGCCTTCACGTAGTCCGGGCCCATGTTGCGCGGAGCCATCATCCCGGCCAGCAGGACGTTGACGCCCTGATCCTTCAGCTTCGAGAGGATGGCGTCGAGGTTTTTCTTGGCGTCTTCCGGCGGCAGGCCGCGCAGGGCGTCGTTGGCGCCCAGCTCCACGATGGCGGCGTCGATGTCCTGCCCCGAGATCAGCCAGTCCAGCCGCGCCAGCCCGCCGGCGGTGGTGTCGCCGGAAACGCCGGCGTTGATGACCTTCACGTCAAGGCCCCTGGTCCGCAGGGCCTCTTCCAGCCGTACAGGGAAGGCGGCATCCTGGGGCAGGTCGTAACCGGCCGTCAGACTGTCGCCCAGCGCCAGCAGGGTGACCGGATCGCCCTCCGCCGCCATGGCCGCCGGGCCGTTGCCGTTGACAAGCCACAGCGCAAGGCCAAATGTGCAGAGGGCTTTCAGACCTGGAAATCGCATGACGAGCTTCACTCCCGCTTCCTCGACGACGACGCCAACCCGCGCCGCAACCGCCGCGCCGACCATTGATTTAAGGTCGGTCCGCGTGACCTTGGAGGGGCCGGCCGGCCCCGTCAACATTCTGCGCGGCCTGGACCTGACCGTTCACGGCGGCGAGGCCGTGGGCGTCGTCGGGCCGTCCGGCAGCGGCAAGTCGACCATGATGATGGTCATCGCCGGCCTGGAGCGCGCCACCGACGGCGTGGTCAACGTCGCCGGGCACGACCTGACGGCGATGGACGAGGACGACCTGGCGCTGTTCCGCCGCGACACGCTGGGCGTGGTGTTCCAGGGCTTCCACCTGGTGCCCACCATGACGGCGCTGGAGAACGTCGCCGTGCCGCTGGAGTTCGCCGGCCGGCGCGACGCCTTTGAGCGCGCCGCCGAACACCTGGAGGCCGTCGGCCTGGGCCATCGCCTGGACCACTATCCCGGCCAGCTGTCGGGCGGCGAGCAGCAGCGCGTGGCGCTGGCCCGCGCCTTCGTGGTGGAGCCCAAGGTTCTGCTGGCCGACGAGCCCACCGGCAACCTGGACCAGGAGACCGGCGCCCACGTCATGGACCTGCTGTTCGACATGGCGAAGAAGAAGGGCGCGACGCTTCTGCTCATCACTCATGACCCGCGCCTGGCCGGGCGCTGCGACCGCGTCGTGTCCTTGCGCGACGGCGAAATCAAGGAGGCCCGCGCGGCATGACCGCCGACACCAAGACGCCCGACCGCGACACCTTCCACGCCAGCCGCGCCAAGCGCTACGACGACACCATCCGCCGGGTGATTCCGGGCTATGACGCCCTGCATTCCATGACCGGCGTGATGCTCAAGGATGCCGTGCCCGCCGATGGGCGCGTGCTGGTGGTGGGCGCCGGCACGGGGGCGGAGCTTCTGGCGCTGGGGCAGGCGGCGCCGGGTTGGTCGTTCACCGCCTGCGACCCGGCGGCGGGCATGCTCGCCATCGCCGAGGACCGCATCAAGGGCCATCCGGTGGCGGAGCGCTGCGGCCTGCATCCCTGCCTCTGCGCCGACCTGCCGGCGGAGGAAACGGCCTTCGACGCCGCCACCTGTCTGCTGGTCATGCACTTCCTGCCCGACGACGGCACCAAGCTCACGCTTCTGAAAAGCATCGCGGCGCGCATGAAGCCCGGCGCACCGCTGATCCTGGCGGACATGCACGAGACGCCCGGCAGCCCGCGCCACCAGCTCATCATGGATGCCTGGATGCACTGGCAACTGGGCAACGGCATCGATCCGGTGGAGGTGGAGAAGGGCCGCCGCCATGTGGAGCGCGACGTTCATTTCGTGCCGCTGTCGCGCCTGACCGACCTGCTGGACGAGGCCGGCTTCACGGCGCCCGAGCACTTCTTCCAGGCTTTCCTGTTCGGCGGGTTCATCGCCTGGCGCAAGACCGAGGACTGACATCATGGCCGCCGCCCGCTTCGCAAACCTTCCGGTCGCGTGGCGCTTCGCGCTGCGGGAGCTGCGCGGGGGCCTGAGCGGGTTCCGCATCTTCCTGGCGTGCCTGGCGCTGGGGGTGGCCGCCATCGCCGCCGCCGGATCGACCAACGAGGCCGTGCAGCGCGGGCTTGAGGCCGACGCGCGGGTCATCCTGGGCGGCGACCTGGAGGTGGAACTCACCTACCGCCCGCCGACGCCCGAGCAGATGGCGCTGATGGACAGCTTTGGCCGCACCTCGCTGACCAGCGAGCTGCGCACCATGGCCCGCGGCGGCGGCGACAGCACGCTGGTGCAGATGAAGGGCGTCGACGACGCCTATCCCCTTTACGGTGCGGTGGAACTGGACCCCGCCATGCCGCTGTCCGAGGCGCTGGCCCGGCGGGACGGTACGTGGGGCACGGCGGTGGACCCGGCCCTTCTGGCGCGTCTGGGGATCGACGTCGGCGACACCATCCGTCTCGGCGACCTGGACGTGGAGGTGCGTGCCGCCCTCATCGTCCAGCCCGACCGCGCCAACCGCGTCTTCAGCTTCGGTCCCACGGTCCTGCTGGCCAACGAGGCGGTCGAGGCGACTGGCCTGATCCAGCCGGGCACGCTGATCGAATACGAGACCCGCGTCGCCACCGACCGGGTGGAGGCGCTGCGCGCCGCCCTGGCGGAGCAGTTCCCCGACGCCGGCTGGCAGTTGCGCGGGCTGGACCGGGCCGCGCCGGGGTTCGAGCGCTTCCTGGGCAACATCACCCTTTTCCTGACGCTGGTCGGTCTGACCGCGCTTCTGGTGGGCGGCATCGGCGTCGCCAACGCGGTGAAGGCCTTCCTGGACAGCCGCGTGAACACCATCGCGACGCTCAAGTGCCTGGGCGCATCCAGCCGGCGCATCTTTCACATCTACCTGATCCAGATCACGCTGATCGCCGCGCTTGGCATCGGGCTCGGGCTGGTGCTGGGGGCGGTGGTGCCCTTCGTGGCCTCCGGCGCGCTCAAGGGCCTGCTGCCGGTGGAGGCGAAGGCGGCGATCTATCCATGGCCGCTGGTCAAGGCGGCCGGGTTCGGCGTGCTGACGGCGCTGGTCTTCGCCCTGTGGCCGCTGTCGCGCACCCGCGCCATCCGCGCCGCCGCCCTGTTCCGCAGCGTGGTTGCAACGCCCGGCGGCATGCCGCATGGGCGGGACCTGGCGAGCATCCTGGTGCTGGCCGGCCTGCTGGCGGCGCTGACCATCGTCACGGCCGACAATCCGGTGCTGGCGGCGTGGTTCGTCGTCGGCTCGGTGGTGTCGCTGGCGCTGTTCCGGGCTGCGGCGTGGGTGGTGAAGGCGCTGGCCGCCCGCCAGTCCGCGGCGGCGCGCGGGCGGCCGGGCCTGCGGCTGGCGCTGGCGAACCTGCACCGGCCGGGCGCTCCGACGGCGTCCGTTGTGCTGTCGCTGGGCCTGGGGCTGACCGTTCTGGTGGCGGTGGCGCAGATCGAGGGCAACCTGTCGCGCACCATCAACGAGAACCTGCCGGACCAGGCGCCCACGTTCTTCTTCATCGACATCCAGCCGGGCCAGGTTGAAACGTTCGAGCAGACGGTCGCCGAGGTCGAGGGCGCCTCGATCGTGCAGATGGCCGACATGATCCGCGGCAACATCACCCACCTCAAGGGCGAGCCCGTGGTCATCGAGAACGTGGACCCGGAGGTGCGCTGGACCGTGCGCGGCGACCGGGGCCTGTCGTCCGCCGCCGAGCCGCCGTCCAACGCCGAGATCGTCGCCGGCGAGTGGTGGCCGGCCGACTGGCAGGGCACGCCGCAGATCAGCCTGGCCCAGAACATCGCCGAGGGGCTGGGCGTCGGCGTCGGCGACACGGTGACCGTCAACGTGCTGGGCCGCGCCATCACCGGCGAGATCGCCAACCTGCGCAACGTGAACTGGGGCTCCTTGAGCATGAACTTCAGCTTCCTGTTCAGCCCCAACACGCTCGCCGGCGCGCCGCGCACCTGGATCGCCACCGTGCAGGCCGACGGCCCGGCGGCGGATGCGCTGGAGCGCCTGATGGCCGATCGCCTGTCCAACGTCTCCGCCCTGCGGGTGAAGGACGCGCTGGATGCCGTCAACCAGGTCATCGCGGCGGCCGGAAACGCCGTGCGCGCGGTGGCCGCCGTGACGCTGCTGGCCGGTGCGCTGGTGCTGGCGGGCGCCATCGCGGCGGGGCACCGGCGCCGGGTCTACGATTCGGTGGTGCTGAAGGTGCTGGGGGCCACCCGGCGCGACGTGCTGCGGGCGTTCCTGGTGGAATACGGCATCCTGGGTGCGGCGACGGGCGTCATCGCCGTCGCCATCGGCTCGGTGGTGGGCTGGGCGGTGATGACCTTCGTCATGCGCGAGGTCACCTGGACGTGGCTGCCCTGGATCGCCGCGGGCACGGTGCTGGCCTGCGTGGTGGTGACCCTGGGGGCGGGCTTCGCCGGCACCTGGCGCGCCATGGGCGTGAAGGCGGCGCCGCTTTTGCGCAACGAATAGAGGGTCGGCGGCGCTAACCCCGTTTGCGCCGGTGGCGGTCCATGTATTCCGGCGGTTTCTTGCGCACCCACTTCAGGAACCGCGCGATCTCGGGGTGGGTGCGCAGGGCGTCGGGCGAGTCGTAGGCGGCGGCCAGGTCGCGCTCGGTCAGCACGCTGTGGATCTTGCGGTGGCAGATGCGGTGCATGAGCGTCTGCTCGCGCCCGCCCTGGGACCGCGGCACCCAGTGATGGCGGTCGAGGCTGGGGCCGGCGACCATGGGGCGGCCGCACAGCGGGCAGGGGCCGACCGCGGCGTCGGCGGCGTCGTCGCGCGCCGCCGTGGCCCCGGCCGGCGGCAGGTCCGGATCGGGCAGCGCGGTCAGGCGGCGCATCGTTGTCCTGGCGAAAAAATCAAAGCGTTAGACCATACCGGCATTGTGCTGGACCCCCGGGGATGTCACACCCATATGTCCGAGGACAAGGTGGGTGAACCACCCGCGAGGCCACAAGGGGGAGAGACGCCGTGTACCGCGATTCGCGTCCACCGCGCCACGCGCCGCGCCGCAGGAACCTGGCCCGACGGGCCGTGCTGGCCGTTCTGGCGGTGGCGGCGGCCCTGGTGGTCCTGGGGCCGGCCGGCCGGGCACAGCAGCCGCCCGAGGACGTGACCGTCCTGCGCATCGCCACCGGCCCGACCGGCGGCACCTATTTCCCCATCGGCGGCCTGATCGCCAACGCCATCAGCAATCCGCCCGGATCGCGTCCCTGCGACCGGGGCGGCAGTTGCGGCGTGCCGGGCCTGATCGCCGCCGCCGTCTCCACCAGCGGATCGGTGGTCAATGTCCAGAGCCTGAAGGCCGGTACGGCCGACATGGCCCTGGTGCAGGCGGACGTGGGCTTCTGGGCATGGTCGGCGGAAGGCATCTACAACGGCGGCGAGGCGGTGGCGAACCTGCGCGCCCTGGCCCGCCTGTACCCCGAAAGCATCCACCTGGTCGCCAGCGCCGAGAGCGGCATCGAAAGCGTCGCGGACCTGAAGGGCAAGCGCGTGTCGGTGGGCGAGAAGGGCTCGGGTACGCTGGTGGAGGCGCGGCTGATCCTCAACGCCCACGGCCTGAAGCTGAACGACGTCAAACCCGCCTACATCCGCCCCGGCCCGTCGGCCGACAGGCTGGCAAACGACGAGCTGGACGCCTTCTTTTTCGTCGGCGGCGCCCCCATCCAGACCATCGCGGACCTGGCGGAGCGGGACGAGATCTCGCTGGTGCCCATCGACGGGCAGGCGGCCGACAAGCTGGCCGACGTGTTCCCCTACCTGACCCACAACGTCATCCCTGCCGACACGTACCCCAACCAGACGCGATCCGTCGCCACGCTGGCCGTCGGCGCGGTGCTGCTGACGACCGCGGAAATGACGGACGAGATGGCCTACGCCATCACCAAGTCCCTGTGGCATCCCACCAGCATGGAGCTTTACCGCGCCGGCCATCCCGGCGGACGCAAGCTGGACCCTTCGCGCGCCGACGACGACACGGGCGTGCCCCTGCACCCTGGGGCGAAGCGGTTCTATGACGAGCGGGCGAAGATCGCCGCCGAGGAAACCGCGCCGGTGGCCGGACCGTAGTCCCTTCACCCTCCGCTCGCGCCGGCGCCCTTTCCGGGTGTGCGAGCGCGCGGCAGGGTTCTATACTGGGGGAAACTACCGCGAAGAAGGAGACGTCCGCCTTGCCTGCGCAGACCACCCTCGTCACCGCCCTCATCGACGGGTCCGACGCCGATGCCGCCGTTCCCGTCAACGCCCTGACGCGCGAGGCGCTGGCATCATGGCTGGAGGCGCAGGACCCGGCGACGCGCCGCTGGGTCGAAACGGCCGGCTTCAAGGCCGAGGCGGGCGCCCACCTGATGCTGCCGGACGCCGAGGGCGGCGCGGCGCGCGTCCTGGCGGGGCTGGGGGACGGGTCCGACCCGTGGGCGCTGGCCGGCCTGCCGACCGCCCTGCCGCGTGCCGACTATCGCCTGGACCCGGCGCCCGAGGGCGACCAGGCCTTCTGGTCCTGCTTCGCCTGGGAGATGGGCGCCTACAGCTTCACCCGCTACAAGTCCAACACCGCCGCCCCCGGCGCGGGCAGCGACGGCGACCCTTCCGGTCCCTCGCGCCCGGCCCGCCTGGTGTGGCCGGAGGGGGCTGACCGCGATGCCGTGACCCGCGCCGTCGCCGGCACCACGCTCGCCCGCGACCTCATCAACACGCCGGCCAGCGACATGGGGCCGGAGGAACTGGAGGACGCCGCCCGCGTGCTGGCCGACGCCCACGGCGCGACCATGGACGTCATCGTCGGCGAGGACCTGGAACGCGCCAACTATCCCGCCATCTACGCCGTCGGCAAGGGCAGCGCCCGGCCACCGCGTCTCATCGACATCCGCTGGGGGCGCGAGGGCGCGCCCAGGGTGACGCTGGTTGGCAAGGGCGTTTGCTTCGATTCGGGCGGCTATGACCTCAAGGCCTCGGCCGGCATGAAGTTGATGAAGAAGGACATGGGCGGCGCCGCCAACACGCTGGGGCTGGCGCGCATGATCATGATGGCGGGGCTGGACGTGCGCCTGCGCCTGCTGATCCCGGCGGTGGAGAACATGGTGTCGGGCACCGCGTACCGGCCGCAGGACGTTCTGCGCACCCGCAAGGGCCTGACGGTGGAAATCGGCAACACCGATGCCGAGGGTCGCGTGGTGCTGTGCGACGCTCTGGCCGAGGCCGATTCGGAACAGCCCGACCTGCTGGTCGACTGCGCCACGCTGACCGGCGCGGCGCGGGTGGCGTTGGGGCCCGAGATCGCCGTCTACTTCGCCAACGACGACTCGCTGGCCGCCGACATCGAGCGCCACGCCGAGGCCTGGCACGACCCCGTCTGGCGCCTGCCGCTGTGGGCGCCCTATCGCAAGATGCTCGACAGCAAGACCGCCGACATCAACAACGCCGGCGAGGGCGGATTTGCCGGAGCCATCACTGCCGCGCTCTACCTGAAGGAGTTCGTTTCGGACTCGACACGGTGGGCGCACTTCGACATCTACGGCTGGAACCCGGCCGGGCGGCCGGGCCGGCCGGCGGGCGGCGAGGCCTTCGCCTTGCGCGCGCTCTACGCCCTTGTCGCCGACCGCTTCGGTTGAACGGACGCGAAACGGTCAACCCTTTGCCGTTGCTCCGGGCCGTCCGGTCCGGTAAACAGGTTCCGCTCACGGAACAAGCGGTCACGGAACGGATAGAGGACCAGCGTGGACATCAAACCCGTCGAGGCCCTGGACCTGTGGCGCGGCGCCATCGTGGAAAGCGTGCGCCGCGACGGCCCGGACCTGTCGGCACGCCAGATGGCGCTGCTCCTGACCGTCTACATCACCAAGCCGCCGCACACGGTGCGCGGGCTGGCCGACGCCCTGAAGGTTTCCAAGCCGGCCGTCACGCGCGCCGTCGACCGCCTCAGCGACTATGGCCTGGTCAAGCGCAAGGTGGACGAGACCGACCGCCGCAGCGTGCTCATCCAGCGCACGGTCAGGGGCTCGGTCTTCCTGCGGGAGTTCGGCGAGCTGATCTGCCAGGCCGCGGCCGAATGCCGCGTGCCCGAGGACGCGCCGGACCCCAACGCGCCGAACGGCAGCGGTTCCGGCGCCTGACCGCGGCACGCGCCGCCGTCTAGAGCCGTTTTCGATCAAACTTGGTCGAGAAGGGCGACACAGGGCCGCAACTGCGACCCCGCGCCGGTAAGGCGCGTGAGCCTCAGTGGCGCTTGAACGTCCATCAGGCGCGACCGCGCCTGATGGGAAAAAGCCCTAGCGTCCCTCGGGCCCCGCCGCCGGATCGGGCCGGAAGGTGCGCAGGGCGTGCAGCGCCCACAGTTCCGTCTCTTCCAGGTCGGCCAGGGCGGCCCTTCGTTCCAGACGCCACAGTTCGCCCGCGGCCGAGGCGGTCGCACGGTCGATGGACGCCTGCGCCCGCGCGGCCATGCGGCGATCGATGGCCGAGGCCGGCGCCGGGACCAGCGCCCTGGGCAGGAGCGGCGCCGCCCGGACCGGGGGCGGCGGTGGAGCGGCGCGCAGGCGGGCCTCCAGGCGGTCGGCCTTGGCGCGCACCAGCGTGCGCTCCACGGACGGCGTGTAAAGGCGCGGCTCGTACAGAAGCGGCGGCTCCGTCTCGGCGCCGGCGGGGGCGGGCGCGACGGCCAGCACGGGCAGGGTCAGGACAAGGCTCAGGAGGGAGAGAAGACTGCGGCGGCATGGCATGGGCGGCGGCTCCCGGCTGCGCGTCCCTCACCATGTCCCGGGGTCTGATGTCGCGGCGCCGCGGCGCCGGCGCAATGCCGCCCGGCGGGGTAGCCCGCAATGTGAAGAGGCGGCCTTGCGGCCGCCTCTTCGCCCGGATGCAGGGTCCGGTCACCCGACGCTTTCCTCACCTAGACAGGGCCGTGCTTTTATAAGTCTTTGCCCTTTGTTCGGCTTCGGCCGTTCCCGGCGGCCGAGGCCTCGATTTCACACGTCCTGCGGGGTCCCGGGGATGCCTTCGAGCGGGTCCGCATTTCGTATTGCGTAATCGATGTCGCCATGTGTAATTGACGGGCCGATGCGAGTCAAGCGTGGGAAATGCAGAGCAGTGTGGGGATTTTTGGATATGCGTAGTGCGGGTGGCCGGTCGCGGCCTTTGCGCGCCGCGGTAGGAGAGGATGCCGGCGGCGGCGCCAACGGGCACGAGGGCGAGGGCGCGCGGCGGCGCGGCGTGCAGTCGCTGGAGGTCGCCATGGGCGTCCTGCGGGCGCTGGGCGAGGCGGCGCGGCCCCTGATGCTGAAGGAACTGGCCGACCGGGCCGGGATGCCGCCGGCCAAGGCCCACCGCTACCTGGTCAGTTTCATCGAATCGGGCATGGTCCGCCAGGACGCCGAAACCGGCCGCTATGCGCTGGGCGAGTTCGCCCTGACGCTGGGGCTGGTGGCGCTGCAGGGGCTGGACATCGTGCGCGATACCGCCAGCGTGCTCGCCGATCTGCGCGACCACCTGGAGGAAACGGTGTTCCTGGCCGTCTGGGGCAACCGCGGCCCCACCATCGTCCGCTGGGAGGAAGCTGCCCGGCCCATCGCCGTGAACGTGCGTGTGGGCTCGGTCCTGCCGGTGGAGACGTCGGCGACGGGGCGGGTGTTCGCTGCCTTCCTCAAGGAAGCCGCCGGCCACGCCGTCGACCGGGCCATGGTGGAGGAAATCCGCGCCACCGGTCTGGCGACGCAGCGCAACGCCCTGATGCAGGGCATCGGCGCGGTCTCCTCGCCCGTCTTCGACCACCGGGGGCAGATCGTCGGTGCCATCACCGTGCTGGGCGCCGACACCGGATTTGACGCAAGCCCCACGGGCCGCATCGCGCGGGCCTGCATCCTGGCCGGCGAGGACGCCAGCCGCCGCATGGGCCACCGCCCCGACCTGCAACAGGCCCGCTGCAGCGCCTGACGTCCCGCCTTTGCAGCGGGGCGGCGGCAGAATGGCCCTTGCCGGCACGGTGCGGCGTTGAAAGGATCGTGGCACTCTCTCGCGCCCGACGCAGACTGCCGGCCCGCGCGCGTGCCCCTTGGGCACCCGGCGGGCGGCTGTCTTTTGGCCCACCGTCTCCCAGAGGAGCCGATCTTGCACGCCGACCGCGCCACCTACCTCAAGGGCGTCGCCCTGTCCGCCGGGGGCATGCTGGTCATCAGCCCCGACGGCCTGCTGCTGCGCCTGGTGGAGGACGCGGGCCACTGGCAGATCGTCTTCCTGCGCACGCTGGGCATCTTCGTCTCGGTCATGGCTCTGGTGAGCCTTCGCTACCGCCGCCGCACCGTGGCGGTGGTGACCAGCCTGGGCTGGCCGGGGGTGTGGGCATCGCTGGGGCTGATGGGCGCGAACATCGGCTTCGTGCTGGCCATGCTGAACACCACGGTCGCCAACACGCTGGTGATCCTGGCCTGCATGCCGCTGTTTTCCGCCGTGTTCGGATGGCTGCTGATCCGCGAGCGCGTCTCGGTGCGCACCTGGGTGAGCATCGCCGTCGCCATCATCGGCATCGTCATCATCTTTTCCGGCTCCATCGGGGGCGGCCGGCTGCTGGGCGATTCCATCGCCCTGTTCACCGCCGTCTGCCACGGCTTCGCCCTGGTGCAGCTGCGCCGCATCGGCAACCGCGACACCACGCCGGTGATCGCCTTCGGCGGCCTGGGCGCGGCGCTGATCGCCCTGCCGCTGGCGGGCAGCCTCGTCTACACCCTGCACGACGCGACGGTGATCCTGTTCCAAGGCCTGTTGCAGATGCCGCTGGCCATCGGGCTGTTCATGTCGGGCGCGCGGTTCATCCCGGCGGCGGAGGTGGCGCTGTTCTCGCTGATCGAGACGGTCCTGGGCCCGCTGTGGGCGTGGATCGGCGTCGGCGAGGTGCCGGGCACGCTGGCGGTGGTCGGCGGGATCATCGTGGTCGGCGCGGTGGTGGGCAACGCGGTGCTCGGGCTGATGCGCGCCAAGAAGCGCGAAGCCGCCGGCCGCCCGCCGGGCCCCGAGGGCGAGCCCGCCCCGGCGCCCGTGTGGGAGCGTTGAGGCCGATCCGGTCCGCCCCGCCGGCCTCGCAGCGCACGGCCGACGGTGGTATGATCCCCGCATGACGCGCGTCCTTCGCCTTTTCGTGCCCGTCCTGCTGGCGGGTATTCTGTCCGCCTGCGCCGCCGGGGACGGCGTCGTGGTCACGCGCAGCACGCCGACCACGGGCGATGCGCTGGCGATCTCCAGCTTCCGCGCCGCCTCGGCGGCGGGCCCGGTGCTGATGGAGGTGGTCGGCAGTCCGGTGGCCGCGCCGCAGGCGGACGTCGCGTCGGCCATCGCCGCGCGCATGCCCACCCCGCCCGGCCGCGCCCCCACCCGCTACACCACCGACGCCGCACAGGCCGGCAATTCGTCGACGCGCGTGGTGCTGCTGTTCGGCGTGCCCCAGGCCGTGAACGGCGGCATCGCCTGCCGGCTGCGTGGCGGAGGCCCGCCCGATGCGGCGGCCAATCCGTCCGACCGCACGACGCTTGAGGCGGCGCTGTGCAACGGCAGCCGGGCGGTGCGGGCGGCACGCCTTCGCGGTCCGGCGGTGACGGGGCTGGACGACCCGGCGCTCGACAGGCTTCTATGGCGGGCCGCGCGGGAACTGGTGCCGTTGCGCGACCGCGAGGAAAACCCGCGCTGCCTGCACTGGCCCTGCTGAGACCCCATCCCGGACGACACCGCCCCATGAGTGACCGCAACAAGCCCCTGCCCCCGACCATCCAGGCCGCCGTCGCCGCCGTGAAGAAGGCCAAGAGCCGCCAGACGGAGGAAACGGCGCGCGGCCCAGGCGAGCAGCTGTGCAACAAGTGCGGCGCCGTCTTTCGCTGGACGCGGTCGGACGCCGCCAGCGGCCGGGGCGCCCTGGTGGCGCGGCTGGTCAAGGGCTCGCAGACCTGCGACTGCGGTTACGGCAAGGCCACCACCCCCGGCGGCCGGCGGCGCGGCGGCAGCGGCGGCTGAGCGCAAGGAGTTGCGACAGGGCCGGTGCGCCGGCTCAGGGCGCGACGAACACCTTGCAGTCCGACCAGCCGTCGTTGATGAAGTGATAGGTCACGTCGGGCACGGCCTTGCCGTTGGGATCGCTCAGGTTCCAGCCGTACTTGGCGACGCCCGTGGTGCCCCGGCCGATGTTGTCCTTGCCGGTGTACCAGATCTTCAGGCGGTTCTTGCGCACCTGGTTGAACTCGCTGCGGCGGCACAGCGCCGACAACTCCTTGTCGAGCCGCCCCACTTTCCAGAAACTGTCATTGGTCCAGGCGTAGATGGCGCCCTGCGCCGCCGCCGGGGGCGGTGCGGCCGTGGCGGCCAGCGTCAGACCCACCGCCAGAAGGGCGGCAAGACGGGCCGGCGAAAGGGCGAAGAAGTTGAACATGGGCTGCGGCTGTGTGCGTGGCGCGATCCGTGGCCACCACTTTCCGCGTAAGCCGAGAGGATGTCAAACATCATGGCCGGGTGGATACACGATCCGCATCAGCTTCCCGACGCACCGGGTGCCTATGTGCTGCGCATGACGTTCGGCTTTCCGGCGCCGCTGCCGCCGCGATTCGCCGGGACCCACGGCCCGGTGCTGGCCCCGGGAACCTACCTCTATTGCGGATCGGCGCGGGGTGGCGGGGGCCTGAGGGCGCGGTGCGCCCGGCATCTGGCGGCCGACAAACCGCGCCGCTGGCATGTGGACTGGCTGACCACGGCCGCCGGCGACACCGCCGTCTGGCCCGTGGCCGGGGGCGACGAATGCGCCCTGCGCGGCGCGCTGACGGTGGCCGGTGCCGCCGTGCCCGTTCCCGGGTTCGGCTCCAGCGACTGCCGCCGCTGCCCCTCCCACCTGCTGCGCTGGCCCGATGCCGCCGCCGACGTGACGCCGGTGCTTGCCGGCCTCCCCGACGGCGGCTGAGGCGCCCGCGGCCCGTCAGGCCAGCTTGTCCAGGGCCTCGCGGTGCAGGGCCGCGCTGTCCTCGTCGAAGCAGACGAAGCGCACGGTTTCGATGGCGTCGGTCTCGTGCAGCACCTCGGCCACCGTGCTGACGGCGATGGGGGCGGCGCGGTTGGGCGGGAAGCCGAAGATTCCCGTCGAGATGGCGGGGAAGGACACCGAGGCCGCGCCGATCTCGACGGCCACCTCCAGCGAGCGCCGGTAGCAGGAGGCCAGCAGCGATTCCTCGTCGGCGTCGCCGCCGTGCCAGACCGGCCCGACGGTGTGGATGACCCAGCGCGCCGGCAGGTCGAAGTCCTCGGTGGCCTTGGCGTCGCCGGTTTCGCAGCCGCCCAGCGGCTCGCAGGCTTCCAGCAGCCGCGGCCCGGCGGCGCGCTGGATGGCGCCGGCCACGCCGCCGCCCGGTCCCAACTCGTTGTTGGCGGCGTTGACGATGGCGTCGGTGGACTCGCGCGTGATGTCGCCGACGACCACCTCGATGCGGTCGCGCGCGGATGCGGTCATGGCGGTCTCCCTCCTGTTCTCCCGTGTTTCCTCCACTGATACGGAAACGCCCCGACCGCCTTTCGGGGTCGGGGCGCGTCCAGCATCGCGAGGGCGGCGGCGGCGAAGGGCTCAACCCTTCTTGCCGGCCTCGATGCCCTTGGCGATCATGTCGGCGGCTTCCTTGGCGTCGCCCCAGCCCAGGATCTTGACCCACTTGCCCTCTTCCAGGTCCTTGTAGTGGGCGAAGAAGTGCTCGATGCGGCGCAGCTCGGTGTTGCGGACGTCGCCGAAGCTGTTCACGTTGTCGTGGTAGGGGTGCAGCTTGGAGTGCGGCACGCCGAGGATCTTCTCGTCGCGGCCGGCCTCGTCCTCCATGTGCAGCACGCCGATGGGGCGCGTGCGCATGACGGAGCCCACGGCCACCGGCATGCGGCCCAGCACCATGACGTCCACCGGATCGCCGTCGTCGGACAGGGTGTGGGGAATGAAGCCGTAGTTGCAGGGGTAGTGCATGGCGGTGTGCAGGAAGCGGTCCACGAACATGGCGCCGGAGTCCTTGTCCACCTCGTACTTCACCGGATCACTGCGGAGCGGGATCTCGATGATGACGTTCACGTCCCACGGAGCGTCCTTACCGACGGGAATCTTGTTGATGTCCATGATGCTTCCTTCCGGCTTGACGGCGCCGCCAACCCTGCGGCGCGATGACCGGGCCTCCCTCCGGAAAACCCGCGATCGGTGACTGTTCGGGCGCCCGTGCCGCCGCCATCCCCTGTGGCAGCGGGTGCGGGCGCGAAAAGACGGCCCCTTTATTACTGGAATCGCGCCCGCCGTAAAGGGCTGTCGCCGGGCTACCCCAGAGGGTGGCTTTGCCGCGCTCCGCCCGCGCCGCTTTTTCGCCTTGCCGGCATGGTGTAAAAGGGCGCGTCCTGGTCAAGCCGGTGAGGCCCATGTCGCTGTTCCGTGCCGTCGCCACCGTCGGCGGGTTTACCCTTCTCAGCCGAATCACCGGATTCGCGCGCGATATCCTGATCGCCGGGTTCCTGGGCGCGGGCACGGTGGCCGACACCTTCTTCGTCGCCTTCAAGTTCCCCAACCTGTTCCGCCGCCTGTTCGCGGAAGGGGCGGTGGCGGCGGCCTTCGTGCCGCTGTATTCGCAGACGCTGGAGAAGGAGGGCGCGGCCGAGGCCCACCTGTTCGCCCGCCGCGCCTTCACGGTGCTGGGCCTGGTGCTGGCGGTGTTCGTCGGGCTGATGGAACTGGCCATGCCCTGGGCCATCTATGCCTTCGCGCCCGGCTTCGATGCCGTCCCCGGCAAGATGGAACTGGCCGAGGACCTGACCCGCATCACCTTTCCCTACCTGCTGCTGATCTCGTTGTGTGCGCTGCTGTCGGGCGTGCTGAACAGCCTGGGCCGGTTCGCCGCCGCGGCCGCGACACCGGTGCTGCTGAACCTGGTGATGATGGGCGGCCTGCTGGCCCTGCACCAGTACACCGCCACGCCCGGCCATGCGCTGGCCATCGCCGTGGCGGCGGCCGGCGTGATCCAGCTGGTGTGGCTGATCGTCGCCTGCCGCCGGGCCGGCGTGCGCATCCATCCGGTGCGCCCCACTTTAAGCCCGCGCATCAAGCTGCTGGGCAAGCGCGTGATACCGGTGGCCTTCGGCGCCGGGCTCTACCAGATCAGCCTGCTGGTGGACACCATCCTGGCCTCGCTGGTCAGTGACGGTGCCGTCAGCTACCTCTACTACGCCGACCGCGTGAACCAGCTGCCGCTGGGGGTGGTAGGCACGGCCATCGGGACGGCGCTGCTGCCGCTGCTGGCACGCCAGATCGCCGCCGGCAACACCGAGGCCGCCCATTACAACCAGAACCGCGCCATCGAGGCGTCGCTGCTGTTCACCATTCCGGCCATGAGCGGGCTGATCGTCATCGCGCATCCCATCGTCACCGCGCTGTTCCAGCGCGGCGCCTTCGGTCCGCTGGAGGCGGCGGCCACATCCGGCGCGCTGGCGGCGTTCGCCGTCGGCCTGCCGGCCTTCGTGCTGGTGAAGGTGCTGTCGCCCGGCTTCTTCGCGCGCGAGGACACGAAGACGCCGGTCTGGTGCGCCGGCGCCGGAATGGTGGTGAACGTGGTGCTGAACCTGATCCTGATGCAGGTGCTGGGGCATGTGGGGATCGCGCTGGCGACGGGCCTGGCGGCCTGGGTCAACGGCGGTGCGCTGGCGATCATCCTGCACCGCCGCGGCCACTTCGCCCCCGACGCCCGTCTCAAGAGCCGCCTGCCGCGCATCATGGCGGCCAGCGCGGTGATGGCCGGCGCCGTTTGGGCGACAAACCGCTGGCTGGTACCGGAACTGCCGGTGGAGGGCCTGGCTGCGGGCGTGCCGAGCATCGTCGCGCTGGCGGCCCTGCTGGCGGTCGGGGCCGGCACCTTCACGGTCGCCGCCTTTGCCATGGGGGCGACGTCGCTGTCGGACATCAAGGGCATGATCCGCCCCCGCCGCGCCGCGCAGCCGGGAGAGTAAGCGTCCGCGCCGCCGCTGGCCGCGCGCTCAGTCCACCTTGTAGCTGAAGGCGCCCAGGATGTGGGTGACGGTCTTGCCGTCGGTGGAGACGGGCATGATCGCCATGCGGTGCTTGAGCACGCCGCCGCCGCGCACGCGGGGCAGGGTGGCCGCGTCGGCCAGCGGGCGGCGGAAGTCGACCACCGCGCGCACCAGGTCCAGCATGTGTTCGGCGACGTCGCTGGGCAGGACCTCGTGGGGCCGCTTGCCCGTGGCCGAGGCCTTGAAGGCGTGCGACAGGGCGCCGCCGCAGTAGGTGAAGGTGGCGGTGCCCGGGCCGTCGGTGACGTCCATCAGGAACAGCTTGCCGCGCAGCAGGGGCTCGGCCTCCATGTCCAGGTCGTCGAGCAGCGGCAGCGTCCGGTGGTCGCGCACGGCGTGCCAGTAGGACAGCGCCTGGCCCACGACGCGGCGCTCGCGCCCGACCGGTTCAGGCCGGTCCGCCGCGGCGTCCGTGGAATCGCCGTGTATGCCCATATGCGCCACCATGACAAAAGTCCCGTGCTCTTGCTGTTCCGGGACGCCCCGTCGGCTTGCGCCTTTCGGTGAGGGCGCGCCGCGGCTTCCTTGCGCCTTTCGGATTAGGCCCAATTCTGGAGGGGATGCTTCGCCGGGTCAACCAATACAAAGGCATATGGCGGATTGGAAAAAAGAAAAGCGCCCCGGCCGCTGGGACCGGGGCGCTTTGGTGTCCACCGAGGGACGGTGGTGACGGCAAAGTTACTCTGCCACCGCACCTTCCTCGGGCGAGGGACGCTCGGCGGCCCCTGCGGGCTCGGGCACGGCTTCCTGCAGGGTTTCGCTGGCAACACCCGGAGCGGCCGGACCCGGCGACGCGGCATCCAGCGGCGGCGGGTTCTCGGTGTACTCCATCATGAAGGCGACGACGGCGGCGCGGTCTTCCTCGCTTTTCAGGCCGGCGAAGGTCATCTTGTTGCCGGGCGCGAAGTCCTTGGGGCTCTCCAGCCAGGCGTTCAGGTTCTCGTAGGTCCACTGTCCGTCAATGGCGGACAGGGCGTCGGAATAGCGGAAACCTTCGTGCGCGGCGATGTCGGCACCGACGATGTTGCCCAGGTTGGGGCCGACGCGGTTGGGACCGCCGATCTCGTAGGTGTGGCAGGCGCGGCACTGGTTGAACACCTTCTGGCCGGCGACCGGATCGGCGGCGGCGACCATGGCGGCGAATCCGCCGGCAGCACCACCGGCCTGAGCGGCCTCGGCGGTCTGCTCTTCCGCGGCGGCCGGGGCCTCTTCCGCGGCGGCGGTCTCGGCCTCGGCCTCGGCCTCGCCCTCGCCTTCGGCAGCGGCTTCCTCGGCGGCGGGCGCCTCCTCGGCCGCGGCGGCCTCCTGCGGCTCGGGCACGGCCGGCGGGTTCTCGGTGTGGGCCATCAGGAACTTGATGATGGCTGCGCGGTCCTCGATGTTCTTCACGCCGGCGAAGGTCATCTTGTTGCCCGGCGCGAAGTCGCTCGGGTTTTCCAGCCAGGCGTCCATCTTCTCGTAGGTCCACTCGCCCTCGATGCCCGCGAGCGCATCGGAGTAGTTGAACCCTTCGTGCGCGGCGATGTCGGCGCCGATGACGTTGCCCAGGTTGGGGCCGACCCGGTTGGGGCCGCCGATCTCGTAGGTGTGGCAGGACGCGCACTGGCGGAAGGCCTTCTCACCGGCCGAGGCTTCGGCCTGGCTGATGAGCGTGAACAGGTCGGCCTCGGGCTCTTCCTCGGCCGCGGCCACCTCGGTCTCGGCGCCTTCGTCACCGGTATCCAGGCCCGCACGGTAGACGGGTTCGTCCAGGGTGCGGGTCGGGTTGTAGATGTCGCCCACGGCGTTCACGATGAAGACCAGGGCGATCGCGACGGCAAGCGCGGCGACGGACTTACCAATAAAGGACATGCGCCTCTCCGAACGGTTCAGGGCCAGGGCAGCGATTCGCGGCCGGAGCGTAGCGGGTGGAATGCCGTCTGTCCACGGGGAGCATACGGCTTTTGCGCTGCTATACGCTAGGTGGCGGCGTTTTGATCTTTATCGAGGCCCTTCCAGGGGCTACCTTCACGCTCCTTTCGCCCTTTCGCAACCGACGCACAAGCCATGACCGCCCCCGCCGAACCCAGCAAGCCAGGACTCGCCACCGGCGATGCGCTGGTGGTGATTCCCGCCCGCATGGCGTCGACGCGCCTGCCCGGCAAGCCGCTGGCCGACATCGGCGGCGTGCCCATGATCGTGCAGGTCTGGAAGCGCGCCATGGAAGCCGCCGTCGGGCCGGTTCTGGTGGCCTGCGCCGAGGCCCGGATCGCCGAGGCCGTGCGGTCCCACGGCGGCGAGGCGGTGCTGACAGATCCCGACCTGCCGTCGGGCTCGGACCGCGTCTGGCAGGCGGTGGAGCGGTTCGACCCGCAGGGCCGCTTCGCCTCCATCGTCAACGTGCAGGGCGACCTGCCGACGCTCGACCCCGCCCTGGTGGCGGCCGCGCTGGAACCGCTGGCCGATCCGGCGGTGGACATCGCCACCCTGGTCGCCGAGATCATCAGGGATGCCGAGCGCGACAATCCCAACGTGGTGAAGGCGATCCTGGGGCTGAAGCCGGACCAGCGGCGCGGCCGGGCGCTCTATTTCACCCGCGCCACCGCGCCGACGGGCGACGGGCCGCTGTATCACCACATCGGCCTCTATGCCTACCGCCGGGCGGCGCTGCAGCGCTTCGTCGGCCTGCCGCCGGGCGTGCTGGAAACCCGCGAGCGGCTGGAGCAGCTGCGCGCGCTGGAGGACGGCATGCGCATCGACGCCGTGCTGGTCGACACCGTGCCGCTGGGCGTCGATACGCCCGACGATCTTCAGGCGGCGCGCGCCATCCTCACCCCCAAGCCCTGACCCCTTCCACAGAGACAGACCCGCCATGGCCGCTTCGTCCGATCCGTCCCACACCATCGCCTTCCAGGGCAGCCCCGGCGCCTACAGCCATCTGGCGTGCAAGGCGGTGTATCCGGACTTCACGGCGCTGCCGTGCGCGGCCTTCGAGGACGCCTTCCAGGCGGTGCGGGACGGCCAGGCGCGCTATGCCATGATTCCGGTGGACAATTCGGTCGCCGGCCGCGTGGCCGACATCCACCACCTGCTGCCCAACTCCGGCCTGCACATCATCGGCGAGCACTATCAGCCGGTGAACCACCACCTGCTGGGCGTGAAGGGTGCGACGCTGGACGACATCGCCACGGTGCGCAGCCACGTCCACGCCCTGGGCCAGTGCCGCAACATCATCCGGCGGCTGGGCATCAAGCCGGTGGTCGCCGCCGACACCGCCGGCGCCGCGGCCGAGGTGGCGCGCATGAGCGACAAGAGCGTCGCCGCCATCGCGTCGGAACTGGCGGCGGAGACCTACGGCCTTGTTTCATTGCAGGCCAACATCGAGGACGAGGCGCACAACACCACACGCTTCGTCATCATGTCGCGCGAGCCCCTGACGCCGCCGCCGGGCGCGCTGGAGGGCGTGGTGACCAGCTTCGTCTTCCGGGTGCGCAACGTGCCGGCGGCGCTGTACAAGGCGCTGGGCGGGTTCGCCACCAACGGCGTCAACATGACCAAGCTGGAAAGCTACATCGTCGACGGCCACTTCGTCGCCGCCCAGTTCCTGTGCGAGGTGGAGGGCCACCCCGAGGAGCGCGGCGTGCGCCTGGCCTTCGAGGAGCTGAAGTTCTTCACCCGCGAGCTGACCATCCTGGGCGTCTACCGCGCGCATCCCTACCGTTTCGAGGCGCGCGCCGACATCGAGGACTGATGCCCGACCAGGCGATCGGTCCGGCGGCGTAAGGCGGCCGGCGCAACCTCGGCGTCTCCTTTTTCCCCACGGTCTATACCGACGCGCAGTCGCGGCGCGCGCGTCGGCTTGGCATGGTCTAGGGGGATGGAGGGGAAGAACGGGCCGGACAAGGCCCGCCGACCGAGGAGTGCCGCATGACCGAAACGACGCCGCGCCGCGCGGTTCCCGCCGCCATCGCCGAGGCCCGGGCGCCCGGCGCCGTGATTCCCCTGCACCGTCACCCCGTCTTCCTGCGCCGCAAGATCGCCCGCGACACCCGCGAGGTGCTGGATCAGGTGGCGGAGGCGCAGGCCTCGCTGGATCGCATCCATTCCGCCCTGACGTTGTTCCGCACCCAACTGGCCCGCAGCCGCAAGCGCCTGGAGCCCACCCGCGCCGACTGCGCCGCGACGATGGCGGCGCTGGACAGCGGCGACGTGGCGGAGATGGAGCGTGTCCGCGACGCCATCCTGGAGCGCATGGAAGCACAGGGCCGCGCCTGAAACGACGAAGGCCCCCGCGTCTCCGCGAGGGCCTTTCTCGTGTCCGGCGAAGTGCCGGCGTCGAGCGTCAGCCGCGGGCCATCTTGCCCAGACGCAGGCGCAGGGCGTTGAGGCGGATGAAGCCGTTGGCGTCGTACTGGTCGTAGACCGTGTCTTCCTCGAACGTCACGTAGTCCATGCGGTAGAGCGAGTTGGGCGACTGGCGGCCCACCACGATCACGTTGCCCTTGTAGAGCTTCAGCTTGACCACGCCGTTGACGTTCTTCTGCGTGTGGTCGATGGCGGCCTGCAGCATCTCGCGCTCCGGCGAGAACCAGAAGCCGTTGTAGATCAGCTCCGCGTAGCGCGGCATCAGCTCGTCCTTGAGGTGCGCTTCCTCGCGGTCGAGCGTGATGCTCTCGATGGCGCGGTGGGCGGTCAGCATGATGGTGCCGCCGGGCGTTTCGTAGACGCCGCGCGACTTCATGCCGACGAAGCGGTTTTCCACCAGGTCCAGGCGGCCGATGCCGTGCTTGCCGGCCAGTTCGTTCAGCTTGGTCAGCATGGCGGCCGGCGAGAGCTTTTCGCCGTTCACCGCCACCGGATCGCCGTTCTTGTACTCGATCTCGATGTATTCGGCCTTGTCCGGCGCCGCCTCGGGGCTGACGGTCAGCCGGAACATGTCCTCGTCGGGCTCGACCCAGGGGTCTTCCAGCGCCTTGCCCTCATAGGAAATGTGCATGAGGTTGGCGTCCATGGAGTAGGGCGACTCGCCGTGCTTGTCCTTGGGCACCGGAATCTGGTGGTTCTGGGCGTACTCGATCAGCTTGGCGCGGCTGTTGAGGTCCCACTCGCGCCAGGGGGCGATGACCTTGACGTCGGGCTTGAGCGCGTAGGCCGTCAGCTCGAAGCGCACCTGGTCGTTGCCCTTGCCGGTGGCGCCGTGGGAGATGGCGTCGGCGCCGGTCTGCTCGGCGATCTCGATCAGGCGCTTGCCGATGAGCGGACGGGCGATGGAGGTGCCCAGAAGGTAGACGCCCTCGTACGTGGTGTTCGCCCGGAACATGGGGAACACGTAGTCGCGGACGAACTCTTCGCGCAGGTCCTCGATGTAGATTTCCTTGATGCCGAGCATCTCGGCCTTCTTGCGGGCGGGCTCCAGCTCCTCGCCCTGGCCGATGTCGGCGGTGAAGGTGACCACCTCGCAGCGGTATTCCTCCTGCAGCCAGCGCAGGATGATGGAGGTGTCCAGGCCGCCGGAGTAAGCCAGCACGACCTTCTTCACGTCGCCCTTCGTCATGGTATGTGCGCCTCTGGGTCAAGAAATGAGGGAATGTACGGCGAAGGCCGCAGTATAGGCGAAGCGCGCGCCCCCGCAAGGGTGGCGGAGGATGTGCGTAAAGACCGGCCCGAGACGGAGCCGCCGGGCCGGTTTCCACGTCAAGGTGTTGGAGCGGTTCGTTCCACCGGTCAGGCGCGTGAGCCTGCGTGGCGCATGGAGCCGAAGGCGTGTGCAAAGCACACACGGCAGCCCGGCGCAGAGCGCCGGGCGCACGCTTCCTTAGTGGCTGAACAGAACCGGCACGGTCATCTGGCGCAGCATGTCGCGGGTGACGCCGCCGCGCAGGATGTGCGGGAAGCCGTAGTGGCCGTGGGCGCCCATCAGCAGCAGGGTCACGCTTTCGTCCGCCGCACGGCTCAGCAGCATGTCGACGATGCCGATCTGCTCGGCGGTCGCCGTTCGCAGGTCGCTGGTGACGCCGTGGCCGGCCAGGAAGTGCGCCACCTCGTCCTTGTCGTAGCCCGGGCCGGCGGCCTCGCCCTCGGCATTGGGGCCGCGGATCACCAGCACCGAGGCCTTGCGCGAGGCGGTCAGCAGCGGCATGCCGTCGGACAGGGCGCGGGCGGCCTCGCGGCCGGCGTTCCAGGCGACCATGACGTGGTCGGTCAGCTTGGGGAAGTTGCCGGCGTAGGGCACCACCAGGACGGGGCGGCCGGCGTTGAGGATGGCCTGCTCGGTCATGTCCTCGGGCACGACGCCCTTGTCGGTCTCGCGGTCGTACTGGCCCACGACCACCAGGTCGGCGTGGCGGGCGGCGCGCACCAGATAGTGGATGACGTTGGCCGAGGTCACCAGCGGCGACATCGAGAAGCGCACTTCCACGCCCGCCGCCTCGGCGCGGGCGGTGACGTCCTCCTTGACGCGCTCGAACTCCTGCTTCAGGCGGTCGCTGGCGCGGTGCACGGGGTCGATCATGGACTTGGCGGGGTCGAGCTGCGCCATGCAGGCATGCACCCGGCCGCCGTGCTGCTTGGCGATGGAGAGCGCCAGGTCGACGCGCGTGGCGCAGCGCGGGGTCGAGTCGATGTGCACCAGAACCGTCTTGTACGGCATACGTCATCCTCCCTGATGTATATTTTTGTCTGCGTAAAGCATACGCAAAGCGTCCGCGCGGGCAAGTGCGGCGTGTCGCGGTTGATGAACCGTAACACGGCGCACCGTCCCGGCGGACGCCGGCGTGCTCGTGCGAAAGAGGGAGGCGCGGCCCGTCGGGCCTACCAGCGGCCGGGCATGCCGCAGACGGTGGTGCCCCGTCCGCGCTTGGCCATGTACTGCTGGTGGTAGTCCTCGGCCGGATAGAAGGTCCCGGCCTCGGTGATCTCGGTGACGATGGGGCGGGGGAAGCGGCCCGATTCCTCGTTCTGGCGCAGGCTCGTCCCGGCCTTTTCCCGCTGCATGTCGTCGTGGACGAAAATGGCCGACCGGTACTGGCTGCCGACGTCGAAGCCCTGGCGGTCCTTCTGGGTCGGATCGTGGGCCTTCCAGAAGACGTCCAGCAGGTCCTCGTAGGAGATCGTTTCCGGGTCGTAGTCCACCCGCACGGCTTCGGCATGGCCGGTCTCGCCGGAACAGACCTGCTCGTAGGTGGGGTCGGGCCTGTTCCCGCCCGTGTAGCCGACCATGGTGGAGATGACACCGGGGGTGCGGCGGAAAGCTTCCTCCACGCCCCAGAAGCATCCGGCGGCGAAGGTGGCGACGGCCATGGATCGTGTCCTCGTTCTGCGTGTCGCGTCGGGGTTAGACGCTTTACGTCGTGCGTCCCGGTGCGGCGCGCAAGGCGGGTGCGTCAGCGGAAGGCGTCGGAGGACGCCTGGATGCGTTCGATCCGGTCCATGATGCGCTGCTGACGCGCGCCCGAGTCGTGCAGACGCTGGATGGAGCCGTCAAGGGCGTCGGAGAACTCCACCAGCCCGTCGCGCACCGTATCCAGCGACGATGCCAGCGAGCGCTGGGCCTTTTGCAGATCCCGCACATGGCCCAGCGTGCGCTGGTTGGATTCCTGGATCATGCGGCAGTTGCGCTGCACCCGTGCCTGGGCCAGCGAGACGACTGACGCGCTCATGGTATCCCCTCCTCGTTCGTGTCGCGGCCCGCCGTCATGCCCCCCGAGGCGGTCCGCATGCGTAACAGTGTGAACCAGGGGGGCGCCCCCGTCCACCGTTTCAGGCCGCAACCGCCAGGGACTCGAGCAGGGCGCCGGCGAGATCGCGGCCGCTGAGGAAGGCGAGTTCCACCCGCGGGCCCCGGCACCAGTCCCCCGCCAGCCCCAGGCCGGCCACCGCGTCCAGCAGGTAGGGCACGTCGGCCGGACGCTCCACCAGGGCATACCGCCAGCGGTGGGCGGAAAGGTGACGCACCGCCTCGGTCACGCCCGTCAGCGCCACGAACCGGTCGAGCAACCGCCGCGCCGCCGTACCGGCGTCGTCTTCCAGGTGGTCGCGCGACCAGTCGGGGGCGCCGTGCAGCGTCCAGCAGTCCGCCTCGGGCGCGCGGCCGGGTTTGGCGCCGTTGCGCGCCGCCAGGCCCAGCACCGGGTCTTCCAGCCGCGCCATGTCGAAGGGCAGGGGAAGGGATGCGTCCCAGGCGGCCATGGCGGCCCAGCAGGGGGCGTAGCGCACGCGGGCGAGGGCCGGAAACGCGGCCTGACGCCCGCCGAGCATCTCGCGCGCCTGGGGCGCCGGGACGGTCAGCGCCACGGCATGATAGGGACCATGGGTGCGGCCGTCGGCATCGGTCAGGCGCCACAGGCCGGCGTCGTCGCGGTCCAGGGCGGTGATGCGGATGCCCTGCGTCACGGAGACGTCCGCCGCCAGCGCCTTGACGAGCCCGCTCATGCCGGGCCGGCCGATCCAGCGGGTTTCCGAGGCGGAGACGCGCGTGAAGCCGTCTTCCCCCAGCATGGCCCAGCGGCCGTCCCAGGGCGCGGCGGTGCCGGCCTCGGCGGCGGCCTCCAGGGCGGTCTGGAAGGCGGGGTCGCGGGCGGTGGCGTACTGCGCGCCGTGATCGAACGTCAGCGCGCCGTCCTCGGCCCTGCGGGTGGCCAGCCGGCCGCCCGGTCCGCGTCCCTTGTCGAGCACCTGGACGGGCACGCCGGCCCCGGCAAGCCGGTGGGCGCAGGCCAGGCCGGCGATGCCGGCTCCGACGACGGCCACGGGCGCGGCGATGGTGGTGGAAAGGCTCATGATGCGGTCTCCCTCAAACCCCACCCACTACGGCCCGACGCCGCGTATGGATTTGCTGCATCGCAGCATAGGAGCGAGGGTGGAGCCGCGGGCGCCGGCCCGCAATCTTTTTGATGTTCGGGAGACTGTTGATCGGCAGGCGCCGCCGGGGTCAGAGGTAGTCGAGCGTCACGAAGGCGCCCCGGGCCGCCGGGCGCAGCCGCCAGGTGCCGACGAAGGGATTGTAGAGGGCCAAGAGCCCGCCGGCACCGCCGCGTCCGTCGTCCAGCCATGGCGTGCGGGCCTCGATCATGCCCTTGACGAACAGCCCGAAGACCGCGCCCGAATGGCCGAGCAGGCGGGACAACTCCTCGGTCTTGGCGCCGGGGCAGGCGGACAGGGCGGCGATGACGCGGCGCTCCACGGCGGTGGCCGGCCAGGCGGTGAAGGCACTGACGATGCGGCGCTCCACCGCTTCCAGCCCCATGGGCCGCAGCCCCGCCGACAGGCCGGCGCGGCGCGGGCCGGGAAAGATCACGACGTTGGAGGCTGGGACCGGGGCATGGGCGTACTGGGTCATGGGCAGGGCGCTCATTTGGGGAACATTGTGCGGCGGGCGATACAGAAAGGCTAGGTCCGCCCGCCCTTGGACCGCCAGCGTGCTTTGGCCTTAGGGCGCCTTGCCGGCGGGGTAATCCCTTTGTCCGGAAGCGGCCGACCGGCCGGCCTTTGGATTGGTACAATTTCCCTATTGAACCGGGATGCTTTCGGCGTTAAGTGCGGCTCTGGAGAGTGTTGGACCGACGCAGATCGGTTTGGGAGTAAGTGTCGTGCAGGACTGGATGACCTTGACTGCCGTCGCCGGCGTGGCGGCGGCCGTTGTCTTTTTCGGCCTTGGCTATGTGCTGGGCCGTCGTTCCATGGCGGTCGCCGACGACGCGGCCGCCCGCGCCGCCGAGGACGCCCGCGCCGAGGTGATGCGCACCCATGCCGCCGGGGCGACGCGCACTGTGGTGTCGGTGTGGCGCCGCTTCCTGGCGACCAATCAGCTGGGCGACGACGTGCGCGATGTCAGCGATCTGCCCTACACCAAGCGCCGCATCGAGGACGCCTGCCTTCTGGCGCTCGCCGCCGCCACCGATCCGGCGGAGCGCGCCGGGCTGGCGCGGGCGGTGCGGGCCCTGGCGCAGTATCAGGCGGTGGGCGCGCGGCGGCGCTTCGGCGCCATGCACGCGCTGAGCGGCAACGCGGCGCTGGCGGTGGCCAACGACACGCCGGACGGCCCCGGCGTCTCGCAGGACGATGCCGTGGCGGCGATGGTGCGCGCGGACCTCGACCGGCTGGAGGCCCGTCTGGCGCCGCTGCTGGCGGACACGGCGGCCTGACCGGCGTCAGTTTCGTTGCACACGGGACGGGGCTGCGTCATTGATGGACGCAGCCCTTTTTCATGGAGGACGGACCATGCCGCCGAAGAACAATCCCAAGAAGCTCAACCCGCTGCAGCTCAAGACGCTGACCATCCTGCAGGAGCTGGGCAACAATCCGCAGACGGCGATGATCGACGAGTTGACCGGCGACGCCACCATCAACCAGTTCCCCCACGCTCACGGCAACCACTTCCACCTGGGGCCTTACGTGGTCTCGGGCGCCGACGCCACCGGCCTGTCCAACGAGGCGGTGTGGCGGGCGCTGGAGCGCAAGGGTCTGGCACGCAGCTTCTTCCCGACGGCGATCACGCTGACGCAGGAAGGCCGCGACTACGAGACCGGCATGCGGGACCAGATCCTGCACGGCTCGGATCACTGATCCAGGTTCAGCGTCCCGCCCTCACCACCACGTCCACCGGCCGTTCCGCCGCCGGCCACCGCGCAATGGCGGCGTGCAGGCGGCTCTCGGCGTCGGGGGCGGCGTCGGCCGTCAGCGTCACGGTCGCCGCCAGCCGCTGGCCGCCCGGAGTCTTGATCGGCGCCACCTCCGCCCGCGCCACACCCGGCAGGGTCTCCAGCCGCCGCGCCACCGCCCGGGCGTGAACCAGGCGGCCGGCCACCTTCACCCCTCCGTCGCGCCGGCCGGCGACGTGAAAACCGGCGCCGTCGGGCGTCCAGTCAAGCCGGTCCTGGACCGGTAGCACCTCGGCGGTCTTCGCCTCGGCCAGCCCGTCGCCGGCGGCGTCGCGGGTGAGCCAGGGGAAGGGGCGATAGGGTGCGGCGTGATGGTCGCGCCAGCCCAGCCCCGCCGTCTCGGACGAGCCGTAGACCTCCACCATCCGCGCCGCGCCCAGGTCCGTCAGCGCGCCCCAGGCCTCGGGCGGGCAGGGGCCGGTGGAGGTGGCGCACCACACGTCCGCCGGCAAGGGCGCCGTCCAGAACCGTGCCGCCTGGCTCCACACCAGCGGGAAGCCGAGCACCAGGTCGCCCGGCTCCAGCCGCGCCGGCAGGCCGGCGACGCCGGCCGCGCGCGCGTCGACCACCGGCAGGCCGGCGGCGTGCGGCATCAGCACCCCGAACAGAAAGCCGTAGATGTGATGCGCCGGCACCAGCCGCACCACCCGTCGGCGGCCGGCGAACAACTCGGCCAGAAAGGCGGCCTCCCGGTGCAGCGACGCGAGCGTGTGGCGGCAGACCTTGGACGCACCCGTGGTGCCCGAGGTGGCGAAGGCGACCGCCGGGTCCGGCCCTTCGGTAAGGCGGGCGGCGGCGATGCCGGCCACCGTGCCGAGGGTGCGGGCGGGCAGCACCTTGTCGTCCCAGGCCGTGCCGTCGAGCGTCAGGAAGCGGTGCGCCGCGAGCGCCAGCCATGTGCGCTCGATGCTGTCGGCGCTCAGGCCGCCCTCGCCCAGCGGCAGGGCCATGAGGTCCGTTGTGGCGCGGTCCGCGGCATGGTCTGGTCCGTCGCCGCCGCGCTGCTCCGCCAGTTCGGCCGTCAGCAGGTCGAGCAGGGCCGGCGCAAGGTGTTCGGGCGGTGGTGCGGCAGGACTCGCACCGGCGGTTGAAGGACTCGCAATGCCGTTCGACGCATGGGACATTTTTGGAACGTTACCATTGAAGTAGGGGTTACTCCGGACGATTATGGAATCCGGTGTGGGTGTTAGGCAAATCGCGATGACCTTCGATGATCCCGACATGCTTCGGTGGCTGGAATCCGCCGGCGAGGCCGACCTGGATGCGCTGGACTTCGGCGTCATCGGCATCGGCCCTGACGGCGCCGTGAGCCATTACAACACCTGGGAGGTGGAGGCCGCCGGCATCAGCCGCGACTGGGCGGCGGGCCGGGACTTCTTCAACGAGGTCGGCCTGTGCATGAACAATTTCCTTGTGGCCCAGCGGTTCGGGGACGAGCCGGCGCTGGATGCCTTCGTGGACTACGTGCTGACCTTCCGCATGAAGCCGACCCGCGTGACGCTGCGCCTGCTCCAGCATCCCGACTCGCCCACGCGCTGGGTCCTGATCCGGCGCGTCTGAGCGGCGGCCGGAACCGACAACGCCTTTGAGAGGGGCCATGGCCGAACCGCGCGAAAACGGCACCGCCGAAGCGTCCGAGGAAATGTACCAGCTTCTCCACCAGGCGCCCGTGGGGCTGGTGGAGATGCGCGCCGACGGCACGGTGGAGTTGATGAACGCCATGGCGATCCAGCTTCTTCTGCCGCACGCGGCCGGGCGGCCCATGGACAACCTGTACGACGCCCTGGGCGATGGCGCGGCGAAGGTCCGCAGCCGCTGCGACGGCGTTCATGGTCCCGCCGGGGCGGGCATGCTGTGCCAGGGCGTTCGCGTGGATGGGCCGGCGGGGACGCTGGGCGTCACCGTCACCCGCACCAGCCGCGACACCCTGCTGGCGGCGGTGGAGGACCTGACGCCGCTGGTCGCCGCCGAGCGCAAGGCCCAGGCCGCCCGCAAGGAGGCCGACCGCGCCAACGCCGCCAAGAGCGAGTTCCTGGCCGGCATGAGCCACGAGCTGCGTCAGCCGCTCAACGCCATCCTGGGCTTTTCCGACATCATGGCGGCCGGCGTCTTCGGTTCCCTGTCAGAGCGCTATCAGGGCTATCTGGCGGACATCACGGCTTCGGGCAAGCACCTGCTGTCGCTGATCAACGACATTCTGGACATCGCCAAGGTGGAAGCGGGGCATATCGAGCTGGAGCCCGAGCCCGTGGTGCTGGAGGAGCTGCTTTCCACCTGCGTGCGCATGCTGTACGAGCGCGCCGAAAAGCGCGGGGTGCGGCTGACGGTGAAGGACGGCGCGCCGGGCCTTGTGCTGATCGCCGACATGCGGCGGATGAAGCAGGTTCTGATCAACCTGCTGTCCAACGCGATCAAGTTCACGCCGGCGGGCGGCACGGTGACCGTGCGCACCAGCCTGCGGGACGACGGCGGCCCGCAGATCACGGTGTCGGACACGGGCGTCGGCATCGCGCCCGAGGACCTGGACGCCGTCATGCGTCCCTTCGAGCAGAGCACCGCCGGCCGTCAGCAGGCCGAGGACAGCACGGGCCTGGGCCTGCCGCTGGCCGCCACCCTGGCGGAACTTCACGGCGGCCGGCTGACGCTCGACAGCACGGTCGGCGAGGGCACGACGGTCACCTTTGACCTTCCGCCGTCGCGGGTCCATGCTCCGGGGCAGGAAACGCAGATCGTGTAGCGATGGGCAACGTCGCGGCGCAGCGCCAGCCGCGGCGGCTACCAGTCGAACACCCATTTCAGCTTGTTCTTGATGCGCCGCAGCGGCTTTTCCGGCCGTTCGGGATCGGCCATCTGGCTTTCCACCATCAGTTCCTCGGCGTCCTCCAGCTCTTCCATGCCCTCGGGGCAGAGCACGCGCAGCGACCGCCCCTCGTCCCGGCGCAGGGTCTCGATGGCGTCGATCAGCCGGCCGTCGAGGTCGCGCAGAACGCAGGCGACGGTCGACGGCGCGTGGTCCAGGTGCTCGGCCAGCAGGTCGATCATGCGCCCCCGGACGGCGTCGCGCCGGATCGTGTCGTCCTCCTCGCAGAACAGGGCGATGTCGGATTCGGTGTCGAAGCCCATGGAACGGTTGTTCAGGTTGGCCGATCCCACCTTCAGGAAGCGGTCGTCTATGATGGTCACCTTGGCGTGAACATAGATGCCTTTTCCGCGCTTGGTGACCGGGTAGTAGATGCGGAAACGGCCTGCATGGTCGGACTTGCGGCACAGCGCCACGTTCTGTGCGCGCGCGGTGTCCATGGTCTTTTCCTCCAGCCAGCCGTCGGCAGAGTACGGGTTGACCACCACCACCTCGGGCGGGTTCTGCTCGCGCAGGCGCTCGGCGACGGCCAGCGCCACGGTGCGGCTGGCGAAGTACTGGCTTTCCAGATAGATCAGCCGGCGGGCGTCGCGGATGGCGCGCAGCGTCAGGGCCTCGATCTCGAAGACGCCGGGCTCGTCCTTGTAGGGCGGCATGGTCCGGGCGATGCCGACGGAGACGTCCTCGGCCTCTACGGAAATGGTGCCCGGCCAGCTCTCGGCCGTGCCCTCGATCTCTTCGGCGCGCGGCGGCGGGTCGAGGCGTTCGCCGGTGCCGCGTTCCCAGCGGATGCGGCACATTTCCTCCAGCACGCGGGCGGCCTCGCCTTCCACGGCGACGGAGGCGTCGTGGTGCGGCGGGTAATGGCCGCCGGCCGGGTTGCGGCGACGTCGGTCGTGGTCGATGTGGTCGCGGGTATCCCAGCGGTTCCGCGTGATGTCGATGCCGCCCATCATGGCGAAGCGGTCGTCGATGCAGACCACCTTCTGGTGATGGCACGAGCCCCAGGGGTGCTCGCCGTCCAGCTTGAAGTGGATGCGGTCGGACATCTTCCACTTCAGGGCGCGCCACGGCCAGGGATTCTGGCGCACCATGGTGAAGAAGGCGATATCCCACTTTAGGATGAAGATCTGAAGATCCGGGCGCTCGTCCACCAGCTTGGAGATGAACGGCCCCACCTTTACCGGCCAGCCGTCGCTGGGGCGGTTCATGAGCATGTGGATGCGGGTGTCGAAGTCCCACCCCACCAGGAAGATGCGGTGCCGTGCGTTCATGCAGGCCTCGCGAAAGGCGGCGAAGTAGTCCTCGCAATCCACCACCATGCCGAACCGCGGCGTGTGGGCGATCTTCCAGCAGGTGACACCGGGTTCCAGCAGGGGCGTGTTGTCGGACCCGTCCTTCAGCGGCCGGGTTGTCTCGGCAGGAGAGGGAGGATGTTCGGGCGCCATGTGTCGCATGCCTTTCCGTCAATCGCCTTCACCTCAACGCGCGCTGTCGCGCGGGCGTTGAGGCGGCATGCAGGATGATCGACAGCCCGGCGCGACCGCTGAAACCGACCCATGTGCCGACCCGTGGACGGAAGCCCGCGAAGCCCACCGCCACCCGCGGACGGTGGCGCGCCGGCTGGCCCATTCCCGCAGGGGGCTGTGGCTGATCGGCGTGATGTCCTTCCTGGAAAGCATCATCGTGCCGATCCCGCTGGAGGTCGTGCTGATCCCCTACATGATGGCCCGGCGCGACATTCTGTGGCGCATCGCGGCCGTGGTGCTGCTGGGCTGCGTGATCGGGGCGCTGTTGGGCTACGGCGTCGGGTACTTCGTGTTCGACACGCTGGGCGTCCGGCTTGTCGAGTGGGCGGGCTGGCAGGAGCAGTTCGACACCACGCGGACGTGGTTCGAGAAGCACGGCTTCTTGGCCGTGCTGGCCATCGGCGTGACACCGGTGCCCTTCCAGGTCGCCATGCTGGTGGCGGGCGTGATGAAGTATCCGGTGTACCTCTTCGTTGCGGCGGCGCTCATTGCCAGGGGTATCCGCTACTTCGGCCTGGCGCTGCTGGTCCACGTCTTCGGGGACCGCGCGATGGAGATGTGGAACCGCCACAAGAAAAGCACAGTCGCCACCATCACCGCCGTGCTCGTCGTGGCGATCGTGTTGAACGTCTGGGTTTTCTAACCCTCGGCCGGCACCAGCGCCGCGATCAGCCCGTTGAGCACCAGCATTCCGTCGGCGGTGGCGCGCAGGGCGGCCGGCGTGTCCTCCAGCAGCCCCATCTCCGTCAGGTCCGTCAGCGCGCGGGCGTCCACGAAAGCGTCCAGCGCCTGTCCCGACAGCCGGCGGAAGCGCGCCTTGTCCACACCGTCGGTCAGGCGCAGTCCCATGAGCAGCAGTTCCTCCGCCCGCTCGTCCCGCCCGAGCGGGTGGTTGCGCGTGGTGGCGTGGCCGAGGCTCTCCACCTGCGCGAGCCAGCGTTCCGGTGCGCGGTGCTGGCGGGTGGCGCGGGGGGTGCCGTCGACCGTCAGGCGGCCGTGGGCGCCGGGGCCGATGCCGATGTAGTCGCCGCCGCGCCAGTACACCAGGTTGTGGCGGCATTCCTCTCCTGGCCGGGCGTGGTTGGAAACCTCGTACGCCGGCAGGCCGGCGCGGGCGGTTTCCTCCTGCGTCACATGCCAGAGGCTCACCGCATCGTCTTCCTCCGGCAGGCGCCAGTCGCCCCGGTGCCAGTCCAGGTGGAACTTCGTGCCCTGCTCGACGGTCAGCTGGTAGAGCGACAGGTGGCCGTGCCCCGCCAGGATGTCCAGCGCCTGCCGCATCTCCCGCCGCCAGGCCTCGGGCTCGTGGCCGGGGCGGGCGTAGATGAGGTCGATGGAGGTGCGCGGGAAAAGCGCCTGCGCCGCCTCCAGCGCCGCCAGAGCCTCGGCGCGGTCGTGGCGGCGGCCGAGGAAGGCAAGCGCGGCCTCGTCCAGCGCCTGCACGCCCAGCGACACACGGTTGACGCCGGCGTCGCGGAAGCCCTCGAACCGCGCCCGGTCGACGGCGCCGGGGTTGGCTTCCAGCGTGACTTCCAGGTCGTTGGCGGGCGTGAACAGGCTTTGCGCGTCCTCCAGGATCGACGCCACCGTTTCGGGCTCCATGAGCGAGGGCGTGCCGCCGCCGAAGAAGACGCTGGTCAGCCGCCGGCCCTCGCGCCCCGCCATGGCGGCGTAGTGCGCCAGTTCCGCCCGCAAGGCCGCACGGAAGCGGCCGTGGTCGACGCGGTCGACGACGTGGCTGTTGAAGTCGCAGTACGGGCACTTGGACAGGCAGAAGGGCCAGTGGACATACAGCCCGAAGCCCGCGTCGCCTTGGATGTGATCGGTCACGTCGGTCGCGTCAGTCGTCGTCGGCCAGGGCGGAGACGGTCACCTGCCGGTTCTCGCGCGGGAACAGGTGCATCATCCACAGCAGCAGCGCCAGTCCGGGGATGGCGGCGGCGGTGGAGATCAGGAAGTACGTCACCCAGTCCACGTTGTCCGCCACCCATCCGCCGGCGCTGGCGAAGAAGGTGCGGGCAAAGGCCATGAAGCTGGAGACCAGGGCGTACTGCGTCGCCGTGTAGGCCAGGTTGCAGAGGCTTGAGAGATAGGCCACGAAGGCCGCCGTGCCCATCCCTCCCGTCAGATTTTCCACGCTGATGGTGACGACCAGGAAGCTGACGTCCGGCCCGATCATGGCTTGCGCCACGAACACCAGATTGGAGGCCGCCTGTAGGATGCCGCAGACCAGCAGGGACCGCATGATGCCCATCTTCGCCACCAGCAACCCGCCGACGAGGCCGCCGACGATGGTCATGGCGACGCCGTAACTCTTGGAGACCAGCCCGATCTCGGTCTTGGTGAAGCCGGTCTCGATGTAGAAGGGATTCGCCATCACGCCCAGCAGTGCGTCGCCGTACTTGTAGAAGGCGATGAACAGGATGATGGTCAGCCAGTGCTTGCGGGTGAAGAAGTCCGACAGCGGCAGCACCACGGCACCATACAGCCACCCGAGCGTCTGGCGCGTGCGGCGGCCCATGTGCGCCTGGCGGTCCATCCATTCGACGGCGCGCTGCTCGGCGACCGTCGCGCGCTCCAGGTGGGGGCGCGCCGGTTCGCGGTTGAGCAGGCAGGTGAGCATGCCGACACCCATGAGTGCTGCCATGGCGGCATAGGCCCAGAACCAGCTCGCCGCGTCGGCGATCACCAGCGCCCCGCCCCCCGACGCCAGCATGGCGAGGCGGTAGCCCAGCACGATGTTGCCGGCGCCGGCGCCGAGCTTCTCTTCCTCCAGGATTTCCACCCGGTAGGCGTCGATGACGATGTCCTGCGTCGCCGAGGCAAAGGCCAGCAGCACCGCCCAGCCGGCCGTGACCCAGACATTGGCGGCGGGGTCCGACGAGCCGAGGCCGAGCATGGCGCCGGCCGTGAGAAGCTGGGCGGCGATCATCCAGCCGCGCCGCTGGCCCAGCAGATTGGTCAGTGGCGGCAGGGGCAGCTTGTCCACCAGCGGCGACCACAGCCATTTGAAGGCGTAGGCGGTGGATGCCCACGAGAACAGGCCGATGACGGTCAGCGACAGCCCTTCCTCGGTCAGCCAGGCCGACAGGGTGCCGTAGACCAGCAGCAGCGGCAGGCCGGATGAGAAGCCGAGAAACAGGATGGAGATCACCCGCCGGTCCAGATAGACCGCGAGCGAGTGGGACCAGGATGTCACGGTGGTTGATGCCCCTGCGGATACAATGCGCGCCACAGGCTAGCGGGTTTGGCGGGGGGATCAAGCGCGCCGTGCGGCCTCAGGCGGCGCGATCCGTGTCCAGGATGGCGGCAACCTCCCGGGGGTGGCGGAACAGGAGGGTGATCAGGGTGCGCGCGGCATCGTCGGGGGCGGTCCGCCGCTGTTCCCAGTTGCGCAGCGTTGCAAGCGGGATGCCCGTGAGGTCGGCGAGCCGCTGCTGCGTCAGGCCCAGCACGGCGCGCGATGCCTTGAGCATTCCGGCGGGCTCGGGTGCGGCAGAGTTGGTCGCGTCGGACTCCGGGGCGTCGTCCCAATCGTCAGGAAGGTCGGCAAAAAGGGCCGCCCCACGCCGGGAGCGGCCCCTTTCTTGTTCCAGCACCGAGGCTTGCGGCTTACGCCACGTCGCTCTGCTTGGAAGCGCGCTTGCGCTCGTGCGGGTCCAGGTGCTTCTTGCGCAGGCGCACCGCCTTGGGCGTCACCTCCACCAGTTCGTCGTCCTGGATGTAGGCCAGCGCGTCCTCCAGCGTCATGCGGCGCGGGGGCGGCAGGGTGATGGCGTCGTCCTTGCCCGAGGCGCGCACGTTCGACAGCTTCTTCGCCTTCTGGACGTTGACCTCGAGGTCGTTCGTCTTCGAATGCTCGCCGATGATCATGCCGCCGTAGACCTTCACACCCGGATCGATGAACTGCGGGCCGCGGTCGAGCAGGTTGAACAGCGCATAGGCCACGGCATCGCCCGCGTCGGTGGCGATCAGCACGCCGTTGCGGCGGCCCTCGATCGGGCCCTTGTACGGCGCGTAGCCGAAGAACAGGCGGTTCATGATGCCCGTGCCGCGCGTGTCCGTCAGGAACTCGCCGTGGTAGCCGATCAGGCCGCGCGACGGCGCGTGGAAGACGATGCGGACCTTGCCGCCGCCCGAGGGACGCATCTCGGTCATCTCGGCCTTGCGCAGGCTCATCTTCTCGACGACCGTGCCCGAGAACTCCTCGTCGACGTCGACGACGACTTCCTCGATGGGCTCCATCTTCTGGCCGTTCTCTTCCTTGAACAGCACGCGCGGGCGGGAGATCGACAGCTCGAAGCCCTCGCGCCGCATGTTCTCGATCAGCACGCCCAGCTGAAGCTCGCCGCGGCCGGCAACCTCGAAAGCGTCCTTCTGGGCGGTTTCGCGGATGCGGATGGCGACGTTGCCCTCGGCCTCGGCCATCAGGCGGGCGCCGATGACGCGGCTGGTCACCTTGTCGCCGTCCAGGCCCGCCAGCGGGCTGTCGTTGACCGAGAAGGTCATGGCCAGCGTCGGCGGGTCGATGGGGGTGGCCGGCAGGGCGGTGTCCACGTCCAGGGCGCACAGCGTGTCGGCCACGGTGGCCTTCTGCAGGCCCGCGATGGCGACGATGTCGCCGGCCTCGGCCTCTTCCACAGGAATGCGTTGCAGGCCGCGGAAGGCCAGGACCTTCGACGCGCGGCCCTGCTCCAGAAGCTTGCCGTCGCGGCTCAGCGCCTTGATGGGCTGGTTGACGGTCAGCTTGCCGGTGGTGATGCGGCCCGTCAGGATGCGGCCCAGGAAGTTGTCGGACTCCAGCGTCGTCGCCAGCATGGAGAACGGCTTGTCCAGGTCGCGCTTGGGCGCCGGCACGTGGTCGACGATCAGCTCGAACAGCGGCGTCAGGTCGCGCGGCTCGTCGTTCTCCAGGTCGCGCACGGCCCAGCCGTCGCGGCCGACGGCGAACAGCGTCGGGAAGTCCAGTTGCTCGTCCTCGGCATCCAGCGCGGTGAACAGGTCGAAGACCTCGTCATGCACCTCGTGCGGGCGCGCGTCGCCGCGGTCGACCTTGTTGATGATCACGATGGGACGCAGGCCCAGGCCCAGCGCCTTGGACAGCACGAACTTGGTCTGCGGCAGCGGCCCTTCCGCCGAGTCGCACAGCAGAACCACGCCATCGACCATGGACAGGATGCGCTCCACCTCGCCGCCGAAGTCGGCGTGGCCCGGCGTGTCGACGATGTTGATGCGCGTGCCCTTCCAGTCCACCGAGGTGCACTTGGCCAGGATGGTGATGCCGCGCTCGCGCTCCAGATCGTTGGAGTCCATGGCGCGGTCGGCCACCTTCTGGTTTTCGCGGAAGGTGCCGCTTTGCTTCAACAGATTGTCGACGAGGGTCGTCTTGCCGTGGTCGACGTGCGCGATGATCGCGATATTGCGAAGATTCATGACTTTCCGATTCTACGTGCGCGCGACCCTCGACGGGCCCGAGGCAAAAGGCCTCAGGCTTCTTCCGCCGCGAGAAGCGACTTCAAGGGGACGTCGGGCCGCGCACCCATGTGACTGATGATTTCCGCGGCGCACCGGCTGGCCAGATGGCCGCACTCGGCCAGCGACTTGCCGCGGGTATACCCGAAAAGGAACCCCGCCGCATAGAGGTCACCGGCGCCCGTCGTATCGACGAGACGAGCCGGCGGATGCGCCTCCACCACGACGGTCTCCTGCCCTTGCACGATGACGCTGCCCTTGGCCCCGCGCGTCAGGCAGGCGATCTGCGCGTGCTTGCGGACTTCCTCGACGGCCTCATCGAAGCTGTCGGTCTGGTACAGCGAGGTGATCTCGGCCTCGTTGGCGAACAGGATGTCCACCAGGCCCTCGATCAGCTCGGCGAATTCCTCGCGGTGACGGTCGACGCAGAAGCTGTCCGACAGCGACAGGGCGACCTTGCGGCCGGCTTCGCGGGCGGCCAGGCAGGCCTGGACGATGGCGTCCTTGGCTTCCTTGCCGTCCCACAGGTAGCCTTCCACATAGGTGACCTGGGCGCTGGCGATCAGCTTTTCGTCGATGTCCGACGGCGCAAGCTTCGTGCAGGCGCCCAGATAGGTATTCATGGTGCGCTGCGCATCGGGGGTGACCAGAATAAGACAGCGCGCCGTGGGAACGCCGGCGTCCTTCTCCAGCACCGGGGTCTCGTAGCCGACGCCGATGGCGTTGATGTCGTGGCGGAAGATCTGCCCCAGCTGGTCGTCGCAGACCTTGCCGATGAAGCCGGGATTGCCGCCCAGGCTGGCGATGCCGGCCACCGTGTTGGCGGCCGACCCGCCCGAGCTTTCGATGCTCGAGCCCATGGCGCCGTAGATGGCCTCGGCCTTCTCGGCATCGATGAGCGTCATGCCGCCCTTGGGCATGCCGTGCGAGGCGAGGAAGTCGTCCTCGGCGTGCGCGAGCACGTCCACGATGGCATTGCCGATGCCCATCACGTCGAACCGAGTGTCGGCCATGTGTCCAATCCCTTGTTGCGTCGTTTGGTGTTCGCGATTGCGCGGCAGTATACCGGCTGGCAACGAGTTAACAAGGACCGCTTCTTCCCGTTCCGGTGGCGAACCGGGTCGGTGCCGTCAACCGCGCGCTTGACAGGCGCCGGTCCGCGCCTGACCTTTGGCGCGCCCAGAGCAACAAGGACACATCCGTGATCGACGCCTTCGTCAAAGCCTTCGCCCAACTCCCCGACAAGCGCATCCGCGGCGTGGTGATCGTCAGCCTGCTCAGCGCGCTGGCGATCTACGTGGCGCTCGCAGGAGTGCTGTGGTGGGCGCTGACGGATACCGTGCTCGTCAGCCTTCCCTGGGTGGAGGCGCTGCTGGACGTGCTGGGCGGCGTGGCCGTCTTCGTGCTGTCGCTGCTGTTCTTCCCGGCCGTCGTGACCATGATCATCGGCTTTTTCCTGGAACAGGTGGCCGACGCCGTGGAGGCCCGCCACTACCCCGGCCTGCCGCCCAACCGCGAGCAGCCGGTGTGGGAGATCATCGGCTCCACTGCCAAGTTCGCCGCCGTCGCCATCGGTCTCAATATCCTGGCGCTGCCGCTCTACCTCCTGCTGCTGTTCATTCCGGGTTCAAGCCTGGTGCTGTTCTACGCCCTGAACGGCTACCTGCTGTCGCGGGAATATTTCGAGGCCGTGGCGCTGCGCCGGGCCGACGCCGCGACCGTCAAGAGCCTGCGGCGCCAGCACACGGCGCGGCTATGGCTCGTGGGCGCGGCGATCACCTTCCTGGCGACCGTGCCCTTCGTGAACATGCTGGCGCCGGTGGTCGGCACGGCGGCCATGACCCACGTCGCGACCGGCCTGATGCGCCGCCACAAGCTGCTGGACAAGCCGGTGCCGACGGCGGAGCCGGCGCAATGAGCCCGCGGCATCTCACCCTTGCCGCCGCCCTGGCGCTGACGGTGGCGGCCTGTGGTGCCTCGCACAAGGTACGGGTGCTGGAGGACGGCGGCACCCTCGGCACGGTATCGCCCCACGCGGGCGCCGGATCGGAAAACGTCGCTGTCCTGCCGCCGCGCCCCCTGCCGACGGCCGAGGACATCGCCGCCGCGCCCGACCCGCTCAGCCTGAAGGGCGAGGCGGCGGATGCGGTGAGGGCCGCCCTCGGCCCGGCCACCCTGCTGCGGCGCGAGCCGCCGGCGCAGGTCTGGCAGTACCGCGGGCGGACCTGCGTGCTGGACGTGGTGCTCTATCCCGACGAAACCGAGGGCGCGCCGCTGACGGTCGCGCATGTGGAGCTGCGGCCCCTTGAGGCGTCGGCCAGGGTCGCGCCCAAGGCCTGCGCCGCCGACGTGCTGCAACGGCGCGTGGCGCGGGGTTGAGCCGCCGCGCGAAGGTGCCGGATGCCGGGGGTGGACGCCAGCTTTCGCTGGGGTGACGGGAAGTCCGTCACAAAAACATCAGGCTGCCTGCTCGTGGTTCCTGCGTAAGCAGGCCTCCACTCCCGCCGCCAGACACCCTCACGAAGCCGCCTGCGGGCGCCCCTCAGGCCGCCGCGCCAGCGTCCTCCTCCCTGCCGTCCGTATGCTTCTCTGGCAGGCCCAGCATGGCGCGGGCCTGCGGCGAAAGGTCCAGCCGGTCGCGCGGGCCGCCGTCGGTGTCGTCGCGGCGGGCTTCGTCGAGCACCTTGCGGAACGCCTCCTCGATGGTCTTGGCGACCTCTTCCGGCTTGAACAGTTCGCGCGCCTTTTCGGTGTCGCCCTTGGCCTCCTTCAGGGCTTCCAGGAAGCGGTCCTTGTTCTCATCGTCCTCGGCGATGCGCAGGCCGCGGATTTCCTCCTTCATCATGCGCACCAGCGGGTCGCGTTCCAGATCGAAGGAGTCGCCTTCCTCCTTCTGCTTGGCCTTGACGTAGGCCTTCAGGGCGCCCTTGAAGGCCAGCACCATCTTGTCCATAGAGACGCCGGCCTTCTCCAGCTCCTGCTGGTCCTCGGGCGACAGCTTGGCGAAGGCCTGGAGGTCGTCGTAACGTTTCAGCACCTGCTTGGCGGCCGGGTCCTTCAGGTCCACGCCGCGCGCCGCGGCCTCCTTCTTCAGATCGTCCAGCCGCTTGGCCGCCTGCCATTTTTCCTCGGCGCTGGCATCGTCGCCGAGCACGTTGGGCTTGCCGTAGGGCGAGTCGGCCTTCTTCAGGCCCTCGGGATCACCCTTCAGAAGGGCGAGGGCAATCTGGTTGGCGGTCGGCGCGAGTCCCGGAATCATGACATCCCCCTCCACGAATCCATGCTGCGCGCAATATTATCACGCACATTTGTTGGTGGGAGACGTTTTTTCAGGCCCGCAGGAACGCCGCCATGTGGAAGGCCGCCTGCTCGGGGGCATACGCCGTGCCGACGGGGCAGGCGTGACGGGCCTGACAGCCGGTCTCGCGGCACGCGGCGCCGACTGTCGCCACATGGGCCTTGCAGCCCTGCCAGTCGTAGCCGGCTTCGCTGAAGGCGCCGACCGGGCAGCCGGCGAGGCAGGGCTTGCCGGCGCAGGAGTCGCACGGATGCGCGCGTGCCGGGCGGGGCGGCAGGTCGAGCGTTTCGGCAAACAGGAAGGCCCCGCGGTAGGCGTGCCACGGCCCGTAGTCCGGGTGCAGCAAAACCCCGACGGGGGAAGGGCGCAGGCCTTCCGCCTTCATGGCCCAGCGCTGGAACGGCTGAAACGGCGGCCCGCCGAAGGGATAGGCCACGCCCGCGCCCAGGTCATCGGCCAGGGGCGCGAGCACGCGGCGGGTCCAGCCGTCCAGTTCATGCGGCGCGTCGGCGGCGGCGCGGGCAGTGGAGAAATGCTCCCACATGGCCGGCCCGGCATTGCCGACCAGCACCACCGTGCGCACATCGGCGGCCAGGCCATCGTCGGGATCGGGATGAAAGGCGCCGCGCAGCAGCAGGCCGTGGTCGGCCAGGCGCTCCGCAAGGGCGCGGAGACGGGGCGAGGGCTGGGTGGCGGCGTGGTCGGTGTCCGGCATCATGGCGCCGCAGTCTCCGCCCAACGCGGCCGCCGCGCAAGAGGGGCGTCGGGTCCTACTGCCCCCGGCCGGTCTTTGCCTGCAGCGCCTCGATCCGTTCGGCGGCCGCGGCCTTGGTCAGGCTGTCGTCGAAGGGCTCGTTCGCCTCTTCCGTCAGGGTCTTGAGGTAGCTTTTCTGGGCGTCCGTCATGGGCTCGTCCTTCGTGACCCAGTCCTCCGGGTCCTTCTGGAGGTTGCTGGGCGCATTGTCGTCGTGGGGGACCTTGGGGTTGGTCATGGCGTCGGCTCCGCTGGTGTTCGGTATTCGTTTCCATCGGCGGAACGGGGGCGCCGCGCTTTCCGTTCCCGGCTTTCCCGGCCTTGACTCACGGGCGCGCCGGACTTATACCGTCCCTCTTCGCGTCTCGAAGGGAGGGGCGGAGTATGTTCATCATGCTGCTTCGGGCCATTGTGCTCCCGAGGGGGTCCGTCAGTCCGCGAGGGTTCGCGCACTGGCGCCGTCGGCGTTTGCGCCAAGCCGCATGAGGAGCGTTGAGCGAGCGACCAAACGAACGACCGGCACGGTGGACCCTGCATGTTCGAAAGTCTGTCCAATCGTCTAGGCGGCGTCTTCGACAAGCTGCGCAAGCGCGGCGCCCTGTCGGAGGACGATGTCTCGGAGGCCATGCGCGAGGTCCGCGTCGCCCTCCTGGAGGCCGACGTCGCCCTGCCGGTGGTCAAGGACTTCGTCAAGAAGGTCAAGGAACGCGCCGTCGGTCAGGACGTCATCAAGTCGGTGACGCCGGGCCAGATGGTCGTGAAGATCGTCAACGACGTCCTGGTGGAAACCCTGGGCGCCGACGACGAGGAAAGCCAGATCAACCTGCGCGCCGAGGCGCCGGTGCCGATCCTCATGGTCGGCCTTCAGGGCTCGGGCAAGACCACCACCTCGGGCAAGCTGGCCCTGCGCCTGCGCGCGCGCGACCGCAAGAAGGTCATGGTGGCCTCGCTGGACGTCTACCGCCCGGCCGCGCAGAAGCAGCTTGAGGTCGTCGCCGGCCAGGCCGAGGTCGACAGCCTGCCCATCGTCATGGGCGAGATGCCCGTCGCCATCGCCAAGCGCGCCATGTCCGAGGGCCGCAAGGGCGGCTACGACGTGGTGATCCTGGACACCGCCGGCCGCCTGCACATCGACCAGGAGCTGATGGACGAGGTCGCGCAGGTGCGCGACGCGGTGAAGCCGGCGGAAACCCTGCTGGTCACCGACGCCATGATCGGCCAGGACGCCGTCAACCTCGCCCGCGAGTTCAACGAGAAGATCGGCATCACCGGCATCGTGCTGACCCGCGTGGACGGTGACGCGCGCGGCGGTGCCGCCCTGTCCATGCGCGCCGTGACCGGCAAGCCCATCAAGCTGCTGGGCATGGGCGAGAAGCTCGATCAGCTGGAAGGCTTCCACGCCGACCGCATCGCCAGCCGCATCCTCGGCATGGGCGACGTGGTCAGCCTGGTGGAGAAGGCCGCGGAGTCCATCGAGGCCGAAGAGGCCGAGAAGATGGCCGCCAAGCTGATGGAGGGCAAGTTCGACATGAACGACATGCTCTCCCAGCTGCGCCAGATCCAGAAGATGGGCGACATCAAGGGCATCCTCGGCATGATGCCCGGCATCGGCAAGATGCAGAAGCAGATCGAGAACGCCAACATCGACGACAAGATGATCAAGCATCAGGAAGCGATCATCCTGTCCATGACGGCGAAGGAGCGCGCCAATCCCGCGCTCATGAAGGCCAGCCGCAAGAAGCGCGTCGCCGCCGGCTCCGGCGTCTCCGTCCAGGAGATCAACAAGCTGCTGAAACAGCATCAGCAGATGGCCGACGTCATGAAGAAAATGAAAAAGATGGGCGGCAAGAAGGGCCTCATGGGCGCCATGTCCAAGATGTTCGGCGGCGCCACCCCGCCCGCCGGAATGCCCGGTGGGATGCCTCCCGGAATGACGCCCGACATGCTGGCCGGCATGGGCGGCGGCAAGAAGGGCAAGAAGGCCGGCAAGGGCGGCGGCGAAGAGGCCATGCCCGACATGTCGGCCCTCATGAAAGGCGGCGGCGCCGGCCCCGGCGGCCTGCCCCCCGATGTTCTGAAGGCCCTGAACAAGGGCAAGAAGAAGTAACAGGACGGTCCCCGGCCACGGCGGACCCTCTCGCAAACCAACCAAACGCAATCAAGAAGACCTGGAGTAGCATCGATGTCCCTGAAGATTCGTCTGTCCCGCGGCGGTGCCAAGAAGCGTCCGTTCTACCGCATCGTTCTCGCCGACAGCCGCAGCCCGCGCGACGGCCGCTTCCTGGAGCGCCTGGGGTCCTACAACCCGATGGTGCCGCAGGACCACGCCGACCGCGTGATCCTGAAGGACGAGCGCATCAAGCATTGGCTGGGCCAGGGCGCGCAGCCGACCGACCGCGTGCGCAAGATCCTGGGCATCGCCGGCATCGTCGAGATGCCGACCCCGCCGACCCAGACCAAGAAGAACCAGCCCAAGGCCAAGGCGCAGGAGCGCCTGCGCGAGCAGCAGGAGAAGGCCGCGGCCGCCGCCGCCGCCGCCGAGGAAGCCGCCGCTGCGCCGGCCGAGGGCGAGGGCGAGGGTGCGTCCGCCGAGTAATCGGCGGATCGTGTCTCTCCCCAAGGCGATCTCCTGGTGCATCGGGGCCTTGCCATGAGCAGCGCGCGCGATGATCGCGACGACCGGGTGCTGGTGGGCGTCATTGTCGGCGCCCACGGCATCCGTGGCGACGTGAAGGTGAAAAGCTTCACCGCCGATCCCGAAGCCGTGGCCGCCTATGGCCCCGTGCTGACGGAGGACGGGGCGACGCGGCTCGCGTTGCGCGTGAAGGGCCAGGGCAAGGGCACGGTGACGTGCTTCGTCAAGGGCATCGCCGACCGCACCGCCGCCGAGGCCCTGAAGGGCACGCGGCTCTACCTGCCGCGCCAAAGCCTGCCCGCCGAGGCCGGGGACGACGAGTTCTACCACGCCGACCTGGTCGGACTGACGGCCGAGATGGCCGACGGCTCCGGCCCGGTGGGCGAGGTGGTCGCCGTCTACGACTTCGGCGCCGGCGACGTGCTGGAACTGAAGCCGGTGGCCGGCGGCGTGACGCCCAAGCCGGTCATGGTGCCCTTCACCCGCGACGTCTGCCCCGTGGTGGATGTTCGGGGCCGTCGGCTGGTCGTTGACCCGCCGCCGGGGCTGATCGACGCGCCGAAACCCGGCGAACAGGCCGAGGAGGCCGCCGCCGCGCGTGGCGACTCCGAAGCGGCCGGGGAGACCGAATGACGGCGCCCGCGTTCAAGGCGACCGTTCTGACGCTCTTTCCCGAGATGTTTCCGGGTCCGCTGGGCCACAGTCTGGCGGGAAAGGCGTTGAAGGACGGCCTGTGGTCGCTGGAAACGGTGGACATCCGTGCCCACGCGCGCGATAAACACCGCACCGTCGACGACACGCCGTTCGGCGGGGGTGCGGGCATGGTCATGCGCCCCGATGTGGTGGACGCGGCGATCACCGCCGCCCATCCCGGCGAGGGGCCGTTGATCTACCTCACCCCGCGGGGAGAGGTGCTGCGGCAGCCACGGGTCAAGGCCCTGGCGCGGGAGCCGGCGGTGACGATCCTCTGCGGGCGGTACGAAGGCGTGGACCAGCGCGTGCTGGACAAGCACGGCGCCCTGGAGATCAGCATCGGCGACTTCGTGCTGTCGGGCGGCGAGGCGGCGGCCATCACCCTGCTGGACGCGGTGGTGCGCATGGTTCCCGGCGTCGTCGGCAAGACGGAGTCGCTGGAAGACGAGAGTTTCGAAACCGGCCTGCTGGAATACCCGCTCTATACGCGGCCGCAGGTCTGGAACGACGTTCCGGTGCCCGATGTGTTGATGAGCGGCCATCACGCCAACATCGACAAATGGCGCCGGCAACAGGCCGAGGAAATCACCCGGCAGCGCCGCCCCGACCTGTGGTCGGGCTACGTCGCCGCCCAGAAGCAAGAGCAAGAGGGTCAATAGATTATGAACATCATCCAGCAGCTCGAGAAAGAGCAGGTCGAGAAGCTCACCCCGGAGCACGGCATCCCCGAGTTCAAGCCGGGCGACACGGTGCGCGTCCACGTGAAGGTGGTCGAGGGCACCCGCGAGCGTGTCCAGGCCTACGAAGGTGTGTGCATCGCCCGCCGCAACGCCGGCATCAACGGCAGCTTCACGGTCCGCAAGATCTCCTTCGGCGAAGGTGTCGAGCGCGTGTTCCCGCTGTACTCCCCGGCGCTGGAGCGCATCGAGGTGGTGCGTCGCGGCAAGGTCCGCCGCGCGAAGCTGTACTACCTGCGCGATCGCCGCGGCCGTTCGGCCCGCATCGTCGAGGACACGCAGGCCACCATCAAGGCGAAGGCCCACGAGCGCAACGTGGACCAGGAGCTGCGCGCCAAGGCCGCCGAGAAGGGCGAGCAGCCCGCGGTGAAGCCCGGCAAGAAGTAAGAGTCCGTACCGGCGGCCCCATCGTTTTCAAGGCTGTGGGGCCGCCGACACGTTTTACCGGGCGTAATGGTTCCGACTCTGTTGGACGCCGCGCCCGGTTTTTCATATGCTGCCCGCCGCCCGCGCCGATCGGGATGCGGGCGATGGCCCTGCGCCGCCGCGCGGGCACCGGAATGTTGCTATACGGAGTGGACCGGAAGATGGCCGAGCCTCGCACTCTTTTCGACAAGATCTGGCAGTCGCACCTGGTGGACGTCCAGGACGACGGCACCTGCCTGATCTACATCGACCGGCACATGGTGCACGAGGTCACCAGCCCGCAGGCCTTCGAGGGTCTGCGCAATGCCGGCCGCCAGGTCCGCCGCCCGGCCAACACCCTGGCCGTCGCCGACCACAACGTGCCCACCACCGACCGCTCCGCCGGCATCACCGACCCGGAAAGCCGCATCCAGGTGGAAACCCTGGAGAAGAACGCCGCCGAGTTCGGCGTGCCCTACTACGCCATGGACGACATCCGCCAGGGCATCGTCCACATCGTCGGACCGGAGCAGGGCTTCACCCTGCCGGGCATGACCATCGTCTGCGGTGACAGCCACACCGCCACCCACGGCGCCTTCGGCGCGCTGGCGTTTGGCATCGGCACTTCGGAGGTCGAGCACGTCCTGGCGACGCAGACCCTGCTGCAGTCGCCGGCCAAGAACATGCGCGTCACCGTCAAGGGCCAGCCCGGTCCGGGCGTGACCGCCAAGGATATCGTCCTGGCCATCATCGGCGAACTGGGCACCGCCGGCGGCACGGGCTACGTCATCGAATACGCCGGCGAGGCCATCACCAGCCTGTCGATGGAAGGCCGCATGACGGTCTGCAACATGACCATCGAGGCGGGCGCCCGCGCCGGCCTGATCGCCCCGGACGAGACGACGTTCGAATACGTCAAGGGCCGCCCGCTGGCGCCCAAGGGCGCGGCGTGGGAAGCGGCAGTCAACACCTGGAAGACGCTCAAGTCCGACGAGGGCGCGCATTTCGACAAGGAAATCGTGCTCGACGCCGCGACCATCGAGCCGCACGTGACCTGGGGCACCAGCCCCGAGGACGTGCTGCCGATCTCCGCCAAGGTGCCGGCGCCGTCGGACTTCAAGGACGAGAGCAAGCAGAAGGCCGTCACCCGCGCGCTGGAGTACATGGGCCTGACCGCCGGCACGCCGCTGGAAGAGGTGCCGGTGGACGTGGTCTTCATCGGCAGTTGCACCAACGGCCGCATCGAGGACCTGCGCGCCGCCGCCGCGGTCGCCAAGGGCCGCAAGGTGGCCGAGGGCGTCCAGGCCATGGTCGTGCCGGGCTCGGGCCTGGTGAAGGAAATGGCCGAGGAAGAAGGCCTGGACCAGATCTTCCTCGAGGCCGGCTTCGAATGGCGCGAGCCGGGCTGTTCCATGTGCCTGGCCATGAACGCCGACAAGCTGACGCCGGGCCAGCGCAGTGCCTCCACGTCCAACCGCAACTTCGAGGGCCGTCAGGGCCGCGGCGGCCGCACGCATCTGGTCAGTCCGGGCATGGCGGCGGCGGCGGCGATCACCGGTCGCCTGACCGACGTGCGCAAGCTGCCCGCGGTGGAGCCCGCCCCGGCGGGCTGACCGGCGCGCCGGTCGCAACGACAGACGCAGACGCAGACGCAGACGCGGGCCGACGCCGGGGACGGGGGCGACAAGACCGCCGCCCCGCCGGCCCAACCGCGAAAGAGAAGAGGATCAAGGCATGGCCAAGGCTGCGATGGAGTCCCTGTACGTGGACCCGACGACGCGCTTCGTCAATTCGCTGATCACCTCGGAGATCGAGGTGTCGGACAGCCTGCTGGACCGCATCTGGCCGCGCTTCTCGGCCGACCTGCTGATCCAGGACGAGTGCGAGATGATGGCTGACGCCGCCGACTTCGACGGCGACGAGTTCGAGATCGAGTTCGAGGCGGACGAGGACGAGGACGGGTTCCTCGCCAATCTGCTGCAGTGGTCGCCCCGTCGCAAAAAGGGATGAGCAAGGACGATGGAAAAGTTCACCAAACTCACCGGCGTGGCGGCGCCGCTGCCCATGATCAACGTCGACACCGACATGATCATCCCCAAGCAGTTCCTCAAGACCATCAAGCGCACCGGGCTCGGCAAGAACCTGTTCGACGAAATGCGCTATGACGACAACGGCAACGAGGTGCCGGACTTCGTCCTGAACAAGCCGGCCTACCGCAACGCGCAGATCCTGGTGACGGGCGAGAACTTCGGCTGCGGCTCCTCGCGCGAGCACGCGCCCTGGGCCCTGCTGGACTTCGGCATCCGGGCGATCATCGCGCCCAGCTTCGCCGACATTTTCTACAACAACTGCTTCAAGAACGGCATCCTGCCCATCCGCCTGCCGCAGGAGCAGGTGGACAAGCTGATGGAAGACGCCGAGCGCGGCGCCAACGCCACCGTGACCGTCGACCTGGAAAACCAGGTCATCACCGGCCCGGACGGCGGCTCCATCTCCTTCGAGATCGATCCGTTCCGCAAGCACTGCCTGATGGAGGGCCTGGACGACATCGGCCTGACGCTCCAGAAGGACGACAAGATCGCCAGCTTTGAGCAGAAGCTGGGCCGCGAGCAGCCGTGGGCCACGCCCGCCGGCAACGCGCCGGCCGCGTGAGCGGAGCGGGGACGCATCATCCCCTTCGACCGCGACGCATTCGACGAAGGGGCCCCGCCGTGGGCCCCTTTTTCTTGGTGGTGAACCAGACGATCCGCCGCCCGACCGGATGATCCGGCTTTTGGCGCGGCTCCCCTACAGAGGATGAGTAGACGATGGCTGATGTGAAGAAGGTTCTCGTCCTGCCCGGCGACGGCATCGGGCCCGAGGTCATGACCCAGGTGCGCCGCATCATGGCGTGGCTGGAAGACGCCGGTAAGGTCAAGTTCGAGGTGACCGAGGGCCTGCTGGGCGGGGCAGCCATCGACGCCACCGGCGGCCCCATGCCGGAAGAGACCCTGACCGCCGCCAAGGCCTCCGACGCCGTCCTGCTGGGCGCCGTCGGCGGGCCGAAGTGGGACGACCTGCCGTTCGACATCAAGCCGGAACGTGGCCTGCTGGGCATCCGCAAGGAACTGGGCCTGTTCGCCAACCTGCGCCCGGCCGTGGTGTTCGACGCGCTGGCCGAGGCCTCGACGCTGAAGCTGGACATCGTGAAGGGCCTGGACATCATGATCGTCCGCGAGCTGACGGGCGGCATCTACTTCGGCCAGCCGCGCGGCATCGAGACCCTGCCGGACGGCACCCGCAAGGGCCTGAACAGCCTCGTCTACACCACGCCGGAAATCACCCGCATCGGCAAGGTCGCCATGGACCTCGCCATGAAGCGCGGCAAGCGCGTGTGCTCCGTCGACAAGGCCAACGTGCTGGAATGCACCGTCCTGTGGCGCGAGGAAATGATCAAGCTGCAGCAGGAGCAGTACCCCGAGATCGATCTCACCCACATGTACGTCGACAACGCGTCCATGCAGCTGGTGCGCAACCCCAAGCAGTTCGACGTGATGGTCACGACCAACATGTTCGGCGACATCCTGTCCGACTGCGCGGCCATGCTCACGGGCTCGCTGGGCATGCTGCCCTCGGCCTCGCTGGGTGACGCCGACGCCCAGGGGAAGCGTTACGCCCTGTACGAGCCGGTCCACGGCTCCGCCCCGGACATCGCCGGCCAGAACCTGGCGAACCCGCTGGCGACGATCCTGTCGTTCACCATGATGCTGCGCTACAGCTTCGACATGATGGCCGAGGCAGACCTGATCGAGCAGGCCATCCAGAACGTCCTGAACGCCGGCATCCGCACCGGCGACATCATGCAGGAGGGCGCGACGAAGGTGGGCACCGTCGAGATGGGCGACGCCGTGCTGAAGGAAATGGACGCGCTGGCGAAGGGCTGACATCGGGCCGGGAGGGACAGTCGGGGCTGCCGCCCCGACACCCCGCTTAGGCGGGCGCAGCTTCCCGAACGCCTCGGTCTTCTGGGAATGGCCCGGCGCCTGAGCGGTGCCGGGCTGTGTTCTTTTCGGTGTACGCGAGCCCTACGGTTACGGTCGGGCGCTTGACACCTGGGCCAGGTAGATCAAGCGGTTCTCATTCACGTGCGGGTCTTCGAACGGCTTCTCGTACCAGATGTCCGCCCGCTCACCCACCAGCCGCTTCAGGCGAGTGCAAAGCTCCAGCCCCTGCGCATGGAATGGCGGCCAGTCGAAAATGTCAGGGGCCGGAGAGCCATCCGCGGGCCAGCCCGCGTCCTCGAAGACGCATTGCCAAGTCTCGAACTCACGCTCGAGCGCTTCCATCTCCGGAATATCATCGAAGGTGCCTTCGAGGCAGGTCGAGGCCCCATATTCGTCCCAAAGCCAGGACCAGCCGAAATCCGGCATGATGGTAAGGCGCAGCGGTGGATCGCCATCAGCACGCTCGCGCCATTCAATATGGCCTTGAACGTCATACGCCAGTTTCTCCATGAGAACAGCGGGTGGATGATTGGCAAACAGGGCAGAGATCGTTACGCGACCGGCCGGCTCAACACATGGCGGTGCCGGCAGGCATGTGTTCTCGCCCTGTATCAGCCCGTACTTGATCGCGTTGTAGAATCGGTCGAACACGGAATATGGACCGCAAGGCAGCGCCGCCCGCATAACGCGGGCGTCTGGCGCGCAGAGCCACGGATCCACACGAACTTCGTATGCGCACGGAATCAATTGAACGATCATAAGGGTTTGGTACGCCGAAGCGGGCTTCCTGTCTACCGGCATCAAGACCGATCGGATGCGAAAAAGCCCCCGGTCCTTGCGGACCGGGGGCTTTCCCGTTTCAGCCTGTGCGGCTGGCTGACGTCGCTTACGCGACCTCGGCCAGGTTGCGCAGGACGTACTGGAGGATGCCGCCGTGGCGGTAGTATTCGACCTCGTCCAGGGTGTCGATGCGGCACATCACCTGGATGGTCTCGGACGAGCCATCGGCGCGGTGGATGGTCACGTCGACGTCCTGGCGCGGCTTGATGCCGTCGGCGATGCCGGCGATATCGAAGATTTCCGTGCCGTCCAGCTTCAGCGTCTTGCGGTCCACGCCGTCCTTGAACTGCAGGGGCAGCACGCCCATGCCGACCAGGTTGGAGCGGTGGATGCGCTCGAAGCTTTCCACGATGACGGCCTTCACGCCCAGCAGGTTGGTGCCCTTGGCCGCCCAGTCACGCGAGGAGCCCGTGCCGTATTCCTTGCCGGCCACGACCACCAGGGGCGTGTCCTGCTCGGCGTACTTCATGGCGGCATCGTAGATCGGCATGACGTCGCCAGAAGGCTGGTACTTGGTCACGCCGCCCTCGGTGCCGGGCGCCATCTCGTTGCGGATGCGGATGTTGGCGAAGGTGCCGCGCATCATGACTTCGTGGTTGCCGCGGCGGGCGCCGTAGCTGTTGAAGTCCTTCTTGTTGACGCCGTTCTCGATCAGGTAGGCACCCGCCGGGCTGTCGGCCTTGATGGAGCCGGCCGGCGAGATGTGGTCGGTGGTCACCGAGTCACCCAGGATCGCCAGCGGACGCGCGCCCTTGAAGTCGCTGAAGCCCTTCGGCGTCTTGTCCATGGTCTGGAAGTACGGCGGGTTCTTGACGTAGGTCGACTTGTCGTCCCAGTCGTAGGTCTCGCCGCCGGTGACCGCGATGTTCTGCCACATCTGCGGACCCGCGAAGACGTTGCCGTAGCGGTTCTTGAACATCTCCGAGTTGACGTTCTGCTCGATCAGCTCGGCGATTTCGTGGTTGGTCGGCCAGATGTCCTTCAGGAAGACGTCCTTGCCGTCCTTGTCCTGGCCGATCGGGTCGTTGTAGAGGTCGACCTTCACGGAACCGGCCAGCGCATAGGCGACCACCAGCGGCGGCGAGGCCAGGTAGTTGGCCTTCACGTGCGGGCTGATGCGGCCCTCGAAGTTGCGGTTGCCCGACAGCACGGCGGACACCGTCATGTTCTCGGCGTCGATCGCGTTGCCGATGTTCTCGGCCAGCGGACCGGAGTTGCCGATGCAGGTGGTGCAGCCGAAGCCGGCGATGTTGAAGCCGAGCTGATCCAGATAGGTCTGCAGGCCGGCCTTCTCCAGGTAGTCCTGCACCACCTGGGAGCCAGGCGCCAGCGAGGACTTGACCCACGGCTTGCGCGTCAGGCCCTTCTCGGCCGCCTTCTTGGCGACCAGACCCGCGGCCATCAGGACGGACGGGTTGGAGGTGTTGGTGCACGACGTGATGGCGGCGATGACCACGTCACCGTCGGTCAGCGTGAAGTCCTCGCCTTCGACCTTGACCTTACGGTCGGCCGGAACCTTGTCGGCCTCGGCGGTCTTCTTGAAGCTGGCGGGAACGTCGCCGAGCGTGATGCGGTCCTGCGGACGCTTCGGGCCGGCCAGCGAGGGCACGACCTCGCCCATGTCCAGTTCCAGCGTGTCGGAGAACACGGGGTCCGGCGTGCCGGTCTCGCGCCACATGCCCTGGGCCTTGGCGTAGGCCTCGGTCAAGGCGATCTGCTCGTCGGTGCGGCCGGTGGTCTTCATATAGCGGAGCGTCTCGGCGTCCACCGGGAAGATGCCGCAGGTCGCGCCGTATTCCGGGCCCATGTTGCCGATGGTCGCGCGGTCGGCCAGGGGCAGGTTGTCAAGGCCCTCGCCGTAGAACTCGACGAACTTGCCGACGACGCCCTTGGCGCGCAGCATCTGCACGACGGTCAGCACCAGGTCGGTGGCCGTCACGCCTTCCTTCATCTTGCCGGTCAGCTTGAAGCCGATGACCTCGGGGATGAGCATGGAGATGGGCTGGCCCAGCATGGCGGCTTCCGCCTCGATGCCGCCCACGCCCCAGCCCAGCACGCCCAGGCCGTTGACCATGGTGGTGTGGCTGTCGGTGCCGACCAGGGTGTCGGGGTAGACGAGCGTGCGGCCGTCCTGCTCGCCGGTCCAGGCCACCTGGGCCAGGTGCTCCAGGTTCACCTGGTGGCAGATGCCGGCGCCGGGCGGCACGACTCGGAAGTTGTCGAACGCCTTCTGACCCCAGCGCAGGAACGCATAGCGCTCGCCGTTGCGCTCGAACTCCAGGTCCATGTTCTTCTGCAGCGAGTCGGGCGAGCCGAAGAAGTCGATCATGACGGAGTGGTCGATGACCAGGTCAACCGGCGACAGCGGATTGATGGCGCTGGCCTTGCCGCCCATGGAAACCATGGCGTCGCGCATGGCCGCCAGGTCGACCACGGCGGGAACGCCGGTGAAGTCCTGCATCAGCACGCGCGCGGGCCGGTAGGCGATCTCGCGGGTGGACGACTTGGACTTCAGCCACTCGGCGCAGGCCTTGACGTCGTCGGTGGTGACGCTGCGACCGTCCTCGTAGCGCAGCAGGTTCTCCAGCAGCACCTTCAGCGAGTAGGGCAGGCGGGAAACGTCGCCCAGGCCCGCGTCCGCGGCGGCGCTCAGGCTGAAGTAGTCGTAATCCTTACCGGCGACGGTCAGGGTACGACGCGTCTTGAGGGTGTCATGGCCACACAGGGGCATGGATCGCTCCTCGGCTCAAGTGGGTGGGTACGCAGAGTCCGCCCCGGGGGTCGGGCGAACGCCTTACACCATACTTCACCGGCTTTGTCCAGTGCATCCGGGTAGGTGTGGGGCGGCAGGGCCATTGTGGACCTACCCGCTCGGGCGGGATGGGGTGCCGGTGTCCCGTGCCCCCGCGAGTCAGGTCCTTGCGTGTGCGGCCGATTTCAAGGCATGGTCTTTCTGACGCGCCCGCAAAAACGCACGAAAATTGTCTCCCGGAGTCGCTTGACCCCCACCGCTGAATCGGGTTACTAGATACAAAAAGCTAGCCGTGTGTATGCAATGAAGGCCCATCAGGCATAGTCGATCGAAAAACGGTCGCGGCCGGGGTCCCCCGAGGCAAGGCCGGAAAAACAACGGCACCTCGACGGCTCAGGGAGGTTGTTCGATGTCCGAGGTCCAGCCCGCACTGCGGGCCCAGTATACCCGAATTCCGTCCGTTGTCCTGTGCGGGAGGGCCGTCCGATGAGCGGCATCACCTCCACCCGCGACATGGACACGTTCCCCAAGCTCCTGCTGCACCATGTGCAGGCACGGCCGCAGAAGACCGCCATGCGCGAGAAGGATCTCGGCATCTGGCAGTCCTGGACGTGGGCCGAGATGAAGGAGGAGATCTTCGCGCTGGCCGGCGGCCTGGCCGCCATGGGGCTGAAGCGCGGGGACACCCTGGCGATCGTCGGCGACAACCGTCCGCAGATGTACTGGACCATGGTGGCCGCCCAGTGCCTGGGCGCGACGCCGGTGCCCATGTACCAGGACTCGGTCGCCGAGGAGATGCAGTACGTCCTCGACCACGCCGAGGCGCGCATCGCGGTCGTCGAGGACCAGGAGCAGGTCGACAAGCTCCAGGAAATCATGGACCGCTGCCCCAACCTCGAGACGCTGGTCTATGAGGACGAGAAGGGCATGCGCCACTACAACGCGCCGCACCTGCATGCGTTTGCCTCCGTCCAGGACAAGGGCCGGGAGTTCAACAAGCAGAACCCGGGCTTCCTGGACAAGGAAATCGCGACGGGCAAGGGCTCCGACATCGGCATCATGCTCTATACGTCGGGCACCACCGGCAAGCCCAAGGGCGTGATGCTGTCCAACGACAACGTGCTGATCACCGCCCGCAATGCTTCCGCCCTGGAAGGGCTGGACGACAGCGAGGAAACGGTGGCCTACCTGCCCATGGCCTGGGTCGGCGACCACATCTTCTCGCTGGCGCAGGCCTACGTGTGCGGCTACACCGTCAACTGCCCGGAAAGCGGCGAGACGGTGATGACCGATATGCGCGAGATCGGCCCCACCTATTACTTCGCCCCGCCGCGCATCTACGAGAACCTGCTGACCAGCGTCATGATCCGCATGGAGGACGCGGCGCCCTTCAAGCGCAAGCTGTTCAAGCACTTCATGGACGTGGCGCAGCGCGTCGGCACCAAGATCCTGGACGGCAAGCCGGTTTCGGGCGGTGACAAGTTCCAGTACTGGCTGGGCAACATCCTGGTCTACGGCCCGCTGAAGAACGTGCTGGGCCTGTCGCGCCTGAAGCTCGCCTACACCGCCGGCGAGGCCATCGGCCCGGAAATCTTCGATTTCTACCGCTCGCTCGGCATCAACACCAAGCAGCTCTACGGCCAGACGGAAGGCAGCGTGTTCGTCTGCATCCAGCCGAACGGCGCTATCAAGTCGGACTCCGTCGGCCTGCCGGCACCCGAGGTGGAGCTGAAGATCGACGACAACGGCGAGGTCTTCTACCGCGGTCCGGGCGTCTTCGTCGGCTATTACAAGAACGAGGAAGGCACGCGCGGCACCAAGGACGAGAACAACTGGGTGGCCACCGGCGATGCCGGCTACTTCGACGACGACGGCCAGCTCAAGATCATCGACCGCGCCAAGGATGTGGGCAAGATGAACAACGGCGGCATGTTCCCGCCCAAGTACATCGAGAACAAGCTGAAGTTCTTCCCCTACATCAAGGAAGCCGTCGCCTTTGGCCACGAGCGCGACTACGTCACGGCCTTCATCAACATCGACCTGGAAGCCGTGGGCAACTGGGCCGAGCGCAAGGGCCTGCCGTACTCGGGCTTCCAGGACCTGGCCGCGCGTCCCGAGGTCTATGACCTGATCGAGGAGTGCGTGCAGAAGGTCAACGAGAGCCTGAAGACCGACCCGATGATGTCGCACTGCCAGATCCGCCGGTTCCTCAACCTGCACAAGGAACTGGACGCCGACGACGGCGAGCTGACCCGCACCCGCAAGGTGCGCCGCCGGTTCATCGCCGAGCGCTACGGCAACGAGATCGAGGCGCTGTACAGCGGGGTCAAGGAGGTCCACGCGGAAACCGAGGTCACCTTCGAGGACGGCCGCAAGGGCACGCTGAAGGCCGACCTGCAGATCCGCGACGTTTCGGGCTTCGAGGCTACCCAGCCGGCCGATACGGGTCTGCGCAAGACGGCCTGAGGCCACGCGCCGGCGCGCGACGACACCGCGCTCCACGACTTTCGAATTCGGGAAAAGGCCGCCGCAAGAGCGGCCACCCGCTAGGACATTCCAGGGAGGAACTGCATGTCCGCCACGGATCAGGACACCGGCCGGCGTATCGGCGATACGGTGCTGAAGGTCGACAACATCTCGTTGTCCTTCGGCGGCGTCCGCGCGCTGACCGACATCAGCTTCACGGTCCGCGAGCACGAGATCCTGTCGATCATCGGCCCCAACGGCGCCGGCAAGAGCTCCATGCTCAACGTGATCAACGGGTTCTATCACCCGCAGGAAGGCACGATCACCTACAAGGGCCAGGCCCGGTCGCGGATGAAGCCGCACGCGGCGGCCCGCCAGGGCATCGCGCGGACCTTCCAGAACATCGCCCTGTTCAAGGGCATGAGCGCGCTGGACAACATCATGACCGGCCGCAACACCCTGATGAAGTCCAACTTCATCAGCCAGGCCCTGTACTGGGGGCTGGGCCAGAAGGAGGAGCTGGAGCACCGCGCCTTCGTGGAGCGCGTCATCGATTTCCTGGAGATCGAAAGCATCCGCAAGACGCCGGTCGGCCGCCTGCCCTACGGTCTGCAGAAGCGGGTCGAGCTGGGCCGGGCCCTGGCCGCCCAGCCGGAACTCCTGCTGCTCGACGAGCCCATGGCGGGCATGAACGTCGAGGAGAAGGAGGACATGTGCCGCTTCATCCTGGACGTGAACGACGAATTCGGCACCACCATCGTCCTCATCGAGCACGACATGGGCGTGGTCATGGACATTTCCGACCGCGTGGTGGTGCTGGACTACGGCCGCAAGCTGGCGGAGGACACGCCGGACGCCGTGCGCGCCAACCAGGAGGTCATCGATGCGTACCTGGGGGTCTCCCATGACGACGCCGCGTGATCCCCTGTTCCCGCGCCCCGCGCGCCCCGTTTCCGCCCCCACCCGTGACATGCTGACCGAGAGGGCCGACCGATGAGCTTCCTCAACGCCTTCTTCGTCGATCCCTTCGTACAGATCGCCGACTACCCGCTGTTCTTCATCGAGGTCGTGATCGGCGGCCTGCTCTCCGGTGTCATGTATTCGCTGGTGGCGCTGGGCTTCGTGCTGATCTTCAAGGCCTCGGGCGTGTTCAACTTCGCCCAGGGCGCCATGGTGCTGTTCGCCGCCCTGTCGTTCGCGGGGTTCATCGAGATGGGCGTGCATCCCATCTTCGCCTTCATCCTGGCGGGCATCGTCATGGCGGGCGTCGCCATCGCCATCGAACGGGTGGTGCTGCGATCGCTGGTCAACCAGCCGGCCATCATCCTGTTCATGGCGACCATCGGCATCACCTACTTCCTGGACGGCTTCGGGCAGACCCTCTGGGGCTCGGACGTCAAGGTGCTGGACCTGGGCATCCCGCAGACGCCCATTGACGTCGGCGGCATCTTCATCAACCAGTTCGACCTGTTCGCCGCCGCCGTGGCCGGTGGCCTGGTGCTGGTGCTGGCGATCTTCTTCCAGAAGACCCGCATCGGCCGTGCGCTCCGCGCGGTCGCCGACGACCACCAGGCGGCGCTGTCGGTCGGCATTCCGCTGAAGACCATCTGGGCCATCGTGTGGACCGTCGCCGGCCTGGTCGGCCTGGTCGCCGGCGCCATGTGGGGCGCCAAGCTGGGCGTGCAGTTCAGCCTCGCGCTGGTCGCGCTCAAGGCCCTGCCGGTCCTGATCCTGGGCGGCTTCACCTCCATCCCGGGTGCCATTGTCGGCGGCCTCATCATCGGCGTCGGCGAGAAGGTGGCGGAAGTGTTCTGGGGCTCGGCCTTCGGCGGTGCCATCGAGGACTGGTTCGCTTACATGCTGGCGCTCGTCTTCCTGCTGTTCCGGCCCCAGGGCCTGTTCGGCGAAAAGATCATCGAACGCGTGTGAGCCCGGGGAGATAGAGAAAAATGCTTTACCGCGAGGCAGGACAGTTCAAGACCACTTACGCCAAGGACTGGGCCATCTTCCCCATCGCGCAGGACCGCATCGTGGTCCTCGGGTTCCTGGCGATCGCCTTCATCGCCGTTCCGGCGCTGGCGAGCAATTACCTGCTGTCCACCATCCTTTTGCCCTTCCTGGTCATGAGCACGGCGGCCATCGGCCTGAACCTGCTGACCGGCTACGCCGGGCAGCTCTCGCTGGGCACGGGCGGCTTCATGGCGACGGGCGCATTCGCCGCCTACAAGCTGTCGACCATGTTCCCCGGCATGCCGATCGAGGCCGTGTTCCTTTTCTCGGGCGTGGTGGCGGCCCTTGTCGGCATCCTGTTCGGCATTCCGTCCCTGCGCATCAAGGGCTTCTACCTGGCCGTGGCGACGCTGGCCGCGCAGTTCTTCCTGCTGTGGCTGTTCAACAAGGTCGGCTGGTTCACCAACTACTCGACCTCGGGCGTCATATCGGCTCCGCCGCGCACGATCATGTTCACCGATATCTACGTGACGGGGCCCGCTGCCTCGGTGACGGCCAAGTACCTGTTCGCCCTGACCCTGGTGGCGATCCTGGCGCTGGCGGCCAAGAACCTGGTGCGCAGCTCCATCGGCCGGCGCTGGATGGCGATCCGCGACATGGACATCGCGGCGGAAATCATCGGCATCAAGCCGCTGCAGACCAAGCTGTCGGCCTTTGCCATCAGCTCCTTCTACTGCGGCATCGCCGGCGCCATGTGGGCCTTCCTCTACACCGGGTCGGTGGAGCCGCTGGCGTTCGACATCAACCGCTCCTTCCAGGTGCTGTTCATGATCATCATCGGCGGGTTGGGGTCGATCCTTGGGGCGTTCCTGGGGGCGGGCTTCATCATCGCCCTGCCGATCCTGCTGACCAACGCGCCCGCGATGCTGGGCCTGAACATCCCGGTTGACGTGATCTCGCACATCGAGTTCATGATTTTCGGCGCGCTGATCATCTTCTTCCTGATCGTCGAGCCGCACGGGCTGGCCCGTCTGTGGCAGATCCTGAAGGAAAAGCTGCGCCTGTGGCCCTTCCCGCACTGACGGGGAGCACCGCACCCATTTCCTTCGCGGGGACCAAGCGCCGTCAGAAGCCGCACCCCGCGAAGAGCCCGGTCCCTGGCCCATCCGCCAGCCGGGCAGCCGCAACAACAGAGAACACTCGGAAAGGTCCAAGGGAGGACTTCTGGACATGACGTTCAAAATGAAACTTTCCGCCGCCGCCATCGCCCTGGCCGTCGGCGTCTCCGGAATGCTGGTGGCCGAGCAGGCCAAGGCGCAGGACGCCGGCCAGTACGTGCCGGGCACCGTCTACCGCTCCGGTCCCTATGCGCCGGGCGGCATTCCCTGGGCGAACGGCTACGCCGACTACTTCAAGCTTCTCAACGAGCGCGACGGCGGCATCGGCGGCGTGCCCATCATCTACGAAGAGTGCGACACGGCCTATAGCAACGACAAGGGCGTGGAGTGCTATGAAAAGATGAAGAACGAGGGGCCGACCGGCCCGGCGGTCTTCCAGCCGCTGTCGACCGGCATCACCTATGCCCTGATCGACCGCGTCAAGGCTGACAAGATCCCGATGATCACCTCGGGCCTGGGCCGCGCCGATGCGTCCGACGGCACGGTGTTCCCCTGGGTCTTCACCCTGCCCGTGACCTACTGGGCCGGCGCCGACGCCATCGTGCAGTACATCGACCAGCAGGAAAATGGCAGCCTGGACGGCAAGACCATCGCCCTGGTCTACCACGACAGCGCCTACGGCAAGGAGCCGATCAACACGCTGAAGTACCTGTCGGACAAGCACGGCTTCAAGCTGGAGCTGTTCCCGGTCGCCCACCCGGGCCTGGAGCAGAAGGCCACCTGGCTGAAAATCGGCCGCCAGGTCCGTCCGGACTGGACCATCATGTGGGGCTGGGGCGTCATGAACTCGACGGCCATCAAGGAAGCCGCCGCCGTGGGCTACCCCATGGACCGCTTCATCGGCAACTGGTGGGCCGGCTCCGAGGTCGACGTGAAGGCCGCCGGCGGTGTTTCCAAGGGCTACCTGTCGGCCCAGTTCCACGGCGCCGGCGAGGACTTCAAGGTCCTGGACGACGTCAAGACGCACCTGGTCGAGAAGGACCTGAACGCCGGTCCGGACGAGGAAGTCGGTGACATCCTCTACAACCGCGGCCTGATCTCCGCCGTCTTCACCGCCGAGGGCATCGCCAAGGCGCAGGAGAAGTACGGCAAGAAGCCGCTGACCGGCGAGGAAATCCGCTGGGGCATCGAGAACATCAACCTCGATAAAGCCCGCCTGGAAGAGCTGGGCCTGACCGGCCTGCTGGACCCTGTGAAGCTGTCCTGCTCCGACCACGAGGGCGGCGGCTCGGTCATCATCCAGCAGTGGGACGGCGAGAAGTGGACGCCGGTCTCCGACTGGATTTCGCCGGCCCGCGACGAGTACCTGCGCAAGATGTACGAGGACTCCGCCGCGGACTACGCCAAGGAAAAGGGCATCGAGCCGCGCGACTGCTCGAAAGAGTCGTAAGGCCGCATTCCCGGGCTAAGGAGGCCGGCCGTTTGGCCGGCCTCCACGCCCTCCAAGGACCCCAGATTTCATAGCCACGAGGTCATGCCGTGAGCGAACCCGCCGTCAAGGTCGTGGGCGAGGCGCCGGAGGCGCAGGCCGCGACGCCGATCCTCTCCGTCAACAACATCGAGGTCATCTACGACCACGTCATCCTGGTGCTGAAGGGTGTGTCGCTCCAGTTGCATGAAGGCGGCATCACCGCCCTCCTGGGCGCCAACGGCGCCGGCAAGACGACGACGCTCAAGGCCATCTCCAACCTGCTGCGCGCCGAGCGCGGCGAGGTGACCAAGGGCAGCATCGAATACATGGGCGAGCAGGTCGACAGCATGACGCCGTCGGATCTCGTCAAGCGCGGCGTCATCCAGGTGATGGAAGGCCGCCACTGCTTCGAGCACCTGACCGTCGAGGAAAATCTGCTGACCGGCGCCTACACCCGCCGCGACGGCAGCGCCAAGATCAAGGAAGACCTGGAGCGCGTCTACCACTACTTCCCGCGCCTGAAGGAGCGCCGCGGCAGCCAGGCCGGCTACACCTCGGGCGGCGAGCAGCAGATGGTCGCCATCGGCCGGGCCATGCTGGCCCGCCCCAAGGTCATCCTGCTGGACGAGCCCTCCATGGGCCTCGCTCCGCAGCTGGTGGAGGAAATCTTCGAGATCGTCCGGCAGCTGAACGAGCAGGAAAACGTGTCGTTCATCCTGGCCGAGCAGAACACCAACGTGGCGCTGCGCTACGCCAAGTTCGGCTACATCCTGGAAAACGGCCGCGTGGTGATGGAAGGCGACGCCGCCAAGCTGCGCGAAAACGACGACGTGCAGGAGTTCTACCTCGGCATCGCCGGCGGCGACCGCAAGAGCTTCCGCGACGTCAAGCACTACCGCCGCCGCAAGCGCTGGCTGTAACATCATTCTCCCGAGGGGCGGCCGCTGGCCGCCCTTCGTCCATAATTGTGCCACGTCATCATTTTCGTCAGGAGCTTGCACCCATGTCCGAGCATTTCGACGCCCTGGAGAACCGCGAGCCGGAGGTGCGCGAGCGCGACCTCATGGCGGCCCTGCGCGACACCATCGCGCACGCCAAGGCCAACGCGCCGTACTTCGCGGACCTGCTCAAGGACGTGGACCCGGCGTCGGTGACGGACCGGGCGGCACTGGCCAAACTGCCGGTCACCCGCAAGCACGACCTGATCGAGCTGCAGAAGAAAACCCCGCCGTTCGGCGGCCTGGTGGCCGAGAGCATGCCCGTCGGCCGCGTGTTCCAGAGCCCCGGCCCCATCCACGAGGTCGAGGGCGTAGGCGCGGATTACTTCCGCGCCGCCCGCGCCCTGTTCGCCGCCGGCTTCCGGTCCGGCGACCTGGTGCACAACACCTTCAGCTATCACTTCACGCCGGGCGGCTGGATTCTCGACAACGGCGCCCGCGCCCTGGGCTGCCGCGTCTTTCCCGCCGGCGTCGGCCAGACCGAGCTTCAGGCCCAGGCGGTCGCCGCCATGAAGCCCCAGGGGTACACCGGCACGCCGTCCTTCCTGCGCATCATCCTGGAAAAGGCCCGCGAGCTGGGGCTTGAGACCTCCAGCATGAAGAAGGCGCTGGTTTCCGGCGAGGCCCTGCCGCCGTCGCTGCGCAAGCAGATCCAGGACGAGCTGGGCGTGACCACCTACCAGTGCTACGCCACGGCGGATCTCGGCGTCATCGCCTATGAATCCGAGGCGCTGGAGGGCATGATCTGCTCCGAGGACGCCATTGTGGAAATCGTCCGCCCCGGCACCGGCGACCCTGTGCCCGAGGGCGAGGTCGGCGAGGTGGTGGTGACGGTGTTCACCCGCGAATACCCCCTCATCCGCTTCGCCACCGGCGACATGAGCGCCGTGCTGCCGGGCACCAGCCCGTGCGGCCGCACCAACATGCGCATCAAGGGCTGGATGGGCCGCGCCGACCAGACCACCAAGGTCAAGGGCATGTTCGTCCATCCCGAGCAGGTGGCCGAGGTCGTCAAGCGCCACCCGGAGATCACCAAGGCCCGCCTGGTGGTCACCAGCGCCGACAACGTCGATCAGATGACGCTCAAGGCCGAAAGCAGCACGACGGAACCCGCCTTCGCCGAGAAGGTGGCCGAGACGGTGCGCGAGGTGCTGAAGCTGAAAGGGTCGGTGGAGCTTGTCGATCCCGCCAGCCTGCCCAACGACGGCAAGGTCATCAGCGACGAGCGGAGCTACGAGTAATTCCGGGGACGCGGGGGCTCAAAAGGGCTCCCGCTTTTCCGCCGGCGGCTGTTTGCGATCCGGGAAATCCCGGCAGGCGGGCCCGTCAAAGAAGTCGTCCCATGTGACCGGCTTCGGCACTTTCTTCCGGTCCTCTTCTGTACCGCGCGGCTCCGCCATGGCGGTCCCTCCTTTATCCGGAGCGCGGATCAAGGCATACATAACGCCTCGTCTATCGGCCGCGCACAACCTCCCCATGCCCTCCGCCACCTACGTCTACGTTCTTCTCGAAGAGGCGCCGCCCGGCGCTCGCCCGCGCACCTACGTGGGCTGGACGACGGATGTCGGCGCCCGGCTGGCGGCGCACAACGGCGGCACCGGCGCCAGGTTCACCAAGGGCCGGCGCTGGCGCGTGGTGCATGTGGAGGAATTCCAGACCCGCCCCCAGGCCATGAGCCGCGAGTGGCACCTCAAGCGGGACAGGGCCTTCCGCAGAAAGCTCGCCGAGACGGCCACGGCAGGCTGACTGAACGCGGGGAGCGCGAGGGGCCTGCGTCGGGTCCCCTCGCATCCTCTCACTCCGCCACGGCCCTCGGCGGCATCGCCGGCGCCACACCCTCCGGCAGCGGCGGCGCGTCGGGCCAGTCACCGGACAGCCAGCGGGTCCAGCAGGCGACGTGCGCCGCCTCCATCTCCGTCCCGCTTTCCAGCACGGCCAGAACCTCCTTGTCCGTCAGGGCCCTGGGGCCAAGGAAGCGCAGCTTGCGGGCGGCCAGGGCGGCCTCCTGCGGCGTTGCCCGGCTCTCCTGGCCGGCCAGCGGCAGAAGGGCGAGGTGATCGCGCAGACGGTCGGGCTCCAACACCGTGCGGGCGAGCAGGTCGTCGGGTGCGGAGCGGGCGGCGGCGGTCTCTTCCATCACCGCGTCCACTTCCGTCAGCACCGCCGGTGGCCGCGTCTCCTCCGGCGTCAGCAGCAGGCCCCAGCGTTTCAGCGCCTGACCGGCGGCAACGCTGTCGCCGAGCCACACCACCAGCGGCGCCAGCACCAGGCCCGCCTCCACCGGCGCCAGCCACAGCGCCAGCGAGGGCGAGGCGACATAGGCGCCCACCGTTGCCAGCAGGCCGACGGCGGTGAACGGCAGCCAGCGCTCCAGCGCCTCGACGAAGGCGCCGTGGGCGGCCTTGCGGTTCTGGGGCGACCACGTGACGGCCTTGCCCAGCATGGTCGAGAATACCGCCAGCGCGTGCAGCAGCATCATGATGGGCGCGAGCAGGGCGGTGTACACCGTCTCGATCAGCACGCCCGCCGTCAGCCGCAGCGCGCCGCCCTGGGCGCGGCGAAGGGTCGGGTCGCGTAGGGAAAGCGCCAGGCCGAACAGCTTGGGCACCAGCAGCAGGCCCAGCGCCACGGCCAGCAGCGCCAGCGCCGCGCCCTGGACGTCCAGCGGCCACTGGGGAAAGGGTTTGCCGTCCGAGAAGTAGCGCACCGGCGTGCGCGTCAGCGTGAAGGCCTGCAACGCCGAGAGCACCAGGAACACCAGCCACAGCGCCGAGGAAACGTAGGACATGAGCCCGATGCTGAAGTGCAGGCGGCTGACCCAGTGCAGGCCGCGGGCGGCCAGCAGGCGGCCGTGCTGCAGGTTGCCCTGGCACCAGCGGCGGTCGCGGGTGGCGAAGTCGCCCACCGTCGGGGGTGGTTCCTCGTAGGTGTCGGTGATGTCGTCGGCGATCAGCACCCGCCAGCCGCCGCGGCGCAGCAGGGCGGCCTCGACGAAGTCGTGGCTGAGGATCTCCCCGCCCAGCGGCGCCTTGCCGGGAAGTTCCGGCAGGCCGCAGCAGTCTGAGAACGCCCGCACGCGGATGATGGCGTTGTGGCCCCAGTAGTTGCCCTCGCCGGCGGCCCAGAAGGCGATGCCGCTGGCCGACAGCGGCCCGTAGACGGCGCCCGCGAACTGCAGCACGCGGGCGAACAGGGTCTCGCCCTTGGTCAGACGCGGCGGGGCCTGGATGAGACCGGCGGCGGGGTCGGCCTCCATGCGGTCCAGCAGGCGCGCCATGCTGGAGGCCGTCAGGATGCTGTCGGCGTCCAGGACGATCATGTAGTCGTAGAGCGCCCCGTGCCGGCCGATGAAGTCGGCGATGTTGCCCGACTTGCGCTCGCGGTTCTGAAGCCGGCGGCGGTAGTAGACGGGCGGCAGGCCGGTGCCCGCGGCGTCTCCCCCGTCGCACAGGCGGCGCCAGGCGTCCACCTCGGCCAGCCAGGCGCCGGGCCGGGTGCTGTCCGACAGAACGTGGATGTGAAACAGGTGCCCCAGGCCCTTGGCGGCAAGGTCGCGGCGCATGGCCTCGATGCCGGCGAAGACGCGGGTCACGTCCTCGTTGTAGACGGGCACCAGAACGGCCGTCGGGCCTTTGGGTTCGGGTCGCGGCAGCGGCGGCTCGGCAGGGGCCGGTCCGCGCCACCAGAGCACGCCGAAGCCGGCGGCCAGCGTCCAGAAGGATTGCGCCAGCCACAGCGCCAGCGGGATGAACACGGCAATCAGCGCCAGGTCCAGCCAGCTCAGGCCGTCGACGTAGAGAATGCGGGCGTAGGCCGCCACCAGAGCGGCGGCCGTGCCCAGGATGCCGAGCACGAGAATGGTGCGGCGGGTCATGGCGTGTGCGCCTTGTTCGGAAGTCCGCGACGGTCAGATGAGGGCAAGCGCCGCCGCCAGCCCGGGGACCAGCAGCGTGGCGGCGACCATGCTCCACAGCCGCATCGCCTGGTCGCGGGGCGACGGCGCCAGGATGACCGGGCGCAGCGGCTGCTTTGCCATTGTCAGTCCGCGGGCCGGCAGGCCGGGCGGACGCGGCCGGTGACGCGGCCCGGTTCCTGCAGACAGCGGCGCCTCCGGCCCCGTCAGGTCGTCGAGGGCCAGTTCCAGCGCCTCGGCCAGGGCGTGTTCGCGGTCGGGCAGGCCGCCGCAGCCCGCGCGGACGGCGGTGACGGCGGCGGCGGCGCGGGTGCCGGCCTCAAGGGCCGACAGCGCGTGACCGGTGCGCAGGTAGGCGGCGGTGCCTTCGGCAATGCCGCGCCAGAACCGATCCACCTGTTCGTGTGGATGCGGCTCACCGGGAGCCGATGTCAGAGCCGGGACCATTGGAAACTCCATGTTTCGCTAAGGACCGTGCCGTCGGCGTCGGTCAGCCGGCAGCGCAGCTCCGCCGGCGTCTCGCCGGCGGCGGGAAGATCGAAGAACACGCGGCGTCCCCCGGTCACCGGATTGTGCTGGATGACGGGTCGGGAGGTTTCAATCCCCGATGCCTCGAGCGCCACGATCACCTCGGATTCAGGCGGAAGTTCGGCGAGCGGGCCGCCGACGAAATCCAGCACGATCTTGCGGCTGTCGGCCTCGCCGCGCTGGCCCGGCACGCCGCCGGCGCCGACGCGGGTCTCGCGCACGGTGGCAAGCGGCGGCTTCGGCCCCTCCAGCCCCCAGTGCAGAACGTAGCGCAGGGTGACGTCCTCGCCGGCTTTGGCGGGTTTCTCCGGCGTCCAGAAGGCGACGATGTTGTCGTGGGTCTCGTCGGGGGTTGGGATCTCGATGAGTGTCACAGCCCCCTTGCCCCAGTCGCCCTTGGGCTCCACCCAGAGCGACGGGCGCAGGTCGTAGCGGGCCTCCAGGTCCTCGTAGTCGTCGAAGCGGCGCACGCGCTGCATCAGGCCGAAGCCCTTGGGCGCGCCGTCCTGGAAAGCGGACAGCGCCAGGGTGCTGGGGTTGCGCAGGGGGCGCCAGACCCATTCGCCGCTGCCGGTGTGCATGAGCAGGCCCTGGCTGTCGTGCACGCGCGGGCGGTAGTCGGCGCCGTCCTTTGGGTCGCCCGGCCCGTGCTCGAACATGCTGGTCAGCGGCGCCAGCCCCAGGCGCTTGATGTCCTCGCGCAGGAACAGGCGGGCGGTGACCTCCATGGTCGTGGCGGCGCCGGGCCGCACGTCGAATCGGAAGGCGCCGGTCAGGCTGGGACCGTCCAGCAGGGCGTGGATCATCAGGGGCTTGCCGCGCCCGGTCGGGCGCGCGACGTAGAAGCGCGTGAAGGCGGGGAACTCCTCGCCCTCGGGCAGGCCGGTGCCGACCGCCACGCCGCGCGACGACAGGCCGTAGCGGTTGCCGCGGCCCAGCGCCCGGAAATAGCTGGCGCCCAGGAAGGTCAGCAGTTCGTCCAGCACCTCGGGGTCGTTGAGCGGGTAGTGCACCCGCAGCCCGGCGAAACCCAGGCCCTCGGGCAGGGGCTTGTCGAACCGGTTGCGGCCCAGGTCGAAGGCGCCCGGGTCGTAGGCGACCGGCTCAGCCGCGCCCGAGGTCACGTCGTAGACGTGCACGGGTCGGTCGAAGTAGGAGCCCAGGTGGAAGAACTGAACCTCGTAGGGGCTGGCGCCGCGCCACAGGGCGTGGTCGGGGCGATACCGGATGTCGCGGTGCTGGTCGTACCCCAGGTCCGCCAGCACGTCGGGGATGTCGCCGTCGTGGGGCTGGAAGGCCTCGGCGGCCAGGCGGCGGGCCTCGTCCACCAGCCAGTCATAGGAGAACGGCCCGGCCGGCGGCGCGGGCGGCGTCACCTTTGCCGGCGGCGCGGCGGCGGCGTCCATGCGCGGGGCCGGTGTCGCGGCGGCCAGCGCGGACGGCGCCAGGGCGGTGGCGGTCAGGCCACACAGAAGGGCACGGCGGCTGATGCCGCCGAGGAGACGCGGGATGTATGTCGTCATGTCCGTTGTCGACGTGATTACAGAACAGTGAAAGTCACCGAGCCACGCGAGCCATTCGACCCGACGGTCCCGACGCTGTCCGAACGCCGTTTACTGCGGCCGGTTGCGTTGGGAGCACTGCGCACAAGCGGCTGTGACTCGCCGTGACTGGTGCCTTTTCCCAGGGAAACAGATGTTCTGTGACAACGGTGTGAGCGATCTTATTCCGTTCCGTGAGCAAAAGAAAGCCCGTCGCGCGGGGGCGACGGGCTGCCTTAAGATATAGACCGACGGAGGGATTTCCGCCTTTGGCCTGAAGGGGTTAGAGCGACTGCTCCACCCACTCCACCAGCTTGCTCTTGGGCAGGGCGCCGATCTTGGTGGCGGCGACCTGTCCGTCCTTGAACAGCATCAGCGTGGGAATGCCGCGCACGCCGTATTTGCTGGGGGTCATGGGGTTGTTGTCGATGTTGACCTTGGCGACGGTCAGGCGGTCCGCCATCTCGGTGGAGATTTCCTCCAGCGCCGGGGCGATCTGGCGACACGGACCGCACCATTCCGCCCAGAAGTCGACAAGGACGGGAGTCGTCGACTGCAGGACGTCGGCGTCGAACGAATCGTCGGTGACTTGCTTCATGTAAACCGTTCCTTTCGCAATCCGTGAAGCGGACCGTGAACCGCTCAAATCTCGCATGGACTCTAGGAAGCCGCCACACCCGCGTCAAGCGGGGCGGTGGCGCGGCCGGCGCCCGCCCCTAGAGATCAAGGTCGTAACGAACGAACCGCGTCAGGCGTGCCAGCTGGTCGTACAGCGCCCGGGCCTCGGCATTGTCGTGATGGGTCTGCCAGTACAGCCGGTGCCAGCCGCGCGACCGGCCCCGGCAGGCCAGCGTCTCGATCAGCCGGCGCGCCACCCCCCGCCCGCGCATGTCGGCGGCGACGAAGAGGTCTTCAAGATAGCACACCGGCCGGTCGGTCCAGGTGCCCTCGTGCAGGACGGTGACGGCAAACCCCACCACCCGCTCTCCGCCCGGCGCGACGGCCACCAGGCAGTCCACCGGCGAGGCGGGGTCCAGGACGCGCGCCCAGGTGTGGGCCGTCACCCGTTCCGGCACCTCGGCATCGTAAAACCGCACGTAGTCGCGCCAGAGCGTCCGCCATCCCGGTTCGTCGAAGGGCTCGGCGTCGCGGACCTGGATCAGCGGGTCCGGCCGGACGGCCCTGGGGGAGGCGGAAGCGGTGGCGCGGCGGGTCATCTCGCCATGTCCTCGATCAGGTCATCCAGGCGGCCGGCGGGCAGTTCCATCAGGCGCGGTCCGTCCGTCCACAACAGAGCACACCGCACCGGCCGTCCCGGGTACAGGTCCGCTAAGGCCCCGCGATAGGCGGCCATCTGCCGCAGGTAGCCTTCCGAGACGTCGTCGACCTTTTGCGGCGGCGGGCGGTTGGTCTTGTAGTCGACCACCAGCACCTCGTCTTCGGTGACCACCAGCCGGTCCACCTGGCCGGAGACCACATGCCGGCCCACCAGCCCGACCACGGGCACCTCGGCGCGGGAGCCGGGGCCGAACAGGGCGGCGAAAGCCGGTTCGGCGATGACGGCCAGCGTTTCGGCGGCGATCTGCTCCTGCTCCCCGGGCGGGAGCTGCCATGCCGGGCGGGCGAGGTAGCGTCGCGCCGCCTCCGCCCGCGCCGCGCCGTCCGGAATATCCGGCAGGCTTTGCAGCAGGCGGTGGATCAGGCGGCCGCGCTGGAAGCGCACGCGCTCGGCCGTCGCGTCCTGCCCGACCGGCGAGCGCACCGGCGGGTCCTCCACCGTCGGGGCCGACGGCGTGAGCGGGCGCGGCGGGCGCGGCTCGGCCTCAGGCGCCCGGCGCAGCCAGGCGGGCGGTTCGCGGTGGTGGTCGATTTCCTCGCGGGCCTCGCGGGCGCGGTCGGGATCGGCCTTCTGGTCGGAGGTCAGGCGCAGCACCTCCGCCCCCTCGGTCTCGCCCTCGGCCTCAAGGAACGGGTCCTCGGCGGTGGCGGCCAGCGGCTCCAGGGCAGCGCGGATCAGGTCGTACCAGCAGCCGTCGGGGCGGCTCTTGCGGGTTTCCCAGCCGCAGACGATCAGCCGGTCCTCGGCGCGCGTCATGGCGACGTAAAGGAGGCGGCGGTACTCCCGCTCGCGCGCGGCCTTGGCGGCGTCCTTCAGTTCCTGGCAGACGGCGTCGGTGTGGTCGGCGCCCGGCGGCCAGAGCATGAGCCGGTCCTCGCCGTCGCCGTGCCACAGCAGCGTCGGGCCCACGGTGGGCATCTGCATGGTGTCGGGCAGGAAGACCACCGGCGCCTGAAGGCCCTTGGAGCCGTGCACGGTCATCACCCGCACGGCATCGCGGTCGCCGCTTTCCAGGTCGCGCTTGATCTCGGTGGCGCCCGTCTCGAACCAGTGCAGGAAGCCTTGCAGGCTGGGGGCGTGGCCGCGCTCGTAGGCGAGCGTCATGGACAGGAACTCGTCGATGGGGTCCTCGGCCTCCCATCCCAGGCGCGACAGCAGCCGCCGCCGGCCCTGGAGCGGGCCGGACAGCACATGGGCATAGAGTTCATGCGGCCGCAGGAAGTCGGCCCGGCCCAGCAGGTCCGACAGCACGGCATGGGCCTCGCCGAAGGCATCCGCCCGCCCCTGGCGCTTGGCCAGCGCGTCCCACAGGCTCAGGCGCCCGCGATTGTGGGCGAGGTCGAACAGGTCGTCCTCGGTCAGGCCGATAAGCGGGCTTTTCAGCACGCAGGCGAGCGTCAGGTCGTCTTCCGGCAGCAGCAGGAACTGACCCAGCGCCATCAGGTCCATGACCGCCATCTGCTCGGTCAGCACCATGCGGTCGACGCCGGCCACCTCCACGTCCAGTTCCTTCAAGGCGCGGACGAGGTCTTCGACGAACGGCCCGCGCCGGCGGACCAGCACCATGATGTCGCCGGGGCGGATGGGGCGGTTCGCGCTCTCCAGCCGTTCCTTGTCCGTGACCATGCGGTGGATGCGCTTCGCCACCAGCCGTGCGAGGCGGGTCTGCGCGGAGTCGGCGCGCAGGCGCTCCACCGGCGGCTTCCAGGGGTCCGGCTCCTCGGCGGCGGCGGGCACGACGGGCGGCCACACCTCCACCAGCCCCGCCTGCCCCCGGCGGAAGGGGATGTGGCGGACGTTCTCGCCGGGCAGCACGACGCCGTCCTGCGCCGCGGACCCCGTGGTGCTGAACACGGCGTCCACGGCCTCCAGCACCGCCGGGGTGGAGCGGAAGGAGAATTCCAGCGGCACTTCGTCCCATGTGGCGCCCGAGGCGGGGACATGATCGGCGAACAGCCCGCGCATGGCCTCGAAGGCATCGGGATCGGCACCCTGGAAGCTGTAGATGGACTGCTTGCGGTCGCCGACGGCGAAGACGGTGCGCGTGGTCTCGTCCCGCGCGCCGGCGCCGGCGAAGAACTCCCTGGTGATGCCGCGCACAACGGCCCACTGGTCGGGGTTGGTGTCCTGCGCCTCGTCGATCAGCAGGTGGTCGAGGCCCGCGTCCAGCTTGAACAGCACCCAGGCGGCCTGTCCCTCGGTCTCCAGCAGGCGGCGGGCGGTCTGGATCAGGTCGTCGTAGTCCATGCGCGCCCGCGCCCGCTTCCAGCCCTCGTACCGGCCGAGAACGGCGTCGGCGATGCGCAGAAGCGCGGTGGTGGCGGCGGCGACGGTGGCGGACTTCATTTGCGCGCAAAGGGCGCACAGGCGCTCCGCCTCCTTCAGCAGAAGGTCTTCCGCGAGCGGCTGGGCGGTCAGCACCTTCTTGGTCGCCAGCGTCTTGCGCGGCTCGTCCTTGCTGGTCAGGAAGGCCGCCTTGTAGGCGTCGAACAGCGCCAGCCGCGCCGGGCCTTCCGTGGCGTTGAGGAAGGCCGCCAGCGCATCCCCCTTCTCCACGTCCTTGGCGCTGCCGCCGGCAAACGCCGTGCAGCACAGCCGCAGGCCGTCGGTGTCCAGCGCCGCGTCGGCGCAGGCGGCCTCCAGCAGGGTCGAGGGCCGCGCGCCCACGGGCACCTCCAGCAGGCCGCAGATGGCGGCGACGGCGCCGTCCAGCCCGCCGTGGGCATCGAGCATGCGGCGGATGCGCCCGCGTTGGGAGGACAAGGCCACCAGCAGCTCGGGAAACTTCACCTCATGCACCAGGGCGGTGATGGTCGAGAGCGCGTCGGCCAGTTCGGGGTCGGTGCCGGAACGCGCGCGGGACAGCACGTCGTCGCGCGCCTCCGCCATGGCCTCGGCGGCGTCGCGGTCGTCCATGACCTCGAAATGCGGCGCGATGCCGGCTTCCAGAGGGAAGCGGCGGAGCAATGCCTGGCAGAAGCTGTGGATGGTCTGGATCTTCATGCCGCCGGGCACGTCCAGCACGCGCGCGAACAGCCGGCGGGCGAGCGCCACCTGAGCCTCGGTCGGCGCCGTGCCCAGCAGTTTGTCCAGCGTCCTGAACAGGTCCGCGTCGGGCAGGGTGGACCACACCGCCAGCTTGTCGGCCAGCCGGTTGGACATCTCCGCCGCCGCCGCCTTGGTGAAGGTCAGGCACAGGATCTTCTCCGGTGGCGTGCCCGCCAGCAGCAGCGTCAGCACCCGGTCGGTGAGCACCTTGGTTTTGCCCGTGCCGGCGGATGCGCCCACCCACACGCTGGCATCGGCGCGGGCGGCGCGGCGCTGGGGGACTTCCGGGTTGAAGGCCGGGGGATTGGCGTCGTGGTGGGTCATGCGCCGTCCTCCCCGCCCGCGCTCCATTCCTTCACGCGGGCGAGATGCAGGTAGTCGGAATATTGCGGGGCGTGCTCGGGGTGCGGCCGCGCCTCGTAGGGGGTGGCGGGGTCGTCGAACACGCGGATCAGGCCCTCCAGCCCCTCCAGGGCCTCGGCGGCGAGCGCGTCGGGGGCGGAGTCCTTGTGCGCCGATCGTTCCTCGCCGCCCGCGTCGCCGCCCTTCAGCCGCCAGTACAGAAGCTCCGACACCGCCTTGCCGGCGGCGATGCCGGGGAAGCCGCCGGCTTGCGCGATGACGGCCTCAAGCGGAAGCTGCGGGGCGTAGCCGGCGGCGACCTCCTTGGCCGAGGGCGGGGCGCCGGTCTTGTAGTCCAGGATCGCCAGCGAGCCGTCGCGCAGAAGGTCGATGCGGTCGGCCTTGGCGCGCAGGGTGAAGGGGCCGGCGGGGCCCTGCAATTCCGTCTGGCCCGAGACCTCCACATGCATTTCCTGCACGCGCGGGCGGCGGGCGGCCTCCTGCTTGACGAACCAGGCGGCGATGCGCTCGAAGCGCGGCCACCAGAATGCCCAGACGCCGGGCTGCGCCAGGTGTTCCTTGAATACCTCCTGCCCGATCTCGATGAGGCGCGAATACGGGTCCGCCGGCAGATCGTCGGGGTGGGCGCGGACGAACTGCTCCAGCGCGTCGTGCACCAATGAGCCGTAATCCGCCGCGCCGGGGTCGGCGTCCAGCGGGTCGAGTGCCCGCAAGCCCAGCACATGCTTGGCGTAGATGCCGTAGGGGTCGCGCATCCAGGTCTCGATTTCCGTCACCGACAGCCGGCGCGGGCGGGCTTTCACCGGCGGCTTGGGGGCCGGGCGCGGGGCGGCGGCGATGGCGTCGGGCCGGTCCAGCGTCTCCGCCCAGTCGAGCCAGTGCAGCGGCGCCATGCGCCAGGGGCTGGGGCCGTCGCCCGCGTGCAGGCCGCCGGCGCGCAGCACCGTCTCGATGCGCAACAGCCAGCGCGACGGCACCGTCGGTGCGCCCTCCACCCGGTCGGCGCGGGTGACGACGACACGCGGGGCGCAGAAGGCCTGTGCGAAATCGTGCGACGACAGGCCGATGCGCCGCTCCGGCCGGGGCAGGCCGAACTTGTCCCGCATGGGGCGGCTCATCCAGGGGTCGTGGCCGGGGTCCTGCGGCCATGTGCCCTCGTTCAGGCCCGCCAGGATGACAAGATCGGCCTGGATCAGGCGCGCCTCGATGGGGCCGAGAATCGACAGGCGCGGGTGAAGGTTGTAGTCGGGCCGCACCTGCTTGCCGGACATGAGCGCATCCAGCAGCGCCGGCCAGGTGCGGGGGCTGAGGGGCGGCAGGATGGCGCCGTGGTTCGCCAGGTCGACGGCCAGGTTTGCCGCCGCCTCGCCGGCCGGACCCAGCCACAGGCGCGAGGGGCCGGCGTGTTCGTCGGTGGCGGCGAGCGCCTCGGCCGCGCGCATGTGGGCGTCGGCGAGATCCGGCACGGTCGCCTCGTCGCGCGCCATGACGGCCATCAGCGGTTCCAGCATGGCCCCGATGCCGTCCAGCCAGGGGATCAGCGCCAGCGCCTGTTCCCTGGTGCGGCCGTTGCGCTCCTCCCGCGCGTGGCGGCGCAGGGCATTGTGAAGGCCCGTGATGCCGCGATCGGGGCGCGGGCCGCGCAGGGCGAGCCGTTCCAGCCAGCGCACCTTGTCGCGGAAGGTGCGCAGGGCTTCCCCGCCGCCCGCCAGCGGGTGCTTGAGCAGCGCCAGCAGCGGCAGCGGCGCCAGGTCGGCCGCCACGGCATCGCCCAGCAGCCGCAGGAACACCCCCGGCGGCGTGCCGGAAAGGGGGCGGCCGGCGGAATCGTCCATCTCCACGCCCCAGCGCTTTAGCTCGGCGGCGACGCGGCGGCCGACGTCGCGGTCCGGTGTGACCAGCATGACCGTGCGGCCGGGGCTTTCCAATGCATCGCGCATCATGAGCGCGATGGCCGTCGCCTCCTCCCGCTGTGTCGGGCAGTCCAATCGCTCCACGCCCTCCATGGCGGCGGGATCGAGGGGCGGCATGGCGCGCCAGGCATCGGTGGTGCGGGCGGGGCGCATGGCTTCCGAGATCAGGCGCATGCGGTCCGCATGAATGGTCGCGCGGCCGTCGGAGCGCGCGGTGTCGTCGGAGCCGATGGCGGGAAACCACTCTGGCACGTCGGCCCGCGTCAGGCCGAAGGTGTCCAGCAGGCCCTTCATGCCGTACTGCGGGTGGCTCTGCTCCAGTTCGGCCCAGGCGTCGTCGTCGATCAGCGTGTCCAGCCCCGGCAGCACCACGCGCCCGCGCGGCATCTCGGCCACCGCCTTCAGCAGCCCGGCGGCGGCGGGGACGGAGCCCGTGGAGCCCGCCGCGATCACCCAGCCCTTGGGCGGCGCGGCGGCCCAGGCGGCGGTCTGCGCCTCCAGCAGGCGGTTGCGGTGCTCCACCACGTCCAGCCGGCCCTGGTCCTCAAGGTATCCGGGCCAGGCGTCCGTCAGGATGGTCAGAAAGCGCAGCGTGATCTGCCAGTGTTCGGCGTAGTCGTCGGGGACGAGGCCGTGGAGCCCGTCGAAGCTGACCTGTTCGGTCTGCACCTGATCCAGCAGCCGCCCCAGTTCCACGGCCAGCCGCGCGGCCTGCTCGGGCGGGGTCTTTTCCTTCGTCCCCGCCAGCGGCATGGCCATGACGAGGCGGGTGAGCGCCAGCAGCCGGTGCATGGGCTCGATGGCCGGGGGCAGGTCCAGTTCGGCGGCCAGCCCGTCGCCCTGGAAGCCGGCGAACAGGGTTTCGTCCTCGTCCAGATCGCCGAAGGCCATGAGGCGCGGCAGCAGCATGGGCCGCCCCCCGGCCCGACGCAGGAAGGACTCGCGCAAGCTGCGGCAGGCGCGGCGCGTCGGCAGCAGGATGATGCCTTCCGACAGCGCCAGCGGATCTCCGCCCGTCTCCTCCAGGATGCCGGCGGCGAGCACGTCCAGGAAGGGGCGGTGCGGGCTGATGGTGAGGACGGACGTCACCGAGGCTCCCCCGAAAAAAGACAACGCGATCCGCAGTCTACTGATCGCTGGCCGTGCTGTCTTCCCCCAGCAACAGTTGCCGCTCTGTATCCTCGATCGCCTGGGGCGTGCCGACGTGATACCACTCGCCGTCGTGGGACAGGCCGAACAGGCGCCCGGACTCGATGGCGCGGTTGAACAGCACGTTCAGCGAGAAAGCCCCCGCCGGCGCGCCGTCGAACAGCCGGGGATGCACCAGCATGACGCCGGAATAGATGTAGGGCGCGACCTCGTTCTCTTCACGGCGGCGGATGCGGCCCTCGATGTCCATGAAGAAGTCGCCGAGCCCGTCGTAGCCATGGGCGGTGACGGAGCGCGCCAGCAGCAGCAGCGCATCCATGCGCCCTGCATCCCAGGCGTCGACCAGGTTTAGCAGCGCCGGCCGCACGCCGTTCAGGACGATGCAGTCGGAGTTCAGCACGAAGAACGGGTCATCGCCCAGCAGCGGCAGCGCCTTGACGATGCCGCCGCCGGTTTCCAGCAACTCGCCGCTCTCGTCGGAGAGGGTGATGGCCGGCTGGGTGCGGCCCTCGAGGTGGGCCCGGACCTGGTCGGCGAAGTGGTGGACGTTGACCACCGCCGCCGGCACGCCCGCCTCGGCCACCCGGTCAAGCGCGCGGTCGAGCAGTGTCCGTCCGCCGACGCTGACCAAGCACTTGGGCGTGTGCTCGGTGATGGGCCGCATGCGGGTGCCGAGCCCCGCCGCGAGAACCATGGCCTTGGCGGGAACGGCGGGACGTGCGTCGGTCACGGACATGCGGGCGCGATCCTCTTTTCCGGCGGCAGGTGGGTGTCGAGCCAGGCCCGCACGGGGGCGAGCGCCGGCTCGCGGTCCAGCGCGCGGTGCAGCAGGCCCCAGACGCGCGGAATGTGGCGCAGGTATTGCGGCTTGCCGTCGCGGACGCAGAGCCGAGTGAAGATGCCGATCACCTTGGCATGCCGCTGCGCGCCCAGCACGGTGAAGGCGGTGCGGAAGGAGGCCGCATCCACATGCGGAAAGGCCGACAGGTAGCGCTCCACCATGCGCTCGGCCATGCCCGCGTCAATGTCGCGCCGGGCGTCCTCCACCAGCGACACGACATCGTAGGCGGCCGGGCCGATGACGGCGTCCTGGAAGTCCAGCAGGCCGCAGGCGGCGATGCCCTCGCGCTCGGGCAGCAGCAGCAGGTTGTCCACGTGGTAGTCCCGCAGCACCAGAACCAGGTCCTGCGGATCGGCAAACGCCTCCTGAAGCGCATCCCGCCACGCGGCCAGATAGGCGGCGCGGGCGGTGAAATCCGGCTCCAGCCCGACCGCCGGCATGAACCAGTCGGTGAGCAGCGCGGCTTCGGTCAGCAGCTTGTCCAGGTCGTAGCGCGGCACGTCGGCGGGCGGCGCGACCTTGTGCAGGGCCGCCAGCGCATCCACGGCGAGCGCGTACAGGTCTTCCTCCGGCGGCTCGCCCTTCGCCAGCAGCCGGGTGTAGGTGTCGTCGCCCAGGTCTTCGATCAGCAGCAGGCCGGCGCCGTCGTCCTCCCCCAGGATGCGCGGGGCGGAAAAGCCGTGGCCCGCCAGGAACCGCGCGATGCGGACGAAGGGGCGGATATCCTCCTGCGGCGGCGGCGCGTCCATCAGCACCTCCACCCCGTGGTCGGGCGTGGCGACGCGATAGTACTTGCGGAAGGAGGCATCGCCGGCCAACAGCGTGATGGCGGCGCCTCCCCGGCCCAGGCGGTTCAGGAACTCCGCCACCAGGGGCGCGCGGTCGGGGGGCAGCGTGTCAGGCATTCTTGGCGGCATCCAGCAGGTGCGGCGGGCCGGAAAGCACGGCGGTGCGACCGCCGGCCTCGGAGGAAATGGTCAGCGTCAGGTCCAGGCGTCCGCGCGGCAGGTATCCGCCCAGGCGGTCGGGCCATTCGATCAGGCAGATGCCGTCCGAGAAGGCGTCTTCCAGGTCCAGTTCCAGGGCGTCGTCGGGCGCCTCAAGGCGGTAGAGGTCGAAGTGCCAGACCAGGGCGTCCGTCTCCGGGTCGTCGTAGGTCTGCACCAGGGTGAAGGTGGGCGACGGCACCTCTTCCGTCGGGTCCTGGAGCCGGGCGCGGACGAAGGCGCGGGCCAGCGCCGTCTTCCCGGCGCCCAGGTCGCCGCGCAGGGCAATGACGTCGCCAGGGTGCGCGGCGGCGGCCAGCGCCTCGGCCAGCCGCGCGGTGGCGGCCTCGTCGGGCAGGATCAGGGACAGGGCGGGGCCGGCGTCATCAGTCATGGTCCCCCGTTTTAGTCCCGTCGACGGAGGGGTGCAACGGCCGTTTCCGCGCCGCCGGGGCTTGATATTCCCCGCGCCAGCGGCCATTGTCGGCCCCGACCGAACCCCTTACAGAATTGCTTCAGGCATCCCGCTCATGCAGACGACCTTCGAGACCGATGCGATCGTGATCGGCGCCGGGCCCGTGGGCCTGTTCACCGTGTTCCAGTGCGGCATGGTCCGCATCGGATGCCATGTGGTGGACGTGCTCGACGAGATCGGCGGGCAGTGCACCGCGCTCTACCCGGAAAAGCCCATCTTCGACGTCCCCGGCTTCCCCCGCGTGGAGGCCGGCAAGCTGATCGAGCTGCTGCACGAGCAGGCCGAGCCCTTCAAGCCCGTCTTCCACCTGGGCCAGCAGGTGGTCGGGCTGGAGCGCCTGGATGCAGAGGGCAAGTGGCGCGCGATCACGTCGAAGGGCACCGTCATCGAGGCCCCGGTGGTCATCATCGCCGCCGGCGTCGGCGCCTTCGGCCCCAACCGCCCGCCCATGGAAGGGCTGGAGCAGTACGAGGGCACGTCCGTCTTTTACATGGTCGGCAAGCGCGAGAGCTTCCGCGACAAGCACATCGTCATCGCCGGTGGTGGGGATTCCGCCGTGGACTGGGCGATCTCGCTGTCCGAGGTGGCGGCGAGCGTGAAGGTGGTCCACCGCCGGGCCAAGTTCCGCTGCGCGCCCGACAGCTTCGACAAGCTGAAGGCGCTGGACGGCGCCGGCACGGTGGAACTGGTCACACCCTATCAGCTCGACCGGCTGGAGGGCGACGGCACCGCCCTGTCGGCGGTCATCGTCCGCGACCTGGACGGCAACGAACGCCGGCTTGAGGCCGACACCCTGCTGCCCTTCTTCGGCCTGTCCACCAACCTGGGGCCGATCGCGGAATGGGGGCTGGAGATGGGTGCGAAGAACACCATCGCCATCGACCAGACCACATCGGAGACCAACCAGAAGGGCATTTTCGCGGTCGGCGACATCGCCAGCTATCCGCACAAGCTGAAGCTGATCCTCACCGGCTTCGCGGAAGCCGCCCAGGCCGCCCATGCCGCTTTCGGCTACGTCCACCCCGGCGAGGCCCTGCACTTCGAACACTCCACCACCACCGGCGTGCCGGCGGGGGAGTGAGGCCGAGCAAGGGGGGCGCCGTGGCCGGACTGTTCACCATCGGCTACGAGGGCGCCTCCATGGACGCGGTCCGGGATGAGCTGGGGCGTGCCGGCGTGACGCTGGTGGTCGACGTGCGCGACCATCCGTGGTCCCGCCGGCCCGAGTTCTGCCGTCGCCGCCTGGAAGAGGCGCTGGCGGCCCGCGGCATCGCCTATTGCCACGACAAGGCGCTCGGCAATCCCAAGGCCGGGCGCGAGGCCGCCAACGCCGGCGACATGCAAGCCTATCGGGCGGTCATGGCCGCACGCCTGGCTTTGGCCACCGGCGCTGCGGCTGTCGCGCGCATTGCCGAAGATTGCGCGCATCGCGGTATCGCCCTGTTATGCATAGAACGCAACCCCGATATGTGCCACCGGAGCATCGTGGCCGATGCGGCGCAGGCGATAGGCGCGCCGATCCCTTGTCATCTGCGGCCCGGCGCACAACTGAACCTGCTGTGAAAGCGTTCTCCCCTCTGGTTTGGTTTCTCACTGGAAAAATTCCAGGGTACTGGACATCCATGAATTTTGTATGGTTATCCTTAAGCCAGCCGTGAGGGTCGGCGGCTTCGCCCGGCCCGACCTCGCGAGACCCAGCCGTGCCGGCGCGAAGGGGCGCCGTTCGGCCATAAGACAGGAGGGCCCCGAATGTTCAAGACGTCCATGCTCGCCGCCGCCGCCGCGCTGCCGCTTCTTGCTGTTGCCGCCACCGGCGCGCAGGCGCAGATCGACGACAAGGCGCTGATGGAACAGGCCAACAGCCTGTTCAAGCCCATTCCCCGCACCATCCCCGCCGTGCAGGACAACGCGGTGACCGGCGAGAAGATCGACCTGGGCCGCATGCTGTTCCACGATCCGCGCCTGTCGGCCAGCCAGGTGCTGTCGTGCAACACCTGCCACAACCTGGCCATGGGCGGCGACGACAACCTGGAGACCTCCATCGGCCACGGCTGGCAGGCGGGTCCGCGCAACTCGCCGACCGTCTACAACGCCGTGCTGAACGCCGCGCAGTTCTGGGACGGCCGCGCCGCCGACCTGAAGGAGCAGGCCAAGGGCCCGATCCAGGCGGGTGTCGAGATGAACAACAAGCCCGATGTGGTGGTCGAGACGCTCAAGTCCATGCCCGAGTACGTGGACCACTTCAAGCGCGCCTTCGCCAACGAGAGCGATCCGGTGACCTTCGACAACGTGGCCCGCGCCATCGAGGCGTTCGAGGCAACGCTCATCACGCCGGCCTCGCCCTTCGACCAGTACCTGGAGGGCAACCCCAACGCGCTGAACGAGCAGGAAAAGCGCGGCCTGAAGACCTTCATCGACACCGGCTGCGCCTCGTGCCACGGCGGCGTCAACCTGGGCGGGCAGGACTACTACCCGTTCGGCGTGGTGGAGAAGCCGGGCGCCGACGTCCTGCCGCCGGACGACAAGGGCCGCTTCGCCGTGACCCAGACGGCAACGGACGAGTACGTGTTCCGAGCCGTGCCGCTGCGCAACGTGGCCCTGACCGAGCCCTACTTCCACTCCGGCCAGGTCTGGGACCTGCGCCAGGCGGTGGCGATCATGGGCGTGTCGCAGCTTGGCGCGGAACTGTCCGACAGCCAGGTCGACGACATCGTGGCCTTCCTGGAAGCCACCACCGGCGAGTTCCCGGAAGTCGAGGTGCCGCAGCTGCCCGACCGCACGGCGGACACCCCGTTCCCCGTCACCATGACCGCCGAGTAAGAACGGTCGCCTGAACAGTGAAAGGCCCGCGCCGGAGCGTCCGGCGCGGGCCTTTTCTTTTCCGGCGGACCGGCGCGATCAGGCGTGCCTGGCGCCGCCGCTCTTGCAGGTCTTGATGCCGAACGGCAGGTAGGCCGGGCAGATGCCGACGAAAGCGGTCAGCAGCGGCACGACGCCGATGTAGCCCCACCAGCCGACGGTGCCGGTGGCGGCCAGCGCGATCAGCACGATGCCGAGAACGGCGCGCAGGCCGCGGTCGATGGTGCCCATGTTCTTGGTCATGTTGGTAACCTCCAGCCCCAGTTGTGTCAGGTGATGGTGCGATCATGGGCCGATGCCGTTGCGGGGTCTGTGACCGAGTCACACAGCCGTATGCGTCCTTTGGCGTAGCGCCGCCCTGTACTTCTACTCCCTTGTGTTCGGTTGCGGCTGGCGTAAGCTTTTCGCAGTGACCTGCTGGAGTTGCCTTCCCGATGTCCCTGCCGGGCGCTGCCAACGCCGAGCTTCTGTCGCTCGCCTTCGCCACCAGTTCGGGCGCCATCACCATCAGCCGCCTGCGCGACGGCCTGTACCTGGAGGCCAATCAGGGCTTCGCCGAGATGTGGGGCTGGGCCGTCGGCGAGGTCCTGGGCCATACGACCTTCGAGCACGACATCTGGTACGACGCCGCCGAGCGCGACCGCTTCGTCCAGGCGCTGCAGCGCGAGGGGCGGGTGCGCAACATGCTGTGCCGCTTTCGGCGCCGCTCCGGCGAGGTGTTCCACGGCCACATGTCCGGCAGCCTGTTCGAGGCCAATGGCGAGCCGCACATCTTCGCCGTCACCCAGGATGTGGAAGACATCATCCAGGCCCGTCAGCGCGCCGAGGCCAGCGAGACGCGGCTGCGGACCCTTCTGGCCCACATTCCCCACGGCATCCGCGAAATCGACATGCGCGGCGTCATCCTGCTGGAGAACCCGGCACACGCCGACCTGTTCGGCTACGAGCCGGGCGAACTGGTGGGACGGCGGGCGCTCGACCTGCTGGCCGATCCCGATAAGGCCGCCGAGCTTCAGCAGGTGATCGACAGCTACGACCCCGCCGCCGGGCCCCGCGCCGGCGGGTACGAGGCGGACATGACGCGCAAGGACGGCTCGGTCATCCGCGTGCGGGTGGACTGGAGCATCCAGCCGCCCGTCGGACCGGGTGCCCCGCCCACTGTCATCTCGGTGCTGACCGACCTGACGCCCACGGTGCGCGCGCAGGAGGAACTGCGCCACAGCGTCGACGAACTGACGCGCTCCAACGCCGAGCTGGAGCGCTATGCCTATATCGCCGCCCACGATCTGCGCGAGCCCATCCGCACGGTGACCAGCTACGCCCAGCTGCTGCGCCGGCGGCTGACGACCGCCGGTCAGTTGACCGGCGACATGGCGGAACTGTTCGACTACCTGGAGACCGGCGCGCACCGCATGTCGGCGGTGGTCGACGATCTGCTGGCTTATTCGCGCCTGCAAAGCCGCGCCGCGCCGTTCGAGCCGGTGGACCTGGACGGCGTGATGACGACGGTCCGCAACAACCTGGCCCGCGTCATCCACGAATGCGGCGCCGAGGTGGTGTGCGAGACGCCGCTGCCGACGGTCACCGCCGATGCCGCCCAGATGGTGCAGTTGTTCCAGAACCTGGTGGCCAACGCCCTGCGCTATCAACCGGAGGCCGACAGCCACACGCCGCGGGTGGTGCTGGCGGCGCGGCGGGAGACGGCCGGCTGGGCCATCGCCGTCGCCGACAACGGCATCGGCATCGAGGCGCGGTTCTTCGACCGCATCTTCCAGCTGTTCCAGCGGCTGCACAGCCAGCGCGAATATCCCGGCACCGGCGTCGGGCTGGCCATCTGCCAGCGCGTGGCAGAGCGCCACGGCGGCGCCATCGACGTGGAGTCCGAGGTGGGCGTGGGCACCACCTTCACCGTCCACCTGCCCGACGTCCCGCCCGAGGATGCGGCGGTGGCGCAGGGGTGACGAAAAACGCCGGGCCGGCACGGCGGCCGGCCCGGCGTGTTCCGGTGGCGGTTTTCCGGCGGGACGTGCCTGAGCCTCAGTCGGTCAGGTCGTCCCACAACTCCTTGACCCGCTTGAAGAAGCCGGAGCTTTCAGGGCTCTGGTCCTTCTCGCCGCCGGCCTCGCCGAACTCTTCCAGCAATTCCTTCTGGCGCTTGGTCAGGTTCACCGGCGTCTCGACGGCGGCCTCGATGAACATGTCGCCGCGCAGCGGGCTGCGCAGGACGCTCATGCCCTTGCCCTTCAGGCGGAACTGCTGGCCGGTCTGGGTGCCGGCCGGGATGGTCACGCGCGCCTTGGTGCCGTCGATGGCCGGCACTTCGATGGCGCCGCCAAGCGCCGCCGTGGTCATGGGAATGGGCACGCGGCACATGATGTTCGCACCGTCGCGCTGGAAGATGCGGTGCGGCTTGATGGTCAGAAAGATGTACAGGTCGCCGGGCGGCGCCCCCCGCATCCCCGCCTCGCCCTCGCCGGCGAGCCGGATGCGGGTGCCGTCCTCGACGCCTGCGGGCACCGTGACCTCCAGCGTCTTTTCCTTGTGCTGGCGCCCGGTGCCGCCGCATTCGCCGCAAGGGTCCTTGATCACCTGGCCCTCGCCCCCGCAGGTGGGGCAGGTGCGTTCGATGGTGAAGAACCCCTGCTGCGCCCGCACGCGGCCGATGCCGCCGCAGGTGCCGCAGTTGCTGACCCCCGAGCCGCTCTTGGCGCCCGAGCCGTCGCAGGCCTCGCACTGCACGCCGGTCGGCACCTGGATGGTCGCCTTCTTGCCGTGGAAGGCTTCCTCCAGCGTGATGTCCATGTTGTAGCGCAGATCGTGGCCGCGCGCCGGGCCGCCGCGTCCGCGACCGCCGCCGCGCATGCCCCCGCCGAACATCTCGTCGAAGATGTCGGCGAAGCCGCCGCCGAAAGCCGAGGAGAAGTCAGAGAATCCGCCCGCACCGGCGCCCGCGCCGCCCATGCCGCCCTCGAAGGCGCCATGGCCGAAGCGGTCGTATGCGGCGCGCTTCTGGTCGTCCTTGAGGACGTCGTAGGCCTCGTTCAGTTCCTTGAAGCGGGCTTCCGCCTCGGCATCGCCCGGATTGCGGTCCGGGTGATACTTCATGGCCTGCTTGCGGTAGGCCTTCTTCAGCTCGTCGGCACCGGCGCCCTTGGAGACGCCCAGGACCTCGTAGTAATCCCGCTTGCTCATCGCCGTTCGTCAATCATTTGTGTCTGAGGCGAAAGGACGAACGGGCCGCCTCGGGAGGAGGTCGGCCCGTCCGTGGTGACGCGAAGGGTTACTTCTGGTCCTTCTTGTCGTCGACCTCCTCGAAGTCGGCGTCCACCACCGTCTCGTCGGAGGAGGAGGAGCCGCCGGCCTGGCCCTCGGCGCCCTCGGCACCGCCGGCCTCGCCCTCGGCGCCCTGCTGGGCCTTGTAGACGGCCTCGCCCAGCTTCATGGACGACTGCATCAGGGCGTTGGTCTTTTCCTTGATCTGCTCGGCGTCGCCGGAATCAAGGACGTCCTTCAGGGCCTGGATGTCCTTCTCCACCGCGTCCTTGTCGGAGGCCGAGATCTTGTCGCCGTACTCCGACAGGTTCTTCTCGGTCTGGTGGATCAGGGTGTCGGCCTGGTTGCGGGCCTCGACCGCCTCGCGGCGCTTCTTGTCGGCCTCGGCGTTGGCCTCGCCTTCCTTGACCATGCGCTCGATGTCGTCATCCGACAGGCCGCCGGACGCCTGGATGCGGATGGCCTGCTCCTTGCCGGTGGCCTTGTCCTTGGCCGACACGTTGACGATGCCGTTGGCGTCGATGTCGAAGGTGACCTCGATCTGCGGCACGCCGCGCGGGGCGGCCGGAATGCCCACCAGGTCGAACTGGCCCAGCAGCTTGTTGTCGGCCGCCATCTCGCGCTCGCCCTGGAAGACGCGGATGGTCACCGCCGTCTGGCCGTCCTCGGCGGTGGAGAACGTCTGCGACTTGCGGGTCGGGATCGTGGTGTTGCGGTCGATCAGGCGCGTGAACACGCCGCCCAGCGTCTCGATGCCGAGGGAGAGCGGGGTGACGTCCAGCAGCAGCACGTCCTTGACGTCGCCCTTCAGCACGCCGCCCTGGATGGCGGCACCCATGGCGACCACTTCATCGGGGTTGACGCCCGTGTGGGGGTCGCGGCCGAAGAAGGTCTTCACCGTCTCCTTGACCTTGGGCATGCGGGTCATGCCGCCGACCAGGATCACCTCGTCGATCTCGCTGGCCTTCATGCCGGCGTCCTTGAGCGCCTTTTCGCAGGGGCCGACGGTGCGCTTGATGAGGTCCTCGACCAGGGCTTCCAGCTTGGCGCGGGTCAGCTTGATGTTCAGGTGCTTCGGACCCGACTGGTCGGCCGTGATGAACGGCAGGTTCACCTCGGTCTGCATGGTGCTGGACAGCTCGATCTTGGCCTTCTCGGCGGCTTCCTTCAGGCGCTGCAGGGCCAGGCGGTCGCCGCGCAGGTCGATGCCCTGCTCCTTTTTGAACTCGTCGGCCAGGTAGTCGATGATCTTCTGGTCGAAATCCTCGCCGCCCAGGAAGGTGTCGCCGTTGGTGGCCTTCACCTCGAAGACGCCGTCACCGATCTCCAGGATCGACACATCGAAGGTGCCGCCGCCCAGGTCGTAGACCGCGATGGTGCCCGACTGCTTCTTGTCCAGGCCATAGGCGAGTGCGGCGGCCGTCGGCTCGTTGATGATGCGCAGCACTTCCAGGCCGGCGATCTTGCCGGCGTCCTTGGTGGCCTGGCGCTGGGAATCGTTGAAGTAGGCCGGAACGGTAATCACGGCCTGCGTGATGGTCTCGCCGGTAAAGGACTCGGCGGTTTCCTTCATCTTCTGCAGGATGAAGGCCGACACCTGGCTGGGGGCGTACTTCTCGCCCTGGGCCTCGACCCACGCATCGCCGTTGTCGCCCTCGACGATCTTGTAGGGGACGAGGTCCTTGTCCTTCTGCGCGGTCGGGTCGCTGTAGCGACGGCCGATCAGGCGCTTGATGGCGAACAGCGTGTTTTCCGGGTTCGTCACGGCCTGGCGCTTGGCGGGCTGGCCGACCAGACGCTCACCCGATTCGGTAAAGGCAACCATCGACGGGGTGGTGCGGGCGCCTTCCGCGTTCTCGATCACGCGGGGGTCCTTGCCCTCCATCACGGCAATGCACGAGTTCGTGGTGCCGAGGTCGATGCCGATCACCTTGCTCATTGTGTCACCTCTTTCTGCGGCAGGTCTTCGCGGCCCTCGTTCCTTGGCGCCGGCGAAGCCCCCATTGGGTCCAACATAAGCGTCCCGCCCTCGATTACGCGGGGGCGGAACGCGACGTATATAGGCAAAGGCGTGCTGCCCCGCAACAGTCGGGACGCCGTCGCCGTCGCGCGAAAGTCGTCAGCGGCGCCCGCGGCTCGTGTCCGCGGGCGCCGGCGGCGCCTCTCCGGCGGCCAGCGTCGGCTCCCGCCGGACCGGCGTCCGCCGCCGCGCCGCCTGGGCCTGGCGAGCCGCCGCCTTGCGCCGGCGCAGCCGCCGGCGGCGCCACAGGCGGACGGGAATGGCGGGCGACTTGCAGCCCTCCCACACCAGCAGCCCGAGCAGCAGCCCGACGGCCACATGCACGCCGGTCGCGACCGTCAGCGGCAGGGCCGGGACGAAGGCCTCCAGCGTCGCGGCCGCGACGGCCGGGTCGAATTCGGTGGCCAGCCGGAATGGCCGCCACAGCGGATCGACGGCGGTCAGCGACTCGATTCGCGCCGTCAGGGTCGCCACCCGCCCCTCCAGGTCGGCCACCAGGTCGGCCCGCACCGCCGGCGCGGCCGCGGGCAGAAGGTCGCCGGCCCGCGCGCGCGCCAGCATCGCCTGAGCCTCGTCCAGCCGCCCGCCGAGGCGCTGGAGATAGGCGTTGGTGAACGCCTGCCCCTGCGACGCGGCGCCGGCCAGCGCACCGGCCACCACCGCGCCGCCCAGGCTGTCGAGCTTGCGCAGGAGCCAACTCATCGGGCCGCGTCTCCGGCGCCGTTCTCAAGGTCGCGCGCCACCCGGAAGCCCACCACATAGGACCACACGCCGGCGGCGTTGCGCCCGCGCGAGGCCGACGCCGCCACCCTGGGATGATAATACCAGGCCCCGCCGCGCATCACATGCGCCTTGCATTCCTCAGTGCCGCCGGGCGCGGGGGGCGTGGCCGGCATGGCGCCGGGCGTCCAGCAATCGGCTGTGAGTTCCCACAGGTTGCCGTTCATGTCGTGCAAGCCGAAGGCGTTGGGCGGATAGCTGGCGACGGGCGTGGTGCCGCCGTGCTCCACCACCGGCCCGTCGCAGTCGCGGCAGTTGGCGCGGCCGTCCTGCACGGCGTCGCCCCAGGGGTAGAGCGTGCGCGATCCGGCGCGGGCGGCGTATTCCCATTCCGCTTCCGTCGGCAGGCGGTAGGCGTGGCCGGTGCGCCGCGAAAGCCAGGCGGCGTAGGCGCGGGCGTCGTCCGCCGTCACGTTGATGACCGGCCGGTCGCCGCGCCCCCAGCCGTGGTCGTCCTGGCCGCCTTCGCAGGCCCCGGCATCGACGCAGGCCTGCCATTGGTCGAAGGTGGTTTCGGTGCGTGCGATGGCGAAGGGGGCGACGTGACGGAGGGCGCCGTCCGGCGGCGGTGCGGCATTGCGCACGCGGACATCGCCGACGGAGACGGTGCCGCCGGGCAGCGGGATCATCTGCGGACAGTCGGGGCAGTCGCGGAATGGTTCAGCGGCCAGGGCGGCGGGCGCCCCGGCCGTCAGCACCGCGAGGGCAGCAAGCAGCCGTAGCGTCACGAGGCATCCGTCGGCTGTTTGGCCGCGGTGCCTTCCACGAAGGTGAGGACGGCGCCCGTGGGCGAGCCCATGTCGTCGTGGAAGGGGCGGAACTGCGCCTGGTAGGTCACGTCGCCCGCCCGCACCGTGTCGTGGCGCGTCTCGCCCTTCTCCACCACACCGGCGAGCATGTCGCGCAGGCCCGGCAGGTCCACCTTGCATGTCACCGAGGTGATGGTCTGCCCGATGTCCGTCGGGTGCAGCTCGAAAATCCACTTGGCGGGCTGGTTGAAACGGGTCACCCGCAGGCTCCGGTCGATGGCGACCAGAGGGAAGCCGATGGAGCGCAGGATATTCTCAAGGTCGGCGTTTGCCGAAGCCAGTTCGGCGGACTTGATCTGAAGCTCCTCGTTGACCGTCGTCAGTTCCTCGTTGGTGGACTGCAGTTCCTCGTTGGAGGTTTCAAGTTCCTCGTTGGAGCTTTGCAGTTCCTCGTTCGACGCCTGAAGCTCTTCGTTCAGGGACTGGAGTTCCTCGTTGGCCGTCTCCAGCTCCTCCACCACCGTTTGCAGGTTCTCGCGCGTGGCGACCAGTTCCTGCTCCAGCTCCTGCATGCGCGGGTCGCCGTCGCCCGTGTCGGATCTGTCGCCCGCCGCGACGGTCACGGCGGGCTGCACCGGCTCGAACGAGATCATGTAAAGCTCGTCCATGGACAGGGCCAGCGGCCGCACCGAGAGGCGGACGTGGTTCTCCTCGCCGTCGCGCATGAAGCTGGAGGTCGGGCCCGACACTTCGGTGCGCTTCTGCTGCGCGCGGGAGAACAGCGAGCGCGCGTCGGCCCGCAACTCCTTGCGGACCATGGAGAAGAGGTTCAGGTCCGGCGCCCCCTGGCCGAGCTGCAGGAACCCCTGCATGTCGCCGTGAACGTGCAGGATGCGGCCGTCGCGGTCCACCAGCGCCGTCGGCGGGGCGTAGGTGGAGATCAGTGCCGCCATGGCGATGTCGTTGAGGGTCATGTCCTTTTCGCGCCGCTGACGCGAGGGTCCGCCCATCTCGGTTCCGGTGCTGCGCGGCTGGAAGCTGGTCACCTGCTCGCGCGGCTGCGTGCGGCCTTCGCCCAGGCGGCGGAACAGCTTCCACTTCTTGTTGACCGTGTGGAACCGGCTGGTCGCCGATCCCACGGTCTCGGACTTCCCCAGCAGCAGGTACTTCCCCGGGTTCAGGGCATAGTGGAAGATGTTGATGACCTTCTGCTGAAGGGCCGCATTGAAGTAGATCAGCAGGTTGCGGCAGCTGATCAGGTCGATGCGCAGGAACGGCGGGTCCTGGATCAGGTCGTGCTTGGCGAAGACGATCATGTCGCGCACGGACTTGACCACCTGGTAATACCCGCCGCGCGCCAGGAAGTAGCGCGACAGCATCTCGCGGCTCATGGTCTTGAGCGCGGCGTCGGGATAGAGCGCCTTGCGGGCCCGCGCCAGGGCGTCGGCGTCCACATCGGTGGCGAAGATCTGCACCTGGTAGTTGGCAAGCTGGTCGCCCAGTTCCTCGGCCAGCAGGATCGCGAGCGAATAGGCTTCCTCGCCGCTGGCGCAGGCGGGCACCCAGACGCGGATGGTGTCGCCGGGCTTCTTGTCGCGCACGAGGTCGGGGATCACCTTGGACAGCGCGTCATAGGCCTCCTGGTCGCGGAAGAAGCTGGTGACCGAGATCAGGATGTCGTTGCGCAGCGCCTCCAGTTCCTGGGGCACCTCGTTGATGTAGGCTACGTAGTCGTCCAGCGTCTCGGACCGGCAGGCGGCCATGCGGCGCTTGATGCGGCGCAGGATGGTGGTCTTCTTGTAGCCGGTGAAGTCCACGCCGAGGCGGTTCTTGACCATCAGCAGCAGCTTCTGGACGGCGTCGGAGTTTTCGTCCTCGGCCACCAGCTGGGCGCGCTTGGGGTTGACCAGAAGCTCCACCAGTTCGTCGCCCATGCGGTCGGGCGTCATGATGAAGTCGACGCAGCCCGTCTCCACCGCCGCGCGGGGCATGCCGGCATAGCGGGCGCTTTCCTCGTCCTGGGCCATGGTGATGCCGCCGGCGGCCTTGACCGCGCGCACGCCGTGCGCCCCGTCCGAGCCGGTGCCCGACAGGATGATGCCGATGGCGTTCTCGCCCTGGTCTTCGGCCAGGCTGGCGAAGAAATAGTCGGCCGACGGCTTGGGGCCGATGGCGGCGTGGGGCTCGCGCAGGGCCAGCGTGCCGTCCTCGATGTCCAGGTCGGTGTTGGGCGGGGTGATGTGAATGACGTTGGGCTCGACCCGCATCCCGTCGGTGATCTCCACCACCTTCAGGTCGGTCTGCCGCGCCAGAAGCTGGGCGAGCATGCTGGGGTGCTGCGGCGCCATGTGCTGGACCACCACATAGGCCATGGTGCTGTCTGCCGGCAGGTGGGTCACCAGATGACCCAGCGCCTCCAGCCCGCCGGCCGAGGCCGCGATGCCGACCACCGTCACCTTGCGGCGCCGGCCCCGCCGGGAGGTCTGCGCCTCCGCGGCCTCGGGGGCCTCGTCCGTGGTTTCGGGCACCTTGTCGTCGGGCATGCTTCAGCCTCTCCCCTCGGTCTCCTGCGAATGATGTGCCGTCCTCAGAATGCCATGGGCCGGCGGTTCGAGGGCCCGTGCTGAGGGATAGCCAGCATCCCATTCCTCCCGCACGACCGGATCATTTTCCCGATCGCGATGATCCCTGTAGATAGAAATATATCCTTCCGGCCCTTCAAGTCTAGAGAGAGCCCACACGGCCGCGCCGCGTACTAGAGGTGAAGGATCGTCGGTTGCCGCCTTCCTGACACGCGGAATCAGTTTTTGACTGTGACTGTTGCCGATCGCGATGAACACATTTCGCATAAATCGGTCGCGGCCAATGCGCTTTACCGGCGAAGCACTAAACAGGGCGCGGAAGGCCGCATCATCCAGTTCCGCCAGGTCGCCCAGGCGAGGCGCGGCCAGTTCGGCTCGCGGCTTGAAGGCATCGTGGCGTGTCGGGAGAGAGAAGCGATTCCAGGGGCATACGGCCAGGCAGTCGTCGCAGCCGTAGATGCGATTGCCCATCAGGGGGCGCAGGTGGCGCGGGATCGGCCCCTTGTTCTCGATGGACAGGTAGCTGATGCACAACCGCGCGTCGATTTCGCCGGCCGCCGTGATGGCGCCGGTGGGGCAGGCGGTGATGCAGCGGGTGCAACTGCCGCAGTGGTCGCTTTCCGCAGCGTCGGGCTCGACTTCCAGCGTGGTCAGAATCTCGCCCAGGAACAGCCACGAGCCGAAGTCGCGCGAGACCAGGTTGGTGTGCTTGCCCTGCCAGCCGAGCCCCGCCTGTTCGGCCAGCGGTTTTTCCATGACGGGCGCGGTGTCGACGAACACCTTCAGGTCGCCGCCGAACCGCGAGGCCATCCACTGGCCCAGCGTCTTCATGCGGCCCTTGATCCAGTCGTGATAGTCGCGGTTGCGGGCGTAGACCGAGATATGCCCGCGGTCGGGATGGTCCTGCAACACGCGCGGATCATGGCCCGGGCCGTAGTTGACCCCAAGGCTGACGGCCGTCACCGCCTCGGGCCAGAGGCTTTGCGGATCGCCGCGCCGCTCGGCGGTGTCGGCCATCCATCCCATGTCGGCGTGGCGGCCTTCGGCGACGTAGCGGTTCAGGTGGTCGCGGACGCGCGCGGGCAGGCTGGCGCGCGTGAAGCGCACCGCGTCGAAGCCCAACTCGTGGGCCTTGTCGGTGATGGCCTGCCGGGCATCCATGAAGCGGGTCCGTTGTCGTCCACGACTCAGGTGGGGCTCGCGGCCCTAGTCTTCCAGCGGGGAGACGTCGCCGCGCGCCTGGTCTTCCTCGAAGCGGGCGATGAAGTCGCTTAAGCGGCCGTCGCCGATGGCACCGCGCAGACCCCGCATCAGGTCCTGGTAGTATTGCAGGTTGTGGCCGGTCAGCAGCATGAGGCCCAGGATCTCGTCGCAGCGGATCAGGTGGTGCAGATAGGCGCGGGAATACTGGCGGCAGGCCGCGCAGGCGCAGTCGGCGTCCAGCGGGCGCGGGTCCTCGGCATGGCGGGCGTTGCGCAGGTTCACCGTGCCGCGCCGGGTGAAGGCCTGCGCCGTGCGCCCGGACCGCGTCGGCAGCACGCAGTCGAACATGTCGATGCCGCGCGCCACGGCGCCCACGATATCGGCGGGCTTGCCGACGCCCATCAGGTAGCGCGGCTTGTCCTCGGGCATCATGGGGCAGGTGTAATCGAGCGTCTGGAACATCAGCTCCTGCCCCTCGCCCACCGCCAGGCCGCCGACGGCGTAGCCTTCGAAGTCCATGCCGGCCAGCGCCTCGACGCTTTCCCGCCGCAGGTCCTCGTACACCGAGCCCTGCACGATGCCGAACTGGCCGTAGCCGGGGCGCGCGACGAAGGCCTTGCGCGAGCGCTCCGCCCAGCGCATGGACAGGCGCATGGACTCCGCCGCCTGCTCGTGGCTGGCGGGGTAGGGGGTGCATTCGTCGAACGCCATGGTGATGGTGGCGTCCAGCAGGTGCTGGATCTCGATGGAGCGTTCGGGCGTCAGGTGGTGCTTGGTGCCGTCGATGTGGCTCTGGAAGGTCACGCCCTCTTCCGTCATCTTGCGCAGCTTGGCCAGGCTCATGACCTGGAAGCCGCCCGAATCGGTCAGGATCGGTCCGCGCCAGTTCATGAAGTTGCGCAGGCCCCCCAGCTTCGCCACGCGCTCCGCCGTCGGGCGCAGCATCAGGTGATAGGTGTTGCCCAGGATGATCTGCGCGCCGGTCGCCCGCACCTCCTCGGGCCGCTGGGCCTTGACGGTCGCCGCCGTGCCCACCGGCATGAAGGCCGGGGTGTCGACGATGCCGTGGGCGGTATGCACGCGCCCCAGGCGGGCGGGGCCGTTGGTGGCGAGGCGCTCGTAGCGGAAGGCGTGGGTCATGGTGTCTCTGGCTTACTCGGAAACGGGAAGGTCGGTGTCGCAGCGGTCCAGCAGGCTGCCGTCCCCATAGGAATAAAAGCGATAGCCGGCCTCGATGGCGTGGCCATAGGCCGCCTTCATGCGATTGAGCCCGGAAAAGGCGCTGACCAGCATGAAGAGGGTCGATTTCGGCAGGTGGAAGTTGGTCATCAGCTTGTCCACCGCGCGGAACCGCCAGCCCGGCGTGATGAAGATGTCCGTCGGCCCGCTGAAGGGCTTCACCGCGCCGGTCTCCGCATCCGCAGCACTTTCCAGCAGCCGCAGGGCCGTGGTGCCGACGGCGACGACGCGCCCGCCCCCGGCCCGCGCGGCCTCGATGGCCTCGGCGGCCTGCGGCGTGATCTCGCCGATCTCGCTGTGCATCTTGTGGTCGGCGGTGTCGTCGGCGGTGACGGGCAGGAAGGTGCCGGCGCCAACGTGCAGGGTCACGAACACCCGCGTCACCCCGCGCTTATCCAGCCGCTCCAGCAGTTCTGGCGTGAAATGCAGCCCGGCGGTCGGAGCTGCGACCGCGCCCTCCTTCTCCGGCGCGGAATAAACGGTCTGGTAGTCGGTGCGGTCGCTCTCGTCATCCTCGCGGCCCATGTAGGGCGGCAGGGGGATGTGGCCGTGGTCCTTCAGTGCGTCCATCAGCGCCTGACCGCCGCGGTTGAACTTCAGCCGCACGTCGCCGCCGTCCTTCTCCTCCACCAGCGCGGAGAAGTCGTCGGCGAAGTCGATGGTCTGGCCCGGTTTCAGCTTCTTGGCGCCCTTGGCGAAGGCTCGCCAGGTGTCGTCGTTCAGGCGCATGTGAAGCGTCACCTCCACCTTCGCCTCGCCGCGCTTGCCCGCCAGCCGCGCGGGGATGACGCGGGTGTCGTTGAACACCATCACGTCGCCGGGCTCCAGCATGTCGGGCAGGTCGCGCATGATGACGTCCGTCAGCCCGTCGCACGTCACGCGCAGGCAGCGGGCGGAGTCGCGGGGCGAGGCCGGGCGGTCGGCGATACGGTCGCGGGGGAGATCGAAGTCGAAGGCGTCGACGCGCATGAACAGGACGGGTCCGAAGCTCTGAAAGGGCGAAAACGAGTGCTCCGCGCGGCCCGGGGGCCGGACGGGAAGGGCGGCGCTCCGCCATATGGGGAGGAAACCTGCGCGTGGGTATGCCTGAAGGCGCGGGCTTGCACAAGCACATGGGGCTAATGGCTTCTCCGTGGTACCCTCGGGCTGTGCCGGAGACAGGGCGGCAAGCCCGCCGGCACGCGCCGTCGCCGCCCGGCCTGGGGAGGAGCCGCCGCGGCCCAGAGGGGACGACGACCCATGAGCACGAGCGACATCACATCCCCCGCTGCGCCATCCGCCACGGCCCTGGCCGAGGCGCTGGTGCATCACCCCTTCTTTCACGACCTGCCGGGGCCGACGCTGGACCGGGTCGCCGCCTGCGCGCGGGAAGAGCGGTTCGACGCCGGCACCCAGATCTTCCACGCCGGCGGCGACGCCGACGGGTTTTTCGTCATCCGTCAGGGCACCGTGCGGGTGGAGAGCAAGCGGCCCGGCAACGCCGGGCCGGCAGTGCTGCAGACCCTGCACGAGGGCGAAATCCTGGGCTGGTCATGGCTGACGCCTCCCTACCGCTGGGCCTTCGATGCCCGCGCGGTGGGGCCGACGCGGGTGATCGCCCTGGACGGCGCCTGCCTGCGGGCCGCCTTCGAGGCCGACCCGCTGCTGGGCTACCGGCTGGTGACCCGGTTTGCGGGCGTGATGGGCGAACGTCTGCGCGCGGCCCACATGCGCATGCTGGAACTGGACGACGGCGCCTGACGCACGGGCGGAAACAGCCTGTTGCCCAGACGGCGGGCGACGACGCCGGTACAAGCAGCTATATTCGGCCCGATCCGACCACATCCGCCGCGGAGGCTCCGGTTCCATGACGCCCCCCGTCCTGTTCGTCAGCCACGGCGCGCCCAACGTCTACATTGACGAGACGCCGGCCCACCTGGCCCTGCGCGCTCTGGGCCGGACCCTGGCGCGGCCGCGGGCGGTGCTCATCGTTTCCGCCCACTGGGAAACCGCGGGGCCGGCGGTGGACGTGTCGGACTGGCCGGCGACCATTCACGACTTCTCCGGCTTTCCGCCGGCCCTGTCGCGGGTGCGCTATGACGCCCCCGGCGCGCCGGACGTGGCCGGGCGCGTCTTCGCCATGATGGCCGCCGCCGGACTGACGCCCGAGCCGCCCCGCGAGCGCGGGCGCGACCATGGGGCCTGGGTGCCGGCGGCGCTGATGTGGCCGGAAGCCGACGTTCCGGGCTTTCAAGTCTCCGTCTGTCCGGCGCGGGATGCGGCCTGGCACCGCCGGCTCGGCGGCGCGCTGGCCCCCCTGCGGGACGAGGGCGTGCTGATCATGGGATCGGGTGCCGTCACGCACAACCTGCGTGCCGTCGACTTCCGCAATCGCGAGGCGCCGACCCCGGACTGGGTGGATGCCTTCGCCGATTGGACCGCCGAACGGGTCGCCGCCGGGCAGCCCGTGGACGACTGGCTGTCGGCGCCCGAGGCGGCGCGCAACCACCCGACGCCCGAGCACTTCCTGCCGCTCGCGGTTGCCCAGGGTGCGGCCGGCGCCGCTCCGGGCCGGCTGGTGCACGGCAGCACCGATTACGGCGTCCTGCGGATGGACATTCATCAGTGGGATTGATCGCGGTGGCGGCCGGGTGCTGCGCCGGTGTCAGTCGACGAAGACTATGCCCAGGTGCACGGCGCGCACCGCCAACTCGATCCGGTTGGCGCAGCCCAGCTTGCGCATGGCCGATTTCAGGTGCTGGGCGACGGTGTAACCGCTGATCCCCAGGATTTCGCCGATCATCCCGGTTTCCTTGCCGCGCGCCAGCCAGTGGACGCAATCGCGCTCGCGTGGGGTCAGCGGGCCCGGGTCGCCCGATTCCGCGAACAGCCGGCGGCAGGTGTTGTGCACCGCCAGCGCCAGAAGCGCCACCGCGGCCCGCTGGTGCTCGATGACCTCCCGCCGCTGGCGGGCGCCGCCGTCTGCCACGCAGGACAGAACCGCCACTCCGCCCGCCATGCGGATGGGAACGACGATGCCGTCGTGCATGGCGAATTCCCGCGCCTCGTTCAGCAGGCGGCGCTGGTCGTCGCCCAGGATGTCGGCCGGCAACTCGGAAATGGCGAAGGGGGCGCCGCCGCGCTTGGCCATGCCGACCACCGGGTCGATGCGGTCGTAGCCGTGGCTGAGGTAGTGGTTGGCCCATCCGTCGGGAAAGTTCACCACCAGCGTGCTTTCCTGGACCCGCAGGCCGGGGCCCAGGCACATGGCATATGTGGGGAAGGTGAAGCCGATCTCAGCCGCAAGTTGCGCGGTGACCCGTCGAACGTCAACGATGGATGTACAGTGGTCCAGGATCTGAAGCTGGTCGAGGGTCAGCATGCCCCGGCCTTCCGCGCAGTCGGCGTCGACGTTTGACGCATGAACCTTTAGCGGATGGCCGTCGCCGGCGTCCAGTCCCATATGCGAGATATCGGAAATACGTCCGTCGCGGGCCGGAACACTCGGGTGGGCATGGGGCGTCGTGCGACCCGGCCCGCGACGGTCGCCCCTCAAGGCGACCCGCCCAGCTTAGGCGCCGCGCGGCAGAAGCGGTATCCCCGGTTTGAGGGATGCACGTAGCTTGTTCGACCACTTAGACAATCTGTCGTCGAGCGCTCGCCGGCACGCTGTATTGCAGTGCTGCCGGTTTTCACGCCACAGTAGGGCGGGCCGGACCGGGGGCAGGCCCGAACACCACGCAAGGGAGACGCATGATGACGCGACGTATACTGGCGGCGGCCTCGTTCGCCGCGATTGCCATCCTTGCCGCGCCCCCGGCCGAGGCGGAGGTCCCCGGCCCCCTGGTCGCGCCGGCCTGGCTGGCCGAGCAACCCGCGGGATCGGTGGTGGTGCTGGACGTGCGCGAGGACCCCGAGGCCTTCGAGAAGGCGCCCGGGCGCATCGCCGGCGCGCTGCCCGTCAGCTTCAAGGACCTGCGCGGCAGCCGGACCATCGACGGGCAGGAGGTCACCCGCCTGTCCCTGACCGCCGAGGGCTTCCAGGACCTTATGCGCGGTCACGGCGTCGACGACGGCGAAACGGTGGTGGTCACCTGGCCGGGCGACAGCGCGATCGGGCTGACGGCGGCGGCCTACCTGTACTGGCAGGCAAAGCTCTACGGTCACGACGACGTGGCGATCCTGGACGGCGGCACGGCTGCCTGGGCGGCCTCCGGCCGGACCCTGACGCAGGACGCGCCGGCCGACCCGCAGCCCGGCACCTTTACCGCCGCCGCGGCGCGCGACGACCTTCTGGCGACGATGGATGAGGTCGAGGCGGCCATGCAGGGCGGGCCGCAGCTTGTCGACGCCCGTCCGCTGGCGCTGTACATCGGCTTGGCGGCGCCGCCGTACGTGTTCAAGAAGGGCCACATCCCTGGCGCCGATCTTCTGCCGTTCCCCTTCCTGACACAGGCGGTGGGCGGCAAGGCCGGCACGGACGGCGGCGCGGCCGAGCCGGTGCGCATGGTGGTGCACGAGCCCGAGACCCTGCGCCGCATCGCCACCGACCTGGATGTCGACCTGTCGGGGGCGGCGATCAGCTACTGCAACAGCGGCCGCACCAGCGCGTCGGCGTGGTTCGTGCTGAACGAGGTGCTGGGCGTGCCGACCCAGTTGTACGACGGCTCCATGCACGCCTGGACCCTGGACCCGCAGCGCCCGGTGGCCACCGCGTTGGCCGAGTAATCCGGCCCCGGCGATCATGGAGGCAAAGGGCCTGCCCCCACAGCCCGGGGACAGGCCCTTTCCGCTGGGGTGCGGCCGCCGGGCGTGCGGCGGCCTGAAGCGCGTCGCCTCTCCGTCGCCTGCCCCGCCCCGCTCGCGGTGGTTTATTGGATCGGCCCCCTGTCTGAACCGGCGGCTCGACCTCATGTCGAAAGCGGCCATGCATGTGGTTCCGCGACGTCGAAAAGCCTGAGGCGCGAAAGGACGATTGATGATCCAGGTGTTGTCGGGAGTCTGGGCCCTGCTGCTCGGCATTGTTCTCATCATGCTGGGCAACGGCATGCACTTCACCCTCATCGGCGTTCGGGGTGGAATCGAGGGCTTTTCGGCGTCAGAGCTGGCGGTCGTGACGTCGGGGTATTTCATGGGGTTCCTGTCGGGCGCGCGCCTCACCCCTGTGTTGATTCGCCGGGTCGGCCATGTGCGCGTCTTCGCCGCGCTGGGCAGCTTCATGTCGGCGGGGTTGATCGCCTTTCCGCTGCTGACCGAGCCGTGGGCCTGGACGCTGCTGCGGGTGCTTGTGGGCTTCTGCATGTCGGGCGTCTACGTCACCGCCGAGAGCTGGCTCAACGACGCCGCCACCAACGAAACCCGCGGCAAGGTGCTGTCGGCCTACATGATCGCGCAGACGCTGGGCATCATCGGCGCGCAGGGGTTGCTGACGCTCGGAGATGCCGGCACCGCCGTGCTCTTCATCGGGGCCTCGATCCTCGTGTCGGTCTCGTTCGCACCGATCCTGCTGTCCGTCTCGCCCGCTCCGGCGATCGAAGTGGCGCGTCCGATGCCGTTGCGCGACCTCTTTTCGGGGTCGCCGCTTGGCACGGTCGGAATCTTCCTGTTGGGCAGCGTCTATGCGACGCAATCGGGCATGGGCGCGGTTTTCGGCACCCAGATCGGGCTGACCACCCCACAGATCGCGCTGTTCGTCGCGATGCTGTTCGCCGGGGCGCTGGTGCTGCAATACCCCATCGGCTGGCTGTCGGACCAGATCGACCGGCGCAGGCTGATCTTCGGGGCGGCGGCGCTCGGCGCGGCCTCCTGCGCGGTGGGGTGGCTGACCGGGAGCAGCCTGTGGCCGCTGATGGCCGCCGCCTTCTTCGCCGGCGGGGTGACGACCCCGCTCTACGCTCTGTTCCTGGCCTATACCAACGATTTCCTGTCCGCCGACGACATGCCGGCCGCATCCGGCGGGCTTGTCTTCACGTTCGGGCTTGGCGCCATAGCGGGCCCGCTGGTCACCGGCTGGGCCATGCAGGGGTTCGGCCCGTTCGCGTTCTGGCTGGTGCTTGGCGCGACCTTCGGCGCCATCGCGCTGTATGCGCTCTACCGCATGACGCAACGCTCGATCGGCCCGGAAGTGGAGACCGAAAGCTACCTGAGCGTGCTGCCGACTGCCTCCCCCGTGGCGGTGGAAGCGGCGGGCGCCTGGGCCGCCGAACACGCCGAGGCCGAACGCGAAGCCGAGGCCGAACGGCAGGCTGAAGCCGAGACCGAGGCCGAGAGCGAGGCCGGCGCCCAATCCTGACGGAACAAACGCACCGCCCCCAAACGCAAAGAGCCCGGAAGCTCATGGCTTCCAGGCCCTTGGAGTGGCGCGCCCGGGAGGATTCGAACCCCCAACCTCCTGATCCGTAGTCAGGTGCTCTATCCAGTTGAGCTACGGGCGCTTTGTGTTCGGCGGCGGCGCCGTGTGTGCGGTGCGTCGTGCCGAGGGCCGTGTATCTATCGCGCAGCCGCTGGCGGTGCAAGGGAAAAATCTCCGGCGTGACGTTTTTTTTGCCGGCGGGCGGTTTCGCCGTCTTCCGATTTGCCGCTGTGGTTCCCTGGTGCCGAGTCACGCGGGTGCATCGGCGGAAACGCGCGCACAAATGCGGCTTGTTCCACGTGATTCCATTCAGTACACTCGCGGCGAATAAGCCTTTCGGGGGAATGCGCGCGTTTTTCCGGGCTGGAACAAATCGTTACAAGAACTCCCCGGCCGGGGTCCGAACCATAAAAAGGTACAACTCGATGGCGCTGTCGAAGAGTGGACTGATCTTGGTGGGCGCGACATTTGCTCTCGCCGGATGCTCCTTCGCGAGCGATGCCCTGTTTCCTGCGGAGGGGAGCGGTGAAACCGTTTCCATCGGAGCATCGAACGCGGAGCGCAATCCGGACCCCACCGTCTCGGGGCCGCTCGCGCTGAATGACTCGTCATTCGAACCCAACGGCGTGACGCCGGGCGAGCCCACCGGCACCTACGTGGGCCAGAAGGTGCAGACGTTCCGCAACGAGTTGCGGCAGTTGCAGGGCACCCTGCGCAATCGCAATCAGGAGCTTCAGCAGATCCGCCAGGAGGTTCTGCAGGACAGCGCCGCGTACCACGAGAACGTTGCCGCCATAAACTCGCGCCTGCAGGTCGGCACCACGCCCGGTAACCCGATCCTGGTGCAGCGCTGGAACCAGGCGCAGCAGCAGCTCGACGAGGTCAACAACGACATCGGCTACATGAACCAGCTGTCGACGCAGGTGGCGTCCGACAGCGCCATGGCCGCCTATCTGCTGGAAAGCATTCGCGCCGCCTACAATCTGTCGGGCGCCGTGGAGGCGGACCACGCCCAGCTGCGCACGCTGGAGGACGAGACGGCGCAGACCGTGGTCCTGATCGACCGCCTGCTGGGCGAGATTTCCGAGGACGTGGCGCGCCAGCAGACCTATGTTACGAACGAGCGCAACAACCTCAACACGCTTGCCGTCGCCATCAAGACCGGCCAGACCTACGGCCAGTCCCTGGGCTACCGGAACCTGGTGCTGGCGGGCAATCAGGGGGTCCTGGCGAACCCGGGTCCGGCCGGCCTGCCGTCGGCGCGCGTGGGCGGCCAGCCGGCCGCCATCATCCGCTTCGACGATCCCAACGTGAACTACGAGAGCGCGCTCTACAACGCGCTGTCCGGCCAGTTCGCCGCCCGCCCCAGCGCGGTGGTGGAGGTCGTCTCGGTCAGCCCCACCAACGCCATCCGCGGCCGCGAGGCCCTGTCGGCCAACCAGGCCCGCCGCCACGCCGAGAAGGTGATGCGGTCCCTGTCGGAGATGGGCGTGCCGGCCGACAACATCCAGCTGTCGGCCACCACCAGCGCCGAGGTGGCGGCGCCGCAGGTGCACGTCTACGTGCGCTGAGGTCGTCGCCCACTTTTAGAAAGCCGGCCGGGGACGCGCCCCTCGGCCGGTTTTTTCATGGGCGCTGGTCCGCGCGGGGCTGGCGCGGCGCCTGGCGATGCGCCCGGCCCAATTCTCGAAAAACTGAAGGGTTCGGGAAGCTGCGCTTCGCGATCAGGGGGATCGGGGGACCGAGGTCCCCCGCAGTGCGCTGGCGCCATGAGCGCTGCCGCGCGCGGGGCTGGCCGCCCCGCACCCCGCTTATGCGAGAGCCGCGGGCTCTCGCGCTCTCGGTGAGCGGGGGCTGGCGCGGCGTCCGATGTCGTGCCCCGGCTGATTTTCGAAAAACTGAAGGGTTCGGGAAGCTGCGCTTCGCGATCAGGGGGATCGGGGGACCGAGGTCCCCCACAGTGCGCTGGCGCCATGAGCGCTGCCGCGCGCGGGGCTGGTCGCCCCGCACCCCGCTTATGCGAGAGCCGCGGGCTCTCGCGCTCTCGGTGAGCGGGGGCAGGCGCGGCGTCCGATGTCGTGCCCCGGCCGATTTTCGAAAAACTGAAGGGTTCGGGAAGCTGCGCTTCGCGATCAGGGGGATCGGGGGACCGAGGTCCCCCCGCAGTGCGCTGGCGGCATGGGCAGAGCGCTGGTTCTCTTGCGCTTCTATCCCGTCTTCCGCCGTTTCGGTGCCGGCTGCGTGCCCGGCGGCGGCGTTTTGGGCTTGAAGGCGCACAGGTCCTCCACCGGGCAGCGCCAGCAGTCGGGTTTGCGGGCCTTGCAGATGTAGCGCCCGTGCAGGATCAGCCAGTGGTGGGCGTGCAGCTTGAACTCGTCGGGCGTGACCTTTTCCAGAACCTTCTCCACGGCGTCGGGTGTCTTGCCCTTGGCGAGGCCGGTGCGGTTGCCGACGCGGAAGATGTGGGTGTCCACCGCGATGGTCGGGATTCCGAAGGCGATGTTGAGCACCACGTTGGCGGTTTTTCGGCCGACGCCCGGCAGGGTCTCCAGGTAGTCGCGGTCCGGCGGCACCACGCCCTCTCGCTCGTCCACCAGCTTGCGCGACAGGGCGATGACGTTCTTGGCCTTGTTGCGGTAGAGCCCGATCGTGCGGATGTGCTCGATCAGGCCCTCTTCGCCCAGGTCGAGCATCTGCTGCGGCGTCTGGACCTTTTCGAACAGCGGCACGGTGGCGCGGTTGACGCCCTTGTCGGTGGCCTGGGCGGACAGGGCGACGGCGACCAGCAGCGTGTAGGGGTTGACGTAGTGCAACTCCCCCTCGGGCTCGGGGTTCAGGTCGCGCAGGCGGGCGTAGAATTCGGCGATCTTCTTGCGAGTCATGGCCGGCCGAGAGTACCCGCTTCACGCCCCGCCGCAAGTCCGTTCAGCACGGCCGTCGGGCTGCCTACTCGGCCGCCCGCGCGCTGTCGGCGCCGGCGTCCTCGCCAAGCTCCAGCTGCTGGACCCGGTCGGCGCGGCGCAGGACCTTGTCGGTGGAGACGCGGATCTGGCGCACGTCCTCGGTCGCCTGGTCGAAATGGCGGGCGAGCTTTCCGACGCGGTCGTCCAGCCGCGCGACGTCGTCCATCAGCGCCCGGACCTCCGCCTGGATGAGCGTGGCCTGCTCGTGCATGCGGCTGTCCTTGAGCACCGCGCGCACGGTGTTCAGCGTCGCCATCAGCGTGGTGGGCGAGACGATCCACACCCGCGCTCGCCAGCTCTGCTCCACCACCTGGGGAAAGCGGGCGTGAAGCTCGGCATAGATGGCTTCCGACGGCAGGAACATGAGCGCCGAATCGGCGGTCTCCCCGGGCACCTGATAGCGCTCGGCGATGTCCTTTACGTGCTTGAGGACGGCGGCGGAAAAGGCTCGCGCCGCCTGGGTGCGGGCGGCGTCGTCGCCCTGTTCGTGGGCGCCCCGCAGGGCGTGCCAGCTTTCCAGCGGGAACTTGGCGTCGACCACGATGGCGCCCGGCGGATTGGGCAGGTGGATCAGGCAGTCGGCGCGCCGGCCGTTGCCCAGGGTCGCCTGGAAGGCGAAGGCCGACGGCGGCAGCAGGCTGGTCACAAGGTCGTGCAGTTGCACCTCGCCGAAGGCCCCGCGCGCCTGCTTGTTGCCCAGCACTTCCTGCAGGCTGACCACCTGGGCCGACAGGTCGGTGATGGTGCGTTGGGCGCGGTCGATGACGGCCAGCCGCTCGCGCACCTCCGTCAGCGTGGCCGAGGTGCGGTCGCCGGAGCGCTGGAGCACTTCGGCCAGGGTGCGCTCCTGCGCCTGCATGCGGCGATCCACCGACTCCGCCAGCCGTGCCTGGGCGTCGGCCAACTGCGCCAGGCGCCCGGCGGTCTCGCCGGCGGTCCCGTCGCCATCCAGGCCGCGCCGGCCGCGCGGCCGCAGGATCAGCGCCAGAAGCAGCGCGCCCGCGACAAGGATCAGCGCCGGAACGATCCATGACGATGCCTCCATGCGCGCGTGCCCCTCTTTCGCCATGCTCCTGGGTATGCTGTTGGTTTACAAGAAAATGCCGGTTCCGCGCAATGAAAATGGACCAAAAGGAGAACGCCATGCCCACCGTCTCCCGCAGCCTTGCCGCCGCGCTTCTGGTGGCGACCGCCCTGGTGCCGGCCGCCCACGCCCAGGACCCGGTGACGGCGCCCGAGGCCGCGCGGGAAGCGCTGTCGCTGACGCTCTACAACAGCGGCTCGGCGCTGGTGGCCGACCGGCGGGCGGTGGCGGTGCCGGCGGGCGAGAGCCGGCTGGTCATCCAGGGCCTGCCGAGCGCCGCCGAACCGGCCTCGGCTTTCCTGCGGGCGGAAGGGCTGGCGGTGCGGTCGCAGACGGTGGAGGCGACGCCGCCCACGGCGCAGGCGCTTCTGGCCGCGAGCGTCGGGCGGGAGATCGGCGTGGCGGTCATTGATCCCGACACGGGCGCGGCGACCGATACCTTGCGCGCCAGGGTGCTGTCCGCCCCGCCGGCGGCGGTCTACGAGATCGACGGGCGCATCCACACCAGCCTGCCCGGACAGCCGGTGTTCGACGCCCTGCCCAATGGTGTGCACCTGACGCCGGTGTGGTCGGGCGCGGTGACGGCGACCGCGCCGGTGGAGGCCGTGACGCTGTCCTACCTGACCGGCGGCCTGTCTTGGGACGCGGGCTACGTCGCCACGCTCTCGGCCGATGGCGGCGCGCTGGACCTGGAGGGCCGGGCGACCATCCGCAACGACTCCGGCGCCGCGTTCATCGGCGCCGAGGTGGCGCTGGTGGCGGGCGATGTCGCCCGCGCGCCCGACACCATGCAGAAGGGCGGCGGGCCGCGCGCCATGATGGCCATGGCCGAGTCGGCACCGGCGCGCATGGATGATGCGGCGCGCGAGCAGCTGGGCGCCTTCCACCTCTATATGCTGGAGGGGGCGGTGGGCCTGCCGGCGGGGGCGGTGGTGCAGCCGGCCCTGCTGACGGCGCAGGACGTGCCGGTGGAGACGGAATACCGCATCGAGGGCGGCCACGTCATCGTCCACGGGCGCCAGGCGGAAGAGCAGCCGGTTCCGGTGGAAACCCGCCTGACGTTCGAGAATGCGCCGGAGGCGGGGCTGGGCAAACCGCTGCCCGCCGGCACGGTGCGGGTGTTCCGCCCCGACGCCTCGGGCACCCCGCGCCTGGTGGGCGCCGACCGGGTGGAACACATGGCCGAGGGGCGGGAGGTGTCCCTGACGCTCGGCCGCGCCTTCGACGTGACGGCCGAGCGGGTGCAGACCGAATTCGAGCGTCTGTCGGAGCGCGTCACCCGCTCCAGCCACCGCATCACACTCCGCAACGCCCGCGACGAGGCGGTGACGGTGCGCGTGGTGGAGAGCATTCCCGGCGACTGGACCATGGTCGAGCAGACCCAGCCGCATGAAAAGGAAACCGCCAGCCGTGCCGCCTGGGAGGTCGAGGTGCCCGCCAAGGGCGAGGCGGTGCTGGGCTACACGATACGGACGGAGTTCTGAGCGCGGCATGGGGCGGCCCGCTTGGGCCGCCCCATGCCTTCACACCGCAGCGCGCTTGGCCTCGATGACGGTCCAGATGTCCTTTTCCAGCTGGGTGCCGTCGAATTTGGTGACTTCCTGCAGGCCGGTCGGCGAGGTGACGTTGATTTCCGTCAGCCAGTCGCCGATGACGTCGATGCCGACGAAGATCAGCCCCTGCTCCTTCAGCACGGGGCCGATGGCCTCGCAGATCTGGCGGTCGCGGTCGGTCAGCAGGCTTTTCTCCGCGCGGCCGCCCACGTGCATGTTGGAGCGCGATTCGCCTTCCGCCGGCACGCGGTTGATGGCGCCCAGCGCCTCGCCGTCGATCAGGATGATGCGCTTGTCGCCCAGCCGCACCGCCGGCAGGTACTTCTGCACGATCAGCGGCTCGCGCGAGTGCTGGCTGAACAGCTCCAGCAGGCTGTTGAGGTTCTCGTCGCCCGGCGGCAGGTGGAAGACGCCGGCACCCCCGTTGCCGAACAGCGGCTTGACGATGATGTCCTTGTACTGGTCGCGGAAATCCTTGATCTCGGCGATGTCCGACGAAATCAGCGTCGGCGGCATCAGGTCGGGAAAGTGCGTGACGAACAGTTTTTCCGGCGCGTTGCGCACCGCCGCCGGATTGTTGACCACCAGGGTCTTGGGGTGGATGTGCTCCAGGATGTGGGTCGCCGTAATGTAGGCCATGTCGAACGGCGGGTCCTGGCGCATCAGCACCACGTCCATGGTCGACAGGTCCAGCGTCGTCCAGTCGCCCAGGTCGAAATGGTCGCCGGTCTTGCGCCGCAGGGTCAGGGGGCGGGCCTTGGCGAGGACGCGGCCCTCGCGGAAGGACAGGTGGCGCGGCTCGTAGTGGTACAGCACATGCCCGCGCGCCTGGGCCTCCAGCCCCAGCACGAAGGTGGAATCGCCGGCGATGTCGATGGCCTCGATGGGGTCCATCTGGATGGCGACTTTCAGCGTCATGAACGGGTCTCCGACTGTGCGCGCCGGCGGCGGTCATGGCGCCGCGCCGGGAAAGGGTGGAAAGCTATATGGGGAGAACTGAACCCTACTGCAGGCGCTGGCGCAACTCCCGCAGCACCACGTCGATGCGTTCGCGGTCGGGGCCCTCGGGCGCGCGGGCCAGGTACTCCTCCAGCGCCGTCACCGCGCCGGGCAGGTCGCCGGTGCGCATGTGCATCAGCCCGCGCTCGCGCCACAGCATGGGGTCGTCGGGGGCGAGCAGCAGCATGTCGGTGATGGTCGCCAGCGCCTGGTCGAAGCGCGTGGCTTCCATGTGGCGCAGCTTGATGTTGTTGAGGAGCCGCATGACCGTGGCCCGGTCGGTCACGGGCTGGTAGACGTCGGGCGTCAGTTCGGCACCCTGCCCCTGGCTGGCCTTGAGCAGGGCGCGCAGGTCGTGGGCCTCGACGATCTGGCCGCCGTTGAAGGGGTCCAGGATCACGCGCTCGGCATCGCCGCCCTGGACGCGCACCAGGAAGTGGCCGGGGAAGTTCAGTCCCACCACGTCCCATCCCTGCGAACGGCCCGCGTGGATGTAGAGGATGCCGAGCGTCACCGGCAGTCCGCGCCGGCGGTCCATGACGCGGATCAGGTCGGCGTTCTGCAGGTCCTCGTAGGCCTGGTCGTCGCCCTGATAGCCGTGCCGGCCGGCCAGCACCTCGGCCAGCGCGCCGGCCTGGTCGGCCGCGGCGGGCGGCATGCCGGCGGCCGCGGCGGCCAGGTCGTCGGACAGTTCGCGCAGGTGGGCGCGGTAGGGATCGAGACTCACCCCCGGATGACGCAGGGCGGCCAGCGCCAGCGCGGCTTCCGCCAGGTCGAAGCGGTCCTCGCCGCGGGCGGCGATGCCCTTCAGCAGGTCGCGGGCTTCGCTGCGGGAGGTGCTGCCGGTCATGGCCGCACCTCTCGCGCCGGTCGGGCGCCGGGATCGCTGCGCCGGGGATCGGTCTTGAGCAGCACGTGGTCCTCGATGCCGCGCACGAAGTCGGTGCCGCGCGCATGGGCGATGACGCGCCGGCGCTCCCGCTCCGACTGCGCGATTCCCAGCAGGTGGACGATGCCGTCCTCGACTTCGATGGCGTAATTGATGGCGAGCACCTCCGGATCGAACATGATGGCCTTGCGCAATTCGGCCGTGACCAGGGCATCACGCGGGCCTGTCCCGCCTTCCGGGTCCGGTGTGACGGTCACCCGGTCGATGATGGTTCGCACGCCCTCCACCGAGCCGGCCAGCGCCAGCGCCTTGCCGTGTAGGTCGGCGTCGGCGACGGCGCCCGTCAGCAACACGCGACCGTCGAACACGGTGGCGCCGATGCCCTCGAAAAGAACGCCTTCGTCGTCAAAACGGTCGATGATCTCCAGCGAGATCCGCACATCCCGCGCCGATCCGCCGACGCCGCGCTCCTCCGCCGCCGCGGTCGCCACCATCGCCCCGGCGCCCACGGCTGCGCCCACCGGCGTGCAGCCGGTGGCGGCGGCCAGCAGCGGCAGGAGGGCGAGGACGGACAAGACGGGATGACGGCAAACGGGCATGGCGGACGCGGCGGCTGTGGGTGGAGGGCTTCGACGCCGAAGCCTCCGCCCACCATAATGTGTCGGTCCTTCGATGGAAGCGGAAAAGGCCCGCCCGGCTCAGGAGGCCGCGCCGCCGTCCTCGTCCGCCGATACCGTGGCTGCCGCCGCGGCTTTCGTGCCGCCGCCGTGGCGGACGTATTCCGCCAGCGTACCGTCGGGGTGGCGAACGAACAGCGCCCCCTCGGCCCGCTCCAGCACTTCGCCGCCGATATAGGTGAAGGCCTTTTCAACGGCCGCCAGGTCGTCGACTTCCAGGGTCAGGCGCACCGACTCGAAGGGCTTGCGGGCCGCGGAGTCGCCGGCCACCACCATCACCGACAGGTTGGGCGAGGAGATGCCCGCCATGCGTACCCGGCGTTCCTTGTAGCCGTAGGAGAGCTGAAGCTCGCCGCCGGTCAGGCCGCGGTAGAAATCGATGACGTCTTCGGCGGCCTTGGTGTCGCAGAACACGCGCACCCAGCTTTTCAGCACATGCATGGCGCGGAGCCCCGTTACTTGCCCAGGTGCTCGGCGGCCAGGATCTCGCCCACCCGCACCGCGTTGACGGCCGAGCGCCGCAGGTTGTCGCCGGTCAGCCAGAAGCTGGCGCCGTTCTCCACCGTGGTGTCCAGGCGCACGCGAGAGATGAACACGGCGTCCTCGCCCGGAGTCTCGGCGGGGGTGACCACGCCCCGCGGCTCGCGGTGGTCGACCACCGAAACGCCCTCGGACTTGCGCCAGACGGCCTTCAGCTGGTCTTCGTTGAAGCCCTCTTCGCACTCGATGTTGATGAAGGCGGAGTGGCCGACGAAGACCGGCACCACGGCGCAGTTGGCGTGCAGGCGCATGTCGGCGCCGAACAGCTTGACCGACTCGCGGGCCAGCCCCGCCTCTTCCGACGTCGCGCCGCCCTTCTTCTCGAACTCGCCGACGGTGGGCAGCACGTTGAAGGCGATCTGCTTGACGAACTCGGTCTGGTTCGACGCCGGCGGCTCGTTCACGTAGATGCCGCGCGTCTGGTTGAACAGCTCGTCCATGGCCGGGCGGCCCTCCGACGACACCGACTGGTAGGTGGTCACCAGCGTGCGCGTCAGGCTGAAGGCATCGTGAAGGGGGCTCAACGCCTCGGCCACCATGAGCGTGATGGTCGACGGCGTGGCGACGATGTTGCGCTTGGCGTAGCGGGACAGCGCCTTGGGGTTCACGCCGGCCGCGACCAGCGGGACGTTCGGCTCCATGCGGAAGCGCGGGCCGGTGTCGATGACCACCGCCCCGGCCTCGGCGGCGCGGGGAACGTGGATGGTGGCCTCTTCCTCGGGCAGGGCGCAGTAGACGATGTCCACGCCGCGGAAGTCGAAGCGGCCGATGTCGCCGACGGGCACGGTGTCGTCCTCGCCGTAGGAGGCCTCGCCGCCCACCGAGCGGTCGGCGGCCAGGGCCGAAACGTCCATATGGGGGATGCCCGATTCGGACAGGACCTGGAGGATCTCGCGCCCCACGTTGGAGGTCGCGCCCATCACCGCAATGCGTACAGCCATGCCTTGCCACTTTCCCTGCCTGAGAACAAACGACGACGGCGCGCCGGATGCACCGGCACGCCGCCCGGAATATAGAGCAAGCGGCCCGCGCGCCAACCACGCAAGAGCCGCAATGCCCGATCAGCGCTGGGCAATCTGTTCCGGAGCGCCGTCCGTTTCAACCCATTCCGCGAAGGTGGGCGGCGGCGGGGCCGGCACGGCGGCCATCTGGCCGAAAGCCGCGGTGCCGTCGTCCATGGCCGCGACCGTGTCGGCGTCCAGCCGCCCGTCGGGATCGGCGTAAAAGGTGTGCCCGCCAATGGCGACCACCTCGGCCAGCCGGCCTGCCCAGCCAGGGGAGACCGAGTGGGCGTGGTACCAAAGGGCGCCTTCCGTCGGATCGCTGATGCCGTTGGTCACCCGCGTCACCGCGATGGCCAGGATCAGCGACTGGCGCCATGCCACCAGATCCTGCGGTTCGTCGGAGCGTCCGTCGCAGGTCCAGGAGAACTGGCAGGCGAACTTCCGGCCCGACAGGTTCTGGGTTACCACCTTGCACAGATCGCGGGGGAACCGCCCGTCGCGGGCCCGGTTGAGCACCACCTGCGCCACGGCCACGCGGCCGCGCATGCTTTCGCCGCGCGCCTCGAAATAGTCGTTGAGCGCCAGGCACACCAGTTCTTCACGGCTGACGACCAGACCTTCCGAGGGCAGGACGATGTCGTGGGGGATTTCGGCGGGAAACGCCTCTCCCCGCGTCGGCGCGATCGCAATGACCGCGACGAGCATCAACAACAGTCGTTTCATATAACGCGCATCCTCACAGCCTGAGGCGGGTGGTTCGCCGGCGGCCGGGTGGTCCTCACACCATCCGGCCGAAAGAGCCCCTTTCACGGCGAACGGGCCCGCCCGTTCCTCAAGTCACCCCGGTCGACGCCACCGATTGTGCACCGCAGCAAGGAATTTTGCAATGCAACATGACGATTTATCGCCGCCGAAGCCGGGAAATGATTAAGATTCAGGACCTTCCCGGTTGATGTTATCATGGCGCCTCAAAAGTGGAGGAACCGCCTCATGTCATTGGACGTCATAACGCTTCTCTTGGGATGCCAGTTGCTCGGAGAAGTACTAGTTCGATTGACTGACATTCCGGTGCCTGGTCCGGTTGTCGGCATGGCCTTGCTTTTCCTCGGACTCGTATTCAGGGGATTAGTATTGAAGACTCACCTGCCCGAGTCCGTAAAACGGACGGCAGGCGGTTTGCTCCAGCATCTATCCCTGCTGTTTGTGCCGGCCGGAGTCGGCGTCATGGTCCACCTGCCGCGCCTGGCCGACGAATGGATGCCCATCACCGCCGGGGTGGTGGTGTCCACGCTGTTGACCATCGTCGTGACGGGGGTCCTCATGCAGGCGCTTCTGCGCCGGTCCGCCGCCCGCTCTTCCGATCCGGCGTCGGAGGACTGACCCATGGGCGAGGACCTTTACCAGATCTGGGTCTACCTGGCGGCGGAGCCGCTGACGGGCCTGTTCGTGACCCTGGTGGCCTACCGGCTGGGTCTCGCGCTGTTCGAGCGCGCGGGCCGTCCACCGATTCTCAATCCCGTGCTGACGGCGGTGCTGCTCATCGTCGGGCTGCTGACCGTCACGGACGTGGACTACTCGGCCTACTTTGAGGGCGCGCAGTTCGTCCACTTCCTTCTCGGGCCGGCGACAGTAGCACTTGCGATCCCTCTGTACAACCAATTGTCCTCCGTGCGGCGATCGCTTCCCGCGCTGGCTGCCGCGATCCTGGTCGGATCGGTGACTGCGGCCGGGTCGGCGGTGGCGGTGGCATGGGTGCTGGATGCCAGCCCGCAGACCGTGATTTCGCTGGCGCCCAAGTCGGTGACCACCCCCATCGCCATGGGCGTGGCGGAGCGCCTAGGCGGATTGCCGTCGCTGACGGCGGTGCTGGTCATCCTCAGCGGCATCCTGGGCGCCATTGCCGGGCCAGGCCTGCTGAAGCTGGTCGGCGTTCGCGATGACCGCGCCGGGGGCGTCGCCATGGGCACCGCCAGCCACGGCATCGGCACGGCGCGCGCGCTCCAGACCGGCGAGGTGGCGGGTGCCTTTTCGGGCTTGGCCATGGGGCTGAACGGCTTGGCGACGGCGGTGCTGCTGCCGCTTCTCTATGCCCTGTTCATGGCGGGAGACACGCCATGAGCCGCCGCGGCCGCATCGACACCGCCCTGACCCGCCTCGCCCCGCGCATTCCCTCCCACGAGCGTGGCGCGGTGGTTGACCACGCATTGGACAGTCCGGGACTGAAGACGGCCGGCCCCGAGGCAGCCGCTTGGCTGTCCCTGGTGTCCTACGTGCGTCACGTCTTCACGGATTACGACGCGCTGCTGGCAGACGGCTACGACGTCGATTCGGCACGCTTCTTCGTGGCCGGCGAGATCGACGACGTGCTGGCCGACTGGGGCTGCACCCGATCCGTCTGCGACGACGAGGCTTGAGGACGGTTGCCGAGTCGCGGGGAGTTATGCATGATGAATGCATGACGAAGAAAACCACGGCCAACAAGCTGGGCGCCCTGGCCACCGCCCTTGCCGACGCCATGGCCGACGGCTTCGGGGACCTGTCGCCGAGCGCCGCCGCCGCCGTCCTGACCCTGCGTCAGACGGAAACCCTGGGCACGACGGAACTGGCCCAGGTGGTGGGGCTGTCTCAGCCGGCCTGCACGCGCATGGTCGACCGCCTGGTCGCTGACGGGCTGGCCCAGCGGCGTCCTGCGCGGGGACGCACGGTTCCCATCGCCCTCACGGAAAAGGGGCGCCGCGAGGGCGAGCTGATTCAGGCGCGACGGCTGGCCGTTCTGCGCACGGTCACCGAGGGGCTGGACAAGAAGGAGCGCAAGGACCTGGACCGCCTGCTCGACCGGCTGCTGTCCGCTGTCGCCGCCGACGGCGCCGCGCCGCACCGGGCCTGCCGCCTGTGCGACACGCGGGTGTGCGACGGCAAGGGTTGCCCCCGCCTGGCCGGAGACGCCGCGCCGCTGCCCGCGCCCGCCGAATAGAGACGGCGGGCGCCAGGGAAGGGGCGCCTTCATTCCGCCCTGAACCATTGGCAGGATTGCACGCGCGCGCCTCGCATGATCCTCTGTGCGCCGCGCCCATCCTTTCGTTCGCCGGGAGTTTCAAGACCGTGTTGCGATCCGCCATCGACCGCCTGCCCCTGGACCGTCTGCCGCTCGACCGCATGCCGCGCGGCCGGGTGATGACCGGCATCCTCATCGTGGTGCTGCTGGTGGCGCTGTACTACCCGATCGGCATGGCGCTGACGAACGAGATCAACGACGACGTCGCCTACACGGCGCCGGAAGCCTTCCAGGTCGACGGCGGCAGCCAGGCCGTCAGCATGGCCGCGGCGCTGATCCACCGCGAGATCGACGAGACGACATGGGTCGCCAACAAGCCCTGGCTGTTTCCGGGTGCCGCGCTGGACAACATGCCGAACTACCAGATCGGCCTGATGTACGCGATTTCCCGCTTCGCCATCGAGATGACCGACAGCCTGGGCCGCACGCGCGGCTCCAGCCAGGCCGACGCCGATCTGGACCGCGCGTCGGGCCTGCTCAAATACGACGGCACCATCTGGGTGTGGGAGCCTTCCACCAGCCTGCTGCCCACGGCCAGCGCGACCAAGCAGTACGCCGCCGGCCAGAGGGCCCTGATGAGCTACAACCAGCGACTCGCGGCCGGGGAGGCGGTCTACGACAAGCGCGCCGACAATCTGATCGCCTTCCTGGACCGGGTCGCGGCCGACCTGGGATCGTCCTCTGCCGCTCTGGACGCCCGCGCGACGGAAAGCGACGCAGGCTACTTCGATACCCTCGCCGACGACATCTTCTATTCGGTGAAGGGGCGGCTGTACGGCTACACCATGCTGCTGGAGGCCGTCGGCCGCGACTTCCCGGACGTCATCGCCGAAAAGAACGTCGGCCAGGCCTGGGAGCAGATGCTCGCCAGCATGCGCTCGGCGGCGGTGATGGACCCGCTGGTGGTCGCCAACGGGGCCAACGACGGGCTCATCGTGCCCAGCCACCTGACGGCCCAGGGCTTCTACCTGCTGCGCGCCCGCACCCAGTTGCGCGAGGTCGCCAGCATCCTCGCGAAATAAGACCGCACCGACGAAGAGGGAGGGGAGGACGCCATGCCCCTGATCGAGTGGAAGGCCGGCTACAGCGTCGGCCACCGGGACCTGGACGCCGACCACGAGAACCTGGTCGAACTGATCAACACGCTGCACGAATCCTGGGAAAACGGCGAGGACCTGGATGTCCTGCACGGCATCTTCGGCGAACTGCTGATGTACACGGACTATCACTTCCAGCGCGAGGAACGCCTGCTGGAGGAGATGGCCTATCCCGCCCTGGACAAGCAGCGCGAGGAGCACGCGGCCCTGCGCGCCCGCGTCCAGGACTTCCGCGCCCGCCACCTGGCCGAGCCCAACCCGGTCCTGACCGTGGAGATCGAGGATTTCCTGAAAACCTGGATGATGAGCCACATCCTGGAAGAGGACATGCGCTACAAGCCGTTGTTCGAGGCCCGGCGGCCTTCCGAAACCTAACGCCGCCACGCCAGCACGGTGAAGTCGTGGCTGCTGTAGCGGGCCAGAAGGCTCACTTGGCCGGCGCCCAGCTTGCGTTCGGCGAAGGCGGCCCAGTGGTCGGGATCGGCATAGTACAGGCCGCCGTCGTCGAGGCGGGCGTGGCGGCCGTGGATGTTCAGCATGTTGAACGCCAGCCCCCGCCGCGATTGCGCCCACAGCCCTTTCAGCACATCGCCGCAGTGCAGCTCCCATTCCGGGTCCGGCACGTCCAGCTTCATGCCGAAGGTGCCCGAGGCGAAGGAATAGTCCGCCTCCTCCGTCGCTTCGCCGGCCATGTAGAAGGCTGCGCGCGGATCGGTGATGGTCCGCCGCGCCGACTCGATCATGCGCTCCGACAGATCGTAGCCGATGTAGCGGGCGTCTGGCGCCAGCCAGCGGCGGCGGTCCAGCCACTCGAACAGGGGGCCGTAGCCGCATCCCAGATCGTTGATGGTGACCGCCCCGCGGGCCCGGCGCCACAGGCGGCCGCGCCGCACCGTGTCGGGCTCGAACAGGCGCGCCAGCTGGCCGAACCGCAGGTGCTGGCCCCGCCGGCTGTGCCAGAGGGCGGCGCGGGCCGTGCGGCCGTGCAGGCCGAAGGTCCAGTCGTAGGTGGCGGCGATGCGCAGGTACAGCTCGCGCCGGCTGTCGTTCATGCCCGGAAAGACCAGTTCCCCGACGGCCCTGGCAAAGGGAGTGCGGGCGCCCTCGCCGCACAGGTCGGGGTCGCGGGCGGGCTCGGCCGGCTCGGCAGGGTGCGGGTCGTCGGGTTCGGGCATCCGGTCGCTCATCGTCGCAAAGGTGGCAGGGCCTCAGCCGCCCGGCAAGTCCGGCGCTTGACGCGGGGACGGCTTCTCACGAAATATGGTCTTGCCGCGATGCCGCAATGGTCGGATCGCCGCGCGGACCACCCGGCTTCGGGCGCCGACAGGGCCCTTCGCCGGTACTCGCTCAGGATCGAGGAGAACGCGACCGTGACCCGCCTTTCCGTTTTCAACAGCCCGCTGCTGCTGGGGTTCGACCAGTTCGAGCGCGTGCTCGACCGGGTCGCCAAAAGCTCGGCGGAAGGCTATCCGCCCTACAACATCGAGCAGATCGGCGAGAACGGGCTGCGCATCACCCTGGCCGTCGCCGGCTTCGCCGAAGAGGACCTGAGCGTCACCACCGAGGACAACCAGCTGGTGATCCGGGGCCGCCAGTCGCGCGATGACAGCGACCGCGTCTATCTGCACCGCGGCATCGCCACGCGCCAGTGGCAGCGCAGCTTCGTGCTGGCGGAAGGGATCGAGGTCAAGGGCGCCTGGCTGGACAACGGCCTGCTCAACATCGACCTGGAGCGCCCCATGCCCGAGCCCAAGGTGTGCCAGATCAAGATTCAGACCAAGGGAGACAGTCACAAGGGCAACGGCTCCACCCGCACCATCGATGTCGATCCGCGCCTGCGCGCACCCGACGACGAGGACGCCTAGACGCCCCACGCGCCGCCCGCGCGGCGGCTCCGCGACGCAGCTTTCCGCCCTGCGGGAATAGCCGTCGCGCCCACGGAAGGATCGGTCCGGCGAACGGAGTCCGGAAACCTTTCGTTCACTTCATAAGAGATAGAATGAACAGGTCGCCTGGAAGGCCCGCGGGCCCAAGAGGCCTCGGCGACCAAGGAACGAGGGACACCATGACCGAGAAAATGCAGCAGAGCCACGACGAGTTCGGCCAGACCCCCGCCATCAGCCCCTCCGAACTGGCGGCACTGGGTGCCGAGGACGTGGCCTACGCCAAGTTCGTCACGGACTCCGACGGCCAGGAATACTGGTCCATCCACGCCGGCGACGGCACCCAGCTGGGCGCCGCGCAAAGCCTGGACCTGGCCTGGGCGGCGATCCGCCAGAACGACCTGGAGCCGGTCAGCGTCCACTGATCCGCGCCCTTCCGAAGCAGAGAGGCCGCGCCCGCAAGGGTGCGGCCTTTTTTCTGGGCAGCCCATGGCATTCCGATCCGTCATACGCGCCGATGATTGAAATCATCGACGCTGCGTTCAGACGGCACGCAGCCTTACGCGCCATAAGGCGCGGCGGCCAGTCGGCCTTGCCGGACGACGAGTGTACGATTTCGTGTGTCATCCGGTATCAGCCGCCGCGCCGCAGGCGGGCAAGGCCCGGATTCGGAAGGACCGGCAGGACTTGATCAAGCCGCGCGTCCGTCATCGCTGCCGCGCAGCGACGATGGCAGCCCTGCCGCGCGCTTCGCCGCCCGTCGCGGGGTCGCCCGGCAGGTTGTCAAAGTCGCCGCGCAGGGCCTTAAGGGCCATCCGTTCCTCGGTGATCTCGCGCTGGGTGCGCACGCCGCGCCGGCGGAAGATCGGCAGCGGCGGGCACCAGCCCTGGATGGCGTGCTGCAGCAGGAAGGCCATCACCAGCGCCGGCAGGGCCAGGAAGCGGCGGTCGACGAAGGCGCCCAGGATGGTGCCCGTCAAGGCGAGCGTCGCGGCGTTGGTCTCCAGCGTGCGCTCGATGTCCCATTCCTTTTCCAGGTCCGCCAGGCGCCGGTCGATGTCGTCGAGCCGGCCGTTCATCTCTTCCAACCGCCGGGCGGCGTCCAGCACCCGCGCGTCGGAGGCGGCGCGGATGCTGGCATTGATGCTGTCGGCGGTGTGGTCGGGCACGCGGGCGGCGGTACCGGGGATCATGGGCGGCCTCTTGCGCTGGCGGTGAACCGGGCGGCACCGGACGATGCCTGTGTCATCCGCGGCTTAGAACGCTCCGCCGCACAAGGGGTTCACGCCTCTTCCGGCGCGGCTGCTACCACAGGGGCAGGGGATAGTGCAGGCCGCCGTCGGTCCACAGGGCATTGAGGCCGCGCGGCAGGCCGAAGCGGCTGCCGCTGCCAAGGGTGCGCTCGAACAGTTCGCCGTAGTGGCCGGCGGCGGCGATGGCGCGCCGCGCCCAGGCATCGTCCAGTCCGACGGCGGCGCCCGCGCCGCGATCCAGGCCCAGCAGCCGCCGCGCCTCGGGCGTCTCGGCCTGGACATCGTCGGCGGCGGCGCGGGCCTGGTCGACGCCCACATGCTCGGCCAGCAGCAGGGCATGAATGGTGAACCGCACGATGGATTCCCAGCGCGGGTCGTCGCCGCGCACCGCCGGTGTCAGCGGCTCGCGGGAGATCATGTCGGGCAGGACCAGGTAGTCGTCGGCGTCCGGCGTGCGCACGGTGCGGGCGAGCATCAGCGACAGCCTGTCGCCGGTGACGAGGTCGCAGGACCGGGACAGGAAGGCGCTCCAGGTGCCGTCCTGGGTGTGGCGGTTTTCCACGGTCAGCGGCAGCCCGGTGTCACGAATGTAGGCGTTCAGGTTCTGCTCGGTGGTGGTGTCTGCGATCACGCAGACCCGCGCCGGCGCCGTCACGTCGGCCAGCCGCTCTATGCCCGAGGCGCGCCGCGCGATGAAGCCCTGGCCGTCGTAGAGGATGGGCGTGGTGAAGGCCAGCCCCACGTCGGCCTCCCGCGTCATGGTCCAGGTCACGCCGGCGACCAGGATATCGACGCTGCCGTCCAGAAGCTTGGCAAAGCGGGTGGAGGCGATGAGCGGCACGAACTCCACCGCGTCGGGCGAATCCAGGATGACGGCCGCCAGGGCGCGGCAGAAGTCGACCCGGAAACCCTGCATGCGGCCTGTGTCGTCGCGCCAGGCATATTCCGAAACGGCACCGACGGCACACCGCAGCGTGCCGCGACGGCGGATGGCGTCCACGGTTCCACCGTCGCGGACGGCCGTCGCCGCCAATGCAGGCGCCGGCGCAGCGGCTGTCGGCGTGGCGTGCGCGGCGTCCGCCTTTTCCGGCGTCAGCGCCATGACCGCCAGGACGATGCCCGCCACCGCGAAAGCGCCGGCCAGCCAAAAGGCGAAGCGGCGCCAGCGGGTGTGGGGGGACGTGCTGCTGTCCATCAGGCGGCCTCCTTGCTCATAAGGCGGATCGGCATGCACCGTTTGCCTTGCTGGCGGCATGATACATAATGATGCCGTCCGGCGCTAAGGTACGATGCGGGACCACGCCCGGGCCGGCGCCGGCCGGCATTGAACGCCATGGGAACAGGGGGCGGTAAGACATGGGCCGATGGCGGATCGGCGTCGCCTTTCGGGTCCTCGCCGCGCTGCTGCTGATCGTGGCGCTGGCGGCGGGGTTGGGCGGATTTGCGCTTCATACGTTCCGGACGCTGCACCACGACGTCAGGACCCTGGCAGAGCAGCGCCTGCCCACGATCCTGGCCGCCGCCAAGCTGGACCGTCAGGCGGCGCTGTTGTCGGCCCAGGCCGCCGCGTTGATCCTGGCCAAGGACGAGGGTGGCCAGGAAACCGAGATGATGCGCATCCTCGACCTGGTCGACACTCTGGAACGCCTGATCGCCGACCTGGAGGACGGTGGCGTGGACACGGGCGACGTGGCGACCATCCGCGAGGTCAAGACCGGCTTTGTCGACTCCTTGCACAGGCTCAACATGCTGGTGGCCCAGCGCAACAGCCTGGAGACGGCTCTCGAGGCAAAGCTGACCGATGTTCTGGAGGGCGGCGGCGCGGCGCACGGCCAGCCGGCGCCGCCGCCGGACGCTGCCGGATACCGCTGGCACCGCGAGGCGCTCATCGCCCTGCACAGCCTGCAGGCCGCCGCCTCGGCCGAACGGCGGTCGGACATCGACCGCGAGGAACGGCTGCTGATTGGCAGCCTGCGCCAGCTCGACGACGCGATCAGCCTGCTCCATCCCAGCGAGCGGGTCGAGGCTTTCGCCATGCGCGCCCGGCTCGCGGGCTGGGCGGACGAGGGCGAGGGCGTCATCGCCCTGCGCCGGCAGCTTCTTCAGACGCGCGATGCCATCGATGGCACGCTGGGGCGCAACCGCGCCCTGGCGGACCTGCTGGGTGCGGCGTCGACCGACCTGTTCCACGCCGGCCAGTCCGCGGCCCGCGGCGCCACCAGCGCGGCGGCCGAACGCCTGAGCACCGCCGAAGTGACCTACGGCGCGGTGCTGGCGACGACGGCGTTGATCATGATCCTTACTTTCCTGTACCTGCGCGAAAGCGTCATCCTGCGCCTGCGCGGGCTGCAGACGGCCATGGCCGCGCACATCGGCGGCCGGCACGCCGCCATCCCCACCGACGGCGACGACGAGATTGCCGACATGGGCCGCAACCTGCGCTTCTTCCTCGACGTCATCGCCGCCCGCGAAGAGGAACTGACGGAAAACGAGCAGTTGTTCCGCACCGTGGCGGTGACGGCGCCGTTCCCGCTGCTGATGCTGCGCGCGTCCGACGGTGCCATCCTGACGCGCAACCGCCGGGCCGAGGCCTGGCTGGGCCTGCCGGCAGACGGCGAGGACACGGACGACGGGACGGCTCCCACCATCGCCGACATCCTGCCCGATGCCGCCGACCGCGAAGCTCTTCGCGCCATGGCGCCGGCCGATCCCGCCGGCGAGGGCGCCGCGCCGCTGGTCGACCGGGAGGTGCGGGTGGTCTCGGGCTCGGGCCGGGCGGGCTGGGCGCTCCTGTCGGCGGCACCGGCGACGGTGAAGGGCGAGGCCGTGGTGCTGGTCGGGCTGGTGGACATCGCCGCCCGTCGCCAGGCCGAGCAGGCCGTGCGCGAGAGCGAGCGCAAGTACCGCGGTCTGGTGGAAAACCTGAAGAACCACGCCGTCTTCGCCCACGACCTGCAAGGCCGCTTCACCTACCTCAGCCCCTCGGCCCCCGACGTCTTCGGCCATCCGGCGGAGGAAATGGCGCGCGACTACACCGCCTTCATGCCGCCCGACGAGATTCCCCGCTGGCAGAAGCGCCAAGAGGAGCTTATGTCGGGCAGGCCCTTCACCCGTGCCTACGAGGCCGCCTACATCCGGGCCGACGGCAGCCGCCGCACGCTGGCCGTGGTGGAGACGACCACGGTGGACGAGGCGGGGCACGTCACCGGCGTGGAGGGCATCGCCCACGACGTCACCGACCAGCGCAGCTATGAAAGCCACCTGCAGGCCCTGGTGCGCGAGCTGGAAAAGTCCAACGCCGAACTGGCGAACTTCGCCTACGTCGCCAGCCATGACCTGCGCGAGCCCCTGCGCATGGTCAACAGCTATCTGGGCCTGCTGCGCCGCCGCCACAGCCACGAATTGTCGGACGAGGCGCGCGAGTTCATGACCTATGCCAGCGAGGGCGCGCTGCGCATGGACCGCCTGATCCTGGACCTGCTGGAATACTCCCGCGTCGGTCGCGGCGACCGCCCGCTGGTGACCCTTGACCTGGGCGCACCCCTGGAGGCGGTGCGGCGCAACCTGGCGCCGGCCATCCGCGAATCCGGCGCAACGGTGACCCTGCCCGAGAAGACGCCGGTGATCCTGGGCGACCGCACGGACCTGGAGCGCCTGTTCCAGAACCTGCTGGGCAACGCCATCAAGTACCGCCATCCCGACCGGGTGCCGGAAATCGTCGTGGACGTGGCGCACGGGCCCGAGGGCTGGCACCTGACGGTGCGCGACAACGGCATCGGCATTCCGGTCGAGCAGGCGGAGCGTATCTTCAAGATCTTCCAGCGCCTGCACGCCCGCAGCCGCTACGACGGCAACGGCATCGGCCTGGCGGTCTGCCGCAAGGTGGTGGAGCACCACGGCGGCCGCATCTGGATGGAGCCCAACGACACCGGCGAAGGCTCCACCTTCCATGTGATCCTGCCTGACCGCGAGCGCGCCGCGGCGTGAGCGCGGCGGCCTTTCCGTCTTATGCCGCCGCCATCAGCAGCGCCGCGAAGCCGGCCGCGCCTATCAGGAACGGCCCGAATCGGCTGGCCTGCTCGTCGGGCAGTTCCTCCTTCATCACGTTCAGGATGGTCGCGCCGGCCAGCAGGGCAAAGAAGGCCGCCAGCACGGCCTCCGACACGTTGAACGCCAGCCCGATGGCAAATCCCGCCACCAGCGCCGTCACCAGCACCCAGCGCCCCGTTCGGCGGTAGGCGCGGCCGTGGTGGGCAGCCAAGCCGCGGTCGACCACCACCAGGTGCAGCGTCATGGCGGCGGCATAGAGCGCCAGGCTCGCCAGCCCCGGCTGCTCCCGGTGCAGCAGAAGATAGCCGATCAGCACGTTGTAGAGCGCGAAACTGCCCAGGTGCAGGGCGAAGATGCCGGGCGGCGGTGCGTCGGTCCGGTCCGCGTCGCGCGGGCCGGGGCGGTGGGCGATGATCAGCCGCTCCAGCCCGTAGAACACCGTCAGACCCGCCAGCGCCACGGCGTAGACGGCCAGTTCGCCGGATGGCAGATGTTCAGGCGTCGCCTCGGCCAGGTGTGCCTCCACCGCCGCCAGTTCCGGCAGGATGTGGACGAAGACGTAGGCGACGGAGACGCCGCCGGCCGCCGAAAGCCACCGGCTGCGCGGGCGCACGTCCAGCGCCTTCAGCCGGCCGGCGAAGGCGTGGGCGGCGAGCAGGGGCAGAAGGGCGATGAGGGCGGGCAGGGTGTCCATGCCCGAATCCACGCTGCGAATACACCACCCGTTCAAAAGAATTGAGGGGACCCGGCGGGGTCCCCTCAAACTCGCCTTGTTGACTGGAAGGGATCAGAGATCGACGGCGAACTCGTCTTCCGTCACGTCCATCACCGGGCCGGCGCCGGCGGTGACGGCGGCCAGGTGGCCCGAGTGCTGGGGCAGGAGGTTGGTGATGTAGAACCGCGCCGTCGCCAGCTTGGCGGAGTGGAAGGTCGGGTCGCCCTCGCCGGCCGCCTTGGCCTTGGCGGACGCGATGGCGGCCTTCACCATCATCCAGGCGCCGGCGACGGTGCCGAACAGGCGCAGGTACGGGTAGGCGGCGGCGGCCACGGTGACCGGGTCGGCGCCGACCAGCGCATCGGTGGCCTTCTGCAGGCTGTCGATGCCCTCGGCCAGGGTCTCGCCCATGTAGGCAAGGTCGCCCTCGGCGGTCTTCACGGTTTCGTGCATCTCGGCGATGCAGGAGGCCGCCGCCGCGCCCTTGTCGCGGGCCACCTTGCGGAACACCAGGTCGTTGGCCTGGATGCCGTTGGTGCCTTCGTAGATGGGCGCGATGCGGGCGTCGCGGTAGTACTGCGCCGCGCCGGTCTCCTCGACGAAGCCCAGGCCGCCGTGCACCTGCACGCCCAGGCTCGCGACCTCGACGCCGATGTCGGTGGACCACGCCTTGACCACCGGGGTCAGCAGGGCGACACGCTCGGCGGCGGCCTTGCGGACCTCGGGCTCGGCATGGCGCTCGGCCACGTCGAACTGCGCCATGGCGTAGTAGGCCAGCGCACGGGTGGCTTCGGTGTAGGCCTTCATGGTCAGCAGCATGCGGCGCACGTCGGCGTGGGCGATGATGGTCGGAACCTGGTCGCCCTTGAAGCCCACCGGCTTGCTCTGCACGCGCTCCTGGGCGTAGCCGAGCGCCTTCTGGTAGGCGCGTTCGGCGATGGAAACGCCCTGGAGGCCGACGTTCAGGCGGGCGTTGTTCATCATCATGAACATGTATTCCAGCCCGCGGTTCTCCTCGCCGACCAGATAGCCGGTGGCGCCGCCGTCGTCGCCGTAGGCCATGACGGCGGTCGGACTGGCGTGGATGCCCAGCTTGTGCTCCAGCGACACGCAGCGCACGTCGTTGCGTTCACCGACCGAGCCGTCGGCCGTGACGGTGTACTTGGGCACGATGAACAGGCTGATGCCCTTCACGCCCTCGGGCGCGTCGGGCGTGCGGGCGAGCACCAGATGGACGATGTTGTCCGTCATGTCGTGGTCGCCGTAGGTGATGTAGATCTTCTGGCCGATGATCTTGTAGGTGCCGTCGTCGTTGCGAATCGCCTTTGTGCGCACCTGCGACAGGTCCGAACCCGCGGCGGGCTCGGTCAGGTTCATGGTGCCGGTCCATTCGCCGGAGACCATCTTTTCCAGGTAGGTCCGCTTCTGCTCTTCCGTGCCGTAGTGGCTGATCACCTCGCAGGCGCCCTGGTTGAGCATGGGGCACAGGCCGAAGCTCATGTTGGCGGACTGCCACATCTCGTTGCAGGCGGTCGCCAGCGTCCACGGCAGGCCCTGGCCGCTGTATTCGGGATCGAACGGCACGCCGTTCCAGCCGCCCTCGGCGAACTGCTTGTAGGCGTCCTTCCAGCCCGGCGCCGTGCGCACGACGCCATTCTCCAGGACCGCACCGTGCCGGTCGCCTTCCCAGTTCAGGGGCGAGAGAACGCCGTGGGCGAACTTGCCTGCTTCCTCCAGGACCGCATGCACCAGGTCCTCGGAGGCCTCTTCATAGCCGGGAAGGGCGGCGACATCATCCATGCCGGCCAGCTTCAGCGCGAAGCTCATGTCCTTCAAAGGCGCAGTGTATTCAGCCATTTCCAGTTCCTTCCCAGTCGATCTCAGGCTGCGGCGACGCCTTCGCCGCCGCGCGCGTGCCGCGCAGGGTGACGCATACGTCACCGGCGCGCAAGAGGGCAGCCGGGCCACGACACCTATTGTCATGGAAACGATATCGATACCCTGGACCATCGAAGCTGTGGCGGGGCCGCCGCATGTTGTGCATACTACTTTTGATACGGCCCGGCCGGCGCACAAGCGTCAACCGGTGGGGACGGATATGCGCCGGATGCGGGTCATCCCAAGCGGATATACGATGGGGGAACAGGAGAGCGGCGGTCGACGGTGGACACGCGGGCACCCTCGGACGGGGCACAGACGAAACATCACGCAGTTGACGCCGCGGGTCCCGCGGCGCCGGCGATGACGCATGTGCCCACTACGGCCCTGGATTCCCTCGGCGCGGGCATTGCCGTCTACGGGCCCGATGACCGGCTGGTCCACGCAACGCCCAGGCTGAAAGCCATGTTCCCGCAGCTTGCCGGCGTCATGCTGCCGGGGGCGCGTTTCGCCGACCTGGCGGCGCAGGCCGCCCGCAGCGGGCTGTTTCACGGGGTGCCCGACCGGGTCGCGGCCGACCGGATCAGCCTGGTCGACCGGGCGCCGGCGGCGGAAGAGGTGCCGCTGACCGACGGCCGCTGGGTACTGCTGGAGGTCAGCCGGATCGAGGGCGGCGGCCATACGGTCAGCTACACCGACATCACGGCCTTCCGGCGTCGTCAGCAGGACCTGGAGGCGCGCGAGGATCGCCTGGCGCTGGCCATGAAGGCAAGCCGCGAAGGCATCTGGGACTGGGACGTCGAGGCCGGCTCGCTTTATTTTTCTCCGCGCTGGAAGGAAATTCTGGGCTACGCCGAGAACGAGATCGAGAATTCCTGGGCGACGTGGCGCGCCTTGGCGCATCCTGACGACCGTCCGGCGGTGGAGGCCCGCACGCGCGCGGCCATGGAGCCGCCCGAGGACGGCGGCGCGCCCGGCGACGGCGGCGACGGCGGCGACGACGGGTACGAGGTGGAGTTCCGCATGCGTCACCGCGACGGAACGTGGCGGCGCATCCGCAGTCGCATCCACATCAGCCGCGGCGCGGACGGGCGGGCCAGGCGCCTGGTCGGCACCCACGCCGACGTCACCGATCTGCGCGCCGCGCAGGAGCGCCAGGCCTGGAGCGCCTCGCGCCTGGCGGAGGCCGAGCGCATCGCATCCCTGGGCAGTTGGGAGCGCGACGCCCAGGGCCGCGAGGAATGGTCGCCGGGCTTCCGTGCCCTGCTCGGCGTGCCCGAGGACACGCCGCCGTCGCGCGAGATCCTGCAGCAGGTGGTGCATCCCGAAGACCGGGCCCGGCTGGACTCCTGCGTGGACCGGGGCGGCTGCGCCATGCGCATCATCCGCCCCGACGGGGCGGTGCGCGAGATCGCCTGCAGCGTCAAGCAGGAGACCGATGCCGAGGGGGCCGTGGTGCGCACCATCGGGGCGTGGCTGGACGTCAGCCTGCTGCGGGCGGTGGAAAACCGTGCCGCCCGCGCCGAGGTCCATCTGCTGGGCGCGGTGGAGACGGTGGCCGACGGCGTCATCCTGCTGGACCCCGACATGCGGGTGGTGCTGGTCAACAGCCGCTACATCGACGGTTTCCCGGGCCTTGAGGCATATCTTCAGCCCGGCGAATCGTTCCTCGATTTCCTCAACGTGCTGAAGACCCACGGCATGGTCCGCCGGTTCGACGGCATGCACGGCGACGACGACTGGCTGACCCCGCGCCTGGGCACCCTGGGCGCCCGGCAGGAGCCGTTCGAGATGGAGCTGTCGGACGGGCGCTGGTTCCTGATCAAGGAAACCCGCACGGTCGACGATTACATCCTGATCGTGCGCACCGACATCACGGCGCTAAAGCGGCGCGAAGCCGAGTTGCTGGAGAGCCAGGCCCGCTTCCAGGCCATGTTCGACAACTCGGTGCAGTTCATCGGCCTGCTGGCGCGCGACGGCCGGCTTCTGAAGGTCAACCGCACGGCACTGCGGTTCATCGACCACGAGGAAGCGGACCTGATCGGCCGGCCGTTCTGGCAGACGCCGTGGTGGACCCACGACCCGGCTGCCCAGAAACGCCTCAGGGACGCTCTGAAGACCGCCGCTGCCGGACGCGCAGACCGCTTCGAGGCCACCCACGAAGACGCCGCGGGCACCGAGCATGTGGTGGACGTCAGCATCACGCCGGTGTTCGGGCCGGGCGGCCACATCACCCACCTCATCGCTGAAGGACGCGACCTGACGGCCCAGCGCGAGGCCGAGGTCGCGCTGCGGCGCAATGCCCGGTTCGTGCAGGCCCTGGGCGATACGGCGCAGACGCCCATCTACGCCCACGACTCGGCGGGCCGCTACGTCTTCTGCAACGACGCCTTCGCCCTGGCGGTGGCGCGCCCGCAGACCGAGATCATCGGCAAGTCGCTGTTCCATGTCGCCATGCGCGAGCACGGCGTGAACATGCAGGAGATCAACAGCGACCTGCTGCAGGCCGGCGGCAGCCTGACCTACGAGGCGCGCGTGACCATGCCCGACGGCTCGGCGCGCGACATGATCGTCACCAAGTCCACCTACAGCGGGGATTCGGCGGGGCCCGAGGGCATCGTCACCGTCCTGACCGATATTTCGCGCCAGAAGGAAGTGGAGCGGCGGTTTTCCGATTTCGCCCGGTCCTCGGCCGACTGGTTCTGGGAAATGGACAAGCAGGGGCGGTTCACCTACGTCTCCGACCGCATCGCCGAGGCGACGGCGCTGCGCGCCTCCGACCTGGTCGGCAAGCGGCGCGAGGACATCGTCGACACGACCTGGAATCCCGAAGCGGTGCGGTCCTACTGGGACGCCCTGGAAAACCGCCGGCCGGTGCGCGACTTCACCTATCGGACCGTCCCCATCGACGGCCGGGTCCATTACATCCGCATCACGGCGGTGCCGGCCCATGACGTGAACGGCAACTTCATCGGGTTCCGCGGCACCGGGTCGGAGGTCACGGCCGAGGCCGAGGCGGCGGCCGCCCTGCATGCCGCCAAGGAGGCGGCCGAGATCGCCAGCCGGTCGAAGACCGAGTTCCTGGCCGCCATGAGCCATGAGCTGCGCACGCCACTGAACGCCATCATCGGCTTTTCCGAGATCATGCAGATGCAGGCGCTGGGGCCGCTGGGCAGCGAGACATACCTGGACTACGCCCGCGACATCCGCGCCTCGGGCGAGCATTTGCTGACCATGGTCAACGACGTGCTGGATGCCTCGCGGCTGGAGATCGGCAAGCTGGAACTGCACGAGGAAGAGGTGGACCTGTTGCGCCTCGCCGACGCGGCGGTGCACCTGATCAGCCAGCGTGCGGCGGATTCGGGCGTCGCCCTGCATGCGGAGGTGCCCGACGGGCTGCCGCTGCTGTACGCCGACGGCGGGCGGCTTAAGAAGGTGTTGACGAGCCTGCTGTCCAACGGCGTCAAGTTTACGCCCGAGGGCGGGTCCGTGACCCTCGCCATGCGCATGACCGGCGACGGGTGCCTGGAAATGACCGTGCGCGACACCGGCATCGGCATGTCCGACGAACAGGTGGGTCAGGCCCTGCAGCCGTTCACCCAGCTCGACGCCGCCCTGTCGCGCCGCTACGAGGGGATCGGCCTGGGGCTGACGCTTGCCAAGGACCTTGTGGAACTGCACGGCGGAAGCCTCGGCGTCAAGGGCGTGACCGGCGAGGGCACCACCGTCACCGTCGTGCTGCCCGCCGACCGGGTGCGGCCCCGCGCGTGACCGGACCTGCCCAGGGGGCGGAAGGGTATTCGTCATATACCCTTAATTAGACCATGGTATCTCTGAAACATCCTTTTTACTAAACGTTAAACACCTCGTCACAGCGGCGCTGTGTCGGCCGTCATGGCAGTCTCCTCTCCAGGGATAAGGAGATATCGTGATGACCCAGACCAACACCGCACCCGTCCGTGATCTGCTCGCCACCGCCCGCGCCTCGCGCGAGTCCGCCGCCGCCTTCCGGGCGGAAGTGGAGCGCCTGAAGACGGTGTCCTTCGAGGGAACGCTGGCCGCAGTTGTCGAATTTCGCCTGATGGCCCGCGCCATGACCGAAGGACGCTCGCCGGGCGAGGCCCTCCGCGAGGCCCGCGCCGCCGCGGCGGCACGCGGCAGCGCCTCCGCAAGCGCCGCGCCGCTGCCCATGGCCGCCGAATAAGGCGTCAAGGCCGACCGGGGCGGCGCTGTCAGGCCCAGCCGAGCGCCCGCAGCCCGGCGATGGCGCCGGCGCCGACGATCATGGCGATCAGCGGGTTGCGCGTCGCCAGTGCCGTGACGGCCGTCAGGGCCGCCGCCGCCAGCCCCGCCAGCCCCAGGTCTGCGACCGCCGGCACAACCAGGGCCAGGAGGACGATGCCCGGCAGCCGCTCCAGCCCGGCGGCGATAGCGCCGCGCCGGGGCAGGCGCTCGGCCAGCAGCAGGCCCCCCAGGCGCAGGGCATAGGTGCCGATGGCGACGCCGATGATGACCAGCGTCAGCGGGTCGAGCGTCAGAGACCAGACCTCAGGCATCGGACAGCGCCTCCTCGGCTTCCGCGCCATTGCCGGCGCCGCCCGTCAGGGCGTGCTGGACGACGGTGGCGGCAAAGCCGGCGGCGGCGGCGATCAGCACGTACCACTTGCCGGGCAGCATCTCGGCCGCGATCCAGGCGGTGGCGCCGGTGATGATCCACGGCAGCAGGTCGCCGCGCCCCTTCCACAGACCCAGCGCCAGCGCCAGGAACACGGCGGTGAAGGCGAAGTCCAGGCCGAGAAGCCGGGGCTCGGGCAGGAAGTTGCCCGCCACATGGCCGGCGGCGCTGGCGGCATGCCAGAAGGCCGCAAGGCACAGGCCGCCGCCCAGAAGATGCGCCGGCCCGGGCATGGCGCCGCCGGTCGCTCCGCCGGCGCGGGCGACGCCGTTCATGGTCACGGCCCAGTTCTCGTCGGCGACCAGATGCATGCCCAGCGCCTTGTGGTGGAGGGGGCGGCCGGTGAAGACGGGCCGCAGGCTGGCGCCCACCAGCAGGTAGCGCAGGTTGATGATCAGCGCGGCCAGGATGATCTCTGCCACCACGGCGGTGGGCGTCCACATTTCCACGATCAGGAACTGGGCGGCCCCGGCGAAAATGAACAGGTTCATGGCTACCATGTCGGCCAGCGCGATGCCCTTGCCGGCTGTCAGCACTCCGAACACGGCGCCGTAACCGCTGACCGCGACGCCGATACCCAGGTTGTCGCGCGCGCCGCGCCACAGCGCGCCGGGCGCGTAAGACTCGCGGAGCCGCACCGTTTCCTCTCCCCTCTTTTACTGAGCATTGGGATGCAGCCTAACATGGGTCAGTAAAGCTGTCCTGATCCATTCAGCCGTGTCGCGACGGTCCATTGCGCGCGAAAAAGGGCCGGCTCCTGGGGAGCCGGCCCGCGCGAGAGAGGGGGCGGTGGGGTGGCGGTTACTGCGCCTGCTCCTGCATGGTGTTGCCGGTCTCTTCCATCTGCTCGCCCATGTTCTCGGCGGCGCCTTCCATGGCCTCGCCGCTTTCCTCCACGGATTCATCGATGTTCTCGCCCAGCTGCTCGGCCGGGCCTTCGTCCTCGCAGGCCGCCAGCACGGGGGCGGTGAGGCCCAGGACCAGCGCCGTCAGGGCGGTCTTGGCGGAAAAACGGCTCTTGCGCAGGGTCATGATGTCCCTCCTTGGTTGCGCTGTCATCATGGCCGTAGAACGCGGCCGGGCGCCCGGCCGGTCCGTGGCAAAGCCGTGACTCGGTGTGTCATTGGCGCGCGCCGGGATGGTGGTCGAGCACCAGCGCCGTCAGCAGCCGCACACCCCAGCCGGTGGCGCCCTTGGAGGAAAGCGGCCGGTCCTCGTCCGACCGGCCGACGCCGGCCATGTCCACATGCGCCCAGCGCTGGCCCTCCGCAGGAAAGCGGCCGAGGAAGCGGGCGGCGTGCAGGGCGTCGGGCAGCCAGCGCATGGCGGGCGCGCACTGGCGGATGTCGGCGATGGGGCTTTCGAGGTCGGCGTCGCGAGCATCGGTGAACGGCAGGCGCCACACCGGCTCCCCCACCGCGTTCCCCGCCGTCTCCAGGGCTTCGGCCAGGGCGTCGTCGGGGGTGTAGAGCCCGGCATGGTGGCGGCCGAGCGCGGTGACGACGGTTCCGGTCAGCGTCGCGATGTCCACCACGACCTCGGGGCGGCGGTCGGCCGGCTCGGCCGCGAGCGTCGCCAGGGCATCGGCGAGCACGAGGCGGCCTTCGGCGTCGGTGTCGATGATCTCCACCGTCAGGCCGTTGCGCGCGGTGACCACGTCGCCGGGCCGTGTGGCGGTGGCGCCGGGCAGGTTCTCGGCAATGGCGAGCACCGCCGTCACGGAACATGCAGTTTGCATGACGGCCAGCGCATGAACCGCGCCCAGCACGGCGGCGGCCCCGCCCATGTCGCCCTTCATGTGCTCCATGCCCGCGCCGGGTTTCAGGCTCAAGCCCCCGGCGTCGAAGGTGATGCCCTTGCCGACGAGGCCCACCGGCCGCTGCCCGGTGCCGCCCTTGCCCGGCCAGCGCAGGGCGACCAGCGCCGGCGGCTCGGCCGAACCTTGTCCGACGGCGGCCAGCAGGCCGCAGCCGGCGGCGCGCAGGGCATCGACGCCTTGCACGACCTCCACCACAACCCCCAGCGCCTCCAGCGCCCGCGCGCGATCGACGAAGGCCGTCGGCGTCAGGACATTGCCCGGCGCCTCGCCCAGGTCGCGGGCTAGCAGAACGCCCTCGGCCTCCGCCTTCGCCCGCGTCCAGGCCTCCTCCGCCGCGCCGGTGGCGGTGACGCGGATGGCGGCGTGGGTGAGGGTGACGCGGTCCTCATCGTCCACCTTTGTGCGCCAGGGTACAAGCCGGTGCGCCCGCAAGACGAGCCCCTGGGCGAAGGCGGCGGCGGTGGCTGGCTCCAGCTCCAGTTCCACCGTCACGGCCACGTCGCCCGACGTCATCACTTCCGCCGCCACCACCGCGCCCAGGCGCCGGGCGCGGTGGACGTCCATCTCGCCGAAGGGGCCGAGGCCCAAAAGCACCAGGCGGTTCGCCGCCACCCCCGCCGGGGCCCGGACGGTGACGCACTGACCTTCGTTGCCCGAGAACCGGGGTGAGGCCGCCAGGGCGCGGGAGATCAGCCGATCGCCGTCCAGTCCGCGGGCGGTGGCGGTCAGGTTACCGCCCTCCCATACGCCGACGACGAGCGCGGCCGCCTCGGCAGAGGGGCGGGCGGTGAAGGTGACGTCGATCATGGCGGTCTCATGAATGATGCAGGGTGCATGGCGGCATGAAAATGCCCGGAACGTGTCCGGGCATCTTCAGTCGTGTCAGACGGCGGTGTGTCAGCCCTCGAAGCTGTCGCGCACCATGCGGTCCAGCAGGCGCACGCCGAACGCCGTGCCGCCCTTGGGCACGGTGGGCGCGTCCTTCTTCGACCACGTCATGCCGGCGATGTCGATGTGCGCCCAGGGGGTGCCGTCCTTGACGAAGCGCTTGAGGAACTGCGCGGCGGTGATGGAGCCCGCCTCGCGGCCGCCGGTGTTCTTCATGTCGGCGATCTCGGACTTCAGCTGCTTGTCGTAGGCGTCGCCCATGGGCATGCGCCAGACCTTTTCCCCGCTCGCCTGGCCGGCGGCGAAGATTTTTTCCGCCAGCGCGTCGTCGTTGGAGAACAGGCCGGCGTGGTCGGTGCCCAGGCCGATGATGATGGCGCCGGTCAGCGTCGCCAGGTCCACGATGGCCTTGGGCTTGTGCTCCTTCTGCGCGTACCACAGCACGTCGGCCAGCACGAGGCGGCCCTCGGCGTCGGTGTTGATGACCTCGATGGTCTGGCCGTCGGCGCTGGTCACCACGTCGCCGGGGCGGGTGGCGGTGCCCGACGGCATGTTCTCCACCAGCCCGATGAGGCCGACGGCGTTGACCTTGGCCTTGCGGCCGGCCAGCGCCTTCATCAGGCCGGTGACGACGCCGGCGCCGCCCATGTCCCACTTCATGTCCTCCATGCCGGCGGCGGGCTTGAGGGAGATGCCGCCGGAGTCGAAGCAGACCCCCTTGCCGACGAAGGCCACCGGGGCGTCCTTCTTGCCCTCGGCGCCGTTCCACTCCATGACGACCATCTTGCTCTCGCGCGCCGAGCCCTGGCCGACGGACAGAAGCGAGCCCATGCCCAGCTTCTTCATGTCCTTCTCGCCCAGCACGGTGACCTTCAGGCCCAACTCGGCCAGCTTCTCGGCCTCCTGCGCGAAGCTTTCCGGATAGAGGATGTTGGCCGGCTCGCTGACCAGGTTGCGGGTCAGGAACACGCCCTCGGCCACGGCCTCCAGCTCCGGCCACGCCTTCTTGGCCGCGCCCGAGCCGTCGGTGGCGACGGTCAGCTTGGACAGGCGCGGCTTGTCGTCCTTCTTTTCCGTCGTGCGGTACTTGTCGAAGCGGTAGCTGCGCAGCATGGCGCCGAAGGCCACCTGGGCGGCGGCGTCGCCGGCTTCGATGGCATCCACGGCGATGCAGGCCTGCTTGTCGTCGGCCAGCACGGCATAGGCGGTGCCGCCGGCGTCCTGCAGGGCCTTCACGTCCAGGTCCTTCGCCGGGCCGACGCCCACCAGCACCAGGCGGTCCAGTTCCGTCCCGCCGGGCGCGACCAGCGCCAGCGTCTGGCCGGCCTTGCCCTCGAACCGGCTGCCCTTGCGGGCGCGGGAGAGCGCGCCGCCGGTCTTCTCGTCCAACTCCTTCAGCAGGGCCGTCGGCTCGGCCTCCTGCGCCACCAGGATGGCGAGCGCGCCGGAGTCGGGAACGGCGGGCTTGGCGAAGGAAATCTTCATGGTGAGACGATCCTCGTGACTGAATGAACCAATGGAATGACGGTGCCACGCCTCTGGGGGCGCGGGAATACTACGTTTTTCCGACTGTATCGCATCGGCGGGGGAAGGAAACCCCAGACATGGCAGGTGGGCCACGCGCACGGGGTGCGCAAGAGGATCAGGCCCCGCGCCGGTCCCGCGCGATGACGAAAAGCGCAAGCAGGGAAAGGCCGCCCAGCGCCGCCGCCAGCCCGTAATCGCGCGAAAGGTCCATGGCGGGGCCGGAGACGGCAGGCCCAAGCATCGCGCCGCCGGTGTAGAAGGCCACCGCCGCCGCCGTCGCCGCCGGAACCGCGTTCCCCCGGCGGAAGACCACGCCCACATGCGTCATGGTCAGGGTATAGAGAGACCCGCCGACCCCGCCCCACAGCAGCGCCACCGGCCAGATGAGCCACGGCGCGCCGGGCGTGAGCGCCAGCAGCCCCGCCCCCATCGCCAGCAGGACCGCGCCGCCCTCCATCAGCCGGCGCGGCGCCACCTTGTCGGCCAGCCAGCCGACGGGATACTGCACGGCGATGCTGCCGACGGCGATGGCGGTGGGCATGAGGACGGCGGTGAAGGCGCCGAAGCCCAGGTGTGTGGCCTGAACGGTCGACAGCGCCGTCATGCCGTTCTCGAACACGCCGCCCACGATCCCCGCCGCCGCCAGTCCCGGCGCGGCGACCAGCACCGCGAGCACGCCCCGCCCGACGCGCCCGCTCTCCACATCGGAGGTCGCTCGCCGCTCCGGTCCCGTGCCGCGCACCAGAAGCGTCGGCACCCAGGCCAGAAGCTCCAGCCCGACGGGCACCCACAGCGCCTGCGCCGGGGCCAGGATGAAGACGGCGGGAATGGCCGGGCCGGTGGCGAACCCCAGACCGACGAGCGTCTGGAACAGGCCCGTGAGGCGGCCGATCTTTTCCGGCGGAGCGGATTCGGCGACCAGGCTGTCGACCGTCACCCACTCGATTCCGGCCGCCAAGCCGGCCAGCAGGGCAGCGGGCATCCACACCGCGACCCCATCCCCCAGCGCGAACCCCAGCGCGGCGAGGGTCGACAGCACCATGCCCCCCTTGATCGCCGCGACGGCCCCGAACCGCGCCCGCAAGGCCGGCACCAGCGGCGACATGAGCAGGATGCCCAGGTACGGCATCAACGCCACCGCCGCCACCGCCGACGCCGGCTCCCCCCGCGCCGTCAGGGCCACGGCCAGCACCGGCGGCACCAGCGACAGCGAGACGATGCGGATGATATCGGCCGCGATCAGACGCCACAGGGCGGGCAGCGGCAGGCGCGCGGGGGACACGGAAAAGGGGCTCCCGACGGTTGCGGAAGCCCCTGCATGCCATGGCCAAGACGAGAAGGACAGGGCCGCTTTTTGAACTTGGTTCGTTCAGGCGCCACTAAGGCTCACGCGCCTGACCGGCGCGGGGTCGCAGTCGCGACCCTATTCGCCCTTTTCGATCTCGTTGATCGAAAAGGGCTCTACGCCGCCGTCCCCAGATGCACCGGCCGGCGCTGGCGGCCCCAAGAGCCGGGGCGGGCCTCGAAGACGCCTGGAATGTGCGTGCCGCAGCTGCCGCAGTCGCCTTCCGGCGTCAGGTTCCAGCGGCCCAGTTCGTACCAGTCGCGCTCGATCAGAAGGGCGTCGCAGTTCGGGCACCAGGTGGAGCCGCCTTCCGCATCGTGAACGTTGCCCGTGTAGACGAACTTGATTCCCGCCGCCCTGGCGATCGTCCGGGCGCGGCTGAGGGTTTGGGCCGGCGTGCGGTGGATGTCGCGCATCTTGTAGTCCGGATGGAAGGCGGAGAAGTGGATGGGCACGTCGCCGCCCAGGTTCTCCATGATCCAGCCGGTCATGGCCTTCAACTCGTCGTCGGAGTCGTTCTGGCCGGGGATCAGCAGCGTCGTGATCTCGAACCAGACGTCGGTTTCGTGCTTGAGGTACTTCAGCGTTTCCAGCACCGGCTCAAGCTCGGCGGTGCACAGCTTTTTGTAGAAGCCTTCCGTGAAGGCCTTCAGGTCCACGTTGGCCGCGTCCATCTTGCCGAAGAAGTCGGGCCGTGCCTCGGGCGTGATGTAGCCCGCCGTCACCGCCACCGTCTTGATGCCGCGGTCGTGGCAGGCGTCGGCCACGTCGGTGGCGTATTCCAGGAAGATCACCGGGTCGTTGTAGGTGAACGCCACCGACCGCGCGCCCACCTGTTCCGCCCCCTTGGCGATCATTTCCGGCGTCGCCTGGTCCTGCAGCTTGTCGAACTGGCGTGCCTTCGAGATATCCCAGTTCTGGCAGAACTTGCAGGTCAGGTTGCAGCCCGCCGTGCCGAAGGACAGGATCGGCGTCCCCGGCAGGAAGTGGTTGAGCGGCTTCTTCTCGATGGGGTCGATGCAGAACCCCGACGACCGGCCGTAGGTGGTCAGCACGATCTCGCCGTTCTGGGCCCCGCGCACGAAGCACAGGCCGCGCTGACCGTCGTGGATCTTGCACAGGCGCGGGCAGACGCGGCATTCCACGCGCCCGTCGTCCAGTTTCTGGAAATGGCGGCCGGTGACGGCCTCGGGGAAGGGGAGGTCGGTCATGGGCATGGCCCTCCTCGGTGGCCCCATTGCCCGCCGGTGCGGCACCGGGGTGGGCGGAAGGGCAGGTTACAAAAGGTGAACGAGAGATGGCGCGATGGCCCTGTTTCTGCAACGCCTGGACTGGTCGAATGGCACCCTTCGCCCTACCTGTTGCGTAAGATTTCCCAGACACCGAACTCACGAGAGGAGCGCGTCATGACCCACATGCGCCCCGCGGCGGTGGCCGGCGCCTTTTACCCGGGCGACGCCGCCACCCTGACCCGCACCGTCGACGACCTGATGGCCGAGGCCCGCGCCGCCACGCCGGCCGAGACGCCCGTGCCCAAGGCGATCATCGCGCCGCACGCGGGCTATATGTTCTCCGGGGCGACGGCCGCCCTGGCCTATGCCCGCCTGGCGCCGCTGAAGGGGCGGGTGAAGCGCGTCGTGCTGCTGGGGCCGGCCCATCGGGTGCCCTTCCACGGCCTCGCCCTGCCCACCGTGGACGGCTTCGAGACGCCGCTCGGCCCCGTGGCCCTGGACACCGCTGCCATCAACGACGTGGCCGAGCATGTGCCGGGTGCGGGCTTCTCCGACCGCGCCCACCAGCAGGAGCACAGCCTGGAGGTCCACCTGCCCTTCCTGCGCGCCATCCTTGGTCCGGAGCCCAAGGTGGTGCCGGTGTGCGTCGGCGATGCGAAGGCCGAGGAGGTGGCGGCGCTGCTCGACCACCTGTGGGGCGGCGAGGAGACGCTGATCATCATCTCCACCGACCTGTCGCATTTTCTGGACTACGACACGGCCCGCCGGGTGGACGCCGGCACGGTGGCGGCGGTGGAGCACCTGGACCCCTCGCGCCTGACCCACGAGAACGCCTGCGGTCTGACTCCCATGGCGGGGCTGCTCTTGAGCGCGAAGACGCGCCGCATGTCCATCGAGACGCTGGACGTGCGGTCCTCGGGCGACACGGCCGGCCCGCGCGACCGGGTGGTGGGCTATGCCGCCTGGGCGCTCTATGAGCCGCAGGCCCGTCGGCCCGAGGCCGCCGACCCGGAGGCGTCGGTGGAGGACATGCTGCGGGACCACGGCGCGACCCTGACCGGCGTCGCCCGCGATTCGATCCGCCACGCGCTGTCGCACGGGCAGCCGCTGACGGTGGACGTCATGGCCCATGCGGAACCGCTGCGGGCCAACGGCGCCTGTTTCGTCACCCTGACCACAGGGTCGGGCCACCTGCGGGGCTGCATCGGCAGCCCCCAGGCCTGGCGTCCGCTGGTGCAGGACGTGGCGGAAAACGCCTATCGGGCGGCCTTCCACGATCCGCGCTTCCCGCCGCTGATGGAAGGCGAGCTGGCGGACCTGGGGCTGTCGCTGTCGGTGCTGACCCCGCCCATGCCGTTTCCCGTCGAGTCGGAAGAGGATCTGATCGCCCGCGTCCGTCCCGGCGTCGACGGGCTGATCCTTGGCGACCGGGGGCAGCGCGGGCTGTTCCTGCCGGCGGTGTGGGAAAGCCTGCCCGACCCCCGCGACTTCGTCCGCCACCTGAAGCAGAAGGCCGGGCTGGCGGCGCGCCACTGGTCATCGACCATGACGGTGGAGCGGTTCACGGCCAAGTCCGTGAAAGGCTAGAGGCTGACAAGGGGCGCGGCGTGCGCTACACCGGCGGACACCTCGCACTGCCCAACCGGAGACCGCGCATGCCGCTTCCCGACCCGAGCCTCGACCTCGCCCGCCTGCTCGACGACCTGCGTCCCGTGGTCCGCGAGGCGGGGGCGGAAACGCTGAAGGTCTACAACAGCGACTTCGAGGTGTTCCGCAAGGACGATGCCAGCCCCGTCACCGCCGCCGACCGCGCCGCCGAGGCCGTGATCCTGGCCGCCCTCGACCGCCTGACGCCCGACATCCCCGTGGTGGCGGAAGAACAGGTGGACGCGGGCAACATCCCCGATATCTCCGGCGGGGCGTTCTGGCTGGTGGACCCGCTGGACGGCACCAAGGAGTTCGTCAACCGCCGCGACGAGTTCACCGTGAACATCGGCCTGATCGTCGACCGCGCGCCCGTGCTGGGGCTGGTCTACTGCCCGGTGCTTGACCGCCTGTTCGCCGGCTGCGGGGCCGGCACCGCGACGCTGGAGGAAAACGGCGAGCGGCGGAGCATTTCCGTCCGCCGGCCCGACGCTGACGGGCTGATCGTGCTGTCGAGCCGCAGCCACGCCAATTCCGAGGCGCTGAAGGACTACCTGGGCGACAAGCCGGTGAAGGAGGTCATCAACGCCGGCTCCTCGCTCAAGTTCTGCCGGGTGGCGGAGGGCGCGGCCGACATCTATCCGCGCTTCGGCCCCACCTGCGAGTGGGACACCGCCGCGGCCCATGCCGTGCTGAACGCCGCCGGCGGATCGGTGACGCTGGTGGACGGGGCGCCGTTCCTCTACGCCAAGGACAGGTTTCTGAACCCCCACTTCATCGCGCGCGGAGCCGCCGCGTGAGCCGCATCCGCCCCGCCGACGACGCCACGCTGACAGAGGCCGGGCGGCTTCTGCGCGACGGCGTGCTGGTGGCCTTTCCCACGGAAACCGTCTACGGCCTGGGCGGCGACGCCACCAGCGAGACGGCGGTGGCGGGCATCTTCGAAGCCAAGGGACGGCCGCGCTTCAACCCGCTGATCGTGCATGTGCCCGATGCCGATGCCGCCGCGCGGCTGGTGGAGATGGACACGCGCGCGCGGGTGGTGGCGGAGGCCTTCTGGCCCGGCCCGCTGACGCTGGTGCTGCCGCGCCGGGCCGACAGCGGGTTGTCGCTGCTGGTCTCGGCGGGGCTCGACAGCGTGGCGGTGCGCGTGCCGGCGCATCCCGTGGCGCAAGGGCTGTTGCGGGCGGCCGGGCGTCCGGTCGCAGCACCCTCGGCCAACCGCTCCGGCGCGATCAGCCCGACGCGGGCGGCGCATGTGGCGGAAAGCCTGGGCGAGCGCGTGGCGCTGATCGTCGATGGCGGGCCGTGTTCGGTGGGGCTGGAATCGACGGTGCTGGACCTGACGACTCCCGCCGCCACCATCCTGCGCCCCGGCGCCATCACGGCCGCCGACCTGGAGCCCCTCATCGGTCCGGTGGCGGAAAGCGGAGGGGAGGGGCAGGACGCCGACCCGGCCGCACCCAAGAGCCCCGGCCAACTGCTCAGCCACTACGCCCCCGACCGCCCGGTGCGCCTGAACGCCACGGCGGCGCACCCCGGCGAGGCCCTGATCGGCTTCGGCGGCACGGAAGGCGCGGAGGCGGACCTGTCGCCGAGCGGTGATCTGAAGGAAGCGGCGGCGGCCCTGTTCGCCACCCTGCGCGCGCTGGACCGGGCGCCCTTCACCGGCATCGCGGTGGCGCCCATCCCCGACGAGGGCCTGGGCCGCGCCATCAACGACCGCCTGAAACGGGCGGCGGCGCCTCGCTCTTGAACGAGTAAGATGATTGTCTTACCTTCAAAATAGAAAGTGAGGCGGCCATGATCTCTTCAAAGCTGACTTCGAAGGCACAGACTGTCCTGCCCGTGGCGGTGCGGGAATATCTCGGTGTCGGGCCCGGTGATGAGCTGGTCTATGAGTTGAAGGACGGGCAGGTGGTCCTGCGCGCCCGAAAGCGCGAAGACGATCCGTTCGTTCACTTCGACGAGTGGTCTTCCGACGAAGACGAGCAGTTGTTCCGTGACCTATAGACCCTTCACCGTCGTTGCGGCGCCGTATCGTTACGTCGAGCGGCCCGTGGTCAAGCGTCGCCCCTGTGTTCTGCTTACCGCACCCATGGGACCGCTTGAACTGGTCTGGGCACTGATGATTACAGGTGCGGGCAAGGCCGCGTGGCCGGGCGACGTCGCGGTGACGGACATCGACGTCGCGGGCTTGCGCGGCCCCTGCGTTATCCGCTGTGCCAAAGTCGCGACGCTACAGTCCGATGTATTGACCCGGATTGGTCAGTTGAGCGATGCGGATCGTCAGGCTGTCACCGCTGCGGTGCAAGGATTGATGCCCTGGCCGGGACCGGGGCACTGAAAGCCGAAGGCTTTGCGTGCCGTTGCAACGGTGTATGGGGCGGGAGCCTTGCCCAGCGCCGCCGAAGGGGCTAAATCACCCGCACGACGTTTTTCGCGCTGGAACGAGGGATAAAGCCCGTGTCCGAACTTCTGGAACAGGCCGTCACGGCCGAATTGCTGGACCGCATCACCGAGGTCGTCGGGACGAAGGGCATCCTCACGGCTGAAAACGACATGGCGCCCTTCATGGCCGAGGAGCGCGGGCTGTTCGTCGGCAAGGCGCTGGCCGTCGTCAAGCCCGGCTCCACCGAGGAAGTCGCGGAGGTGGTCAGGCTGTGCGCCGACGCGGGCGTGGGGATCGTGCCCCAGGGCGGCAACACCGGCCTGGTCGGCGGCAACGTGCCGTTCGAGCATGGCCGGGAAATCGTCCTCAACACCTCGCGCCTCAACCGCATCCGCGACATCGATCCGGTGAACTTCACCATCACGGTGGACGCCGGCGTGGTGCTGGAAACCATCCAGCAGGCCGCCGACGAGGCCGACTGCCTGTTTCCGCTCGCACTCGGCGCGCAAGGCTCCTGCCAGATCGGCGGCAACATCGCGTCCAACGCCGGCGGCGTGAACGTGCTGAAGTACGGCAACACGCGCGAACTGGTGCTGGGGCTGGAGGTCGTGCTGCCCGACGGCTCCATCTGGAACAACATGAAGTCGCTGGGCAAGGACAACACGGGCTACGCGCTCAAGCACCTGTTCATCGGCGGCGAGGGGACGCTCGGCATCATCACCGGCGCCGTGCTCAAGCTGTTCCCCAAGCCGGTGGAGCAGCAGACGGCGCTGTGCGCGCTGGACGACGTGGCCGACGTTACCAAGGTGCTGTCCCGCGCCCGCGCGCTGTCCGGTGATGCCGTGACGGCGTTCGAACTGATCGGTCGTTTCGGCATGGAACTGGCCGACCGCCACCTGGACGGCGTCTCCGATCCGTTCGAGGCGCCGCATCCCTGGTACGTGCTGGTGGAGTTTTCCTCCTCGCGCCCCGACGCCAACCTGCGCGGCGCCTTCGAGACCTTCCTGGAAAGCGCGTTCGAGGAAGGCATCATCGCCGATGCCGTCATCGCGGAAAGCCTGGACCAGGGCAAGATGTTCTGGCGCCTGCGCGAAGGGTTGCCGGAAGCCCAGAAGCACGAGGGCGCGTCCATCAAGCATGACGTCAGCGTGCCGGTTTCGCGCGTGCCGGAATTCCTCGACCGCGCGACCAAGGCCGTCACCGAGGCCATGCCCGGCATCCGCCCGTGCCCCTTCGGCCATGTGGGCGACGGCAACATCCACTACAACCTGACCCAGCCCGAGGGCATGGACCCGAAGGAATACCTGGGCCACTGGGATGCCATGAACCGCATCGTCCACGACATCGTGGTGGACATGACGGGCTCCATCTCCGCCGAGCACGGCGTGGGCCGCCTGAAGGTGGACGAGATCGTCCACTACAAGCAGGCCGAGGAAATCGAGATGATGCGCCGAATCAAGAAGGCGCTCGACCCCAAGGGCATCATGAATCCCGGCAAGGTGGTGCGGGTGTAACCCTCCGCCCCCGGAAGACGTTGAAGAGGCGTCGGTCCGCGCGGCCGGCGCCTTTTTCATGCCCGGAGGCCCCTCTTGCCCGTGCACCAGGCCACGGAGCCGTCCGCCGCCCCGGACCCGACACCGCCGCAGCGCCGGCCCGCATGGCAGACGGCGCTGATCGGCCTGTTCGTGCTGGCGATCTTCGCGACGCTCTACGTCGCGTCCGCCCTGTTCATCCCCATCGCGCTTGCCATCCTGTTCCGGCTGCTGCTCATGCCGCCGGTGCGCAAGCTCTCGCGCCTTGGCCTGCCGAGGGCGGCGGGGGCCGGGCTGGTGGTGCTGTTGCTCGTCGGCGCACTGGGAGGAGCCGCGGCGTCCCTGGCCGCGCCCGCCTCGGCGTGGCTCGACCGCGCCCCCACCAGCATGGTGGTCCTGCGCATGCGGCTGGCGGAAATCCGCAAGCCTCTCGACGAAATCCGGGAGGCCACGGAAAAGATGACGGAGGCCACCCAGAGCGATGAGGAGCAGGCCACGCCGGAAGTCGTCGTCAGGCAGCCGGGGTGGGCCGAAAGCGTCCTCAGCCAGGCGGGCACGGTCGTGGCCTCGGCGGCGCTGATGCTGGTGCTGCTCTACTTCATGCTGGCGACCGGCGACAGCCTGTTGCGCTCCATGCTGCGGCGGTCCAAGCGGCGCGGTGAACGCAAGCGCACGGTGGAGATGTTCCGGCGGGCGGAGCAGGACATATCCGCCTACCTCATCACCGTCACGCTCATCAACCTGGCGCTCGGCATCGTGACCGGGATCGCCATGTGGGCGCTGGGGATGCCGACACCCATGCTGTGGGGCGCGCTGGCGGCCATCACCAACTTCGTGCCCTTCCTTGGGGCGGCGGCGACGCTGGCGGTGATCGGCGTGGTGTCGTTGCTGACGTTCTCGCAGATCAGCCTGGCGATCATCCCGCCGCTGGTGTTCTTCGCCCTGACGACGCTGGAGGGACAGTTCATCACCCCCAGCCTGATCGGCCGCCGCCTGACCATCAGCCCGGTGGCGGTGTTCCTGGCGCTGATGGTCTGGGGCTGGATGTGGGGCATTCCGGGCATGCTGCTGGCCGTGCCCATGCTGGCGACCTTCAAGCTTGTCTGCGACAGCGTGCCGCGCCTCAACCACATCGGCGCGCTGCTGGATCGGCGATAGGATATATGGCCCTGGCTTCGGTGCGCCGTGCTGCTAGTCTGACGGCCGGACAAGGAGATCGCCCATGCGCCAGTACCATTTCCTCACCTGCGACGTCTTCACCGACACCGCCTTCGGCGGCAATCCGCTGGCCGTGGTGCCCGAGGCCGAGGGGCTGGACGACCGGACCATGCAGACCATCGCGCGGGAGTTCAACCTGTCGGAGACCATTTTCGTCCTGCCGCCGAAGGACCCGGCGCACACCGCGTCGGTGCGCATCTTTACCCCGGCGCGCGAACTGCCGTTTGCCGGCCACCCCACCGTCGGCTGCGCCCTGACGCTGGCGGCGCTGAACCGGGTGGAGCGGGACGAGGCCGGGCGCGGGTCGCTGGTGCTGGAGATGAAGGCCGGACCCGTGCCGATCGTGCTGGACCGCGACGACTCGGGCCGGCCGACGGCCACCTTCACCGCGCCGGGCATCCCCACGCTCGGCGCCGAGGGACTGCCGCCGGCGCCCGTGATCGCGCGGATGCTGGGGCTGGAGCCGGGCGACGTGGTGGCGCGCGAACCCCTGAGCCCCGCCGTCTGCACCGTCGGCGGGGTGGCCTTCGCCGTGGTGCCGGTGGCGCCCGATGCGCTGTCGCGCATCCGCCTGAACAGCGCGCTCTATGAGGAGTACAAGCAGGGCGGGGCGCCGGATCCTTATGTCGTCGCCCTGGACGACCCGCAGCGGCCGAGTGCCGTCCACGCCCGCATGTTCGCCCCCGCCATGGGCATTCCCGAGGACCCCGCCACGGGCTCCGCCGCCACGGCCCTGGCCGCCTGGCTGGACCGGGTGCAGCCGGGAACGGGGCGCGAAACATTGGCCTGGACCATCATCCAGGGCGCCGACATGGGCCGCCCCAGCACCATCGCTCTGGAACTGGACCGCGAGGATGACACCATGACGGCGGTGCGCATCGGCGGCTCGGCGGTGCTGGTCAGCGACGGGACGATGGCTGTGCCCTAGATGAACGCATCCACCAGCAGCCGCAGCGCCACCAGGGCCGACGACACCGCCGTCGCCAGGGCGGCGCGGCGGTTGAGCAGGTTGGATCGGTTGATGCCCGTCACCAGCCGGTTGAAGTCGTGGTGGTCCAGGTCCTCGTCCTTGGAGACGCGCCGCTGCGGGCGCTGGCCGGCGACGTACCAGAGCCAGGCGGCCGTCAGGGCGGCCAGGGCGGCGATGATGTCCAGGATGAAGAGTACGGTCGTCATGGCGTGACCTCAACGCCCTCCACCGCCTCGGCGCTCACCAGAAGCCCGGCGCCGCGGCCGTCGGCGGTGGTGACGAAGCCGCTGATGACGCCCACCACCACCGGGCCGTCTCGCCCCTCCTGCAGCACCGGCGCGCCCGAGGTGCCGCGCGTGGTGTCGCAGCGGTGCAGGCGCAAGCCGGGCGCGCCCGCAGGCGGTTCCAGCACGCAATCCTCCGACAGGCTGAGAAGGTGCGGCCGGTTCTGGCTGTAGCCGGCGATGACAGCCGGCACCCCGTCGTCGGGTGTGCGCAGCGGAAGCGGCGGGACGGGCAGGGGGCCTTCAAGGTGCAGCACGGCCCAGTCCGCCGCCTTCCCCTGCTCCGACAGCGGTGGCGCCTGGATGCGGGCGACGCGGCCGTGCGCGATGAAGTCGCCCCGTCGGTAGCCCGCGACGAAGTGCAGCTCCGACACCGGCAGATACCGGTTCCCCGGCCGGGCCGTCAGGCAGTGGCGCGCCGTCAGAACCCGGTCGGGCGCGATCAGCGTCCCGGTGCAGAAGCCGCCCCGTGCGCGGTTCACGCGCCCCAGGGCCGACCACGGAGCCGCCGCGCTGTCCAGCATCACCCGGTCGTCGCCGCCGATAATGCCCGGCAGCAGTGCCCGCCCGCCCTCTGCCGCCGTGGCGGGTGCGGCGGCGAGCAGCGCCAGAAGCATCAGGATCGCGCGCATGGTTTCTCCCCCCTTTCCTCGGCCCGATCATCGCGGGACGGGGGCGGGGAGGCAAGGGCCGGCGCACGGTCGCCGGCCGCCTGCACGTTCCCTAAAGGATGCCGAACACCATCAGCAGCACCACCGTCAGCACCGCCGAGACGGCCAGCGACCCAAAGCAGCCCAGCCGGTTGGAGAAGAACACGAACATGGGCTACCCCTCCGCCCGGCGCGTCTTGCCGGCGCGGCGGCGCCAGAAGGCCTTTTCCACCTCGACAATGAGGAAGATGCCGACCAGCGCCGCGCCGATGATGGCCCAGTACATCAGCGGCATGGCCGTGCTGCCGAACAGGTACTGCATGGGCCCGGTGTAGGTCCAAAGGATCTGCGCGGCGATGACCAGTCCGGTGGCGATCAGTGCCGGGCGCGAGCCCGTCAGGCCCTTTGCCGACAGGGACCTGTCCGTCAGCTTGCGGATGTTGAACAGATAGGCGATCTCGCCGGCGACCAGCATGTTCACCGCCGCCGTGCGCGCCAGGTCGGCGTTCTCCTCCGAGCCGCCGCCGGCATAGAGGAAGATGCCGAACACCGCGCCCACCAGCAGCAGCGAGACGAACACCACGCGCCACACCAGGAAGCGCGTCAGGATGGGCTCGTCGGGATCGCGCGGGGCACGGGCCATGACGTCGTCCTCCGCCGGCTCGAAGGCCAGCGACAGGCCCAGCGTCACGGCGGTGACCATGTTGATCCAGAGAATCTGCACCGGCGTGATGGGCATGGACATCCCCAGCAGGATCGCCGCCATGATGGACAGCGCCTCGCCCCCGTTGCTGGGCAGCAGGAAGGTGATCGCCTTGCGGATGTTGTCGTAGACCGTGCGGCCTTCCTCCACCGCGTTGGCGATGGAGGCGAAGTTGTCGTCGGCGAGCACCATCTCGCCCGCCTCCTTGGCGGCCTCGGTGCCCGCGATGCCCATGGCGACGCCCACGTCGGCGCGCTTCAGGGCCGGCGCGTCGTTGACGCCGTCGCCGGTCATGGCGCAGACCGCACCTTTGGCCTGGATGGCCTGCACCAGGCGCAGCTTGTGCTCCGGCGAGGCGCGGGCGAACACGTCGACGTCGGCCACCTTGTCCTGCAGCTCCTCGTCCGAGGTGTCGCCGATGTCCTTGCCGGACATGGGGTTGTCGGTGTGGTCCAGCCCGATCTGGGCGCCGATGGCGGCGGCGGTCAGGGCATGGTCGCCGGTGACCATCTTCACGTTTATGCCGGCGTCGTGGCAGTGCTGGACGGCATCGATGGCGCTCTGTCGCGGCGGGTCGAGCAGGCCGACCAGCCCCACCAGCACAAGGCCGCTCTCGACCGCATCCTCGGACAGGGACCCGTCGCCGGCGTCCGGCTTGTCCGCCAGGGCCAGCACGCGGACCCCGCGCGACGACAGATCGTTGACGCGCTCCTCCCAGCGGTCGCGGTCGATGTCCTTGTCGCCCTCGGCGGTGGCGACCTTGTCGCACATATCGATGATCACGTCGGGTGCGCCCTTGACGTGAATGACGCTGCCGCCGCCCTCGGGGTCGCGGTTGAGCGTCGCCATGTACTTGCGTTCGGAATCGAAGGGGATGACGTCCTGCCGCTCGGCCTTCTGGTGCAGGTCCTTGAGGTCCATGCCGGCCTTGGCGGCGGCCACCACCAGGGCGCCCTCCGTCGGATCGCCGGCGATGGTCCATTCGTCGTCCTTTTGCTCCAGCGCCGCCTCGTTGCACAGGGCGCCGGTCAGCAGGAATCGGCGCAGCAGTGGTGCGTCGTCCAGGCTTTCGATGGTTTCCCCCTTCGCGCCCGACTCCTGGCCCTCCCGGCCCTCCTGTTCCTCGTCGTCGCGGCCGGCGGTGCCTTCCTCGACGAAGCGGAAGTCGCCCTCGGGTTTGAAGCCGGTGCCGGAGACCTCAAGCTCGCCGTCCTCCACCGCGATGATGCGGGCGGTCATTTCGTTGCGGGTAAGCGTGCCGGTCTTGTCGGTGAAGATGGTGGACACGCTGCCCAGCGTCTCCACCGCCGGCAGCCTGCGGATGATGGCGTTGCGCTTGGCCATGCGCTGCACGCCCAGCGCCAGCGTGACGGTCACCAGCGCCGGCAGGCCCTGCGGAATGGCGGCGACTGCCAGCCCGACGCCGGCCAGGAACATCTCCTGCAGGCCGCGACCATAGACCAGCGCCCCGAAGGCGCCCATGGCACCGGCGATGATGAGGATGATGACGGCCAGGATCTTGGCGAAGTGGTCCAACTGCCGCATGAGCGGCGTCTGGGTTTCCTCCACTTCCTCCAGCATTTCCGAGATGCGGCCGATCTCGGTGCGCTTGCCGGTCTCGACCACCACGCCTTCGCCGGTGCCCTGGGCCACCATGGTGCCGGCGTGCGCAAGGCTGGAGCGTTCGGCCAGGTCCGTCTCCTCGTCCACCGCGTCGGGGGTCTTGTCGACGGCTTCGGACTCGCCGGTCAGCGCGGCTTCCTGGATGCGCAGGCGGTTGGCGTTTAGCAGGCGGATGTCGGCGGGGACCCGGTCGCCCGCCTCGATGACGACGATGTCGCCGGGGGCCACTTCCTCGGCGTCGATCTCGGCCTTGGAGCCGTCGCGCTTGACCGTGGCCTTGGGCGAGAGCATGCCCTTGATGCTCTCCAGCGCCTTTTCGGCCTTGCCCTCCTGATAGAAGCCGATGATCGCGTTGATGATCACCACGCCGAAGATCGCGCCGGCGTCGATCCACTGGCCGAGCACCGTGGTCACGATACCGGCGATGACGAGGATGATGATCAGCACGTTCTGGAATTGCGCCAGCAGCCGCTTCCACCAGGGCCGGGCTTCTTCCTGCCGCAGGATGTTGCGGCCGTGCTTTTCCAGGCGCTGCTTCGCGTCGTCGGGCCCAAGGCCCTCGCGCCGGGAGTCCAGCCGCTCCAGGGCGTCCTCGCCGGAGACGGCATGCCAGGCCGTGCGCTCGTTGTCCTCCTGCGCGGTATCCTTCATGGGAATCCGGGTCCTTCCATTCCTGGTCGTGCAGAGTCCTCAGTGCAAGAACCAGGGCCGGGGGTGGAAAGTTGCCGCGTTGCCGCTGCGGCGTCAGCCGGTGATGCCGCGGGGAAGGGCGGCGCCATTGCCCGCCGCGCACTTTGTTGCGACCATTGAGGCCCTTTCTCACCGGCGGGCGCGCGCATGAGGCTGTCCTTCACCGTCTGCAAGCTGGCATGGCGCGACCTGCGCGGCGGGCTCGGCAGCCTGTGGTTCGTGGTGCTGCAGATCGCGCTGGGCGTCGCCATGATGGCGGCCGTGGGATCGCTGGGCGGGGCGGTGCTCGACAGTCTCACGTCCGTCGGGCGGCAGGCGGCCGGCGGCGATCTGTCCCTGCGGCTGTTCCATTCCCCCGCGACGCCCGACCAGCGTCGCCTGCTGGAAGGGCTGGGCACGGTCAGCGAGATCGCGGAGTTGCGGCCGGTGGCGGAAACGGCCGACGGCCGGCGGCGGACGCTGGTCGAACTGAAGGCCGTGGACGACGCCTGGCCGCTTTACGGAGAGGTGGCGATCACGGGTGCGCCCTCGCTCGACAATGTGCTCGACCGGCGCGGCGGCGCCTGGGGCGCGGCGGTCGGGCCGGACCTTAAGGAGGCGCTGGGTCTCTCGGTCGGGGACCGTCTGCGGCTGGGCGACCTGGAGGTCACCCTGCGCGCGGTGGTCACGCACGAGCCCGACCGGCTGTTGCGGGCCCTTTCCCTGGGCCCGCGCGTGATCATCGACAAGGGCGCGCTGGCGGAAACGGGGCTGACCCCGCCCGGCGCGCCGGTCTACTGGTACTATCGGCTGCGCCTGGACGATGAAACGGATGCCGACGACGCCCTCCGCCTGCTGACCGAGCGGCAGCCCGATGCCGGCTGGCGCATCGTCGACGGCCGGCAGGGCGTGCCCGGCGCAGAACGGACGCTCGACCTTGCGCGCACCCTGTTCCTGCTCATCGCCATGGCCGTCCTGGTGGCCGGGGGGCTGGGGGTCGGCAATGCGGTGCGTGCCCATGTGGAGCGGCGCCTTCCCACGGCGGCCACCCTGAAGGTTCTCGGCGCCCGGCCGCGCCAGGTGTTCGGCATGCTGCTCGCCCAGGTGCTGGGCGCCGCCGTGGTTGCTGCCCTGATCGGCGGTGCGGCGGGCGGCGGCGCGGCCGCCCTGGCGCTGCGCCGGGCACCGGACTGGATCATCGGGACCGCTGCGCCGTGGCAGCCGGAAGCTTTTGGAATGGCGATGGCGGTGGGCGTTTTGGCGGCGGCTGCCTTCGCGATCCGGCCGCTGGCCTGGGCCGCCGCGCATCGCCCGCCGGAGGTGTGGCGGCGCGCGCTGGTGCCGGCGGGCGGGCGCGGCGGTCGTCGGGCGCGGATGGCCTCGGTCACGGTCGCTGCCGCGGCGGTGGCCGTGGTGGCCGCCTGGACCGGAATGGCGGTGGCGACGGCGGCCTTTGTTGTCGTTTGCGCGGCGGCGGCGGCCGCCTTCGCGGTGGCGGGGCGCGGGCTGGCGCGGCTTGCCCGGCGATTGGCGCGTGGGCGGCGCGGGGCAGTGCGGGTGGCGCTCATCAACATCGGCAGGCCTGACGCCCCGACGGTGCCGGTGACGGTGGTGCTCGGCCTGTCCCTGGCGCTGGTGACGGCCGTGGGGCTGACGGGCCGGGCGGCCCTGCATCACCTGGACGCCACTCTGCCCGCCGAGGCGCCGGACGTCTTCGTTCTCTCCGTCCCGCCCGAGGCCGACGCGGCGCTGCGGGCCCGGCTGGAGGAGGACGTGCCGGGCCTGCGGCGGGTGGAGACCGCCCCCTTCCTGCATGCCCGGATCAGCCGGCTGAAGGGCACGCCGGTGGCGGAGGCCGACGTGCCGCGCTCCGTCGCCTGGGCGGTGCGCGGCGACCGGGGTCTGAGCTGGCGCCGCCTGCCGCGCCCGGGAACCGAGCTTGTGGCGGGGGCGTGGTGGGCCGAGGACCATGCCGGGCCGCTTCAGGCCTCGGTGGATGCGCGGGTGGCGGACCGTCTGGACCTGGCCGTGGGCGACGCCCTGACGCTCGCCACGCCGGCGGGGCCGATGACGGCCACCGTCGCCAACCTGCGCCGCATGGACTGGACGGCCCTGGACCTGGATTTCCCCATTATTCTCTCGCCGCCGGCCGAGCCGCCGCCACACAGCCGGATCGCGGCCGTGTGGGCTCCCGGGGATGCGCTCACGGTGGTGGAGGACGCTGTCGCCGACGTGGCCCCGCACGCGCCCGTGCTGCGCATGGCGCCGGTGCTGGAGGCGCTGCGGGACACGGTGGCTCAGGTGCAGGCGCTGCTGCTCGGGCTGGCCGGCTTCGCGCTCGGGGCCGCGGCCCTGGTCCTGGCGGCGACGGTCCTGGCAAGCGCGCGGGCGCGGCAGCACGACGTCACCGTCCTGCGCGCCCTGGGCGTGGCGCAGCGGCAGGTGGACCGGGTGCTGGTGCTGGAGTTCGCCCTTTTGGGGGCCGCCGTCGGTCTTCTGGCGGTGCCGGTGGGCACGGGCGCCGGACTGGCCGTGGCCGCCGCCGTCACGACGGCGCGCGACGCGACCGATGCCGCGCTGCCGCTGGCGGTGGTCGCGTCGACCGTGATGGTGATGGCGGGGGTCGGCCTAGGCTTGGCTCGCCGCCTGCGCCGGCAGCCGCTGGCGGCGGCATTGCGCCGCGTGGCGGAGGAGTGAGAACCGTCGTGGCAGTCACGGCCGTCCGGGGGGCGGCGCCGTCCCCGGCAGACCGCGGGGCGGCGGTCAGTCGCCGCCTTTAGGGCCTTGATCGTCCTGCTTGCCCGTCTCGTCTTTTGGGCGCGTCGGTGTTCTGTTGTCGCAGCCGTCCCCGGTCCAGTCGTCGTGCAGGTACTTCTGCTGCTCGCTGATGCGCTTGATTTCGGCGTCGCTGGGCGGCTCGGGAATGTGCGGGTCGGGCATCGTGGCCTCCTGCGGTGGCGGCGTTGTCAACCGTATCAGGAGGATACGCCCACTGGGCGGCATCGGTTGGGTGCCCCAGGGCGCCGCCGTCCTTCCGCTGTCGCCCGAAACGACGAAACCCCCAGGTTTCCCTGGGGGCTTCGGTGGTGGGCGTGGCTGGGATTGAACCAGCGACCCCTACGATGTCAAGGAAGGACCTCGATCAAGAAGAAGCCGGAAAATCAATGCCTTGTTACCGGCTCATTTCGCCGCGGTTTCACCGCATCAGATCTCGAGGTTAGCCATCCGCCGCGAGGAGAAAAATCGGAAGCGGCGGTACGACGGTCTCGGCCGCCGCTTTCGTGGGCCCATGGGAATGTCGTTTCCAGCCGTTTCGTCGCCCGGGCGAAAAGTCTCTCTCAGCCTCTTTCTTGGGTGCGGAAGAAGCTCTCGATCGTAGCGCTGTCGAGGCAATTGCCAATTCGCAGACAAAGCGGAGTATCAGCTGAGCAGGGCAGGTTGTTCCAGTACATCTGGCCCATTTCCCGGCGGGGGCTCCCTCTGTGACAGCGTGCTTGCGACACTCTGATGTGTGTCGTTTAGTGAGCAAGACGCAGGGGGATGTGAGCGATGTCGAAGGCCATGCCTACGTTTGCAGTTGATGGGGCCGTGCCTTCATCTGACCTTCTCCCCGAAAAGCGATCCATCCGGCGGGTGAGTTTCCCGTAACATCCCAGCAAAGGGGGAACTCATCATGAAGCGCACCAGGTTCACCGAAGAGCAGATCATCGCCATCCTGAAGGAGGCGGAGGCCGGGGAGATGCCGGCCAATGCCGTCTGCCGGAAGCACGGCATCAGCGAGCAGACATTCTACCGCTGGAAATCCAAGTTCGGCGGCATGGAGGTCTCCGACGCCAAGCGGCTGAAGGCGATGGAGGAGGAGAACCGGCGCTTGAAGACGCTGGTCGCCGACCTGACGCTGGACAACTCCGCGCTGAAGGAACTTCTGACAAAAAAGTTCTGAGGCCCGCGCAGCGACGGTCGGCGAGCGCGTGGCTGATGTCCGAGAAGGGTCTCAGCCAGCGCCGCGCCTGTCGGCTCGTGGGCCTGAGCCGCGCCGTGGCACGATACGCATCCCGTCGCCCGCCCGACACCGCCCTGCGGCACCGGCTGCGGGAGCTGGCGGGGCAGCACAAGCGCTACGGCTATCTGCGCCTGCACGTCCTGCTGCGGCGGGAGGACCTCGTCATCAACGCCAAACGCACCTACCGCCTGTACAAGGAGGAAGGCTTGACCGTGCGAACCAAGAAGCGCCGCCGGCTGCCGGGGCGCGAGCGTGTACCGTAAGCGGGGCTTGTTGCCCACACTGATCAGCCGTTGACGGCGGCCTCCCAATTCCAGGGGAGGAGCTCGTCCAGCCGGCATGCGGGGAAGTCCGTGACGATCGTCTCGATGACGCTCTTCAGATAGGCGAAGGGCTCGACGTCGTTCAGCTTCGCCGTCTCGATGAGGGACGCGACGATGGCCCAGTGGTCGCCGCCGCCGTCGGAACCGGCGAATAGCGAATTTTTCCTGACCAGAGTCACTGGCCTGATGCAACGTTCGACGGCATTGGTGTCCATCTCGACACGGCCGTCGTCGAGGAAGACGCAGAGGCCGTCCCAGTGGTTGACGGCGTAGCGCAGGATCTCGGCGAGCGGCGCCTTGCCGGACACGCGGGCGAGCTGGGCGTCGATCCAGGTCCGCATGCTCTCCACCAGGGGGCGGGTCCGAGCGGCCCGTTTGGCTTGGCGCTCCTCCGCCGCCTGACCGCGGATCTCGCTCTCGATGCGGTACAGTTCGGCGATCCGGCGCAGGGCTTCCTCGGCCACCGGCGAGCCCTGCTTCACATGAAGCTCGTAGAACTTGCGCCGCAGGTGGCTCCAACAGAAGGCGAGCGTGATCGGCAGCGGCAAGGCGGCGCCGGCCTTCGCCGTGACGAGGCTCTTGTAGGCACCATAGCCGTCCACCTGGAGGATGCCGGCGAAACCGCCGAGGTGATCGCGCGCGTGGTCCGCGCCCCGGCCGACGGCATAGACATAGGCGACCGCCGGCGGATCGCCGCCGCCCCAGGGCCGGTCGTCCCGGGCGTAGGCCCAGAGCTGCGCCGTCTTGGTCCTGCCGCGCCCCGGGTCGAGCACCGGCAGGCGCGTCTCGTCGGCGTAGAGCTTGGCCGACGACAGCAGGTGCAGCCGCAGCCGGTCGTACAGCGGCTTCAGCCACCAGCATGCGTGGCCGACCCAGCCGGCCAGCACCGAGCGGTCGATCTCGATGCCCTGGCGGGCCAGGATACGGGCCTGGCGATAGAGCGGCAGGCCGTCGGCGTACTTGCCGATCAGCACCTGGGCGACCAGGGCCTCCGTCGGCAGGCCGCAGGCCACGACATGCTCGGGCGCCGGCGCCTGCACCACGCCGGTCTCGCAAGCCCGGCAGCCGTAGCGCGGACGCCGGGTGACGAGGATGCGGTACTGCACCGGCACGACGTCGAGCCGCCGGCTGACGTCCTCGCCGATCACGTGCCGCTCGCCGTTGCAGCAGGGGCAGACCTTGTCCTCGGGCGCGACGTCGATGACGCGCTCGATCTCGGGCAGGGTCTTGGGCAGCGATGCCCGCTCGTCACCCGTCCGCCGGCGGCGCCGCTCCACCGGCGCGGCCGCATCCATCTCGGCATGGACGGCGGCGATGCTCTGCTCCAGGTCCTCGAAGGAGAGCGCCAACTGGTCGGGGTCGAGCTTCTCGGAGCGCCGGCCGAACATCAGCCGCTTCAACTGCGCCAGAAGGTGTTCGAGTCGGTCGGCGCGGTCCTTTTCGACGTCGCGTTCAGCCGTCGCCGCGTCCCGCTCCTCGGCCAAAGCCAGAACCAGCCGACGCAGGTCGGCGGCATCGGTCGGCAGGGTGTCGAGGTCGAGCGGCATGGCCGGATTTTACCCGCTCCGGAGGCGCCGGGCCAGCCGGAAACCGGCTCAACAGGCGGCTTCCGGCGTTTCCACGGGCCGCCGCCGCACGCGCGACCAGTCGAGCCCTTCGAGCAGCATCGCCATCTGTGCCGGCGACACCGTGACGACGCCGTTACGCACCGGCGGCCACGTGAAGCGGCCGGTCTCCAGCCGCTTGTACCTCCGTGGAGAATGCGACCCCTACCGTCGCAGCGCACCAGTTAGTCCAGGTCACGCACCCGTTCCATCCTCTGAGGGAGCGATGGTTGCCATGCGTGGGCCGGCGCTTCAACCGGCTCGGCGAACGCCTGCTGCTTCAGGCGGAAGATGGCTCGGTCTGGTCGGTTCCGCCGCAGTGGACCGATCTTTCGAGCCCGGATCCCGAGGTGGTTGTCGGCGACGGCCGCACGCCATTGCGGGTGACGGACTTGATTGCTCTCGCCGACGTGGTGGAGCGCCTTTCCAGCAGATTGGTCGACCGTGGGGGCCGCAATGTGTAAGGTCAATTACGCCGCACATGTAAAGCGAATTACGCCGCGACAGAGCTTTGAAGGTTCTTATTTCCCTTCTTCCGCGTGTAGCGGACGTGGGTACGGCGGTGAGAAGCTTGACCTGTATGCGGAACGCGGTATAAATACCGTTACACCTTCTCTACCTCTCGTCCTCGGATTCGTCGATGCCTGCGAAGTACGACAGCAAGCGCTCGAAGGCCGAGGCCCTCATCGAGGAGGGCACCTTCAATGCGACGCCCGAGAAGGTGCGCGATCCGAAGTTTCGCGACAGCGAGTTCTTCGACCCGCACGACGCTGTCCAGGTCAAGTACGAGATGCTCCGTCGCGTCTCCACCGACGGCGTGTCGGTAACCGAGGCTTCGAACGAGTACGGCTTTTCGCGGCCGACCTATTACCAAGCCAAGGCCAACTTCGACAACGGCGGAATTGCCGGACTGGTGCCGGCGAAACCCGGCCCACGCGGCCCCCACAAGATCGACGACGAAGTCCTCGCGTTCCTGCGGGCGAGGCTTATCCCAGGCGAGCCCGTCCGCGCCCGGGAACTGGCAAAGCTCGTACACCAGGAACTTGGCATCGAGCTCCATCCCAGAACAATCGAGCGCGTTCTAAAAAAAACTCGCGCCTGACGGGCGCAACGACGGCAGCGGGATCGGCCCTGCCATCGGCCATTGCAACCCGGTACGAGCTGCTTCGCGGAGCAGCTCTCGGCGAGGCGCTGCCGATCGACGCCCGTAGCGGCCTCGCGCTCTTCCTGCGCCGCGGTATGTGGGGATGGGCCCGCGCTCTGACCGCAGCCGCAAGTTCCCCTCAAGAGCCAGTCTACGCTTCGTCACTCGCCGTCCCGGCGCGGCGCGGGCACAACGTTGCCGTTCACGTCCTCGCATCAATCGTCGGAAGCATCCACGATCGGAGATCGTCATGAACGCCCACATCAAGGTCCAGCCTTCGCACCTCAAACGCGGTGCCTACCTGTACATCCGCCAGTCCTCGATGCGGCAAGTGGTCGAGAACGCCGAGAGCGCCAAACGGCAGTACGGACTTCGTGGGCGCGCCGTGGCTCTCGGCTGGCGCGACGAGCAAATCATCGTCATCGACAATGACCAGGGCGAATCCGGCGCATCGGCGGCGTGGCGAGAGGGCTTCCAGCGACTGGTCAGCGACGTCGGCATGGGCCGCGCCGGGATCGTGATGGGCCTGGAAGTCTCCCGTCTGGCGCGCAACAACGCCGACTGGCAGCGCTTGCTGGAGATCTGCGCCCTCGCCGATACCCTGATCCTTGACGAGGACGGCGTGTACGATCCCGCGAGCTTCAACGACCGGCTCTTGCTCGGCCTCAAGGGAACGATGAGTGAAGCCGAACTGCACGTGATCAAGGCGCGGCTCCGCGGCGGCATCCTCAACAAAGCGCGCCGCGGCGAGTTTCGCTGCCCCCTGCCGACGGGGCTGGTCTATGACGATGCCGGCAACGTGGCCCTTGACCCGGATACCCAGGTCAGAGAGACGATTGCCCATTTCTTCGAGACGTTCGCTCGTGTTGGATCCGCCTCCCAAACCGTCAAGGCCTTCCGTAAGCAGGGCCTGTTGTTCCCTTCGCGCCTGCACGATAGCCGGACCGTGTTTCGATCCCTGACCGCGTCGACCGCGGTGCGCGTCCTGCACAATCCGCGTTACGCCGGCGCCTATGCCTACGGTCGACGTCAATATCGGCGCGCCATCGACGGCAGGAGGACGCTGCGTGCGCGCGACCAGGAAGAATGGCTCGCCTGTATCCCCGATGCCCATCCCGGCTACATCACCTGGGGCCAACACCAGGAGAACTTGAAGATCCTCCAGGAGAACGGGCGAGGCTATGATCAGGCGCGCACATCGGTTCCCCGCGAAGGAGTGGCCCTGCTTCAAGGCCGCGCCGTGTGCGGGCGATGCGGTAGTCGTTTTCGAGTCAAATATGCCGCGCGCCGCGGTCGCCTGGAAGCCTGGTACGTCTGTGATCGCGCACGGACCTCTCGCGGGGAAGCCTCCTGCCAGTCCGTCGCCGGTCCTCCCGTTGATGAGGCCATCGGCATGCTCGTCGCCGACGTGATGACGCCGGCCGTCGTCGAGATCGCCCTCGACGTCCGCCGGGAAGTCGAAGCCCGACATGAAGAGGCTGACCGACTGCGATGCCGTGCGATCCAGCGCGCCCAGATCGAGGCCGAACTCGCCCAAAGGCGTTTCATGCTCGTCGATCCCGGCAACCGCCTCGTCGCCGATACGCTCGAAGGCGAATGGAACGAGAAGCTCCGTTTGCTGGCCGATGCCCGCCACGAGCGCGAGCGCACCCGCGAGTACGACCGGGTCGTAGTCGACGAAGCTGTCCGGGAGCGGCTGGTCGCGATGACTACGGATTTCAAGAAGCTTTGGGCGCATCCGGACACGCCGAACCGCGACCGCAAGCGGCTGCTCGCCCACATCATTGAGGATGTCACCCTCGTCAAGCTGCCCACGGAAGGCACGACTAAGGTCCATGTTCGATTCAGGGGCGGCAAGACCGAGACGATCACCACACTCAACCCGAAGTCTTCCGCTCAGCAAGTCAAGACCCCGATGCATATCGTCGAGCTCGTCGATAAGCTCCTCGACGATCACATCTACTCGGAGATCGCGGAGATCCTGAACCGCCAAGGACATCACCCGGGAGGGGCGACGCGCCGCGGTCGTCAGGATGCGCGTTTCACTCCGCTGCGAGTGGCTTATCTCGCTCATCAGTACAAACTTCGCTCGCGCTACGACCGCCTGCGGGACCGCGGGATGCTGACGAAACAAGAGGCGGCGGCGCGTCTCGGCATTCACGAGCACACCCTCGCACGATGGGCCAAACACGGACTCGTTATCGGCCATCACTACAACGGCCAATATCGCCTGTACGAGATTCCCGACTCGGACCTCCCGAAAAAGCAGTGCAGCCGATGGAACACGCTCGCCCATCGGGTAGCCGAGCGTGCGAAAAACGAAGCCACGCAAAACCATCATCTGGATGTGGAAGAGGTGTAGTATGAACTCAGATCTTTGTAGAACAGGCACAGGCCGCTGCCGTCCCACGCCAGGATCTTGACCCTGTCCAGCCGCTTCGAGCGGAAAACGAAGAGGTCGCCGCAGAAGGGATCGCGCCGCAGGGCTTCCTGCACGACCGCCGCCAGACCGTCGTGTCCTTTGCGGAAATCCACCGGCTGCGTGCAGAGCACCACCTTCACGCCCGTCGGCGGCGCGATCACCGCGGCCTCCGCAGGGCGCCGATGACGGCGACCGCCAGGGCGGGATCGACGTCGCCCGACAGCACGGCATGCCCGCCATCGACCACGACGTCGATGCGACCCGGCCGCCGTGCATCGGGCTGCGGCGGACGCGCCTCCAGTTTCGGAGCTTCGACCACCATCTCGGCGAACGGATCGCCGGCTGCGACCGCGGTTCCCTTGGCGATGCCGGCATCCCGTCGCCACACCGTCAGCAGGCCGCGGTTCACCCCGTACCGCCTCGCCACGTCCGAGATGCAGGCGCCCGGTTTCGCGCTCGCTGCCACGATCTCCGCTTTCTCATCCGCCGTCCACCGTCGGCGCTGCCGGCGGCCAGTGATGACCTCCACCCGCTGATAAGGCCTGGCTTCATCTCTGTCTCCAAGCCAGGCATCAAGTCTGTCGTCATCCATCGTGGCCGCACCTCGCTCGCCTCGGAAAGCGATCACGATGCGGCAGAGCTCGCTTCGTCAACAGGTGGGGGAGGAGCCCCGCTTACGTCGATATGGGGAACAGCCATGATGCGCCAAATCGCGCCGGCCGCGCGATCGAACATCCAAGCCGGAACCTCCAATCGCCGAGCGGATGCTTGGCCGGAAAGGCTGCAACGGAAAACGGCCGCACCCTGCTTCTCAACCACATCGTGAATGTGAACCCGGCGACCGGCCCAAGGATGCCATGGATAGAGAACCTCCCGATCCTCGGTCCCGTGGGTGTTCCGGCGTCGCGTTGTACAATGAGGCCCGCCCGCACAGCGCCCTAGGCTACGCCACACCCGCCGACTTCGCCCGACGATGTGCCGCCCTCCGGTCGCCTGCGGCTCCTTCCGCCCAACAGACCGTCGCTAGCAGCGGCCAGAGCATGTTATCAACCGAAACACTCACCCTCTGAACGGATCGGCTTCAGGGGGACGGTCACCAGCGCACGCGGGTTTCCGCGATCTCACGGATGCGTTTTCGGAGGTCGGCCTGCGCGCCGCGGATGGAGCGGTAGTGATAGCTCGACCGCTCGGCCTTGAGGACCGCGCAGGCGCGGCGGATGCTGACCCGCCAGGTCTGACGCACATGGTCCACCAGCTCCCGCCGGCGCGCAGGCCCTAAAGCTTTCGCTTGATGACGTCCTGGAGCATCTCCTTGTCCAGCGCCAGGTCGGCCACGATGCGCTTGAGGCGGCCGTTCTCCTCCTCAAGCTGGCGCAGCCGCTTCATCTCCGACGGCATCAGGCCGCCGTACTTCTTGCGCCAGCGGTAGTAGGTCTGCACCGAGATCCCGGCCTTGCGGCAGACCTCCTCGACCGACGTTCCCTCCTCGGCCTGGCGCAGGATGAACGCGATCTGCGCCTCGCTGAAGTTCGACCTCTTCATCGTCGTCTCCCGGTTGCTCGTCTTCCACGGTAACCGAGAATTTTCTCACCTCAAGTAGTCCAGGAAACCGGGAGGAGGTCAATGGTACGGGAAACGCACCCTCCGGGTGGACCGCTTTTCGGGGGGAAGGTCAAAGTCGGACCACACGACAACGCCCCGATCCATTCGGACCGGTGCTTTGGCGTTAGAGCAATGAAAAGACTATATAATCGTGGTTGCGGGGGCAGGATTTGGCTGAGATTTGACCGTGGAGGCGGCTGGCGTCGTGCCAGTTCTCGCTGATGACCAAGAACGCGGTCCTTACCACTTCACGTTCCCTCCATTTTTCATCTGCCGCACGACGCGCAGGCTTGCCGCCTGCTGAACCTGCTCAACGGCATGGCGTTGAAGAAAGACCGGCCTTGCACCCATGCGGTCGGCACCGACGCCTCAGGGAGCATGCCTTGGTCATTGGGTTTCTCCGCAGCCTGCTCGTGATCGCGATCTTGGCTGCGACCGCCGCATCGTTTGCGCCACTGTTCGATACGAACGCGTGGTGGATCCGCATCCTGGACTTTCCGCGGATGCAACTCCTTGTGGGGCTGACGACGCTTCTGGTCTTCTACGTCCTTTTCTTCCGTCCCCTGGTGTGGTGGGACGTTGCGGTCTGCCTGCTGGGGGCGGCGGCCATCGCGTACCACGGGTTCACGCTCTATCCCTACATGCCCTTCGCCGATCGGCCGGTGCGACAGGTTGCCAAATGCGACGCCGCGTCGCGCCTCTCCATCCTCTCGGCAAACGTGGAGGAGTCGAACCGCGAGGCGGATCGTGTCATTGAACGTGTTCGCGAAACGGATCCCGACGTCTTCCTCGCGATGGAAACCGATCCCTGGTGGGACGAGAAACTGGCTGTACTTGAAGACATGTTCCCCCACAGCGTGGCAGCCATCACTGCCAATACCTTTGGGATGCACCTGTTTTCCAAACTGCCCCTGCTGGAACCGGACGTTCGGCGGGAGGTCGGCACGGACACGCCGGCCATCTTCACGGGCATTATGCTCCCCAATGGAACGGAGGCACGACTGCTCGCCATCCATCCAAGACCGCCAGCCACCTTTCAGTCTGCGTCCAACCGCGACCGCCAGATCCTGCGGGCGGCAGGAGTTGCACAGGAGAGTGCGAGCCCCGCAATCGTCGTCGGCGATTTCAATGCGGTGCCCTGGGAGAGGGTCCTCCATCAGGCGCGCGGCGTCGGCAAGCTCCTCGATCCGCGGCAGGGACACGGTTTCATGAACAGCTACAGGGTCGGCTTCATGCCCATGGTGGCGTGGCCCCTGGACTACGTCCTGTTCCAGGACACATTCGCCCTGCTGTCCTACGAGCTTCTTCCGGAGGTCGGCTCCGACCACTACCCCCTCTACGCGGTCCTGTGCCATGGGAAGGCGGCCGCCGATTGAACCGCCCGCTTCCTCAAGGACATGTGTCGTCCCCTGAATGATCCTGCTGCGCACGGGCTGGAAGTTCAGCCGGTGGGAGGGGGTCGCCTGCCTGGCCGCCTGCGGCGCGTATTCGACCACCATGTTCTGAGCAGGTTCCTCTCCGCCTCACCACTCAAAGGAGTGGGGTGGGCCAATTCTGAAGACCGACCTGCGTGATACGATCATACCGGTGCGACGTCGTTCCGACCTCATCCGTTGGATAGAGACGACGTCTGCACAGGAGAGCCCATGCGTGATAGTTCCGAAAGCTCCCTGGTCCGGGAACTCGCCCCCTATCGAACGTCTAGCACCGCGCGCAGCCTGTTCGAGCTGGCGATCACGGGCGTCCCCTTTGTCACCCTTTGGGTCCTGACCTGGGCGGCCGTCGATGCCGGCCGGTGGGAGAGCTTGCTGCTGACAATACCGGCCGCCGCGTTCCTCGTGCGCCTGTTCATGATCCAGCACGACTGCGGCCACGGGTCGTTCTTTGCCAACCGGCGGGCCAATGCCTGGGTCGGCCGCTGCATCGGTGTGCTGACACTGACGCCCTTCGGGGCCTGGAAGCGCGCCCACGCTTTGCACCATGCCGGGTCGGGCAATCTCGACCGACGCGGCGTCGGAGACATCGACACCTTGACGGTGGAGGAATACCAGGCGCTGAGGCCGGGCCGCCGCCTGCTCTATCGGCTGTATCGGCATCCGGTGGTGATGTTCGGCATTGGCCCGGCGTACCTGTTCCTTCTCCGCCATCGCCTACCCCCTGATGGGCAAATGAAAAACGGCTGGCAGCCGTGGGCCAGCGTCATGGCCACCAACGCCGCCGTCGCCGCCGTTCTAACCGGGCTCATGGCACTGTTGGGGGTGGGGCCGGTGCTGATCGTCCAGGTGCCGATCACGCTGATCGCCGGGGCCATCGGCATATGGCTGTTCTATGTCCAGCATCAGTTCGACGGCACGGTGTGGAGCCACGGCGATGCCTGGGTGTTTCACGAGGCCGCCCTGCACGGCAGCTCCCACTACGATCTGCCGCCCGTCCTGCGGTGGCTGACCGCCAATATCGGCATCCATCACGTCCACCACCTTTGCGGTCGTATCCCCTATTACCGCCTGCCCGAGGTCCTGCGCGACTACCCCGAACTCGCCGCCCTGGGGCGCCTGACCCTTCGTGAAAGCCTGGGATCGGCCCGTCTCGCCCTGTGGGACGAGAAGGCTCGCCGCCTGGTGTCCTTCCGCGAAGCATTCCCGGTCCCTCGGCCTCCAATCCAAAAAGGTTCGGGGGTGACTGGCTGGACAGTCGGGGCGGAGTCCAGCCGTTGAAATTTTTCTCGGCGGTACGGAGGACGAAGATGAGGAAAACACTCCACAAAATGCCGACAACCGCCTTCTTGGGCCTGCTTTGTGCCTTCGGTGCACTAGTCTTGAGCGTGCCCGTTGCGGATGCGGTCGCTCCACCACCGGGCCTCGGCGCTCAGTCCGGCGGGGCGCTGGTCCAGACGGCGGCATACGACCGCACGGTCGAACAGATTCAGCGGGCCTTGAACCGCGCGGGCTATGAGGCCGGTCCCGTGGACGGTGTTTTGGGACCCAGGACGCGGCGCGCGATCCGCCAATACCAGCGGGACAAGGGCCTGCCGATTACCGGACAGCCAACCGCCGCTTTGTCGCGACACCTCGACGCCCAGGCGGCCGAGGCCAGCGGAGGCCGTGGCGGCTCGGCTCAGGAAACGATCGAGCTTCCGCCAGACGTCATTGAAGGGTTCTACATCACCTTGGACGACGTGCGTGCCAGAAGTGATGAGGTTTACGACGTTCTCGCCGGTGCCGCCGGCGACCCGATTTCGAAGGAAGATTTCGTCGCAACGCGGTTGCCGGACAAGGTTGTTCCTGAAGACACCGACGAAGACCTGCTTCGCAGGCTGTTTGGCGTTCTCGACATGAATGGTGACGGGCAGTTGACCCGAGCGGAGTGGAACGAGCGGATCGAGAGCGACCTGGCGTTTGCCGACGAAAACGAGGATGGCAAGATCACGCTCCAGGAACTCTCTCGCGCGCGCGAGAACATCAGCGTTGGCGATGTACTGGGAATTATTTTCTGAGGGGCGATGCGGCCCGGCGGGTCAGGAGGGTGGTTGACTCAAGTGCCGTCCTCCTCCTTGGGCGGACCGGAGATCTGGTCGCCGAGGACGTCCTCGACGTAGGCCATTCGGACAATGACAAACAGAGCGACCAACAGCGGCGTCGCCAGGACCATGCCCGGGAACCCAAGCAGCACCCCCATTGCGACGGCCGTGAAGATCGTCAGGGCAGGGGGCAGGGCGACGGCGCGTTTCTGGATGAGCGGTTGTAGAATGTTACCCTCTATCTGCTGCACGACGAGGTAGAGCAGGGCCACCCACAGCCCCAGATGCGGGCTGTCGCCCAGGGCGACGAGTACGGCCGGGATTGCCGCCAGAACGGGTCCGATGAAGGGAATGAAGTTGAGCAATCCCGACAGCACGGCCAAGGCTATGGGCAGTGGCGCACCCAGGACCATCAGCCCGACGAAGGTCATCGCCCCCACCGCCAACATGACGATCACCTGGCCTTTCATCCAGTCGCGCATGGCGCCAGCCACCGCCAGAAGCACCTCGCCCACGCGCTGACGCTTGTCGACCGGAAACAGGTGGAGCACGCCGCGCTGATACAGTCCGGGATCAAGGGCGAGGAACAGCGCGACAATCAGGGCAACAAGGAGGTTTGTGACGGCCCCCATGGCGGTCGAGGCAACGCTGGTGACGCGGCTGAAAATGTCCCCGCCGCCGTCATCGCTCTGCCGGAGCATCTGCTCGACCCACGGCAGGCCCCTCAGCCAGCTTTCGGCGTGGTCGACGGCAGCGGGGAGCTGTTCGAGCAGGCGGGCGAATTCGCTGGCGACCTGCGCCCCCATCAGGGTGCCGGCGACGCCAACGACCACCACCACGGCCAGAACGACCAGCAGTACGGCCACCTTCGCGTTGACCCCGGTCCACCGGACGGCGGCGTTGGCGCCCGCGCGCAAAATGACGGCGATCAGGATGCCGCCGAAGATCATGAGGAGCAGAGCCGATAACTGAAGAACCAGGGCTACCAGCGCTACCGTGACCAGAATTGCGGCAAGACGCTTGAGGAATGGTCCAAAGGCCCGATCTGCGGTCACAGGTTTCCCCTTGGCAGCAACGGAGGGTGCTCATGGAAAACGGCCGTCGCCCCCTTGCGTTCCGCCGCCGTCATGATACCGGCGGGGAATTGCATTCGACGGCGGTTCGGAGATACGGGCCGTAGGCTGCCCGGCCAGAAAAAGGTCCACCAGCGACATGAGGAAATGACCCTCATATGAGGTGGGTTCTGGACTTGATCGAGAACATTGAAGCGGCGAGGACGCCCCAGGATGAACAGTCAGTTTTCCATGTCGCGTAACATCACTCGTCGCGCAGACGTGCCAACCAGGCGAGGACGATGGGGGTTTCCTCCTAGGCGGCTTCATCCCTGGCTCCAAGCCAGGCATCAGGTCTGTCATCATCCATCGGCCGCGCCCCATCATTGTTGAGCAGCCTCAACATGAAGCACAAGCCACACCATCAACAGGTGGGGAAGGAACTCCGCTTACGATGAAGGCACGGCGGCGCACGTTCACGGCGGCCTACAAGCTGGCGATCCTCGCCGAGCTCGACAAAGCCAAGTTCGGCGAGACGGGCGCGGTGCTGCGGCGGGAGGGCCTGCGGATCGACGCCTGCATGGAGGACATCGACCATCAGGCACCGCGCGGCCTTGATCGGAACCTGACGGCGCGGCTCGCGAGCTGCCAGTGGATCCGGGACGGCCTGAACCTGTTGGTGACCGGCCCCACCGGCGCGGGCGAGACCTGGATCGCGTGCGGCTTGGCAATCAGGCGTGTCGCCAGAACCTATCGGTGCGCTATGCCCGGACGCCGCGCCTGCTGGAAGACATCATCCTCGCCCGAGCCGATGGCCGCTATCCGCGGCTCTCAAGGCCCTCGCCAAGGTCAACCTGCTTATCCTCGACGACTGGGGCGTCGCCCCATGACCGCGAAGCCGCGCCGTCATCTGCTTGAGGTGAACGACGATAGAGCCGGACGCGGCGCCACCATCATCACCAGCCAGTTGCCCTTCACCGACTGGCACGACGCTGTCGGCGACGCCACTCTGGCCGATGCCATCCTCGGTCGTCTCATCCACAGCGCCCACCGCATCGACTTCGTCAGCGAGCCCATGCGCCGCAAGGCCGCCGCAGACGCGATGGAGGCTTGACCCCGGCAGACACCTGTTCAGCCTTCGATGTATCCAGCAGGCCAGCCGGCGTCGTACCCCGAAAAATGCGCGCCTTCCTCTAGAAGGGGTGCGCGCAATCACTGGAATGGGCACTCAAGTCATGGCCCCAACTGCGCGAAGCGGTGCGTCAACCCGACGTCCACCACATGCCAGGATGCGCTGTTCGCCGGCACCTACGGTGGCGGCGAAACTCGCGGGCGATGTCAATTCCGCTTAGCGGTCGCCGTTGACTGACCGCTCCGCCGACGAGCCTGAAGGTGGCGATCTGCACGAAGGTATCAGGCTGACGTCGCCGGCACAGCTGTAGCGGGTTTACTTCTCTGTAAGGTAGATCTTTCTCCTGTATAAGTTCAAAGATAGTTATTGCAGGAGAGGGTCATAATGTCTGTCCGGGCAAGAGAAGAATACGCAGAGTTCCTGACCACCGCTGACGTGGCTAAGCGCCTCGGCGTGACTGACCGCACTGTTCGAAACTGGATTAACGAACAGCGCGTCCATGCAATTAAGATCGGTGCGCGGGAGTGGCGTATTCCAATATGGGCTCTCGAGCGCTTTCTTTATAGCGGGAGGTGGTAACGTGGCCATTTCCGCTGTTTCCGACAATTCCTTTATTTTCCGCGCCTTGGCCGGTTGGGGGAACATTGGCGGACTCCACCCGCATGGGGTGGAATGCGCAAATCTTCCTCTTTTTCCGTTACTTCCGTCGTTTCCGTCCTTTCGCGTCCTTTCGACCTCTCTCGGTTCCCCGAGGCGGGTTTTCGAGTGGTCGGCCTCGGTCGGCGGCGGCTCTGGCGTGCCGCCGACCGAGGCGGGCGTTGAAGCCTGAAGGAAGCCGACGATGAACATGCTTGTGACTGCCCCGACCGTTGAGGACCTGGCCCGCCACGTGGAAACCGGCCTGTCGGAACTCTCGATGGATGAGCGCCTGGAGATCGCGCGTAGCCTGCGGCAGATCGCGCGCTGGTGCGGCGGAACGCCGGAGGCGATGCCGGCGCGCCGCACGGACATCCATGCGCTGGCCGCCAAGCTGAACCCCGTCATCCTGGGGGTCTCGGAGTCGACGCTCGTGGAAACGACGGCCGAAGGGCTTCGCGCCTTCGAATTGATGCCGACCCTGGAGCGTCGGAGAACGAAGCGATCGAACAGCTTGCCGCCGCCCTGGGGACCGCTCATGACGAGTCTGCGCGACCACGGCAAGACGTGGGTTGTCCAGCAACTCGGCCAGTTCGTGTGCTTCTGCGCCGAGCATGGCATCGCGCCCGAAGACGTCAGCATCAGCTCCTTTGAGGCATGGCGGTCCTGGCGCGAAGTGGGCGGGGGCAGCGCTGCGGCGGATCCCTCGGCGGCGGTCCATAAGGGGATTGACGGCTGGAATCACGCCGCCCAGAACATCCCGGGCTGGCCACGACATACTATCGGTCATCCGCCCAGGCGCTCCGTCGACCCGGCGATCAGCTTGCTGGCGACGTCACCGACGTTTGAAGACTTGGCGCAGTACGTCGAGACCTCCGACATCCCGCCGGCACAGCGAAAGCGGATGGCAGGCGCGGTGCGCAGGATCGCCCACTGGTGCGGTCGTGTCCCCGAAGAAATGCCGGCTCGCCTGAAAGACGTGCGGCCGCTAGTGGGCGACCTGCATCCCGCCCGCCTCGGCGTCTCGCCGAAGACCCTCGCGAACACCAAGACGCTGATGCGGCGAGCTTTCGAGATGGCTGGGGGCATGGACACGCGCCCGAAAACGAAGCGGACTGATGATCTGCCGGCGGCCTGGAAGGATCTGTTTGCGCGACTGCAACAGGACGGGAAAAGCTGGGTTGCCCCGAAGCTCAGCCAGTTCGTGCGCTTCTGCGTCGAGGGCGGGATAGAACCCGATGAGGTTTGCGATGATACCTTTTCGAGATGGCTTGCCTGGCGGGAGGCCGGCACGGGATGCCTTGCGAAGGATCCCGCGCATGCTGTGCATCAAGGAATGCAGGCATGGAACGCGGCGGCCAGAACCGTCTCCGGCTGGCCGCAGACCGAGATCCATCGCCCGTCGCGACGCGTCACCGTCAATATCGACCTGGCGATACTGCCGCAGAGCTTCCGCGATCAACTTGAGACCTTCAAGCGCCTCACCACCATCGACGCCCGCGAGCAGTCGTTGGTCGAGGAGGTTCTCGACGTGTTCGACGAGGGAGAGGGCGAAACGCCAGACGGCTGCAAGAAGGTCCAGCGACGAACCGTTGAAGCCATGGAGGAGTACATCAAGCTGGCCGCTACTGCGCTCGTAAAGAGCGGGATCAAGCCCCCCGGCGACATCCGCGGCTTGGCTGACGTGGCGACGCCGCAGGCGGCCCGTCTGGCCATCAACGACATGGCGAAAAGACGCGGGAGGGTCACCGAGTATGCCCTGTCGTTCGCGAAACGTCTCCACAACGTTGCGCATCGTCTGGAGTACCACGGGTGGAATGCGATCTCCGAAGATGATCGGAGGGCCTGGAACACCCTTCTCGGCAACGCGAAACTGAAGAAGCTGGCGCCGAAGGGGCTGACACCGAAGAACCGCGAGCGCCTGGGCCAACTCTTGGCCGAGCCGAACATCCATCGCGTCATGAGCCTGCCGTTCGCAGTGTTCGAAGACCTTGAGACGCAGCGGAAGGCGCGGCGCAGTGTGACCATCCCGATGGCGCGCAAGATGGAGAAGGCTATCGCTCTCCTTCTGCTCCAGATCCTTCCGCTGCGGCGAAAAAATCTGACCAGCGTCAGGTTTGGCGAGAATTTACTGCCACCCACTTTCTGCAAGGGTCCCGGCCGCCTTTACTTCTCTGCCGAAGAAGTGAAGAACGACAAGCCGGTCGACGTGACCATCAGCCCTGACAAGTGGCGAATGATCCAGGTCTACCGTAGTCACTACCGCCCGCTGCTGTGCGTCAATGCCGTCAGCAACGGCTACCTGTTCCCGGCCCGCGACGGCAACGGCCATCTTTCGTACCAGCACATGGCCAGAACCGTGGCAGCGGCCGTGAAAGACGCCACCGGCCTCACCATGAACATGCACCTGTGGCGCCACTTTATCGCAGCCCTCTGGCTTCGGCTGAACCCGAAGTCTTACGAGATGGTCCGGGTCTTCCTCGGCCACGCCCAAGGCTCCAGGGCCACGGCGCGCTACGCGGAACTCGAGACGATGTTCGCCGCCGAACTCGCAGACAAGGAGTTCGAGAAGCTCCGTCATCGGCGCAAGCCCAAGCCTCGAACGGAGAGGAAATGGAAACGCTAACCGTTGATCAATGGCCCGACGAGCGGCGCTGCGCGTTTGAGCGCGGCGTGCGCCGGGCCCGATGGCAGTCTTATTGTAGCGCGACAATTAGGAAGGCCGGTGGGCGTCAACTACGATGGCCGGTCGCCGTGATGGGATGACGATGGTGGCGCCGCGCAGCGGCGCCGGCAAGTCTAATTGTCGCCGGTCTCCGATGTAGTTGTCGCCGGGCGACAATTATCCGCGTCGGTAGTTGTCGCGGATGGTGCGGCGTCCCTGCCGACCGCGGTTCGGCGCCGGTAGCTCTCGACGTTCAACTCGAAGATCGTGGCGTGGTGGACCAGCCTGTCGATGGCGGCGATGGTCATGGCCTTGTCAGGAAAGATCCGGTCCCACTGGCCGAACGGCTGGTTGGCCGTGATCAAGAGCGACCGTCGCTCGTAGCGGGCGGCGATCAACTCGAACAGGACGCTGGTCTCGGCCTGGCTCTTTTCGACGTAGGACAGGTCGTCGAGGATCAGCAGGTCGTACTTGTCCAGCTTGTCGATGGCGCTCGCCAGGGCGAGGTCCTGCCGGGCCGTCTGGAGGCGCTGGACGAGATCGGTCGTCCTGGTGAACAGGACGCGGAACCCGTTGTCGATGAGCGTGTGGCCGAGGGCGGCGCTGAGGTGGGTCTTCCCGCCGCCGGGCGGACCGAAGAACAGCAGGTTCTTGCCCTGGTCCAGCCAGCCGTCGCCGGCAGCGAGCGCCATGACGTGGGCCTTGCTGACCATCGGCACCGCCGAGAAGTCGAAGGTGTCGAGGGTCTTGCCCGAAGGCAGCCTGGCCGCCACGAGGTGCCGCTGGATGCGCCGGCGCTCCCGTTCCGCGAGTTCGAGTTCAGCCAGCGTCGCCAGGAAACGGCTGGCGGGCCAGCCTTCCATGTCGGCGCGCTCGGCGAATTCCTCCCAGAACTGCTTGATGGTCGGCAGCCGCAACTCGGTGAGGAGCAGCGGCAGCTTGGCGATGTCAACCGAGATGCTCATCGGCCGGCTCCCGCGACGAGGATGTCGTAATCCGATGCCGACGGCAGCGCCACCGTCACGTTCGGGATCGTGCCGCCGCTAACCGGGAAGGTCATCCGCAGAAGGGCCAGGTCGGGAAGCCGTCCGTGGTCGAGATCCTCGCCCAGTCGCCGTGCCAGATCCGCCTCGCAGCCGGCGTCGTGCGCCAGGGCCAGTAGGCCGACCATGGTCCGGCAGGCGACGCGCGGGTCCATGGAGGCCATCATGGCATCCCAGGCCCGCCGGTATTCGGTCCGGGGGAACAGGTGGTCCCGGTAGACCAGGTTCTGGAAGGCCTGGGGCTTGCGTCGCAAGCTGTGGATGACGTGGCGGTAGTTGACGACGTAGCCATGGCCGTTGCCGGAGGGCGCGCGACCGCGTGGCAGGGTCAGAACGGGGGTGCCGCCGAGGAAGCCTTCAAGCCGGTCGTCGTGGATGCGCAGGCGGAGATGGTGGCCGATGAACTGCGACGGCGCCGTGTAAAAGACCCGGCGCAGGACGAAGCCGCCGGCGCTGGTCACCAGCACCCGGGCCTCTTCGTAATCCATCGTCCGGCGCGGCGGCAGGCTGCGGAGAACCGGCTTCTCGACGGCCAGCATCTCGCGGCGACGGGCATTGGCCCGCCCCACCACCTCGGCGACGAAGCGGCGGTAGGCCTCCAGATCAGGGAAGTCCCGGCTCCCGCGCAGCAGAAGGGCCTGGTCGAGAGCCCTCTTGAGGTGGCCGTTCCGGCTCTCGATAGCGCCGTTCTCGTGGGCGACGCCGCGGTTGTTGCGGCTCGCGACCATGCCGTAGTGGTCACAGAGACCTTGATGACGCTCCGTCATGTCCCGGGCGGCCTCCTTGTCGAGGTTCCGGAAGGCAGCCGACAGGCTGTCGGTGCGATGTTCGGCCGGGACACCGCCGAGGGACCACAGGGCGTTCTGGAGACCGGCGGCCAAGGCGATGAAGCTCTCGCCGCCCAGCACCACCTCGGCGTACTCCCAGCCCGAGTAGGCCAGGGTGAAATGGTAGAGCCGGTGCGCGAGCGGCGCCCCGTTGATGATCACCGCCAGCTCGGCGGCATCGGTGAAGTCCGACAAGGCCATCCGGCCGGGCGGGTTGGCCTGGCGAAAGATGACCTCCTTCTCCGGCCCCTTCAGCGCGCGCCATTCCCGAATCCGGCGCTCCAGGGTCCGCCGGCGCGACGGCCAATTCTGATCCGGATAGCGCCGCTCCAGCTCCTCGAAGATGGTGACCGCCTTCAGGCCGGGCGCGCCCTCCAGCATCGGCAGGATGTCCGTCTCCCAGACGTCCTCCAGCGGATCCTCGCGGGTGCGCCAGTGGCGATGATCCCGTTTCTGGGAAGGAAGGCGCGGGTCCCGGTCGATCCGCCGGGCCGTCCTCTCGCTGAACCCGGCCTTCGCGGCCGCGACTCGCTGCGTGTGTTGTCCTCGGTGCTTCATGTAGAGTTTCACCTGATGGTCCGTGATGTGGGTTCCAGGCACCGGCGGTCTCTTCTTGGTCGTTGAGAACCGCCAGTGTCTCCCATCACGGCCGTCGGCGGGGTCTATGAAGACCGCGCACCGCAGGGGGCGACCTCCGGCCGGGCTACGCCCGCCCTACGGTCACCCCCTGCGGCCATCGTAATTGTCGGCAGAGCGGCCATCCTGGTTGTCGCTGGGCAGTCTTATCACGCCGCACGGGTTCGGCGCGCCCTGGAGCTATGGTTCGGCGCCTACAGCGATCCGTCTGCGGAGCACCTCGCGGCCTTCCAAGCCGCCCTCCGTTCCACATACACGGAGGCCTCCGCACGCACATATTTGACCTGTGCCGTGCAGGGGCTTTCCTTCCTTTATCCCAACCTCGACTGGGCAGCCCTGTGCAAGCAGATCAGGCGTCGGCCGGCAGTGCGGCAACGCCCCCGGCCGGCACCTGTCGATTCGATGCGCCACTGGCCGGCTGAGTGGCGAGTGCGGTGGGCCGCTGCCTTCACCGGCAGCGAAGAGTGGCTTAGCGAGCATGCTCATCCCGCTCAGCAATGGTCGCCGGCTTTCAAGACGCGCATTGCCAGCCACCTGACCAGATACCGGAACTGGCTGTCGAAGCATGACCCTGCCGGACATCCGCTCAGAGCCTACGCGGAGTCGATGACCGGCTACGCATCGACGTCGATGACGACTTGGCTCGAAAGCCTAGTCTACGGGCTGGCAATCGTCGAGCCGGACCGGGACCTGTCATCGCTGCGCGAGGCGGCACGCGCAGCTAAACGGAGGGCCCGAGCTCGCGACAAGGGAGCACGGATGGCGACGTTGGAAGACCTCCGCACGCTCGGTCGTCAGCTCCGGGCGGAAGCGGACAGCATGCCGTTCGGCGCGCATGCTGCCACCCGCTACCGCGACGGACTGGCGATCTCGCTGCTTGCTGCCCGCCCGGTCCGGATAAGAAACTTCGCCAGCCTCCGGCTCGGAAAGTCGTTGATCGAAGCCGACGGCGTGTTTCAGATGTTCTTCGCGGACACGAAGAATGGAGATCCTTGGTCTGCCCCAATCCCCGTCGACGTGCAGCCGGGGCTGGAACGCTGGCTCCAGGCGTATCGGCCTCTTCTGATTGGCAACAAGGATGACGGGTCCGTCTGGCTCGGGATGGACGGTGAAGCCCTGAGAGCAAGCCATCTTTCGGGACGGACCCGGCAATGGGCGCAGAAGCGACTCGGAAAAGCTGTCTCCGCCCATTTGGCTCGGTCAGCGTTCATGACGGATCTCTGCGCGATCGATCCCGAGAACATCACTATCGGTCAAGTGATGCTGGGTCACCGGGACAAGTCCACGAGCGCCAGATTCTATGAGCAAGGTAAGTCACGCCATGCCGCCGCGCATCTCGACACCGCTCTCGATGCCTTCAGGATGCCGCCGGCGGCGAAAACCAGAAAGCCAAAAGTGCGATGACCACGGACCGTGGCAGCGGGCGCTTTACACCGGACGACACTCGAAATCGTACACCTGTCGTCCGACAAGGCCCACCGGCCGTCGCGCCTCGTGGCGCGTAAGACTGCGTGCCGCTTGAACGCAGCCTCGATGATTTCAATCATCGAGGCGTATTAGTGGCCGGAATAGTCGGCACCGCCTCATGGTTACAGATGCCGCGCCACCGCACCGCGCCCCTCCGCACTGTCATGGCCGGCGTCAGGTGCCCGGAAGACCACACCGATGTCGCGGCGGCGCAGGTCCGTGCGTTTGCGCTCCGAGACCCGGGTCATGTCGACGCCCAGCACCCAGGGCATGACCGCCGCACGGCGCCTTCAGCCCGCCGATGACGGAGATGAGTGAGGACTTACCGGAGCCCGACGGTCCGACCGCGGCGACGATCTCGCCGGGCGTGGGCGTCAGGGTCATGCCGCGCAGAACATCCACCACACCCTCGGGCGCGGGGTAAGTGTCTTTCAATGACTACGGCGACTGGTGTTGGCGGTCAGGCGGCCTGCTGGTCGTCCTGAGGCTGCCCGATGTTCCACGGCAGCAGGTCGTCGATCCGGTTGATCGGGTGGTCGGCGATCCGGGTCAGCACCGCAGTGAGATAGGCTTGCGGGTCAAGGCCGTTCAGCCGCGCGGTCTCGATCAGTGTTTAGACGGCCGCCGCGCGGTGGCCGCCGGCGTCGGAGCCGGCGAAGAGGTAGTTTTTCCGGCCCAGAGCCAGCGGGCGGATGGCGCGTTCGGCGGCGTTGTTGCTGATCTCGTAGCGGCCGTCGCCGGCATAGCGGGTTAGCGCCGCCCAGCGCGTCAGGGCGTAGCGCATGGCGGCCGCCAGTGCGCTCTTGCCCGGCAGCTTGCGGAGGCTGGTGTCAAAGAAAGTCTTTACCGCCTCCAGCCGGGGCAGGCTCTCCGCCTGGCGCACGCGCAGGCGCTCGTCGGCGAGGCGGCCGGTGATCCGGCGCTTCACGTCGAACAACGCGCCGATCAGTTCCAGGGGCCGGGCGGCGATGGGTGATCCTGTCGCGGCATGGACGGCGTGGATCCTGCGGCGCACAAGCGCACAGCATGCCACCTCGTGCACGGACGCGGGGCCGTCGTCTCCCGCCTCGTACAGCTTGTTGAAGCCGGCATAGCCATCGGCGTGCAAAAGGCCGCGAAAGCCCTGCAACTCGGTCTGTGGATGGATGCCCTTGCGGTCCGGCGTATAGCGGTAAAGCACGGCCGGCGGCGCCGGACCGGCATGGGGACGTTCGTCGCGCAGGTAGACCCATTGTCGCGCTTGGCGGGTCTTGCCGGCGCCCGGGCTGAGCACCGGCACCGGCGTGTCGTCGGCGTGCAGGGCACCGCCGGCCCGTACGTGACGGCCGATCGCCTCGACCAGCGGCGCCACCATGTCGGCGACCCTGCCGAGCCAGCCCGCCAGGAGCGCCCGGGGCAGCGTCACGCCCTCTCGGGCGTAGATCTGGCTCTGGCGGTACAGCGGCAGGTGGTCGCAGTATTTCGACACCAGGACATGCGACAGCAGGGCTGAAGACGGCAGGCCGCGCGCCACTGGCAGCGATGGCATCGCCGTCTGCACCATGCTCTCGCAAGACAGACACGACAGCGCCGGGCGCGATTTCCTGCATTTTCGGATATTTGGCTCCGCCTTGGAATCCCCCCGATTTCAATGCCTTCGACGTTTTTCAGGGCCGACCATCTACACGCTGATCGAGACGGCCCGCATGAACGGCCTCGACCCCGAGGCCTACCTGACGACCGTCCTCACCCGCATCCCGCAGCACCCGATCAACCGCATCGACTAGCTCCTGCCGTGGAACATCAGCCTCGACGAGGCCGACCGGAAAGCCGCCTGATCGTCAAGCCGTTGCTGCCGTAGCCGGGACGCGACGCTTACGACCCATTCGCCCAATAGAAAGATCGGACACTCCCGGCCATTCCTTCCGGACCTAACCGAGGCAGGATTAGGCTGCCAGTCCGCCAATCCCGAGTGCTACATTAGTCTTGTTGATCGAAATATGCGCTTCAGCTTCCAGCCCGGTAAGGGCGCGGATGGCGTCGATGGTTTCGGGAATAACGATCGCTTGGTTGTCCACCATGTAGGCGTAGAACAGTTCGTCGTCTTGCACCTTCAGCATGTCGCTCCACAGCGCCACCTCATAAAGGTTGTCGTGCGGGCGGCCGAGATCCGCCATCATCTCCTTAACCGTGTTGATGGCGGTCAAGCCATCGCCCATGCGGACAAACGCGATGCGCGAGGAAGACCGGAAAACCTCAAGGATCTCATCTCTGTTGGCCGACCGGGTCATGAGCTATGGCGGAAAGTGGGTGACAGCCTGAGAAGGGGGTGGCGTATCGTGGAGGTGTCTTACGCCTTCCACATCTCCAACAAGGGAGTGATACGCCATGACCGACGATACCGTTGTCGCCCTGCGCCAGCCAGGGGAAACCGACGATCCGCTGACCGAGGTTCTGCGTGCCGGGGCGCGGCAGCTTTTGGCGCAAGCCGTGGAGGCCGAGGTCGCGGCCATGCTTGCCGAGCATGAACACCTGACGACGGAAGACGGCCGGCGGCGCCTGGTCCGTCACGGCCACGGCCCGGAGCGCGAGATCCTGACGGGCATCGGCCCCGTTCCCGTGCGACGGCCGAAGGTGCGGGACCGTGGCGCCGATGGAGAAGGCCGCATTCGCTTCACCTCTGCCATCCTGCCGCGGTTCGCCCGACGCACGCGGTCCATCGACGCCGTCCTGCCGACGCTCTACCTGCGCGGCCTGTCGAGTGGCGACTTCCAGGACGCCCTGGAGGCGCTGCTTGGCAAGGAGGCGCCCGGCCTGTCGCCGCAGGTGATCAGCCGCCTGAAGGCGGAATGGCAGGCCGAATACGACCGCTGGCGCAAGCGCGACCTGACGGCCCGGCAGTACGTCTACATCTGGGCCGATGGCGTCTACCTCCAGGGCCGCATGGAAGACGAGAAGCAGAGCATCCTCGTCATCATAGGTGCCACGCCGGAAGGCCGGAAGGAATTGGTCGGTTTCCAGGCCGGCTTTCGCGAAAGCGCCCAGAGCTGGCGCGAACTGCTCAACGACATCAAGGGGCGCGGCCTCGCCCAGGGGCCGAAGCTCGCCATCGGCGACGGCGCGCTGGGGTTCTGGAAGGCGCTCGACGAGGTTTATCCCGGCGCCCGCCATCAGCGCTGCTGGGTGCACAAGACGGCTAACGTCCTCAACAAGCTGCCGAAGTCGCGCCAGAGGGCGGCCAAGGAGGATCTCCACGCCATCTGGATGGCCGACGGCCGCGCCGAAGCCGAGGCGGCCATGGACACCTTCGAGGCCAAGTATGGCGCGAAGTACCCCCAGGCCGTCGGCTGCCTGACCAAGGACCGCGTCGCCCTGCTGGCCTTCTACGACTTCCCGGCCGAGCACTGGCAGCACGTGCGAACCTCAAACCCCATCGAGAGCGTCTTCGCCACCATCCGGCACCGCACCGTGCGCACCAAGGGCTGCCTGTCGCACAAAACCGCCCTGGCGATGGTCTTCAAGCTGGTCACCGCCGCCAGCAAGACCTGGCGCCGACTGTCGGGCAACAACCGCTTGCCCCAGGTGATCAAGGGTGTCAGGTTCCGCGACGGCATTCAGGTGAAGAACGCCGACCAATCCGCCGCCGCCTGATCATGCCGTCACCCACGATTGGTCATAGCTCCCGGGTCATCTGCACCGACCAGTAGTGCAGGTGTGCCATTGTCTCCGGCACCTTCACCGCCATCGTCACCACGTCGAGATCGGGATCTACACTCTGAGCGTCCGGCCCCTGATGGCTGGGGATCTCTGCCTCCGGTACAAGGGTATTCATGATGCCGCCGAGATGGCTTTCCCACGGGTCCGTCGCACGGCGTAGGAGCGTGCCACGGGCCCTCCTGAGCAGACCGGCCCGCTTGAGCGCTGTCAGCGTGCGGACAATCGAGGTGGTGTTGCACGAGACCACCCGGGTGCAGTCTCTCCCGATTGCGCCGGCGAAGCTCGCCTCGGCGACAAAGGAATGCCCCGTCACCTCGTGCTTCTCACCCCCTTGGACAAGAAACTTTTTGCCGCGGCGACGATAGAGTTCAACGTTCTTCGCCGCAACCTTCTTCGGCGTGCAGTCCACAATTACATCGGTATTGTCAAGCAGGTCCTCGAGATTACCCGCGACCTCCAAGCCGGCTTTTGCCATGGCTTCAGCGTGATCGGGCTCCGCCGAAAAGGTAAGCGTCTTCCAGCGGCTGCGGCGGCCGCCTGTTGACGGTCAGGCAGCCTTCTGGTCGTCCTGCGGCTGCCCGATGTTCCACGGCAGCAGGTCGTCGATCCGGTTGATCGGATGGTCGGCGATGCGAGCCAGCACCGTGGTGAGGTAGGCCTGCGGGTCGAGGCCGTTCAGCCGCGCGGTCTCGACCAGCGTGTAGATGGCCGCCGCCCGGCGGCCGCCGGCGTCGGAGCCGGCGAAGAGGTAGTTTTTCCGGCCCAGGGCCAGCGGGCGGATGGCCCGCTCAGCGGCATTGTTGCTGATCTCGCAGCGGCCGTCGCCTGCATAGCGGGTCAGCGCTGGCCAGCGCGTCAGGGCGTAGCGCATTGCGGCCGCCAGCTCGCTTTTGCCCGGCAGCTTGCGGAGGCTGGTGTCGAAGAAGGTCTTCACCGCCTCCAGCCGGGGCAGGCTCTCCGCCTGGCGCACGCGCAGGCGCTCGTCGGCTGGACGCCCGGAGATCCGGCGCTCCACGTCGAACAGCGCGCCGATCAGCTCCAGGGCCCGGGCGGCGATGGGTGATCCGGTCGCCGCATGGACGTCGTGGATCTTGCGCCGCACATGGGCCCAGCATGCCACCTCCTGCACGGACGCGACGCCGTCCTCTCCCGGCTCGTACAGCTTGTTGAAACCGGCATAGCCGTCGGCGTGCAGAAGGCCGCGAAAGCCCTGCAACTCGGTCTGCGGATGGATGCCCTTGCGGTCGGGCGTGTAGCGGTAAAGCACGGCCGGCGGCGCCGGGCCGGCATGGGGACGTTCGTCGCGCAGATAGACCCATTGTCGCGCCTGCCGGGTCTTGCCGGCGCCCGGGCTGAGCACCGGCACCGGCGTGTCGTCGGCGTGCAAGGCGTCGCCGGCGCGCACGTGGCGGCCAATCGCCTCGACCAGCGGCGCCACCAGGGCGGCCGTCCTGCCGACCCAGCCCGCCAGCAGCGCCCGGGGCAGCGTCACGCCCTCGCGGGCGTAGATCTGGCTCTGGCGGTACAGCGGCAGGTGGTCGCAGTATTTCGACACCAGGACATGCGACAGCAGGGCCGGCGACGGCAGGCCGCGCGCCACCGGCAGGGACGGCATCGGCGTCTGCACCATGCTCTCGCACGTCCGGCACGACAGCGCCGGACGGACATGGCGGATCACCCGGAAACGGCCGGGCACGTAGTCGAGGATCTCGGTCACGTCCTCGCCCACCGTGTGCATGGCGCCGCCGCAGGCCGGGCAGTCGTCGGCGGGATCATGACGGACCTCGTCGCGCGGCAGATGCTCCGGTAGGGCGCGGCGACGGCGCGCGGCAGGCTGGTCCGGGGCGTCGGCCTCGGTCGGCTCCGGCGGCGCTTCATCCTCTGCTTCGGCCGCTTCGGCCGCTTCGGCCTCCAGGTCCTCCAGGGCCAGTTCGAGCTGTTCGATCTCGCGGGACAGCTTCTCCGACGATCGCCCGAACGTCATCCGCCGCAGGCGGGCGAGTTGCACCTTCAGCTTCTCGACTTCCAGCGCCTTGGCGGTCAGGCCGGCCCTGGCCGCGGCCAGTTCCTCGGCCTGCGCGGCGATGATCGCCCGCAGGGCCTCGACGTCGTCGGGAAGCTGGGAAGACGGTGCGGAAGGCATGGCCGGATTCTAGCCGCAGAAGCCCTAAAAACCAAGGATTTCGGCGCCTTCCGGGGCTCGTCAGCCGGCTGTCTCCGGCCGCCATGTCCGCGTCGGCATGCGCCAGTCGATGCCCTCGATCAGCATGCTCAACTGGGCCGGCGTCAGCGCCGCCACGCCGCCCTCCGCCGACGGCCAGACGAAGCGTCCCTTCTCCAGCCGCTTGGTGAACAGGCAGAAGCCCTGGCCGTCCCAGGCGAGGATCTTGACCAGGTCGCCACGCCGCCCGCGGAAGACGAACAGGTGCCCCGAGAACGGGTCCTTCTTCAGGACCTCCTGCACCAGCATGGCGAGGCCGGGCATGCCCTTTCGCATGTCGGTCCGGCCGAGCGCCAGGTAGACACGCACGCCCGGCGGAACGGCGATCATGCCCCCTCCAGGGCCGCGACCAGCGTCCGCAACCGGGGTGGCGCGATGGTGGCCGGCACGATCAGGCGGCGCCCGTTGGTGAGCACGATCTCGACCGGAGACGGTTCCTCGGGCACGCGAGCGGCCGCCTCCTCCGGTGCCGTCACCTGGACGGGCAGAAAGCCGGGTGCGGCCGGAGCTGTCTTCCGGCACCAGCGCCCGAGGACGCTGGGATGAACACCATTCCGCCGCGCCACTGCGGCCACCGAAAGGCCGCTCTCGGCAACCTCTCTGACCATCCGCTCCTTGTCTGCCCGGGGCCATGTCCGTCGCCGCGCCGGAGGCTGACTACCATCGTAGGCCATAAGCAACTCGCTCCATCCGCCGATCCACTCCAAGATCGACGAAGTCAGCACTATCGGGACGTCGGCGCCAAGGCAGCCGTCAGAAGACGGTTACCCGAAAAGAGCCGAAAGCCCTTGCGGGTCGCCATATGGGGGCGCCAGTCGGTCCCAATGTCCGATACGCCTGCAAGCACCATGTCATCCTGCCGCGCAACGGCATCTGCGACCCGCTTGCCGATGACGCCATAGCCATTCACGGCTACTCTGATCTTCTCGCTCTTATTCATGCTGAACTCCTCGTTTGAAGACGGCCTCTTCGGCCTAGGCGGGCGGGACTGTCCCGATGGGCTCGAGCAGTCTGCAATTGTTGAACCAGTCGGCCCATTCCATTCAATGGCTTCACTGGAGAGGTCTCATGGCGCGGGATGAAGCGGAGCGCCAGTGTCAGACCGTTGGCCGGTCGATTCGTACAAGGATCTCCACGTTGCCGCCGTCATCAATGAACGCGGCACCGCCGGTCCCGCCCGCGGCCAGTTCAAATCTTCGCGCGGCGCATCAACTGGGCGTTGATCGCCACGACCACAGTACTCGCGCTCATGAACAGCGCACCGATGGCGGGCGACAGGACGATGCCCCAGGGCGCCAGGACGCCGGCCGCCGCGGGCAAGGCGAAGACGTTGTAGCCGGCCGCCAGCCAGAGGTTCTGGACCATCTTGCGGCGCGTCAGCCGGGCCAGCCGCAGCACCCGCGCCACGTCCAACGGCCGGCTGTTGACGAGAATGATCGCCGACGACTGCACCGCCACGTCGGTGCCGCCGCCGATGGCGATGCCGACGTCGGCGCGGGTCAGGGCGGGCGCATCGTTGATGCCGTCGCCCACCATGGCGACGCGGCGGCCGTGGTCCTGAAGCTCCTGGATGCGGTTGTCCTTGTTCTCGGGCAGGACGCCGGCGAACCACTCGTCGATGCCCAGGTCCCGCGCCACCGCGCGCGCCACGGCCTCGCTGTCGCCGGTCATCATCACGACGTTCAGGCCCTGCTCGCGGAGCAGTTCGACGGCCTTCCGGCTGTCCTCCCTCGGGCGATCCTGGAGCGAGAAGGCGGCCACCGGCTCGCCCTTGTGGACCAGATAGACCACCGTACGCCCCTGCTCGCCCTGCTCGTCGGCGAAGCGGCGCAGGTCATCGCCCGGCTTGAGGTCGAGTTCGCCGAGCATGTTGGGGCCGCCGACGCGCCATTCCTCGCCGTCGACGTCCGCCCGGACGCCGCGGCCCTTGCTGGCCTCGAAGCCGGAGGCTTTCGGGACCTCCAGCTCGCGCTCCTCGGCGGCGGCACGGAGCGCGCGGGCGATCATGTGCTCCGAGTCTCCTTCCACGGCGGCCGCCACGGCCAGTGCCCGGTCCCCCTCGACGCCGCCGCCGGCGCAAGCATCGGCCAGGGACTGCTCGCCCTCGGTGAGGGTCCCGGTCTTGTCGAACACCACCGTGTCGATGCGAAGAATCTCCTCCAGCGCCATGCGGTCGCGGACCAGCAGGCCGTTCCTGGCGCCCAACGCCGTGGTGTTGGCCAGCACCAGCGGCACCGCGAGACCGAGGGCATGAGGACAGGCGATCACCAGGACGGTCGCGACGCGGCGCAGGATGGAGATGTCCCACCCCAGCACGAACCACCACCCGATGCCCGCCAGGATGGCGACGCCCAGGGCGATGTAGAACAGCAGGCCGGCGGCCCGATCGGCCAGCATCTGCCCGCGCGACTTCCCCCGCTGCGCCTCCTCGACCAGCTTCATGATGCCGGCGAGTGCGGTTTCCTCTCCGACGGCGCCGACTTCCACGCGAAGGCTTCCGTCGCCGTTGACGGTGCCTCCGACCACCTCGTCGCCCGGTCCCTTGGGTACCGCCTTGGACTCCCCGGTGATCATGGCCTCGTTGACCTCGGACTCGCCGTCCTTCACGGTGCCGTCAGCCGGGACGCTGGCGCCCGGCCGCACCAGGACCAGGTCGCCTTTCTCCAGCTCCGTCACCGGCACCTCTTCGGTCCGGCCCCCCTCGCCGATGCGCTCCGCGGTGTCGGGGAGAAGCTTCGCCAGTTCGTCCAGGGCGCCCGAGGCCTGCCGCACGCTGCGCATCTCGATCCAGTGGCCGAGCAGCATGACGTCGATCAGCGTCACCAGTTCCCAGAAGAAGGCTTCTCCCTCAAGGAGGAAGACGGTGGCCAGGCTGAAGGCGAAGGCGACGGTGATGGCGAGCGAGATCAGCGCCATCATGCCCGGCTTCCGGGCGGCCAGTTCCGAACCCGCCATGCGCAGGAACGGCAGGCCGCCGATCACGAACACGACGGTCGACAACACCGGTCCGATCAGATCGTCGCCGGGAAAGGCAGGCAGGCTGAAGCCGAGCCACCCCTGAAGCGTCTCGCTGGTCAGCAGAACCGGGATCGACAGGGCGAGGCAGATCCAGAACCGCCGCCGGAACATCTGCTCGTGGCCCGAATGATCGTGCCCTGAATGATCGCCGTGGCCCGAACCGTCGGACTCCTGGGAGTGTCCGGACTGATCCGCCGCCTCGGAGCGGCCGTCATCTTCGGAGCGTTCACGCTCCGGTGCGTCACCGTCGTTCCGTTCCGGCGCGTCCTGCGATTCCGGTGCGTCTCGGCTCGTCATCCGCCCTCGTCGTTGTTTCATCGACATGATCCACGTGTGAGGCAACGGCTCCCCGCCATCTTCGGTTTCCTGAGGGCGAGAGAGAACACCCCGGGCTTGCAGGCTGAGCGCTCGTCGGCCGCCCGGTTCTGAGCCGATCGACAGCCTCGACAACATGAATATCCGCGGTTGACCACCATCTCGATCAACGTCAAGTTGCCAATCGTAGCCTTTGTATTGATTCTCGTGACACGGCCGTTCAACGCTCATCGTGATCCTTCTGACCCGACGTAGGCTTGCTTATGACCGCGCTCATTCAAGCGGTCTCCAGAACGAGTTCTTCAACGTCCTGTGTGTGCGGGCTGATCCCTCCCGCAACCTGACGGAATGTCAGGCCGGAACAGGCTGCCAGTCTTTCCGATCAATCAGATGGCACAGCCGTTGTCGCCACCATGCCGGTCCCACACAGTGAATGCAGCCGAAGTACAGCGCCATTTTCAGGTATCCAAGGGCGCCAGAAACTGCTGGCGTTGTGCGCCAGCATGAAAAGCGCGCCTTGTCGCAAAACCCTCAGGCTTGGTCACGTTCCTGGCGGTTCGCCGCCGTTTGCAGTGATTGGCTTAGAGCTTGTCGCGTTCAATCACCCTCATACCCTGCGGCCTTGAGGAAGTTGCGGCACTCGTCTTCGGAAACGAGGTCGCAGATATGGCCAACAGCGGCCCATAGAGTTTCGTAGCTTCGCGCGGCGGCTTTCCGGATGAGGGTCTTGAGCTTCGAGAACACCATTTCGATCGGGTTCAGGTCCGGCGAGTACGGTGGCAGGAAGAGGAGCCAAGCGCCGACGTCGCGAAGCGCGCGGGCTGCCTGGGGGCTCTTGTGGCTCGACAAGTTGTCGAGGATGACAACATCGCCTGGCTTGAGCATCGGGGCGAGTTGGGTGCCGATGTAGCATTCGAAGAGGCGGCGGTTCATGGCGCCGTTGATGACCCAGGGGGCCACCAGTCCATCGTGGCGCAGGGCGGCGATAAATGTCTGGCTGCGCCAATGGCCGAAGGGCGCAAAGGACACCAGCCGGTCGCCGCACGGCGCCCACCCGGTGCGCTTAGTCATGTTGGTCTTGAGGCCGGTTTCGTCGATAAAAACGAGCTTTTCCAGGAACGTACGCATGAACGGCTGGCGGCGGGCGATCCAGACGTCTCGGGCCGACTTAACGTCGGGGCGTTGCGTCTCGGTGGCGCGCAGAGTTTTTTTTATGGCTGAACCCAAGGCGGTGGAGCCACCCTCCGATTGAGCTTCGGTGGACGCTGACGCCCACCGCCTCTTCGAGTTCCAGCCGGATCTGATCGAGCGGCAGGTCGCCTTTGTCCGCGATCAGCGCGCGAAGCCAGCCTTCGTGCGCCCGGAGCTTGCCGCGGCCTGTGTTGCCTTGAGGCAAAGGCTTCAGGCTGCCGGTCTGACGCCGGAGCTTGATCATGTCATTCACAAATCGCGGAGACACCCGGAAATGACGGGCTGCTTCGCGATTGGAATGACCTTCATCGACAAATGCGACGACACGCTCTCGAAGTTCAAGAGGATGCGGCTTCCCCATGGGCGATCTCCTTGATCCCCTGCAAGCCCAGGGAATCACAACGCCGCAACCGCGAAAACCCCGAATCAGATCAGGCACGACGTGCTCTAAACGGCCTGAACAAAAACGCGACCTTTGCGCTACATCTGATGCGGCCGGTAGGTGATGCTGTTCTCTCGCTGGACCTCGCGGATGAAGGCGATGATATCCTTTACTTCGCTCTCGGAGACCTGCGGCTGCGGCGGCATATCGCCGAAGGACCAGTGGTGGCGCGGCACCCCCTGCGCCGCCGCGCGGAAGAACGCCGCATCGGCATGATGGCCGGGGTTGTAGATGTCGTGGATCAGCGGCGGCCCCTGGTCGGTGCCCGTTCCATTCTGCCCATGGCAGGCGGCGCAGTTCTCGTCAAAGCTCATCTGTCCGCGCGCGGCGGCGGCGGTCAGCGAGGACGGCATCTGGACAGCGGCGACGGCTTCGGAGCCGCCGCCGTCCGTCATCTTGCCGATGATCACCGCCACTCCGCCCACAAGGAATAGAGCCACGGCCAGCGCCGGCAGGTTGTCGAGCAGCTTGCGCATCAGTTGGAGGCTCCTTTCTTGGTCTTGTTCTCGCGGACGTCCGCGACGGCCTTCTCCAGCGTCGCCAGGTCGACGGCGCCGGGGATCAGGCGCTCGCCGATCACGAAGGCCGGCGTGCCGGTGATGCCGAGGTCCTGGGCGAGCGCGCGGTTGCGGCTGATGATGCGGTCGATCTCCCCGCTCTGGGCGGCCATGTCGCCACGCAACCGGTCGACGTCCAGCCCCACCTCGCGGGCGATGGTCATGACGGCCTCCTCGGTGAAATCGCCGCCATGATCCATGAGCCGGTCGCTGAAAGGCTGGTAGAGGCCCTGCTCGCGCGAGGCCAGGGCCGCCCGCGCGGCGAACAGCGAGTCGGGGCCGAGGATCGGGAACTCCTTGGAGACGTAGCGGATGTTGCCGTCGCCCTTCAGCAGCTCCTGGACGATGGGCTCCACCCGTTTGCAGTACGGGCAGCGGTAGTCGAAGAACTCCACCACCGTCACGTCGCCGTCAGGGTTGCCGGTGACAGGATCGTCCGGATTGCGGAAGATCTCTTCCGCCCGCTCCGTCAGGACGCGTTGCTTGGCAACCTCGGCCTCGGCCTTCTGTTTTGCCTGGAACAGCGTCAGGGCCTCCACGACCAGTTCCGGCTCGCGGCGCAGGAGGTCGCGGACGACGGCCTCCATTTCCGCTTTGTCGTCGGTAGCGGGTTCGGCCAGGGCCGCCGGGACGGGGGCAAGGACGGTCAGCAGTGTCAGCAGCGCGGCGGTGCGTCGCATGGAAGGTCTCCGAAGGGTCAGATGACGAGATCGCCGAGGCCGGGGAAGGTGACGAGCAGCCATGTGCCCAGGCGGTTGATGGTGCCGGTCATCATGCCGATCCCGGCGAGGATGAGGATGATGCCCGCCGTGCGGTGCAGCAGCGCCCCGGCCTTCCGCAGCCGGCGCAGGCGCGCCACCAGGGCATCGGTGAACACGGCGACCAGCAGGAAGGGGATGGCGAGGCCGAGCGCATAGACGGACAAGAGCGTGACGCCGGTCTTCACGTCGGCAGCGACGGCCCCGGCGGCCAGGATGCTGCCGAGGATGGGGCCGATGCAGGGCGTCCAGCCGAAGCCGAAGGCCATGCCCATGAGCCCCGCGCCGGCCGGCCCGCCACCGGACGGCATTGCCGGCACCCGCCACTCACGCATCAGCCAGCCCAGCCGCAGGAGCCCCGCCATGTGCACGCCGAACAGGGCGACAAGGCCACCGGCGAGAAGGTTCGCCTCGAACCGGTAGGCGCGCAGAAGCTGGCCGAGTGCCGTCGCGCTGGCGCCGAGCGCGATGAACACGATGGAAAACCCGGCAACGAAGGCGAGGCCGTACCCCAGCATCGCCAGCCGCCCGGCACCGCCGCTTCCGTCCGGTCCCGCCGACGTTGCCGAGCGTCCGGCCATCATGGAGACGTAACCCGGCACCAGCGGCAGCACGCAGGGCGACAGGAACGACACGACGCCAGCGACAAAGACGACGCCGAGCCCGATGCTGGCCGGCTCCATCACCCCGCCTCCTTCCCGGCCCGCAATCTGGCGATGTTGTCGAGCAACGCCGCCCGCCACGGCACGTCCGCGGCCGTGTCCTCCGCCAGGGCCTCCCACACCGACAGTGCCTCATCCGCGTGCCCCGCCTGGGCATGCGTAAGGCCGTCGAACAGCCGCGCCCTCGGGTTGGCAGGATCGGAGGCAAGGACGATTTTGAACAGCCGAGCGGCGGGCGGTGTCACAAGGCCGTCCTCCGACCGCACCAGCGCCTCGGCATGGGCGAGCGCCATGGTGGGATCATCCGGCGACAGGTCGTGTGCCTTGCCGAAGGCCTCTGCCGCCTCGGCATAGGCTCCGAGGCGCCAGTAGCCGTCGGCGACCATGCTCCACGCGCGCGGGTCCGTTTCCTTTTGCGCCGCGACAGCGGCCAGCTTGTCGACAGCGGCGCGCACTTTCGCCACCTGTCGGGCCTGCTCAAGCTCCGGCCCTCGGGCGGAGAGCGGCAGGTCGGGGCGGCCGGGCTGGCCCATGCCGGCATAGAGGACAATGGCAACCACCGGCACTGCGACGGCCGCGATGACACCAGCGATGGCCGCCCGGTCAAAGGGTCCACGCCGCAACGGCAGCAGGATCATGCCCAGGACGAAGACGGCGAGAAGCCCCGCCGGAAGCCAGAACGGGATCATGACGGGGTCTCCTCGGTCTTGCGCCCGGCCGACCGCACGGCGACCCAGGCTCCGGCGCCGGCGGCGCCCGCCAACAGGATGGGCGCGGCCCACAGCAGGATGGTCGTGCCCTTCACGGGCGGGGTCAGCAGGACGTAATCGCCATACCGATCGACGACGAAAGCGATCACCTCGTCGTCGGAATCACCCGCCACCAGCCGCTCGCGCACCAGGATGCGCAGGTCACGAGCGAGGTCGGCCTCGCTGTCGTCGATGGACTGGTTCTGGCAGACGAGACAACGCAGGTTCTTGCTGATGTCGCGGGCGCGGGTCTCAAGCACCGGGTTCTCCAGGCGCTCGTCGGGCAGCACCGCCCAGGCCGGACCCGGCGCCGACAGGGCCAGTGCGAGCGCCAGTAGCGCCGGTTTCAGAGCGGGACGTGTCATGCGGTCCTCCGAGGGCGGACGGTGGCCTTGGACAGGCGGTCGCCAAGCGCGATCAGACCGCCCAGCAGCATGAGCGCCGAGCCGATCCACAGGCCGTTGACGAAAGGTTTCCAGTACAGGCGCACCACCCGCCCCTCGCCGCTGGTATCGCCGAGGGCGGCATAGAGGTCACCGACGAGGGTCGAACGGATGGCGGCTTCCGTGGTGGGCTGGCCGCGCGCGACGTAGGTGCGCTTTTCCGGCCGCAGGGTGCCGAGGTCGGCACCGTCCTTCGCCACCGCCAGAACGCCCTGCACCGCCGTGTAATCGGGGCCGCTGACGTCGCTCAGGCCCGACATGGTCACCTTATGGCCGGCGAAGGGCAGCGTCTCGCCCGGCGCCATGACGCGGACGGTCTCGATCTGCCAGATCGACGCGATGGTGATGGCGGCGACCACGATGCCGACGCCCGAGTGCGCCAGCGTCATGCCCCAGGCGCCGGCCGTCAGCGACTTCAGCTTGCGGCGGGCCAGCGGCGCCAGGGTCGCGGCCAGGATGAAGCCGGCGAGGCCCAGGCCGATGGCGGCCAGGACGCCCTCCCCGGCCGGAGCAAGCACCCAGCCGCTCGCCGCCGCGACACCGGTAACGACCGCCGCCGGACGCAAATCGCGGGCGAGGCTCTTGCCGCCGCCGCGCTTCCACGCCAGCAGCGGGACGACCGCCATCAGCAGGACCACCGCACCCAGCATGGGCAGCACCGCCATGTTGAAGAAGGGCGCGCCGACGGAGATTTTCCCCAGGCCCAGGACATCGATGAACAGCGGGTAGAGTGTGCCTACCAACACCGTCCCGGTGGCCGCGCCCAGGAGCGCGTTGCCAAAGATGACGCCGCCCTCCCGCGAGGCCGGGGCGAAGACAGCGGCGGTGCGCAGGCCTGGTGCCCGCAGGCCGAACAGCAGCAGCGAGCCGCCGACGGTCAAGGCCAGCAGGACCAGTATGAACAGGCCCCGTGACGGGCTGCTGGCGAAGGCGTGGACGCTCGTCAGCACGCCGGACCGCACCAGGAAGGTGCCCAGCAGGCTCAGGCTGAAGGTGACGATCGCCAGGAAGACCGTCCACGACCGCAGGGCATCCCGCTTGGCGAGGATGACGACCGCGTGCAGCAGCGCCGTCCCCGTGAGCCACGGCATGAAGGAGGCATTCTCCACCGGATCCCAAAACCACCAGCCGCCCCAGCCCAGCTCGTAGTAGGCCCACCAGGAGCCGAGCGCGATGCCCACCGTCAGGAAGGCCCAGGCGAGCAGCACCCAGGGGTGCACCCAACGGGCCCAGTCGCGGTCGATACGGCGCTCCACCAATCCGGCCAGGGCGAAGGAGAAGGCCACCGAGAAGCCGACATAGCCGAGGTAGAGGAACGGTGGATGCAGAGCAAGGCCGGGATCCTGGAGGATCGGGTTCAGTCCGTTGCCCTCCAGCGGCGGCCGGCCGAGGCGCGTGAACGGATTGGACGTCAGCAGGATGAAGAACAGGAAGCCCGTCGACACCATGCCCTGGATGCCCAGCACCGTCGCCTTGAAGCGCGGCGGCACGTCCCGCCCGGTCAGGGCGACGGCGCCGGTGAAGACGGCCAGCACCAGGGCCCAAAGCAGCATGGAGCCCTCGTGGTTCCCCCAGACGCCCGACATCTTGTAGAACAGCGGCTTGGCGGTGTGGGAGTTCTCGGCGACGTTCAGCACCGAGAAATCCGACGTCACATAGGCGTTCACCAGCGCGGCGAAGGCCGTCCCCACCAGGATCAGCACGCCCACGCCCGCCGGCGGCGCCATGGCAACAAGACGGCCGCTGCCGACCACGACGCCCGACAGCGGCACAACGGCGAGGAACACCGACAGAATGGCGGCCAGCGCCAGCGCGAAGTGGCCGAGTTCCGTAATCATGGCGTCCGGTCCTCTGGAATTGGTCCTGTGGCGGACCTTAGAGGCCGAACATTGCCGAAGTTTGTCGGTGCCCCCGGGGAATGTGTGACAGGATGTTACGGATCATCCGCCGGCGCACTTACGCGGGCGGGCTCAATGGCAGGATTTGTCCTGCTGGGCCGGCGGACAGGGCACCGACCCGTACGAGCAGAAGACGCAGCAGTCGCCCGGCTTCGGCCGCAGAAGACGGCCGCAGCCCTCGCACTCGTAGAAGAACTGGCAGGCGTCCGTCGGCATCTCCTCCACCGCGCGGTGACCGCAGTGGGGACAGGTGACTTCCGATTTCAACTCGATCATCACCGGGGCCTCTCGTCCTTGTCGCCGTTCTTGCGGCGTCGGTCTTCGCCGGTGCCGCGCTCGGCGGCCGCGCGCGCCAGGCTATAGGCGCCATAGGCGGCAAGAAACACCACGAGCAACAGGAACAGCGTGTGCCAGCCGAAGAACCAGTGCCAGTTTCCGTGCATGGCGTCGAATGCGGGGTCGTGCCACATGGTGGCCTCCTGGGGCATGAAGGATCGATACTGCCAGAAGACCACGAAGACGTTTCAGGAGTATGTCGGCGGGAGCGGCCGGACTCCGGCGTCAGGCCGCGCGCCCCTGCTCCAGTCCCTCGACCACACGCCGCAGGGCCTCGCGCACCTGGCCGGCGATGTCGCCCAGCGCGGGGTTGTCCACCGCTCGCATGGACGCCACCGGGTCAACGGCGGAGACGCGAACCGTGCCGCCCTCGTCCTCCTGGACGACGACGTTGCAGGGCAGCATGACCCCGATCTCCGGCTCCGCCTGAAGGGCCTGGTGGGCCATCTTCGGGTTACAGGCGCCAAGGATGCGGTAGGGGCGGAAGTCGACGTCGATCTTCTTCTTCAGGGTCTCCTTGACGTCGATCTCGGTCAGCACGCCGAAGCCCTCCTGCTTCAGGGCCTCGGTCACCGTGGTGACGGCCGCGTCGAAGGGCATGTCCAGTGTGGTGCTGAAGGTGTAGCTCATGGCATTATTGCTCCGGTTTCTGGTGGCCCGAGTAACATTAGACGCCCTTAATGTAGGGCGCGTCGCGGTTCAGGAAACCAGTCGATGCGGCGACTGGTGGCGGTTGAGGGCGAATGCCACGGCAAGGTCACGGCGCTCGGCGCGAGCCTGCACGGCGGCCTCCCGCTCGGCGGCCTCCTTCAGCGGGATGCCCGCCGCCTCCATCGCTTCCAGCCCCTTAAGCGGTGGCGCGCCGACGCGTTGCCCGGTGGTATTCCGAACATACTGGTCCAGCGCCCGGTCGAGGGGCCGAAGGTCGGTCGCGAGCAACTCGTCGCCGCCACGGGTGCAGGAAACCAGCGCCAGCGCATCCTCCAGCAGCGCCACGGAACACCCGATGGCTGCGCGCCGGTCGCCCGGCAGGTATTCCCAGACGATTGGGAAGGCGTGCTCCTTGGCCTCCATCGCCAGGAGCGACTGCGGCATGCTGCCCAGCGCTTGCGAGAGCCGGGAGAAATCGCTGCCCGTCCAGCCCCACAGCACAAGCTCCTCGGCGGTCCGGCCATAGCTCTGGATCTCCCGCGCCAAGGCGTGCTGCTGCACCAGGGTCTGAAGGATGGAGACGATATAGGTGATGCCCAGCGTAATGAGCGACAGGCCGTTGAGCGCCGTCAGGACGACGACGAGGCGCCACCCGTCCTTGGTCGCCACGAAGTCGCCGACGCCGAGGGTGGACATCGAGAAGCCGGCGAAATACGCAACCTCCCAGAAGTCCGCCGCCTCGCGCGACTGCGACGCCACCACGGCGCCCGGCTCCGCATTGAAGACCAGCGTCCAGCCAAGCCAGAGCCCGCCGACCCACCAGGTGAACAGGATCGTCAGGACAAGCGGGCCGACTGCGTGAACCAGTTTTCCCTTCAACACGCGGCTGAGCAGCCCGCCCGCCGCGCGGGCGCCGCGTTTCGCGATGACGCCGGCCCCGCTCATGGACACCGTGGTCCACATGAAGTCGACGTTGACCACGAGGACGAGCACGATCCCGATCACGAACTGGACAACCGAAAAGTCCGACACGCTGCACCTCCGCCCCAGCAACGGCGGCAGTGGCGGACCGGTTCGATGGCGGCCGTCAGCGGTTTCCGGCTCCGATGCCAGCCGCCTCTCGTTGCAGTTTACGCACGAGCGGCAGGATGACTTCATCCAGCGCGCGCGGGTCGACGGGGCCGACGTGCTTGTAGGCGATGCGGCCGTCGGCGCCGATGACGAAGGTCTCCGGCACGCCGTAGACCCCGAAGTCGATGGCGACGCGGCCGTCGCGGTCGGCACCGACGCGATCATAGGGATCGCCAAGGTCGCTCAGCCAGTTCAGCGCGTCCTGGGTTTCGTCCTTGTAGTTCAGGCCGTGCAGCGGCACGGCGCCGGAGGCCTTCAGTTGCATCCAGTAGGGATGCTCCTGCTTGCAGGCGGTGCACCACGAGGCGAAGACGTTGACGATGGAGACCTCGCCCGTCAGGTCATCCGAGGACAGCCCCGGCGGGCGGCCGGGAATTGCCGGCAGATCGAAGGAGGGCACGGCGTCGCCGATCAACGCCGACGGCAGCTTCGACGGATCGAGCGTCAGTCCCACGGCGAAGACGACCGCCAGCAGCCCGAAGACGGCGGCCGGGGCGATGAACAGCCAGCGACGGCGCCCGCCCGGCGCCGCCTCCGGCTTCGCCCCATGCGGTGCGGCGCGGGCGGTCATGCCCCACCATCCCGCCGGTCAACCGGCGTCTCGGGAAGGGCCGCCGGCGCGGCATCGGGGTCCTCGGGCGCCTGCTGGCCGTGGCCGTGTCCGTGTTTGCCGTGACCGCCGTGCATGAGCCCGTGCATGGCGACGCAGGCGACCAGCGGCAGGAAGACGTAGAACGACCCGCCCCGCTGGGCATCCCACACAAGGACGGCTCCACCGACCACCGTCGCGAGCCCGATCAGGGCGCTCGTGCGCGGCTTGGTGCGGATATAGGTGGTGATGCGGTCGAGCATGTGGACCTCCTCCCCGATTGGCCGCCCCGCACGGAGGACGACAAGACAGCCCGGGGCAGATCAAGGCATCGGACACCGGGCCCGCCCCATCGTCCTCCCGCGGGGTCAAGGTCAATATGACCATGCGCGGGTGCCGCAAGTTTGTCGGGCAAGGCCCTACTTCGTGACAGTCCTTTACGGGACGGCGTTCCGACACATTCGGTAACACTTTTTCGGCGGACGCTTGCGCCGCGCGGCGCTACAGTCGCGGCATGGACGGAACACCGCACATCCTTGTCGTCGACGACCACCGCGGCATCCGCGACCTCGTCGGCAAGTTCCTGACGAAGCACGGCCTGCGCGTCTCCACCGCCGGAGACGGCGCCGAAATGCGCCGGGTGATGGCCGACCACCGCATCGACCTGGTGGTGCTGGACCTCATGCTGCCGGGCGAGGACGGCCTCAGCCTGTGCCGGAGCCTGCGGGCGGAGTCCGCCATCCCCATCATCATGCTGACGGCCATGGGCGAGGAGACGGACCGCATCGTCGGTCTGGAAATGGGCGCCGACGACTATGTGGCGAAGCCGTTCTCCCCGCGCGAGCTGCTGGCGCGCATCAAGGCGGTCCTGCGCCGGGCACAAGGCGCGGCCGCCGCCGCCCCGGCGGAGGAACGGTCGCTGGCCCGCTTCGCAGGCTGGACGCTGAACCTCGGCCGCCACGACCTGCACCGGCCGGACGGAGTCGTGCTGCCGCTGAGCAAGGGCGAGTACAGCCTTCTGCTCGCCTTCGTGGAGCGGCCCAAGCGGGTGCTGTCGCGCGACCAGCTTCTGGACCTGGCGCGCGGGCGATCGTCGGTTGCCTTCGACCGCAGCATCGACACACAGGTGAGCCGCCTGCGCCGCAAGATGGAGGACGACCCCGCCAACCCGATGCTCATCAAGACGGTCTGGGGCGACGGCTACATGTTCACCGCCGAAGTGACCTTCGATGACGGCAAACGGTAAACGGTGGCGGCTGCCCGGGCCGCGCAGCATGGCGGGGCAGACCCTGCTGCTGCTGGTGGTGGGGCTGACGTTGTCCCACGCCGTCAGCATGGTCTTCTACGCCCACGACCGCGACGTCCTGCTGGCGGCGACCGGCGGGCGCGAGTTCGCGCACCGGGCCACGACTGTCGTGCAGGTGGTGGCGGCGGTGCCCGCGCCCCTGCGGGATCGCGTGGTGCGGGCGACCGAAGCCGCGGACCTGGGCGTCGCGACCAACCCGCAGAATCCGCTCGTCCACGATCAGGAGAACGACTGGCGCGCCCGCCTGATCCGCGAACTTCTCCTTGAAGAGCTGGGCACGGCCTACCGGGATCGCATCACGGTCCAGGTGCTTGACGCCCTGCCCGAGGACACCGTCGGGCTCGCCGCGCTGAACCCGCTGACCCGCGCCGACGTGCGCGCCTCGATCGGCCTTGCCGATGAAACCTGGGTAACGGTGTCCGGCGCCCTGCCGGAAGCCAGCGCGGCCCCGTCGGGCGGCGCGGTGGCGTCGACCGTCATCATGTTCGCCGGCGTGCTGGGGCTGTCAGTGGTCGTGGTCCGCCGCATGACTCGGCCCTTGCGGGACCTTGCGCGGGCGGCGGAGCGCCTGGGACGGGATGTGACGGCACCGCCCCTGGACGAGCGCGGGCCCGACGAGGTGCGGCGGGCGACCGGCGCCTTCAACGACATGCAGGCCCGCCTGCGCCGCTTCGTCGAGGACCGCACGCAGATGCTCGCCGCCATCTCCCACGACCTGCGCACGCCCATCACGCTGCTGCGCCTGCGGGCGGAGTTCATCGAGGACGACGAGGAACGCGACAAGACCCTCGCCACCCTGGCCGAGATGGAGGACATGATCCGCTCCACCCTCGCCTTCGCCCGCGAGGACGCCGAGACCGAGGCCATGCAGCAGGTGGACGTCGCCGCCCTGGTGCAGAGCCTCTGCGACGATCTGGCCGAGGCCGGGCAGCCGGTGGAATGCGCCGAGGCGCCACCGTGCGTGACGGCCTGCCGACCGCAAGCGCTGCGGCGGGCGATCACGAACCTTGTCCAGAATGCGGTGCGCTATGGCGGCCGCGCCGTGGTCACGCTGGAGCGCACGGATGGAACCGTGCTGATCCATGTTGACGACGACGGCCCCGGCATCGCCGAGGATCAGATGGAGCGGGTGTTCCGGCCCTTCTACCGCGTCGAGGCGTCGCGCGGGCGGACCACCGGCGGCGTGGGCCTCGGCCTGAGCATCGTCGCCAGCGTCGCGCACGCCCACGGCGGCGAAATCAGGCTCGCCAACCTCCCCGGCGGCGGCCTGCGGGCGAGCCTGCGGCTGCCGCTGGCGCGGGGCGGGTCCGGCCGCTTGTAACATCTGGACACACTTTTCCGGCCGTCCTGACATAGCGCTGTTGCATGGGCGTGGTGTGCTGAGGCTCAGCATTCACCAGGCAAGGAGCTTCAACCATGCGCACTATCCTGATCGCCACCGCCGCCCTCGCCGCCATGGCGGCCCCGGCCTTCGCCCAGAACCAGAGCGACCACAACGCCCACCATCCGAACATCGCGACCACCGCCGCCGAAGCGCCGGCTGACCAGGCGCAGCGCCAGGGGCAGATGCAGCCCGACCAGATGCCCGGCGGCATGATGGGCCAGGACGGGCAAGGCTCCGGCATGATGGGGATGATGGGCCAGGGCGGCCAGGGTCCCGGCATGATGGGCATGATGGGACAAGGCGGCATGGGCCCCGGCATGATGGGCCAGGGCGGCATGATGGGCGGCATGGGCATGGGGCTCGGGCCCTGCGCCATGATGACCGGCCAGCCGCTCGACCTGACGGCGGACGAAGCCAAGACGCTTCTCGAAGCCATGCTCATCCGCCACGGCAATGACCGCCTTCAGGCCGGGGCGGTCGAGGACCAGGACGGGAAGCTGATCGCCGTGATCGAAACGGTGGACGGCTCGCTGGTCCGCAAGGTCGCCATCGACCCCAAGACCGGCATGATGTCGCCCGCCAAATAGGCCGTCCCGGCGTTACCGCTTTTGAAGCACCGGGCGTCCAGCGCCCGGTGCCTTGGCCTTTCCGCACGGGGCACAGGAGGCAGGCATGACACACGCGCAGACCGTCCACGACCAGGCCACTCACGGCCCTGCCGACGCACAGGCGAAGGATCCAGTGTGCGGCATGTCGGTCAATCCGGCGGCGACGGAGCATCACCACGAGCATCACGGCACGACGTATCATTTCTGCTCCGCCCGCTGCGCCAATGCCTTCATCGTCGCCCCGGAAAAATACCTGAACACATCGGAAAGGCAGGAACAGCCGGCGCCGCGGAAAGGCGTCATCTACACCTGCCCCATGCATCCCGAGATCCGCCAGGAAGGCCCCGGCACCTGCCCCAAGTGCGGCATGGCGCTGGAGCCCGCCGGCGTGGTGTCCGACGAGGGGCCGAACCCGGAACTCGTCGACATGACCCGGCGCTTCTGGATCGGCGCCCTGTTCGCCGTGCCGGTCTTCGTGCTTGAGATGGCGGCCCATATTCCGGTGTTCGGCATCCACGACTGGATCTCGCCGGGCACCTCGGTCTGGGTCCAGTTCGCGCTGGCGACGCCGGTCGTCCTGTGGGCAGGCTGGCCGCTGTTCACGCGGGGCTGGCAGTCCATCGTCAACCGGTCGCTGAATATGTTCACGCTGATCGCCATCGGCGTGGGCGCGGCCTACGGCTTCAGCGTCGTGGCAACATTCTTCCCCGGCATCTTCCCGGAATCCTTCCGGGGCGCCGAAGGCATCGTCGCCGTCTACTACGAGGCCGCCGCCGTGATCACCGTCCTGGTGCTGCTCGGCCAAGTGCTGGAGTTGCGGGCACGCGAGCGCACGGGCGGCGCCATCAAGGCCCTGCTCGACCTCGCCCCCAAGACGGCCCGGCGGCTGACGGCCAGTGGCGATGACGAGGAAATCCCGCTGGAGGCCGTCCAGGTGGGCGACCGCCTGCGGGTGCGCCCCGGCGAGAGCGTACCCGTCGACGGCACCGTCGCCGAGGGCCGCAGTTCGGTCGACGAGTCCATGGTCACCGGCGAATCCGTGCCCGTGGAGAAGACGGAGGGCGACGCCGTCATCGGCGGCACCCTCAACGGCACGGGCGGGCTGGTGATCCGGGCCGAGAAGGTCGGCTCGGACACCGTGCTGTCGCGCATCGTGCAGATGGTGGCGGAGGCCCAGCGGTCACGGGCCCCGATTCAGCGGCTGGCGGATGTGGTGGCCGGCTGGTTCGTGCCGGCCGTCATTGCCATCGCGGTCATCGCCTTCGTCGTCTGGGCGGCTGTGGGGCCGGCGCCCGCCATGGCCTATGCGCTGATCGTGGCGGTTTCCGTCCTCATCATCGCCTGCCCCTGCGCGCTTGGCCTCGCCACGCCCATGTCGATCATGGTCGGCGTCGGGCGCGGGGCCGGTGAAGGCGTGCTCATCAAGAACGCCGAGGCGCTGGAGCGCTTCGAGAAGGTGGATACGCTGGTGGTCGACAAGACCGGCACGCTGACGGAGGGCCGCCCGAAGGTCACCCGCGTCGTCCCCGCCGAGGGACAGGACGAGGATCACGTGCTGGCCCTCGCCGCCGCCCTGGAGCGCGGCAGCGAGCATCCGCTGGCCGCCGCCATCGTCGGAGCGGCGCGGGAGCGTGGCCTGTCCCTGCCCAAGGCGGAGGACTTCTCGTCGGTCACCGGCAAGGGCGTCCAGGGTTCGGTCGAGGGTCGTGCCGTCGCGCTTGGCAACATCAAGCTCATGCGCGACCTGTCGGTGGCAGCGGGCGCGCTGGAAGGCACGGCCGAGGACCTGCGGCGCGAGGGGGCAACGGTCATGTTCCTCGCCGTTGACGGAGCCCCCGCCGGGCTGGTCGCCGTCGCCGACCCGGTGAAGGCCACCCCCCCCGAGGCCCTGAGGGTGCTGCGCGAGACCGGAATGCACATCGTCATGCTGACCGGCGACAACCGCACCACGGCCGAGGCCGTCGCCCGCGCGCTCGGCATCGACGCCGTGGAGGCCGAGGTCTCGCCCGAGGACAAGAACGCCGTGGTCCGCCGCCTGCGCAAGGAAGGCCGCATCGTCGCCATGGCCGGCGACGGCGTGAACGACGCGCCCGCCCTGGCCGAGGCCGACGTCGGCATCGCCATGGGCACGGGCACCGACGTCGCCATCCAGAGCGCCGGGGTGACGCTGGTGAAGGGCAACCTGGACGGCATCGCACGGGCCCGCGTGCTCAGCCACGCCACCATGCGCAACATCCGCCAGAACCTGTTCTTCGCCTTCATCTACAACGGCCTGGGCGTGCCCGTGGCGGCGGGGGTGCTCTATCCGGCCTTCGGCTGGATGCTGAGCCCCATCATCGCCGCCGCCGCCATGGCGCTGAGTTCGACATCCGTCATCGGCAACGCTCTCCGCCTGCGCTGGATCAAGCTGCCGCACGCAAGCGCGCCGCAGGGCCGGGGGGCGCCATGATCGCGCCCCGGAACCGCAAGCTGCATTAGGAACACGGCCCTGCGCGGGCCGCCCCCTGACCATCGAGAGGACCGTCATGACCGGCCCGATGCCGTTCCCCAACATCGACCCCGTGGCCTTCGAACTCGGCCCGCTCGTCATCCGCTGGTACGCGCTGGCCTACCTGACCGGCCTGACCGGCGGCTGGCTGCTACTGCGGCGCATGGTTCCGCGCTGGCCGGGGCTGGCTGGCCTGACGCGCGAGGACGTCGACGACTTCCTGCTCTGGGCCACCTTCGGCGTCGTCCTCGGCGGGCGGCTGGGCTACGTGCTGTTCTACAAGCCGGGGTACTACCTCTCGAACCCGCTGGAGATTGTCCAGGTCTGGCACGGCGGCATGTCCTTCCACGGTGGGCTTCTGGGCGTCGCCGTCGCCATCTGGCTGTTCGCCCGCAAGCGCAAGGTGCCGCTGCTGCCGTTCGCCGACACCGTCGCCGTCGTCGCGCCCATCGGCCTGTTCTTCGGGCGGCTGGCGAACTTCATCAACGGCGAACTCTACGGACGCGCCACCGACGTGCCGTGGGCCATGGTCTTCCCGATGGGCGGCGCGGTCCCGCGCCACCCGAGCCAGCTTTACGAGGCGGCGCTTGAGGGGCTCGTGCTGCTGGCCGTCATGGCCGTTCTCGCCCGCCGGCCGTCGGTGCGGGCGCGGCCGGGCGTGCTGTTCGGAACGTTCCTGGCGCTCTACGGCTTGGCGCGCTTCACGGTGGAATTCTTCCGCGAGCCGGATCCGTTCCTGGGCTTCGTCTGGCAGGGCGCGACCATGGGCCAGCTTCTCAGCCTGCCGATGATCGCGCTCGGCATGGGCATCGTGGCCTACGCCGTGCGGAACCGGCCGAGGGCTCACGCCGCTGCCGAATAAGCTCGCGGGAATGGCGGCGGATGCAAAAGGTATCCGCCGCCTCTTCCCTTACCGGGCCTGCTCCGTCTCGATTATGTAGATGCCGTCCGCGCCCCGCGTCAGGGTGAAGGAAACCGACGCGCCCGCCTCCAGGGTGGCGAGGTCGACGCCCTCGGCCACGGCGAAGTCCATGGTCATGGCGGGCCAGCCGATGGCGGCGATGGGCTCATGCGTCACGTTCACCGTCTTGGCGTCGGCGTCGACGCTGTTGACCGTGCCGGTGCCGGAAACGGCTGCTTCCTCCTCATGTTTCGCGCCGGCCATCGTGGAATGGTCGAACATGATGTGCGAGGACTCCGCCATGGCGGCGGCCGGCAGACCGCCGAGGACGGCGGCGGCGAAAAGGATCGTTTTCATGGGTTTAAGTCTCCTGGTGTGGATCATTCGGGGGGCGTTGGGGAACCGCCTTCGGGACATCAGCGAGATATACATCGGCATTACTGTGGAATCGCAGGACGAGACCGTAAGGATCACTTTTGCGACCACGAAGAACGGCAGCCGCTGGTCGGCGGCATGGCCTGCCAAGTTCGAGCGTGCATTCTGGGAGTATGTGAACATCTATCGCCCGCTGCTGGGGCCGCGCGATGACGCCCTGTGGACGGCCCGCGACGGCTTCGGCATGACCCGGGCCGCGATCAGTCAGAGAGTCGGTGACATCACCCTTGCCCGACTGGGGCGGCGCGTCTCGCCGCACCTTTTCCGTGACTGCATTGCGACGCAGGCGCAAAGGATCAGTCCCGAAGCGGTCCGTCCGGCGGCAAAGGTCCTCGGACACAGTGAGCGGGTCCTGGACGAGCACTACGGCCATGCAGAGACCGTGGCGGCATCAAAAGCACTCGCCAAGGTCGTCGACACCATGATCCCCATGCAGCTGTCCAGGCGCTCACGATAGGGGCGCCTGCGGAGCTTTCCCGCTCGGTTTTCAGCTCTTGTGGCCGATCTGCCGCCCGTGCCGGTGCGGCGGCAGATCGGCTGCTGCCCGAACCGAGGATGACTGCAATGCAGCCTGTAATCAAAACGACGACAGTGCGCACTGTCGACCTGCCCATCGAGGCGATTGCCTGCGGATCCTGGCGCCCGCTCAACAGCGTCGACCTCCAACTGGTCGCGCGGCGAACGGTCTGGACGCTTTGTGCGACGCCGCAGGCCCTGACCGTGCCGTTCCGGGTCTTCGAGGCCATCCGGCACATCATCGCCGGCACCGTCGCCGAGCGGCGCGGGTTGAAGCACCCGCGGTACTGGAACCAGATGATGCCTCCGACCGAAGGCGCCGATCCGGACGACTTCCCCGTCGACCCGCTGGGCGTCGCGGTGTGGCCATGGCGGGAGCAACTCCGGAACGAAGGCTGGGATGCCGCTGTTGTCGAGGGTCCGACGCCGGTCGGACCCGCATTGGTGATCGGCTTTTCGCCCAAGCAGACAATCATCGCTGAATAGCGCTGTGCCGTCGTGAATTCAGTTGCAGCCGGTCAACGGAAACCAGGTTTCGTTGACCGGCTGCTTACCGGCGGCTGTGGCCGTCCACATCGAAGGAATACGCATCATGTACACGATTCCGATCCCACTAGCCGACGGGCTCCGGCTGGACGTTTCCGCAACCGCGGTCGGCCCCAGCATCGCCTTGACAGTAGTCCAAAACGGGCTCTGCACATCGGAGACCCGTATTTCTGACCCAGAGACCTTGTCGGCGCTGCTTGCGGCTCTTGCAGATGCCGCGTCATATGCCGGATGGAACACCCCGCAGGCAACGCCTTCATCGGCATGATGCGGAGAACCTCCGCGTCGGGCGCACTACCTACAGCGGTGGAAAATGCCGCGCGCTGGGTGTGATCAGAGCTACGGCTGTTCGACGTCGAATAAAATTATTCATAGCACCTTAATGGGCGGGCGGCTGGAGGGCATGACGAACCTCCGCTCGGCATTTCGCCTACGCCCTTGAATTGTTGCCAGATATTCGTGTGCGCTTCCGGCAACTAAACGTGCCCGGGGGAAAACATGAGCGAGCGGTTCTTCGAAAGCCCATCCTCAACTCGCCTTATGAGGTGCCCAAGTGGCACCATGATCTCGATGAGGACGGCCAACCGACGGACAACCCGCCGAAGCGGGGCCGCCGCCGTTCCGAACTGATCACGCCGGTTCCCAAGCTCAAAAAGAAGAAGGGCGGGAAGAAGGCGGATGATCAGACCTCGATGGTCTTCGACACGGGCGCCGGCCTGTCCTCCGCCGACGTCGAGTACAACCCGACACCGATCATCAACGAGAACCGACAGTTCGTCGACGAGTGGCGCACTTCCCCCAGAGCCAGTGGCTTGTGACGCCGGCGACGGCACGGCTCCTGGAGTACGTCGAAGGCGCCAACGATCAGGCCAATCCCGAGCTCCTCCGCATGGCCATGAAGATGGCGACGGGCAGCGGCAAGACGACGGTCATGGCCATGCCGATCGCGTGGCAGACGGTCAACGCCGTGCCCCGACGCCTCGGGCGCCATCATGAAGTCCATGACGGTGGTTTTCACCAGGGCCTGTTCCTGACCGGTCAGGCGCGACAGGCTTTTGCTGAAGGTGGGGCACAGGCTGATGTTCATGAAGCCTCCGCAGGTGTCGACGCAGGCCGGCTCGGGGCGGGGGCTGGGGCCGCAGTGGCGAACCCCCAGCCCAACTCGTCGACATGAACCAGAGCAGCCCGAAAAAGCTGGCCGATGTAGCTATTCTTCACGAGGTCAGGCCGCTCCCAGACGGCTCGCAACCAAGCAAAGACTTGGTCGCGATTTTCTGGAAGCTCGATGAGGGCCATGATCGTTCGGAGGATGATCTTCACCTGCTCCGGGTCTTGGAGCACCTCCTCTGTCGGAGGTTCAGCAAGTGCGCCCGCATTCCCTTCAACCGCCGAAAGGTTGGTCGTATTCCTAAGGCCGGGCCGTTCCCTGTTCCTGAGGCGGGTCAATTGCTTGTTCTTCGACGTCTCCCGCCGCGTTCGCACCGATTCCAGGTGAGCGATCAGCCCAGGCTCGTCGAAGCCAGCCTGTTGGGCGAAAAAGTACACCGGAAGCCACTTGGCGCTCGCATGACACAGCTCTTCCAGGTACGCAGCGGGATTCGGTACCTGCTGTCGGTCCAGAAAAGCCTCGATCAAGTCGTCCGGCCCAAGGTGTTCTTTGATCGCGATATGATCACCAGCGACTTCGGCCGTGCCGACAATCGTCAGTGCCGGAGCTCCCTCCCGTTCCGTGAAGTGGCCCTCGTCCACGAGGCGGACGTCCTTCAACGTCTCCGGAGATAGGAAGTAGTGCGAGCGATCTGAACGGTCGACGCGCCCAGAGTCCAGATCCACGACGGCTGCCTGCGTCGCTCCGACATCAGCGACCCGCCTGATCAGATCGCGATAGCGAAGCTCGGCCTGCCGCTCCCGCTGCGCCAGGATGCGGCGCAGATCCTGGCTGCGGATGGGGAGGTTTTGGCCCGGATATCGATAGAGGATGGCGGCGTCCGCAAACTCGGTACCGTCCTGGATAACGGTGAACACGGGCTTTTCTTCCGCCTCATGGACGTAGATCAAGCCGACAAATTTGCCGTCGATCTCAAAACCGCCCTTCTCGATGCGGACCGACACGCTCAGGGCGCCCCCAATGGCGTTGTCGATCAGCCTGATGTCGTGACGCTCGAAGGCTTCCCGGTCGATCCCTTTGATCTCGAAGGTTCCGTCGACAACCCCGAACAGGAGGTATCCGCCCCTGTTGTTGGCGAAGGCCATGATGGGCTTGAGATACTTCTTGGCGCGGGTGTTGAAGCGCTCCTTGGCCTCCGCCCAGTCGCTCTCCCCGAGGGCCAGGAAGTTACGATTCTCGCTCCGCGGCACGAAGAGCCGGCGCAGCGTTTCCGGATGTACGGGCCCGTAGACCTGTTTCGGATCCACACCGCCGGCGTTGGTCTCCCGGAGCATGAGGAACCGATCAAGTTCCTCATCGATCGCCGCCTCGACGTCACCGCCTCGTTTGCCCCGCTTCACATCGCTGACGCGGCCGAGGTTCACGGTATCGTCGACGGTGGAGAGGAGAAAGGCGATCTGCTCGTTACTCCAGCCGCCGCGCCGAAGCATCGCCTTGATCAACGGTATCTTCCACGCTGGCAGACCGTCGCGCTTTCTACCGGCCATTCCCCCCCTCCGCGTCTTCAGGGCACGTCGTAGACTTTCATCACTTCATCGCCGTAGTGGTTGATCACCTTCACGGCGATCCGCCGGCTGGAGGGCTTTTCGAAGGGGCGACTGACGGCGCTGTAGAGCGTCGCCCAGGCGTCCTCGTCGATCTCGGCCTTCAGGGTGGTCTTGAGCTTCTTGTAGGGGTCGTTCCCGCCCAGGAAATAGGCGTGGCGGACGAAGAAGCTCTGGCCATCGTAGTCGGTGTCGACGAACCAGCATGCGATGTCGTCCAGGGAGCTCGACCGCACCTCGCCCGTCGTCGGGTCGAAGATGTCGACGCCCATGATCTCCACTTCCGCCTTCCCACCGCCGACGTCGCGCACCGCAATGTCGGGCTCGCCGAAGACGACGAAGAGGTTGCCGGCGCCGGTGTTGCGCAGTTCGTCTGACATGTGCAGATCGGCGTTCATGCGCGCCTTCAGCACCGTCAGGCCGGGGAAGCGCGACAGCGAGTCCTCGTTGACCTGGGGCTCGAAGGCGAAGCCGCAGACGATCAGCGTGTGGAAGGCTGAGTCCATGGCCTCCTTCGCCGCGCGCCGCACCATGCCTTTGGAGACCGTCCCGTACTCCGGCCCGATGAACACCGCCACGCGCCGATCCTTGCCGGCCTCCTCATAGTGGCCTTCGAGGTGAAGGAAGTGGCCGCCGGACCAGGGCTTCAGCTCGGTGAAGACCAGCTTCTCGCCCTTCTTGGTGTTCTGGACGCCGGCCTTCTTGAGGTTGTCGAGCACCACGCGCACGAAGTCATCCTCGCCGCGCGCCGTCTCGTCGGGCCGGCGGGCGGAGCGGGTGCGGGGCGGCAGAGGCTTACCAGCGTCGGAGGCATCCTCCTCCAGTGCCTGGAGGATCTCGTCGTCGTCCTCGTCGGGCGCCAGAATGCGATGGGGCGACAGGCTCTCGACGGTGAATGGCCCGGTGACGCGGATCTTGCTCTTGTCCTCGTAGGGCCGGTCGTAGAGGTATTCCGTTTCGGCATTGCGGGCGATGGAGGCGTCGATCTCCGCCTGCCGGGCGCGCCGGCCTTCCCACCACTCACCATGCAGGCGCTTGGCCTCGGCGGACCAGTCGGCGCCGAGCTCGCGCGGCACCTCCCATTCCTCCCACGCCTGATCGAGGGCGGCGTTCAGCTTGTCCCGCAGCGGGTCGAGCACGGCCTGGTGCTTCTCCCAGATGACATCGATCTCGGCGTTGTTCGCGATATCTTTGAGCATGATGTGCGGAACACGCTCATAGACGAGCCCCTGGCGAATGGAGCGTCCGAAAGGCCCCTCCTTGGGCGGCTTGCCGGTCAACTCGGCCTCGCGATGCGCCCCCTCTTCGCTGTCCTGCAAGAGATAGGAGGCGAAGCGGCCCGACATGAGCCGCTGACGTGCCAGGGCGAGGGCAACGCGGGATGTATCGACGGTAATCCAGCGACGCCCCCACTGCTCGGCGACATAGGCTGTCGTGCCGGAGCCACAGGTCGGGTCGAGGACGAGGTCGCCTGGATCGGAGGCCATGAGGATACAGCGTTCGATCACCTTCGCATTAGTCTGAACTACGTACAGCTTTTCATCTGTGAAGGCGCCTGTCTGCGTATCCGTCCAAATGTTGGACTTGGGCAGGACCATAGAATCTTTTTGGTATCTTACGTAAGAAATTGAATTCTTGGATGGCAGCGTAAGGCGGGACGCCTTATCCAGTCGGGCGATTCCTTCTGGGTGGCTCGCCTTCCAGTGTGAATTTTTTTTCCAAGGGTCGAATACGATACCGCCAAACCGGTAGGGCTGAGGTTCCTTTGCCCGTCCCTGAGAGAAGATATTGTCATTACGGTAGACGCGTGCATCCGGCGCGATTTTGTCGGGATCTTGCCGCTCATCGGAAGTCATAAAGCGGCGTGTGCCGTCGGCTTCTTCAATCCGGGAATAGCGTCCAGCCTCGTCAATGCCAGGTTTCCTGATATCAAAGAGAGGCCGAAACTTAGCTGCGGAGCGATCCTTTCCAAACCAGAGCACGTAATTTTCAACGCTGCTCAAGAACGAAGAGCTAAATGATGAAGTTGTTACGAAGGTAATCATGGAAATAAAATTATCGCGCCCAAACACCTCGTCCATCAGCGCCCGCACCAGATGCACGTTCTCGTCGCCGATCTGTACAAAAATGCTGCCGCTCTCGGTCAGCAGGTCACGGGCCACGATCAGGCGGTCACGCAGATAGGCAAGGTAGGAGTGGATGCCCTCCTTCCAGGTGTCGCGGAAGGCGCGCACCATCTCGGGCTCGCGGCTCATGTGGGCGACCTTGCCGTCCTGCACGTCGCGAGTCTTGGTGGAGGGCTGCCAGTTGCTGTTGAACTTGATGCCATAGGGCGGATCGAAGTAGATGCACTGGACCTGGCCCTTCAGAGCCTCCTTCTCCGCCAGCGACGTCATGACCAGCAGGCTGTCGCCGAGGATCATGCGGTTGGTCCAGTTGGCGTCGTGTTCGTAGAACTCGATCTCCGCTTCCTTGTCCTCCGGCAGTCCGTTGAAGTCGGAGAACAGGTCGGGGACGTAATCCTTCTCCTGCTGCTCCCGCTCCCGCCGGGCTGCGGCGGAGCGGCGGCGCAGGTCGTCGATGATGGCCTGGGGGTGGATCTTCTCCTGGATGTAGACGGGGACGGCATCGACGGTCAGGCCGTCCGCGTCCTGCGTCTCCTTGCCCCGCCAGACGAGTTGTGGATCAAGATCGGGATTGCGCGCCTTGGCTGCCTCCCCCGGCTCCCGCGGGGCCCGCACCTGCACGGGCGTTGGCGCGCCCTCCGCATCAGCGACGAGCGCTTCCATCTCGGCCGTGGGAATGTGCTTCCGCTTGGCCTCCCGATGCCGCAGGGCTTCAACGGCGACGGAGGAGGACGCGGCGGACTTGGGGGGCTTGGGAGTGCGAGCCATGATGCACCTAGGCGGGTCAGGATGTAACGCGGGTGAGGATGGGCGAACCGATCAACTGGATGGCGCGCTGATCGGCGACAAAGAGATCCGTGATGACGTCGAGGATTGAACGGGGCGTTTCTCCTCCAACATCGGCGCCTGAGAAGAACCCCACTGGCTGCTGAAGCAGGGAACGAAACCGAGCGGCAACAGCCGCCTCGTCGTCCGTCAGGTCGACATCTGTACTTTCAAGACCGCGTGACAAGAACAGGCTCAGCTCGTCAGGCGCCGGGCGCCGGCCTATGGGATTGTATCCGAAGAACCTGAGGATGTCGGAGAGCGTCATCTCCGAACGAACCTGGCCGAAGCGCTTCTTCGTGGCGTATCTGTCCAGGACCTTGCGGAGGATCGGCGCCCGCTCAGCCAGACGGCCCCGTTCTACCTGTGCCAACTCAGCAATTTTGGACACTCCGAGTGTCTTTACTTCCTCAGAATGACGAAAGCCGAACGGGTGAATGCCGTCGAAGCTGATGTGATGATCTTCCCCGTCAGGCAGGTCGAAGTCGGAAGCCTTGAACATGACAGCCGCCGACCGAGGTGCCGAATTGCCGTTCAGGGGATAGTGCATTCCCTGGCGATAGACCTGGTCGAGTTCCTTGTATGTATGGAAGCACGGGGCGGCATAGGCGACGACGATGTCGGGCCAAGCCGAAAAATCGGCCTCCAGCCCGGCCAGCGTCTCCCGCTGCTCACGGTCGCCACTGCCCTTGAACTGGACTCGGTAGAACGGATACTGAAGCGGCATCGGGACGCCAATCTTATCCCAGTAGGCAGGTTCAATAAGATTCCCGTGGGCGCGCACCACTGCTCTGGAGCGCTTGTACTGAAGGCAGAACGACGTGGACTGAGAGCAAAGCGCCACATCAATGCCAAGGACCTTTTCCTTGATCTGCGTTGGCATGTAGGGGGCAAAGAGAGGCGTCCACCCACTTACGCCCGGCCAATTGTGCATGGTCGACAAAGAAAAAGTCATGACGTAGCCGAAGGCAAATTCCGATATTTCCGGCGTTTCGATAGCTTGTGCCATTATTTCACAGCCTCCAGCACCGTGACGCTCGCCGTGCCGTCATGCTGCCACCCCTCGTTCTCTTCGAGGTCCCCCCATTCGTCGACAAGATCGCGATCCACGCGGAGGATCTCGATACCAAGCATGTCAGCCAGGTCCGAAATGGCGCGGGGCGGCTTCAAGTTTTCGACGGCAAGGGCCGTGGTAACGCTCTGGCCGGTTTCTTTTTCTTTTTCCTCCGCTTCCGCCAGCGCCTGGTATTTGATGCACTGGTAAAGACCGCGTCTCAGGTCCACTTCGTCGGAGATGCGCGACTTGGCTTCGATGATGCGCACGTGGTGTCGGCTCGAGAACCGCACATCAGCTTCATCCAGGCTCGGGAAGCGGTACTCGACCCTTCCCTTGCTGTTGGCTGCCGGCGCACCGCATTGTTCGGGGTGAGCTTTCAAATAAAACTTTAGGCGCCTATGCTCTAGAGATTCTGCCGGTCCGCCTCCGCACAACCGACGGATCTTGCCGTCGCGCTCCTTGGAACCTGACTGCTTTTCCCACGACTGATCCATCGCCGCGTCGACGTCGAACATCCCGGAAATTCGGTCCCAGTCTGCGAAGTCTCTACAGGCATCCCAGACGTCCTTAATCAACGCCTTCTTCTCTGCACTGCTGGCGTCGAGCCACCAGTCATTGGGGCACCATTCGGGTTCAAGGAACCAGTGCGCGCCTTCCCCGGGAAGGCCATCCCCGGCGTTGACGACAAGCACGTTGATGGGAGGGATGGAGCCGTACCGGTCGATTACAGCTTCCATCATCCCCCCGATGACCCGGCCGACGTGACGATGGTTTACATTTGCTCCCGGGCGGCCAAGTGCGGCTGTCAGCCGTGATGCCATACCGCCGTACGTGACGAGTGGCGGTGTTTCGTCATCAATATGCTTGCGCACCATCTGCACCAGTTCGCGGTACGCGAACGGGTAAAGCTCTGGAATACAGTAGTTTCCCATCTTCCCCTCTCATGAACGGCTTCCCTCCCGATGGATGGGTGGCCCCCTCAAGCCGCTTGCCGGCGGTTCTCCAACATGGTCTCAATCATGTCCTTTGCCCGGTAGACGTCCCCGATCTCCAGGAAGGCCCAGCGGCCGAAACCGCCGTGGTTGTTCACGGCCGGAACCCAATGGGTGTCCATGGCCTCCTTCTTGTTCTGCGCGTCGATGCCGCGATAACCCTTGATCTCGACGATCAGGTTCAGCGCGTCGTCGGGTCCGTGCCCGTCGTCGATGCGGACGATGAAATCCGGCCGATAGCGGCGCTCCCCGCCCGCGACCGCATATGGGACATCAAAACCCAGACCGTGGTTCTTGGCGTAGGCCAGGACCTGCGGCATGCTCTCGACGGTTTCGCAGAACCCCAGTTCCCAGTCGCTGTCGCCGACCACCAGATTGATAGGACAGAGCGACGCTTTCGTGGTCCAGAGCTTGTCCTTGGACGTCTGGAAATCGACGGTGCGCGTCGAGCCCTCCGGGTTGTAAGCGTCGATGATCGGCAGCCGAAGGGCCCGGCGAGCGACCCAGTCCTCGTCATCGACGCTGTCGCCCAGGCCGCCGCGGACACAGGCGTTGTAGATCCGCAGGGCCGCTTCGTCGGCGAGGCCTTTCCACAGGAACAGGCCCGGCTTCGTGCCGCCGGTGCATGTCAACTGCGTCTCCAGCCATTCGCGGGTCGCCCGCAGCAGCTGGGGGAACAAGTAAGGCTTGAGGTTCCCCTCCTGATCGCGGAAGCGATTGCGCAAGGCATGCCCGGCGACATGGTAGGCCACGGTGCTGATGCGTTGGTTCATGTAGTTGTCGAGCGTGATGGTCTCGCCGGCGCCCAGGATGTCGGCCACCTCCGCTCGCGTGGGACCGGCGGTTTCCGGGTTCAGGGTGAACCGGGAATCCTTATCCCAGGTCCAGCGCAGGCGGTCGCTGGGGAGCTTGATGCGGTATCCCTGGACCCGGGGGAAGGTGATCTCCAGGGAGGCCCGATCCGGAACCGAGAAGACGCGGCGGGTCGGCTTCGGTGGCACGAAGGTGGTCGGGCCCGAGGACTCCTGGGCGAAGGAGAACGGAATGCCGAAGATGTTGGCGTATTCCGGCCGGAACATGCCGTTTTCGTCGGGATCGTAGGACACCCGCCGCAGCCCCCGCCCGACGACCTGCTCACACAGCAGTGGCGTGCCGAAGGCGCGGACGCCGAGGATGTGCGTGACGGTGTTCGTGTCCCAGCCTTCCGTGAGCATCGACACCGAGACGACGCAGCGGATCGACTCGCCGAGGCGGCCCTCCTTGCCGACGGTGTTCATGACCTCGCGCAGCAAATCCTCGTCCGAGAGCTTGGTCGCGGCGCCCTGGCCATACCGGTGGGCGACGTCTTGTTTGAAGAGCTCCAGCTCTGGGCCGGCGACCTTCTTGAAGTCCGCAGTCATGGCGCCGCCGCTGTCGAGCTCGTTGCTGTCGATCAACAGCGTCCGCGGGCGCGGCAGACGTCGGCCGTCCTCGTCGTAGTTGCTGAAAAGCGGAAACTTGCCCTTCACGATGGCCGTACGGCTCTCGCCGGCGGCCGTCTTCTCCTCGCGCTCATAGCCCGCGATGTAGTCGTAGAGGAGCTTCGAATGGCTCGTGTTCTGGCAGACGACGATAAACACGGGGGGCATGTTGGAGCCGGCCTTGCCGAAGACCACCGACCAATTGTCGAAAACGCCCTCGTAGTGCTCGTAGAGGCCGTGCAGGGCGCCCAGCAGCTTCTCCGGAAGCGCCTCGGGATCGAGATTCTCCTGCTTGGCGCGCCCCTTGAGCGGCATCTCGTCCTTGATCTCCGGCCAAACCCGCCGCCACACAGGCATGGGCTTGTTCAGGGAGTTGTCCGAGATCGGCACGCGGGGAATCTTGACGATGCCGGCCTCGATGGCGTCCATCAGCGAGAAGTCGGAGACGACCCAGGGGAACAGCGTGCCCTGCGGGTAGCCGGAGCCCCGGAGGAAGAACGGCGTGGCCGACAGGTCGTAGACGGAGCGCACGCCGACCAGGGTGTCCAGGGCCTTGATGCCGTTGATCCACAAGCGGGCCGCCTCGGCGTTCCGCTTGGTCTCCTCGCGCTCGTCCTGGCTCACCTTTTCCTCGGCGGACTTTCCGGGCTTCTCCTGATAGCAGTGGTGCGCCTCGTCGTTGATGACGATGACGTTCTTGCGCTTGAGCAGGTCCGGGCACACCCGGGCAAGCATCTGCCCCTCGGTCTCCTGGGTCTGTGGCGCCTCGCCATGCCCTTGAAGCAGGGCCTTGCTGAATTTGGGCAGCGTGACGGTCTGGCGCAGGCCGAAGGCGTGGTAGTTGGTGATGACGATGCGCGCCTTGCGGATGTCCCCGATCATGTCGTCGGGGACGATGTCCTGCTTTTCGTAATAGTTTTCAGGGTCGCTCGGCAGCAGGATTCGCAGGCGGTCCCGGATCGTGATGCCGGGGGCGACGATCAGGAAGGCGTCGGAGAAGTTGCGCCGACCGCGCGCGGCGTTGACCGTTTGCCACGCGATCAGCATTGCCATGACCGTGGTCTTGCCCGACCCGGTCGCCATCTTGGCGGCGAGACGGAACAGGCCCGGGTTGGCCGCTTCGTTTTCCAGGCGGATCTTCTCGCGGAGCCTGCGGAACTGGCCCTGCTTCGGCGCCACCTCCTCAAGCCAAATGATTGTCTCGACCGCCTCCACCTGACAGAAGAAGGGCCGGCGGGCCATGCGCCCCTCGCGCCAGTGATCCAGCAGTCTGGCGGTTTCGTGGGTGACGCCCCACTGCGACGGCGGGAGCGAGCGCCAGCGTTCAATATGCCCGCGGATCTCGTTGATCAGATCGTTGGCGCTGAAGGCGCCGCCCTCGGCATCCTGGTCGTCGAGGCTGAGGGAGCCCTGCTGACCGACCTTCTTGGGCTGAGCGATCGGCACGAAATATTCGCTTCGCCGGCGCCCGGTGTTGATGATCTCGGTGGGGTTGCCGGTCTTGTCGAGTTGCCAGTGCCTGTCGGGGGCGCGAAAGGGCGAATTCAAGATCGGATTGTCTGGCGAACTCATGACCCCCACGCTCCAAAACCCTGCGCTGTGCCGTTTATGTAGGTACCACTATAGTGGTTTGCCGTGCAGGGGGAAGCGCCAAGGGGTGCAAAGCATCAGATTTCTGTACGCGGGTTGTATGCTTGCGGCGATGCGTCCTTTCGGAGGACTGTCCTGGGCCGCAGGCGGAGCACGTCGGCGTGCTGCCGTACCGTCCACGAACGCCGGAGCACCCTCTTGCACACCGTTCGGGCCGGCGCGGCTTTCGCAGCCACCGCCAGCCCGAGGTGTTCGACGTCGAACGTGGTTTCTTTGTAAAATTCAACGGCCGTCGTTGAGGACCGCGTCGATGGACGCGCGCAAGGCCAGAAGATGGCCGCGATCCTGATCGCTGAGCGGGCGGCCTTCGCTTCGAATCGTGCCAAGCGTCGTCGTCAAGCGCTTGAGCCGCCGCCCCAGCGCCGGGGCGTCGTACCCGCTTCGGCCGAGGGCGCCCATCGTCACGGCATCGCCGGCCTGCTCAAGCTGGTCTCGAGCTTGGCGAAGACTTGCGATCGAGGCGCCCTTCGCGACGAGATCCGCCAAGACCGGCTGTATCTCGGCGGGCGCCATGGCGACTTCGAACAGCGCCGACTTCGTCGGCTCGGGCGACATGGCGAGAAACCGCGAGAGCATTTCATCCGGCAGCGTGCCGACGGCGATCAGCTTCGTGATCTCGGTGCGACTCACGCCGGTCATTTGGGCTAGGCTCTCGTCCGTACACTGGCGCTGCACGGACAGCCGCCGGATGGCAATGGCCCGCTCCACGGCATGCAAATCAACGCGCTGCGCGTTCTCGACAACCGCGATCTCGTCAAGGTCGCCCGAGACGCAAATCGCGCGGATCGTCGCTTTGCCAATCAGCTTGTGAGCCCGCCAGCGTCGTTCTCCCGCAGCGATGATGTAGCGGCCTTGTGTCTTCTGGTCCCGCTTGACGAGGATCGGCTGGAGCAGACCACTCTTGAAGATCGACGTCGCGAGCCCCTCCAGGGCTGCTTGGTCAAACAGCTTCCGCGGCTGATCTGGGTTTGGTGTGATGTCGTCAACCGGTATCTCGACGACGTTCATCTGCTGCGACATCGCGACCATCCCCGTCGATAGAGCACGAGCTGCTTCACCGGAAATCCGCTCGGACACGCGCCTCGCCGGCCGCCGAGTCATGACGCCACCTGTGGCGCAATCCGGCGCTCAATGGTTTCAAGGAGCTGGTCCGCAACGGCGTGGTAGGCGTCGACACCGGGCCCGGTGGGATTGTCTGCGAGCGTCACAGAACCTGCCGCTTCGGAAACAGCGTAAGCCGTGGTGTGGCGGATCGGTGGGAAAATGTGCGTCGCGTCGCCGTAGTCGCGTCGGAGCTCTTCAAGCGATTCCCGGTCCTGGCGGATGCGGCTGCGCACTTTCGTCGGCAGAATGCCGAGCAGCCGCAGATCGTGACGATACAGCCGCCGCACCTGGTCGACGTTCGTCAGCAGAAGTGGAATGCCGGCCAATGACCATGCAGCCGCTTCGGTCGGCACGAGCAGGTACTGCGCCGCGAGCATGCCGTTCAGCGTCAGTTTTCCCAGATTCGGCGGGCAGTCGATGAGGATCGCATCGAAGCGCTGGCCCAACTCTTCAATCTTGCGCCGCAGCAGAAGCTCTGCGGCGGTCCGCCCAGCCAGTTCCGGCTCCACGGCATCGACATTCGCCCCCGACGGCGCGATTGAAAACCCGAGTTCCGGGCACGGCCGGATGATGTCGACGAGCGGTCTGTCTTGCAGCAGAACGTTGTAGATCGTTCGCCCCTCCCGGCCGGCCGAAACGCGATCAACACCGCCGGCGAGTGTCGCGTTGGCCTGAGGATCGAGGTCGATGACGAGAACTGAAAGCCCGCGCTGTGACAGCGCGTAGGCGAGATTGAGGGAGGTGGTCGTCTTGCCGACCCCGCCTTTCTGGTTGGCCACAGCGATAACCGCGGGTTTAGCCCGAAAATCGTGATGAATAATTCCGCCCGCGCTTCGGTCGTCTCTGTGAAGGTAATCGTAACTTCCCAAAAGAGTTTCCTCCTGCTGTCGATATTTATTCAACTACGTTTTTTTCAGAACGTCGACAAGGTGGAGGCGATAATTTTTTGGGAGTTGCTAAAGGTCTCTCTTCTGGATTTACGGTCCATCATCGCTGGTAGGTGGGCCTGACGATCAAGCCCAAACCCATCCCATGCCCTCCCGCTACATTTCGGCAGGAGCTTTTTCGGTCACTGGTTGGAAAGTACAGGCAGGACGGCTGCCGCAGTGGCGCGTTACCCCTTGCTTCGATGATCGGCGAAACCTACCTAAAGATCATGCCGCTAGCGATCGGTCCGGGACCGGTCAGAAATGGCGGCTAGTTCGGTGTGCTGACGACGCCGCTCAGCGGCTTCAGCGCCCGAACCGAGCCCCGCAGTGCTCTCTTCATCGGGGCTCAACTGCCACTTAATCCGTGGCCCTCGCTGCTTGCGTGCATTAGCGGCGTCATCCTGTGGAACAGGTTGGCGCGGCTTCACGCGCTGCGGCTGGGTTGTTGAGCCGAGGAATGAAGAGAATGCCCCGCAGCAAATACCTGCTCCTGCGCGCGGCCGTTTCACGGGGCGCGCCGCTTCCCTCTCCTGCATCCTTCACGCCGCGACCTTATGGCTGCGGGGTGCTTCGCGTGTTCGCCGACATGGCCATCCTCTAGGGCGGGTGCGATGTCTCTCGGCTGGTTGACGATCGATCAGGTCGCTGCCGAGTGCCAGGTTGATCGCGATGCAGTGTTGCGGGCCGTCCGCAACCGCGCGATCGGGCACAGCGAGTTGTTCGGCGAAATCCGAATAAGCACACAGCAATTTGACCGCTACGTGGAGAAGATGACATGCCCCGATACAGAAGCGAACGCGGCGCACCGCGCCTCGACCGCCGCTTTGGCAGTGAGTACTGGACCATCGTCTGGTACGACGCCGACAAGAAGCGAATGCGTTACAGAAGTACCGGTACAAAGAGCCAGGCGGAAGCTGAAAGGGCTCTAGACACCTTCTGTGCGTCCCTGATCGATAGCGACACGCCTACCAGCCGTGCACCGATCGAGAAGAGAACTGATGCTCCAACGCTAGAAGCTGTTCTTCGCAGCTACGTTAGCCTGCTGAGGAAAGACGCAGCGCCCTCTCTTGATCAGGCGAGAATTGCGGTCCGCCACTTGATCGGCTATTTCGGCCGCGATGCAGACCCACACCAGATCAGCTTCGACATGCAGCAAGCCTACGTGACAGCCCGTCTACGCACCGGCAACCGCCGATGGGGAGGCTCCCGCCCGATTAAGCCTGCGACCATCAATCGGGAGCTTTCGGTGCTACGTGCCGCACTCATGGCTGCCCGCCGTGCGGGCGGCATAGGAGAGTTCGAGCTGGTTGGCAGCCTCGGCGGGATCGAGGGCCGAACGCGATTTTTGACGCATGAGGAAGCGGAGAGCCTCATGAAAGCTGTCGATACGCCGAGAACACTGCACTTGCTAGTGTTTACTAGGGTGGCGTTGGCCTCGGCGAGCCGTCCAGGCCCCGTACTAGAACTTAAGACGGATCAGGTTGTCGTTTCCGGCGATGCTCTGATCCTGCACCTCAACCCGTTCGGGCGCCAGCAGACAAACAAGAAGCGGCCTGTCGTGCGAATTGAAGATCCCGCCACGGTGGCATTGATCAAGGAGGCGTGTAGCCGCAGCACATCCGGCTATTTGGTCGAATGGGCCGGCAAGCCGATCAAGTCCATCAAGAAGGCGTTCGCCACCGCCATGGCTCGTGCCGGCTTCCCCGACGTCACGCCGTATGTTCTGCGGCATACAGCCGCGACATGGATGGCCCAGGCTGGCGTGCCCTTGTGGGAGATCGCGGACTACCTGGGGCACTCCGACACGCGGATGGTGGAGAAAGTGTACGCCCATCATCATCCCGATCACCGGAAAAAGTCCACTGATGCCATGACGACGGCCCTGAGCGCGCTGCCGACGGGGCAGACGCTCGGTCTACTTAAGAAGCCGCGGACGAAGAAGGCCCCGGTGCCGCGCAAGGTTTCACCGCATAACACCGCAGATTGGCTCGCCGACGGCGAAACGTCCGCTCCCCAGAACGAACGAAACCCCCAGGTTTCCCTGGGGGTTTCGGTGGTGGGCGTGGCTGGGATTGAACCAGCGACCCCTACGATGTCAACGTAGTGCTCTCCCGCTGAGCTACACGCCCGTGTCTTCGGCCGAACCCTTGCGGATCAGGCCCCGGCGGGACCGGTCTCCGACGCCGGGGCGTTGCGCTCCGTCGTCGTGAGGGCGCCTATGTAGCGAACTGGAACAGCCTTGGCAAGACCTTTTTTTGACAGGGCCGGGACCGCGCAGGCCATTCCTGAAAACGCGCGCGTCCGCCTCCTTCCGGCTATGGCGGCATTGCGGTCGGTGCGCTAGTCTAGCGGCCATGACCCGAACCCGTCCCGACGAACCGGCGCCACAGGACCCTCGCGGAGCGCCGGACACGCCATCGAGCCCGGCATCCGCGCTGTCGGTGCCGGGCGTCGTCGCCGTGGAAATGCCGGCCGACCATCACCTGCCCATGGTGTTCGCCTCGCCGCACTCGGGCCGCAACTATCCCGCCGACCTGCTTGCCGCCTCGCGGCTCGATGCCAGCGGGTTGCGCCGGTCCGAGGACTGTTTCGTCGACGAGCTGTTCGCCGACGTACCGGCCATGGGGGCGCCGCTGGTCAAGGCGCTCTACCCGCGCGCCTACCTGGACCCCAACCGCGAGCCTTACGAGCTGGACCCCGCCATGTTCGCCGAGCCCCTGCCGGCGCACGTGAACGTGACCAGCGCCCGCGTGGCGGCGGGGCTGGGGACCATCGCCCGCGTGGTCGCCAGCGGAGCGGAAATCTATGCCCGCAAGCTGTCCTTCGCCGAAGCGGAGAAGCGGGTGCAGACGCTCTACCGGCCCTACCACGGGGCGCTGCGGCGGCTGATCGACGAGACGGTCGCGCGGTTCGGCTACTGCATGCTCGTGGACTGCCATTCCATGCCGTCTGGCGGCGGCGATCCCAACCGCCCGCCGCCGCCCGACATGGTTCTGGGCGACTGCTTCGGCATCTCGTGCGCCCGCGTCATGACCGCGGTGGCGGAGGAGCGGCTGACGGCCGCCGGCTACACCGTCACCCGCAACGCCCCCTACGCCGGCGGCTTCACCACGCGCCACTACGGCCGGCCCGAACACGGCGTCCACGCCATGCAGATCGAAATCAACCGCCGCCTCTACATGGACGAAGCCGCCTTTACCCGCCGGCCCGCCATGGACGGCCTGCGGGCGGACCTTAACCGGCTGGTCGACACGCTGGCCCGCATCCGGCCCCAGGACCTGCGGCTGCCGGCGGCGCGGTAGGAAGGCGGACGCAAAAGGTCGGGCAGGCGACAGCCTTCCCCACGCCCCGCGCGAAGCCGGGCACGAAAAAGGCCGCTCCCGGGGAGCGGCCTCTTCCGTTTTAGCCAAGCGTCGCCGCTTAGTTCTTTTCCTTGTCCACCAGGGCGTTGGCCTTGATCCAGGGCATCATGCCGCGCAGGCGCTCGCCGACCTCCTCGATCTGGTGCTCGGCGTTCAGGCGGCGGGTGGCCTTGAAGCTGGGCTGGCCGGCCTTGCACTCCAGCATCCAGTCACGCACGAAACGGCCGGACTGGATGTCGTCCAGCACGCGCTTCATCTCGGCCTTGGTCTCGGCCGTCACGATGCGCGGACCGGTCTTGTAGTCGCCGTATTCCGCCGTGTTGGAGATGGAGTAGCGCATGTTGGCCATGCCGCCCTCGTACATCAGGTCGACGATCAGCTTTACCTCGTGCAGGCACTCGAAGTAGGCCATTTCCGGGGCGTAGCCGGCTTCCACCAGGGTCTCGAAGCCCGCCTTGATCAGCTCCGTCAGGCCGCCGCACAGCACGGCCTGCTCGCCGAACAGGTCGGTCTCGCACTCTTCGCGGAACGACGTCTCGATGATGCCCGAACGGCCGCCGCCGACGGCGCAGGCGTAGGACAGGGCGACTTCCTTGGCGTTGCCGGAAGCGTCCTGGGCGATCGCCACCAGGCAGGGCACGCCGCCGCCGCGCACGTATTCGGAACGCACGGTGTGGCCCGGGCCCTTCGGGGCGATCATGAACACGTCGAGGTCGGCGCGCGGCTCGATCAGGTTGAAGTGCACGTTCAGGCCGTGCGCGAAGGCGAGCGCGGCACCTTCCTTCATGTTGGCGTGCAGGTCGTCCTTGTAGAGGTCGGCCTGCAACTCGTCGGGGGTCAGGATCATCACCACGTCGGCCCAGGCCGCCGCCTCGGCGGGGGTCATGACCTTCACGCCCTCGGCCTCGGCCTTCTTGCGGGTGGCGGAGCCCTCGCGCAGGGCGACCGCGACCTCCTTCACGCCGCTGTCGCGCAGGTTCAGCGTGTGGGCGTGCCCCTGCGAGCCATAGCCCACAATGGCGACCTTCTTGCCCTTGATCAGGTTCACGTCGGCGTCGCGATCGTAGTAAACGCGCATTGTCCTAAATCCTTGGAAACAGTCTGTTGAAGGGACGGGCCGGGTGGCCCCGATCAAATGCTGCCCGTGCCGCGCGCGATGGCGGCGACGCCGGTGCGGGAGACGTCGACCAGGCCCAGCGGCTCCATCAGCGCGATGAAGGCGTCGAGCTTGTCGGTCTTGCCGACGATCTCGAATACGAAACTCTCGTTGGTGCTGTCGACCACGTTGGCGCGGAAGATGTCGGCGATGCGAAGGCTTTCGACGCGCTTCTCGCCGGACCCGACAACCTTGACCAGCGCCAGCTCGCGCGAGACGGACGGGCCGTCCACGGTCAGGTCGCGCACCTTGTGCACGGGCACCAGGCGGCCCAGCTGGGCCTTGATCTGCTCGATCACCATGGGCGTGCCGCTGGTCACCAGCGTGATGCGCGACAGCTTCTCCGACGGGTCCACCTCGGCCACGGTCAGGCTTTCGATGTTGTAGCCGCGGCCGGAGAACAGGCCGATGACGCGGGCCAGCACGCCGGACTCGTTGTCGACCAGGACGGCGATGGTGTGGGTGACGATCTCTTCGACTTCGTTGGACACGGGACGTGTCTCCCCCTCAAGGGTCTCGCGGCGGGACCCCGCTCCCGCCGCCGGTCCCTGAAGGGAGGCCGGGGCGGGGGCGGGGCTGTGCGAGCGTGCGGTGGGTATGATGGTGGTGGTGCGGTCGGTTCCCTCGGATCAGACCAGGACCTTGCCCTCGTCGCCGATGGCGTCGTTGTCCTCGCCGGGCGGGCCCAGCAGGATCTGGTTGTGCGGCGCCCCCGACGGGATCATGGGGAAGCAGTTTTCCGAGGCATCGACGCGGCAGTCGAAGATGACCGGCTTGTCGATATCGATCATCTCGGAGATGGCGTCGTCCAGCTTGCCGGCGTCGTCGCAGACGATACCGTGGGCGCCGAAGGCCTCCGCCAGCTTGACGAAGTCGGGCAGCGCCTCGGAGTAGCTTTCCGAGTAGCGGCCGCCGTGCAGCAGTTCCTGCCACTGGCGCACCATGCCCATGTACTGGTTGTTCAGGATGAACACCTTCACGGGCAGGCGGTACTGAATGGCGGTGCCAAGCTCCTGCATGTTCATCATGAAGCTGGCCTCGCCGGAAACGTCGACCACCAGGGCGTCAGGGTGCGCCATCTGCACACCGATGGCGGCAGGGAAGCCATAGCCCATGGTGCCGAGCCCGCCCGAGGTCATCCACTGGTTGGGGCGCTCGAACTTGTAGTGCTGGGCGGCCCACATCTGATGCTGGCCGACCTCGGTGGTGATGTAGGTTTCGCGGCCCTTGGTCAGCTCGTACAGACGCTGGATGGCGTACTGCGGCTTGATGATCTTGCCGTCCTGGTTGAACTTCAGGCAGTCGACCGCGCGCCACTCCTCGATCTGCTTCCACCAGTCCTTCAGCGCGCCGGCGTCGGGGCGAATCTGGCGGGCCTTGTAGAGCTTGATCAGGTCTTCCAGGGCGTGGGCCACATCGCCCACCACCGGCACGTCCACGCGGACGTTCTTGTTGATGGACGACGGGTCGATGTCGATCTGGATCTTCTTGCTGCCCGGCGAGAAGGCATCCAGGCGGCCGGTGACGCGGTCGTCGAAGCGGGCGCCGACGCAGATCATGACGTCGCAGTCATGCATGGCCCAGTTGGCTTCGTAGGTGCCGTGCATGCCCAGCATGCCCAGGTGCTGCGGGTCGCTGGCCGGATAGGCGCCCAGACCCATCAGCGTCTGGGTGATGGGGTAGCCGGTCAAGCGCACCAGCTGGGTCAGCAGCTGGCAAGCCGCGGGGCCCGAATTCACCACGCCGCCGCCAGTATAGAAGATGGGCTTCTTGGCGTTGGCGATCAGGTCCAGCGCCTCTTCCAGCGCGGCGCGGTCGGCCTTGACCTGCGGCTTGTAGGTCTTGTGCTTGACGCGGGCGGCGGGCGTGTACTCGCCCTCCTTCATCAGCACGTCCTTGGGCAGGTCCACCACCACCGGGCCGGGACGACCGGAGCGCGCGACGTGGAAGGCCTCGTGCATGACACGGGCCAGGTCGTCAGGCTTCTTCACCAGGTAGTTGTGCTTGGTGCACGGCCGGGTGATGCCGGTGGTGTCGGCCTCCTGGAAGGCGTCGTTGCCGATCAGGTGGGTGGGCACCTGGCCGGTCAGGCAGACGATGGGGATGCTGTCCATCATGGCGTCCAGCAGGCCGGTCACCGCATTGGTCGCGCCGGGGCCGGACGTCACCAGCACGCAGCCGACCTTGCCGGTCGACCGCGCATAGCCCTCGGCCGCGTGAACGGCGGCCTGTTCGTGGCGCACCAGCACGTGCTTGATCTGGTTCTGCTGGAAAATCGCGTCGTAAATGGGAAGTACGGCGCCGCCCGGATAGCCGAAGATTACCTCGACGCCCTGCTCGGCAAGAGCCTTGAGGACCATCTGAGCACCGTTCATGCGATCCATGGACATATTCGCACCTGTATTCCCTATGAAGCACGCGCGGCTCGCGCGCCGCCCGCTCAACACTTTCGAAAAAAGCGTCCGCGGAACACCGTGACCGCCTGTCGTCTCTCCGATGGATCGGATGTGCGCTGTCAGGGGTGTCCGATCGGCGCGCCGCGCCTCTCCCCGGACCATTCCGGGGACGATGCACCGTAATGACTCATAATCCGCCGGTCAACAAAAAGCGGCGAACTTTCTGAAAGATTTCGGCGGAAAGAGTTTCCGAATATTGCGCGGCGAGAGTCTCGTTGGCATCAAGCTGCCCCCGGAACCACGTCATCTGCCGTTTGGCGTAGTTCCGGGTGAGCTGCTGTGCCCGTTTCAGCGCCGACTCGAGGTCCGCCTCGCCGCGCAGATGGGCCGCCAGTTCCGGCACGCCCAGAGCCTTCATCACCGGCGTGTCGTCCGGCAGGCCCAGGTCAAGCAGGCCGCGCACCTCGTCCAGCGCCGGGCCGTGCAGCACCATGCGCTCCAGCCGCGCATCGCACCGGGCGTAGAGCACGTCGCGCGGCGGCGCCAGCGTGATGACGAAGGCGCGCAGGCGCGGCGGCGGCGGCTCCGGCGGCTGGCGCTGCCACCAGGAGATCGACCGGCCGGACGCCACCCAGACCTCCCACGCCCGCAGGTTCCGCGTGGTGTCGGTGGGCGCGAGGCGGGCGGCGGTTTCCGGGTCCTCGGCCGCCAGGCGCTCGTGGAAGGCCGCGTGTCCCAGGCGGTCGAGGTCCGCCCTGGCCTCGGCGCGCACCTCCGGCGGCACCTCGGGCACGGGCGCGAAGCCGTGGAGCAGGGCCCGGATGTAGAGCCCCGTGCCGCCGCAGACGATGGGCAGCCCGCCGGCGACGTGGGCGGCCTCGATTTCCGGCACCGCCATGTCGCGCCAGCGCACCGGCGAGCACACCTCCGATCCCGGCATCACGCCGTACAGGCGGTGAGGAGCCGCCGCCTCTTCCTCCGCCGAGGGGCGGGCGGTCAGCACGCGCAGCTCGCGGTAGACCTGCATGCTGTCCGCGTTGATGACCGTGCCGCTGAATTCGCGCGCGATGTCCAGCGCCAGCGCCGACTTTCCGCTGGCGGTGGGGCCGGCCACGACGATCAGCGGCGGAGCATCGGGATCGGAGGAAGGAGGGATATCGTTCATGCGGCTTGCCATACCCTGTGGCGGGTCTTTATACGAGTGTGCAAACGTTTCACGCCCCGCGCCGCCAGGACAAGGACCCGCGCCATGGAAAACGTGCTGACGCTGATCACCGACCCGGCCCGCGGGGGCCTGGACGATAGCACGGTCCAGACCGCGCGCGAGGTCCTGAAGGGCCTGGGCGCGCAGGTGGGTTCGCCCGACTGGCTGGACGAGGGCGTGGCCGTCGATCTGCCCTTCGAAGATGCCGAGCCCGACCACGCCGACGCCTGCGTGCGCAAGGTGGTGGGGGAAGCCGGCGTGGCGGCCGACGTGGTGGCTCAGGCCGCCGGGGACCGGCGCAAGATGCTGCTGGTGGCCGACATGGATTCCACCATCGTCACCGGCGAAACCCTGGACGAACTGGCCGATTTTGCCGGCCTGAAGGACAAGATCGCCGCCATCACCGCGCGCGCGATGAACGGCGAGCTGGACTTCAAGGAGGCCCTGCGCGAGCGCGTCGGGATGCTGAAGGGCCTGTCGGCCGACACGCTGGAGCAGTGCTTTACCCGCGTCGAATACACGTCGGGCGCGGTGGAACTGGTGCGCACCATGGCCGCGAATGATGCTCACTGCATTCTGGTCTCGGGTGGGTTCAAGTTCTTCACCACGCGCGTTGCCGCCCACTGCGGCTTCCACATGGACCTGTCCAATGATTTCATCATCGACGACGGGGCGCTGGCCGGCACGGTGGTGGAGCCCATCCTGGACCGCGACACCAAGCTGCAGACGCTGATCGGGGCCGCCGCCGAGCGTCGGCTGCCGCTGTCGCGCACGCTGGCGGTTGGCGACGGGGCCAACGACCTGGACATGATCAAGGCCGCCGGCCTGGGCGTGGCGTTCCACGCCAAGCCCAGCGTGGCGGCGGAGGCGCGGGTGCGGGTCGACCATGGCGACCTGACGGCGCTGCTGTACGCTCAAGGATACCGACGATCCGAATTCGCCGCTTGAGGGGGCGGCGGTCGCGCAGGGGGACGGCCGCATGGCCAAATCGAAGACGCAGATCATCCAGGAAATCGAGCACCTGATCGCCCGCAACGGCGGCAATCCGGCGCAGTGGTATGTGGGCATGGCGAAGGACGGCAAGGCCGAACTGACCAGCCGGCACCGCTTCAAGCCCGGCCGGGATGTGGGCGCGATCCGCACCGCCGCGACGGAAGTGCAGGCGCAGGAAGTGGTTGATTACCTCACCCGTTCCCGCGGCTGCAAGGGCGGGGCCCACACGTTCAACGCAGGCGAGTTGCACGTCTACGTCTACCGCATGGGGGCGGGCACAAAGCCCTGATTTTGCAGGGGTTACGCCCTTTTTACGATCTTTTGGGCCGATTCCACCACGGCCGGCGGATTGTTCCGCCCCGGCGCGTGCGCCATCGTCAAGGAAAGGATGATGGTCACCGACGGAGGATCGGACCATGCACGCCCTCACCAACCTGTCGCGCCTGTCCGTCATCGCCGCCTTCGCCGCTGCCCTGGGCCTGGCGGCCGGGCTGATGCCCGAACCCACGGCGGCCGAGGGGGACCAGATGGCCGCTGTTCAGGTGGTGCGGCCCTGGGTGGCGCCCACCCGCGCCGGCGACGTCAAGGTGCAGGCCGTCATCGGCAACGACGAGGATGTTCCGGTGGCGCTGATGGGTGCGAAGACGGGTGCGGCATCGGACGTGATGCTGATCCACAAGGGGCAGCCGGTGGACCGCGTGGTCATCCACCCGCACGACGCCGTCGGCCCCCACGGCTTCTACCTGTTGCTCAACGACCTGAACCGCCCGCTCGCAGATGGCGACAGCATTGAAGTGATCCTGCAATTCCAGGACCGCGCGCCCATGCCGGTGCAGGTGGTCGTGGGGGAAGAGGCAGAGGCGGGGTAGGCGCGGCACTCTTGTGGCGACGGTGGTGGCGAGGCCGCCAAGACAGCGCACGAAGGTGCGCAATCCTCGTCTCGAATGGCCGCTTCGCCCGGCTTGCGCGCCGAAGGTGAACAAGGGATCGAGGGAGCGCGAGGGAGCCCGTGGCTCCCTCGCGCCCACATTGCGGCGCAGCCGCAAAGCCCTTGCATCTCTGTGTCCTTGTGGCCTCGCCCCGCCCCGCCTCCGACGCAAACAAAAAGGGCGCCGGATCACTCCGGCGCCCCTTTCCGCGATGATGCGGCGTGCGATCACATGTGGATCGTGCGCTTGGCGACGGCAAGCGCCGCTTCCTTGACCGCCTCGCCCAGGGCGGGGTGGCTGTGGCAGGTGCGGGCGATGTCTTCGGCGGAGGCGCCGAATTCCATGCCGACCACCACTTCCTGCAGCAGATCGCCGCCCTCGGGGCCGACGATGTGGCAGCCCAGCACCGTGTCGGTCTTCTTGTCGGCGAGGATCTTCACGAAGCCATCGGTCTCGCCGTTGCAGCGGGCGCGGCCGTTGGCGGTGAAGGGGAACTTGCCGACGTTGTACTCGATGCCGGCGTCCTTCAGCTGTTCCTCGGTCTTGCCGACGGCGCCGACCTCGGGCCAGGTGTAGACGACCGACGGGATGGCGTCGTAGTTGATGTGGGCGGTCTCGCCGGCGATCAGCTCGGCGACGGCCACGCCCTCGTCCTCGGCCTTGTGGGCCAGCATGGCGCCGCCGATGACGTCACCGATGGCGAAGACGCCCTGGACGTTGGTCTGGAAGTTCTCGTCCACGGTGACGAAGCCGCGGTCGGTCATGTCCACGCCGATCTCGGCCAGGCCCAGGCTGTCGGTGTAGGGGCGGCGGCCGATGGCGACCAGCACCACCTCGGCCTCGACCTCCTTGGTGTCGCCGCCCTTGGCGGGCTCGACGGTCAGCTTGACGCCCTTCTTGTTCTTCTCGGCCCCGGTGACCTTGGAGCCGAGCATGAACTTCAGGCCCTGCTTGTCCAGGATGCGCTGCATCTGCTTGCGCACCTCGCCGTCCATGGGCGGCAGGATGAAGTCCAGGTATTCGATCACGGTGACTTCCGCGCCCAGGCGGCGGTAGACCGAGCCCAGCTCCAGGCCAATGACGCCGGCGCCGATGACGACCATGGACTTCGGCACCTTGGGCAACTCAAGCGCGCCGGTGGACGAGACGATCTGCTTCTCGTCGATCTCGACACCCGGCAGGGGCATCACGTCCGAGCCGGTGGCGATGACCACGTTCTTGGCCTTCACTTCCTGCTCGCCGTCCTCGCCGACGACCTTGACGGTGTCGGGGGCGGTCAGGGTGCCGTGGCCGATCAGGTGGTCGATCTTGTTCTTCTTGAAGAGGAACGCGACGCCGCCGGTGTTGTCGGCGACGACCTTGTCTTTCCGCTTCATCATGGTGTCGAAGTCGAGGCTCGGCTTCACCTTGATGCCGTGGCCCTCGAAGTCGTGCGCAGCCATCTCGTAGAGGTGCGAGGACTGCAGCAGGGCCTTGGAGGGGATGCAGCCCACGTTCAGGCAGGTGCCGCCCAGGCTCTTGCGCTTTTCGACCACGGCGACCTTCATGCCCAGTTGGGCCGCGCGGATGGCGCAGACATAGCCGCCGGGGCCGGCGCCGATGACGATGAGATCGTAGGATTTCTCGGACATATTTGGCTTCCCGAAAACTCTATGCGTCAGACATGCGAAAGGGCCGGACCTCTGTACGACGGTCCGGCCCCCAGGCGGTCACTTACACATCAAACAGCAGGCGCGCCGGGTCTTCCAGGCACTCCTTGACGCGCACCAGGAAGGTCACGGCTTCCTTGCCGTCGATGATGCGGTGGTCGTAGGACAGCGCCAGGTACATCATCGGGCGAGCCTCGATGGACCCGTCGGGCATGACCATCGGGCGCATCTGGGTCTTGTGCATGCCCAGAATGGCCGACTGCGGCGGGTTGATGATGGGCATGGACATCAGCGAGCCGTAGACGCCACCGTTGGAGATGGTGAAAGTGCCCCCGGACATTTCGTCCATGCTCAGCTTGCCGTCACGGGCGCGCTTGCCGAAGTCGCCGATGGTCTTCTCGATCCCGGCGAAGCCCATCTGGTCGCAATCCTTCACCACCGGAACCACGAGACCCTGCGGCGTGCCGACGGCGATGCCGATGTCGTAGTGGTTCTTGTAGATGATGCTGTCACCGGAAATCTCGGCGTTGACGGCCGGAATTTCCTGCAGCGCCTGGATGCAGGCCTTGGCGAAGAAGGACATGAAGCCGAGCTTGACGCCGTGCTTCTTCTCGAACTTGTCCTTGTACTGGTTCCGCAGCGCCATCAGGTTCGTCATGTCCACCTCGTTGAAGGTGGTGAGCATGGCGGCGGTGTTCTGGGCTTCCTTCAGGCGCTCCGCGATGCGGCGGCGCAGGCGGGACATCTTGACCTTTTCCTCGTTCGGACCGGCTTCGCGGCCCGGACCCGAGGGCATGCCGGACGCCGGCGCGGCGGCGGCCGGGGCGGCGGCCGGCTTGGCCCCGCCCTGCATGTAGTTGACCACGTCCGCCTTCGTCAGGCGGCCGTCCTTGCCGGACGCCGGGATCTGCGCCGGGTCGAGATTGTTCTCGTCGACCAGTTTGCGCACGGCCGGGGCCAGCGGGTAGTCCAGGTTGGCCTTCTGCCCCGCCGGAGCCTGGCTTTCCTGCGGCTGCGCCGGCTTGGCCGGCTCGGGCTGCGCCTTCGGCTCGGGCTTCTCTTCGGCCTTGGGGGCCTCTTCCTTCTTCGGCTCTTCCTTCTTGGGAGCCGGGGCCGCACCTGCGCCCTCGCCCAGCAGGCCCAGGATGGAGCCGACTTCCACGTCGGAGCCTTCCTCGGCCGTGATCTCCTGGATGGTGCCGGCGGACGGCGCGGGGACCTCGACGGTCACCTTGTCGGTCTCCAGTTCCACCAGCGGCTCGTCGGCATTGACGCTGTCACCGACCTGCTTGAACCACTTCGCGACCGTGGCCTCGGTCACGGACTCGCCCAGGGCGGGCACCTTGATTTCCGTCGCCATGAGTTTCCTCTGACTAATCGTTAACTGCCGTGGCCGCTTACTGGCCGATCTTGCTGAGCTGGGTGACACGCGCGAACGGCACCCACACCTTATCCAGGTCGCCGGTCAGGGCGTCCTCCACCAGGCCGGTCTGTTCGGCCACATGGACCTTGAACAGGCCGGTCGCCGGCGATGCCGACGCCTTGCGGCCGACGTAGGTCGCCTTGCGGGACTTGTGGCCGTCAATGGATTCCAGCGCGAATTCGATGCGCCGGTCGACGAACTGCCAATAGCCCATGTTGGCCGGCTCTTCCTGGCACCAGACCACTTCCGCGTTCTTGTAGCGCGACAGCTGGGCCACCAGGGTTTCCTTGGGCCAGGGGTAGAGCTGTTCGATGCGGATGATCGCCACGTCGTCCAGTTCCTGGTCCATGCGGGCCTGCAGCAGGTCGTAGTAGACCTTGCCCGAGCACAGCACCACGCGGCGGATCTTGTCGTCGGGCTTCAGGCCCTCGTTCCACTCCGGCATGACGCGGCGGAAGCGCGACCCGGGGCCGAAGTCCTCCAGCTTGGAGGTCGCCAGCTTGTGGCGCAGCAGCGACTTCGGCGTGAAGACGATCAGCGGCTTGCGGAAGTTGCGGCGGATCTGGCGCCGCAGGGCGTGGAAGTAGTTGGCCGGCGTGGTGATGTTGCACACCTGCATGTTGTCTTCCGCGCACTGCTGCAGGTAGCGCTCGGGGCGCGCCGAGGAGTGCTCGGGGCCCTGGCCCTCGTAGCCGTGCGGCAGCAGCATCACCAGGCCCGACATGCGCAGCCACTTGGACTCGCCCGAGCTGATGAACTGGTCGACGATAACCTGGGCGCCGTTGGCGAAGTCGCCGAACTGGGCTTCCCAGAGCGTCAGGCCATGCGGCTCCTGCAGGGAGTAGCCGTAGTCGAAGCCCAGCACTGAAACCTCGGACAGCGGGCTGTCGATGACCTCGTAGCGGGCCTGCTCGCCGGGGCGGATGTGGTTCAGCGGCACGTAGGTGCGCTCGCTGTTCTGGTCCACCAGCACGGAATGACGCTGCGAGAACGTGCCGCGGCCGGCGTCCTGGCCGGACAGGCGCACATGCGCGCCTTCGACCAGCAGCGTTCCGAAGGCCAGCGCCTCGCCCGTGGCCCAGTCGATGCCCTCGCCGGACTCGAACATCTTGGCCTTGGCCTTCATCTGGCGCTGGATCTTGCGGTTGACCTCGAACCCTTCGTCCTCCGGCGGGGTGGAGAGCGCCTTGCCGACCTCTTGCAGGACGTCGAAGTCAACGTCGGTGGCTTCGGTGCGGTACTCTTCCTCGCCGGTGGCCTGCATCAGGCCCTTCCACTTGCCCTCCAGCCAGTCGGCCTTGTTGGGGCGGTAGCTGGCGGCGGCCTTGAACTCGTCCTCCAGGCGGGCGACGAAGTCGTCGTTGATCTTCTGCGCCTCTTCGGCGCTGACCTTGCCCTCGGCCGCCAGCTTTTCGGCATAGCGGGCGCGGGTCGTCGGCTGCTCGCTGATCTTGCGGTACATCAGCGGCTGGGTGAAGGCCGGCTCGTCGGATTCGTTGTGGCCGTGGCGGCGGTAGCAGATCATGTCCACCACCACGTCGGCCCCGAACTCCTGGCGGAACTCGGCGGCGACGCGGGCGGCGAAGATGACCGCTTCCGGGTCGTCGCCGTTCACGTGAAGGATCGGCGACTGCACCATCTTGGCGATGTCCGAGCTGTAGGGGCCCGAACGGCTGTACTGCGGCGCCGTGGTGAAGCCGATCTGGTTGTTGATGATGAAGTGGATGGTGCCGCCGGTGCGGTAGCCCTTCAGCTGCGACAGGCCGAAGCACTCCGCCACGATGCCCTGGCCGGCAAACGCCGCGTCACCATGCAGCAGGATGCCCAGCACGCGCTTGCGCTCGGTGTCGCCCAGCTGTTCCTGCTTGGCGCGCACCTTGCCGAGCACCACGGGGTCCACGACCTCCAGGTGCGACGGGTTGGCCTGCAGCGACAGGTGGACCTTCTTGCCGTCGAACTCGCGGTCGGCCGAGGTGCCCAGGTGGTACTTCACGTCGCCCGAACCCTGGACGTCGTCCGGGTTGGCGGCGTTGCCCTGGAATTCGGAGAAGATGGCCTGGTAGGGCTTGTGCAGAATGTTGGACAGCACGTTCAGCCGGCCGCGGTGGGCCATGCCGAACACCACTTCCTCGACACCCAGCTGGCTGCCGCGCTTGAGCACCTGCTCAATGGCGGGAATGACGGACTCGCCGCCTTCCAGGCCGAAGCGCTTGGTGCCGGTGTACTTGACCTGCAGGAACTTTTCGAAGCCCTCGGCATTGGTCAGGCGCTCCAGGATCGTGCGCTTGCCCAGGTCCGTGAAGTCGGCGTGGCTGCGGGCCCCTTCGACGCGGCGCTGAATCCAGGCCTTCTGCTCGGGGTCCTGGATGTGCATGAACTCCACGCCCACCGACCCGCAGTAGGTGGCCTGCACGACCTCCAGGATGGTCCGCAGCGTGGCGGTTTCCAGCCCCAGGACGTTGTCGATGAAGATTTCCTTGTCCAGGTCCGCGTCGGTGAAGCCGTAGGTGGTGTATTCCAGCTCCGGGTGCGGTTCCGGCTCGATCAGGCCCAGCGGGTCCAGCTTGGCCATCAGGTGGCCGCGGACGCGGTAGGCGCGGATGAGCATCAGCGCGCGGATGCTGTCCAGGGTGCGCGAGCGCACCTCGTCGGTGGACAGGCCGGCGCCGCCCTTCGGCGCTTCTTTCTTCTTCTTGGCGGCCTGGGCTGCCTCGTCGGGGTCGACGGCGCCGATCACCTTGGCGCGGCCGTCCGGGGCCCACGCGCCGGCGTGCCGCTCACCGCGCACCGCTTCGGGATCGTCGTGCAGCTCCGCGAAGAAGGTCTGCCAGCTCTGGTCGACGGAATTCGGATCGTCGAGCCACCGCTCGTACAGCTCGGCGATGAAGATGGCGTTCGCGCCAGTGAGGAAAGAAGCTTCCAAAGCTCCGGCTCTCTTGGTTTGGAGGCCGGCGCGGTCCAGTCCCCCGTTGGGGGCGGGAGGCCACGTCGGAACTCCGTGGTTTCCTACCTTGGGATGTCGCAATGCCCCCGCGCGGGCAATCACCCGAGCGGGGGCATGCGACCCATACGGTCGGCGAAGGGACCTGTTAGGTCAGCCCTTCATCGCCTTGAGCATGGTCGAACCCAGCGCCGCCGGGCTGTCGGCGACCATGATGCCGGCCGACTTCATGGCCTCCATCTTGTCAGCCGCGGTGCCCTTGCCGCCCGAGATGATGGCGCCGGCGTGGCCCATGCGCTTGCCCGGGGGGGCGGTGACACCGGCGATGAAACCGACGGTCGGCTTCTTCACCTTCTGGGCCTTCAGGAACTCGGCGGCCTCTTCCTCGGCCGAACCACCGATCTCACCAATCATGATGATGCCTTCGGTTTCCGGGTCCTTCAGGAACATGTCCAGGCAGTCGATGAAGTTGGTGCCGTTGACCGGGTCGCCGCCGATGCCGATGCAGGTGCTCTGGCCCAGGCCGGCCGCGGTGGTCTGCGCCACGGCTTCGTAGGTCAGGGTGCCCGAACGGGACACGACGCCGATCTTGCCACGCTGGTGGATGTGGCCCGGCATGATGCCGATCTTGCACTCGCCCGGCGTGATGACGCCCGGGCAGTTGGGGCCGACCAGGCGCGTCTTGGAGTTTTCCAGGGCACGCTTGACCTTCACCATGTCCAGCACCGGGATGCCCTCGGTGATGCACACCGCCAGGTCCATCTCGGCGTCGATCGCCTCCAGGATCGCGTCGGCCGCGAACGGCGGCGGGACGTAGATCACGGTGGCGTTGGCGCCGGTGGCTTCCTTGGCGTCGGCCACGGTGTCGAACACCGGCAGGTCCAGGTGGGTGGTGCCGCCCTTGCCGGGGGTCACGCCGCCGACCATCTTGGTGCCGTACGCGATGGCCTGTTCGGAGTGGAAGGTGCCCTGCGAGCCGGTGAAGCCCTGGCAGATGACCTTCGTGTTGCTATCGATCAGAACAGCCATGGTTACTTGGCCTCCTTGACGGCCTTGACGACCTTTTCAGCGGCGTCCGCCAGGTTGTCGGCGGCGATGATGGGCAGGCCGCTCTCGCTCATGATCTTCTTGCCCAGCTCGACGTTGGTGCCTTCCAGGCGGACGACGAGCGGCACGTTCAGGCTGACCTCGCGGGCGGCGGCCACGACACCCTCGGCGATGACGTCACAGCGCATGATGCCGCCGAAGATGTTGACCAGGATGCCTTCCACGTTGGGATCGGACAGGATGATCTTGAAGGCCGCGGTCACGCGCTCCTTCGTGGCACCGCCGCCGACGTCCAGGAAGTTGGCGGGGCTGCCGCCGTACAGCTTGATGATGTCCATGGTCGCCATGGCGAGGCCGGCGCCGTTCACCATGCAGCCGATGGAGCCATCGAGCTTGATGTAGTTGAGGCTGTGCTGGGCGGCCTCGATCTCCGACGGGTCCTCCTCGGACTCGTCACGCATCTCCTCGATGTCCTTGTGACGGTAGAGGGCGTTGTCGTCGAAGTTCATCTTGCAGTCCAGCGGGATCACCTGACCGTCGCCGGTGACGACGAGCGGGTTGATCTCCAGCATGGAGGCGTCGGTGTCGACGAAGCACTTGTACAGCGCGGTCAGCATCTTGGTGAAGGCACCGACCTGCTTGCCCTCCAGCTTCAGCGCAAACGCGATGTTGCGGCAGTGGAAGCCGGAAATGCCCGACGCCGGGTCGATCGACTGCGTGACGATCTTTTCCGGGGTGGAGGCGGCGACCTCCTCGATGTCCATGCCACCCTCGGTGGAGGCCATCACGGAGATGCGCGACGTGGCGCGGTCGACCAGCATCGCCAGGTACAGCTCGCGCTGGATGTCGCAGCCCGCTTCGACGTAGACGCGCTTGACTTCCTTGCCGGCCGGGCCGGTCTGGTGCGTGACCAGCGTCTTGCCCAGCATCTGCTTGGCGTTCTCGCCGACCTCGGCGGGCGACTTGACGACGCGCACGCCGCCCTTCTCGCCGGCTTCGGACTCCTTGAAGGTGCCCTTGCCGCGGCCGCCGGCGTGGATCTGGCTCTTGACCACGTAGACGGGGCCGGGCAGCTGCTTGGCCACCGTGATCGCCTCGTCGGCGGTGTAGGCGACGCCGCCGTCCAGAACCGGAACACCGAACTTCTGGAGGATCTGCTTCGCTTGATACTCGTGGATATTCATCTGTACAGGCCTTCCTTACAGATCGCTTAGCCCTGGGGCATCAGCTTCTTGGCCGCCTCGACGAGGCCCTTCACGGCGTTGACCGAGTTCTGGAACATCGCCTTTTCCTCGTCGTTCAGGTCGATCTCCACGACCTTCTCGACGCCGTTCTCGCCGATGATGCAGGGCACGCCGACGTAGAAACCGTCCAGGCCGTATACACCGTCACACCAGGCGGCGCAGGGCAGCAGGCGCTTCTTGTCCTTCAGGTAGGCTTCGGCCATCTCGATGGCGGACGCGGCCGGGGCGTAGAAGGCGGAGCCGGTCTTCAGGTGGGCGACGATCTCGGCGCCGCCGTCGCGGGTGCGCTGAACGATCTGGTCCAGCTTCTCCTGCGTGGTCCAGCCCATCTTCACCAGGTCGGGCAGCGGAATGCCGGCGACGGTGGAGTAGCGGGTCAGCGGGACCATGGTGTCGCCGTGGCCACCCAGCACGAAGGCCGTGATGTCCTGGACGGAGACGTTAAATTCCTCGTGCAGGAACCAGCGGAAGCGGGCGCTGTCCAGGACGCCGGCCATGCCGACGACCTTGTTGTGCGGCAGCCCGGAGGCCTCGCGCAGGGCCCACACCATGGCGTCCAGCGGGTTGGTGATGCAGATCACGAAGGCGTCCGGGCAGTTTTCCTTGATGCCCTTGCCGACGGCGCTCATCACCTTGGCGTTGGTCTCGATCAGGTCGTCGCGGCTCATGCCCGGCTTGCGGGGGACACCGGCGGTCACGATCACGACGTCGGCGCCCTTGATCGCGCTGTAGTCGTTGGCGCCCGTGTACTCGGCGTCGACGCCTTCGACCGGGGTCGACTCGGCGATGTCCAGGCCCTTGCCCTGCGGCGTGCCCTCTGCGATATCGAACAGGACGACGTCGCCCAGTTCCTTCAGACCGATCAGATGCGCCAGCGTGCCGCCGATGTTGCCGGCGCCGACCAGAGCGATCTTGTTGCGTGCCATGGATGTCCCCTCGTGCTGGAAGAGCGGTTGCGATGCGGGGTACCGCAAGGAAATTGCGGCAACACCAACGGGGGGCATTACCTACCGCGTTTCCGGGCGAAGGACAAGGGGCAAGCCCGCGAGCGGCCGGATATTAGGGGTCGCTGATATTGCGCCGTTCCCGCCGCGTTTCCCAAGGCCTAGGCAGGGCAAGGGCTCCGGCTGTCCACAGGGGCGGTGACGGTTCCATGAAATCCGGCGGAGGGGCGGCGAAACTCCCCCTTCGGGTAGGTCTCCCGTCCATCCGCCCGCCTATACTGGCGTGCCGAGTCTTGCCCCGGAGCCCCTGATGGACACCCCTACCGCGCCGCCCCCGCCCGGTCTCGACCGGCCCTCGACCGCCCGCGCCGGCGAGGTTTTCACCGCCTTCCTCAAGCTGGGGTTGACGGCGTTCGGCGGTCCGGTGGCGCACCTGGGCTACTTCCGCGAGGAGTTCGTGACCCGGCGCCGGTGGCTGGACGATGCAGCCTACGCCGATCTGGTGGCGCTGTGCCAGTTTCTTCCCGGACCCGCCTCCAGCCAGGTGGGGCTGGCGCTGGGCCTGCTGCGCGCGGGGCCGGCGGGCGCCCTGGCGGCGTGGCTGGCCTTCACCCTGCCGTCGGCCATCGTGATGGTGTTGACGGCCCTGGGCGTGGCGGCAATGGCCGGGGAGGCGGGGCTGACGCTTGACGCCCTGTCGGGCCTGAAGGCCGCCGCCGTCGCGGTGGTGGCGCTGGCCCTGTGGGGCATGGCCAAGACGCTCACCCCCGACGCCCGCCGCGCCTCGGTCGCGGTCGCCGCGGCTGCGCTCGTCGCTGCCTGGGAGTCGCCCCTGGCCCAGATTGCCGCCATCGTCGCCGGCGGCGCGGCCGGGCTGGCGCTGGTCAAGCCCGAGGTGCGGGCGGACGCCGTTCACCTGCCCGTGCCGGTTTCGCGCCGCTGGGCCGTCGCGGCGCTGGCGGCGTTCGTCGGGCTGCTGGTGGGGCTGCCCCTGGTGGCGGAGGGGCCGTTGGCCGAGATGTTCGATGCCATGTACCGCTCCGGCGCCCTGGTGTTCGGCGGCGGCCACGTGGTGCTGCCGCTGTTGCAGGCCGAGGTGGTGGAGCCGGGCTGGGTCGGCGCCGAATCGTTCATGGCCGGCTACGGGGCGGCGCAGGCGGTGCCGGGGCCGTTGTTCACGTTCGCGGCCTATCTGGGGACGGCGGCAGCGGGTATCGTCGGTGGTCTTGTGGCGTTGGCGGGGATATTCCTGCCGGCGTGGCTGCTGGTACTGGGGGCGTTGCCCTTCTGGGCGCGGTTGCGGAGCAGTCGCCGGGCGCGGCAGGTGCTGGCCGGTGTCAATGCGGCCGTCGTCGGACTGCTGGCGGCTGCCTTCTACGACCCCGTGTTCACCGCCGGCGTGCGGGGGCCGCTGGACTTCGCCGTGGCGCTGCTGGCGCTGCTGCTGCTGGCCGCGTGGAAGGTGCCGCCGTGGGCGGTGGTCCTGGTCTGCGGAGCCCTCGGAGTCGCGGTGTAGTCGCCGCTGATCCTCCGAAAGAGGCAAAACCATAGGGGGGCTTCACGCGTAGGGTCTGCGACGGTCATCCTTGAGTGATCGCAGAATCTGGAGGAGACATCATGCGCAAGACCACCCTGTTCGCCGCGGCCGTGAGCTTGGCCGTCGGCGCCGTCACCGCCACCGGTGCCCATGCCCAGGACGGTGACGCCGCCAACGGTGAGAAGCTGTCCAAGCGCTGCATCGCCTGCCATACCTTCGATAAGGGCGGCGCGCGCAAGGTCGGCCCCAATCTGTGGAACATCATGGACCGCGGCGTGGCGGCGTCGGAGGACTTCAGCTACTCGGACGGCCTGAAGGCCGCCGCCGAGAAAGTGGAAAGCTGGGATGACGAGGCCATGATGGCCTACCTGGAAGACACCACCGCCTGGCTGCGCGATGTGACCGGCGATTCCAGCGCGCGGTCGAAGATGACCTTCAAGCTGCCCAAGGAAGAGGATCGCCGCGACGTCATCGCCTACATGAAGACCCTGAGCGAAGGCAGCTGACGACGGCGTCGTCCGTTTTAACGCAAACGGGAAACATCAAAGAAACCAAGGTCTTCCGGCCGCGCCGGAATGGTGATGCGAGGGAGCCGCGGGCTCCCTCGCGCTCCCTCGTTCCTTTTCATCATCGCGTTCCGCAGGCCGGCTGGTGTGGGCCATTAGAAGGATAATGGCGCGCCTTCGCGCGCTGCCTTGGTGTCTTGTTGCCTTGGTGTCTTGGTGGTTCATCCAGGCGACCGCCGGCCAAGGAGCCCGCAGCCCCCATCCTCAGCACGCCCTCCTGGTGTCCTTCGTGTCCTGGTGGCCGTCCTCGCGCCACGCCCGCCACTGACGGGAGACGAAAAAACGGCCGGCCCCTCGCGGGACCGGCCGTCTTTCATCTCAGCACGTCGCGCGGCTGTCGCCGCCGGGCTGCGAAGGGGTCAGGCGAGCTCGATGCGCTCGGCCTGCGGGCCCTTCTGGCCCTGGCTGATGGACAGCTTCACGCGCTGGCCCTCGTTCAGGCCCGCCAGGCCCGAACGCTCCACGGCGCGGATGTGCACGAAGATGTCGCGGCTGCCGTCGTCCGGAGTCACGAAGCCGAAGCCCTTCTCGGCATTGAAGAACTTCACCGTGCCTTCGGCATCGCCGATGATCTCGGGCTTGGGACGGCCACCGCCGAACCCGCCACGACCGCCGCCGAAGCCGCCACGATCGCGGTCGCCGAAGCCGCCGCGGTCACCGAAGCCGCCGCGGTCACCGAAGCCGCCACGGTCACGGTCGCCGAAGCCGCCGCGATCGCGGTCGCCGAAGCCACCGCCGCCGGCGGTGGGCTCGCCCATCTCGATGACGGAGATGACGGAGTCGACCTGCATGCCCTTGTTGCCGGGACGCACGGTGCAGCTGATGACCGAGTTCTCCGGCAGGGCGGAAAGGCCGGCGCGCTCCAGGACGGAGACGTGCAGGAAGGCGTCTTCACCGCTCTGCTCCGTCTTCACGAAGCCGAAGCCCTTCGACGCATTGAACCACTTCACGGTCGCCTGCGTCGGCGTACCCGTGACTTCGTCGTCGTCATACCGCGACCGGCGGCCCATGCCCGACCCACTGTGACCGGGAAAGCCCCCGGAATCTCGATTCCACGCCATGGTGTTCGTATCCAACTCAAAGATGCGCGCGTCCCCTTGCCGACGCGGCCAAATCAAATTCACGCGGGTGGGATGCAACGGGCGTGGAAAACCGACTACCAGTCTTCCGCCGTTGATCCCGGCAGGCCCATCCGGGCCCGCATGGGGGCTTCGGGCGAAAGATCACTGGCGTCGGCAAAGGCGATCACCAGGGACTCGTCGGCCAGAAGGAAGTCCAGAACAGCGCCCAGAACCGCGGGGTCCTGCGCGTTTTCCTTGAGCTCCGCCGGAGCCATGCCGGTCAGGGCGAGGAAACGGTCTATCAGGGTGTCGTCCGACGCGATATACGCCAGGGCCTGAAGCCCCACCGTCGCCGCATCCGGCTGAATCGTCTTCGACAAGCGCTGCATGCGTGCCGAAATCCCCTGTAGACCCATCTTCGTCCTGGCCCCGACAAAAACCGGCGCCCAAGCATCATATAGCACGGCAAGGGACGCCGCGCATGGGGGAAACATGTATAATTCCGGACGGCAGTTCATTTTTTGGGGGCGTGCATGGACATCCTTACCGCCTTTGGTCGCGCCGCTACGACCTACGACGCCCAGCGCCGCATTCTGATACCCTGCTTCGACGCCTTTTACGGCGCCGTCCCGGCAATCCTGTCACCGCGGCTTGCGCCCGATTCGGGGCGCGGGCGTCGGGTGCTTGACCTGGGCGCCGGGACCGGCCTGCTGGCGGCCGTGCTGCTGGCGCGCTACCCCCGCCTGGCCGTCACGCTGATCGACGGCAGCCCCGACATGCTTGAACAGGCGGGCCAGCGATTCGCCGCCCTTGCCGCCGCCGACGGTCCGGAGGCCGCGGCCTCGAAGGAGGTCGCCCGCATCGTCGGCGACTACCGCACGCTCGACCTGCGCGCGGGTGGGCCCTGGGACGCCGTCGTCTCGGCGCTGTCGATCCATCATCTGACCGACGCGGAGAAGGAGGCCCTTTACGGCCGCATCCATGACGCCCTGGCCCCCGGCGGCATCTTCGTCAACGCCGATCAGGTGGCGGCGGCAACGCCTGCGCTGGAGGGGCGAATGACCGTGGACTGGGAGGACGCGGTGCGCGCCGCCGGCCTGCCCGAAGCGGACCTGGAGGCGGCGCGGACGCGCATGCTGCACGACCGCTGCGCCACGGCCGAGGCTCAGTTGGACATGCTGCGGCGGGTGGGATTCCGCGACGTGGATGTGTGGTTCCGGGACCGTCAGTTCTGCGTGTTCGCCGGCACGCGGGCCGAACCGCCGGCGGCCGTTCCGCAGCCGGAGTCGTGGTAGCGCCGGCGCTCCTGCCCGAGGCCGCTCAGGCCAGCAGGTTCCAGCCGTCCAGCAGGGCGCCGTCTTCCGCCTCGATGCGGTTGAGAAGCAGGCTGCCGCGTCCGCCGTCGCCCGATTGGGCGGTCGACGCGCGGTCGCCGGCATCGACCCGTGACAGCAGGTCCAGGATTTCCTGCGCCCGGCGCAGGGCCTCGAAGGCGCTGCGGTGCAGGTTGGTGGTGGGCGTGCCGAGCGGAGCCGACTCGGCCAGCAGCGTCGCCCGCATGGAGCCGTTTCCATTCCACGGCGCCAGGCCCTGCCGGTCCTCGCCGGTCTCGGCGGCGGCCCGCCGTGCCGCGGCGCGGGCCGCTTCCTGCGCGTCCTGCACCGCGCGCGCGGCGGCTGCCGCGGCCATGGCGTCCGCCGCTGCCGCATTGGCGTCGGCGGCGCCGCGCAGGGCGTCGCGGATGGCGCCGGCCTCCATCTTCACGGCGCGGGCGATGGATCGGGCGCGTTGCGCGTCGCCGCTGGTGGACGCGGCCTGAGCTTCCAGCATCATCGCTTCCAGGCGGGTGCGCGAGAGCGCCACCCGTTGCGAGGCCATGCCGTCCGATCCGCCATCGCCGTCGGCGCCCCGGCCGGCCGACGTGGCGGCGGCCGCGGCCGGCGCAGGGCCGGAACGGCTGGGGGTGGCGGTCGCGCCAAAGCGGTCGGAGCCGGCGGACATGCCGCTTCCGACGGCGAGTCGCGCTGCTGCGATTCTGGTCTGGTCCTGTGCCGCCTCGCCCCGCGGGGCCGCGACGTCCGCAACACGCGGAAGTGCGCTGTCCTGGGACGGCGGCACGACCGGGGTGATGATGTCGGTTTTCATGGGCTTCTTCCCGTGCCGCGGGATGATGTTCTGGTCCACCCCACGCTAGAGTAGCACCATGTGGGTACTGAGTCACCCATCCGGTTCGGCGTCGTCTCCACCGAAGGATCGACGGCCGATGACGTCCTTGCCGAAGCGGTCGCGCAAGGTGTCGATGGCGCGTTCGGCCCGCACCGCGCGCGCCTGAGCGGTGTCGAACAGATCCGGCGGGTCGGCGCGCGCCGGATCGCACAGGTCGGCCACGCCGATTCCGATCAGCCGGAAGGACCGTCCGTCCGCTTCCCGCGCCAGCAGCGGCCGCGCATGGCGCCAGATCGTTTCAGCCATCTGGGTGGGGTCGGGCAGCCGGCGGCTGCGGGTCAGGGTCTGGAACCGCGCGGTCTTGAGCTTGAGCACCACGCTCTCGCCGGCCGCGCCGCTTTTCTTGCAGCGTGCCGCCACCTTCTCGCACAGCGGCCACAGCCGGCGCTCCAGGTCGGCCTGGCTGGCGATGTCGGTGTCGAAGGTGGTCTCGGCGGAAATGCTCTTGGCCTCGCGGTGGGGTGTCACGCGGCGTGGGTCGGTGCCGCGCGCCCGCTGCGCCAGGGCCCGTCCGAGCGCCCCGAACTGCTGCGCCAGGCGGGTTTCCGAAACGCCCTGGAGGTCGGCGATGGTCTTGTAGCCGGCCTGGAACAGCCGTCGCGCAAAGGCCTCGCCGACGCCGGGGATGTCGCGCACGGGGCGGGGCGCCAGGAAGCCCCGCGCCTCGCTCCGGCCGATCACGGCGAATCCCTCGGGCTTGTCGAGGTCCGAGGCCATCTTGGCCAGGAACTTGTTGTAGCTGAGCCCGATGGAGATGCCGATGCCCACCTCTTCGCGCACGCGCGCCTGGACCCGCGCCAGGATCGCCGCCGCCGATTCCCCGAACAGATCCTCGCATCCCGACAGGTCCAGGAAGGCCTCGTCCAGGGACAGGAACTCCACCAGCGGAGTGTAGGTCTCGAAGATGCCGCGAATCTGACGGCTGACCGCGGCGTACTTGGGCATGTCGGGGCGCAGCACCACCGCGTCGGGGCACAGGCGCAGGGCCTTGTACATGGGCATGGCGCTGTGCGGGCCGAAGCGCCGGGCGATGTAGCAGGCCGTCGCCACCACGCCCCGCTGGCCGCCGCCGATGAGCAGCGGCTTGTCGCGCAACTCGGGCCGGTCGCGCTTTTCGATGCTGGCGTAGAAGGCATCGCAATCCACATGCGCGAACGTCAGCGAGAACAGCTCGGGGTGCCGGGCCAGTCGCGTGCCGCCGCACGCCGGGCATGCGTCCACGGCGGCGGGAATTTCGGTCAGGCAGGTGCGGCAGAGGGACTGGCTCATGGTGGGCGGTGCCGGCGGCGGATGATGGGCGTGCCAAGGAACAAAGCGCGAAACCGGCCGCCGCGCAAGGGCGGGCGTCGCGGCGGGAGCGTTCCGCCGGCCGCTGCGGCCATCCAAACGACGTATATTTTTCATGACCTTTCGGACGAGCCGCGCTTGACCTTGCCCTGACGGGCATTTAACAACGGAAGGTCTCGGTTTGCGGGTGGTCACTGCCGGCTGCCCGCACCGCGACCCACCAACGATGCGTGGAGCCCCGAACGTCCGCAGGGGGGCGCGAACGGGCAGGCGACACATTCGGGCAGACAAGACGCAGCGAAGGACACAGCGATCCATGTTCAAGAAGGCTCTTCTCGTCAGCGTTTCCGCCGGTCTTCTCACGGCGTGCGCCAGCAACTGGGACGTCGAGGGCGCGCGAGGCATGCAGCCGCAGGGCGGCGCGTTCGAGACGGCGCTGTTCGAGGGTTATCTTGACCTGGCGGCGAAGGAGCGTTCGATCTACGATTGGACGGACACGGAGTATTTCCTCGAAAAGGCGCGCGCCGCCGCCGCCGGTCAGACTGTCTTGCCCGACGAGGTGACCGATCGCCGCCTGCCGGCCGGCTCGACGGAAGAGGTTGCAGCCGCCCGGGCGGCGCTGCTGGCCGAGCTTGACGGCGGCGACCGCCAAGCCATGCCCGCCGCGGCCGCCGATGCGCAGACCGCCTATGACTGCTGGGTGGAAGAGCTGGAGGAAGACTACCAGCCCGACAACATCGCCGCCTGCAAGGCCCGCTTCGACGCCGCCATGAAGGCGCTGACGGCCGTGGCCGAGGCGCCGGCCGTGGACGGCGACTACACCGTCTACTTCCCGCTGGGCCGCGCGGTGCTGGACAGCGAGGCGCTGGCCACCCTGAACAAGGTGGTCGCCGACTGGCGCGCCGCCAAGCCGGCCCGCATCGTGGTCGCCGGCCACACCGACACCGTCGGCCAGCCGGTGCCGAACCTGCTGCTGTCGCAGAAGCGGGCGGAGGCCGTGGCCGACTACCTGAACGACAAGGGCATCCCCACCGCCGACCTGGCCCTTGAGGCCTATGGCGAGGAACAGCCGGCCGTGGCGACCGGTGACAGCGTCAAGGAGATGCGCAACCGCCGCGTGGAGATCACCTTCGCGGGGTCCTGACCTCGCCGCGGCGGTCTTCCGCCATCTGAAAGACGCCGCCCCGGCTCCGGCCGCGGGCGGCGTTTTTCGTGGGGGCTGACGCAGCTGCGGTACGCGATCCCTGGCATCCACGGCCGAAAGCGGTATACTCGCCTGAATCCATGTGGAAATCAGCGCGGCCATGGCAGTCAAGCAGGCATCCTTCTTCGCGCCCGACCTGACGGTGATCGGGACCGTCCACTCCCCCGGAACCCTTGAGATCGAGGGGGCGGTGAAGGGCGACGTCGCCGTCGCCGACCTTGTGGTGGGGCCGCAGGGGCGTCTGAACGCGCGGGTCGGCGCCGGCCGCGTCGCCTCGGCCGGCACGGTGGCGGGGACCATCAAGGCGCGCGCCGTCAACTTCCTGCGCGGCGGCATCTTCCGGGGCGAGGTCGAGTACGAGGCCCTGACCATCGATCCCGACAGCGACGTCGAATGCCGCATGCACCCGGTGGAGGAGGGCAGCCCCCGCATGGCCGTCCTGCCACCCGTGCCGGAAGCCATGTTCGAAGTGGGCGGCGGCCGCGCGCGGGCGGAAACACTGGGCGCGGCCGCCGCCTCCCAGGTGCGGCGGGTGCCGTCGGCGCCTCCCCCGCCGCGTGCTCGGATGGTGTCGGTGGCGCCGCCGCCGCCGCCGGCCAAGCGGCCGCCGCCGCGCCGCGGCCTGCTGTGGGGCGGTACCTTCCTGTCCGCCATGCTGCTGGGCGTGGCCGCCGCCGCGCTGCTGAGCGATCCCATCGGCCGCCAGTGGGTGGAGGCCGCCGTGTCCGACGGTCGTGCCTGGGTGGCCCGCGTGGTCGCGCCGGCACCGGAGCCCGAAGCGGCGGGATCGGCCGGAGGCGGTGCGGTCCCGCAGGCCCCGGCCGCTGCGCCTGTCCCGGAGCAGCCCGCGCCCGCGCCGACGCCTGCCCCGTCCACCGGTGCCGACGCGGCCGCGCCGCTGCCGGCCGCGCCCGCCGACCCGGCGCCCGCTCCGGAGACACCCGCGGCCGGAATGCCGGCCGCGGCGGGCAGCGATGATCCCGCACCGGTGCCACAGTCCCCCGTGGCGCAGGAGTCTCCGGCGCCGTCCGTTCCGCTGCCGGAGCGTCCGCCGGCCGCCCTCCGCGCCCCAGCCGCTGCCGCACCCGCCGAGCCCGAGCCCGAGCCCGATACCGTGCCGGCGCCGACGCTGGATGCGGTGGCGCCCGCGATGGAGCCGCCGGTGCTCGAGGCGCCGGGCACCGCCGATGATGCACCGGTCGTGGACGCCGCGCCCGCTCCGCTGGCCGACACCGCGCCGTCGGCGCCGGAGCCGGCCGCGCCGGAAGCCGCAGGTCCGACCGGCACGGCCGCGCCCGCCGACCCCGCGCCGGCCCTTGCGACCGAGGCCGCCGATCCGGCCGAGGCGCCTGCGGAGGACGCCCCGCCTGCTGTCACCGCGCCGTCGCCGGCCGAGCCGGCGCCTGCCGCCCCACCGGAGGCGGCAGGCGTGAACAAGTCGGCTGCCGATCCCACACCAAGCCAACTGCCCGCCGAAGAAGTGGCGCCGGAACCGGCTGACCCGACGGCCGCCGATCCCGATCCGGCTGCCGCCGCGCCCGAAGGACCTGCGGCTGAGCCGGTGGTCGACGAGGCTCCGCCGGCCCCTGAGCCCGAGCCCAAACCCGAACCTGAAGCCGCCGCCGCGCCGGAAGCCGCCCCAGAGCCGGCCGCTGCGGCGGAGCCCGCCGCCGCGGCCGATGCAGGTGCCGCCGCGCCGCCCCGGCCGGTCGCCAAGCCTGATGCGGCCGTGACCGCGGAACCGGCGGTTCCGGCTCGGCCGGTCCCGCCGGTGACCGAGCCCGCGCCCACGCCCGCGCCGCCATCCGAACCGGCAGCTCCCGCTGCGCCGGCCCGTCCCGCGGCGGGTATCCCCGCCGACACCGATCCCGATGGGGATGGCTGCGTCTGGGTGGTCCAGTGCACCGAGGATGGACCGAACGGCGGCAAGTGCGTCTCCGTCCGCGAGTGCCGCGAGTAGCGGAGGCCGCCGCCCGTCGGGCCCTACAGTGACGAGACCAGGTGGCCGCCGTCCACCGGAACGGTGGCGCCCGTCATGAAGGCGCTGGCGTCCGAGCACAGCATCAGCAATGGCGCGTCCAGGTCGCTCATGCGGCCCAGGCGGCGCTGCGGGATGCGCTTTATGAGCTTCTGCCCAACGTCGGTGGCGAAGAATTCGGCATTGATGTCGGTCTCGATGTAGCCGGGCGCCAGGGCGTTCACCCGCACGCCGTCCCGCGCCAATTCCAGCGCGAGGGCCTTGGTCAGGTGGATCAGGCCGGCCTTGCTGGCGGCGTAGGATGCCACCGCACCCGCCGGCCGCAGCCCGACGATGGAGGCGATGTTGACGATGGACCCGCCGCGCCCGGCCGCCTTCATGCGGGCGGCGGCCTCTGTCGCGACGTGGAAGGCGCCGGTGAGGTTGGTGTCCAGCACCGTCTTCCAGTCCTGCGGCGACGTTTCCAGTGCCGGCGCCGTCTTCGCCAGGCCGGCGTTGTTCACCAGTACGTCCACCACCGCGCCCGCGGCCGCCTCGGCGGCTTCGAACGCGGCGGTGACCGACGTCGGGTCGGTGACGTCCAGCGGCACGGCGTGGGCGCGGCCGGGACCGATCTCCTCCACCGCCTCGGCCAGTTTCTCGGTGCGGCGTGCGGCGAGCACCACGGTCGCGCCCGCCGCCGCCAGGACGCCGGCGAAATGCCGGCCCAGGCCGCCCGACGCGCCGGTCACCAGCGCCACCTTGCCGTCCAGTCTCAGGTTCATGCCGATCCTCCCGTTCTTGTTCCTGTTCGTGAGCCGGGCATGGTCCGAAGGCGGACGGCTGCGCGTCAAGCGACGAAGTGATGCATGCCTCGTGCGGTGGAGGTTGCAGCGGATGAGGTGTCCACTGCGTTGAAAGGCGAGACGGATTTTCCGGTTTCCGGCAACCCACCGCATGAAGGAGGACATTCATGGCCGAGGCCAATCAACCCGCCGCGTCCCAGAGCGCCACGGAAGGAACGGCGCGCGCCCGCGCAGAGTCCGACGTCGACCGCCTGAAGGCTGACATGGACGCCCTGCGCAAGGATTTCGCGGCCCTGACGGAAAGCCTGAAGGACGTCTCGACCGCGCGTGGCCGGTCCTACGCCGAGCGCGCCCGTGCCACTGCCGACGACTACCAGCACCGGGCTCAGGCGACCGCCGAGGAATACCAGGCGCGTGCCCGCGCCGGGCTGGAACAGGCCCAGGCCACCATAGAGGAACGCCCCATGACCAGCGTCCTGGTCGCGTTCGGCATCGGCCTGCTGCTCGGCAAGATCATGGACCGCGACTAAGGTCCCGCCACGGCCGGCGGCGGGTCAGTGCTCAGACATTGCGCCCCTGTCGCCGGTCGTGCGGCGTGGCCCGGCGGCCCGGAACGGCGAACGCCCCATCAACCAGAACAAGGGCAGCAGCCCGCTCCAAAAGGAGGACGACATGCTCTACTGGGCCCTGATCTTCTTCATTGTCGCCATCATCGCGGCGGTCTTCGGGTTTGGCGGGATTGCCTCTGCGTCGGCCGGTATCGCGCAAATCCTGTTCTTCATCTTCCTGGCGCTGCTGGTCGTATCGCTGATCGCCCACTTGATTCGCGGCCGGCGGTAACCGATCGGATAGTTCCACTGGGCAGCTTGCGCTTACAGGAGGTTTTCCGGGTATAGTAATGGTCCACGCGGAGGCGACCGGCGCCGCTGTGCCGGCCTGCGGCGTGGAACAACTACGGGTGCGACATGGTTGTCCATGATGGCCCATTCCCGCGAGGACCCCGCCTGATGATCGCGTCGCTCCCCGACGGTTTTGTCTCTCTGGTCGAATCCTGCCGTCAGGCGGCACACCACTATCAGGGTGCCGCGCGCGTGGTGGGCGACCCCGGGCTGCGCCTCCAGTTCAAGCATCTGGCGGCCGCCCGGCACGACCTGGGCGATGTTCTCGGCACCGTCGTCGGCGTCACGCCCGTAGAGGCTCCGATCCCGATGGCCGAGGGCGGCGCCGTCCCCTTGCCGTGGGGCGGCGCGCGGGCGTCCGGCTCCGACCCGCGCTCCTGCGCCGATGCAGACGGCCGCGTGCCGCTTGGCGGCGAGGAGGGGCCTTCGGTCCTGGATCACGGCGAGTTGCATGCCCTGGTCCAGGCGCTGCGACAGAATGACGAGGCCATCCTGGGCGACCTCCACCGCCTGCGCACCGGCGGGGCTGCGGACGTGGCGGCCGAGATCGCCGACGCGCTGGACCGCGCCGTGGAGACCCTGCTGGGCGACCTGGAAAAAATGCGCATCCTGGAAGACCTGGCCCGCACCCAGCCGCAGCCCGCCGGCCCCCGCTGACGTCCACCGCCGGCGCGACCGGCGCCTTGTCTACCCCGAAAGTCTTGCTCCCACCGCGCCTGCGCGGCACCCTGTCGACACCGGCCCGTCGTGCCGGACGGAGGGACCAAGACAGATGCGAGACACAGACCCCATGGCCGCCCCGGCGGGCGTGCCGGGCCTGGACCTGCGTGCCCGGGGCCTGCTTGCGCCGGCGCTGATCCTGGCTGCCGCCTGCGCTGCCGCCAGCACGTCGGCGGTGGCGGGACTGGCGTGGCCGGCGGTTGCCGGCCCGGCCGCCGCAGCGGTCGGGGCGGTGCTGGCCCTGGTGCGGCGTGCCCGGAAGGCGGAGCGCGCCCTGGCCGCCGCCGCCGCCGAGATCGGTGCCGCCCGCGTGCGCGTGGAGCAGAGCGCCGACCTTCAGGCCCACATGCTGGACGCCGTGGAGTCGGTGTCGGAAGGCTTCGTTCTGTTCGGGCAGGACGGCCGTCTGATCCACTGCAACGAGCGCTACCGCAGCGCCTATCCGATGCTGGCGGACATTCTGGAGCCCGGCATCACCTTCGACGCCCTGCTGCGCGAGGCCGCCCGCCGCGGCGCCCGCGATCCCGACGACGACGGACCGCTGGAAACCTGGGTGGAGCGCCGCCTCCGGCGCCACCTGGAATCGCGGGCGCCGGCCGATGTCCGCCTGTCCGACGGCCGGTGGTACCGGATCAGCGAGCACGCCACGGGCTCGGGCGGCGTGGTCAAGGTGCTCATGGACATCTCGGAACTGAAGCGCCACGAGCAGGACCTGGCCGAATCGACGGCGCTGCTCCAGACCACACTGGAAAGCATCACCCAGGGCGTCGCCGTGTTCGATGATGCCCGCCGGTGCGTGACCTGGAACACGGTCTTCCCGCGCCTGACGGCCGCCGATCCCGATGCGCTGAAGGGGCGTGCCTTGTCCGACATCCTTGGTGCGGAACCCCTGGTGCCGCTGGATGCCGCCGCCGAGGCCTGCGAGATCACCGTGGGGGAGCGGCGGCTGGAAGTTCTCGTCACGCCCATGCCCACCGGCGGCAGCGTGGCCACGGTGACCGACGTGACCGAGCACCGCCGGCACGAGGCGGTGCTGACGGAACTGGCCACGGGCGTATCGCACCGGCGCGGGGGCGACGGGGCGGAGGACTTCTTCCCCGACCTCGCCGACAGTCTGGCGCGCGCCCTGGACGTGGACGGCGCCCTGATCGCCGCGCTGGAGGGCGATCGGCTGGTGCCCGTGGCGGCGGTGCGCGACGGCCGCCCGGTGGAGGTGGCGTCGCGGCCGCTGGTGGAGACCGCCTTCCACGGTCTGTTCCGCCCGGCCTCCCGCGACGGGGGCGGCGACTTGCTGTCCGGGACGATGGCGGAGCGGCTGGAGGACTGCGCCATGGCGCGGGACCTGGAGGCCGGCGGCACGCTCGTGCGGGTGATCCGCGGCGGCTCCGGCCATCCCATGGGGCTTGTGGCCGCCGTGCACGCAACACCGATCGAGCCCCGCGCGGGCGGGCGGGCCCTGCTGGACATTTTCGCCGCCCGCGCCGCCGCCGAACTGGACCGCCAGCGCGCCCTGGCCGCCTTGCGCGACAGCGAGGCGCGCTACCGCCATCTGGTGGAGCGGGCGCCCTACGGCATCCTCATGACGCGCGGTGACAGGGTGCGCTTTGCCAACGCCGCCGCCCGCGCCATCCTGTGCGACGATTCGCCGCTCGGCCGGTCGCTGGCGGACCTTCTCGGGAATGAACCGCCGCCGCCGGTGGAAGAGGGGGCGGGGGCCGGCATCGAAGCCATGGAGGAGCGGACCTTGCGCGGCGGCGGCCGGGCGGAGCGGCATCTGCTGGTGGGGCGCTATCCGCTGGCGCAGGAAGGCGGCGATGCGACGCTGGTGGTGCTGGCCGACATCACCGACCGGCGTTCGGCCGAACTGGCGCTCCAGCAGGCACAGAAGCTGGACGCGGTGGGGCAACTGGCCGGCGGCATCGCGCACGAGTTCAACAACATGCTGACAGCCATCGGCGGCTTCGCCCGCATGGCCCAGCGGCAGGTGGCCGAGACGGCGCGCGTCGAGTCGTGCCTGGCGGAGGTGGTCAAGGCGTCGGACCGGGCCGCGACGCTGACCGCGCAGCTTCTGGACTTCAGCCGCCAGCGCGGTGCCGAGCAGGCCGTGGTGATCGACGTGGTGGACACGGTGCGCGAACTGAAAAGCTTCCTGCGGCCCGTCCTGGGCGAGACGGTGGACCTGTCCATCGTGCCAAGGGTGGATGCCGCGCGGGTGGAGGTCGATCCGGCCCGGTTTACCCAGGCGGTGGTGAACCTGGCGATCAACGGCCGCGACGCCATCGCCGAGGCCGGGGGCGGCGACGGCCGGCTGGACATCGCCATCGACGTGGTGGATGCCTCCCGCGACGGCGCGTTGCGCGACCGGCTGCCTTCGCTGCGGGGGGAGCGGTTCGCGGTGGTGGAGGTGACCGACACCGGCACCGGGCTCGAAGCCGAAACGGCCACCCGCATCTTCGAGCCCTTCTTCACCACCAAGCCCCAGGGCAAGGGCACGGGGCTCGGCCTTGCGATGGTCTATGCCCTTGCGACGCACGCCGGCGGCGCGGTCGAGGTGGAGGGGCGCCCGGGACAGGGCGCGTGCTTCCGGCTCTACCTGCCGGCCGTGGAAACGCCGGCGGAGGCTGCCGTCGCGGGTGAGGCGGCGCCGGTGGTCGACCTGTGGGGCACCGCCCTGCTGGCCGAGGACGAGGCGCCCGTGCGCGAGTACCTGCGGCTGGTGCTGGAGGAGCATGGGATGGAGGTGGTCTCCTGCGCCGACGGCGAGGAAGCGCTGGACGTCTGGCGTTCCGAGGGCGAGGGCATCGACGTGCTGGTCAGCGACATGGTCATGCCGGGCCTCGGCGGACTTGACCTGGTCCGCGCGATGCGGGAGGACTACCCTCATCTGAAAGTGGTACTTGTTTCGGGGTATGCCGCCGAGGCGGAGGACCGGTTGGCCGACCTGGGGGAGGGGGTGACCTTCCTTGCCAAGCCGGTCGACCCCGACCGCCTGCTCGCTGCCGTTCGCGCCGCTCTGGACGCCTGACGGCCGGCGGCTGGGCTACGCCAAGCAAAAAGACCCGCGGCGGCGGGCCAGGAGGGATTGGACGGACGCATGAGCAGCCAGACGCAGACCGCCGGCGGGCCCACGGCCCCTTCCGCGGCACCGGACGGCGTCGACGCCGAGGCCGGGCCGCTTTGCGAAAGCGTGAACGACCTCTACCAGCCGGCGGCGCGCCTTATGATCGGGCGCCTGCTGGCACCATTCCTTGAGGGCCATCACGCCACGCCGACGGAGCTTCTGCACTCGCCGACCCTGCAGAAGCATGTGGAGGGGGATCGCCACTGGCAGGGCGCCCTGCAGCGCGCCGCCGACATCCAGGCCAAGCAGCTGGGCATCAAGCCGTCGGACCGGATCGGCACCCTGACGGCCCTGGCCGCCAAGGCGCAGAAGCGTACCCGCGCCCGCATCACCGAGAAGAAGCCGCCCGAGGCCAGGCCGGGCGGGTATTCCGATCAGGTGGCGGCCCTGCGGCAGGCGGCGGGCGACGAGGCGGAGGCGGCCTTCCTGGCCGACAGCGCGCTGACCCAGTATCTCCAGGGCGGCCGCGACTGGGGCGAGAAGACCGAGCGCATCCTCGCCCTGTGCGAGGGCGAGAGCCTGTCGGCCGAGGCCAAGGCGCGCGTCGACCAGGTGCTGGGCGAGGTGCTGCGCGCCGGTGGCGCCATTCACGACATCTGCGAGCGCGTCGATCCCATCAACATGGTGCTGGAGGACCTTCTGGTGATGGCGGGCGTCCTGGCGCCCGAGACGCCCCTGCTGGAGCCCGACCCGCCGGGCGGAAAGGCGCCGCCGGAGCGCACCCGGATCGATCAGGTGCTGCGCCTGCGCGCGGTGCTGGCCGACGAGGGCATGGAGCGCGCGCGCGCCGGCCTCATGGCGGCCCTGCACCATGAGCTGTCGCGCCGCGACCGCCTGCTGCCGTCGATGGCCGGCGACGCCTATGGCGGCGGCCAGCTGCTGGCGGAGCTTCAGCTCATCAGCCGCCTTGCGCAGGCGCTGAAACCGGGCGGACATGTCTTTTTGGGCGGCCACGCCACGGCGGACGCCATCGAGAAGCGGGTCGCCCGCATCGTCTCCACCGGGGCCCTGCAGGACATGCTGGCGGGCAAGACGGTTCTGGAGAAGGTTGAGACCCTGTTCGACATGCAGAAGATGGTCTTCGGCGCCTACGCCCGGAAGATCGTCGAGGAGTACCTGCGCAGCTTTCTGGAGGACCGCGACTTCGCCGGCCGGCTGCTCGACAGTTCCAAGACGCGCCTGCGCAAGCTGCGGTCGGTGGCCGACGTGCAGCGCCGGGTGAAGGCGTCCCTGTTCCCCGCCGAGGAGCGGGTGAACTGGGCGACCATGCTGGACCAGGTGCAGCTGACTTTCATCCGCACCAATCAGGTCTTCGCGCCCTTCGAGAAGGACAAGCCGCCGCCGCAGAAGGTGCTGGAGACGCTGGACCTCTGCGCCGAGGGAGCCTTCACCGAGGGCGAATGCGTCAAGCGGGCGCGGGCGCACCTGACCCGCTATGCGCAGCGCCCCACCGTCATCCGCGAGTTCCTTGCCGGCGCCAGCGACAGTGCAGAGGGCGCCAAGCGCCTTGCGCTGCTGGGCGAGAAGATGCGCGCGGCCGGCGTGCCCTTCGTCGACGTAACCCGGATGCGCGTGATGGTGGTGGAGGACGAGGAGGCCTCGGCCAGCTACATCCGGATGGTGTTGAGCGACATGGGCGTTTCGCAAATCACCAGCGCCGAAGACGGGCACGAGGCCCTCGACCTGTTCGCCGAGCAGGACGATGCCTTCGACCTCGTCATCTCGGACTGGATGATGCCGCGCATGTCGGGCATCGATCTATTGAAGCAGGTGCGCAGCACCCATCCAAAGCTGCCGTTCCTGATGGTGACGGCGCTCGCCACGCAACCGGCGGTGGAGGAGGCCATGGCCCACGACGTGACGGCCTATATCGCCAAACCCTTCCCGCCCGAGCAGTTGGAAGAAAAGGTGATGGTTCTCATGAACCGGGGCCACCGCGGCCCCGAGGGCCGCAAGGGGTGACCTTCGACAAAGGTCGGCAAGGGTGAGAGGCTTTGTTAAGGTCGCAGCCCTTAAGGTTTTGGCAGTTTCATGAAGGAAGGTCTGGGAGACGCATGAAGGGACGCGCAATCGCCTGGAGCGCCTTGGCGCTGGCTGCCTGCGCTACGTTGTCCCTGGGCTTGTGGGTTCTGGACCGGGACGGCCGCGCCGAAGCCGTGGAGAACGCCTTCGAGTTGACGCGCGCCCGTGTCGCCGTGGCCGACGCCCGCGTCTCCGGCGCGCTGGGCGAGGTGTCGCAGGTTCTGCGCAGCGTCGAGGACTACCTTCGCGTGCTCGACCTGCCGCAGCGGCTGAGGCAGGAAGACCAGTTGTTCGTCGCGTCCCGCGCCGCCGACCAGGAAATCACGCGCGAAATGATCGTCGTGTCGTCGGCCGGCGAGATCATCGGCCATTCCGGCATGGCCGTGCCGCCCGTCATCAACGTGTCCGACCGGGACTACTTCCGCGCCTTCGCCGACCGTCGGCCCGAGCGCGGCCTGTTCGTCGGGCGCCCCATCACGTCGCGGACGACGGGGCAGTCGGTCATTCCCGTGGCGCGGGGCATTTACACCGAAGCCGGTTTCTTTGCCGGCGTGGTGGCGGCCGCCGTCAAGCCGGTGGACCTGCTGCGTGTCCTTCCCGCCGCCGGCCCGGCGAATGGCACCGCGGTTCTGCTGCGCGAGGACGGCATCGTGCTGGCGCGCGAGCCGTTCAACGACGACTATGTGGGGCGCGACGCTTCACAGGCGCCGCTGTTCACCCGCTACCTTCCCGCCGCGCCGGAAGGGTCCTTCGCCACGGTTTCCCCGCTGGACCAGCGGGAGCGGCTGGTGTCCTACGAACACGACCCGCAATGGGGCACGGTGACGCTGGTGAGCGTCGGGCGGCCCGATGTCCTGGCGACCCATGACGACATGACCGGCGCCTACCTCATGATCGGGGGGATGGGCAATGCGTTGCTCGTGCTGCTGTTCGCCATGGTCTACCGGCAGACCACGCGCCGCCGGCGCGCAGTGGAGGCCCTTCTCGAAAGCCGCGCTGCCCTGGCCCGCCTGAACGAGGAACTGGAGGCCCGGGTGGTGGAGCGCACGCTGGACCTCCAGCACAGCGAGGCCCGCAGCCGTGCCTTCATGGATGCCGCCCACGACGCCGTCATCGTCACCGACCAGGACGACAACATCCTGGAATTCAACCCGGCGGCCATGCGCGTGTTCGGCTATTCCGACTGGCAGGTGGCCCGGCTGCGGTTCGGCGACCTGGTGCCGGACTACGATCCCGACCGGCCCGAGGACGCCGTGGCGCGCCACGCCGACGGGCGCCTGTTCCCGGCCGAGTGCTGGGCGGGCGAACTGGCCGGCGATGCCGAGGCCGGCAGCATGGTCTTCATCATCCGCGACATCTCCCGCCGCAAGCGGGCGGAGGCCAAGCTTGTGGAACTGGCGACGACGGACGGGCTGACCGGAGCGCTGAACCGCCGCGCCTTCATGGAGCGCGCGACCGAGGCCCACGCCCTGGCGCGGCGCCACGGGCGGCCGTTTTCTATCGCCATGATCGACGCCGACCACTTCAAGGCGATCAACGACACCCACGGCCACGAGGCCGGCGACGCCGTGCTCAAGGCGCTGGTGACGGCCATTGCGGGCGAACTGCGCGAAACCGATGGGCTGGGACGGCTGGGCGGCGAGGAATTCGCGGCCATGCTGCCCGAAACCGACCACGCGGGCGCGGCGGTTGTGGCGGAACGGATTCGCCTGGCGGTGGCGGAGACGCACGTTCCCTACGAAGGCATTGTCTTGTCCATGACCGTCAGCGTGGGCCTCGCCACGACGGATGCCGGGACGGGCGAAACTCTGGAAGGGATTTTGAAGCGCGCCGACGATGCGCTTTATGCGGCCAAGACCAAAGGCCGGGATCGTGTGGTGACCGCCGAGCCGCCGCGGCAAACGGTGGTGTAATCACCGATGGCGGCGCGGGTGCGCCGGCCGGCGCCCGACGAGTGTGCATGGCCAAGGCCCCGCATTTCGCGTGGGCATCACACCACGATGTTGAGGTACGTTCCGCGCGGAGCGTCGCGGTCGAAGGTGACGCCGTCGATGCGCACATGATTGCGGTGGCGCGGCCGGTCGTCGGGCGACTCGCGCTCCTCGATGGAGTCCCAGAAGGCGGAGGAGGACGCGCGGCGACGGTCGCGGGCACCCGAAACGGGCGCCCGACTGGCGGGGCTTCCTCCGACGCGGCCGGGTCCGGCCATGGCTCAAACGTCCTTCCGGTAAAGGAAAATGGCGCCGCCGGAGCACCGCGCGCGGCGTCAGGCGGTGGTGTTCACCTGCGTGCCGCGGCCCTGCGCGGCGTCCATCAGGGCGCGGGTCTGGGCGACGGATTCGGCCACCGCCTCAACCTGCGCCAGCGCCGACTGGGTGGCGGCCTTGACCATCTTGGTCGCCAACTGGCCCTGGACCTGCTGGCGGATCAGTTCGCCGCGCTCCTCGGCCCGGTTGACCATGTTCAGGCTGTCGATCGACATGGTGCGACTCTCTCCCCATGATTCGGATCAAGGATACGCCCAATGGCGCATCCTTTCAACCGAGGGCGGGACATGCGCGCCGGCGCGGCCTCAGGCGAGGGCGCCGTGGCAGTGCTTGAACTTCTTGCCCGAGCCGCAGGGGCAGGGCTCGTTGCGGGCCACGCGGCCCCAGGTCTCGGGGTTCTTGGGGTCGCGGTCGCCCGACTGCATGGCCGGATGGCTGCGCGGCACACCCGGCACGCCGCCGCCGCCGACGGCCTGCTGCGGCTCGGCGTGTTCGGCCTGCATGGGCGCCTCGCGCTCCTGCGGGCGGATCTGCTCGGGCTTGCGCTCGGTCTGCAGTTCCACATGCGACAGGGTGGTGGTGACGCGCTCGCGCAGATGAACCAGCATTTTCTGGAACATCTCGAAGGCTTCCGCCTTGTATTCGTTCAGCGGGTCGCGCTGGGCATAGGCCCGCAAGGAAATGCCCTGGCGCAGGTGGTCGAGCCCCAGCAGGTGCTCCTTCCAGACCGTGTCCAAGATCTGCAGCAGGATGGACTTTTCCACCATGCGCCAGATGTCCGGGCCGTAGTTGGCGGCCTTGGCGGCCATGCGCTCGTCGGAGGCCTTGGTCAGGCGCTCGCGCACTTCTTCCTCGGCGATGCCTTCCTCGTCGAACCACGCGGTGATGGGCGCGTCGATGGCCAGCACCCGCAGGGTTTCCTCGTGCAGCAGCTTGGCGTCCCACTGCTCGGGCATGGCCTTGGGCGGGATGGCGCGGTGGACCATCTCCTCGATGACCTCGTGGCGCATGTCGACGACGTCCTGGTGGATGTCTTCCGCCTGCATCAACTCGCGGCGCTGTTCGTAGATGACCTTGCGCTGGTCGTTCATCACGTCGTCGAACTTGAGCAGGTTCTTGCGGATCTCGAAGTTCCGCGCTTCCACCTTGCCCTGGGCCTTTTCCAGCGCCTTGTTGATCCACGGGTGGACGATGGCCTCGCCTTCCTCCAGGCCCAGGCGCTGGAGCATGCCTTCCATGCGCTCGGACCCGAAGACGCGCATCAGGTCGTCTTCCAGCGACAGGAAGAAGCGCGAGGCGCCGGGATCGCCCTGACGGCCGGAGCGGCCGCGCAACTGGTTGTCGATGCGGCGGCTTTCGTGGCGTTCCGTGCCGATGACGAACAGCCCGCCGGCGTCCAGCGCGGTGTTCTTCTTGTGCTCGATGTCGGCCTTTATGGCCTCGACCTTGGCGTCGTACTCGGGCGTGTGGGGCTCGAGTCCCTCGCACTCGCGCCAGACACGCAGTTCAAGGTTGCCGCCCAGCTGGATGTCGGTGCCGCGGCCGGCCATGTTGGTGGCGATGGTCACCGCACCCGGAATGCCGGCGTCGCCGACAATCTGGGCTTCCTGGTCGTGGAAACGGGCGTTCAGGACGTTGGGCTTGATCTTTTTCGTCCGGCGCAGAAGATCGGCCAGGTATTCCGACTTCTCGATGGAGGTCGTGCCCACGAGCACCGGCTGCTGGCGCGCGTTGGCCTCGGCGATCAGTTCCACGATGGCGTCGTACTTCTCGCGCGCGGTGCGGTAGACCTCGTCGTCCTGGTCGTCGCGAACAAACGGCTTGTTGGTGGGAATTTCCACCACTTCCAGCTTGTAAATCTCGGCGAACTCGCCGGCTTCGGTCATGGCCGTGCCGGTCATGCCGGCCAGCTTGGGATACAGGCGGAAGAAGTTCTGGAACGTGATGGAGGCCAGCGTCTGGTTCTCGGCCTGGATGGTCACGCCTTCCTTGGCTTCCAGCGCCTGGTGCAGGCCCTCGGAGTAGCGGCGGCCTTCCATCATGCGGCCGGTGAATTCGTCAATGATGACGATCTTGCCGTCCTTGACCACATAGTCCACGTCGCGCGTGAACATCATGTGCGCCTTCAGCGCCTGGTTGGCGTGGTGCAGGAGGCTGACGTTGTCGATGTCGAACAGCCCGCCTTCTTCCAGCAGCCCGGCCTCGCGGAGCAACTGCTCCATGTGCTCAGTGCCCTGCTCGGTGAAGGTGATGGCGCGGGCTTTCTCGTCCTTCTCGTAGTCCTCTTCCGTGAGGCTCGGGATCAGCGCGTTGACGGCCGTGTACATGGCCGAACCGTCTTCCGCCGGACCGGAGATGATGAGCGGGGTGCGCGCCTCGTCGATGAGAATCGAGTCGACCTCGTCCACGATGGCGAAATTGAAGGGCCGCTGGACCATGTCCTCCAGGCGGAACTTCATGTTGTCGCGCAGGTAGTCGAAGCCCAGCTCGTTGTTGGTGCCGTAGGTGACGTCGCAGGCATAGGCCGCGCGGCGCTCGGCGTCCGACATCTCGTGGACGATGCAGTCAACGCTCAGGCCCAGGAAGCGGTAGACCTGGCCCATCCAGTTGGCGTCGCGGCGGGCCAGGTAGTCGTTCACCGTCACCACGTGCACGCCCTCGCCGGACAGGGCGTTGAGGTAGACCGGCAGAGTCGCGACAAGGGTCTTGCCCTCGCCGGTCTTCATCTCGGCGATGCGGCCCTGGTGCATGACGATGCCGCCGATGAGCTGCACGTCGAAGTGGCGCATGCCGAGGCTGCGCTTGGCGCCCTCGCGCACCACGGCGAAGGCTTCGGGCAGAATATCGTCCAGTGTGGCGCCGCCGGCCAGCTTCTCACGGAACTCGGCGGTCTTGCCACGCAGGGCGTCGTCGGAGAGCTGTTCGAAGTCGGCTTCGAGCGCGTTGATCTGGTCGACGGTCTTGCGCAGAGACTTGACGATGCGGTCGTTCGCGGTGCCGAAGATCCGCCGGGCGATGGCGCCGATCATGGGGATGGTTACCTCGGACGTAGACTGTAGAAGAGAGGCGGACGCCTTTCCGGACGGTGAAACACATAGAGCGGCCCCGCTTCTGTGTCAACGCGGGCGGGATGCGGCGGCCCATGCCGGGGCGGACCTTGCGGGCGGGCGTCCGATGTGGTGATCTGTCCACCCTTAATTTCGCCGGAAAGCTGTGGCGGTCTTTGTGCCGCCTTGCGCCGCCTCCGGCGTTGCATAAACGAAAGCCACTTTATCACCCAAGGCCCCGAAGGAGCCCGTCCATGGTATTCAAGTCCCTGCGCGCCGCCCTGTTCGCCACCGCCGTCGCCCTGCCGGCCGTCATCGCCGCGCCGGCGCCGTCCTTCGCCCAGGACGAGGACCCGGTCGTGGCCCGCGTCGGCGACCAGGAAATCCGCCGCTCGGAACTGCAGTCCATCAAGCAGAGCATGGCCGAGCAGGTGCCGCAGGTCGCCATGATGCCCATGGAGGCGGTCTTTCAGCCGCTGGTGGAGCGCGCCATCGACAGCATGCTGCTGACCCAGGCGGGCCGCGATGCCGGCCTCGCCGACAGCGAAGAAGTCCAGAAGCGCCTGGACGAGGCCAAGAGCCGCATCGTCCAGCAGGTCTACCTGGAGCAGATGATCGATGACGAACTGACGGACGCGCGCATTCAGGAAGCCTACGAGCAGTTCAAGCAGCAGACCCCGGAAGAGCCCGAGGTGAATGCCCGCCACATTCTTGTCGAGACCGAGGAGAAGGCGCAGGAGCTTATCGACAAGCTGGAAGGCGGTGCCGACTTCGCCGAACTGGCGAAACAGGAATCCACCGGCCCGTCGGGTCCCAAGGGCGGTGAACTGGGGTGGTTCAAGAAGGGCGACATGGTCGAGCCCTTCGCCGCCGCCGCCTTCGCCATGGAGCCGGGTGCCGTGAGCGAGAGCCCGGTGCAGACCCAGTTCGGCTGGCACGTCATCAAGGTCGAAGACCGCCGCACCGCCGAGGCGCCGCCGCTGGAGCAGGTGGAAGGCCAGTTGCGCCAGCAGCTTGCCCAGAAGGTGGTGGCCGAGAAGGTCCAGGCCCTGCGCGAGGGCACCGAGGTCGAGATCTACGGCCCCACCGGCAAGACCGAGGGCGACAGCACCGCCGAGTAACGGCATACTGCGCGCCACGCGGACGCAAGACCGGCGGCGGCTTCTGGTTCAGGAGCCGCCGCCGCGCCGTCCGGCCCGTTCCCAACCCCGTTCAGCGAGCCCCGTGTCGATCATGAAGGTGCCCGTTTCTCCCCTTGCTCCCGCCCAGTTCCCCACCATGCCGGCCATGACCGGCGTGTCCTTCGCCGCACACGCCTGCGGCATCCGCTACGCCGACCGCGACGACCTGCTGCTGATGGTCCTGCCGGCGGGCACCACGGCGGCGGGCGTGTTCACGCGCTCGAAGTGCCCCTCGGCGCCCGTGGACTGGTGCCGTCAGGCGCTGGAGGACGGCAAGCACCGCGCCCGCGCCGTGCTGGTCAATGCCGGCAACGCCAATGCCTTCACCGGCGCGGCGGGCATGGAGTCGGTGGAGCGCACGGTGAAGAAGGCGGCCGAGGTCATCGGCTGCGATCCCAGCCACGTGTTCGTTTCCTCCACCGGCACCATCGGCGAGGATCTGCCGGACGAGCGGATCACGAAGAACCTGGAAACGGTGTTCGCCAAGGCCATGACCGAGGGTGAGGCCGGCCGCGACTGGAAGCGCGCGGCGGCGGCCATCATGACCACCGACACCTTCCCCAAGGGTGCGACCCGCACCGCCGAGATCGACGGCGTGACGGTCACGCTGAACGGCATCGCCAAGGGTTCGGGCATGATCGCGCCGGACATGGCGACCATGCTGTCCTACGTGGTCACCGACGCCGCCATCGGGCCCGATGCCCTGACGGCGGTGCTGCGCAAGGCCACCGACAAGACCTTCAACTGCATCACTGTGGACAGCGACACCTCCACCTCCGACACGCTGATGCTGTTCGCCACGGGCTCGGCCGGCAACAAGCCGGTGAAGGACGCCGACGACAAGCGCCTGAAGGGCTTCAAGGCCGCACTTGAGGACCTGCTGCGCGACCTGTCACACCAGGTGGTGCGCGACGGCGAGGGTGCATCGAAGTTCGTGGAAATCCGCGTCACGGGGGCGGACGGCAACAAGGCGGCCAAGCGTGTCGGGCTCTCCATCGCCAACTCGCCGCTGGTCAAGACGGCCATTGCCGGCGAGGACGCCAACTGGGGCCGCATCGTCGCCGCCATCGGCAAGGCCGGCGAGAAGGCCGACCGCGACAAGCTGGCGATCTCCGTCGGCGGGGTGACCATCGCTGCCAAGGGCCGCGCCGTGGAGGGCTATGACGAGGCGCCGGTGGCCGCCCACATGAAGGGCACAGACATCCTCATCGAAGTCGACCTGAACATCGGCAAGGGCAAGGCCACCGTGTGGACCTGCGACCTGACCCACGGCTACATCGACATCAACGGGTCCTATCGCTCATGAGCAGCCTCCCCGGCCTGGGAGACGACGCGGACGGCGGCTGCTGGTCGGTGTTCCCGCTGACCACCGCCCGCCTGCGCCTGCGCCCCCTGCGGCTGGAGGACGCGCCGGCGGTGCGGACCTGCGTCTCCAGCCCGGCGGTGGCGACCCGCACCATCGACATCCCCCACCCCCTGCCCGAAGGCGCCGAAATCGTCTTCCTGCGCGAGGTCGTCGACGACCGCACCGCGGGCAGGGGCGTCGTCTGCGCCGTTGAGCGGCTGGAGGACGGTACGCTTATCGGCGCCTGCGGGCTTTTGCGCGTCGATCCGGCCGCCGGCACCGCCGAGGCCGGCTACTGGATGGCCGAATCCGCCTGGAACCGGGGCTACGCCGGAGAGGCGCTGGCCGCCGTGCTGGCCTATGCCTTCGACGACCTGAAGCTCGCGCGCGTCACCGCCACCGCGCTTGCGGACAACGCGGCCTCGCTGCGCGTGCTGGAGCGCGCCGGCTTCCGCCTTCTGGGGACGGAGGAGCGCCCGTCCCCGGCGCGCGGTGGGCCGTGCGTGGTGCGGCTGGCGGAGATCACCGCGGAAACCTTCGACGCCGCGCGCCGGGTGCGGCTCAAGACCGTGCTGGTGGCTGCGGTCGCCCTGGTGGATGCCGACAACCGCATCCTTCTGGCCCAGCGGCCGGCGGGCAAGAGCATGGCCGGGCTGTGGGAATTCCCCGGCGGCAAGGTCGACCCCGGCGAGACGCCGGAACGCGCCCTGATCCGTGAACTGGACGAGGAACTGGGCATCGACGTGACGGGAAGCTGCCTCGCGCCGCTGACCTTCGCCAGCCACGGCTACGCCGATTTCCACCTGCTTATGCCGCTTTATGTCTGCCGCCAGTGGAAAGGCCGGCCCGAGCCGCGCGAGGGGCAGAAGCTGGCCTGGGTGCGCGCCAACGCCTTGCGCGACTATCCCATGCCGCCGGCCGACATTCCGCTGATCCCGATCCTCCAGGACTGGCTTTAGAGCGGGTCTCGGCCACGCCCGTGGACGAGTCCCGCGAACAGGGTCGCAAGTGCGACCCCGCGCCGGTCAGGCGCGCGAGGCTGCGTGCCGCCTGAACGCCTGGTGCCGCAAAGCGGCACTCAAAAGGACCAGCGGGCTTGTCTGGCATGGCTGAAGGCCGCACATTATCCGGCATGACCGACAGGATGCGGACTTCTTCCATGGATGACGTCACCGAGGCCCCGCGCGGCCCCGTGGTGGAGCGCGTGCCCGAAGGCGACGAGCGGCCGCGGATGGTGTGCGACGACTGCGGGTTCATCAACTACGAGAATCCCAAGATCATCGTCGGCGCCGTGGTCACCTGGGGCGACAAGTACCTGCTCGCCCGCCGCGCCATCGAGCCGCGCAAGGGTTTCTGGACTATCCCGGCCGGCTTCATGGAACTGAACGAAAGCGCCGAGGCCGGCGCCGCCCGCGAGGTGATGGAGGAAGCCCAGGCCGAGGTGGAGGTGGGCGCGCTGCTGGGCGTCTACAGCCTGCACCACATCAACCAGGTCCACCTGATCTACCGCGCCGAAATGACCGGCCCCGCCCACGGGGCCGGCTACGAAAGCCAGGAGGTCGCCCTGGTGGACTGGGCGGACATTCCCTGGTCCGACCTGGCCTTCCCCTCGGTCCGCTGGGCCCTGGAGGCCCACCACCGCCACCGCGGCGAGACCAACTTCGCCCCCGAGACATGCCCGGAAATTCCGCACCGGATCGAGTAGCTGGTTTGCGCCGGAGGTGGACCCCCTGCTTTCGAGGCTGTCAGGAAATTGGCGGGTTGCCACCAGAGGTGCCGCAAGGGCGGCTGACGGAGTGTGCGGGCCCCCGCTTTCGCAGGGGAGGCGGGTTTTTTAAGTTATTGTTTTAAAGAAAGAAATTACCCGTCTTTCCTGCGAAAGCAGGACTCCGAACATGGTGCTGACCATCCGGGCGGGTCTGGGCGGCAGCCCGAGCGACGCCGGCCGCTCACTCCTCCGCCAGCACCCGATACACCGCCGTCGCCCGCCGGTCCCGGTCTTCCAGGTCGGTGTCGGTGGGAACGATCATTTCCGCCAGCGTTTCCAGCCCCGAAGACGGTCGGTAGGCGCGGCCGGGGTCGGCCATGATGACCGTCGCACCGTCGGCCGCCCGCGCGCGCAGCCAGGCGAGCACCTTTTCCGCCATGGGTTTCTCGTAGCAGACGTCGCCGGCGACGATGACGTCCCACAGGCCGGCGGCGGTGGGGCGCGTCTCCAGCACGTCGTCCTCGCGCACCGTCAGCCGCACGCCGTTGGCCTCGGCGTTAAGCGCCATGGCGCGGCGGGCGACGGGGTCGATGTCGACGGCCTCCACGGTGGCCGCGCCGGCCAGTGCGCAGGCGATGCCGATGAGCCCGCTGCCGGCGGCGAAGTCCAGCACGCGGCGGTTCCGCACGATGTGGGGGTTATCGAGCAGGTAGCGCGCGGCGGCCTGCCCGCCGGGCCAGGCGAAGGCCCAGTAGGGCGGCGGCACGTCCAGCGACTCGAGCTGGTGCTGCGTCGCCTGCCACAGCGGCGTGACTTCGGTCGCCAGGTAGAGCCGCACCTCGGGCACCAGCGGCGGGCGCGAGAGCGCCGTCTGCTCCCGGATGAAGGTGTCGTGGCTGCGGGCGGCCGCGCAGGTCACGCCGGACCGGCGCCGGTGGCCTGGCCGACGATGATCGCCGCCAGGAACATCCAGCCGAAGTAGCGGTTGGACTTGAACTTGCGCAGGCAGTCGGGGCCGTTGTGGATATCCACGTCCACCGCCTGCCACAGCAGTTGGCCGCAGGCCAGCAGCGCCAGCGGATAGAACGGCCATCCCTGCCCCGCAAGCCAGCCGGCCAGGATCAGCAGGGTCGACGTTACCGCGTAGGTGAGGAAGAGGAACGGGACCGTGCGCTCGCCCAGCTTCAGCGCGGCGGACTTCACGCCGATGATGATGTCGTCCTCCTTGTCCTGGTGGGCATAGATGGTGTCGTAGCCGAGCGTCCAGAACAGGCCGGCGATGTACATGACCACGGCGGCGGGATGCAACTCGCCCTGCACGGCGGCCCATCCCATGAGCGCGCCGAAGTTGAAGGTCAGCCCCAGCCACGCCTGCGGCCAGTAGGTGATGCGCTTCATGAATGGGTAGGTGCCCACCAGCGCCAGCGATGCCACGCCGAGCATGATGGTGAAGGTGTTCAACTGGATCAGCACCAGCAGGCCGATCAGCAGCTCCAGTCCCAGGAAGGCGAGCGCGCCGAACACTGTGACGGCGCCCGAGGGGATGGGGCGGGCGGCGGTGCGCTCCACCTTGCCGTCGAAGTTGCGGTCCGCCAGGTCGTTGACGGTGCAGCCGGCCCCGCGCATGACGATGGCGCCGACGCCGAACAGCGCCATCAGCCCCCACTCGGGCCAGCCCCCGGGCGACGCCATGGCGATGCTCCACCAGCAAGGCAGCAGCAGGAGCCAGGTGCCGATGGGGCGGTCGAGCCGCATCAGCTTGAGGTAGGGGCGCAGGCGCGCGGGTGCGAACCGGTCCACCCAGCCGTCCACGGGCATGTCGCCGACGAGAAGTTTGCTATTCGCCATGGCCCGATTCATATACAAGGACCGCCCGTCGCTCAAGCCGGCGGAGTCGCGACCACGCCGAAAGAGGTGCCCGCTTCCATGTCCGAGACGCTTGTCCGCCCGCGCTATCGCCTGTTCGTGGAGGCGGACCTGGCCGAAGGGGCCGCCGTCGACCTTCCCCAGGCCCAGGCGCACTACCTGGGCACGGTGATGCGCGCGAAGGAAGGCGAGGCGGTGGCGCTGTTCAACGGCCGCGACGGCGAATGGCGGGCCGAGATCGCGCGCGTGTCCAAAAAGGCCGCGACACTGACGGTGGCCGGGCGGATGCGGCCTCAGGCGACCGGGCCCGATGCCTGGCTGTGCTTTGCACCGTTGAAGAAGGACGCCACCGACATGGTGGTGCAGAAGGCCGTGGAACTGGGCGTCTCGCGCCTTCAGCCGGTGATGACCGCGCGCACCAATGCCGCGCGCTTCAACGCCGAGCGCGCCCGCGCCAACGCCATCGAAGCCGCCGAACAGTGCGAGCGGCTGACCGTGCCCGAGGTGGCGGAGCCCGTCAGCCTGCCCGACCTTCTGGCGGGCTGGTCGGAGCGCGCGCCGGGGCGACCGCTGTTCATCGCCGACGAGACGGGGCGTGGCACTCCGCTCCCCGACGTGGCGGCGGGGTCCGGTGGGGCCATTGCGGCTTTCCTGATCGGGCCGGAGGGTGGTTTCGCCCAATCGGAACTTGACCATTTGCGACGCCTGGACTTTGTTGTTCCGGTCGGCCTCGGCCCGCGAATTCTGCGCGCCGAGACGGCCGCGCTTGCCGCGTTGACCGTCTGGCAGGCGGTGCGCGGCGACTGGCAGTCCGGCGGCCCCGCCTTCCGCTGAAGCGCCGGGCGGCTGTGTCGCGTTCCTTTCATCTTCAAGCATTCCCAGCGGAGCCATCGTCCATGTCCGGACCCTCCAAGCCGAACCTGCAACCCGTCACCGGCCGCGACGACCTGGTGGCCTGGCTGGAGAGCGGCTGCAGGCCGGCCGAGGACTGGCGCCTGGGCACCGAGCACGAGAAGTTCTGCTATCGCCTGTCGGACAAGGCCCCGCTGCCCTACGCCGACACGGGCGGCGGGCCGGGCATCCGCGACATGCTGAAGGGCCTGGAGGCCTACGGTTGGGCGCCGGTGACCGAGGGCGAGAACGTCATCGCCATGACGCGCCCCGACGGCAGCTCCATCAGCCTGGAGCCGGGCGGGCAGCTTGAGCTTTCCGGCGCGCCGCTACGCACCGTTCACGAGACCTGCACCGAGGTCACCACCCATCGCCGCCAGGTGCGCGAGGTGGCCGAAAGCCTGGGTGTGGGGCTCATCGGGCTGGGATTCGCGCCTACCTGGACGCGCGACCATATGCACTGGATGCCCAAGGGCCGCTACGCGATCATGAAGGCCCACATGCCGCGCGTCGGCACCCTGGGGCTCGACATGATGCTGCGCACCTGCACCGTGCAGGTGAATATGGATTTCGCCAGCGAATCGGACATGGTGAAGAAGTTCCGCGTCGCCAGCGCGTTGCAGCCCGTGGCGACGGCGCTGTGGGCGAATTCCCCGTTCACCGAGGGACGGCCCAACGGCTACCGCAGCTACCGCGCCCACATCTGGACGGACACGGACTATCAGCGTTCCGGCTTCCCCGAGTTCGCCTTCGAGGACGGCTTTGGCTTCGAGCGCTATGTCGACTATCTGCTGGACGTGCCCATGTATTTCGTCATGCGCGACGGCAAGTTCGTGGATCTGGCCGGCCGCTCCTTCCGCGACTTCATGGAGGGCAAGCTGCCCGAGTTGCCCGGCGAAACGCCCACCATGGGCGACTGGGCCGACCACGCCTCCACCGCCTTCCCCGACGTGCGCATGAAGAAGTACATGGAGATGCGCGGCGCCGACGGCGGCCCGTGGAGCCGGCTGTGCGCCCTGCCGGCCTTCTGGGCCGGGCTTCTTTACGACACCCAATCGCTGGATGCCGCCTGGGACCTGGTGAAGGACTGGACGGCCGAGGAGCGCGCCGCGCTGCACGCCGCCGTGCCCAGGACCGCCCTGCGGACTCCCTTCCGCGACGGCACGGTGCAGGACCTGGCGCTGGAAGCCCTGCGCATCTGCCGCGACGGGCTTGGCCGCCGCTCCATCCTGTCGGCCGACGGCGCCGACGAAAGCGGCTTCCTGGAGCCCCTCCAGCGCATCGCCGAAAGCGGCAAGACGCCGGCCGACGAGCTTCTCGACGCCTACGAGAAGCAGTGGAACGGCAGCCTGGAACCGCTGTGGGCGGCCTACGCATATTAGGGCGGCGCGAAACGAGGGGTGATCCCACTCGTTGATACGGCAAGGACCCGTATCATCGGAAGGACGCGCCCCATGCCCGGCTCCGGCCTGTTCCATCGCCTGAGGAAAGCCACCTATTCCGCCGTTCGTCTGGCGGCGCGGCCCGTGCGCCATTCCGCCGGCAAGGGCGGCGTGGTGGTGCAGCCGTACCGTGGCTATGGGTCACGCACGGAAATCTTTCTGATCGGCCGGGTCTTCCGCCAGAGCGGGCGGGGCTCCGGCGCCGATGACGAATCGATGCGCCGCCACCTGCGCGACATCGGCCGCCGCATCTCCCGCCGGGGAATCAAGGGCGCAAAGATCGCGGCTTGCTTCAAGGGCGCCTCGCAGGAGGTGGAGACCGACCGCGACGGGTATTTCCGCATCCACCTGCGCCTCGCCGAGCCGGTGGAGGACGGCCGCGAATGGCACGCGGTGCGCCTGACCCTGGAGGAGCCAGAGCCGGTGGAGGCCGAGGCACAGGTCTTCATCCCGCCCGACCACTGCCGCTACGTGGTCATCAGCGACATCGACGACACCATCATGTACACGGGCGTCGCCAACCGCCTGGGCATGCTGTGGCGGCTGTTCGTCGCCGACGCGGACAGCCGCACGGCCTTTCCCGGCGTCTCCGTCTTTTATCGTGCGCTGCACGACGGGGTGGGCGGGGACGAAAGGAACCCCATGCTCTATGTCTCACGCGGGCCGTGGGGCATCTACGACATGCTGGACACCTTCTTCCAGTCGCGCGGCATTCCGGTCGGGCCGATCCTGTTCCTGCGCGAGTGGGGCCTGCGGTGGAGCAGTCCGCTGCCGCGCAAGGCCGTCGACCACAAGCGCCAGCTCATCGACCGCATGCTGGAACTCTACGACGACCTGCCGGTGATCCTGATCGGCGACAGCGGCCAGCACGACCCCGAGGTCTATCGCCAGGTCATCCACGACCACTGCGACCGCATTCTGGCGGTCTACATCCGCAACGTCTCCAAGGACGAGGGCCGGGTCAGCGAGATCGAGGCCATGGCGGAAGAAGCGGTGAAGAAGGGCTCCAGCCTGCTGCTGGCGTCCGACAGCACGGCCATGGCCGAACACGCCTGCGGGCTTGGCCTCATCGATCGCGAGGCGGTCGAGTCGGTGCGCCGTCGGGCGCAGTCCGCGCACGAGACGCACCTGGTCGAGGCCGAGACGCCCGAGGACGCCGACGCGGCCGTGGAAGCGGAAGCGGCGCCTGAAGCACCGGAGGAGCCCGCCAACGTGGTGGTGGAGCCCGGACGCCGCCGCGCCGAGATGCCCCCGCGCGCGGGCGACGAGGCGCGGGCCCCGCGCAAGGCGGCGTCCGGTGCCGGCGACGACCCGCGGAGCGGCCCTTAACCTGAACCGATCGGTCGGGTATTCTGGCGGCGGATTGTCCTGAAGGAGGGGTTCCGCCCATGCGTCTCTACTATTCCCCCGGCTCCTGCGCGCTTGCGCCCCACATCGTCATCGAGGAAACGGGAGCGGCCTACGAGCCCGTGCGCATCACCCTGGCCAAGGGGGAGCACATGACCGACGCTTTCGGTGCCATCAACCCGCGCCGCCGGGTGCCGGTGCTGGAACTCGACGACGGGCAGGTGCTGACCGAGACCCATGCCATCATGTGCTACCTGGCGGACGCACACCCCGAGGCCAGGCTGATCCCGACCGATCCGCTGGGGCGCGCGCGGGCGCATGAGTGGATGAACTGGCTGGCGTCCACCGTTCACGTCACCTTCGCCACCTTCTTCCGGCCCGAGCGGTTCCTGGGCGAGGGGCAGGCGAAGGAGCCCATGCAGGCGGCGGCGCGGCAGCGCTACGACACCCTGATGCGCGAAATCGACGGCCGCCTGCCCGAGAAAGGGTTTGCGCTGGGCGATTTCTCGGTGGTGGACGCGCACCTGACGGTCTTCCTGCGCTGGGCGGCCCGCATGGACCACGACCCGGCGGCCTATCCGGCGTATCTGGCGCTGGTGCGCCGGGTGCAGGATCGGCCCGCCGCGGCGCGGGCGCTGGAGATCCAGGAGCTGCCGCCGCTGTAGGGCCGCGTCCGGCGGGCGGTGAATGATCCCTGGCGGGCGTGGTGCGTTGATAACGATCCAAGAGCCGTTGAAAGGACGGCCCGACGCGCCAAGGGAGACGCCCATGAGGACCCCGTTCCGCCGCACCATCGCGCTCGCCGTTCCGCTCATCGCCTTCGCCGGACTGGTGGAGGCCGCGGAAGCTCCCAAGGACACGAAACCGAACGAAAGCTGGATGGGCCAGTCCGCCGCCGAGCAGGCGCAGGAGCCGACGGCCGGGCCCCGGGCCGACACCGTGCAGAACCCCGTCCCCAAGGCCGAGCAGGCCGCCACGGCGCCTCGCTCTGGCTCCGGCGCGCCCGGCGTGACCGCAGAGGAGGTGGAGGAGGTCAACGCGGCCACCGACCGTTTCGTTGACCGCATGATCGCCGCCCAGGGCGGCGGGTCGGCGCGCCTGGGCGACCTCGTGGGCCGGCCGGTTCACACCGCTGACGGCGAGGCCGTGGGTGATCTGGACGACGTGGTCGGCGATGCCGACGGCAACCCGCGCCTGTCGCTGGCATTGAAGGGTGACTGGGTCCCGCCAGGGCGGAACAGGTTGATCGTTCCCGCCGACGACATCAGCGTCGACGCCGATGGCCGGGTCGTCGTGCCCTATTCGCGCCCCGAGCTGGCGGAAATGGCCGGCGACTGACGCCGCGGCCCCCTATTCCGGCCGCCGCGCCACCAGCCGGGTGGTCCGCGCCTCGCCCTGGTGCAGCGGGCCCTCGTCCAGCACCGGGGCGGCTTCCTCAAGCTCCAGGATGTCCATGCCCTGGAAGTCGGCGGCCAGCGTTTCGGCGTCGAACAGCATCTCGCGCACCGGCGGGCCGCCGCTGGTCAGGCCCAGGTCGCGCTGGGCGGGATGAAAGCCCTCCATGATAAGCAGGCCGCCGGGCTTGAGGGCGGCGAACATGGCATGGTGCATGTCGCGGCGAAGCTCCGGCGCGAAGTGGATGAACATGGCCACCACGGCATCGAACGTCGCCACCGGCCAGTGCCAGTCCGTCAGGTCGGCCACCTGGGCGCGGATGTTCACGCGCCGGTCGAGTGCCAGCTTCAGCGCCTTCTGCACGCCGACGGCCGAGCCGTCGACGGTGGTCACCCGCATGCCCTGCTGGGCCAGCCATACGCCGTTGCGGCCCTCGCCGTCGGCCACCGACAGCACCTCCATCCCGCGCTCCAGCCGGTGGCGCTGCGAGACCAGGAAGGCGTTGGGCTCCGTGCCGTAGGCGTGGGTGTGGCCGGCGAACTTGTCGTCCCAGAAGGCGGACATGCGGGGCTCCGTGTCGTGGATGGCTGCCCCGGAAGATGGCGTGCCGGAGCCTGCGGCGCAACGCCTGCGGGTGGGGCGGGCCATGCCGTTGCCGGTCAAGCGGCCCGGATGTGGTCGACCACCTCCGCCACCCGGCTGTTCAGAAGGTCAGCCTGCCGCGCCAGGCTGTCGGAACTGGCAAGCACCTGCTGCGCGGCCTGACCGGTTTCCTGCGCGTTCATGTTCACCGTGCCGATGGTGTCGGTCACCTGCTGGGTGCCGCTTGAGACCTCGGCGACGTTGCGGGCGATTTCCTGCGTCGCCTTGTCCTGCTGGTCCATGGAGTCGGCCACCTGGTGGGTGATCGTGCTGATGCGGTCGATGGTGGTGGTGATCTCGCCGATGGCGGCCACGGCCTCTTCGGTTGCCGACTGCACCCCACCGATCTGGCTGGCGATTTCCTCCGTCGCCCTGCTGGTCTGGTTGGCGAGGTTCTTCACTTCGTTCGCCACCACGGCGAAGCCCTTGCCCGCCTCGCCGGCGCGGGCGGCCTCGATGGTGGCATTGAGCGCCAGCAGGTTGGTCTGCTCGGCGATGTCGGTGATCATGGCGACCACTTCGCCGATGCGGTCGGCGGCGGTGGACAGGCTGTTCATGATGTCGCTGGCGCGGGCCGCCTTGTCGACGGCATCGCGCGAGATGTCCGAGCTTTCCTCCACCTGCCGGCTGATCTCGGCGATGGAGGACGACAGTTCCTCGGCCGCCGCCGCGACGGTGTGGACGTTGGCGGCGGCCTGTTCGGCGGCGGCGGTGACCATGCCCGCCTGGTCGCTGGTCTCGCTGGCGGTGTCGGACATGGCCTCTGCGGTGGCGTGCATCTCCCCGACGGCCGAGGTGATGCCGTTCACCACCGCCTGGACGCCCTCGCGAAGTTCGTCGGCCAGACGGTCGAGCAGGGCGCGGCGGTCGTCCTCGGCGCGGGCGGCCCGGGCGGCCTGGTCCCGCTCCACCTCGGCGGCATGCACCAGGGCGTCGCGGAATTCCTCCAGCCGCGCGCCGATCCGGCCGAACTCGTCCTTCCGGCCGGCGGTCAGGCGCAGGGGCTCCGACCCCTTGGCGGAGACCACGGCCACATCATGCTCCAGCCCCGACACGACGCCGTTGACCAGCCGCACCAGGATCGTGCCGCCGATGAGTGCCACGGCGGCGCCGACGACGGTCAGCACGATGACCAGGGTGGTGAGTTGCTGGGCGGCGGCATCGGCGGCGCGGGCATCCCTTGTGGCGGCGGCCAGGGCCTCCGCCTGGACCTCGGCGGCGCGGGCGGCGGCGGTGGCGAGAGCGGCGTTCATGGCCTCGGCCTCCTCGTCGAAGGCCGCCATCCGGGCGTTGCCGGCCTCGCGGCCCTCGGACGCATAGGCCTCGGCCATGGCGCGGCCGGCCTCGTACCAGGGCGTGAGCCTGGCCTGCACGTCTTCCAGTGCCGCCGCGACGGCGGGCATGTCGCCGCCCCGCGCCAGATCAATGCCGCGGGCGGCCTGTTGGCGCGCGTCCTCAAGGTGCGTGTCCGCCTCGGCGTAGCCCTCGCGGTTGCCGGTGGCGGCCACATCGGTCAGCCACTGCTGCACCTGGGGAATGTCGATGAGCACCCGGTCCACCGCGTGCACCAGCGGTGTCACCGTTTCCGCCAGGTGGTGGGCCTTGTGGTCGAGGTCGTTCAGCGCCGGGCGCTGCGCGGACACGGTCCACAGGACGGCGGCCCCCGCCGCGCCGGCCATCAGCAGGATTGCCGCCAGCACGGCCAGAACCTTGGACTTGAAGCTCATCGTACTCCCCCTTGTGACGGACCGGACGTGCGTTTCGCCCGTGTCATTCAACCGTCACTATAGCCCTGCGGCGTGAGGGGGCGTACCTGGACGTTGGTTATGTGCTACAGGCTACGACGATGGGCAGGCCGCATGCCTACCAGCCCGGCGCGTGCGGCCTTCACGGTGTCGGCCAGGCGCGGCGAGTCCTTCGGCAGGGTGCCGGCCAGGGGCAGCGCGTTGCTGGCGTGGTTGGAGCGGAAGATCACCGGCCGCGGCGGGTCCAGCAGGCGCAGCAGGGTCTCCAGTTCGTCCAGCACGGCCAGATCGTCCTGGGGCACGAAAGCGTCACCCTGTTTGGCGAAGGTGTCCAGGAAGTCGGCCCGGCGCTCGGGCTCCAGGTACAGTTGCAGGGTCGACAGGAAGTTGGGCGGCGCCTGGTTGATGACCTCGGCCGTGCCCTCGATGTGCTGGCGCCAGTGGGTGCGCCCGCCCAGCCCCAGGATGACGGTGGCGGACGTCTTGATGCCGCAGTCGCGCGCCTTGTTCAGGGCCGTGGCGATGCCGCGCGGACTGGCGCCCTTGGTGATGCGCTTGAGCATGTCGGCATCGCCCGACTCCACCCCGATGTAGACCAGCGACAGCTTGCGCGCCCGCAGGGACTCAAGCTCCTCCGGCGTCTTTTTCAGGATGTTGGCCGGTGTCGCGTAGGCCGACACGCGGGCAAGCCGGGGCAGGTGGGCGTGCAGGATGTCCAGGATGGCGTGCAGGCGGTCGGCCGGCAGCGTCATGGCGTCGCCGTCGGCCAGGAAGACCCGATGTGCCTCCGGCCACACGGCCGCCGCCCGCGCCACATCGCGCTCGACCTCGTCCAGCGGACGGACGCTGAAGGTCTTGCTGCGGTACATGGAGCAGAAGCCGCAGCGGTTGAACGAACATCCCAGCGTCGCCTGGACGATCAGGTTGTCGCCCTCGGACGGCGGACGATAGAGCGGCATGTCGTAGGCGAGCATGGCGCCGGCTCCCGTATCCCGTTATTCGGTGGTCAATGCCTCGATGAGCGGAGCGGCGGCGGCCCAGCCGTCCAGAAGCTCCGTCCGCCGGCCGTGTTCGTAGTCGGCGAATTCGAATCCCGGTGCCACCGTGCATCCCAGCAGCGCCACCCGTCCGCCCTCGGCCAGGCGCGCGCCCTGCCAGACGCCGGCCGGGACGACGACCTGGGGCGACTGGCCGTTGACGATGTCCTGGCCCAGCATCACACTTTCGGCGCGGCCGTCGGGGTAGAGGTGCAGCATCTCCACCGGGTCGCCCATGTAGAAGTGGAAGACCTCTTCGCTTTTCAGACGGTGCAGGGCTGAAAAGGTGTCGGGCGTCAGCAGGTAGTAGATGGCGGTGCCCACCGACCGCGGCCCGTCGTAGATGCCGCCCAGCGCCTCGGCGGAAACCTGGCGCTCGCTGCGCCACGTCTCGACGAAAAAGCCGCCTTCCTCGGGGTGGGGCTCCAGGCCGAGAAGCGCGATGATGCGGCGGGCGTCGTCCAGGTCTTCAGACATTGGTGCTATCCCGAAAGTTCACGAAATCCATGACGTCCAGCGAGGTTGTCCCGGCTGCGTGCTGGGGGATAATGACGGGATAACAACCGAAAAACCAGCCGCTCCGGGGAAAGGCTCACCACGGCATGTCCATCCACGGGATCTCCAGCTCCGCCACGGCCCATGCCCGTCCGCCCGGGGCGCCGCTCATGTGGCGCCGGTCCAGGGTGGATTTCACCTATCCGCCGCTGGCGTCCATCGATCCGATGCGGGAGGGGTTGTCGGACGTTCCGGGCGTGGTCGTGGTCTGGAACGCCGCCCGGGCCGACGCCGACGAACCGGCGGGCCGGTGCCTCTATGTGGGGCAGACATGCGACCTGGCGGCGGCGGTCGGCCTCCTGCGCGACGACCCGGCGCTGGCGGCGGCCCAGGGGGACGACCTGCGCGTCACCTGGGCACCCATTGGAATCGCCCACCGGCCGGGCGTGGTCGCCTATCTGCGCGACATGCTGAATCCGAAGGTGGCCGAGTGCGCGCTGGATGTTCACTGGCCCGTGCGGCCGGACGCCCGCCCGGTGCCGGTGCCCCTGCCGTCCTGAACCGAGGGCCGCGTTTCCTTCCGTCTATGGGGTGCCCGCCGGGCCCTGCATGCCGTGTCCGCCGGGCCGGGGGCTTGCCGCCGGGTTGGGAATGACGGTCATGTATTTCCCCGGCATCGCGTCGATCTCGGCGCCGCAGCAGATACAACGCGTCGGTGTCGCCAAGGGAATCTCCTGTCCCGTGCGGCATTCTGGACAGGTGACGGCGGTGAAGGACTGCGGCATGGGGACGGTCTCCGATCGTCTTCGCTTGTTTTGTGCCGAGGGAACGGACAAATCCCCATGTTTGTTCCTGGTTTCCACCTTTCGGGAAGCGCCCACTCCTTTCCGCCGTCTCAGCCGCGCACCAGCCCCGCCAGTCCGACAAAGGCGGGATAGGGGTGGGTCACCACGTCCACTGGAATGCCGCGCATGTAGGCCCGGAAGCGGCCCTTGGCCTCGAAGGCCTCGCGGAAGGGGCCGGCCTGGAACAGGTCCAGGTAGCGCGGCACGATGCCGCCCATGACCGCCACGCCGCCCAGCGCGCCCGACGACAGGGCCAGGTTGCCGGCCACCGTGCCCAGCATGGCGAACATCAGCTCCAGCGCCTCGCGCGCCAGCGGGTCCTCGCCGGCGGCGGCGCGGCGGCCCAGCTCCGCCGGGTCATCGGTGTCGGGCGCAGCGCCTTCCAGCCCGCACACCGCCTGATAGACGTTCACGAGGCCCGACCCGGAAATCACCCGTTCCGCCGAGACGTGGTCGAACCGCCGGCGCAGGACGCCCAGCACTTCGGCCTCGCGCGGGGTGCGGGCGGGCACGGTGACGTGGCCGCCTTCTGTCGCGACCGGCATGACCTTGCCGCCGCCCAGCGGCACCAGCAGCGCCACGCCGAGCCCCGTGCCGGGACCGAGCACGGCGACGGGCAGGCGCTCCACCGCCGGGCCGCCGCCGACGCGCACCCGGTCGTCCGCCCCCAGGTGCGGCACGGCCAGCGCATTGGCGACGAAATCGTTGACGACCTCCAGCCGATCCAGCTTCAGGCGCCGGCGCACGGCGTCGACGCTGAAGTCCCAGGAGTTGTTGGTCAACTTGACGCGATCGCCCAGCACCGGGCAGGCGGCACAGAAGGCGCCGCGGGCGACGGGCTCGCGCGCCTCGATCTCGCGCAGGTAGGCCTCGGCGGCCTCCGCCGGTCCGTCATAGTCGGCGCACAGCAGCGTGCGGGGCGAGAGGGTCGCGCCTGAATCGTCCACCAGGGCAAACCGGGCGTTGGTGCCGCCGATGTCGGCAATCAGCCCGAGCCCCGGCCGCGAGGGCGGCGGGGCGGTGTCGGTGACCGGCGGGGCCGGCGTGTCGTCCTGGTGGGCGGTCATGGTGTTCGATCCGTTACTGGGCGAGGGCGTTCGGGATGTGTGTTGAGGGGCGGCCGTCAGCGGATGTGGACTCCTGCTTTCGTGTTCTTTCGCAGGGATGATGGGTGATACCTAAAGGACCGACGCGCCCCGTTTGCCGCTTCACCCGTGACCGAAGCCGCCGGGTGGCACGCTGCGCAGGACGGCCAGGAAGCGCTCGCGCCACTTGTCCAGCGAACTGTCGTGGACCTTCGCCATCATGGATTCCCAACGCTCGCGCCGTTCCTCCAGCGGCATGGTGATGGCGCGGTTGAGGGCCTCGGCCACGTTGTCCTGGTCGTAGGGATTGACCTGAAGTGCGGCGTCCAGTTCCCGCGCCGCCCCGGCAAACCGCGACAGCACCAGCACGCCCGGCTCGTGCGGGTTCTGGCTGGCGACGTACTCCTTGGCGACCAGGTTCATGCCGTCGCGCAAGGGCGTGACCAGCCCGACCCGGCAGGTGCGGTAGAAGCCCGTCAGCGTGTCGCGCGGGTAGCCCTTGTTGAGGTAGCGGATGGGCATCCAGTCCAGCTCGCCGTAGACGCCGTTGATGTGGCCCGCCAGGGCCTCCAGTTCCTCGCGGATGTTCTTGTATTCCGGCACCTCGCCGCGCGAGACCGGCGCGATCTGCATGAGCGACACCTTGCCCTGATGCGTCGGGAACTTCTCCAGGAAGCGCTCGAAGCTGCGGAAGCGCTCGGGGATGCCCTTGGAATAGTCCAGCCGGTCGACGCCGATGACCAGGCTGCGCTCGGCCATGTGCTTGACCAGCCGGCGCACGGCGGGTTCCTGCATGGCGTGGGCGCTCGTGCGCTGCATGGTCTCCACCTCGATGCCGATGGGGTAGACCTCGGCCTTCAGCGTGCGGCCGAAGGCGCGCACCATGTTGTCGCCCAGGATCTCGCCGCCGGCTTCATGCACGATGTATTCGTGGAAGGCACGCAGGTCGTTGACGGTCTGGAAACCCACCACGTCGTAGGCGCAAAGGGACCGCGCCAGCCGGTCGTGGCTGGGCAGGGCCAGCAGCACCTCCATGGTGGGAAACGGCGTGTGCAGGAAGAAGCCGATGCGGTTCTCCACCCCCAGCCGCCGCAACTCGCTGGCGAACGGGATCAGGTGGTAGTCGTGCACCCACAGGTCGTCGTCCTCGCGGATCAGGGGCCGCAGGCGCTCGGCGAAGTGGGTGTTGACGCGCAGGTAGCCGGCATAGTCCTGGCGGTTGAAGTCCGCCAGGTCCAGACGGTAGTGGAACAGCGGCCACAGCGTGCGGTTGGCAAACCCGTTGTAGTATTCCTGGTGGTCGCGCCGCGACAGGTCCAGGGTCGCGTAGGTGACGGGCTCGACCTCGGTCATGGTCGGCTCGTCCTGGGGCTTGGGCGAGGTCTTGCCGCTCCAGCCGAACCAGATGCCGCCGTTCTCCTGCAGGGCCTCGCGCAGGGCGACAGCCAGGCCGCCTGCCTTGGCCGGGCCGTCGGTCGGGACGGCCACACGGTTGGACACCACCACCAGTCTCGACAAGGGATCTTCCTCCTTCTTCGTATTGCGTCGTGCCGTTGCTCAGGCTTGTCCGCCTGCCAGTTGTTGCGGCGGCTCCTTCAAGGGGAACGTCTTGCTCTCGCCGGCGTTGAGAGTCGTTTCCGCGCCACGGACCACGATCGGCATGGGCTCGCGCCAGTCCGGCGCGGCCGTCAGCGTCAGGCAGTCGTCCTGGATGGCCACGTCCAGCCAACGTTCCTGGTATCGCACGCGCAGGGCCACGTCCTTCAGATGGTGCGGCATGACCGGGTCGAAGTGCAGCGCGCCGCCCCGTTCGTCCAGGCCGGTGAAGCAGCGCTGGACCAGATCCACCGTGCCCGCCATGGCGCCCAGGTGAATGCCTTCCGCCGTGGTGCCGCCCTGGATGTCCTCGATGTCGGATTCCAGCGCCGTCTTGAACAGCTCCCACGCCTGCTCGGGATGACTGCGCGCCATGACCCATGTATGCACAAGGTATGACAGGGTGGAGCCGTGGCTGGTGCGGGCCAGGTAGTAGTCGATGTTCTTCTGCCAGGTGTCGGCCGTGAAGGCGTAGCCCAGGTGCTCCAGCATTTCCTTCAGCACCGGTTCCGGGAACAGATAGAAGAGCATGAGCACGTCGGCCTGCTTGGACAGCTTGTAGCGGTTGGCGGAATCGCCCTCGCTTTCCAGAATCCGGTCCAGGCGGTGGATGTCGCCGTACTTGGCGCGGTAGCCCTCCCAGTCGAACTCCTTCAGGTCGCCGTAACCCTCGAACTGGCTGATGATGTCGCCGTCGTGGAAGGGCACGAACATGCGTCGGCTGATGTCGTGCCACCGTTCGGTCTCGTCGGGCGTGATCTGCAGCTTGGCGCACAACTCGGCCCGGCTCTCGGGATCGATGGTCTCCAGCAACTCGTGCGCCGTCATCATCAGCCAGGTGACGAAGACGTTGGTGTAGGCATTGTTGTTCAGCCCCGGCTCGTCGCTGTCGGGATAGGCGTCATGGTATTCGTCCGGGCCCATGACGTTGTGAATCTCGTAGCGCTCGCGCGCCGGGTTGAACTGGGTCAGCGAGGCGAAGAAGCGGGTGACCTCCAAAATCAACTCGGCCCCGCGGCTTTCCAGGAAGGCCTTGTCGCCCGTGGCGGTGTAGTGCTTCCAGCAGTCGTAGGCGACCGCCAGCGACACGTGGCGCTGCACCCAGGTGTTGTCGGGCACCCAGCGCCCGCTGCGGGGGTTGAGGTGCATGACCTGGCTTTCCTCGCGCCCGTCGGAGCCCGACTGCCAGGGATACATGGCACCTTTCAGCCCGGCGGCGTGGGCGGCCTTGCGGGCCGCGCCAAGGCGGTGGTGGCGGTAGCGGATCATGGCCTTGCCGATGGCGGGCAGGCGGAACTTCAGGAACGGCAGGATGAACATCTCGTCCCAGAAGACATGGCCGCGATAGGCCTCGCCGTGCCAGCCGCGCGCCGGCACGCCCACGTCCAGGTCCACCGAGTTGGGCGAGAGCGTCTGCAACAGGTGGAAGATGTGCAGCCGCAGGATCATCTGGGTGCGGTCGGCGCCGTTCACCTGGATGTCGCAGCGCCGCCACAGGCGGTCCCAGGCGCGGCGGTGGGTGGCTTCCAGGTCGCCCAGGATGGGGGCGCCGTCAATGGATTCGCGGGCGGCCAGACCGGGCTCGCTGATGGCGACGTCGCGACCGGTGAAGACGGACGCCACCTTCTCCACCGTCAGCGGGTCCTCGGGGCCGCAGTCGGCCTGGAAGATCTGCGAGACGCAGGCCAGTTCGCGCTCTATGCGGTGCGCCGCGTCCAGCCGCTGGCCCTTGCGCACCAGGCGCGTGCGGGCGGCCTGGCCGATGCGCAGCTTGCTCTGGTTGGTCTGGGTGACCAGGGCCAGCATCTCCTCGCCGCTTTCCATGCCGATGAAGGGGGCGGCCTCCAACGGGGCCAGGTGGCTGTTGGCAAGCTGGCCGTAGCGCTTGACGCCGCTGTTGATGACGCGCCCGTCCAGCGCCGACAGGACCTCCACCGAGCCGGACCAGTTGCGCGGCTGGATGGTCAGATCCTGCGCGGCCAGGTGCGGGTATTCCATGTGGACGAAGCGGCGTGCCGTCACCTCGGTTTCGCGGTTCTGCTTGTCCTTGAGCGTCAGGCGCACGGTCAGGATGCCGGCGTGCAGGTCCAGTTCCTGCCGGAAGGCGAGGATTTCACCGGCCATGACGTTGAACCAGTCGCCGCCGTCGATGCGGAAGGTCAGGTAGGCCCAGTTGGGAATGTTGACCAGGTCCTCGTTGACGATGTCGCGGCCGGCGATGGGCGTGACCAGCCGGTTGTAGCCCCCCGCCAGGTAGGTGCCGGGATAATGGATCTCGTCCGCCGCCGCCCAGGGGAAGGCTCCGCGCGTGACGAAATAGCCGTTGCCCACCGCGCACAGGGCCTCGCGCAGGCCCTGCTGTTCGGGCGTGAATGCGTCGTAGGCGAGCGTCCATTGGGCCATGGGCGGATCTCCTCTCTTTCCCTCGCGGTGGCGCGGCCCGCGTAATGCGGCGCCGGCGCCTTCATTCTCGTTGTCCTCGTCTGCGCGTTCCCTCCTTGGCGGTCCGCTTATTTCCCCGCCAGCCGTTGCAGCAGCGTCAGCGCTTCCTTGGTGTCCGAGACACGGAAGGCGGCGGCGGTGCGGCGGTCGGTGGCGTCGTCCTCGGGCTCGCTGACCACCACGCCGAAGCCGCCGTCGACCGTTTGCAGGGCGCGGAAGGCGTCCTCGTCGGTGACGTCGTCGCCCAGGAAGATCGGCGCCACGTCCGGGCGGTCCAGCTTGAGCGCGCGCATCAGCCACAGCACGCACTTGCCCTTGTGCCAGTCGATGTTGGGCTGGAGTTCGAACACCTTCTTGCCGGTCTTTTCCTTGAGGTCGGGGAAGCTTTCCTCCACCGCGTCCAGCACCTCGCGGAACTTCGGATAGTCGGCGTCCGACACCAGGCGGTAGTGGACGGCGATGGAAAACTTCTTGCGCTCCACCAGCGCGCCCTCGATGGGGTCCAGGCCCTTGTGAAGGCGGGCCTCGCAGGCGTCGAGCGTTTCGGTCCAGTCGCCTGCCACCGGCGGTTCCAGGTGGCCGCCTTCGGGCAGTTCCACGTCGAAGCCGTGGCTGCCGGCGTAGATCAGGCCGTCGATGCCCACCAGCGTCTCCACGTCCGGGCGGTCACGGCCCGAGACGACGGCGGTGGGCAGGGCCTCGGCCACGCGCTTGATGATGGCGCGGGCATCGTCGGTCAGCACCGCGTCCTCGGGGCGCGGAACGATGGGCGTCAGGGTGCCGTCATAGTCCAGGAACAGGGCCGGCTTGCGGTCCCCCAGCGCCCGGCGCACGGCGTCGAAATCCGACAGCGCGTGAGGCACCTCGGAAACGGGCTTGTGGGTGAAGGCGGAGTCGTCAGACACGCTCGAAATCTCCCAGGTCAGAGACGACCACGTCGGCGCCGTGTTCGCGCAGGGTGTCGGCGCCGGCGCCGCGGTCGATGCCGATGGTCAGGGCGAAGCCGCCGGCGCGACCGGCCTCCACGCCCACCGTTGCATCCTCGACGATCGCCGAGTCGGCGGGGGTGGCACCGACCTGGCGCGCGGCCTCGATGAAGGTGTCGGGCTTGGGTTTGCCGGGAAGCTCCATCTCGGCGGCCACGACGCCGTCCATGATGTAGTCGAACAGCTCCACCATGCCCGCCTGCTCGAGTATAAGGCGGGCGTTCTTGGACGACGAGCACACGACGGCGCGGATGCCGGCGGCGCGGGTTTCCTCGATGAAGCGCCGCGCGCCCGGGAAAACGGTGACGCCGTTTTCCTCCACCACCTTGCGGAACAAGGTGTTCTTGCGGTTGCCCAGGCCGCAGACGGTTTCCCGGTCGGGGCCGTCGCCGGGGTCGCCGAAGGGCAGGTCGATACCACGCGACTCCAGGAACGACCGCACGCCGTCGTAGCGCGGCTTGCCGTCCACATAGGTCATGTAGTCGGTGGCGATGTCGAAGGGTTGGAACGGCTCGCCCGTGCGTGCGGCGCGGTCCTTGAGGTAGGCGTCGAACAGGTCCTTCCACGCCGCGGCATGCAGGTCGGCGGTGCGGGTGACGACGCCGTCCAGATCGTAGACGATGGCCTTGAGGCCCAATTGCGTGGGCCGGGGCAGGTCGCTTGGCATCCCTTTGTCCTTCCCAGTTCCGGCGGTTGAGGGCCCTTCTACCTCGAAGGGGTTAACCGATCCGGGGCCCGGACAGCCAATGCCTGAAGATGCTGTCCGGTTCGTGAACAGAATCAAAGCGGTGAAGCCAACTCCCATTAACCGTATCAAGATGCGGCGCGAATGAACACCCTGCCGGACCCGGAAAACGGGTCTTATCCGAGGGGATAGCAACGAGCGGTAGAAGAGGTGCGCTCAACGCCGCCCCGGCGGCTGTGGCCCGGGCCGGCTTCGGCAGGATTGGAAACGGCGGTCCGGGCGTGCGTCAAAGGCGCTGGAGGATGGCGTCCACGGCTTCTTCGGCCTCTTTGTGGAGGTATTCCTCCATCTTCCGCCGGCGCCAGTCCTCGGCGAAGGCCTTGGCGGTGGCGCGGCGGGCTTCGGTGATGCGGCGGGCGCGCTCGCGCTCCTCGGCCAGTTCCTGGCGGCGCTCCTCGATCTGCTTGCGGATGGCGAGCACGCGCAGGCGCACCGGATCGGGACGTGCCGGGGCCGCATCGAGGCCGCTGCCGCCGCCAGCGGGTGATCCTTCGAGTTCCGCCAGGGCCACCTGGACCTTGCCGCTGTAGTAGTCCGCCCGTTCCGGCGTGCGGGAGTGGTACCAGGCGGCGGCGACGTCCCAATCGCCGGTTTCCATGTGCAGTTCCGTCAGGAAGCGGGCGGCGTAGGCGGCGTTGGCGGCGGGGTCCAGCGCCTCTTCCAGGCTGCCGAAGGCATCCCCGTGCCAGTGCAGGTTCACCTGCATGCAGCCGACGTCGATGTTGCGCACGCCGCGGGCCTGAAGCTGTTTCACCTCGGCAATGGCCGCCTGCTTGCTGGGCAGATAGCGCCCGCGGCCCTCGGCCATGACGGTCCACGGCCAGGCAACTCTTGCCTGGCGCGCCTTGTCCCATCGGCCTGATTCCACCAGCGAGATCGCCGTCAGCAGGTTGTCGGGCATGGTGGCGCGGGTTTCCTCGCGTGTTGTGGCGGCGCGGCACAGGTCGACCGCCACCCCGGCGGGCGCGGCCAGGGGTGCCGGCCCGGTCACGAGCGTGACCGGGCCGGCGAGAACAAGACCAGCAACGATGCGGGGCAGCAGAGCAGCCATCATGGATCAGGCACCGATGGACGAAACGGAGACGCGGCAAATGATGCCGTTTGAGGTAGGTCGATGCACCCATCGTGCCACCTCTCGAACACGAAATCTGGTCGGCGGCAGCCGAAACCCCCGGCGCAAACGTTTGCGCAACGGCTGTGCCAGCAAGCTATGCGTTCAGGGCATGGCGGCCTCGCGTTGGCGGGTTTCCTCTTTAGATCCTTGTTAAAAAACGAAAAATTCGTCTGCCGTGCCATCGCGGTGACCAGTTTTAAGTCACGCCCATTTTTTAGGCTTGCGCGACGGCGGCCGGATCGGTAGTTTTTGCATTGCAGCAACCGGACGGTCTTTGACAGTCCAACCGTCTGCCTTTCTTGGACGTTTCCTCCCTAGACTTGGGCCGTGCCTCGTGCACGGCCTTTTTTTGTGCGTTTTCAATACCTTGAAGGCATTAGATAGTCGTGATGTTTCACGGTCTGTATCACGCCGTGTATCACGGTTGTAGCGCAGTTTGTATCACGCCGGCTAGGTCCTCCGGCGGCGTCGAATGATCCACAGCAGGCCGTCCAGCGCGTCAAAGCCGTCGTCACCTTCCTTGACGACGACCACATCCTCGGCATTGACCGCCACGTCCTCGATGACCTTCGCCGCGATCCGGTCGCGCACGGTGAAGGTCGAAATCACATGCACCTTCATTGGGCACCTCAGTTGATGGCGGCGTGGCGGTCGCGCAGGTCGATGATCCGTTCCACCGCCCGACGCAGGGACCGGATGCTCGTGGTTTTCCGGTAGTGCCCGGTCAGCGCCTCCAGTTCGACAGCGTCGAGCGGGCGCAGCCAGGCACGGTCGATCTCCCACTCATCCGCCAGATCGCCCAAGATGGCGTCGGCGATGGTGGGAACATGCTCTGCCTTCGGGGCGTCGACGCTCACGATGCGGAAGCGCGAGAGCAGGGGCGCGGGGAGGCGGTCGACGCGGTTGGCCGTGGCGATGAACGTGCACATGGACAGGTCGAGGGCGGTCTGCAGGTAGTCGTCGGTGAAGGTCGACTCGCTCTCGGTCACGGCCATGAGGGTATCGACGACGGAGCCGTTGACGCTGCCCTGGCCGCTTTTGTCGATTTCGTCGAAAATGAAGAGGGCGCCGCCGGCATTGGCGGACGCGAGGCGGCGGGCGAAGACGCTCGGGTGACCTGTGTTGTAGCCGCGGCTGGTGCCCTGGACGCCCCGGTTGTCGCTCATGCCGGCGCATCCGATCATCTCTAAGGCGGCGCCGGACACCTCTGCCAGACGGCGGGCCAGGCGCGACTTCCCCGTGCCGGGAGGGCCGACGAGCAGGAGCGGCTTGAGGTGCATCTCGCGGCGCCCCCAGCGGGCGCGGAGGCGGAGGTCCTTCACGATCTTCGCCACGGCCTGCTCGGCGTAGGGGAACTCGGCCATCAGCGCGGCCTCCAGCGCGTCGAGATCGGGAAGCGTCGGCAGGGGCAGCGGATCACTGAGAACCGAAAACTTGCGGATGTCGTCCTGGCCCTTGCCGCTCGGGCAGGAGATCTCCGCGTTGCAGACGAGGTGCATCGGGACATCGCCGTGGTCCAGCGTCATATCCGAAGTCTCGTCGGCTTCGGCATCCTCCTCGCTCCAGCCCTCGCGGGCTCCCTTGAGTTCCAGATAGCGGGCAATTTTGTTCTTGTGGCGGCTTTGGCTGAACTTCGCCGGAACCGCTGCCGCGGACGTGATGTCGTCGACGATGCGGACCTGCGTCGCGTCGGCGCCCCACAGCGCCTTGTGGATGCCGGTCGGGTTGGCGACGCGATACATGCTGGTGCGGCGCTCGATGAGGTCGGACGCCTTCACACTTTGGTCCGCCTTGCCGCTCCACCAGACGGCGGCCGCAACCGCTTCCGTGATCCACTCCGGGGGCTTCGCCGATTTACCCTCCTGGCGGCGCGTCTCAACATCCGCCACCCGGTCCGCGACGAGACCGGAGATCACGCTGGCGACGAACGAGCACGCATGCGGGTGGCCGTTCACGGCGGCCACATACGCCCACTGGATCGCCAGCTCGATATCGGCGCGGTAGCCGTCGAGGCCGCTGAGGTAGCTCAGCGCGTGGCCCCAGGCGGCTTCGCCATCGGTGCTGGCGACATTCTGACCGACGCAGCTGGCTTCCTCCTGCGTGGCGACGCCGTCGGTGACGAGTTGCTGAGCGAGATCGATGATCACGTGCGTGCACGTCGTGATGTCCATGCCGCGCACGAGCAGGCGAAGAACGAGGTCCATCTTCCGGCTATCCCTTTTCAATCTCTGCAGCATGTTGAAGCGTGCAAGAAGGTGCAGGACAGCCATGGCCGCCCCTCCTATCTCAGTTTCAGACGTCGACGTATGAACCGTTCCACGGGCCGTTCCTCCTCATGTCGTCTCTCCGCATCGGAGCGCTGGATGTCCCGGTACGGGATGCGCTGATCGAGCGGCTTCCAAAGTCCCACCATGTATCCCACCAGGGCACCCGCCGCCGGCGCTTCCTTCGAATGGTCCCCTTCGATGACCTCTTCCACATGGAGCCTGCCCTTCTCGCTGATCAGCCAAAAGCCGGGCTCCAGGTCCTTCTGCGCGAGGTCCACCACGAGGATCCCGTCGCCGAGTTCAGTGCGGAGACCGGTGATGCCTATGAGCCGGCCGTCGGCATCGACGGAGATTTCGTGCTCGGACTCGATGGGCTGGCCGCTTACCAGCCGGTCGATGACCTCATCGACCGGCACCACCGGAACCTTCTGCGTCGGCGGCGCTGTGTCGATGAGGCTCTCCGGCGGCACGTCGAGGATGCCGGCGATTACGTGCAGGGTGTCGTGGTGCAGGGTGCGCTGGCCGTTCTCGACCTTGGTGATCGCTGTGTAGGAGAAGGGGTGGCCTGCGGCCGTCATCCTCTCCGCGAGGTCGCGGGCCGTGATGCCCTGGCTCTTCCTGACCTGGCGGATGCGATTGGCACCCTCGACCGGCTGCTGGTTCTTCCGCCGTGCCATGTGGCCCCGCCCGCTCATTTATGTCAACAACGTACATAGATGTAGATCTCAGGTTCAGGTTTGTCAACATTGGAGAGCAGGGCGTCGGGCGGCGGATTTGTCCGTTTTGGCGGTTCTGGCGTTCGACCGACGGCCGTCGGCACCTTTCGCCGCATGATGACCTGAACAGCGAGAGATGCCCTCGCCGGATCGGCCACAATGGACTTTAAGGTCGGCGGCATCCTCCTGGTCAGGTCCGCGATGATCGGCATCCGGGAGCGGCGGCGGCCTGTGCGGGGGGCCTGTTCCGGCGCCTCCTGCGGATCTTGTCGTGTTGAAGTCACCGCTTCTCCGTACTCGATCCGGCATCTTGGCGAGTTTGCCGCCGGAGATGGGACCTGCTCTCCCCATTACTCCCTCGTTCGGTAACGGTTTTGTTGGCCTGAAGTCGCCGTGACCGGCTCAAAGCATCGCCGGCACAGGAGGCGACGTCACATCCCCATAAGGCAGGTCCAAACGTGGTGTTTAAGGTTAGAGTCACGGTGAATCGACCTGAAATAACGTTGAAAAAAGTTGCACATTTTCGTTGCACAAAGATGTTGACGGGTTTGTTCTCATTTTCCAGGTTTTTTCGCTGGATCAGTCCTTCGATGCGCGCAAGAGTTGATCGTGCCTTTTTAAGGCTCGACTCGGAACTTATTGCGAAGACGAAGGTGGACTGCATGGAAGACGAGTATGGGGACGACTATGAGCCGGTCGTGTACGAAGACGACCACAGGGTTCGGCATCAGTTCGTGCAGATCGCGCGGGCCTTTGCCGCCTTCAGCCTGCCGGCACAGCAGACCAGCAATGACAAGGGGTTGTTCTGGAACAATCCTGACCTCTCTTGGCCCGACCCTCTTGGACGCGTCTGGATCAGGGAGGTGGCCGGCTTCAGGTCGAGGAAGACGTCGCGGCTGATGATCGCGCCCGGAGCGGCTGGACTCCCGCACGGCACCTTTGCCATCCTCAACCAGATCATGCTGACGGAGCTGGCGAACAGCCAGGGCCGCATCATCACGCTTCCGACGGCGCGGGATGCGATCGCGCACCTGAAGGGCTGCGGTCTGGCGACGGCCGGCTCCGGCAAATACACCTCGGGCTTCCTCGCCGCGCAGCGTCAGATGCTCGATGCTACGTGGTGCTATATGCCGCCCGAGCCTGAGGCGATCGCCGGCTGGAAGGCGTACGGCACTCACCAGCGGAAGGTCGAGGCCATCCAGGTCGCCCGTTACGACTTCACCCGGCGCTGGCGCGAGGCCTGCATCAACGGGCTGCCGCTGCCCGGGGCGGAACCGCATCACGGCATCTTCGTATTCAAGCTCTGCATCGTGCAGGAGAAGGATTGCCACATCCTGTCAGAGCCAGCCTACCAGATGCTGACGGGTGGCGAACTGGCTGGCGGAGAACACCGGTGGCTTATGGGCCATTCAGTGAAGCTGCGGCTGTCCTCGGTGAGGGCGCTTTCCGGCAACCACACGGCGCTGACGCTCTACAACTTCGGGAACGCGAGGAAGCTTGGCATCGACAAGCGCCTTGAGCTGTCGCTCTTCACGCTCTGGACGCAGATCGGCGGCATGCACCCCAGCAAGAGCTTCTACTCGGCCGTGAAGAGGAGCATCGCGCCGGTCGAGAAGGTTTGGCCCGCGTGCGGCCTGTTCTACAATATCGGGCGCCAGAGCTACAATCCCGACAAGCAGCGGGCGCCGAAGCTGGTCATCCTCGGGGGCGTGCCCCAGGAGTACTGGACCATCCGAGAGTTGGAAATTGACCGGGCGATCGTCGAGCGCCGGAACAGGCTGCGGGTCGAACAGGCGATTCTGTGCGGGGTGAGCCGCTGGAAGGCGGAGTGTATCGCAAGCAGTGACCCCGAGGCCGCGCGGCTCGACGCCGTGATCGAGAGTAAGCGCGATGCGGCAACGCGGGCGCTGAACCGCAGGAACGATCATGCGGCGAAGACAGATCTGCTGGACGACATCCCGTTCGAGGTGTGAGCAGCGCGGAGGGCGACGGAAGCGCAGGCGGTTCCAGGGGTGAAGGAGCCGTCGAAGAGGGCGGCGGTATGGCGGGCCGCAAACAGCCTCGCCGCCGCCTGTGATGCCCTCCAGGCGCTTCGCGAGCAGGGGGCGACCGCGCCGAAGCCGCTCCGGTCGTCGCCGAGGCTTTCCTTGCTCTGTTTCCACCTCCATAGCTGAAGGCTGGAGGCTTCTGGCGGATTCGGAAATTTTTAAGACAGTCTATAAGATACTTCTTTTATAGATAAGGAAGTGGATGCCACGGGCGTGGCTGCTCAAAAGGTGGTGCAAAAATTCCGTCGGACCTTTTTGCGACTAACTATAAAATACCCCTCTTTCTATATAGGATGTGGCCGCTTTGATGTCTGGTGTTCGGCGACGTGGTCTGCGGAGCTTTGTTTCTTAATCACGGTGCTCCTCACGTCGCACCGCTCTATGAGTATGGATGCTGTGGGCGGCGCTGCGGACACGTTGCTCCAGCGTACCGACATGCGTGGAGATTAGGCCGGACTATCGGCACATGGCCGAACCTAAGTTCGACCATGTGCGGAGCCGCCCTCTGGAGCGGCCTTCCATCCTCTCCGCTTACCGACACAGCCCTTTCCGCTTCTCGGGCACTGGAAGGCAGTTTATTCCAATGTTGGCAACATCTGCCGCCGCGTTCGGAAGGAAGCGAAAGCGCCATCCCCTCCCGCGGCGCATATACGTCCTGCGGCGGCCGTCAATTTCCGGCGTTGGGGAAGAACTGAAGTGGTCCCGGTTGTTCGGGCAGATCAGCGCGCTCTGTAAGCTCTGCTCCTGGGGCTTGGTTGGTGGGTAGTCGCGGTCAGGCGGCGAGGCCTGCCGGGCGGAGGGCGGAGCGGGAGCGTAGCCCGGAGCCCGGCAGGCCTCGCCAGTAAACCTCATCGGGGGTGGCATAGGCCAGGGCCTGGTGCGGGCGCCGCTCGTTGTAGGTTTGCACCCAGGCGCCGATGCCGGCCTTGGCCTCGCTGCCAGTGGTGTAGGCCTTCAGGTAGACCTCCTCGTACTTCAGGCTGCGCCACAGGCGCTCAATGAAGATGTTGTCCATGCAGCGGCCCTTGCCGTCCATGCTGATGCGCACGCCCGCCGCCTTCAGCGTCCCAGTGAAGGCGAGGCTGGTGAACTGGCTGCCCTGGTCGCTATTGAATATCTCGGGCGGGCCGTAGGTTTCCAGGGCCTGTTCCAGCGCCGCGACGCAGAAATCGGCGTCCATGGTGTTGGACAACCGCCACGACAGCACCTTGCGGCTGTGCCAGTCCATGATGGCGACCAGGTACAGGAAGCCGCGACGCATCGGAATGTATGTGATGTCGGCAGCCCACACCTGGTTCGGCCGGTCGATGACCAGCGTGCGCAGCAGGTAGGGATAGACCCGGTGCTCGGGGTGCGGCACCGTGGTCCGCGGCCGGCGATAGACGGCTTGAACGCCCATCAGCCGCATCAGGCGTCGCACCCGTTTGCGGCCGACGGACCAGCCCTCGCGGCGCAGGAGGGCGGCCATGCGACGGCTGCCCAAGTAGGGCATATCCAGGAAGTGGCGGTCGATGGCCGCCATCAGCATCCGGTCCTCGGTGTTCTTCGGCGTGTCGTCGTTCACCGGACGGTAGTACAGCGACGACCGGCTGATGCCGACCAGGCGGCATTGCCGTGTAAGGCTCAGCGTGGGGTGGGAAATGTCGATCATGGCTCGGCGCTCCACCCGCTTCAGCGCTTGAGCCTGACGGCCAAAAAATCATTTTCGACCTTCAACTGGCCGATCTGCTTGTACAGCTCATCGACCAGCGCCTCCTTGTCCTTGTCGGCCTTCGATGGGCCCTTCTCGAATGCCGTGGCCGCTTGGTCCCGCAGCGTACGTTTCCAGGCGTTGATCATCGTCGGGTGGACGTCGTACTTCGCGCTCAGCTCGGCCACCGTCTTCTCGCCGGACAGCGCCTCCATCGCCACCTTCGCCTTGAAGGAGGCGCTGTGGTTGCGACGATTCTTGCTCATGCGGTCTTCTCCTGTCTCGCCCCAGGAGCAAAACCCAGAGCTTACCGACCTGTCCAGATTCTTGGGGCCACCTCAGGAAGATGCGGTCGTGGTACTCCGGCGCGATGCCAATGCCGTTGTCGGCGACCGCGAACCACACCCGGCCTGCCGCCGAATCGGCCTCGGCCGTGACGGTCACCACGGGGGCGCGGCCGGCGTGGCGGTACTTGAGCGCGTTGCCGATCAGGTTCTGGAACAGGCTGGTCAGTTCGGGCTCGCAGCCTGTCACCGGCGGCGGCGTGTCGGGCAGGTGGATGGTGGCGCCGCTTTCGCTCACCGCCAGGTCCAGGTTCGCGCGCACCGCCGCCAGCAGCGCGCCGGTGTCGACAGGGCCGTCCGCCTGGCCGCTGCGGCCGACGCGGGTGTAGGCCAGCAGGTCCAGGATCAGTGCGTCCATGCGTTTGGCGCCGCCGCGCGCGTGAGCGATGAATTCGCGTCCGTCCGCGTTCAGCAGATCGGCGCAGCGGCGCTCCAGGAGGTCCAGATAGGCGGAGACCATGCGCAGGGGCTCGCGCAGGTCGTGGCTGGCGACGTAGGCGAACTGCTCCAGTTGCGCATTGACCGACCCCACCTCGGCCAGGGCCTCCTCGGCCCGCTCCTTGGCGGCGACCAGGGCGGATTCGGCGGCGCGCCGCTGGGTGATGTCGGCCTGGATGGAGACGAACCCGCCGTCCGCGGTGCGCCGGTCGCGGGTTTCCAGCCAGCGGCCGTCCTTGAGCTGAACCTCGAAGGTGCCCTTCAGGGTGCGGCGGTATTCGGCCTTGCGGGCGAGGTATTCGTCGGCGTCGGCCCCTTCGGGAGTGACGACGCTGCCGCGCGCCATGTCGACCTCGCCAAGGGTGCGGAAGTGGACGCCGGGCGCGGCCTCGTCGTCGCTGTAGCCATAGAGGTCGCGAAAGCGCCGGTTGCAGACGGTCAGGCGGCCGTCGCGATCATAGATGACGAAGGCGTCCCGGATTTCGTCCAGTGCCGACAGCACCTGGTCAATGGCGCCCTGCCGCGCGGCAGCCTCGGCATCGCGGCGGCTGGTGACATCCACGGCGACCACTGACCGGCTGCCGTCATCCTGCGGCGCGCGGCGCGGACGCAGCCACCACCAGCGGCGCGGGTCGGCCGAGAACCGGACATCGGCGGGGAGGCCCGCCGCCAGCGCGGCTTCGGCTGCGGCGCGGTCGGCGGGTACCAGGTGGTCGGCAAGGGGCGCCGGCACCGTTCCGCCCAGCAGCCGGCGGGCGGCGCCGTTGCGCGCGCGGACAAGGCCGTGGGCATCCAGCTCGAAAACGGGATCGTCGTCTTCGGCAGATACAACGGAAGGACTGCCCGCACGAGGCGGAACCGTAGAATCCGACATCTGGGTATCCCCCGTCACCCCCTTGGGATCGCACGAGCGTGCCGGGGGTGTCCCGTGTCAGCCCGGCCAACCCTCCACCGGCCGATACTCGCCGGCGGGCAGGCCGCGCCAACTGGTCTCCTTGAAGTATGGCAGATCGGTCATGCGCCGCCAAATGGTCTCGTCGGCCACGCCCAGCGTGCGGAGCACCACCGCCGTCATGGCGTCGGCGGCGATGGAACTGCCGCTCTCGGCCTTGACGGCAAGGCCCAGTCCCAGGTCCGGCACCAGACCGCCGTAGACGCCTTGGGCGCCGCGCTTCAGCAGGGCGCGTCCCGCCGTGAGGCTCATTGCGTCTGTGTTGAAGGTGGACGGGCCGGCGACAAGCTCCGGGTGGGCCGCCCAGGCGCGGCAGATGCGGCGGGCGGCGGCGGCGCGGTCGGCATCGAAGTGCTCTTCCGGCGCGGCGAACCGGGCCATGGCCCGCGCAAGGCCGGCCAGCGGCATGGCGGCGGCCGGCAGAGAGCAGCCGTCGATGCCCTGCGGCATGGCGGCCGCCGGCGTGCCGGTCGTCTCGGCGTAGACCTCCAGGATGCGCTGCTGCAGCGGATGCTCGGGGCGGGAATAGCCGGCGGTGGGCAGGCCCAGGTGCAGGCAGGTTGCCAGCATCCCGGTGTGCTTGCCCGAGCAGTTGTTGTGCAGCGGGTTGGGCTCGGCGTGGTCGTGGTAGAGGCTCTTGGTCGCGCCCGCGTCGAAGGGCGGGTGCGCGCCGCACTCAAGGTCGTCCGTCGACAGCCCAAGCCGGGCAAGCCACGCCGCCACCCGCTCCACATGCATGGGCAGGCCGTTGTGCGAGGCGATGGCGAGCGCCAGTTCCTCGTCGCTCACCGCGAAGGCCTCGGCGGCACCGCTTTCCAGCAGCGGCAGGGCCTGCAGGGGCTTGAGCGCCGAGCGCGGGAAGACGGTGGCGTCGGCATCTCCCCAGGCGTGCAGGACGCGGCCTGCGGCATCGGCCACCACGGCGCTGACGCGGTGGTGGCTCTCGGGATAGCCGTTGCGGAACAGGGTGACGGTTTCCGGGGCGGCGGGCGCCGCCCGGTCGGGGGTGCTCATCGGGGAAGGTCCTGACGTTTCTCTTGGTCTTGGTGCCGCCGGAGCGCCGGCGGAAGGGCGGGACCGTAACAGGGGGGGCGGCGGTGGGAAAGGGCCGTTCCGACGGCCTCAGCGACGGTGGCGCGGGACCGCCGGCCATTGGCGGCAGGCCTGATGACCGCGCGGACCCATGCGGTCGGCGAGGGTGTCGCGCGCCTCGATCATGCGGTCGATGTCGTCGCTCTCCAGCGCGGCGGCGGCGCGGCGCAGGTCGGCGGCGGAAGCCTCGCAGCGGCGGCGGTGATGGTCCAGGCGGTCGGAGAAGCGGTGCAGGCCCGAGCGCAACTCCGCCAGGCCCAGAGCGGCGCGCTCGCAGGCTGCGCGCTGGCGGTCGGCCAGGATGCTCAGGTGGCGCGCGCGGACGTTCATGGCGTCAAGGTCGCGGACAAGCCGCACGGACGTCAGGTCGATGATCTGGGCCGGCATGGGCTGTGTCCTCCTGTCGGCGTTGCATTGATCTTTCAACGCCCCGCCCGATGTTCCGGATCATCGCCGGCGCGGATCGGCCATGCACAGGGGTCATCTTGCCCCGCGGCGGCGGCTCGGCTATGGTGCCGCCTTGGCTACCAAACAACACGGCTTTGACTGTTGTTGGGGGCTAATTCTCGATGCAATGCGTGTAGTTTCTCGGCGTATCCAGGTTCAGGGCCTTGCGCCGTGCAGGGAGGACAGTTCCGTGAGCCATCCGCGACAGGACACGGACCCGCAGGCGGGCACGGGCACGGGCACGGGCACGAGGGACGAGCCGGTCATCCGCCTGGAGGGTATCCGCAAGACCTTCCGCGCCCGATCCGGTCCGGCCACCGTGCTGGACGATATTTCGCTGTCGGTGCGCCGGGGAGAGATCTTCGGGATCATCGGCCGATCCGGTGCCGGAAAGTCCACGCTGGTGCGCTGCATGAACATGCTGGAGCGCCCGACGGCCGGCCGCGTGGTGGTCGCCGGGCAGGACATGACGGCGCTGTCGGAAAAGGCCCTGCGGGGCGCGCGGCATCAGATCGGCATGGTGTTCCAGCACTTCAACCTGCTGAGCGCGCGGACGGTCTACGACAACGTGGCCCTGCCGCTGGAAATCGCCGGCCGCGACCCTTCGCACATCCGCGAAACGGTCGGGCCGCTGCTGGAGATGGTCGGCCTGGGCGACAAGGCGGGACAGTACCCGGCGCAGCTTTCGGGCGGCCAGAAGCAGCGCGTCGGCATTGCCCGCGCGCTGGCCAACGACCCGGCGGTGCTGCTGTGCGACGAGGCGACCAGCGCCCTCGACCCCGAGACCACCAAATCCATCCTGGCGCTGCTCAAGGACATCAACGCCCGCCTCGGCCTGACCATCGTGCTCATCACGCACGAGATGGCCGTGGTGAAGGAGATCGCCGACCGCGTGGTGGTGCTGGACCAGGGCCGGGTGGTGGAGGAGGGCAGCGTCTTCGACGTTTTCACCGCGCCGGCCAGCGCGGTCGCGCAAAGCTTCGTCGGCGACCTGCTCAACCACGACCTGCCGGCCCCCGTCGCCGCCCGCCTGGTGGAGGCGCCGGCCCTGGACGAGGACGGCGTGCCGGTAGCGGAAGGCGCCAACCCGCTGTTGCGCATCACCTTCACCGGCCCGGCCGCCAACCGCCCCATCCTGGGCGAGTTGATGGCCGAGGGCCTGCTGGCGAACATCCTGCACGGCTCCATCGACTACATCCAGGGCAAGCCCTTCGGCGTGCTCACCGTCGAGGTGCTCAACGGCGCCGCCGCCATGGCGGACGCGCTTGAGTACCTGCACGCCATCGGCCTGAAAGGAGAGATCATCGGTCATGTCACCGCAGATCATCGCGCTGCTGCTTGAGGCGCTGAAGGAAACCGCCGTCATGGTCGGCGTCTCGGGCGCGCTGGCCGCCGTGTTCGGCATTCCGCTGGGGGTGATCCTGGTGGTGACCGATCGCGGCCATGTGGTGCAGAACCTGGTGGTGAACCGGGTGCTGGGCGCTATCGTCAACGCGGCGCGCTCCACGCCCTTCATCATTCTGATGGTGGCGATCATCCCGCTGACCCGCATGATCGTCGGCACCTCCATCGGCACGGCGGCGGCCATCGTGCCGCTGAGCCTGGCCGCCATTCCCTTCGCCGCGCGGCTGGTGGAAACCGCCCTGCGCGAGGTGGATGCCGGCCTGATCGAGGCCGCCCAGTCCATGGGTGCCAGCCCCATGCAGATCATCCGCAAGGTGCTGCTGCCCGAGGCCTGGCCGGGCATTGTGGCGGGCCTGACCATCACGCTGGTCAGCCTGATCGGCTATTCCGCCATGGCGGGCGCGGTCGGCGGCGGCGGCCTGGGCGACCTGGGCATCCGCTACGGCTACCAGCGCTTCCAGCCCGAGGTGATGATCGCCGTCGTGGTGGTGCTGATCGTCATGGTTCAGGCGGTGCAGACAGCGGGTGACGTGCTGGCGCGGCGGATGAACAAGCGCAACCTCTCGCGCGACCGGGGCTGAGGGCGGCGCCGAACCGCTGATCCATGATCAGGCGAAAACAAGGCCCGCGCCGGCTTGGTGCGGGTCTTTTCTTCTGGTCATCCCTGGCAGAGCTTCCAGGGGCCGACGTCCAGGTGCAGGTGGTCGCGATGGGCGGCGTCGGCGTTGGGGCTCAGCACCACCTGAAAGACGCCGCAGGCCCCGCGGCTTGCCTCGCGCAGAAAGCGGCCCAGCGGCCCGCTGTCGTTCCAGTGCTCGGCAACGCGCGCGATGCGGCCGTCGGCGAACTCGAAGGCGATGACGTCGATGGCGCGGCCATGGGCGTGTTCCGACAGGCGCGAGCGGTCGGAGGTCCGGCCGCGGCAGACGTAGCCGCCGACGTGGTGAACCGTCACCAGCGGCTGGCCGACGACGCGCTGCGCCAGCGGGTGCAACACCTGCGTCTCCCACGCCAGCACCGCCGCCGCCAAGCCGCAGCTCACCTGCACCGGCCGGTTCAGCGGCACTGCCGCCCCCTCGTAGAGCGAGACGGCCGTGGTGATGCCGCAGCCGCGCTGGTTGCGGAAGTCGGTGACGCGGTCAAAGGCGACGTTGGCGGCGACAAGGTTCACCACGCAGGCCGGCCCCTCGGTCGGCAGGCCCGACACGGCATCCGGGGGCGGGGGCGCGGCCGACCGGCCGCCACCGCAGGATGCCAGGCCAAGCGTCAGCGCCAGGGCGGCGGCAACCAGAAGGGGGCGCGGAAGGCAAGGCATGGTCGATCCGGCTCCGGCGAGTTGTGGAACACGATCACCTTCTTACGGGATCGCGGAGTCGCCGTCGAGGCCCGGCGCACATGCGGCCGGCCCGCAGGAGCCGTTCTGGCGGGATGGGGGAGGGCCGCCGGGTTGGGGATCCCGGCGGCCCGACGACCGGCGAGAGGGCATTGGGGAAAGGGGGGTGCCCTCGTTTTCGTGCCGGCCGCACTCTCGTCTTCCGTGCGGCTGCATCGGCTCATGGCGCGGTGCAGGGGCCCGGGAAAATGTCGCCAAACTGTTGAAGAACCGTGCCGTTTCGACAACTTCGAAACTGGAGGAAGAGGCTCCGGTTGGCAAGGGAGAAAAAGCGGACCCTCCTGCCACTCCCCTTGGCACCCAGCCTGATCCAAGCGATTACGCCCCTCTCGATGCTGGCGCGCCATTATACCGGCCGGCTGGTATGATTGCCAGCCGGAACAAGGTGCGCGAGTAAATTTTCCGAAACATCCTGGACTAGAAGCGCAGGGAGAGGCTGAGCGCCCCGAAGCGGTCAAGGTCGTCCTGACCCTCGTATTCGCGGGAGCGGACCACATGGGTGTACGCCAGGCGGACCTCGCCGATGGTGACAGCGACCCCCGCCTGAAGTTCGCCGACAAGCAGGTTCTTCTCCACGCTGGGGCTGTCGCGGAAGGTGTTGCCGTCCAGGAAGATGTTGCGCGCCACCAGACGCCCTTCCATGCCGGCGAAAACGTACCAGCCGAAATCCTGTTGCGGCACGAAAAAGTCCGAGCCGGGCAGCGTGGGCCGGATGCGCGGCGGCCCGTAGTCCGCCGGCAGGTCGTCGCCGAAACGAACCGTCAGTCCGACGTTGCCGTGGGTGAAGGCGTTGCCCAGCGCGCCGCCCACATAAGGCGCGGCGTCCACCTCCAGCCCCAGGGCCTGAGACTCCACCCAGCCGCGCCAGGTCCGTTTGTAGGACAGGTTCACGACGGGCTCGTTGTGCAACTGGTTGTCCCAGCCCTCGGGGTCGGTGGTTTTGATGATGTCGTGGACAAGCTTTTGCGTGTCGTCCGCCTGCGATGCCGGCCCGACAATGCCCAGGATCAGCTCCAGATTGTCCAGCCGCGAGCCGGCATCGTTCGTCAACCCGATGGCGCCCCAGGTGAACCCGGCCCACGGCCGTTCGTCAGGCTGGGGGGCGGCGATGGTGATGTCCTCGGGCGTGAACATGGTCTGGCCCAGCGCGTACGAGACGCGCAGGTTGCCCTCGTCGGCGAAGAAGGGCAGGGGCCGCGCGGCGTTCTCCACCCAGTCCGGCACCGCGTTCTCTGCCGACAGATACGACAGGCGCACGCCGTTGGTGTAATGCCGGTCGGTGCCGGTGAACAGGTCGTTCTCCAACTGGAAGGTCACGATGCCCTTGTTGTCCTTGACCACGCGCGGCCGCACCTCGGTATTGATGCCGCCGGGAATGGCCGGCTCGCCCGGCGCCAGCGGGTCCGGCTTGACGCCGGGGCGCGGCGGCGAGGGCTGCTCCTGGGCTGCCGCAGGCACGGCGGCCAGCGCAGGCAGGGCGAGCGCGAACAGAGCGATGACTGTGGCGCGCAAAGGAGGCTCCTTCATTGGGCGCGGCAGGGACGGGGGCGGTACCATACTGCGAACGGTTCTGGGCCGCCCAGGGGCAACATCGTGAAAAGATCAGGGCAGGACGAAGGCCGGAAGACTTGAGCCGTCGCAGCCGTCGTGCCACATCGTGATGAACACCGAAAGCCGCCGCGCGGCTTCATGCCGGCAGACGGAAAGGACGTATTCTGCATGGCCGAGATCATCAACCTCCGCCAGGCCCGCAAGCAACGTGCCCGGGTGGAGAAGGAGCAGCAGGCCGCCGACAACCGTCGCAAGCACGGCCGCACCAAGGCCGAGCGCCGCGCCACCGACGCCGAGCGTGCCCGAGCCGACCGCGACCTCACCGGCAAGCGACTGGCGGACCGGGCCGGGACGGGCGCCGCCGACGATCGCGACGACGACAGTCCGGCCGGCGCCTGATCCCGTGCCGGCGGCGGGCGGCGGGCGGCGGGCCGCGGGAAAGCGGCGGGCTCTATCGTCCCCGTGCCGCCTGACGGGCCGCTTTTTCCGCTTTCGCGGCCGCCTTTTTGGGCTTAGGCCAGAAGACGTCGGTGCCCGCGAAGGACTTCCACGCCGACCGGGCGGAGTCCATGAGGGCGGCCTGGCGTGCGCCGTGCCAGCCAGCGGTCAGGCCCGCCGCCCACACCTCGCGAGCTTCGGCGCCATCCTTGCCGACGATCTCGTGCAGCAGGTCGTGGGCGACGGCGATGTCGTTCAGGTCGCCCAGGTCGCCTTGCAGGGCCTTCAGTGCCTTGACGTAGGCCTTCACCTTCTTCTCGCCGTCCCATACGTCGCCGAAGAACTCCGACGCATAGCGCAGCTTCTTGATCTGCACCCGCAGGCGGTGGCGCTGGGGGGCGTCCAACTCGTTGAACCGCTTGCCGCGCTTGCGCACCTTCTTGTGCCGCGCCTGGAGAACCTTGGCCGCGTAGCCGCCGCAGGGCGCGGCGAGCAGGTCCGCCGCGGACTGGTCGTCGGGCCGCAGCCAGGCGCCGCCCTCGATCCAGGCGCCGATCTGGAGCATGAGTTCGGTGTAGCGGCGGTCGTCCAGGGCCGCCAGCGCCTTGCGGTAATGGTCCTTGTTGCGGCGCTGGAACCGCCCGACCAGCGCCTCCAGCCCGTCCTCGTCCGGATGGGCCGAGCGGACGGGGCCGAGAATTTCGTCGATGAAGACGTCGGTGTCGCGCGCCGGACCCAACTCGCCGGTCAGCCATTTCAGCCCGACCTTCAGGTCCTCTGTTTCCGGGCCGCCGACCACGTCCTTGAACACCGACAGGGCGCTGCGCAGGCGCCGCAGGGCGACGCGCATCTGGTGAAGGGCTTCCGCATCGCGCAGCTCGCGCAGGGGCGCCTCGTTCTGCAGCAGGTGGCGCTGGCACGAGCGGCAGATGGTCTGGATCGCCTCGGCAACCGACATGTCCGCGGTGACCGGAGCCTCCGGCGCCTTCACGGGGACGCGGTCCAGCCCGCCCACCAGGGCATAGCCGCGCTCGGACTTGGACCGGGTGCTGAGCCGCATGGGCGCGGCCTCGTGCAGCGTGCGGGCGATCTCGAACAGGTGCGCCGCGTCGCCGCGCATCAGTTCAAGCTCGACCTCGCACAGCGGCATGGAGCCCGTGTCGGTGACCACCGCGCCCTTGTCCAGCGTCAGCGCCACTTCCCAGGTGCCGTTGCCCAGCGTGTACTCGGTGCGCCGGAAGTCGGTGGTGAACAGCGGCTTCAACTCGTCCAGCACGCCGGGGCGCGAGAACACGTCGGCCAGGCCCGTCTCCATGATGGCATCGGTATCGGGCGCGTCGCCGTCGATGTCGCGCTCCCATTCCTTGCGGGAGAACAGGCCGGCGCCGCCGTTGCCGCCGCGGGCCTTGACGTTCTGTATGCGGCGCTTGCCCGAGTGCCGCACCCGCAGTGACGCGCCGCCATCGAACAGCAGGAAGTCCGGGGTGTCGAAATAGACGGACTTGAGTGTCTTGCTGGTGGCTCGGCCCTTCTTGGTTTCCTTGAGAAGCGGGTGCCGCCGCAGCCGCTCCAAGTCGGGTTCGGCCACTTCAAGCTTCAGTTCGATCTCGGTGTTGTCGTCGACCATTGGCAGGTATTGCCTCCTTGACGCTGTGGTCCCGTCGCGGCGTGGCTGGTCCTACCCCGTTCGAACGAGCCGTCCCCGCCGCAGGCTCCCCGAGAGCGAGCGGCAGTGTAACCCGAAGTTGCCGCGGTTCATCGAAATTTTCGGAATGGTGGGGCGCTTGCATCGAAAGAAGGGCGTGGGTAGGGTATCCACGACTTTCGATGGGGGTGGCACCGGGCGCCCCGGTCCGAAGGATCGTCGTCGCGCGGCGGCCCGCCCGCGACTCGGCACGCGGGGGATATGCGGGTGACGCGTCTGAAACGAGTTCTGGTGCCCTTGGCGGTGGTGGCCACCCTGTCCGCCTGTGCCGAGAAGGACGGCGTATCGCCCTTCGACAGCCTGATCGGCCCCCGTGCCGATTATACGGACCTGGCCTACGCCGCCCTCGCACGCGGAGATTATCCGGCGGCTGCCCGCCGCGCCGCCCAGGCCCTGGAGCGCGACGCCGACAACGCCCGCGCCCTGTTCGCGCAGGGCGTCGCTCTGGAATACACCGACGCCACCGACCAGGCCCGCGCCCTGTATCAGCGGCTCGCGGCCATGCCTGCAGCCGAGCAGGCCATGATCGGCGGCGGCTGGACAGGTGCCCGTCAGGGTGATCGCAGCATCGCCGATTTGGCCCGCGCCCGCCTCGCAAGCCTTGGCGTGCGGCCTGCGACCCCGCTCATGCCCGTCGAGCCGCCGGCACCTGCCGTTCCCGCGCCCGCACCGTCCACCGGCAGCGCCGGGACGCCGGCAACGGCCGGTCTGCTGACCGGGCCGGATGCCGCCTCGGCCCCCGATTTTGCGCCGCCCGCGTCCGACCTGGTGGAGCGGCAGGCGCCGCCCTTGTCGGGCATTGCCCTGCTCAACGCAGCCGAGCGCTTCCGCGTGCTGGAGAAGCTGCTTCAGCAGGACCTGATCGGCGAATCGGAATACGCCCGGCGCCGCTCCGCCAACGTCGGCGCGCTGCTGCCCTACAGCACCGACGCCCGCCCGGCCGAGGGGCTGGGCCAGGCCGTGCCCACCGCCGAGCAGGTGATGATGCGGCTTGAGGCCCTGCGCCGCACGCTCGCCGCCGGCGCCCTTGCGCCCGAGGAGCATGCGGCGGAGCGGCGGGCCATCCTGGACGCCATTCTGCCCGCCGACCCCGTGGACACCGCGCCACCGCCGGCGCCGCCGCTTTCCATGGCGGACGCGGCCGAGCGGGCGGACGCGCTCCAGCGGCTGCGCGACCTCGGCGTGATCTCCGCTACCGAATACGCTCGCGAGCGCAAGGCGCTGGAAGCGCAGGCGCGTACCGTCTCGCGCAACGGCGCCGGGTCCGCCGACCGCGAAACGCTCATCAACGGCAGCACGCCAGACCGCCGGGCGGCTGCCGCGCCGACGCCGCCGCCCACGCGGCCGGCACGTCCCGCCGATCCGGCCGACCGGGTGCTGGTTCCCCAAGGCGATGCCGGGGCCCTGGCGGCCCGCCGGGCCGGCCCCGATGCCCGTGGCCGCATGATGGGGCAGGAGCCGACAGTGACGCCGGATCCCGTCTCTCCCGGCACGGACGCCGCGACGCCGCCGCGCGCCGCCGCCTCGACGGACGCGGATGCCGCTGCCGCACCGGCCGGCGGCGTGGTACTGCATCTCGCGTCCTATCGCGACTCGGAGCAGGCCAGGGAAGGTTGGACAGCCTTGCGCCGGCGCTATCCCGAGGTGTTGTCCGGGCTGGACGCCCAGCTGGGGCGCGTCGACCTTGGACCGGGCAAGGGAACCTATTGGCGGCTCAATGCCGGTCCCGTCGCATCCGCCCAGCAGGCCGAGGTGCTGTGCGGGCGTCTGGAAGCCCTCGGCCAGTACTGCAAGACGGCCTTCCCCGACGGTTGAGCCAGGGTCCGAGGTGCCCCGGAAAGACGGGCGGCATTTGCGGCGCATTTTTCGCTTGCGGCAGTCCGGCTGTCCGCCTATATTGCGTCTTCCGGCGGCGGTCATCTCCGCATCCGGCTTCCGGAACAACGGCCCCATCGCCTCGTGTCAGGCAACTGCACGCGGTGCATTGGTGTCTTCTTCGGCCTTCGGGTCGGCCGCCAGGGCGGGCTGAAAATTCCGGTTGACAGGGTCCGGGCGGTTCGATAGAAACCCGGCCTTCCGCGGCGAAGCCGGCGGCCTTCGGGTCCTGGTGAAGCGGCGGGGAGAAAAGAGAAAAAAGAGGTTGACGACAATCTCCTGCTTCTCTAAAAGACGGCCTCCCCGACGGGCCGGGTTGAACGGAAACCTACCGGTCAGCCAGTCAGACGGGACGGAATTCTTCGGGGCTTCGGCCTCGCGCTCTTTGACATCGTGAACGAACGGAAGGGATGCGCAGGCGGCGGTACGTCTGTTGCGACAGATGGAAGTCTGCCAGCGCATTCTACGCAACTACCCGGTCGGTCCTTCGGGATCGGCTCGTTAGTACGCAGTAAGCGTTTTGCAGGTTCCATCCGTCAAGATCAACATGAGAGTTTGATCCTGGCTCAGAACGAACGCTGGCGGCAGGCCTAACACATGCAAGTCGAACGCTCTCTTCGGAGAGAGTGGCGCACGGGTGAGTAACGCGTGGGAAACTGCCCTGGAGTGGGGGATAACTGCTGGAAACGGCAGCTAATACCGCATACGCCCTACGGGGGAAAGATTTATCGCTCCAGGATGTGCCCGCGTCGGATTAGGTAGTTGGTGAGGTAACGGCTCACCAAGCCGACGATCCGTAGCTGGTCTGAGAGGATGATCAGCCACACTGGGACTGAGACACGGCCCAGACTCCTACGGGAGGCAGCAGTGGGGAATATTGGACAATGGGCGCAAGCCTGATCCAGCCATGCCGCGTGAGTGAAGAAGGCCTTCGGGTTGTAAAGCTCTTTCAGAAGTGACGATGATGACGGTAACTTCAGAAGAAGCCCCGGCTAACTTCGTGCCAGCAGCCGCGGTAATACGAAGGGGGCAAGCGTTGTTCGGAATTACTGGGCGTAAAGCGCGCGTAGGCGGTGTGCATAGTCAGGGGTGAAATCCCGGGGCTCAACCTCGGAATTGCCTTTGATACTGGCACGCTTGAATCCGTGAGAGGGTGGTGGAATGACCAGTGTAGAGGTGAAATTCGTAGATATTGGTCGGAACACCAGTGGCGAAGGCGGCCACCTGGCGCGGTATTGACGCTGAGGCGCGAAAGCGTGGGGAGCAAACAGGATTAGATACCCTGGTAGTCCACGCCGTAAACGATGAGTGCTAGCTGTTGGCCTGCTTGCAGGTCAGTGGCGCAGCTAACGCATTAAGCACTCCGCCTGGGGAGTACGGCCGCAAGGTTAAAACTCAAAGGAATTGACGGGGGCCCGCACAAGCGGTGGAGCATGTGGTTTAATTCGAAGCAACGCGCAGAACCTTACCAGCCCTTGACATGGGGATCGCGGTGTCAGAGATGGCACCTTCAGTTCGGCTGGATCCCGCACAGGTGCTGCATGGCTGTCGTCAGCTCGTGTCGTGAGATGTTGGGTTAAGTCCCGCAACGAGCGCAACCCTCGCCCTTAGTTGCCAGCATTCAGTTGGGCACTCTAGGGGAACTGCCGATGACAAGTCGGAGGAAGGTGGGGATGACGTCAAGTCCTCATGGCCCTTACGGGCTGGGCTACACACGTGCTACAATGGCATCTACAGTGGGCAGCCACACGGCGACGTGGAGCTAATCTCCAAAAGATGTCTCAGTTCGGATTGCACTCTGCAACTCGAGTGCATGAAGTCGGAATCGCTAGTAATCGTGGATCAGCATGCCACGGTGAATACGTTCCCGGGCCTTGTACACACCGCCCGTCACACCATGGGAGTTGGCTTTACCCGAAGACGATGCGCCAACCGGCAACGGAGGCAGTCGGCCACGGTAAGGTCAGCGACTGGGGTGAAGTCGTAACAAGGTAGCCGTAGGGGAACCTGCGGCTGGATCACCTCCTTTCAAGGAAGCAGGAGCGGCAACGCTCTCGCTGCTTGACACACACTACCTCCAGACGCACCGCCGTCTTCGCATCCCTTCCCGATCGATCAACCAGGCACTCCTGTTGCCGGTATCTCGCGATACCGTGCGGGCCTGTAGCTCAGGTGGTTAGAGCGCACCCCTGATAAGGGTGAGGTCGCTAGTTCGAGTCTAGCCAGGCCCACCAGTTCCCCTCGCGGGTGAGCTACGGCGGAGTGCCACGCTGGTTGTAGGTGGTGCGGTTATCGCCATCAAGACACCAGGAACACCAGGAAAGCGTGCCGACAGCGCCATCCCGCATCAGCGGATGCGACGAGAAACGAAGGCGTCCTTCGGGCGCATTCAGTCTTCCTCAGGCAGCTTGCACGGTGTCCGGCACAGATTGCAGCCCCATGGCTTGCACGGCCTCTTGGTGCCCTTGGTGTCTTCGTGGCCCCGCAAAACATGCGAGGGCCACCGACGCACGGATTTTCCTGGGGGCGTAGCTCAGCTGGGAGAGCATCCGCTTTGCAAGCGGAAGGTCGTCGGTTCGAACCCGTCCGCCTCCACCAACCTGACCCCATGATCGATCGAGGGAAACCATTTCCGGCCCAGCCGGAAAGCTGATCCGAAGCCCGTGTGCTTCGGTCTTCCGTTCGCTCTTGGACATCGTGAAGAGGTCATTGTGAAGCGGTCCGCCCGCCGTGCCATCCCCGGCACAGAATGGCGGGTGGATCAATGCTATAAGCCGGCATGCCGTGTCATCCTTCGGCATGCTGGTCGGGAACGCATCTTTGTAGGAGAGCATTGTCGCGCCGGGCTTGTCCCTGCGGACGGTGCTTGAAGTATGAGAAGGGCATCTGGTGGATGCCTTGGCGTCAAGAGGCGATGAAGGACGTGACACCCTGCGATAAGCTTCGGGGAGCCGGGAGTAGGCTTTGATCCGAGGATTTCCGAATGGGGAAACCCACCCTTAGGGGTATCCCATGCTGAATACATAGGCATGGGAGGCGAACCAGGCGAACTGAAACATCTAAGTAGCCTGAGGAAAGGACATCAACCGAGACTCCGCTAGTAGTGGCGAGCGAACGCGGACTAGCCCAGTGGCTTGTGTGTAAGAACCGGAACGGCATGGAAAGGCCGGCCAGAGCGGGTGATAGCCCCGTACGGGTAGAAAGCGCACAAGTCCTCGAGTAGGGCGGGACACGTGAAATCCTGTCTGAACATGGGGGGACCACCCTCCAAGGCTAAGTACTCCTTGACGACCGATAGTGCACCAGTACCGTGAGGGAAAGGTGAAAAGCACCCCGACAAGGGGAGTGAAAGAGAACCTGAAACCGGATGCCTACAAGCAGTCGGAGGGGCCATGAGCCCTGACGGCGTACCTTTTGTATAATGGGTCAGCGACTTAGTTTTGCGAGCGAGCTTAAGCCGTTAGGTGTAGGCGAAGCGAAAGCGAGTCTGAACAGGGCGTTCAGTTCGCAGGACTAGACCCGAAACCGAGTGATCTAGCCATGGGCAGGTTGAAGGTGGAGTAACACCCACTGGAGGACCGAACCCACGTCTGTTGAAAAAGACGGGGATGACCTGTGGTTAGGGGTGAAAGGCCAATCAAACTCGGAAATAGCTGGTTCTCCGCGAAAGCTATTTAGGTAGCGCGTCGCGTGATTACCTGCGGGGGTAGAGCACTGGATCGGGACGGGGGGCGCGAGCCTTACCAACTCGAACCAAACTCCGAATACCGCAGAGTACAGCGCGGCAGACAGACTCCGGGTGCTAAGGTCCGGGGTCAAAAGGGAAACAGCCCAGACCACCAGCTAAGGTCCCCAAGTCATGGCTAAGTGGGAAAGGATGTGAGACGGCCAAAACAACCAGGAGGTTGGCTTAGAAGCAGCCATCCTTTAAAGAAAGCGTAACAGCTCACTGGTCTAACTAGCTGTCTTGCGCCGAAGATGTACCGGGGCTCAAGCCATGCACCGAAGCTGTGGACGTGTCTTTGACACGTGGTAGCGGAGCGTTCCGTAGGCCTGTGAAGGTGAACCGTGAGGTTTGCTGGAGGTATCGGAAGTGAGAATGCTGACATGAGTAGCGATAAACAGGGTGAGAAACCCTGTCGCCGAAAGTCCAAGGGTTCCTGCGCAAGGCTAATCCGCGCAGGGTGAGCCGGCCCCTAAGGCGAGGCCGAAAGGCGTAGTCGATGGGAACCAGGTTAATAGTCCTGGGCCTGTGGGAAGTGACGCGCCCCAAAAGTTGTATGCCCTTATCGGATTGGGCGTGCAGCGAAGGGGGGCCTGGAAATAACTCCCACGTACAGACCGTACCCGAAACCGACACAGGTGGACTGGTAGAGTATACCAAGGCGCTTGAGAGAATGGTGTTGAAGGAACTAGGCAAAATGCCCCCGTAACTTCGGGAGAAGGGGGCCTTCCCGTCGGGCAACCGGCGGGGAGGGGCACAGACCAGGGGGTGGCGACTGTTTACTAAAAACACAGGGCTCTGCGAAGTCGCAAGACGACGTATAGGGTCTGACGCCTGCCCGGTGCCGGAAGGTTAAGAGGAGGGGTTCACGCTCTGAATCGAAGCCCCGGTAAACGGCGGCCGTAACTATAACGGTCCTAAGGTAGCGAAATTCCTTGTCGGGTAAGTTCCGACCTGCACGAATGGCGTAACGACTTCCCCGCTGTCTCCAACACCAACTCAGCGAAATTGAAATCTCCGTGAAGATGCGGAGTTCCCGCGGTTAGACGGAAAGACCCCGTGAACCTTTACTATAGCTTCGCAGTGGCGTCAGGGTTCGAATGTGTAGGATAGGTGGGAGGCTTTGAAGCCGAAGCGCTAGCTTCGGTGGAGCCGTCCTTGAAATACCACCCTTTCGGACCTTGACGTCTAACCGCCGCCCGTGATCCGGGTGCGGGACCCTGCGTGGTGGGTAGTTTGACTGGGGCGGTCGCCTCCCAAAGAGTAACGGAGGCGCGCGATGGTGGGCTCAGGCCGGTCGGAAATCGGTCGTCGAGTGCAAGAGCAGAAGCCCGCCTGACTGCGACATCGACGGATGGAGCAGAGACGAAAGTCGGTTCTAGTGATCCGGTGGTCCCGCGTGGAAGGGCCATCGCTCAACGGATAAAAGGTACTCCGGGGATAACAGGCTGATACCGCCCAAGAGTCCACATCGACGGCGGTGTTTGGCACCTCGATGTCGGCTCATCACATCCTGGGGCTGGAGCAGGTCCCAAGGGTACGGCTGTTCGCCGTTTAAAGTGGTACGTGAGCTGGGTTTAGAACGTCGTGAGACAGTTCGGTCCCTATCTGCCGTGGGTGTAGGATGTTTGAGAGGATCTGTCCCTAGTACGAGAGGACCGGGATGGACGTACCTCTGGTGTACCAGTTGTCGCGCCAGCGGCACCGCTGGGTAGCTATGTACGGACGGGATAACCGCTGAAAGCATCTAAGCGGGAAACCCACCTCAAAACGAGACATCCCTGAGAGCCGTGAAAGACCATCACGTCGATAGGCCGGGTGTGGACGCGCAGCAATGCGTGCAGCTAACCGGTACTAATCGCTCGATAGGCTTCAAGTCCCGCCCGCAGCGGCAAGCGCGGCGCGGTGCTCTCCGAAACACACATGCGTTCCCAGCATCCTGACCGCTCAGGCATGAGCGGCCGCTTCACAGGCTTTTGCCGTGCGCTTGCGCGTGCGGTGTGTGTTTGGACGACCTGGTGGTCATGGCGTGGGTGCCACTCCCGATCCCATCCCGAACTCGGCCGAGAAACCCCACAGCGTCGATGGTACTGCGTCCTAAGGCGTGGGAGAGTAGAACGCCGCCAGGTCTTCCAAGCGCACCCCGTAACACCCGCCCGCCGCACAGGCCCGCACCGACCTCTTCCGATGATCCCGTCCCAGAACCCGCCGGCGAACGGCCGACACACCAACACCAACACCGACACATCCTGCCGCGGGGTGGAGCAGTCCGGTAGCTCGTCAGGCTCATAACCTGAAGGTCGCAGGTTCAAATCCTGCCCCCGCAACCACCTTTACCGAACTAGAACGTTCTCGCAGGCCGGTCGTCCCTCGGACGCCCGGCCTTGCGGCTTTTGTGGCTAGTTCCAGAAGCTCCACGATGTCGCCTTCAATCTCGACCTCAACCTCGCGGGCCGTCTTGCCGAAGGTGACGTGGACGGTGGTGAGAAGGTCCCGGATGATGTCCCGGGCCTCGTGCTGGTGCTCTTGACCTGCTCCCCGAAAACTCCTCCAGTTTGAGGTAGAGTCTCCCGCAGCAGGGGAGACTACCGAATGAAGCGCAGCCGTTTCACCGAGGAGCAGATCATCGGCATCCTGAAGGAGCAGGAGGCCGGGTCGAAGACCGCCGACGTCTGTCGGCGCCATGGGGTCAGCGAAGCGACGTTCTACAAGTGGAAGGCCAAGTTGGGTGGCCTGGAGGTGTCGGACGCCAAGCGGCTGAAGGCCCTTGAGGACGAGAACACGCGGCTGAAGAAGCTGCTTGCCGAGGCGATGCTGGACAATGCGATCCTGAAAGACCTGACGGCAAAAAAGTGGTGACGCCCGCTGCTCGGCGAACAGCCGTTGCTCATGCCGTCGAAGCCTTCGGCGTGAGCGAGCGGCGGGCGTGCCTGGTTCTTGGGGTGGATCGGAGTTCGATCCGCTATCACAGCCGCCGACCTGATGACGCGGAGGTGCGGCTCCGGCTGCGCGACTTGGCAGCCGAGCGGCGGCGCTTCGGCTACCGCAGGCTCGGCGTGATGTTGGAGCGGGAGGGCATTGCGATGAACCGTAACCGTCTTCTGACGGCTGCCTTGGCGTCGGCGTCCCGATAGTGCTGACTTCGTCGATCTTGGAGTGGATCGGCGGATGGAGCGAGTTGCTTATGGCCTACGATGGTAGTCAGCCTCCGGCGCGGCGGCGGTCATGGCCGCGGGCGGACAAGGAGCGGATGGTCAGAGAGGTTGCGGAGAGCGGCCTGCCGGTGGCCGAGGTGGCGCGGCGGAACGGCGTTCATCCCAGCGTCCTCGGACGCTGGTGCCGGAAGGCAGCTCCAGCCGCACCCGGCTTTCTGCCCGTCCAGGTCGCGGCGCCGAAGGATGAAGAGGCGGCTCCCGCGCCCGAGGAACCGTCTCCGGTCGAGATCGTGCTCACCAACGGGCGCCGCCTGATCGTGCCGGCCACCATCGCGCCACCCCGGTTGCGGACGCTGGTCGCGGCCCTGGAGGGGGCATGATCGCCGTTCCGCCGGGCGTGCGTGTCTACCTGGCGCTCGGCCGGACCGACATGCGAAAGGGCATGCCCGGCCTCGCCATGCTGGTGCAGGAGGTCCTGAAGAAGGACCCGTTCTCGGGGCACCTGTTCGTCTTCCGCGGGCGGCGTGGCGACCTGGTCAAGATCCTCGCCTGGGACGGCCAGGGGTTCTGCCTGTTCACCAAGCGGCTGGAGAAGGGACGCTTCGTCTGGCCCTCGGCGGAGGGCGGCGTGGCGGCGCTGACGCCGGCCCAGTTGAGCATGCTGATCGAGGGCATCGACTGGCGCATGCCGACGCGGACATGGCGGCCGGAGACAGCCGGCTGACGAGCCCCGGAAGGCGCCGAAATCCTTGGTTTTTAGGGCTTCTGCGGCTAGAATCCGGCCATGCCTTCCGCACCGTCTTCCCAGCTTCCCGACGACGTCGAGGCCCTGCGGGCGATCATCGCCGCGCAGGCCGAGGAACTGGCCGCGGCCAGGGCCGGCCTGACCGCCAAGGCGCTGGAAGTCGAGAAGCTGAAGGTGCAACTCGCCCGCCTGCGGCGGATGACGTTCGGGCGATCGTCGGAGAAGCTGTCCCGCGAGATCGAACAGCTCGAACTGGCCCTGGAGGACCTGGAGGCCGAAGCGGCCGAAGCGGCCGAAGCAGAGGATGAAGCGCCGCCGGAGCCGACCGAGGCCGACGCCCCGGACCAGCCTGCCGCGCGCCGTCGCCGCGCCCTACCGGAGCATCTGCCGCGCGACGAGGTCCGTCATGATCCCGCCGACGACTGCCCGGCCTGCGGCGGCGCCATGCACACGGTGGGCGAGGACGTGACCGAGATCCTCGACTACGTGCCCGGCCGTTTCCGGGTGATCCGCCATGTCCGTCCGGCGCTGTCGTGCCGGACGTGCGAGAGCATGGTGCAGACGCCGATGCCGTCCCTGCCGGTGGCGCGCGGCCTGCCGTCGCCGGCCCTGCTGTCGCATGTCCTGGTGTCGAAATACTGCGACCACCTGCCGCTGTACCGCCAGAGCCAGATCTACGCCCGCGAGGGCGTGACGCTGCCCCGGGCGCTGCTGGCGGGCTGGGTCGGCAGGACGGCCGCCCTGGTGGCGCCGCTGGTCGAGGCGATTGGCCGCCACGTGCGCGCCGGCGACGCCTTGCACGCCGACGACACGCCGGTGCCGGTGCTCAGCCCGGGCGCCGGCAAGACCCGGCAGGCGCGACAATGGGTCTATCTGCGCGACGAACGTCCCCATGCCGGCCCGGCGCCGCCGGCCGTGCTTTACCGCTACACGCCCGACCGCAAGGGCATCCATCCGCAGACCGAGTTGCAGGGCTTTCGCGGCCTTCTGCACGCCGACGGCTATGCCGGTTTCAACAAGCTGTACGAGCCGGGAGAGGACGGCGTCGCGTCCGTGCAGGAGGTGGCATGCTGGGCCCATGTGCGGCGCAAGATCCACGACGTCCATGCGGCGACCGGATCACCCATCGCCGCCCGGGCCCTGGAGCTGATCGGCGCGTTGTTCGACGCCGAGCGTCGGATCACCGGCCGCCCGGCCGACGAGCGCCTGCGCGTGCGCCAGGCACAGAGCCTGCCCCGGCTGGAGGCGGTGAAGACCTTCTTCGACACCAGCCTCCGCAAGCTGCCGGGCAAGAGCGATCTGGCGGCCGCCTTGCGATACGCCCTGACGCGCTGGCCGGCGCTGACCCGCTACGCGGGCGATGGCCGCTGCGAGATCAGCAACAACGCCGCCGAACGCGCTATCCGCCCGCTGGCCCTGGGCCGGAAGAACTACCTCTTCGCTGGCTCCGACGCCGGCGGCCACCGGGCAGCGGCCGTCTACACGCTGATCGAGACCGCGAGGCTCAACGGCCTCGACCCGCAGATCTATCTCACCCAGGTGCTGACCCGCATCGCCGACCACCCAATCAACCGGATCGACGACCTGCTGCCGTGGAACATCGGGCAGCCAAACGACGACCAGAAAGCCGCTTGAGCGTCAACAATCGGCCGCCGCAGCCGCTGGAAGACGCTTACGCCTAAGTCGTAACTGGTGTGTACGCGCTTCCACATCGGGATAGGCTCTGTCCACAGCGGCGTTGGTTTTCTGGCGCTCCAATCATGGAAGAGCAAGGAGGCATGATGGCAGGTACGGCCCATCAGCAAAGCGAGAGGGCCCCGACCGGCATCGAGGGGCTCGACGGCATCATTGGCGGGGGCCTGCCTCGCGGCGAAATTTATCTGGTGCGCGGCGGACCCGGCACCGGCAAGACGACGCTCGGGTTGCAGTTCCTGATGGATGGCGCGGCGAAGGGCGAGACGGCCCTCATCCTTACCATGTCGCAGACCGAGAGCGGGTTGCGGAAGATCGCGGCCTCGCACGGCTGGTCGCTCGACGGCGTTCAGGTCAGCGGCCAGCTTGGTGCCGGAAGCGGAGGTGACGCGGCCGAGCAGACGATCTTCCAGACCGCCGTCGTCGAACTGGGCGAGACGATGTCGTCGCTGATGGCCGAGATCGAGCGGACCGACCCCGACCGCGTCTTCATCGACTCGATTGGCCCGATCCGGCAGCTCGCCGATGCGCCGCTGCGCTATCAGCGCCAGCTTCTGTCGCTGCGCGACTTCCTGTCGGAGCGGCGTGCGACCGTTCTCATCGCCGACAGCAACGTGGAACCGGACCCGGCGCTCGAGGACCTGGTGCACGGCACTCTGGTCCTCGATCGCAACTCGCCTGACTACGGCGATGCGCGACGCAGCGTGCACCTGACGAAGATGCGCGGGCTGAGCTTCCACGGCGGCAACCACAACTTCCGCATCCGGACCGGCGGCCTCCATGTTTTTCCACGGCTGGAGCCATGCGCGGGCAAGCAGGACCTGCCGGGCGAGGCGGTCGAGAGGGGCTCGACACGCTCCTCGGCGGGGGGATCGAGGCCGGCACGGCCTGCATGATCGTCGGCGCCACCGGCACCGGCAAGACGTCGCTCGCGACCCTGTATGCTTACACGGCCGCCAAGCGGGGCGACCTGGCAGCGATCTTCACCTTCGAGGAACGGCATGAGACATTCCTGAGACGGTCCAAAGGGCTGGGCATGGACCTGCGCCCGCTGGTCGACCAGGGCTCCATGGTGCTGCGGTCGATCCGCACGGCTGAGTTGGCACCGACGGAGTTCACCGAGCTCGTTCGCCGGACCGTCGTGGAGGACGGGGCGAAGATCGTCGTCATCGACAGCCTGACCGGCTACTTTCATTCGATGCCGCAGGAGAATGCGCTGGTCACGCAGATGCACGACCTGCTGTACTTCCTGGGGCAGATGGGCGTGCTGTCGTTCCTGATCCTCAACCAGCACGGCATGGTGGGCGAGCGTGTGCACGGCCCGATGGAGATCAGCTACCTCGCCGACACCGTCTTTCTGCTGCGCCTCTTCGAGGGCAATGGTATCGTGCGCAAGGCCGTGTCGGTGCTGAAGAAGCGGCACGGACCGCACGAGACGACGATCCGCGAGTTGCAACTCGCCCCCGGGAAGGTGGACGTGGGCGAACCGATCGCCGACTTCACCGGCGTTCTGTCCGGCCAGCCGCGGTTCACCGGAGGCGCGAAGGACCTGCCGGAATGAGATCGTCCGGCGATGTGCCGCGCGGGGTCCTGCTGCTCGCTCCGGTGGGGCGGGACGCGGAGGTCGGATGCGCCGTGCTGACCAGGGCGGGTATCGACTGCCGCGCCGGCCGCGGCCTTGCCGATCTCGATGCCGTGCCGCTCGACGAACTGAGCGCACTGGTCCTGACCGAGGAGGTTCTCACCGCTTCGACGATGGAGGCACTCTGCCGACGGCTCGACGCGCAGGAGCCTTGGTCGAACCTGTCGGTGATCCTGCTCGTCGATTCCGCGCGCGTCCAGATGACGGGCGACGCGGGTGACCGCCGGAGGACCCTCGCGGCGCGATCCGGCACAATCTTGCTGCTCAGGCCGACAAACGAACAGTCATTCCTGAGCGTTGTCCGCGCCGCCGTTGCCGATCGGCGACGGCAGTTCAAGTTGCTGGAGGAACTCGAGGCCTGCGAGGAGGCAGAGGCGCGTGCCCAGACGCTCGCGCGGGAGATGAAGCATCGGGTGAAGAACGCCTTCTCGCTTGCGTTGAGCATCGCGGGGATGTCCTTTCGACGGGCCGCGACGCTTCAAGATGCCGAGGAGGCCTTCATCGGCCGGCTGCAAGCGATGGTGCGGGCGCAGGACCTCGTGGAGCCGGGCAAGGACGCCGCCGTTGATCTCCGCGAGCTTGCGGCCAGGACGCTGGCGCCTTACCGGCCGGACGCCGGCGCCGAGCGGCTCGCGATCGAAGGGCCTCGGGTCCTGCTGCCGGCCGAGAAGGCGAAAGCGCTTGCCATGGCGTTCCACGAGCTTGCCACGAACGCGGCCAAATACGGCGCCCTTTCGGCCGCTGGTGGCCGCGTCGCCCTGAGATGGCGGGTCGAGCCCGCCCCTGGCGGCGACGAACTGGCGGTCGAATGGCGAGAGCGTGGCGGTCCATCCGTCTCGCCGCCCGCGCACCGGGGGTTCGGCTCGCGCCTCGTCGAGAAGGCCCTGGCCCACGACCTGGGCGGCTCGACGGAGCTGACCTTCGACCCTGGCGGCGTCGTCTGCACGATCAGGGCTCCAGTCCCAACCGTCGAAGCCGTTTCCCACCGCCGACCGGACTGACCGCCATCGGCGGCGACCGCGGCCTCCGATGGCGATCGAGACCATACGGGTCTCGGGCGTAATCTCGACGACCGACGGCACCCGCTCCGCGACAACGTTCCCGGCCATTGATCAACTGGGCGCGCTCACCACCGGAACCAAGCGGCTCGAATTCCTTGAGGCTCGTTGCTCTATGACCATTCCGCTCCACGAGGGGGCGAGATCCTTCAGGGTCTCATACGAGGCGGCGCATGAAAACGAAAGCCGGCCGCCTGATTGTCAATCGCCAGCCGCCGCAGCCGGTGGAAGACGTTTACCACGGGCACAACGAACTGCCCCGAAAGCCGGCGAGGCGAGCCCTGCTACCCTTCGCTGTTCGGCCTTCTCGGCTTTCCGTTCGCCGCGATAAGGTTTCCTTGATTGGACAGGCCGACGCCGACTTGGCGGCGTCGGCGCTCGGCGAAGAACGCTCTCTCCACAGGGGACGGCTGCGTCATTTTTTCGTCGAAGGCCTCGAGCCACACGTCATGTTCTTCGTCGGTGAGGTTGTCCAGGGGCAGGCGTCCCTGCAGGGCGGCGGCTATTCGGTCTTCCATGCCAACTCCTCCGACGGAATGAGCGCCTGACTTATTTCGGATGCAATAGCCTGTTTCACGAGGGTCGGGCAGCGACCGCGCGGCTGACCGAGCGCGGCGTCGGCGACGTGACGCTGACCCAGCGCCACGGGTCGCTGGTCGACACCCTGGCCGAGGTGGAGGGCGGCCGACCTCGTCGTGACCGGAAAGCGGGGCGAGGCGCATGACGTCGCGAGCGGTCATCTCGGCGCCAATCTTGAGCGCGCGATCCGCGGCAGCCACAAGCCGGTGCTCGTGGCATCGCGCGCCTTCCGGCCGATCCGACGGGTGATGATCGCCTTCGACGGCAGCACCACCGGGCGCCGGACCGTGGAGTTCGCGGCCGGCAGTCCGCTGCTCAAGGGGCTCGACGTCGACGTCGTCAGCGTCACTCCGTCCTCGAAGGCGACGGAGGACGATCTGGCGGCCGCGGTGCAGACCCTGGAACGCGGCGGGGCGACGGCGCGCGGGATCGCGGTGCGCGGCTCGGCGGAGGACGCGATCGCCGCGCACGTCACCGCCGAGGGCATGGACCTGATCGTCATGGGCGCCTACGGGTACTCCCGCATCCGGTCGATGATCGTCGGCTCCACGACGACGGAAACCATCCGGACGTGCCACGTGCCGTTGCTGATGTTCCGTTGACCGCCGCACGCCGCCATCCCCTGATACAAGCGCGAGGACTTAAGCCATGGGCAGACTTTTCGAGGAACTGGACTATCAACCGACGCCGATTGGCGCCCTCAGCCTGCGCCGGCGGCGCGAGTTGACGCTCGACGTCGATGTCTTCGAGATCAAGCTCGGTGACGAGTTCCTCATGTCGAGCCTGTTCATGGTCTCGGGAGATCGCGCTTGCGCACCTGGGGGTGGCGGCTCTCGCCGGCGATGACCTGGACGTCGTCGGCCGTGGACATTCCCGGACGGCGCCTCGTAGCGCACCGGCCCGGTCTCGTAGTCATAGAAGACGGAGGCGATCGGCGCCCGCCAGTCGTGGACGACGGGCCGGCCGGTCTTCTCCCCTGTAATCGTGGACGACGACGTAGATGGGCTCCGCGCCGTCCGCACCGGCGTCCTCGCCCGCGAAGTCGAAGCGGCCGAAATAGGGCGAGCGTTTCAGCTTCAGGAGCTTCTGCTGCTGCGCGCGCAGCACGTCGCCCGATCGCATCTTCTGCTCGATGGTCTGGCGCACGGCAATCTTCTCGATGTGGTCCATGTCCCGCCGCGCGTCCCACAGGTGGTCCTTGCTCTCCTGAATGTCGCGGGCATAGCCGTCGAGGCGCACCGAGATCAGGCGGATGGCCTGCGCGATGTCCTCCAGGCAGGATTCCAGGTGCTTCCGTTCTTCGTTTTCCGCAGGGTTCATCGTCTATCCGTGCTGCGTTCTCAACTGCCGAGTAATTGCCGGAGCCGCCCTCAGGCATGCCCCAGGTAGACCGTCTGCACGACCTCCCGGTCCTGGAGGGGGTTGTGGAAGCGGACGGGTTCCGCCCGCGCGTCCGTCAGCACCCGTTGCAGGCGCTCGGTGAAGCGATCATCCGGCGCATCGTTCGACCGGAGTTCATGCTGGAAACCGCCCTCAACATCGTCGACGACGTGTTGCAGAAGGAGTTGAGCCGGTTCTCCGACGACGGCATGAAGAACATCGTCGCCACCATCCAGCGCGACCAGAACGCCATCATCCGCGACACCGACGCCCACGCGCTTGTAATCCAGGATGTGGCCGGGTCGGGGAAGATCTCCATCGCCCTGCACCGCATCGCCTTCCTGCTCTACCGCTTCAAGGACACCCTGACGTCCGAGGACATCCTCATCATCTCCCTGAACCGCGTGTTCGCCGACTACATCGGCAACGTGCTGCCCGAACTGGGGGAGGAGCAGGTCGCCGAGATCGGCATGGACACGCTGGCCGACGCGCTGCTCGACGGGAAATACAAGTTCCAGACCTTCTTCGAGCAGAGCATCCGCCTGGTGGAGACGGACGACGCGGACCTGAAGGCGCGGATCACGGCAAAGGCGTCACGGGATTTCCTCAAGCAGATCGACGCCTACGCCAAGACCGTGGAATCCGGCTCCTTCCAGCCGGAGACGTGGCAGACCGGCACCTGCATCGTGCCCGACTGGTTCCTGGAGGAAAGCTGGCAGAAGCACCGGGGGATGCCGTTCACCAAGCGGGTGGCGGAGGTGGTTCGCGCGACCGAACACAAGATCGGCATCCACTACAACTACGACCTGAGGACCGACGAACGCCAGTCCCTGCGCGCGGCGATCCGCGGCATGGCCCGGAACATCACGCTGCGGGACGCCTACAAGGGCCTGTTCGAGTGGATGGGCCGGCCGGAGTTGTTCAGGCCGGCGGGCGGGAAGCTGGAGTATTCCGATGTGTTCCCGCTGATCTACCTGAAAATGCGGCTGGAGGGCGTCGAGAACCCGTGGAGCGACGTGAAGCACCTGCTCATCGACGAGATGCAGGACTATACGCCGGTGCAGTACGCCGTCCTGGCACGGCTCTTCCCGTGCCGCAAGACCGTGCTGGGCGACGCCACGCAGTCCGTCAGCCCGCACGGCGCCTCGACCGCCGGGGAGATCCAGCAAGTGCTGCGGTCCGCGAGGGGCGTGAAGCTGACCAAGAGCTATCGCTCCACCTGGGAGATCTTGCAGTTCGCCCTTGCCATTGCTCCCAACGCCGAGTTGGAGCCCATGAAGCGGCACGGCGAACCGCCGCAGGTGATCGAGTGCAAGCGGGACTCCGACGTCGTCGCGCGGATCGTGGCGGAGGTGGAAGCCTTCCAGACCTCCGATCACCAAAGCCTGGCGATCATCGCCAAGACGCAGCGGCAGGCCGCGAAGGTCTCCCGGCAACTGGAGAAGGTCGGTATCGAGGCCCGCCTCCTCGACGCCGGCAGCATCGGCTTCTCCACCGGCGTCACCGTCTGCACGGCGGCGCTCGCCAAGGGCCTGGAGTTCGACCGCGTCATCGTGCCCGACGCCAGCGCGCAGACCTACCGGACGCCGGTGGACCGGAACCTGCTGTACGTGGCATGCACGCGGGCGATGCACAGGCTGATGGTGATCTCGAAGGGGCCGTGTTCGCGCTTCTTTGTCGAATGAGGTTTTGTGTAGCGCGACAATTAGGAAGGCCGGTGGGCGTCAACTACGATGGCCGGTCGCCGTGATGGGATGACGATGGTGGCGCCGCGCAGCGGCGCCGGCAAGTCTAATTGTCGCCGGTCTCCGATGTAGTTGTCGCCGGGCGACAATTATCCGCGTCGGTAGTTGTCGCGGATGGTGCGGCGTCCCTGCCGACCGCGGTTCGGCGCCGGTAGCTCTCGACGTTCAACTCGAAGATCGTGGCGTGGTGGACCAGCCTGTCGATGGCGGCGATGGTCATGGCCTTGTCAGGAAAGATCCGGTCCCACTGGCCGAACGGCTGGTTGGCCGTGATCAAGAGCGACCGTCGCTCGTAGCGGGCGGCGATCAACTCGAACAGGACGCTGGTCTCGGCCTGGCTCTTTTCGACGTAGGACAGGTCGTCGAGGATCAGCAGGTCGTACTTGTCCAGCTTGTCGATGGCGCTCGCCAGGGCGAGGTCCTGCCGGGCCGTCTGGAGGCGCTGGACGAGATCGGTCGTCCTGGTGAACAGGACGCGGAACCCGTTGTCGATGAGCGTGTGGCCGAGGGCGGCGCTGAGGTGGGTCTTCCCGCCGCCGGGCGGACCGAAGAACAGCAGGTTCTTGCCCTGGTCCAGCCAGCCGTCGCCGGCAGCGAGCGCCATGACGTGGGCCTTGCTGACCATCGGCACCGCCGAGAAGTCGAAGGTGTCGAGGGTCTTGCCCGAAGGCAGCCTGGCCGCCACGAGGTGCCGCTGGATGCGCCGGCGCTCCCGTTCCGCGAGTTCGAGTTCAGCCAGCGTCGCCAGGAAACGGCTGGCGGGCCAGCCTTCCATGTCGGCGCGCTCGGCGAATTCCTCCCAGAACTGCTTGATGGTCGGCAGCCGCAACTCGGTGAGGAGCAGCGGCAGCTTGGCGATGTCAACCGAGATGCTCATCGGCCGGCTCCCGCGACGAGGATGTCGTAATCCGATGCCGACGGCAGCGCCACCGTCACGTTCGGGATCGTGCCGCCGCTAACCGGGAAGGTCATCCGCAGAAGGGCCAGGTCGGGAAGCCGTCCGTGGTCGAGATCCTCGCCCAGTCGCCGTGCCAGATCCGCCTCGCAGCCGGCGTCGTGCGCCAGGGCCAGTAGGCCGACCATGGTCCGGCAGGCGACGCGCGGGTCCATGGAGGCCATCATGGCATCCCAGGCCCGCCGGTATTCGGTCCGGGGGAACAGGTGGTCCCGGTAGACCAGGTTCTGGAAGGCCTGGGGCTTGCGTCGCAAGCTGTGGATGACGTGGCGGTAGTTGACGACGTAGCCATGGCCGTTGCCGGAGGGCGCGCGACCGCGTGGCAGGGTCAGAACGGGGGTGCCGCCGAGGAAGCCTTCAAGCCGGTCGTCGTGGATGCGCAGGCGGAGATGGTGGCCGATGAACTGCGACGGCGCCGTGTAAAAGACCCGGCGCAGGACGAAGCCGCCGGCGCTGGTCACCAGCACCCGGGCCTCTTCGTAATCCATCGTCCGGCGCGGCGGCAGGCTGCGGAGAACCGGCTTCTCGACGGCCAGCATCTCGCGGCGACGGGCATTGGCCCGCCCCACCACCTCGGCGACGAAGCGGCGGTAGGCCTCCAGATCAGGGAAGTCCCGGCTCCCGCGCAGCAGAAGGGCCTGGTCGAGAGCCCTCTTGAGGTGGCCGTTCCGGCTCTCGATAGCGCCGTTCTCGTGGGCGACGCCGCGGTTGTTGCGGCTCGCGACCATGCCGTAGTGGTCACAGAGACCTTGATGACGCTCCGTCATGTCCCGGGCGGCCTCCTTGTCGAGGTTCCGGAAGGCAGCCGACAGGCTGTCGGTGCGATGTTCGGCCGGGACACCGCCGAGGGACCACAGGGCGTTCTGGAGACCGGCGGCCAAGGCGATGAAGCTCTCGCCGCCCAGCACCACCTCGGCGTACTCCCAGCCCGAGTAGGCCAGGGTGAAATGGTAGAGCCGGTGCGCGAGCGGCGCCCCGTTGATGATCACCGCCAGCTCGGCGGCATCGGTGAAGTCCGACAAGGCCATCCGGCCGGGCGGGTTGGCCTGGCGAAAGATGACCTCCTTCTCCGGCCCCTTCAGCGCGCGCCATTCCCGAATCCGGCGCTCCAGGGTCCGCCGGCGCGACGGCCAATTCTGATCCGGATAGCGCCGCTCCAGCTCCTCGAAGATGGTGACCGCCTTCAGGCCGGGCGCGCCCTCCAGCATCGGCAGGATGTCCGTCTCCCAGACGTCCTCCAGCGGATCCTCGCGGGTGCGCCAGTGGCGATGATCCCGTTTCTGGGAAGGAAGGCGCGGGTCCCGGTCGATCCGCCGGGCCGTCCTCTCGCTGAACCCGGCCTTCGCGGCCGCGACTCGCTGCGTGTGTTGTCCTCGGTGCTTCATGTAGAGTTTCACCTGATGGTCCGTGATGTGGGTTCCAGGCACCGGCGGTCTCTTCTTGGTCGTTGAGAACCGCCAGTGTCTCCCATCACGGCCGTCGGCGGGGTCTATGAAGACCGCGCACCGCAGGGGGCGACCTCCGGCCGGGCTACGCCCGCCCTACGGTCACCCCCTGCGGCCATCGTAATTGTCGGCAGAGCGGCCATCCTGGTTGTCGCTGGGCAGTTTTGGTCGGATAAGCGCCCGAAGCAACGGGACGTTATAGGCATTAGTTACCTGCGTCAGTTCCCCATGGACGGGCGCCGCCGGTTTCAAGGCTTGAGCAGTAGCACATCGTTCGCCGTTTCCGACGTCGCCTCGAGGAACGGCAGGTCGCGCGTGAGGGGCTGGTCGTCTTGGGGCTGTGACAGCTTTCTCCATATGGCTCGGCTGGTGAACCTCTCCGACGGCCCCGGTGTGGCCCCAGTTTGGTTCCACACCGGGGCCGTGCACGGGCGGTGTCGTATCGCGACGCGACCCGGTCTTGTGCCGAGGTATCGTTTCATTCAGGTCGGCGAAGAGGTTACGGCGGCACTTTTGACCGTGCTGACGCAGGCCCCGTTGTCGATGTTCGTTTCATCATGTTTCGTCTGGGTCGGTCAGACGTTCCAGGCGATCTGCGGGCCGATTCGGTGGCTGCAACAACGCGCGTGGCCGACCTTGCCTTTCAGGAGCCGAAAGCGCTCGCCGGTGAGCTTCGACGTGTACGTTTCCTCGGACGCATCCACGGCAAAGGCGATCATGAACGGGCCCTTTCGGCAGTAGCGCTTGGTGATCGCGCTTGCGACATTCGCCGCGATACCCGTAACCGTGCCCATGTACGGGATGCCGTACCCATTGCAACAGGTGATCGTTACCTCCCACCGACCGTCGACTTTGACTGGTGGCATGCAGACTTGTCCATAGCCGACGATCGGAGAGGGATCCTCTCGTTGCAGTTCGGCGACGTTATTTCCCAGGTCGGGCAGCATGTCTTTCTCCTTCCGTGTCTGTGGTGCCCGGAAGGAGATAGGCGGATGCTTCCGAAAAAACGCGAAAGATGACGGCACGACGTCAAGGCCCGGGTGAGGCGCGGAAACCGGCCCTTTCCCGTGCCCCGGCCGTTGCGGAGGCCCGGCTGCGGGTGGACCTCCGAACGGCACGTTCGATGGCACGGTGTGCCTCCGTCAGGGCCCTCGAAGCTGCCCGCGTCGCCGCGACGTCGCCCGCCGTCTCCGTATATTCCCGCGTCGTTCGGCTGCTGCGGTGATGCAGGGCAGTCGACGCCAGCACAGCATTGGCAGGATCGGTTTCGATCACCGTCGTCGCCACGGCGTTGCGCATCAGGTGCGGCGGCACCACGACACCGAGTTCCCTCTGCGTCAACGTCACCATGGCCGCCCGCAGAGCCTCGCTGCCCACGCGTCGTCCCGTGGTGGTGATGAACAAGGGGCCCTCCCGGTCATCAGTATAGCGGGCGCGCCAGTGCTCGATATAGTCCCGGAGTACGGTACTGACGCGGGGCGGGATCTCCCGCACCACCTCTTCGGGGGTCTTTTGCAGGTGTGCCGGGAGACGTGCGGTGCCGGTGTCGAGGTCGATCATCGAGATGTCGAGCCCGCCCAGCGCCCGCCGACGTTCGGGCATGTGGATGCCGAGCAGGATGAAAACACCCGTCCGGAGCAGGACGAAGTTGTCCTTTGCCTTGCCGTGGGCGATGGCGTGGCGGGCGGCGCGGAGGAGATCCCCCGCGTCCACCACCTGGCGGCGGCGCCGTTTCGGCGTGCGTCCGGCCGCCTCGGCCATCCTGTCGCGCGTCCGCCACAGCCAGTCCAGGCGGCCCGCCCGCACCTCGTCGGGGTAGACGACCGTGGCGACCTCGAGCAGTTGGTGCACGTAGCCCGCCACGGTCCGTGCGCTCGCGGTGGCTTCCGCCTCCCGCACGAAAAACCGCAGGCCGGCGGGCATCAGGGCGCAGCCGTCGTCCGCCATGTCGTGGCGGCGGAGCACGTCGAGGTAGCGGGTGAAAATCCGGGCGTAGGTGTATTGGCTTGCGCGGCTCCAGTCGTGCGTTCCGAGGTCGGGCTCGAAGGCCTCGGTCCAGCGGTGGCGGCAGGCTTCGGGCCATGTGGCGCAGTCGGTCGCCACGGCCTTCGCATCGCGGATGGTGTTGCAGATCGCCATCGGTCTATCTCCGGGATCGGCGGGAGGCCAGCCGTTCGGCCTCGGCCAGGATGTCGTGAATCTTGCGCTGCACCAGGATTTCGTTGATCTCGGCGTAGTAGCGCTCGGTGGTCTCCACGCGCTCGTGGGTCAGCATCTGGCGAACGAGGTCGATCTGAGTGGGGTCCTGGTCGAGGATGACCTTGCCAACGAGATGCCGCTCAGCGTGGATGTTGAGGCTGAAGCCTCCGTATTTCTGGTTGTGGGCCTGGAAATGCCTGTTCAGCATGCTCTCGTCGCGGTACGGCTTCACCGAGCCCGCCGACGGGAACAAGAAGGGGGATGCGGGATCGGCCCCGAGGTGACGGATAAAGGCGGGCCGCAGGTCGGCGATCCACCACCGCAGGACCTCCGTCGTCCGCGCGCACAGTTCGCGGTCGACGCTGGCACCCGTCTTCCGCGTCGTGAGCACGATGCGAGCCCGCCCGCGCCGGCCCGGCGGCATGATCAGCGTCCGGTCGTCGCCGGAAATTGTCTGAGGGCCGAGATCACCCCGCCGCAGCGGAACGTCGCGCAGGATCAGGTGGCAGAGCGCCGAGATGACCAGCACCCGCCCTTCCTGCTCCCGCCCTGGCCGGGCGAGCATTGTCCGGGCCGCCGCGATGAGCGTGTCCGGCATGCGGAACCACAACAACAGCGTCATCGGATTGCGGAACTGCGCCATCACGCGCACGTGCCGCGGGCCCATCCGTTTGCGGGCGAGGACGCGGCGTTCCTTGCCAGAGCGCGGGTCGCGCGTTACGCGGACGAGGTGCGGGTCCACCTTGTCCTGCAGGCGGGCCAGCGTCTCAAGGGTTGCCTCGTCCGCGCCGGCGTAGTGCGCCATCATTCGCAGGTTCATTGCTGCATTCTTGCGCGTGAGATTTTTCGGCGTATAGGTCCGGCTTTCCGCATCGGCCGCCCGCTTCTGTCGGTCGCCGATGCTGGTCAGGAGCGCCTTGCACACCTCGACGGAGGCCACATCGGCCATCGTTGTGACCTCGATCCCGGCCTCACGCGCCACGGCGACCGCCTGCAGCCAGACGGACCTGCGCGCCCGCAGGCTGCTGGCGGAAAGGCCGCCACCGACGCCGGACGGGCCTTCGATGTCGGCGAACTCGTCATCGTCGTCGACGACCAGGTCGGCAAGCGTGTCGCTTTCCTGCCGGCGGGTGGCGGCTTCGTAGTCGGTCCAGATCGCCTGGATGTGCGGCGGCAGGTCCTGGAACGCCGGCCAGGGGCGGGTTCGGTGATCGGCGGCGTAGAGGCGCGACAGCGTCTGAGGCGGCCACGCCGGCACGAGGCGTTGGAGCGTCTCCCAACCATAGACGGCCTTGCGGGCCACCTCGAAGGCATTCCTAACGCGCCGCTCTTCGAGGTGGTTCAGGAACGTCGTCACCACGACATCATCGACGGCATCCGGCGCGAGATCGCGATCGTGGCAGTACCGCACCAGGCGCCAGAGCGCGGTGCGGGCGCCTTTGGCCGCTGCGGTGCCATGGTCCTCCGCCGCGCCCATGAGGCGGCGCCACGGGCCGGTCAGGGTGGTCGCCTTCAGGTGCCTCGCGGACTCGATGTCGACCAATCGGACAGCCCGGCGGACCCGCGACTTGAGGTTCGCATAGGCTGTCGGCTGCAGGCCGAATTCGGCGGCGGTTTGGCGGTCGAAGAGGAGATCGATCTGGGGCAGGGAGGCGGGCAGAGCCTCCAGCGTCAGACCGAGCGCTTCGGCAAGACGCTTCACGGCGCCGATGACACGCCCCCGCTCCGCGCCCCACTGGGTCTGCGCCTCGACGCACACCAGCGCATCGGCGAGCGTGGCGTCTCCGCGCCGGATGCGGCGGGCGACATCGAGATCGAGGGTCGGCAGGCGGGCGAGGTGCCTAAGCGCGGACATCTCATCGCGTCCGCTGCGGCGGTCGACCGCACCGGCTTCGATCCGCTCCCCTAGGGCGGCGACCAGGTCGGCGACGTCTGCGGCGTCTCCTTCGGCGAGCCGCCGCAGGCCCCGCCGGGCGGCCATGTAGGTGCCGCGGGACGGGAAGACGCTGCGGTGCACCGTGGCGAGGATGTCGAGATCGTGGGGAGAGGGCATATTGCATTACCTCCGGTTCGTCGGGTTGCGTTCGCGTCCCCGACGCGACCCGACGAACCGGAACCTGTGTGAGGCTGGGAGGTAATACTGGCCGGACCCGTGTGGACGGGGAGAGACTGCCTGGGACAGGTGTGAAAACGGGTGCTCCGAGATAGATCCGATTGCGGACCACCCGTGCTTCACACGTGCCCCTAAGCCGTTGAGACTATTACTGCTGTGCGTGGACGGGCGATGACGGCGGTGCACAGAGCAGTGAACCGGCTTAGACACGGTCGCCGCCCGTCGGTCCGGAGCCAGTTTGCCGGTCTTGCAGGTAGGCCTCCAATGCCGCCGGACTGATCCTCAGCCGTCCGGCGACGCGGTGCGCTACAAGGGCGCCGCTCCAAACCGCGCGGTAGATCGTTTTCGTGCTGACCTGAAGTTCGTCGGCACAGCCCTTCACCGTCAGAAGTTTACGCATTGCCTGAAGTGGTCCCGGTTGTTCGGGCAGATCAGCGCGCTCTGTAAGCTCTGCTCCTGGGGCTTGGTTGGTGGGTAGTCGCGGTCAGGCGGCGAGGCCTGCCGGGCGGAGGGCGGAGCGGGAGCGTAGCCCGGAGCCCGGCAGGCCTCGCCAGTAAACCTCATCGGGGGTGGCATAGGCCAGGGCCTGGTGCGGGCGCCGCTCGTTGTAGGTTTGCACCCAGGCGCCGATGCCGGCCTTGGCCTCGCTGCCAGTGGTGTAGGCCTTCAGGTAGACCTCCTCGTACTTCAGGCTGCGCCACAGGCGCTCAATGAAGATGTTGTCCATGCAGCGGCCCTTGCCGTCCATGCTGATGCGCACGCCCGCCGCCTTCAGCGTCCCAGTGAAGGCGAGGCTGGTGAACTGGCTGCCCTGGTCGCTATTGAATATCTCGGGCGGGCCGTAGGTTTCCAGGGCCTGTTCCAGCGCCGCGACGCAGAAATCGGCGTCCATGGTGTTGGACAACCGCCACGACAGCACCTTGCGGCTGTGCCAGTCCATGATGGCGACCAGGTACAGGAAGCCGCGACGCATCGGAATGTATGTGATGTCGGCAGCCCACACCTGGTTCGGCCGGTCGATGACCAGCGTGCGCAGCAGGTAGGGATAGACCCGGTGCTCGGGGTGCGGCACCGTGGTCCGCGGCCGGCGATAGACGGCTTGAACGCCCATCAGCCGCATCAGGCGTCGCACCCGTTTGCGGCCGACGGACCAGCCCTCGCGGCGCAGGAGGGCGGCCATGCGACGGCTGCCCAAGTAGGGCATATCCAGGAAGTGGCGGTCGATGGCCGCCATCAGCATCCGGTCCTCGGTGTTCTTCGGCGTGTCGTCGTTCACCGGACGGTAGTACAGCGACGACCGGCTGATGCCGACCAGGCGGCATTGCCGTGTAAGGCTCAGCGTGGGGTGGGAAATGTCGATCATGGCTCGGCGCTCCACCCGCTTCAGCGCTTGAGCCTGACGGCCAAAAAATCATTTTCGACCTTCAACTGGCCGATCTGCTTGTACAGCTCATCGACCAGCGCCTCCTTGTCCTTGTCGGCCTTCGATGGGCCCTTCTCGAATGCCGTGGCCGCTTGGTCCCGCAGCGTACGTTTCCAGGCGTTGATCATCGTCGGGTGGACGTCGTACTTCGCGCTCAGCTCGGCCACCGTCTTCTCGCCGGACAGCGCCTCCATCGCCACCTTCGCCTTGAAGGAGGCGCTGTGGTTGCGACGATTCTTGCTCATGCGGTCTTCTCCTGTCTCGCCCCAGGAGCAAAACCCAGAGCTTACCGACCTGTCCAGATTCTTGGGGCCACCTCAGCCCTCTCCTCCCGCTGATCTGCAGGAGGAGATAGACTTCCTCGGCGTAATGTCCGGCGCAGCGGATCGTTGCGACTCTGATCAGGAGGTGCTGGGCATCATGATCAGGATCGGCAGTGCTGGTAGGGGCCTCGCCGGGACCTTGACGTGGCGGACCCTCGGATACTGCACGGAGGGACGGCGACGCTCGTTGCCTGAACAACCCCAGCAACTTGCGCCGCCATATCGGTCGGCTTAATCATGATTTCTCGAAAGCAGGAAGCGCCTTTGGGTCCGCTTTCAGCGAATGAAGAAGAACCCTGCGCACGGGGACGGGCACTGGCAGCCCCAGGATGAATGCCATTTGAGCGAGACTCGATGCGCTGGCGCGGTGCAGGACCCCCGCGACAGCCATGGCAACAAAGCCTTCTGCGGCGGGGCAGCGCTTCTCGCGCCAATTGGAAACGGCCGTGTCGATGAGATGGGTCGCCGCAGCGGTGTGGCTTTCGAGGATGTCCTCATCTTCGATATCCGCATCAGGGTGGACGTGAAGCAGCCTGCGCGCATTCCTACGGATCTCGGGGTCGACGGTACCATTGTACATCAGAAGCAGGTGGCACCCCGAGCGCGGCCAGTCGGCAATGCCTGCGTAGGCAATCTGCAGGAGTTCGTCGTGGACACTGTTGTCTTGGAAGTACGTATCTTCATCACAGGTGTTGTTCATGCGGTCGAGAAGGTTCTCTGCCCAGGTGCGGCCGACGATCACGCGCAGGGCGTTGACATCGAGATTATCCATTGGCTGAGCGACCATGGTCGGAGCATCGGTGGTGGCGGCGGTGCGGGTGCAGTCGGACATAAGGCGGTGTCTCCGTTGACGAGCGGATCAGCCACCGTGGCTGATCTTGTCGTGACGGGGCAGATAGACCGCTGCAACGTCCGGAGAGGAGAGAACGGGAATTTTTTTGGACGGTTTAGAATTCGCCTCTTTTCGTGGTGCGTGAACCAGGACCTTGGAGTGACCGCCGAACATCAAGCGTCGAGACCGAGGCCGTCGCGCAGGTGGGCAGCGACGAGGCGTCGCACCCGGGCTGCACTATCTGCGTTGCGTCGACCCGTGTCGGGCAGCACGGCCGCAAGCATTGCCTCGTCCTGGGCGAGACGGCGCAGGGCTTCGGCCAGACGGTCGACCGAGGCGGCGGCGGTGATGTAAGGCGTGGCGTCGAGCATCATGAGCATCTTTCTTGAGGTGCAGCGCGCGTGGGATAGGCCCTACCGTTTGGGGGCTGGGTAACCTTCTACACACACAGCATGTGCAACAAAGCGCAGCTCAATAACGGACGCTCGGGTACCCCGCCCGTTGCCGGCGCCTGCAAGCCGGTGCCAAGCGCCGGACCAAGGGGAGCAGAGGAAGGTTTGTCTTCGCCGCAGCACCGGCAGGTCTATTCTTCGGCAACATTGGAGTGGCCGCCCTTCCGTGCGGCAGGCGTACGTGACGGAGCCCGGGTGCAGGTCGACGAGCGGCCAGGAAAAGGCGCGACAGGAAACGGTTATGACGGTGAGATCGGCGGCCATGCGGGCCGCCATCTTTACGGCGGCAACTTGTAGTCGCGCGTCGACCGCTTCCAGGTCGGCCTCGTCGGGAACGACGGCCATCACATCCCAGTCGCTGTCAGGCCGGTGATCGCCGCGCGCTCGCGAGCCGAACAGCCAAAAGTCGACGTCGATGCCCGCTGCCGCTCGGAGCGCATGAGCGAGGCGCGTCGTCTCCACGCTGGCGAGAACGCGATCCAAAGCCTCGGCGGCCTCTTGTTCGGTGCGCTTCAACTCTTCTGTCATCTCTGAAAGTATCCGGTACAACGGGTCGGACGGGGGCAACCGGGCCAGGATGAATTACATCACTGCGGTTGGTTATGGACGGACCCTAATCATCCGGCGTGCCGGGTCGATCTGAACCGGCGGGTTCGAGACGGCGTGGGCAATCCGTACCGGGAGTATCGAACACGTCGTCCCAGAGCAGCTCTTTCGCATGGACCAGTCGGCCATCCTTCGTGATGCCGACACCCAACCCGCGGCGGCGACGCTCGGCGAAGAACGCCTCTGCCTCCAGCGTCGGGTTTGACATCTTCGCGCCGAACGCTTCGAGCCAGATCGCGAACTCATCCTGCGTCAGGTCGTCGGGCGACAGGCGACCGGCGAGTGCGGCTCGAATGCGATCAGTGTGCATAGCGACCTCCATGCGCAGCCCCTGAAAAGAGAATACCCCGACGTAGTTGACCGGGGTAGAAGGGGAATGTGACGCAGCAGCATTGAAAAGATGTAACTTTCCCGTATTTCAAATACGCGAAAGTTACTTTTAGTGGCTACAGCACATCATGGGTCGGCGCCCAGGGGTGAGCCGTCCACGCCCGTGTCCCGAGAGCTGCCATGCAGACAATTCACACGGCGTCGTAGTGAAAAGCATCACGCTGCTTGAACGTGCATCCTGGGTGATGCCGCTCGTGATCCGGCGGCTAACCAAGATGGTTAGAGGTCGCCCATCGAAGGAGACTATGGCCGTGCGTACCGAAGCAGAAAATTCCGCTCCATGGTCCTGGGGACGACGGATCCGGCGCGCTCGCCGCACGATCCCCGTTTGCTCCCTCCCTCTCTGACACGGCCAAGAAAGTGCTCTTGGAAAGCAACGGCGACGTCGCCGTTACTTATTTGAAGGAAGTTCTGCGCCGCCAAAAGGCGTGGTCTTCATTATGCCGGTGGCGCCAACGCGGCTCCTTCGTGGCGCCCTTCCGGTGCCACCCCCCTCAATGGCGTGGAGCCGGGAGAGAGTGGACGCGTGAACACGTACTTGTGCTGCTCCCGCTTGCCGATGCGCCCTTGTTTTCCTTCCTCGACGTACCAGTCCTCCAACCCGCCGGCGGCCTTCATCGCCTCGAAGGCACGCTTGGTGCTTCTGCGAAACGTTTGCCATTCCCGCCACCCCGTACGGCGCAGATCCAGCCCGACGTAGCTCGCGATGGTGCTTTCATGCAGGAAGAAGAACTTCTTGTGCCCGTCGATCACAGGCCACAGGCTCTTGGCGTAATCACTGCGGAGTCTGAAGAAGACATCTGCGTCGACGCTGACAAGGTTCCCCTCCTTGAAGTCGCGCGCGGCATCCGGCCCGAAGTGGACCCTGATTTCATCGTTCGGCGTAAGCCCGGTGCAGCGGGCCGAGGTGATGAGAGGCGCTGAGAAGTCTGCATTCTTGTCCGTCTCATAACCCCAGAGTTGCGCCTGATATTGAGTCCACGAGCCCCGCCAGACGGAGATCTGCGCGGTGTCGAGATCGCGCAGTGCGTTGAAATACGTGTCGATGTTGTTCGGATGTGCTCCTTTGTTCATACTTTTCAGTAGGTCCCGCCACGTGACGGACACAACCGCGATCATGCTCCTTCCAGCGAGATCAATGATGTTCACGTGATGGCGGAGGAGCGCCGTCAGCAGCATGCGGTGCTGGATTCCGAGTTCCGGCCCGGTCACTTTCACGACATTGACATTCGGGATCTCGTAGAGCCGCGTGGAGCCTGCCGTACGATTGAGGTTCCGGCTTCGGGGAGCGAACGCGCTTGTGCGTGCGAGGGCAGGCAGCAGACATGCGGGCATCGTCCGACCGCGGTAGCCCGGGTGTCGCTTGAGCGCGCGTTCCAGCCGGTCCTGTTCGACGAAGTCGGGGTCCGTCATCATCGATGTCTCCTTCGTAGTGTTGGGGACACCGGCAGATAGCCTCACCGAAAGCGATGATGTGCCGAATGTGCGGATGCCCTACCCACGCATGGACGATGTCTCAGCCGATCAATGGCTTACAGGGCGCCGTCCGCCGGAACGCGGCCGTAACCGGTCCTCCGAGCGGAATTCGGAACGCGGATTCCTCCGGCATGACGCAACTCGGAAGCCGCGGCATCCTTGCGTCCGCGACTTCCGGCGGCTGGTGTGGAGAAGCGAGCGGGAAACCGGGCGGTGGCGAAGCTCATGCGATCGGTTTCCCAGAGTCTCCACGGCTTTCTTGGACCCGGTCTCACCTGAAGTCTGCTGTCGGCTTTGGGATCAGACGGAAAGCAAAGCGTGGAAAGCAATCGTGGCTGGATGTGATTCCTCGGGCTCCGGCGCGGTCTACAGCCGGGTGGCGTGGTTCTCGCCTGGACGGCGCGGTTTGGCCTCATGTGCCCCCAAATTCCTGGCGTAGCGCCCTCACAGAGACAGGTAGAGTCAGTTAAGGACCCCCAAGGACATCCGAGTCGCGGCGGTGCCGCGAATGGCTTGCGCTGGATCTTGCGGCGGGGGGGGGGGCCCCCGCGCCCGCCACCCCCTTTCGGTTCGTGCTACATCCAAACCCTATACGACCTGGTTCTCAGGCAGTTGATCCCCTCACAGCGCCCTTGCCGTGGGCGCCGGAGAGGTTGCAGCATCAATTCCAATCAGCAGGAGCGGTCCGAAGACGCCGCCGTCGACGATGACAGCCTTGGCGTCCCACCGCTCAAGCTGGATCTGCCGACGCCACGGCCACGACGCCACCCCGACGGGATCGACGGGAAAGTCGTCGGGAGTCCGTGCTTCGCCCTCGTCGGGAAGAAGGAGATGCCAGCCTTTGGGCGCGCGCGTGCCCCGGCGGCCATCGTTCGTCAGACGGACGATGTGGAAGAGCGCTTCGTTCACCCGGGGCGGAACGGGAACAGCTCGGGGCGATGCTGTGATCGTGTAGTACGTCCGCTGCGCAGCGATCTCGAGATCTAGTTCGTTCAGGGGGCGCCATGCCAGATGTCGTCGCTCATAGATCGGAAGGTCGACGATGCGGACGGGTGCTATCGTTTCTGCGGTCATGCGCTTCTCCTGACATGGAATGATGAGCGGCCGCGTCGAAACCGCCGCCGCACGGTGAGCGGGCGGCGGTTTCGACGCGGTCGCGCGGATGTTCCCTTCGGTCGAGGTTTCGGGCGGGTGCCGCGCGGGCACGGGCAAACGGGTCGACGCCCTGGCATGCCGTACGCTTGGCGAAACCGAAATGGGCGGGGCCGCATGATGACGACCCCGCCCGCAACGGGAGAGAGCAACGTAGGAGCTGACCTCTCTCCCAAACCATACCGCTGCGCTAAAGGATCCGGGAAGAGGGGGAATCCGGCGCACCTTCAGTTTCTTCAGTTCCAATCGCCCAACGTGCCGGGCCTCCACGGCACGGTCGAACAGGCTTCGTCGATTCATTCCCGATTTTTCCACCCGCAGCGCAGCCGAAGTCTATGTCCGAGGGGGCAGGCGCTTCCGCGCCCCGAGCCAGAGCCGGAGTGCCCGGCTCGACAACATGGAGATTCGATGTGACTGCCCCCCACCCGACACGCGAACGATTGAGCAACCTGATGGATGGAAATTCGGTCTGAGGTCCCTCAGTCATTCCGGTTTTCCATGTTGATGTAGACGCGGTCGGTGGTGGCCCAGTCCTCGTCTATTTCGGCGAGGACGGCGGTGACGAGGCGCAGCAGCGACGCCTCGTTGGGGAAGACGCGGACCTTCTTGGTCCGGCGCTTGATCTCCTGCTGGACGGCCCGTTCGATCGGGTTCGACGTCCGCATGCGGCGGCGGTGCCCCTTCGGCAGCGTGAAGACGGCGAGCCCCTCCGGGACATTCATCTCCAGCCACTCCGCGAGCTTCGGCGCGGTCTTGCGGTAGGTCTCGACCAGGGCCGCCAGTTCCGCCTCGGCGGCCTTCAGATCCTTGGCATTCCAGACGGCGCGCAGCTCCTCGCCGATGCGCTTGCGAATGGCGAGCGTCGGGGCGTGGTGGATGGCGTTCTGGGCCAGGTGGAACTGGCAGCGTTGCCATGTCGCCCCGGACAGCACGGCGCGACGAGCGGCGCGCAGGCCGGCATGGTCGTCGCTGACGATGAACTCGACGCCGCGCATGCCGCGGTCCACGAGGTCGTTCAGAAAGTCCCGCCAGTGAACCTCGGCCTCGGACAGGACCGCCGACACGCCCAGAAGGCGCCGCCGGCCGTCGGGTGCGACCCCGATGGCCGACAGGATGGCGGCGTCGCGGACGATGCCGCCGTCGCGCACCTTCTCGTAGCGGGCATCCAGGATCAGGTATTTCACCGGGTCGAGCCGCCGCGTGCGCCACGCCTCCAGTTCGTCGTCCAGCATGGCGGCGGCGCGGCTGACCTGGGTCGAGGACAGGCTCTCCAGCCCGAACTCCTTCATCACCTTGGCGGCATCGCGGGTGGAGACGCCCTGGACGTACATTTCGGCGATCGCCAGCATGATGGCGCGCGAGGAGCGGCGCCCGCGCTCCAGGGACTGCGGAAAGAACGGCTCGTCGCAGCCCCGGCTCTTGGGCACGGCCACGGTGACGGTGCCGGCGGGCGTGTCTACTTTCTTCGGCTTGTAGCCATTGGCGTAGCCCCGGCGCCCGTCCGTGCGCTCGTAGGGGCTGGCGCCGAGGTGCTGGTCGCGCTCCATCCGCATGGCGAGATTGAAGAGCGCGGTGAACGCCTCGGCCATGCCCTTGGCCCGGTCTGGATGAGCTGTTCCATCAGCGCGGCGATGACCTTACCCTGGGTGTCCTGCATTCCGGTTCCTCTTTTTGGCGATTGAGAAAACCGGAATGGAGGGTAGCCCATCCGTGGGGCTCGCCCCACGGATGGGCACGCAAGTGCGCCCCCTCGAACAAAATTTCCAGACGTCAGGTTACACAGCCCACGCGAACAGGAAGGCCGCTTACGACGTCCCCGCCGCCCGAGGTCGGTACTCGGACCGGACAGATGATGAGCCCTCGTGGGACGATGTTTTTGAAACCGTCCGCCGCATTCTTGCGGAGGCGGAATGCGAAGATACGGAAGGTTCGGAACTCCCTCAGCGCCGGTCGACCGAGGATGCTTTCCGCGATGAACGTCATTCCGGGACCACCGAGCTATCTCCCCAGACGCGGCGTCATGATGGGGCCGGACTGGAACCAGGGAGGAGCCAAGTGAGCAGAGTGATCTCGGTCGTGTCGTCCAAGGGCGGCGCGTGCAAGACGACAACAGCGGTATGTCTGGCCGCCGAGGCCGCGCGCCGCGGTCAGCGGGTGGTGGTCATCGACGCGGATGGTCCGCAGCATCATGCGACGGAATGGCTGCGGGGTGGGGTTAATCTCCGCGCGATCGACGTCGTCATCGGCCCGTCGAGCCTGCCCGCGGCGGTGCAGTCGGGGATCGAGCGGTACGACACAGTGATCATCGACATCATGGGCGCGGACACGGCGACGCTTTCGCTCGCCGTCGCGAACGCCGACCTCGTCATCATCCCGGCCACGAACTCGCCGCTCGATGTGGACGGCGTGGAGCGCACGGTGGCGCGGCTGCGTCAGGTGGAGGCCGAATTAGCTGCCAAGGGCATCGCCGGGCCCATCGTGCATCGGGTGCTCCTGAGTCGCACGGAGCCGGAGACCACGCTCTATCGCTTGATCAAGACGCGCCTCACGGAAAACGCGCTGCCGCTGTTCGACGCCGAGATCCGGCGGCGTGTGGTCTACCAGGAGGCAGCCTTCGTCGGCTCGGCCCCACCCTACATGGCCGATGCGCGTGCCGCCGCCGAATGCGCCGCCCTGTACGACGAGGCGGTGGCCGTGTTGACGACCGTTGCGGCGGAGGTGGCGTGATGGGAAAGGCGAAGATGCTCGCCGAAGGGGCGCGGCGGCGCGCGATCGTGCACGAAGCCGATGTCGCTGGAACGATGGCCGAGCAGATCCAGGACCGACCGGCGCCCGCAAATGCGGATCGAATGAAGTTCAACCTCCGCCTTCCGCCTCGGTATTTCACGCTGCTCGACACGGCGCGGGCGCGGCGGGCCGGACGACCGTCGCGGAACACCATGGTGGCCGAAGCCATCGAGGATTTTCTGCGAAAGGAGGGACTGCTGTAGCTGCCCCGGTCTACAGGCGCCATGGGAACGTCCCGCTTCCGAGCCGCGAGAAGAGACACGATGCAGGGTCAGAAAGGGCGGCCTTGGCCGCGTCGGCATCTCGGGCGCGCGTTCTGCTGGCACCGGTGTTCTTCACGGCGTGTCGCCGGGACACGGAACGCTCGCCTCTTGTGAATCGCGCAAGGGCTTGGCGTGGTGGCTGAGGCCGAACGGAAGGGAACAATACAGGGGGAGGGCGCGGCCTGTTTTCGTCAAGGGCCGCCGCCGTGCGGCCTGCGCGCGGAATGGCGTGGCGCGGAGTGCCATCCGCGCCCCTTCACCTGTCCGCTGTCGTGACTTCACGCGATGTCGGATTGCAGCCGGACGTCACCGAGGGTGGACCGTGCCAGGGGCGAAACCCGCCTCTGCGACCGCCTCGAGACGCCGACATTGACGTGATGTTCGCCGTCCGGCCCGGCTCGATCTGCGCGTTTAGGGAATGAGCTGTCGTCTGGAGCTCCGGGCGCCGCGACGGCAGCGCAATGTGCGCGCCTGAGACCGGCCGACGCCTGAGGCGCCCGCCAAGGCCGGCCGACCCTGCTCCATATGGCGCATGAGCGACAGTCTCAGTCCTCAAGCGGCCGTTCGAAGGCGCTAACCTCCCCTGAAGCCGCACTGCGCCGTCATAGGGGCGTGGTCGCGGGGCCGGTCAGTCGCCGGAATGACCGCCGCCGTTCGTTCCCCTCTCTTCCTCGGCTTCCTCTTCCAGTTCGGCCCTCAGCCGCTCCATGTCCCTGGTCGAGTCACAGAAGACGAACGGATCTTCGGCAAGCATCAGGTCGGCCGCCACCCGCCGCGCATCGGTCTCTCCCCGACGGAACGCGTCCCGGGCGAACGCTCCATCCTCCGGCGTGGCACCGTCGGTCCTGCGGGCGTACGCCAGAACGGTTTCGACGAAACGGTCTTCTTCAGCCGACATCGTATTCCTTCATCTCTCGTTTGTGCCGGAGGCCGCCCCCGATCTGCGTGCGGAAACCGAGCGGCCGGCGCGCATCAGGCGGCGGCAAGGTCTTGTTCCGCAAGCAGGGTCCGGAGCGCCTTCCGTCCCACTTGGTCGATACCGTGCTTCAAGGCCGTCAGTTCAAAGCCCTTGAAGTACCGGTCTCCTGTTTCACCGGCGATCTTATGTCCGGCGATGCGCTCTGTCATGTGTTTCGAGACGCCGTCGGCCTGCATCATGTCGGTGATGAACGAGTGCCGCAGGCCGTGAAAGACGTACTCAGGGCCCACGAACTTCTTCTTGTAGTTGTCGAAGCGCTTGCGCAGTTTCTCGCCGGCGAGGCTCGGCCCCTTTTCGTGAAGCTCAGGGAACAGCGCCTTGCACTTCTTTCGGCGGCGCTCGGCGACGTAGTCGAGGAAGCCGAGGTCGATCAGGACCTTCGGCACCGGTATCCGGCGGTGCGCATTGTTGTTCTTGAGCCGCCGGCCGTGGTCGCTCGCGAGGTCGACGACATCGATACCCTCGATGGTTCGCACGTCAGCGGTGAAAAGCTGCGCCGCCTCCTGCTCACGCAATCCCATGCACCGCGCGAGCAGAGGCGCCCAGAATAGGCCGTCGCGCGCCACCAGCGTGCCCGGCAGAGACCTGCGCTCGAGGCTCTTGGCCCCACTGTACACGGGCGACCGGAAGAGGGCCTCCTGGGCGTCGGGCGACCACTCGAGGCGCTGTTCGCTCGCGCGCTCGATGTTCTTCTTGTCGTATCCCTTGCCGGCGAACGGATTCTCGGTCTTGAGCCCGGCGTCCTTGAACATCCTGCCGAGCGACGCGATGTGCTTGCTGATCGTGATCTTGCTCATCAGCTTGAGATCGCCCTTTTCGACGAGCATTTTGCGCTTTCGCGGCGGGAGGGCACGGATCTCGGCGACCACCTCGCACAGCGGACGGTCCCGCAGGGCGGGATTCCGGTCGTGGTTGCGCGGCGTCATGTTCAGCTTCGCGATGAACTCGTCGACGCTCGCCTCGTCGATCTCGGCCAGCGAAACGTCACCCTGCAGGGCGACCCAGAGGTCGACGGCGTTGCGGACGCTGTCACGCGTGCTTTCCGGCCACTTTCCCTGCTCCTCGAAGAGGCGCCGTTCCAGGTCGTCGGCGGTTTCCTCGACCGTCTGCGCCAGTATTCCCATTCGCCTTTCCTCGGCTTCCCTGGTGCGCACCTCCGCCAGCTTTTGTGCCGCCTCGAGGCGGGTGGTGGGGGTCGCCTGTCCGGACGGCTTCGGGGACGGCTCCGCGGACGCGGGCGGCGCCGCAGGCGTGGCAGGGGGCTCTGCGGGTGACGGCGCGGCGGCGGGAGAGGCTTCGGGCGTCGCCGGGGTCGGGGCCGGATAGACGGGAGGACTTGCCGCGGGCATCGAGGCCGGCATCGGCGCCGGGGGCATGGCGGCGGGACGCGCGGCGTGCCCGGAAAGATCGTCATCGTAGATGCCGATCTCGCGGTCGGCGTTCATGCGGGCCGCGACCACGTTGTAGCGCATCATGCGGCGCGCCAGCATCAGCCCCTCCTCGCTGTCCCGCCGGAACACGAAACCGAGCGCGTTGGCGGCCGCTTCCAGGGGTTCGAAGGCGGGATCGACCTCGTTGCAGGCCAGGGCGCGCTGGTGGGCCTCGGCCTGCGCCAGCCATTGCTCTCGCGCGGTGTAGGCATCGTCCAAGGTCCGCGGACCCCCGAGCACGCGCCGCCGTTCGGCATCCGCGAGGATCCCGTCGAGGGCGCTGCGGAGCAGGGCTTCCGCCATCGAGCCTATCTGCGTCACCTGCATCTCGTCGAGTTCGTGCAGTTCGTCCAGGGCGGCGAACAGGACGTCGGTCACGGCGTTGAAAACGCGGGCGACGTCCCTGGCCTGCTGACGCACATAGAACCGGGTCGAGCGGCGAAGCGAAAAAGTTGAAAAAAATTTCTGCAGGCGCGTCGGGATGGCGCGGCGCCAGTACCAGACGCCACCGCGGCGGTAGATGCAGTCGGGCGCGGACATGCCGGTCCTCCTTCCGTCCGAGGGGGAACGGAGCGGCCACGACGATGGCACACGTGGAGTCACACCTGCCGAACCGGCTCCGGAGGCGTCCTCGCAAGTCACTGATTTTTCAGGGAATTTTCGGAAGGATGGCTGGGGCGGTAGGATTCGAACCTACGGTACACGGTACCAAAAACCGTTGCCTTACCACTTGGCTACGCCCCAGCAGCGCGGTGCTTGCCGCGACAGGACGGGCAACCTAGCCGAAGACGCGGACGATCGCAACCCTGCTCTCGCAGCAAGGCCCGCCTCAGGCCAGGGCCGTCGCGTCCCGCCTGGACCCGCCTGATCCAACGCCCAGAGACGCCTCCGGGTCCCAGCCGTCGGCGTGGTGGCGCAGGAAGGCGCCGGCTTCGTCCGCCGGCAGGGGGCGGCTGATCAGGTAGCCTTGCACCAGATCGCAGCCGCCGGCGGCCAGGTGGTCCAGGTGGTCGGCCGTTTCCACGCCCTCGGCCACCACCTGCAGGCCCAGGGAGCGGGCCAGCGAGATGATGGCGGCGACGATGGATCGGTCCTCGGCGTCCGTGGTCAGGTCACGCACGAAGCCCTGGTCGATTTTCAGCGCATCCAGCGGGAACCGCTTCAGATAGCTGAGCGACGAATAGCCCGTGCCGAAATCGTCCACGGAAATGCTCAGGCCCATGGCCTTGAGGCGGCGCAGGGTCTCGATGGCCTCCTCGGCTTCCGACATCACCATGCTCTCGGTGATCTCCAGTTCCAGGTTGGCCGGCGGCAGGCCGCTCTCGGTCAGGGCGGCGGCGACGTCGGACAGAAGGGCGCGCTCGTGGAACTGGCGCGCCGACAGGTTGACGGCCACCGTCAGGTCGGGGCGCCCCGCCGCCCGGCATTCCTGGGCGAAGGCGCAGGCCTCGCGCAGAATCCAGCGCCCCAGCGGCACGATGAGGCCCGTCTGTTCGGCCACCGGAATGAACTCCGCCGGCGAAACCAGCGGCTTGCCCGGCGGCGCCCAGCGCACCAGCGCCTCCACGCCCACGATCCGGCCGGTGCGCGTGCAGATTTTGGGCTGGTAGACCAGCAGGAACTCGTCACGCTTGAGCGCCCGGCGCAGGTTGGCCTCCATGGTCAGGCGGCGGAACACGCCGGCCTCCATGTCCTGCGTGTAGAACTGGAAGTTGTTGCGCCCTGCCTCTTTGGCGCGGTTGAGCGCCACGTCGGCATTCTTGAAGAGCGTCTCGGCGTCGTGACCGTCGCCGGGATGCACCGCGACGCCCACCGAGGCAGTGGTGAACAGTTCATGCCCCTGGAGGTCCAGCGGCTGCGCCAGCGTCTGGAACACCTGCCGCAGCACGTTGACGCACTCGCCTACATCGGTCAGGCCGCGCAGCACCAGCGCGTATTCGTCGCCGCCCAAGCGGCCAATGGTGTGCGCCTCCACGTCCACCACGTCCGCCAGGCGGGCGCCCACCTCTTTCAGCAGGGCGTCGCCGACGGTGTGGCCCAGGCTGTCGTTGATGGTTCGGAAGTTGTCCAGGTCCAGCAGCGCCAGCGCCACTTTCTCGTCGCCGCCGCGGAGCTGACAGGCGAGCCCCAGGCGGTTCTTGACCATGGCGCGGTTGGCCAGCCCCGTGAGCGGGTCGTGGTAGGTGCGGAAGTGCAGTTCCTCGGCGCTGGCCTTGGCATCGGTGATGTCATGGAAGACGGCGACGAAATTCCGGGGGCGCCCTTCCCAGTCGGGGATGGCGGTGACCGTCATCATCAGCGCGTAGTCGCGTCCGTCGGGACGGGTGTTCCAGACCTCCCCCTGCCACTGGCCGGTCTCGCGGGCGATGCGGGCGATGGAGGGGAAGTCGGTGTCGGCCCGGCTGTCGCGGGTCAGTTGGCCCCAGTGCAGCCCCAGGGCGGCGCCCGGCTCGACGCCCGTGATGGCGGTGAACGCCGGATTGACCGAAACCACCAGCCCCGCGGCATCACACACCAGGACGCCTTCTACGGCGTTCTCGAACACCTTTTCCGTGACCTTGAGCTGATCTTCCGCCCGGGCGCGGCTGACCATCTCCTGCCGCAGTTCGACGATGGCCCGCTTGAGCGCCTGCGCCTTGACCCGCAGCCGCGCCATGATGACCGCCAGGTAGGCGACCAGAAGGACCGCCGTGCCGAACAGCAGTGCCCGGAACAGCCCGGCGCGGCTGGTTTCCGACGCGAAGGCGGCGGCCGTCACCGTGTCGATTTCGCGGGCGGTCCGCGACACCGGCGTCGCGGTGGCGGCTTCCAGGTGCTGGTCGAGCGTCGCCTGGGCATGGGCGATCAGGTCCAGGTGCGCCGTCAGCCGCTCGACCGCCTGCCGCAGGAGCTGACTTCCGTCGGCGGTGGCCGCCCGCAACTGGTCCGTCGCCACGGCCGATGCATCGGCCAGGCTGGTGCCGCCGGGACGGGTGTCGTGCAGCACGGCGCGCAAAAGCGTGCCGGCGGCGCGCTCCGCCTCCAGCCGGCGCTGCGCCGGCAGCGCGCCGTCGTCCAGTTCGGTCAGCACGTCCTGCACGGCCTTGGGAAAGAAGGCGGTGGAACTGTGCAGCACCGCGTTGTCGGACTTGAACAGCTCCAGGTGTGCGGCCTTTTCGGCGACGTGCGCATCCAGGTCGGCAATGGCTGTCTGTGCTCTGAGGCGCGGCCCGGCAGGCAGGTCGAGGGCCAGGCTGCCTAGAACCTCAGCATGGGCGCGCAGGTCGTGCATGTGCTCCACCAGCGGGTCGACGTGCGGCAGGTGGCCGTAGCGCGCCAGAACCAGGTCGCGGTTGAGCATGGCGTCGCGCTGCGTCAGGGCCTGAACCTCGCCCGCCACCTGACGCGGCAGCGCGTGGTCGACACGGCTCTGCATGAAGAAGAATGTCAGCGCCGCCACCAGCAGCGCGCCGATGATCTGCGCGGCCAGCCGTTCCCGGGTCATGAGGGCGCCTCTCCCGGTGGCAGGGCCAGTGGCGGCACGGGCGCGGTCATGCTTTCAAGGAAGGCGACGATGTCCGCCACCTCGCGCTCCGTCAGGCTGCGGCCGACCTGGTAGTAGGCCATCACGCGAACGGCGCCCGACAGCGTCGCCACCGATCCGTCGTGCAGATAGGGCGCCGTCTGCGCCACGTTGCGCAGGGTGGGGACCTTGAAGCTGTGGCGGTCGGCCTCGCGCCCCGTCACGGCATAGCGGCCAAGATCGGCCCGCGGGTTGGTGCCGTGGCGGGGGAAGAACGGCTTGAACAGCCCGATCGGCTGGAACATGGTGCCGCCCGCCGCACGGCCCTGGTGGCAGCCGGCGCATCCGTAGGTCTTGAACAGGGCGTAGCCGCGCTTCTGGCTGTGGGTCAGCGCGTCGGACTCCCCGGCCAGCCAGCGGTCGAAAGGGGCGTCGGGTGTGGTCAGGACCCGCACGTAGGCGGCCAGGGCGCGCTTTATGCGCCCCTTGCTGACGCCGTCGGGGAAGGCGGCCGTCATGTCTGCGTCGGCGGACAGGCGGTCGATCACCGCCGACCATTCTCCGCCCAGTTCGGCCGGAACGGCGTCGGCCACCGCGTCCTCCAGCGTGGATTGGTCGCCGCGCCAGCCGAAGCGGGCAGCGAAGCCTGCGTTGAACAGGGTCGGTGTGTTGAACAGGCGCGGCACGCCGTCCGCTCCCGCGGCGACCGACCGGCCGTCGCTGCCGCCCAGGCGCGGGTCGTGGCAGGTCGCGCACGAGGCGGTTTCGTCGGCCGACAGGCGTGTGTCGAAGAACAGCGTCCGGCCCAGGGCCACCAGCCCGGGGTCCGCCGGCGCCGCGGCCGGAACGGCAACCAGCGGTTCACCGCCGGTTGCGGGAAGGCTGGACGGCGCCATATCCGCCAGCGCCGGACCGGCCGCTCCGACTGCGTAGAGGGCGGCCGCGAGGAAGACGCTGCGGCCGCGCGCGCGGCGACCCCGTGTCCCCCTCCGCGCGGCCCTGCCCGGCGTCTTGCGCGCCGCTGCCCGGTCCCCCGCGATCATGCCCCGTTTGCCCCAGTTGGTTGCTGTGTTTTCTTAACGGCAATGGTGCCGGGGAACGCGACGCATAGCAATGAAAAAGGCCTAGTCGTTACATCATAAGGCGATATGACAGGCGCGGAACGCAACCAGGGTGTAACCTTTCTGGAATGGTGGGTGGCGAGGCAGAAAAAAAGGGCCGCGGGAGGATTCTCCCGCGGCCCCTGCAAGTCCGGCCCGAAAAACCCGCTGCGGGAGTCAGGCGTCCACCGTCTCCTCCGGCGCGGTCCAGCGCAGAACCGGCTTGCGGGCGGCGCGGGTTTCGTCCAGGCGGCGGCGCGGCGTCAGGTGCGGGGCGGCGGCGAAGTACTCCTTCGCCTGACCTCCCTTGGCTTTCTCGGCCAGCGCGCGCACGGCGGTGATGAAGACGTCCAGCGTCTGGCGGCTTTCGGTTTCCGTCGGCTCCATCAGCAGCGCCCCGTGTACGACCAGCGGGAAGTACATGGTCATGGGGTGGAAGCCCTCGTCGATGAGCGCCTTGGAGAAATCGAGCGTCGAGACTCCGGTGTCCTTCAGGAAGCGGTCGTCGAACAGGGCCTCGTGCATGGTCGGCCCCTCGAAGGACGGCGTGAGGACGTCCGACAGCTTCGCCATCAGGTAGTTGGCGTTGAGCACCGCGTCGTCGCTGGCCTGCCGCAGACCGTCGCCGCCCATGCTCATCATGTAGGACAGCGCGCGGACGAACACGCCGAACTGGCCGTGGTAGCCCTTCATGCGGCCGAAGGGCTTCATGCCGGCGGCGCTGCAGGCGGGATCGGCCTCGTGCTCCACCAGATGCCAACCTTCGCCCTGCTTGACGACGAAGGGCAGCGGAGCGAAGGGCGCCAGCGCATCGGACAGCACCGTCGGGCCGGAGCCCGGACCGCCGCCGCCGTGGGGGGTGGAGAACGTCTTGTGCAGGTTGATGTGCATGGCGTCGACGCCCAGGTCGGCGATCTTCACCCGCCCCATGATGGCGTTGTAGTTGGCGCCGTCCATGTAGACCAGCGCCCCGGCGTCGTGACAGGCGGCGCTGATCTCCACCATGTCGCGCTCGAACAGGCCGCAGGTGTTGGGATTGGTGATCATGAAGGCCGCGACGTCCGGCCCCAGGGCTTCCTTCAGGGCGTCCACGTCCACCCGGCCGGCGTCATTGGCGGGGATGGAGCGCACCTTGTAGCCGACGGCCGCCGCCGTGGCCGGGTTGGTGCCGTGCGCGCTTTCGGGCACCAGCACCACCGAGCGCGCATCGCCGCGGGCTTCCAGGGCCGCGCGGATCGCCAGCATGCCGCACAGCTCGCCATGGGCGCCTGCGGCGGGGCTCATGGCGACGGCGGGCATCCCGGTCATGCGCTTGAGCCAGTCGGCCAGCGTGTCGATCAGTTCCAGCGCGCCCTGCACGGTCTTGGTCGGCTGGAAGGGATGGACGTCGGAGAAACCGGGCAGGCGGGCGAGCTTTTCGTTCAGGCGCGGGTTGTGCTTCATGGTGCACGAGCCGAGCGGGAAGAAGCCGGTGTCGATGCCGTAGTTCTTCTGCGACAGGCGCGTGTAGTGGCGCACCACCTCCGGCTCCGACAGGCCGGGCAGGCCGACGCGGCTTTTGCGCTTGAGCCCGCCCAGGCGATCGCCGCCGGCGGTTTCCGGCGCGGGGGGCAGGTCAACGGCGGACTTGCCGGGGCTGTCCATCTCGAAGATGAGCGGTTCCTCGACCTGGAGGCCCTTGTTGCCGGTGACGGTCGGGCTGTTGGCGCCCTGCATGGCGTCCATGGGGTTCATGCCTTCGGGCATCACAGCACCTCCTTCAGCGCGGCGACATAGGCGTCGATGGCGGCCTCGTCGTTCAGTTCGGTGGCGGCGACCATCATCACCTCCGCCAGTTCCTCGTATTCCGGCCAGAAGCGCGCCGCCGGCACGCCCGACAGGATGCCCTTGTCGGCCAGCGCGTCGACGACCTCGGTCGCGTCCTTGGGCAGGCGCACGGCGAACTCGTTGAAGAAGGCCGAGGGGATCACCTTCACGCCCTTCACCTGCTCCAGCTTTTCGGCCAGGCGCACGGCGGTGGCATGGTTGACCTCGGCCAGCCCCGTGAAGCCGGCCTCGCCCAGCAGGGTCATGTGCACCGTGAAGGCCAGCGCGATGAGGCCGGAGTTGGTGCAGATGTTGGACGTCGCCTTTTCGCGGCGGATGTGCTGCTCGCGGGTCGAGAGCGTGAGGACGAAGCCGCGCCGGCCGTCCTCGTCCACCGTCTCGCCGCACAGCCGGCCGGGCATCTGGCGCATGAACTTTTCGCGCGTGGCGAACAGGCCGACGCCGGGGCCGCCGAAGTTGGTGGGCGTCGCCAGGCTCTGCCCTTCCGCCACCACGATGTCGGCGCCCATGTCGCCCGGCGGGGTGACGAGGCCCAGCGACAGGGGCTCGGCAACCGCCACCACCAGCAGGGCGCCGACCTCGTGGCAGGCCTCCGCGAGCGTGGTCAGATCCTTCAGATGGCCGAAGAAGTCGGGGTTCTGGACGACGACGCAGGCGGTGCGGCTGTCCACGCGGCCGATCAGGTCCTCCACCGCCAGCGGGTTGGGGCCGAGCGCCTCAACTTGCGCCGAGGTGTGCTTGAGGAAGGTTTCCGTCGTCGCCGTGTAGTGCGGATGCAACCCGCCCGACAGCAGGACCTTGTCGCGCTTGGTGACGCGGATCGCCATGGCGCAGGCTTCCGCGCAGGCCGTCGCGCCATCGTACATGGAGGCGTTGGCGACCGGCAGGCCGGTCATCATGGAGACCTGCGTCTGGAACTCGTACAGGTATTGCAGGGTGCCCTGCGCGATTTCCGGCTGGTAGGGCGTGTAGGCCGTCAGGAATTCGCCGCGCTGGATGATGTAGTCCAGGCTGGCCGGCACGTGGTGACGATAGGCGCCGCAGCCCAGGAAGCTGGCGGCGTCCTGGCCGGTGACGTTCTTGCGCGCCATGGCCGAGAGGGTGCGCTCCACCGCCATTTCGCTGGCGTGGTCGGGCAGGTCCGTCGGCTCCCCGCCGCGGGCCGAGTCCGGCACGTCGCGGAACAGGTCGTCGACGCTGGCGACGCCGATGGCGCCGAGCATCGCCTTCCGGTCATCGTCGGTGAGGGGAAGGTATCGCATGAGGGTCTCAAGTCCTTCGCGTTGTGCCGGACGTGCGTGTGCGTAAGAGGCTGGCTGTGGTGCAGCGAGGCCACAAAGACACAAAGAACACCAAGAGACCGGGATAACGCGGATCAGCGCCCTTCGCGGTGCGCCAGGCCTTAAGGCGGCTTCGCCGCAATCATCATCCGTAACCCGTTGATGCACGACGGCTCAGCCGGCACATCCTCTTGGTGTACTTAGTGTCTTGGTGGCTATCTCCGCACCACGCTCAACGCTTTACAAAGACGCCACGAAGTCGTCGTAGGCGGCCTGGTCCATCAGGTCGCTGGTGTCGGGGTCGCCATCCAGCTTCAACTGGTAGAACCAGCCCTCGTTCTCCGGCGAGGTGTTGACCGTGCCGGGGGCGTCGGGCAGGTCGCGGTTGAAGGCGACAACCTCGCCCGCGACCGGGCTGTAGACCTCGCTTGCGGCCTTCACCGATTCCACAACGGCGGCTTCCTCGCCCTTGGCCAACGAGCGGCCGACTTCCGGCAGTTCCACGAAGACCACGTCGCCCAGCTGCTCCTGCGCGTAGTGGGAGATGCCGACGGTGGCGGTGTTGTCGTCCTCGACGCGGACCCACTCGTGATCCTTGGTAAACCACATGGTCATGAAGCCTATCCCCTATGGTAGTTCTGCTTGACGAAGGGCAGCGCCGCGACGTCCGCCGGCATGGCCTTGCCCCGCACGATGAGCTGGAGCGGCGTGCCGGGCTCGGCCAGTGCCGTCTCCACGTATCCCATGGCGACCGGCCCGTTGACCGAGGGTCCGAAGCCGCCCGAGGTGATCTCGCCGACCGTCCGGCCGGCCGTGTCCTGGATTTCGGTGTGCGCCCGCGCCGGCGCCCGGCCGGCGGGCCTGATGCCCACCCGCTTACGCGCCGGACCCTCCTCGCGCTGCTTGAGGATGACGTCCGCGCCCGGAAAACCGCCCTCCTCGCGCCGGCGCTTGGAGATGGCCCAGGTCAGCGCGGCCTCCACCGGCGTCGTGGTGGTGTCGATGTCCGAGCCGTAGAGGCACAACCCCGCCTCCAGCCGCAGCGAATCGCGGGCACCGAGGCCGATGGGCTCCACGTCCGCCTGTTCCAGCAGGTGGCGCGCCAGGTGCTCGGCCTGGTCGGCGGGCACGGAAATCTCGAAGCCGTCCTCGCCGGTGTAGCCCGACCGCGTGACGAAGCAGGGCACGCCGTTCACCTCCAGCGGCCCGGCGGTCATGAACGTCATGGCGGTCGACGGCGGGGCCAGATGCTCCATCACCTTGGCCGCCGCCGGCCCCTGCAGGGCGATGAGCGCGCGGTCGTCCAGGATCTCCAGTTCACAGCCGCGCGGCTCCAGGTGGGCCTTCAGGCGGGCAAAGTCGGCGTCCTTCACGGCGGCGTTGACCACCAGGTAAAGGTGATCGCCGGCGTTTGAGACCATCAGGTCATCAAGGATGCCGCCCTCGTCGTTGGTGAACAGGGTGTAGCGCTGGCGGCCGGTCTTGAGCCCCTGGATGTCGCCGGTGACCAGCCCTTCCAGCGCTTCCGCCCGGTTCTCGCCGTGGATGCGGCACTGGCCCATGTGGCTGACGTCGAACAGCCCGGCCGCTTGCCGCGTGTGCAGGTGTTCCTTCAGCACGCCCATGGGGTACTGCACGGGCATGGCATAGCCGGCAAACGGCACCATCTTGGCGCCCAGTTCGCGGTGCAGGGCGTCAAGCGGCGTAAATTTGAGCGGTTCGGCGTTGGGTTCCGACATGCGGCCTCCGACAGACAGGGCATCGGCCGCGGCGGGATGGGCCGCGACAGTGATGCCCCCCTCTGTCCCGAGACCTGAAAGATTCACCGGGCGCGGACCTGCTTATCGCGGGGCCGGGCCGGGCTTACTTCGTCGGTGAGGATCGGGCGTCACCTTGAGGAGCAACGCACGACCCCGCTTTCCAGAGCATCCCCCTGACCCGCGCGGTCCCTGGTGCCTGAGAGTTTCCGGGGGCGGTTGCTCCTTCGGCGCCGGCCTTCCCCTGACGGAGCGGCCGGTCTCTCCCGCGCGGCGGATCGGGATGGGCGTAGTTTAGAGGATCGGCCGGATACGTCAACGGCGGCGGTTGTGCGGTGCTGTCAGCGCGCCCCCGCCGCCGCGCGCTCGCGGTTGCGCTGGAGTTGTTCCGGCGTCAGTTGCAGGCCGATGTAGATGTCCTCGTCCGCCAGGCTCTCACCCGGATCGCGGGGGAGGGTCAGGGTGATGGGGTCGTCGCGCACCGCCATCACCGGCGTCACCGGATCGGCGAACGCGAACCGCAGGGGGAAAACCTGCTTGCCCGCCGGGTTCGGATAATAGCTCGGGATCGCCACGAAGTACGAGAACGTGCCCGGCGCCGTGCCCTCGGGTGCGGCCGGACCGCGCTCCACAAGGAACTGCGGCACGATCTGCACGATGACCTCGTCGTCCTCGTACTCGCAGGCGCCGCCGTAGCCCTGGATCTCGATGGCGTAGGTCATGTCGGTGATGTCGCGGCCCTGGCCGGCGTACTGGACCAACTGTGCCGTGTCGCGGTCTATGCGCACGGTCGGGCACGGCGGCGGCGGTTCGTCGTCCAGGTCCAGCCCCAGGGAAGAGCAGGCCCCCAGTGCCGCCACGCCTCCCAACACGAGCGCCAGACGGCCGAAGCGGCGGGCAGGGGCGGAGTCGGCGGCGCGGGCAATGACGGAAAAGGGCATGGCGGGGTCCCGAACAGGCGTGGCAGGGTCTCAGGCGCTGGGGTGCGGATCCGCCGGAACACCGCCCGTCGCGCGCATCTACAGCCGGGCATGGCTGCCGTCGCACCAGGGCGGCGTGGTGGTCCGCTTGCAGCCACAGAGATACTTGGTCCCCGCCTCCTCGGCAACCTCCACCACGGGTTTCAGGCCGGTGCCCTTGTGCGACCCGTCGCAGAAGGCGCCGTTCTTCGTCCGGCCGCAGGCGCACCAGAACAGTTTCTGGCCGGCTTCGACCTCCACGGCGAAGGGCTCGGGCTGGGTGACGAGGGGCTCGGCGGCGGGGTCCTGGGGCATGGGCATGGTCCTGTGTGTGAGGTCGGGTGCGGTTTCCCTTTCCGGGCCGCCGGGCGATCTGGTATTGCATGGGGCGGCCGTCCTCCTCACCTGAGGGCGCCCCGCGCCGACCTCAAGACGCCGCCGCATCTCCGCCGGATTCCAGCCGGATACTCTGCTTCATGACTGAAACGCTGAAGTTCCTGCCCCCGCTGACCCTCGTGCTTGCCGGACCGCGCGGCTTCTGCGCCGGCGTCGACCGCGCGATCCAGATCGTGGAGCGGGCGCTGGCGAAATACGGCGCCCCCGTCTACGTGCGGCACGAGATCGTCCACAACCGGTTCGTCGTCGACGGCCTGCGGGACAAGGGCGCGGTGTTCGTGGAGGAACTGGACCAGGTGCCCGATGATGCGCCGGTCATCTTCTCCGCCCACGGCGTGCCCAAGCGCGTGCCGGACGAGGCCGGGCGCCGGGGGCTGGAGTTCCTGGACGCCACCTGCCCGCTGGTCAGCAAGGTCCACACCCAGGCGGAGCGTCATCACGCGGCCGGTCGCCAGATCATCCTCATCGGCCACGCCAACCACCCCGAGGTCATCGGCACCATGGGCCAGGTGCCCGAGGGCCGCATGATCCTGGTGGAGACGCGCGAGCAGGTGGAGTCGCTGGCCGTCGAGGACCCGGAGAACCTGGCCTTCGTCACCCAGACCACCCTGTCGGTTGAGGAAACCGCCGGCATCGTGGAGGCCCTGCGCGAACGCTTCCCCGCCATCCAGGGGCCGCGCAAGGAAGACATCTGCTACGCCACCACCAACCGCCAGGCGGCGGTGCGGAAGATGGCGGCGGGCGTGGATGCGCTTTTGGTGCTCGGGGCGCCCAACTCCAGCAACTCCCGCCGGCTGGTGGAGACCGCGAAGGACGCCGGCTGCGACCGCGCGGTTCTGGTGCAGCGCGCCGCCGACATCGACTGGTCCACCCTGACCGGCGTCAAGCGCCTGGGCATCACCGCCGGGGCCAGCGCGCCGGAAGTGCTGGTGGAAGAGGTGGTCGACGCCGCCCGCCAGCGCTACACGGTGACGGTGGAGGACGCGACCATCGCCGAGGAAACCATCACCTTCAAGCTGCCCCGCGCGCTGAGTGCGTGACGATCGGCGCCCGGCGCGCTAGAACGGGCGCCGAGTGAAACAGGATCGATAAGAACGGGGCAGGCATGGCCGTTTACACCGACGTGTCCGACGAGGACCTGGAAGCCTTCGTGGCCGAGTACGACATCGGCACGGTGGAAAGCTGCAAGGGCATCGCGGAAGGCGTCGAGAATTCCAACTACCTGCTGCAGACCGAAACCGGACCCTACATCCTCACGCTTTATGAAAAGCGGGTGAACCCGGACGACCTGCCGTTCTTCCTGAACCTGCTGGACCACCTGGCCGCGCGCGGCGTCAAGTGCCCGACGCCCATCCACGGTCGCGACGGCCGGGCGCTGCGGGAGTTGTGCGGGCGGCCCGCCGCCATCACCAGCTTCCTGCGCGGCATGTGGCCCAAGCGCATCCTGCCGCATCACACCGCCGAACTCGGCAAGGCCATGGCGGAACTGCACATCGCCGGTGCCGACTTTCCCATGAGCCGCCGCAACGACCTGTCGGTGGATGGCTGGCGGCCGCTGTTCGAGCGCTGCGCCGACGCCGCCGACTCGGTGCGCCCCGGTCTGCGGGAGACCGTCGCGCGGGAACTGGACGTGCTGGAGGCGCGCTGGCCCAGCGACCTTCCGACCGGCGTCATCCACGCCGACCTGTTTCCCGACAACGTGTTCTTCCTGGGCGAGAAATGCTCGGGCCTGATTGATTTCTACTTCGCCTGCACCGATGCGTTTGCCTACGACATCGCCATCTGCCTGAACGCCTGGTGCTTCGAGCCCGACGGGCAGTTCAACATCACCAAGGCGCGCAACCTGCTGCTGGCATACAGCCGCCTGCGCCCCGTCAGCAAGGCGGAGCTGGAGGCGCTGCCGGTCCTGTGCCGCGGGGCGTCCATGCGGTTCCTGCTCACGCGCCTCTATGACTGGGTGAACACCCCCGAAGGGGCGATGGTCAAGCGCAAGGACCCCGGCGAGTACCTGCACAAGCTGGTCTTCCACCAGCAGGTGGACAGCGCGGCGGCCTACGGCCTCGACCCGGCGGACGTGGCATGAGCGAGGACAACGGCAGCAAGACGGTGGAACTGTTCACCGACGGCGCATGCTCGGGCAATCCCGGCCCCGGCGGCTGGGGGGCCATCCTGCGCTTCAAGGGGGCGGAGAAGGAACTGTCGGGCGGCGAGGCCCAGACCACCAACAATCGCATGGAGATGATGGCCGTCATCCAGGGCCTGAACGCGCTGACGCGGCCCTGCACGGTGGATATCTACACCGACAGCAAGTACGTGATGGACGGCATCACCAAGTGGATTTTCGGCTGGAAGAAGAACGGCTGGAAGACCGCCGGCAAGAAGCCCGTCAAGAACGCCGAACTCTGGCAGGAACTTGAGGCGGCGGCGCGCCGTCACACGGTGGAGTGGCACTGGGTGAAGGGCCACGCCGGCCACCCGGAGAACGAACGCGCCGACGCGCTGGCCCGCGGCGCCATCAAGACCATTGGCGGGAAAGAGGCGGCCGAGAAGGCGGACTGAGTGCTGCGCCTTGGGGCTGCAAGGGAATCGGCAGACCTCCCCGGAGGCGAGCGCGCGCCGGCGGTGGCCATCAGCCCGCCGGCTTCTCCCAGCCCTCGATCTTCGCCTTCACCACCTGGGCGGTCTCCGTCCACTCCGGCGAGGCCATGTCCACGAAGGTGCCGGTGATGGCTTCCGGCGGCGGCAGGGACTCGGGGTTTTCGCCGGGGTAGGCGGTGGCGCGCATGCGGGTGCGGATGCGGCCGGGGTCCAGGATGTTGGCCTTGATGGCGGTCGTGTTCTCCACCTCGTGGGCGTAGGTCTTCACCAGGCATTCCAGGGCGGCCTTCGACGCGGCGTAGGCACCCCAGTAGGGGCGGCCGTCGGCACCCGCGACTCCGGAGGTCACGAACAGCGCGCGCCCCGAGTCTGACTGGCGCAGAAGCGGGTCCATGGCGCGGATCAGCCGCCAGTTGGCGGTGACGTTCACGTCCATGCAGGACTGCCATTCCTTGATGCCGATGTGGCCGACGGGGGCCAGCATTCCCAGAACGCCGGCGTTGCCCACCAGCGCGTCCAGGCGGCCGTAGCGCTGGAACAACGCCGCGCCCACCTGGTCGATCTTGTCGTAGTCGGTCAGGTCCTCGGCGACCAGGACGGCGTTGCGGCCGGTGCGGGCCTTGATCTCGTCGTCCAGTTCCTCCAGCGCGCCCTGGGTCTTGGCGAGCGCGATAACGGTTGCGCCCTCGTCGGCGAAGCGCAGGGCGACGGCCCGTCCGATCCCGCGCGAGGCGCCGGTGATGAGGCAGATGCGGTCCTGAAGTCGTCCGGTCATGGGTCCTGAAATCTCTGTGCAAGGGGATGCCCGATCGGGGCGAGGGGGCATCATGCCCGCCCCGCCGCCGGCTGACAATGCGCGAGCGCAATGGATGGCCCGCCCGCCGTTTCCCCTGATTCGGAATCCCGTTGCCGAGGGCGTTGTGTTCCGTATATGTTCTCATTCAGACAGCCACCCAATCCGCCGGAGCATGCCGCCATGTCCCGCCGCCGCCCTGACGCCGCGCCCGCCGCGGCGCCCCCGTCGTCGCGCGCATCCGATGCCTTTCCCCCCGCCGCCGAGGTGACGGAAGGATCGCGCCCGCGCAAGCCGCGCCGCTACAACCCGCATGAAGCGCCGCCGCCTCCGTCCTCCGCCGCGCCTCCACCGCCGCCGCCGGGCGGGGAGGGCGGCCCGATGACGCTGTGGAACCTGGTGCAGTTCGGCATCGACGTCTTCTGCTGGTGCAACCGCTGCAGCCATCATGCCGTGCTGCCCGTGCGCGTGCTGGCCGCCCAGATGGGGCCGGCGACGCCCGTGCCGGCGGTGGCGGCGCACGTGGTGTGCTCGGGCTGCGGCGGACGCGAGGTGGCGACGCGCCCCGCCTGGCCGCCGCGGGGACCGGTCAGCCGCCACTCGCCCACACCCCCTGGCGGCGATGACGGCGATGACGGCGATGACGGGGATGCGGAGACCTCCGCCCCGGCCGGGGCACCGTCGACAGGCGACGACGCGGCATAACCGACTCGCCCGCCCCGACATAAACACGCACATGCCGTCGGGCCCTGGACAGGCCGGAGGATGCTGGCATAATACGCGATGTTTTTGGGGTTTCTTCCGTCGGAGGGGGAGACCGATCGTCACCGCGGTTCGCGGTTATAAGAGGGGTTGTACTCATGTCCGTTACCGGCAAGACGCTCGGCATCGTGCTCATCGGTCTCGTTGGCCTTCTGGTCTACCTGGCGATCCACATCGGCAGCAACTTCCAGATGCCCGGTGTCGCGACCGCCATCACCTACTTCGGCCTGTTCATGACGTTCACGCTGCTGTGCGTCGTCATGTACCTGACCACCGCCCCCGCCGGCGACGCCGACTGACGATCATCCGCCGCCTGCGCGCCGCCTTCCGGCGTGGCGCGGGCGCGGGGGCCGTTCGGAAACGCACGCTTGTCCGTGTCTTGAAGGGAGACGCGGGCGGGCGTGCGTTTTGCGTTTGACGAGGCGCCTCGGGCGTCTTTCACCGCGGGCGCGTTTCACCGGCCGGAGGTAGCGCCGCCAGCCAGGACCCTTTCGGTCCTGCGTCGCCTCCAAGGGCGTATCAATTACCCCGTCTTGTATAGCGCTGCGTTGCCGCAAATCCCCGGATTTTCCAGGGGGGGCTTACGGTGCCATGAAACAGCCAGGGTTCTTGGTGTCGCTTGTGGAGATCACGCGCGCGACTTCGGCTATGCTTGCAGGGATGCAGGAATCCCAAGGCTTTGCGGCATTCCCGCCCTGTGGATAAGTTGTGGGATAAGTGGCGGAAAGCGGCCTTGGGCCTGGAGGGTTTCGCCTCAGGAACGGCCTCGGGGGCGTCCCGCCCTGATCCGCTGGCGCGGTGCATCGGCTTGCATCCCGCTCACACCCAGACGCGCTTGCCCTGCAGGTAGGAGCCCAGCTTGCGGTCTTCCTTGATGATGTGCTCCACCAGCCAGGCCGCCAGGAAATCGATGAGTTCCTTCTTCACCTCGTCGGTGGGCGTGCGGACGTACTTTTCCGCCATCAGCAGGACCTGCGCCGTCAGCGCCTGGTGGATCTGCTTGTGGCGTTCGTAGTCCGGGTAGTCGGCGCCCTTCATGCAGGCTTCTTCCCGCGTGAAGTGGTCCTTTGTGTATTGCACCAGCTCGAGAATGATCTTGCCGACGACGCGGTCGCTCTTGCGGCCCTCGATGGCGTCGTTCAATTCGTTCACAAAGCTGATGAGCTTCTTGTGATCCTCGTCAATGCGGGGATCCCCGACACTCAACGCCTCGCGCCATGCCAGAAGCGGCATTTCCTCGTCGCCCCCTCTCGATCAAACCACGCATCAGCCCCTTCGCCCCAAAAGTGTTATGACATCTTTCGCCGGAGGGAGACAAAGGAAACTTTCGACCGGACCGGCCTTGTGTCGGTGCAACGGCTCCATCCGTCGTGTACGCGCAGCGCGGGCGCTGGTCAGGCGACCGGCTTTGAGCTAACGTCGCGGCCATGCTGAACCTCTACAGTCTCGCCTGGCCGCTGGTGCGGCGCATGGACCCGGAAACCGCCCATCGCCTGGCCGTCGCGGCGCTCGCGCGCGGTCTCGTGCCGGGCGTTCCCCACGCCGATCCGCCCGCTTTGCGCACGCGCGTGTGGGGGCGCGATTTCGCCAACCCCCTCGGACTTGCGGCCGGATTCGACAAGCACGCGGAATGCCCCGACGCGCTGGCGCGGCTGGGTTTCGGCTTCGTGGAGGTGGGCGGCGTAACGCCCCGGCCCCAGCCCGGGAACCCGCGCCCGCGCGTCTTCCGGCTGGAGGAGGACGGCGCCGTCATCAACCGTTTCGGCCTGAACAGCGACGGCATGGAGGCGGTCGCCGGGCGCCTCGCCGCCCGCAGGCGCGCCGGCGGTCCGGCCATCGTCGGCGTCAACCTGGGCCGCAACAAGGAAACCGACGACCCCGCCGAGGACTACGCCCGGCTGATTGGCACGCTGGCGCCGCTGGCGGACTTCCTGACGCTCAACGTCTCCAGCCCCAACACGCCGGGCCTGCGGGCGCTTCAGGGGCGCGAGCCGCTGATCGACCTGATCCGCCGCGCCCGTGCCGCCATGCCGGCGGAGAACGCGCCGCCGCTGCTGCTGAAGATCGCCCCCGATCTTACGCCCGAGGACGAATCGGACATTGCCGCCGTGGTGACGGCCGAGGCCATCGACGGCCTGATCGTCTCCAACACAACCATCGCCCGGCCCGAGTCGCTGCGCTCCGGCCACAAGGCGGAAACGGGCGGGCTGTCGGGCCGGCCCCTGTTCGAGCCGTCGACGGCGCTGCTGGGCCGCATGTACACGGCGACGGCCGGGCGCATTCCGCTGGTGGGCGTGGGCGGTGTGGCCTCGGGCCGTGATGCCTATGCCAAGATTCGCGCCGGCGCGTCGCTGGTTCAGCTCTACACGGCGTTCATCTACGGCGGGCCGCCGCTTGTTCCCGCCATCAAGGCGGAGCTGGCGGAGTGCCTGAAACGCGACGGCTTCAACACGGTGGCCGATGCCGTCGGGGCCGACCATGCCGAAGAGACGGGAGCCGCCCGCCATGCCGGGTAAACAGGGGCACGACGGTCCGCTGCCGATGGTCATGAACCGCGAGACGGCGGATGCCTACTACTGGAACGACGGCCAGTGCCAGGCCTGGCGCCTGCTGGAAGGCCAGGACCTGACGGTGGTGGAGGAGGTCATGCCGCCGGGCACGGCCGAACAGCGCCACAGCCACACCTTCTCGCGCCAGTTCTTCTATGTTCTGGAGGGCGAGGCGGTGATGGACGTCGCCGAGCGCACCCACCAGCTCCGGCCCGGCGACGGTGTCATGGTCGCGCCGAAACAGGCGCACGCCATCCGCAACGATTCGGACGGCGACCTGCGCGTCCTGGTGATCTCCGCCCCGCGCGCCACCGGTGATCGCACACCCCGGTAATGGCCCTGTCCGACGGGCGTCCGGGCTGGAACACTGAAGCTTTTCAGGGAGGTATCAACGCCATGCGACTGTCCGGCAAGGTTGCCATCGTCACCGGCGCGTCGGCCGGCATCGGACTGGCCTGCGCCAGGCGCTACGCCGCCGAGGGCGCCAAGGTGGTGCTGGCCGACATCAACGAGGAACGCGGCCAGGCCGCTGTCGACGCCATCACGGCCGAGGGCGGCACAGCCCTGTTCGTCACCTGCGACGTCGGCGACAAGCGGCAGGTGGACAGCCTGGTGGCCGATGCGGTGGACGCCTACGGCCGGCTGGACATCATGGTCGCCAACGCCGGCATCGTGCACGCCTGCGATTTTCTCGACCTGACGGAAGAGGATTTCGACCGCGTCCTGCGGGTGAACCTCAAGGGCGTGTTCCTCTGCGGACAGGCGGCGGCCAGGCGAATGGCCGCGCAGGGTGATGGCGGCACCATCATCAACATGTCGTCGGTCAATGCCGTGATGGCGATCCCGACCATCACGCCGTACGTGGTCGCCAAGGGCGGCGTCAACCAGCTGACCAAGACCATGGCGCTGGCGCTGGCCGACAAGGGCATCCGGGTGAACGCCATCGGGCCGGGTTCCATCATGACCGAGGTGCTGCAGGCGGTGAACTCCGACCCCGCGGCGCGCAACAAGATCATGAGCCGCACCCCCATGGGCCGCATCGGCGAGCCCGACGAGATCGCCGGCATCGCCGTGTTCCTGGCGACCGAGGATTCCAGCTACGTCACCGGCCAGTGCATCTACGCCGACGGTGGCCGCCTTGCGCTGAACTACACTGTGCCGGTGAAGGAAGACTGAGGGGGCCCACCGCGGGGATCAGGGGCGCGGCGTCCCGTCCCGCCCCGACCCTGCGGTCATGCCGCCCGCGTCGCCTGCCGGGTGCCCAGCACCACATGCACGGTTGTGCCCTCGCCGGGTGCCGAGTCGATCCAGGCCCGCCCGCCGTGGCGCTCCACCACCTTGCGTACCACCGCCAGGCCGATGCCCGTGCCCTCGTAGGACCCGCGGGGATGCAGGCGCTGGAACAGGCCGAAGACCCGCTCGGTGTGGCGCGGGTCCATGCCGATGCCGTTGTCGGCAATCCACAGGTGCAGGCCGTCCGCCGCTTCGCCGCCCCTGCGGTCGCAGCCGATTTCGATGCGCGGCGGGCGGTCGGGGCTGCGGTACTTCAGGGCGTTGCCGATCAGGTTCTGGAACAGCCGGGTCAGGTCGCCGGGCGATCCCACCACCGACGGCAGGCGTTCGGGCCGTTCGATGGCGGCCCCGGCCTCGTCCCGCGCCACCCGCAGGTTTTCCAGCGCGGCGTCCAGCACCCTGTCCAGGTCCACCGAATCGACGGCGGCCTCGCGGCGGCCGACGCGGGAGTATTCCAGCAGGTCCAGGACCAGCCGGTCCATGCGCTTGGCTCCGTCGGACGCATGGTGCATGAACTCCCGCGCTTCCGGCGCCATGTCGCCGCCGTACCGGCGGTCGAGCAGGGACATGTAGCTGGTCACCATGCGCAGGGGCTCGCGCAGGTCGTGGCTGGCGACGTAGGCGAACTGCGCCAATTCGGCGTTGGAGCGTTCCAGGTCGCTGGCGGCGGCCTCGGCTTCGGCCGCGGCGGCCTCGGCGCGGTGGCGGGCGCCCCGCAGGCGGTCGAGCAGCAGCAGGATGATGACCCCGCCCGTGCCCGACAGGACAGCGAAGGCCAGCACGGCGTTGCGCATCTGCTCCAGGAACAGGCTCTGGCGGCCGATGATGGTGGTGGAGAACTGATCGGCCTGTACCGCAGTCTCCACCAGTACGGGGCGCAGGGCGGCCAGCCGGTCGGCGAGGTCCAGCAGGGCGGCCGGACGGGCTGCGGCGGCCGGCGCCAGGGCCGTTTCCGCCTCCGTGAGCAGCGGGCGCAGGGTGTCCAGGCCGTCCAGCCGCATGCCCGGCACGGCGGAGGCGCCGTTGGCGACCACGGTCAGCCGGGCCGCGGCCATGGCGCGGCTGCGGCGGGCGCGGCCGAGAAGCTCCGCCGGATCGGGGCCGGGATCGACGGCCATCCGCCGCAGGTTCATGGCGAGGTCCGCGGTCTCTGTGGCAAGTGTCGCGCTCTGGCGGACCAGCGTGTGGGCGTCGCGGGCCAGTGTCCGCTCAATGCTGACGGTGGTGGTCCAGACGTAGAGCCCGACGCCGAGGGCCACCGCCGCCACCAGCAGCGCCGCCGCCGGCAGCAGCCAGCGGCGGGACGGCACGGGGCGCCGCGGAGCCGCCGTCATGCGGGCCTCACCGCGTTACGGCGTCGGCCGGGGCCGGCGCGATGCGCTCCACCATCCAGGCCGAGCGCAGCCCGTAGACCCGTTCATCCAGGGCGGGGTCCAGGTCCCGCGGGTAAATCACGCGCAGCGGGCCCTTGTCCTCCACCGGAATGGCCTTGCCGGAATCGCGCGTCGCCAGCAGGACCGGCCAGTCCAGCCAGTCGGCGCGGGGGATGACGATGGAATAATCGTCGGCGGCGGTCAGGCGCACGGCCTCTGCCCCGTCCAGCCCGGTCGCCGCCAGCACGTCGCGCAGGCGCGGGCCGCTGAAGGGGCCTTCGTCATCGGGCCAGTATGTGCGCGTGTCCGTCGTCCACAGGCCGAGGCCTTCCAGGTCCGCCCCGGTCAGCGTGCTTTCCGTGCCGTCGACGGTGGTCACGTGCAGGCGGATCAGCGGAGCGGTGTCCAGCGGCGGCATGTCCTCCGCCTTCTGCACCACGGCCGGCGTCTCGCCGCCGCCCAGCAGCATGCCGGCCGCCGCGCCTGCGGCGAGCAGCAGCAGGCCCAGCCCCAGCAGGACCCGCCGCGGGTTTCCTCGCGTCTTGCTCATGGATAACCCCCCCTCGGCAGGGGCTCGTGCGCGTGACGAACCCCGAACCAGGGGACGCTATCATAGGTGCAAAGCGTTGTGTAGCCGCCGATGCCGTCGCGCAGAACGTGCAGGGCCGCCGTCAGCGCATGTCGAGCCAGGCGTTGATGAGGCCGTTGGTCGAGGCGTCGTGACCGTCCACCGGCTCGCCGGCCATCAGTTCGGGCAGGATGCCCTTGGCCAGCTGCTTGCCCAGTTCCACGCCCCACTGGTCGAAGCTGTTCACACCCCACAGGGTCCCCTGGACGAACACCTTGTGCTCGTACAGCGCCACCAGCATGCCCAGGGTGCGCGGGTCGACCTCCTCCACCAGGATGGAAGTGGACGGCCGGTTTCCGGGGAAGACGCGGTGCGGCAGGGCGGCGGCGATGTCGTCCTCGCCCATGCCCTTGTCGGCCAGTTCCCGGCGCACCTCGGCCTCGGTCTTGCCACGCATCAGGGCCTCGGTCTGGGCGAAGAAGTTGGACAGCAGGATGGGGTGGTGCTCGCCCAGCGGGTTCTGGGTGCGCGCCGGGGCGATGAAATCGCACGGGATCAGGTGCGTGCCCTGGTGAATCAACTGGTAGAAGCTGTGCTGGCCGTTGGTGCCCGGCTCGCCGAACAGGACCGGGCCGGTCTGGATGTCCAGGGCCGTGCCGTCCAGGGCGACGCGCTTGCCGTTGCTTTCCATGTCAAGCTGCTGGAGGTGCGCCGGGAAGCGGTGCATGTACTGGTCGTAGGGCAGGACGGCATAGCTGTCGGCGCCGAAAAAGTCCACGTACCACAGGCCGATCAGTCCCATCAGCACCGGGATGTTCTGGTCCAGCGGCGCCGTGCGGAAGTGTTCGTCCATGGCGTGGGCGCCCTCCAGCAGCGCCTCGAAACGCTCGAAGCCGACGGCCATGGCGATGGGCAGGCCGATGGCCGACCACAGGGAATACCGCCCGCCGACCCAGTCCCAGAACTCGAACATCACGTCGGTGTCGATGCCGAACGCCGACACCGCCTTGGCATTGGTGGACAGGGCGGCGAAGTGTGCGCCGACGGCTTCCTCGCCCAGCGCCTGGACGATCCACCCGCGTGCGGTGTGGGCGTTCGTCAGCGTCTCCTGCGTGGTGAAGGTCTTGGACGCCACCAGGAACAGGGTGGAATGCGGATCGCAGGCCTTCAGCACCTCGGCGATGTCGCTGCCGTCGACATTGGAGACGAAACGCACCCGCGGCCCGTCCTGGGCCCAGGGCCTCAGCGCCTCCACCACCATGCGCGGCCCGAGGTCGGAACCGCCGATGCCGATGTTGACCACGTCGGTGATGCGCTTGCCCGTCGCGCCCGTCCAGTCGCCGGAGCGCACGCGGCCCGTGAAGTCGCGCATGCGGTCCAGGACAGCGTTGACCTTGGGCATGACGTCCTCGCCGTCCACCATGACGGGGCGGCCGGAGCGGTTGCGCAAGGCCGTGTGCAGCACGGCGCGGCCCTCGGTGGTGTTGATGGCCTCGCCGGCGAACATGGCGTCGCGCCTGGCTTCCAGCCCGCGGTCGCGGGCGAGGTCGACCAGCAGGGAAAGCGTCTCGCCCGTCACCCGGTTCTTGGAGAAATCCACCAGCATGCCGTCAAGCCGTCGCGACAGGGCGTCGAAGCGGCCGGGGTCGTCGGCGAAGAGGTCCCGCAGGTGCAGGTCGGCAATGCGGCCGTGATGATCGGCGAGGGCCTGATAGGCCGGGCTCTCTGTCAGACGCGCCATGAGGTGATGTCCCTCCTGATCCAGTGGATGCTGACCAACCAACGACGGGGAAGGCTATCAGGCTTCATCACACCGGAACAGGCGGCGCTCCGAGATATTTCCGTGACCCCCGAAGGGTTTTCAGGACGGACCCGCCGCGACTCGCAGGCCCACCACGGGCGCCGGCGCGTCGGGCCAGTGCAGCGGTCCACTGTCCAGGATCGGTTCGGCGAGGCTGGAGTCGGCCAGGATGGCCTCGATGCGGTCGGCATTGGCGAGGTACAGGGGACGGTCCACCATGTCCTGGTCGCACACATGGAAGTGCCACCAGTCGCGGATGACCGGCATGACGGACCGCACGCGGCCAGCATCGCGGGTGCGGATGAAATCGTCGCGCAGGCGCCGCGACCACGTCAGAAAAGCTTGATGCGCGTGGGCGTGTTCGATGTCCACCTCCATGCCCAGGCGGCGCAGCACTTCCTCCTCGCGGCGGATGTGGGCCTCGGTCAGTTCGGTGGCGACGGTGAGCAGGCTGGCGACGATCTCGAATGGTTCGCGGGCGCGAACGGACTCGTCCAGCCGGCGGACCAGGTCGAGCAGTGCCCGGTGGTCTGCGTCCAGCGCCTCGGCGCCGACGCTCATGTCCGTGCTCCAGGTCAAACTCGGCATGGCGGCCAACTCCCAATGCGTTCCTGGTGAACGCTCAGCCCCTCCGCCTGTTGCGGAATAAATGTTTGCGGGCGGCAGCGCATAGGCGCGATGCCGCCCGGTGAAACAAATATACCGCGCCGACCCTGAATGATGCACTTGGTCTTAGGGCATAGAATTGACTGGTGGCGTATTAAGACCAAGGCCTTCAAGAGCCCTGGTTATACGGCGCCGGCTACCTTTCCGCTGCCCCGTATGTCCCATCGGCCCTCAGGGGGATCAGTTGGACGCATCTCCGTTCGTCTGTTCCGCCGTCTCCGCCGCTTCGCCGACCGCGATCACCAGCAGGTTATCGGGCTTGAGCAGGCGCTCGGCCACGCGCTGCACATCTTCCATGGTCACCGCCTCGACCTTGTCGTTGCGGGTTTCCAGGTGGTCGATGGGCAGGTCGTCGAGCTGCATGCCGGTCAGGATCGACGCGATGGCGCCGGTGGAGGAGAAGCGCAGCGGAAAGGCGCCGGTCAGGTAGGTCTTGGCGTCCGTCAGTTCCTGGCGGCTGGGGCCGGCCTTCGCCATCTTGCGCCACTCGTCGCGGATGACCTCCAGTGACGTGTCGAAACGCGCCCGCTCCGTCGCCACGCCGCCGATCATCAGCGCCGCGTGGTCCAGCGGGTAGAGGTAGCTGTAGACGGAATACGCCAGCCCGCGTTCCTCGCGCACCTCCTCCATCAGGCGCGATGCGAAGCCGCCGCCGCCCAGGATGTAGTTCAGCACATAGGCCGGATAAAAGTCCGGGTCGTCGCGCGGAATTCCGCCATGGCCGAAGACGGCGACCGTCTGCGGGATGTCCATCTCGACGAAGATGGTTTCGCCTGAGAATGTCGGGTCGACGTCGGGCACCGCGGGCAGGTCGCTGGTGCCGGGCAGGCTGCCGAACACCTCGTCCAGAACGGGCTTCAACTCGTCCGGCGAGATGGCGCCGGCCACGCCGATCACCAGCCGGTCGCGGGTGAGGCGGGTGTTGACGAACGCCTTCAGGTCGTCGGTGGTGATGGCCTTCACCGTCTCTGGCGTCCCTTTCGGGCGCTTGGCGTAAGGATGGTCGGAAAAGGCTTCGTCAAACCAGCGCTGGCTGGCGATGGTGTTCGGATCGGTCTGGTCGAACCGCAGGCTGGTGAGGATCTGGTTGCGGATACGCTCCACCGGTTCCTCGTCGAACCGCGGCGCCGTGATGGCCGCCTCCAGCAGATCGAAGGCCGTCTCCTGGTTTTCCGTGATGGTCCGCAGGCTGCCGGAGAAGCTGTCGCGCCCGGCGTCGAAGCTGATGGAGATGGCCAGGTCCTGCAGCTTGGACTGGAAGGCGAAGCTGTCCATGTCGCCCGCACCCTCGTCCAGCAGGCCCGAGACCATGTTGGCGAGCCCCTGCTTGTCGTCGGGGTCCAGCGCCGAGCCGCCCCGGAAGGAAAACTTCAGCGAGACGATGGGCAGCGTGTGGTCTTCGGCCAGCCAGGCTTCAATGCCCTGGTCAGAGACGACACGCTCCACCTCGACGATGGCGCGGGCGGGCGAGGGCAGGGCGAGCAATCCGGCGACGGCAAGGGCGGCGGCGGCCGTCAGAAAGCGGCGGCCGCGCGGCAGAAGGGCGGAGATCATGGCAGTCATGGCGGAGCGTCCTTCTGGTCTCAACCGGGGTGGCCGGCGGTGTCGCCGGCGGGCATGGCGGAACCGGCGCCGCCGGCGGGCGCGGGAGCATCGGCGGGCACGGCGGCGGTCTCCTCGGGGCTCTCCGGCAGCAGGATGCCGGTGGCCGACTGGCCTTCGCCCAGGACGGAGCGCGCGGCCTCTACCACCTGCTCGCGGGTGACGGCGCCGATGCGCGACGGCCAGGCCTGCACGTCCTCCAGCGTCGAGCCGGTGGTCAGGGCGGCGCCGATGGTGCGGGCGGCGGACTGGCTGGAGTCGCGGGCGTAGACCAGCCCGGCGCGCAGGCGCTGCTTGGCCTGTTCGACCTCTTCCTCGGCGACGCCGTTTTCCAGCACGTCGGCGATGCGCGCCTCGATGGCGGCTTCCACCGCGTCGGGGTCCCGGCCCGGTGCGGGCGTGCCGTAGAAGCCGAAGACGCCGTAGTCCACGGCGGTTGCGCGATACCAGGCACCGGCGGAAACCGCGACCTTCTCGTCCACTACCAGATCCTGATAGAGCCGGCTGGTGGTGCCGCCGCCCAGAATTTCGGACAGCACCTGAAGCGCGTAGGGCTTCCAGTCCTCGCCGATGTTGTAGCTGGGCGCCACGTACTGGCGGTTCCACGACGGCTGGGTGACGCGCGGGTGGCGCATGACGACCCGCGTGTCGGCGCCCGGCGGCAGGTCGGTGACGCGCTCGCGCGTGAAGTCGGGGCCACGCTTGATGGGGCCGTAGTGCTTCTCCGCCAGCTCGCGCACCTGATCGACCGTGACGTCGCCGGCGATGACCAGGGTGGCGTTGTTGGGGGCGTACCACTTCCGGTAGAAGTCCGCCGCGTCGTCCTGGGTCAGCTCGGACAGTTCATGTTCCCAGCCGATGACGGGATTGCGATAGGGGTGGACGGTCCACAGCGCCAGGTCGACGCGCTCGCCCAGCAGGGCGCCGGGCTCGTTGGCGACGCGCGACAGGCGTTCCTCCAGCACCACGGCGCGCTCGGTCAGCACCGTCTTTTCATCCAGGCGGAGGTCGGCCATGCGGTCGGCCTCCATCTTCATCACCAGGTCCAGGCGGTCGGCGGCGATGTTCTGGAAGTAGGCGGTGTAGTCGCTGCTGGTGAAGGCGTTGTCGTTGCCGCCGTTGCGCGCGACGATCTTCGAGAACTCACCGGCCGGGATCTCGTCGGTGGCCTTGAACATCAGGTGTTCGAACAGATGGGCGATGCCCGACTTGCCCGGCGGCTCGTCGGCGGCGCCCACCTTGTACCACACCATCTGCGTCACGACGGGCACGCGGTGGTCGGGGATGACCACCACCTGCAGGCCGTTGTCCAGGGTGAAGGTGTGGGCGTCGAACACCTTTTCCCCAATCCCGGCGGAGGCCTCTCCGCCGGCCGGCTTTTCCTCGGCGGCGAGAGCGTGCGGTGCAAGCGGCAGGGCGAGGAGGGCCGCCAGCCCCAGCGTGCCGGCAACGCGGCGGACGGCGGCGGAGGCGGGTTTCGGCAGGACGGCTGCGGACGGCATGAACGTCTCCCTCAAGGGCGGTGGGCACCGCAGATACGCCGCGGGCCCGCTGGCGGATCGAAACCTCCGCCGGCGGGCCCGGACATCGGATTGCGCGTGATATGGGCCGCGCGGCGCTGCGCCTCAAGCAGCCGCGCGGTCCTGAAAGCTTATCGGCCGGTTCAGAACAGCCCTTCGAAGATGGCTTTTTCCTTGCGCTCGATCCGGGGCGTTTCGCCCTTGGTAACGGGCTCGCCCAGGGCCTGGTTCTCGCGGATGCGGCGATTCTCGGCCTCGGGATCAACCACCGCGCCCGGCGCTTCCGCGTCGCGCCAGAACACCAGGCGCTCGGTGAAGGCCTGCCCCTTGGCGGCAAGCACGCTGGACTCGCGGTCGATGGTGGCGCGTATGTCCTCGGGCACGTTGGCGGCGCCGGTGCGCGCGAGCAGGGTGGACTCGCCGGGGCTGAGGCCGGCGCGGCGGTAGGCGGCCTGCATTTCCGTGCCGGTCAGCGCGCGGCGGGCGCGGTCGCTGGCGCGGCCTTCCTGCGGGCGCGCGGCGCCGGGCTCCGGCGGGCGCAGCGAGAATTCGGGCGGCACCGACAGCGGCGCGCGCGAGACCACGGCGAACTCATCGGGCGGCGTGCGCTCCAGGCCCAGCATCTGCTTGGTGTCGCTGCCGCAGGCGGTCAGCCCCAGGGCCAGCAGCACCAGGCCGCCGGCCGTTGCAAGGGATCGCATCGAGGGTCGAAGCATCACGGGTCCAAAACTCCACAGACCGCCGCGGTCAGTCGGATTGTTTCGCGGCGGGACGGAACAGGTTGTCGAGCACCAGAACGGCGGCGCCCACCACGATGGCGGCATCCGCCACGTTGAAGGCGGGCCAATGATAGCCGAAAGCATGGAAATCGAGAAAGTCCGCGACGGCCCCCCAGCGCACCCGGTCGATCACGTTGCCGATGGCCCCGCCGATAATGGCTCCCAGCGCCAGCCGGGTCGCCGGCGCCGGCTCGCGCGTCATCCACACCGCCAGCGCCGCCGAGACGGCGAGCGCCAAAGCGATGAGCATCCAGCGCTGGGTGCCCGGCTCGTTGAACAGGCCGAAGGAAACGCCGTAGTTCCACGCCATGACCAGATTGAAGAAGCCGGTCACCTCGATCACGCGCGGCGGGTCCATGACGGTGCCGACGATGGTGATCTTGCTCAACTGGTCGACCACCAGGATGACCAGGGCCAGGATCAGGCCGGGAACCAGGCGGCGGGGACGGAAGCTCATGCGGGGCGGCTCGTGGTGGCGGCTGGACGGGTCGGGCGGGTCAGGAGGATGCGGGGCCGGGCGCGTCAAAGGCGTCGGGCCAGGCCACTTCCGGCGCGGCCTCACCGTGCCCCGGCAGCGTGGCGAGAATGCGGCGGGCGGCCTCGCCGTCGCGCTGGATTTGGGCGCGCAACTCGTCGATGCCCGAGAACTTGCGCTCGCCGCGCAGGTGGTCGACCAGGGCGACGCGCAGGTGCTCGCCGTACAGGTCGATCTGGCGGTCGAACAGGTGGACCTCCAGCAGCAGGGTCTGCTTGTCGAAGGTGGGACGGCGGCCGAAATTCGCGACGCCGTCCATCCACACGGTGTTCTCGCCGGCATCCACGCCCGCGCGCACGGCATAGACGCCGACGGCCGGACGCAGAAGCTCGCCGATGGAAACATTGGCGGTCGGAAAGCCGATGGTGCGGCCGCGTTTGTCGCCATGCTCCACCCGGCCCTCGATTTCCCAGAACCGGCCCAGCAGGCGGGCGGCGTCGCGCGGATTGCCGTCGCGCAGGGCCTGGCGAATGTTGGTGGAGCTGTAGACGGTGCCGTCGTCGGCGGTGACCGACCCGACGGAAGTGACGTCGAAGCCATGCTCGGCGGCCATGCGGCGCAGGAAGGCGACGTCGCCCTGGCGGCCCTTGCCGAACACGTAGTCCGCACCGACGACGACGTGGCTGACGCCCAGGCCGTCCACCAGCACGTCGCGCACGAACTCTTCCGCCGTCTTCGAGGCGAAGGCCGTGTCGAAGTGCTGGGCGTAGAGGAAATCCAGCCCCAGCGCCGCGATATGGCGCGACTTGGTGCGGAAGCTGGTCAGGCGGAAAGGCTCCAGGTCCGGCCGGAACACCATGCGGGGGTGCGGCTCGAAGGTCATGGCGGCGGCGGGCGCAGCCGTTTCCCGCGCAATGCGCAGGGCGGTGCCCAGCACCACGCGGTGGCCGCGGTGCACGCCGTCGAAGTTGCCGAGCGCGATCACGGCGCCGCGCACGTCGGGGGAAACTTCCTCGTAATGCCGGAAGATGCGCATGGGCGCGGCGTCTGACCCTTTCCGGTGGACGGATGCGGTGGCCGGCCGCCATTGCTGCGCGGCCACCGATGGAGGCTCAAGGGGTAGTGCATTCCCGCGCCCGTGGCAAGGGCGGCGAGACGCTCACGAAGCGGCCCGCGACACGCATCGAATACAGCTCGCCGTCCAAGGTCGGCGTCGTGAGAAGGGCTCCGCGCAAGTTGAGGGGCTCCCACGGGATGCGCCGCCGATTATGTGCACGTCCGGGCGCTGGCCGAGCACTGACCTTCGCCGCCCCTCACCCCTGCCAGGGTGCGGGGCTTTCCAGCGCGATCATTTCCTCCCACGACGGGCGGCGGCGGACCACGGCGTAGTCCCCGTCCTTCACCAGCACCTCGGGCACCAGCGGGCGGCCGTTGTACATGTTGGACATGGTCGCGCCATAGGCCCCGGCCGTGCGGAACACCAGAAGGTCGTCGGCCCGCATGGGCGGCAGGGCGCGCTGCTTGCCGAAGACGTCGCTGCTCTCGCAGATGGGGCCGACGACGTCCACATGCTCATTCTCCACGCCCGGCGCAGGCGCGCGGACGGGTTCGATGGCGTGGAAGGCGTCGTACATGGCCGGGCGGGCCAGGTCGTTCATGCCGGCGTCGCAGATGAGGAAGGTGCGCGTCGCGCCCTCCTTCCGGTGCACCACCCGGCTCAGCAGCACGCCCGCGTTGGCGGTGATGAGGCGGCCGGGCTCCAGCACCAGGCGGCAGCCCAGGTCGCCCAGGTTGCGCGCGATCACGCGGGCGTAGTCGGCCGGCGGCATGGGGGTGGGGTCGCCCTCGCGGTCGTAGGGCACGCCCAGGCCGCCGCCGATGTCCAGGCGCTCGATCTCGATGCCGTCCTTGCGCAGGATCGCCAGCAGGTCGCGCATGCGGCCGAAGGCGGCGTCGAAGGGCGAGAGGTCGGCGATCTGGCTGCCGATGTGCATGGCGATGGCCTTCACCGCGATGCCGTCCATGCCGGCGGCCTTGCGGTAGAGCGCGTGGGCCTGGGTCCAGGCAATGCCGAATTTGTTGTCGAATTTGCCCGTGGTGATCTTCTCGTGCGTGCCGGCTTCCACGTCCGGATTGATGCGGATGGCGATGGGCGCCCGCATGCCCTTCTCGCGCGCGACCGCGTCCAGCATTTCCAGCTCGGACTCGCTTTCGACGTTGATCTGGAAGATGCCTTCATCGAGCGCATAGGCCAGTTCGTCGCGGGTCTTGCCGACGCCCGAGAACACGATGCGGTCGGCGGGAACGCCCGCATGACGCGCCACGAACAGCTCCCCGCCCGAGACCACGTCGGCGCCCGCGCCCAGGTCGGCCAACGTGCGCAGGACGGCGACATTGCCGTTGGCCTTGGTGGCGAAGCAGACGGTCGCGTCCAGCCCGGCATCCTTCAGTGCGCCGGTGAAGACGCCCCAGTGCCGCGCCAGGGTGGCGGTGGAATAGACATAGACGGGCGTGCCGACCTCGGCCGCGATCCGCTCGAGCGACACGTCCTCGCAGTGGAGGACGCCGTCGCGGGACGTGAAATGATGCATGGTGAACGGCCTCAGTAGGCGGGATAGCTGCGGGGCCAGGTCGCGTCCTCGGGCCGCTCGTTGGCGCCCCGCTTGCCGCAGGCGGCCAGCGGGACGGCCACGGTGGCGACCACGAGCATCACGACGGCCAGACGGCCGATGGTCTTGAGGTGGCGCGTCGTCATGCCAAAGGCTCTCCCTTGCTGTCCTCGTCGATGGTCGGGGCGTCGGCCAGGAAGACGTCGCGCGCCGCATGGGCGGCGGAGCGCACGTTCTGGGGCGCCGTGCCGCCGAAGCTGGTGCGGCTCTTGACCGAGTTTTCCACCGTCAGCACCGCCAGGGCGCCTTCCGTGATGCCGGGCTCGACGGACTGCATCTCTTCCAGGCTCAGGTCCGGCAGGTCGCAGCCCTTGTCCTCGGCCATCTTGACCAGCGAGCCGGTGACGTGGTGGGCCTTGCGGAAGGGCATGTTCAGTTCGCGCACCAGCCAGTCTGCCAGGTCCGTGGCGGTGGTGAAGCCGGCCGACGCGGCCTCGCGGCAGCGGTCGGTGTTGACCTCCAGGTCGGCGATCATGCCGGCCATGGCGGCGATGCACAGTTCCAGCGTATCGAAGGCCTCGAACACCGGCTCCTTGTCGTCCTGCATGTCCTTGGAATAGGCCAGCGGCAGGCCCTTCATGACGATGAGCAGGCTGTTGAGGTCGCCGATCACGCGCCCCGCCTTGGCGCGCACCAGCTCGGCGGCGTCGGGATTGCGCTTCTGCGGCATGATGGACGAGCCGGTGGAGAAGCCGTCGGACAGCCGCACGAAGGCGAACTGGGCGGTGGTCCAGATGACCAGTTCCTCGGCCAGGCGCGACAGGTGGACGGCGCAGATGGACGCCGCCGACAGGAACTCCAGCGCGAAATCGCGGTCCGACACGGCATCCAGCGAATTGGCGCAGGGACGGTCGAAGCCCAGCATTTCCGCCGTGGCGTGGCGGTCGATGGGGAAACTGGTGCCGGCCAGCGCGGCCGCGCCCAGCGGGCTTTCGTTCAGGCGCGTGCGGCAGTCGGCGAAGCGGCCCCGGTCGCGGCCGACCATCTCCACGTAGGCCATCATGTGATGGCCGAAGGTGATGGGCTGCGCGGCCTGAAGGTGCGTGAAGCCGGGCATGACCGTTTCCGCGTGCGCTTCCGCCTGGGCCACCAGCGCGCGCTGCAATCCTTCGAGCCCCTGATCGACCAGGTCGATGGCGTCGCGCGTCCACAGGCGGAAGTCGGTCGCCACCTGGTCGTTGCGCGAGCGCGCGGTGTGCAGGCGCCCGGCCGGCTCGCCGACGATCTCCGCCAGGCGGGCCTCCACGTTCATGTGGATGTCCTCAAGTTCGGCCTTGAACTCGAACTGTCCGGCCTCGATCTCTTGCAGGACCTGGTCCAGGCCGTCCAGGATGGCGCGTCCGTCGTCCTCGCTCAGGATTCCCTGGCGCACCAGCATGGTGCAGTGGGCCTTGGAGCCCAGGATGTCCTGGCGGTAGAAGCGCTGGTCGAAGCCGATGGAGGCGTTGATCTTCTCCATGATGGCCGACGGACCGCTCTTGAACCGGCCGCCCCACATGGTGGAGGCCTGCTTTTTGGTATCGCTCATAAGGGGCTCTTCAGGAAATGGTCGCTGGCAGAAAGACGATGGTGTTCGGCGCGGGCCTGTTGGCAGCCGCCCTGGTGATAATGACCATAACGGTCCAGATCGCAAGGGGCCAGGACCCGATGGCCGCCGAGATCGACGGCATCATCGTGCCCTTCATGGTGAAAGTGGAGAACCCCGCCCCCTTGCCGCAAGAGCCGTTTCTCACCGCCGAGGGGGAGGAGGTGACGCTGGCGGACTTTGCCGGACAGGTGGTGGTGCTGAACTTCTGGGCCACCTGGTGCGCCCCCTGCGTCAAGGAAATGCCCGACCTGGACGCCCTCGCAGCGGCCACCAAGGATGACCCGATCACCGTCATCGCGCTGAACGAGGACCGCAAGCCGCTGGAGGTGGCGCCGGCCTGGCTGCGCGAGCAGGGGCTCGACCACCTCGACGTCTACGGCGACCAGCGCCAGGGGCTGGCGCGGGCCTTTCAGATCCGCGGGATGCCGACGACGGTGCTGATCGGCCCCGAAGGCGAGAAACTGGCCTACCGCGAGGGCATCGCGGAATGGGCCCATCCCGACTTCATCGCCGCCCTGCGCAAACTGGCCGAGCGAACGCCGGCAGACGGGTGACCGCGATCATACCTCCTTCCCCAGGCGCAGCGATGCCTTCCTGGAGAACTTCCGCGCCAGCGCCAGCGTCACCAGCGCGCCGATGGCGCTGCCGGCGATGATGTCGGACAGGAAGTGCTGGTAGGTGGCGACGCGGCTGAAGGCCACCAGCGTCGCGATGCCGAGGAACCACCAGCGGTGGCGCGGGAACAGGACGCCCAGTGCCACCATGGCCGAGAAGATCGCCTGGCTGTGGCCCGAGGGAAACGACTGCTCGCCCGAGAACGGATAGAAGCCGTACAGCGGCGTGTCGGTGTTCAGCATGTCCTCTGGCCGGATGCGGCCGGTGGTGAACTTCACGACGTGGATCAACGCGCCGCTCAGCAGCATGGACAGCACCATGAAGCCCCAGGCGCGGACCCGGCGCAGTTGTTCCGCCGCGCCGTCCAGCGTCCAGGCGATGCGACGGCGGACTTCCGACGCCGCCAGCATGCCCACCGCCAGGATGTACCACACGCCCGCCTCGCCGATCTTGCTGACGGAGCGCCAGAAGCCATAGTCGGTCTGCGAGATGTTGGCGTGCAGCCACAGGGTCAGCGGCTTGTCGACGAGGCCGATGGACACCACCACCAGCGCCGCCAGCGCGAAGGCGCCGGCCCAGCGGGGGCGGCGGAGCAGGGCAAAACGGTCTGCGGTAAGCATCATCCGGAAGCCTTGGAACGGTAGAGGGTGATGGTGATGTCGCGCCCGCGGGAATAGTTGAAGCCGCGGAGGGTTTCCAGCGGCTCGACCTGCACGCCCGGCGCGGCGGCGATGGCATCCTTGAACTGCTGCTCATGCCGGCTTTCCACGGCGGCGACGGCACCCGGGTTCTCGATCAGGTGCGCCGCAGCGCCCTGGCCGGTGGTCAGCCGGGTCTCCGTTCCCGCCAGGAAGACGAGGCTGGGTTCGGTGTAGCCGGCGGAAACCAGCGGATGCGGCCGGCCCGGCGCCACGGCGTCGTAGGCGGCCACGAGGCGGGGACTGACGGCCAGCCGCTCCATGTCGGGCAGAAGCAGGGAGAACACGCCGATGTACACGGCGCCCGCCAGACCGCCGGCGACAACCATGGCGTTGAGGAACCGCCGGCGGAAGGCGTGCCACAACGGCCACGCGGCCGAGGCCAGGGCCACCAGGGCCAGGGGAATGCTCCACCACTCCATGCCGTCGCCGTAGACGATGGGCAGGGCGACGCTCGCGCCGGCCAGTGCCAGTCCGACGACCGCCCAGACACCGTACCAGACCCGCGCGCCGGGCGATGACAGCAGGTCGTAGGTGCGGTCGCGCACGGCGAACAGGGTGCTCGCCACCAGAAGCGCCAGCGCCGGGTAGAGCGGCAGCGTGTAGTGGGGCAGCTTGGTGGGCACCAGCTCGAACATGATCCAGGCGGGAATGATCCACGCCAGCAGGTAGCGGATGGCGGGCGTCGTCTTGCGCTCCTTCCAGCCGCGCCACAGGCTCGGCCACAGGAACAGGCTGCCGGGCCAGAAGGTCACCAGCGCCAGCAGCAGGTAGTAGCCCGGTGGCGCGCCGTGGCTTTCCTGGCCGCTGAGCAGCTTGGGCAGCAGGTCCTTGCCGACCGCTTCGGCGATGAAGCCGCCGTCGGTGGCCTCGTTCACCGCCAGATACCAGGGCAGCACGACGGCCAGCACCAGCGGAACGCCCATGACCGGCCGCAACCCGTGCAGCCAGCCGATGGAACGGTCGGCGATGGCGACGGTGATCATGGTCAGCAGCGCGATGACCGGCACCACGGGTCCCTTGATCATGATCCCGGCGCCGATGGCGAACCAGAACAGGATGGCGTTCCACGACGGTGGAGCCGATTTCGCCGCCCCCTTGCCCTGCAGGTAGAAGCGGCCGAAGGCGCCCTGGGCGGCCACCACGCAGGCCAGCAGGACGGCATCTGTTTTCGCCTGGTGCGCCTCGGTCGCCAGCATGAGGGTTGCCGCCATGATGCCGGCGCCCAATAGCGCCACGCGCCGGTCGAAGAAGGCAGCGCCAAAGTAGAAGGTCAGCAACACCGCCGCCGTCGCGCCGATCACCGAGACCAGCCGGTACGGCCAGATGTCCGCCGCTTCCGGATGCCCCAGCGCCGAGACGCTGGCCGACTGCAGCCAATGGATGCCGACGGGCTTCTTGTGGCGCGGCTGGTCCTGGAACCAGATGGTGACGTAGTCGTCGGTGACCATCATCTGACGGGTGGCCTGGACGAACCGGCTTTCGTCGCGGTCCAGGGGCGGGACCTGCGCGATGCCCGGAACGTAGATCAGGGCGCACAACAGGGTCAGCAGGACATAGGGCCGCCAGCCCTGGGTCAGTTTCTGCACGCTCGCCGCTCCTTCAGCCTCGGGTCCGGGGGGATGTAAGTGCCCGTCGGCGGATCACAAAAAACGGCCTCCGGAGAGGCTCCGGAGGCCGTTTAGCACAAGGCAGGGTGGCTGCGCCACCCGCCGATGGTGACCCTTTAGCGGGTCGGCACCGGCGTTTCGCCCGCGTAGTCGTAGAAGCCCTTGCCGGTCTTGCGACCCAGCCAGCCGGCCTCGACGTACTTCACGAGCAGCGGGCAGGGGCGGTACTTGGTGTCCGCCAGGCCGTCGTGCAGCACGTGCATCACCGCCAGGCACACGTCCAGGCCGATGAAGTCCGCCAGTTCCAGCGGGCCCATCGGGTGGTTGGCGCCCAGCTTCATCGCCGTGTCGATGGCCTCCACCGAACCCACGCCCTCATAGAGGGTGTAGACGGCTTCGTTGATCATCGGCAGCAGGATGCGGTTGACGATGAAGGCCGGGAAATCCTCGGCGTTCACCGGCTGCTTGTTCAGCGACTCGGTGAACGTGCGGATTTCGGCAAAGGTGCTCTCGTCGGTCGCGATGCCGCGGATCAGCTCCACCAGCTGCATGACCGGCACGGGGTTCATGAAGTGCATGCCCATGAACTTGCCGGGACGGTCGGTGGTGGCGCCCAGGCGCGTGACCGAGATCGACGAGGTGTTGGTGCACAGAATCGCTTCCGGCTTCAGCGACGGGCAGACCTTGGCGAAGATCTCCTTCTTCACGGCCTCGTCCTCGGTCGCCGCCTCGATGACGACGTCGCAGGTCGAGAACTCGAAGTCGGTGCCGGTGGCGATGCGGTCCAGCGTGGCTTGCCGGTCCGCATCGCTGATCTTGCCCTTCTTGAGCTGGCGGTCGAGGTTCTTCCCGATGACGCCCAGAGCCTTCTCGAGTTGAGCGGGGTTGATGTCCACGAGCTGGACGTCGTAACCGTTCAGGGCGCACACGTGGGCGATGCCGTTACCCATCTGGCCGGCGCCGATAACGCCGATCTTCTTGATCATGAAACTGGCCTTTCCTTGGCTGGCAATGCTGTACGACCCAGAGAAGCCTCTACGCTCGCGCTTTTTGCTTTGCAGTGACTTATTTGACCTTGTCGATTTCCTGCTCCAGCTCCGGCAGGGCCTGGAACAGGTCAGCGACGAGGCCGTAGTCGGCGACCTGGAAGATGGGCGCTTCCTCGTCCTTGTTGATGGCGACGATCACCTTGGAGTCCTTCATGCCAGCAAGGTGCTGGATGGCCCCCGAGATGCCCACCGCGATGTACAGTTCCGGCGCGACGACCTTGCCGGTCTGGCCGACCTGGTAGTCGTTGGGCACGAAGCCGGCGTCGACGGCGGCGCGCGAGGCACCGACGGCGGCACCCAGCTTGTCGGCCAGCGCCTCGATGTGCTTGAAGTTCTCGCCCGAGCCCATGCCGCGGCCGCCGGAGACGACGATCTTGGCGCTGGTCAGCTCGGGGCGCTCGGACTTCGAGAGTTCCTGGCCGACGAAGCTGGAGACGGCCGGATCATCGCCCGCGCTCGCGTCCTCGACGGGAGCCGAGCCGCCCTCGGGGGCCGCGCCGTCGAAGTTGGTGCCGCGCACGGTCACGATCTTGATCGCGTCCTTGGACTGCACGGTGGCCATGGCGTTGCCGGCGTAGATGGGGCGGACGAAGGTGTCCTGCTCCAGCACTTCGGAAATCTCGGAAATCTGCGCCACGTCCAGCAGCGCGGCGACGCGCGGCATGACGTTCTTGCCGAAGGTATCGGCCGGCGCCAGGATGTGGCTGTAGCCCTCGGCCATGCCCTTGATCAGCAGCGACAGGGGCTCGGCCAGCGGGTGGGCGTAGGTTTCCGCGTCCACCTTCAGCACCTTGGCGACGCCGTCGATCTTGGCGGCGGCCTCGGCGGCGGGGCCGATGTCCTTGCCGGCGACCAGCAGGTGGATGTCGCCGGCGCCCTTGTCGGACAACTGCTTGGCGGCGGTGACGGTCGGGTAGACGCTCGAGCGCAGGGCGCCCTCGAAAACTTCGCCGATGACGAGAATGCTCATCAGATCACCTTCGCTTCGTTCTTCAGCTTGTCGACCAGGGTGGCGACGTCGGGCACCTTGATGCCGCCCTTGCGCGCGGCGGGCTCCTCGACCTTGAGGGTCGTGAGGCGCGGCGCGACGTCAACGCCCAGATCGGACGGCGAGAGCGTCTCGATCGGCTTCTTTTTCGCCTTCATGATGTTGGGCAGCGACGCATAGCGCGGCTGGTTCAGGCGCAGGTCGGTGGTGACCACGGCCGGCATCTTCAGCTTGACCGTCTCCAGGCCGCCGTCGATCTCGCGGGTGACCTGCACCGAGCCGTCCGCCAGTTCCACCTTCGAGGCGAAGGTGCCCTGCGGCCAGCCCATCAGGGCGGCGAGCATCTGGCCGGTCTGGTTGCTGTCGTCGTCGATGGCCTGCTTGCCGAGGACCACCAGGTCCGGCTGCTCTTTTTCCACCACCGACTTCAGCAGCTTGGCGACCGCCAGCGGCTGCAGTTCCTCGTCGGTCTGGACGAGGACGCCACGGTCCGCGCCCATGGCGAGCGCGGTGCGGAGGGTCTCCTGGCTTTGCTGAACGCCCATGCTGACGGCCACGACCTCGGTCGCCGTGCCGGCCTCTTTCAGGCGCACGGCTTCTTCGACTGCAATTTCGTCGAAGGGGTTCATGGACATCTTGACGTTGGACGTTTCAACGCCGGACTGGTCTGCTTTGACGCGGATCTTGACGTTGTAGTCGACGACCCGCTTGACGGCGACGAGAACCTTCATGGATTTCCTGTCTCAGCGGTTGCGTTCGGTCTTTCTCCCCCGACGGGGCATAACGGCCGGACTATGACACGTTTCGGCCCGTCGTCGCGCGCTACGCGCAACCTTTTGTTTGCGGCGCAAAATAAAGTGTCTGGAATTTCGTGTCAATCACGGCCAGGTTCGATTTTCATTTGTTACGATCAACGGTTGCCGCCGGGCACCCACAGCACATCGCCCGGCCCCTGCGCATTCAGGTATCGGGCCATGACGAAAAGGTGGTCCGACAGGCGATTCATATAGCGGATCGCCTCGGGATTCACGCCCTCCGCCTCGGCCAGGGCGGTCATCACGCGCTCGGCGCGGCGGGCCACGGTGCGGCCCAGGTGCAGGTGCGCCGCCGCCGGATCGCCGCCCGGCAGCACGAAGCTTTTCAGCGGCTCCAGGTCGGCGTTCATGGAGTCGATTTCCGCCTCCAGGCGCTCCACCTGGCCCGATTCGATGCGCAGGGCCATCTTTTCGGCCTCGGGATCGGCGGCCTCTTCGGGCAGGGGAATGCACAGGTCGGCGCCCAGGTCGAACAGGTCGTTCTGGATGCGCATGAGCATCTGGTCGGCGGTCGAACCGGCGGTGTGCAGCCGCGCCAGGCCGATGACGGCGTTCACTTCATCGACGGTGCCGTAGGCGTCGACACGCAGATCGTGCTTGGGGACGCGCTTGCCATCGCCCAGCGACGTCTTGCCTTTGTCGCCGCCACGGGTGTAGATGCGCGTGAGTTGAACCATGTGACCCTGCTCCCCATACTCCGGTGCGGCTTGGTGTTGCGGTTGCCGCGCTGCACAAAAATGCCCGGCCGGGGCGGCGGGATGCCTCCGGCGGTTTCGCGGGCGCGATTGCGCGGCTAGAATGCGCCGTCGCGTCCGGCCATGCAAAGGACAATCGGTCTCGTGTTGCGGATCTATCCGACTCTCTCGCGCTACGTGACGCGGAACTTCCTGATGGCGTTCCTGGGAACGCTGCTGGTGATCGCCGGGTTGATCCTGCTGTTCGACCTGATCGAGCTATTGCGCCGCGCCGCCGACACGGGCACGCCGGCCGCGACGCTGGTCATGATGGCGCTGCTGAAGCTGCCCAACATGATCCAGACGGTGCTGCCCTTCGTGGTGCTGATCGGCGGGATGGTGGCGTTCTGGCGGCTGTCGCGCACGTCCGAACTGGTGATCCTGCGCGCCGCCGGCGTCTCTGCCTGGCAGTTCCTGGCGCCCATCCTGGTGGCGACGATGCTGATCGGCGCCTTTCAGGTGACGGTCGTCAATCCCGTCGGCGCCAAGCTGTTCGCCCGCTACCAGGCCATGGAGCAGGAGTTCGTCGAGCAGGACCCGGACGGCACGCTGGAACTGAGCGGCGGCGGCCTGTGGCTGCGCGAGGCCGGCCCCGGCGAGCGCACCGCCGTCATGCGCGCCGAATTCGTCCGGCAGGACAACTACACCCTGCACATGAGCGGCGTCTCGGTGTTCGAGATGAAGGGCGAGGACGACTTCATCCGCCGCATCGAGGCGAGGAGCGCCGAACTGGCCGACCAGGAGTTCGCGCTGAAGGACGTGTGGGTGATGGCGCCGGGCCTGCCCAGCGAGCACCTGGAGAGCATGACGCTGCCGACCACGCTGACCATCGGCCGCATCCAGGAAAAGTTCGCCCAGCCGGAAAGCGTGTCGTTCTGGGAACTGCCCGAGTTCATCCGCTTCTTCGAGGCCGCCGGATTCTCGGCCCACCGTCACACCCTGTACTGGCACACCCTGCTGGCCTCGCCGGTGCTGCTGGCGGCCATGGTGCTGGTGGCGGCGGTGTTCACCATCAATCCCAACCTGCGCTCCGGCAAGCTGATGATGCGCGTCCTGGGCGGCGTGATCGCGGGGTTCGCGCTGTACTTCTACAGCAAGGTCACTTATGCCCTGGGATTGTCCGAAACGTTGCCCCTGGTGCTGGCGGCGTGGTCGCCGGCGGCGGTGACGCTGCTGCTGGGCGTGGCATCCCTGTTCCATCTCGAGGACGGTTAGAGCTTCCTCCATGTCCCCCCGATTCCTTTCGCAATCGTCCGGCTCCGGGTCCGCGCCAGGCGCCGCCGGTCCGCCCGGCGGCGCCGCGCTGTTCGGTCCTACCGTCGTCACCCTGCTTCTGGGCGCCATCACGGTGTGGCGCGTCATGGCGCTGGCGGCGCTGGACATCAACCTGTCCTTCGACGAGGCGCAGTACTGGCTGTGGGCGCAGAACCCGGACTTCGGGTACTTCTCCAAGCCGCCCATGGTCGCCTGGGCCATCGCCGCGACGACGGCCGTCTGCGGCGACGGCGAGGTCTGCGTCAAGCTGGGCGCCCCGCTGGCCCATTTCGGAACCGCGCTGGCGCTCTACCACGTGGGGCGGCGGCTGTTCGACGACGACCGGATCGGGTTCTGGGCGGCGCTCGGCTATGTGCTGATGCCCGGCGTGTCGTTCTCGTCGCTGGTCATCACCACCGACCCCTTCCTGCTGCTGTTCTGGGCGCTGGCCCTGCTGGCGCTGGTGCGCGTGATGGAGGCGCCCGAGCAGTCGCTGCCCTGGTGGCTGGCGCTGGGTGTCTTTGTCGGGCTTGGCATGATGTCCAAGTACGCCATGCTGTTCTTCGTCGCCTCGATGGCTATCAGCATGGCGTGGGTGCCGGCCTTGCGGGGCGAGGCGCGCAAGGCCGGGCCGTGGCTGGCGCTGCTGGTCGCCGCGGCGCTCTATGCGCCCAACGTGTGGTGGAACTGGTCCAACGACTTCGTCTCCTACGCCCACACCCAGAGCAACGCCAACCTGGGCAACGAGCTGTTCAATCTGGACGAACTGGGCGAGTTCCTGGGCAGCCAGTTCGGCGTGTTCGGGCCGGTGTTCTTCGGCGTGCTGCTGTGGGTCGTCTTCGCCCGCTGGCGGTCGGCCGCCGCCGATCCGCGCTTTCGCCTGCTGCTGGCCTTTACGCTTCCCGTCCTCGCCTTCATGACCTTCCAGGGCCTGTTGAGCCGCGCCAACGCCAACTGGGCGGCGACCGCCTATGTGGCGGGATCGGTGCTGGTGCCGGCCTGGCTGCTGACGCGGGAAAAGGCGTGGCTGCTGAAGACCGGCGTCGCCATTCATCTGGCGGCGGCGCTGGTGCTCTACAACTTCGGCGTGCTTGCGCCGCTGGCCGGCATCGAGCCGGGCGACAAGATGGATCCCATGAAGCGCGTGCGCGGCTGGGATGCCCTGGGCCAGTCCCTGTCGGATCTGCGCCTGGCCGCGCCGGACGCCCGCCTGCTGTTCGACGAGCGCAAGGCCATGGCGACGCTGGTCTACTATGTGCGGCCCTATCCGTTCCAGGCGAAGATGTGGGCGCCCTACGACTACCCGGGCAACCACTATCAGCTTGAAATGCCGCTTGAATCCGGCGACGAGGGACCCTTCCTCTACGTCACGGAGCAGGACAATCCGGCGCACATTACCGGCCGCTTCGCGCAGGCGGAGCAGGTGTCCGTGCTGCGGGTGGCGCTGTCGGAGGATTACGCCGTGCGCCTCAACGTCTGGCGCCTGGACGGCTTCAAGGGGTACGGGGAATCGTGATCGAGAGGGTTCTGGAATCGCTGGGCGCTTCGTTCCGCCGCCACTGGGCGGCGTGGCTGCTGGCGTTGACGTGGTTTTTCCTGCTGTTTCCGGGGCTGGACCTGTGGGTCAGCGGCCTGTTCTACGAGCCCGGCGGGGGATGGGTGCACGGCCGCGGCTGGTTCGCCGAGTTCGTGCGCAAGGGCCTGCCGACGGTCATGATCGGCGCACTGCTGTTCGTCATCTTCCTGTGGGGCGCCGGGTTGATCTACCGCCAGAAATTCCTGGGCATCGACGGGCGGGTGACGGGTTTTCTGGTCTCATCGCTGGTGATCGGCCCGGGGCTGATCGTCAATGCCCTGCTCAAGGACAACTGGGGACGCGGCCGGCCCAACGACATGGCCGTGTTCGGCGGCGATTTTCCCTATGCGCCGCCGGGCATGATCGTGGACCAGTGCGTGTCCAACTGCTCCTTCACCTCGGGGCACGGGGCGCTGGGCTTCTGGGCCGTGGCCTTCGCCTTCCTGGTGCCCAAGCGCCACCGGGCCGAGGCGGTGGCGCTGGCGCTGGCATTCGGCCTGATGGTCAGCTTCGTGCGCATCGTGCAGGGCGGCCACTTCCTGTCGGATACCATCTGGTCGGCGGTGATCGTGCTGACGGTGACCTGGGCCCTGCACCGCCTGATCCTGGGGAAGCGCTAACCGGAGTGCCGCCATGAGCGACGACCTGATCCGCCTGACCGCCGTGGAGGCCGTGCGAAGCCTGCGTGCGGGCAAGGTCTCGCCGCTGGAGTTGGTGGAGGCCGCGCTGGCCCGCATCGCCGCCGTCGACCCTTTGGTCAACGCCCTGCCGACGCTCTGTCCCGACCGCGCCCGCGCCGCCGCCCGCCGCGCCATGGACGGGCGGGGCGACGTCACGGCGCCGGGCTGGCTGGCGGGCCTGCCGCTGGTGGTCAAGGACCTGACGGACGTGACGGGCGTGCGTACCACCTACGGCTCGCCGCTTTTCGCCGACAATGTCCCGCACCGCACGGACGCCTGCGTGGGGGCCCTTGAAGCCCGCGACGGCGTGGTGCTGGGCAAGTCCAACACGCCCGAGTGGGGCGCGGGGGCCAACACCTTCAACGACGTCTTCGGCGTCACGCGCAACCCCTGGAACACGGCGATGACTTGCGGCGGATCGTCGGGCGGCTCGGCGGTGGCGCTGGCCACCGGCATGGCGTGGCTGGCGACCGGCTCCGACCTCGGCGGGTCCTTGCGCACGCCGGCGTCCTTCTGCGGCGTCGTCGGCCTGCGCCCGAGCCCCGGCCGCGTGCCGCGCGGCCCGGCGCGGGAGCCCTGGGGGACGCTGTGGGTGGAAGGCCCCATGGCGCGCACCGTCGCCGACGTGGCCTTGATGCTGGACGCCTTCGCCCGCCCCGACGTGCGCGACCCCATCGCGCTGGAGCCGCCCGCCGCGCCCTTCCTCGCCAGCGCCGAACGGCCGAGCCTGCCGCGCCGCGTCGCCTGGTCGCCGGACCTGGGCCTCGGGCCGGTGGACCCGGAAGTGGCCGACATCTGCGCCCGCGCCGTTCGCCGCTACGAGGACGCCGGGGCGGTGGTGGAGGAGGTGCGGCTTGACCTGTCGGCGGCGCGGGAGGCGTTCCAGACCCTGCGCGCGGCCAGCTTCGCCACCACCATGGGGCCGCTGCTCGACCACAAGCGCGACCGGCTCAAGCCCGAGGTGGTGTGGAACATCGAGAAGGGCCGGGCGCTCACCATGGCCGACATCGCCCGCGCCGAGTGCCTGCGCGCCAAGGTGTTCGAAAAGGTTTCGGGTGTGCTGGCGGATTTCGACCTGCTCGCCTGCCCGACCGCCATCGTCCCGCCCTTCCCGGTGGAACAGCGCTGGGTGGAGGAGGTGAACGGTGTCCGCTTCGACAATTACGTGGACTGGCTTGCGATCACCTTCGCCATCACCCTGACCAGCTGCCCGGCGCTGAGCCTGCCGGCGGGGCGGACGGCGTCCGGGCTGCCGGTGGGCGTGCAGCTTGTCGGCCGCCCGCGCGGAGAGGCCGCGCTGCTGGGGCATTCGGCGTTGCTGGAGGGGATGCTGGGCGAGCGGTTTAGGGTGCCGGTGGAGCCGGTGAGCAGCTGACGGATGCGGGGGACCTCGGTCCCCCGCGCCCCCTGATCGGGAAGCACAGCTTCTCGAACCCTTCGGTCTTTTGGGGCTGTTTAGCCGTGGGCGGCGCGCGGAGGCTCCCACGAATCCTCTTGCTCAGGCAGGGGAGGGAGGGACTCCAGGCGGTGGCGCGTAAGGTCCAGGTTGATGCGCATGGCTTCGCGGGCCACCTCCAGCGTCTCACGCGGGATGCGCAAGGGCGTGTTCGCCACCAGCCACGGCCCGATCTCCGCCAGATGCCAGAGCGCTGGATTGCCCAGATGCGCCGGGCTCGGCATGTCGGGCGCGTTCTTCTCCAGGTGCTTGCGCACGTTCTGGCGCGAGCATTCCGCCATGAAGGAGATATCGCTAACGCTGACGAGGTCGGGGTCGACGCTTTCTAGCCGGGCGCCGCGCGCGCCGGTCTGAACATCACGAATCGCAGTGGCGACGGCCTCAGAAGCCGATTCAGCTCTCCGCGAAAACGTAGCGCCGAGACTGCCGCGCCGCCCGCAGCCTATCAAGGCATCGTCGCACCCTGCTTCGAAGAGTGGGTCCAGCAAATCTTCCGGATCTTGCGCCGGATCGGGCAAGGAGAAGCAGAGGTCAAACCTGTACGTGGGATGGTCTGTCATTGCTTGTGTCCCCGAGCGTGAATGCAGCCGTCGACCCAGCGACGAATATCCCGCGCGTGGCCGACCGAATCGCGAGGCGTGCTCCAGACGGAGTTGCCGCAGAATATGCCGCGCCGGCATTGTGGATCATTCTCAGGACACAGGAGCATGCCCCACGCGTGCCCCTTCGCTGGCCTCAGTCGCCAGCCATGCGCCAGGGCGTGTTCCACCGCCGCCCGGATGTCCTTGTTCGGGTGCTTCCCGCGCGTCATCCATCGTCCCCCAAGGATGGTTCCGGAGCGCGCGGTTGTCAATTGACAACCGATGTTGAGCGCCCGCAAGGATCATCCCTGGTGAGCGGTCTTCATACAAGTTGAAGTTGAAAATCCGGCCCGGTGGCCTCAGCGCCCCACCGCGCGCCACCCGATGTCCCGGCGGCAGAAGCCCTGCGGCCAGTCCAGCGCGTCTACGGCCTCATAGGCCCGCGCCTGGGCCTGCTCCACGTCCCGTCCCGTGGCGGTGACGCCGAGCACGCGGCCGCCGGTGGCGACCACCTTGCCGTCCTTTTCCGCCGTGCCGGCGTGGAAGACGGTTACGCCCTCCACCGCTCCGGCTTCCGCAAGGCCGCCGATGACGGTGCCCTTTTCGTACGATCCGGGATAGCCGTTGGCGGCCATCACCACCACCAGCGCCGCCTGGTCCTTCCAGCGCAGCGGGCCGACATCCGCCAGCCGGCCGTCGGCAGCGGCCTTCAGCACGGGCAGGAGGTCGGAGTCCAGGCGCATCATCAGTACCTGGCATTCCGGGTCGCCGAAGCGGACGTTGTATTCCAGGACCTTGGGGCCCTTCTCATCGATCATCAGGCCGCAGAACAGGATGCCCGTGTAGGGCCGGCCGTCCTTCGCCATGCCTTCGACGGTGGGGATGATGCATTCCCGCATGATCCGCTCTTCCATCTCGGGCGTGACCACCGGCGCCGGGGAATAGGCGCCCATGCCGCCGGTGTTGGGGCCGGTGTCGCCCTCGCCGACGGCCTTGTGATCCTGCGCGGCACCCAGCGGGATCACCTGCGTGCCGGAGACCAGCGCGAAGAAGCTGGCTTCCTCGCCGTTCAGGAATTCCTCGATCACCACTTCATCGCCGGCCGAGCCGAAGATCTTGTCGCCCATCATCTGGTCGACCGCTTGCAGCGCCTCGTCCTCGGTCTGGCAGAGGATGACGCCCTTGCCGGCGGCCAGGCCATCGGTCTTGACCACGATGGGCGCGCCCTTCTCGCGGATGAAGCTTTTCGCGGCCTCAATGTCGGTGAAGCGGCCGTACCAGGCGGTGGGCACGTTGTGGCGGGCCAGCACGTCCTTCATCACGCCCTTGGAGCCCTCAAGCTCGGCGGCCATGCGCGAGGGGCCGAAGGCGCTGATGCCGGCGGCGCGCAAGCTGTCCACCAGCCCGGCGACCAGCGGTGCTTCCGGCCCGACCACCACCAGATCCATGCCGTTGTCGACGGCCCAGGTGGTGAGGCCCTGCACGTCCTCCGCCTTCACGGGCACGCAGGTGGCGACGCTGGCGATGCCGGCGTTGCCCGGCGCGCAGTAGAGCGCCTCGCACTGCTTCGACTGCGCGATCTTCCAGCACAGCGCGTGTTCCCGTCCGCCGGCGCCCACCACCAGAACCTTCATCGCCCGCCGTCTCCCTGTCGATCGGTGATTCACTGGGGCCGCGTTTTAGCATAAGTTCGGGCCATGACGAGCCCCAAAACCCCCGGCGCTGGCCCCGGCGGCCCGGCCACCAACGTTCCGGAATATTCGGTCAGCGAGCTGTCGCAGGCGCTGAAGCGCACCGTCGAGGACAGCTACGGCCGGGTGCGCGTGCGCGGCGAGATCAGCCAGCCCAAGGTGGCGGCGTCGGGCCACTGCTACATGCGGCTGAAGGACGACCAGGCGGTGCTGGACGGCATCATCTGGCGCACCAGCATGAGCCGCCTGACGTTGCGGCCGGAAGAGGGGCTGGAGGTCATCGCGGTCGGCCGGCTGACCACCTATCCCGGCCGCTCGTCCTATCAGATCGTCATCGAGTCGCTGGAACTGGCCGGCGAGGGCGCCCTGCTGAAGATGCTGGAGGAGCGCCGCAAGCGCCTTGCCGCCGAGGGGCTGTTCGCGCCCGAACGCAAGCGGCCGATCCCGTATCTTCCGCGCGTCATCGGCGTGGTGACCTCGCCCACCGGGTCGGTGATCCGCGACATCCTCCACCGCATCGCCGACCGCTTCCCGCGCCATGTGCTGGTCTGGCCCGTGGCCGTACAGGGCGATGTGGCGGCCGACCAGGTGACCAACGCCATCAACGGCTTCAATGCCCTGCCCATGGACGGTTCCGGCCCGGTGCCGAGGCCCGACGTGCTGATCGTCGCGCGCGGCGGCGGCTCGCTGGAGGACCTGATGGCCTTCAACGAGGAAATGGTCGTCCGCGCCGCCGCCGCCAGCCACATCCCGCTGATCTCGGCCGTCGGGCACGAGACGGATACAACGCTCATCGACTACGCCAGCGACCTGCGCGCGCCGACGCCCACGGGTGCGGCGGAAAAGGCCGTGCCGGTGCGGCTCGACCTGCTGGCCCAGGTGCGCGATACCGAAAGCCGGCTGGACGGCGCGGTCTCCCGCCTGCTGGAGGAACGGCGGGTGCGGGTGGAGGCCTGCGCGCGCGGCCTGCCCGACCTGCCGCGCGTGGTGGAGGATTTCGCCCAGCGCCTGGACGACCGGGCGGAACGCCTCGCCAACGCCCCGCGCGGCCTGTTCGACGGCCTGGACGGGCGGGTGCGCGAGGCGGTGGCGAAGCTGCGCGGCCCGCGTGAGTTGATGGACATGGCGGTGCACCGGGTGGAGGTCGCCGGCCGCTCCATGGATCAATGCATGCGCCAGCGCCTGAGCGAGCGCGAGCAGGCGCTCCTCCACGCCGGCGCCCGCCTGCGGCCCGAACCCCTGCGCGCCGACATCGACCGGGCGGGGAAGGAGGTCACGCGCCTCGGCCGGAGCTTGCGCGAGGACATGGACCGCCTCATGCGAGGCTGGGACGATGCGCTCAAGCGCGAGGATCGGATGCTGGAAAGCTGCTCGCACAAGCGCGTGCTCAACCGGGGCTTCGCGCTGGTCCGCGACGCCGAGGGCCGCGTGGTGGAGGATCCGACGGGCACCGCGCCGGGCGCCGTGTGGTCGCTGGAGTTCCGTCACGACAAGCGCGCCGAGGTCAGCGTGCGCGGCGAGGGGGCGGCCGAGCCTCCGCCGCCGTCGGAAAAGGCCAGGCCGGAGCCCGATCCGGCACCGGAGGCCGCGGAGGAGAAAACCCGCCTGCGCCCCCGCAAGGCGCAGAAGCCCGCCGCGCCGGAGCCTGTATTCAACGGTCGCCAGGGGAGCCTGTTCTGATGCGCCGCCTAATCGCTGCCGCCTTCGCCGCGCTGCTGTTCGTCGCGCCGGCCAATGCCGCCGAACTGACCGGCCCGGTGGAGCAGGGCGCGCTTGTTTTCGGGCGCACCCTGCCAGGCACGTCCGTGACGCTGGACGGCCAGCCGGTGCGGGTGGACGAGGCCGGCCGCTTCGTCATCGGCTTCGGTCGCGATGCCGAGCCCTCTGTGGAGTTGGTGGAGATCGGACCGGACGGTGGTCGCGTGGTGACGCCGCTGACGGTGGGCGCGCGGGAGTGGGACGTGCAGCGCATCGACGGCCTGCCGCCCAAGAAGGTCACGCCGGACCCCGACGTCATCGCCCGCATCCGCGCCGAATCCGCCGCCATCGCCGAGGTCCGCGCGGTGGACCGGGCGTCGGACGACGTCTTCGCCGGCTGGGTGCATCCGGTCCAGGGCGAGACGGTGGTCTCGGGCGTCTTCGGCAGCCAGCGCATCCTGAACGGCGAGCCCCGCAGCCCCCACTCCGGCACCGACTACGCGGCGGAAACCGGCCGCCCGGTGCTGGCGGCGGGGCCGGGGGTGGTCTCGCTGGTGCATGACGGCATGTTCTTCACCGGCCAGACCCTGATGATCGACCATGGCCACGGCGTGCAATCCGTCTACGCCCACCTGAGCCGCATGGACGTGGCAGAGGGCGACGTGGTGGCGGCGGGCCAGAAGGTCGGCGAGGTCGGCGCCACCGGCCGCGCGACCGGCCCGCACCTGCATTTCGGCGTCAGCTGGTTCGGAAACAAGCTGGACCCGCAGACGGTGCTGGGGGTGGTGGGCGCCGATCGGCAGGATGGGTGAGAAGGGCTACCTCCGGCAAGGGCGGCTTGCAGTGTCTCGCACGGTGTCTGCCAGCGGATGTAGAAGCCTGCTTTCGAAGGACTGACCGGCAGATAACTTGTTGCCTTCCCGCAAAAAAGAGTATCGTCCACGCGGCGATAGCCGGGGGTCCTCATCCGGTATATGCCGCCCGCTCGGCGGCAGCCGAAGCCTCTTTCCGTCCCGCGCGATTGCCAGTACCATCCATGGCGCACCGCCACCCAGCAGGAGCGTCGCCTATGGACTTCGCCACGGCCGAACAGATCGGCGCCATGATCGAGGAGATCGTTGCCGCCGTCGCGCCCTCTGCCAAGGGGCGGGCCATGTATGGCGGGCGGGTGTTCGAGATGGAGGCGGGGAACCCCAGGACCCTTTTCGCCGGCTTCTTCGTCTACGACGGCCACGCCAGCGTGGAGTTCTCCCACGGGGCGCGGTTCGAGGACCCGGCCGGGCATCTGGAGGGGAAGGGGAAGCACCGGCGGCATGTGAATCTGCGCGCGCCAGAGGACGTCCAGGCGAAGGGCGTCGCGGGGTTCGTGGCGCAGGCGGTCAAGCTGGCGACGGAGCCGGCCTAGCCTTCCTCGCCCCACCGCGCCGCCGCCGCGTCGTCGCTTTCCCGCGCGTCGACCCAGCGGCCGCCGTCGGGGGTCTCTTCCAGTTTCCAGAAGGGAGCCTTGGTCTTCAGCCAGTCCATGAGGAAGGCGCAGGCGTCGAACGCCGCCTGGCGGTGGCTGCTGGCGGTCAGGACGAGCACGATGCGCTCGCCCGGTTCCATGCGGCCGTGGCGGTGGATGACCAGCACGTCGTGCAGCGGCCAGCGCGTCTTCGCCTCGGCCTCGATGGCTTCCAACTGGCGTTCCGTCATGCCGGGGTAGTGTTCCAGGGTCATGGCGGAGACCGCACCTTCCCCCTCGGCCGTCTTGTCGGCGCGGACCAGGCCGACGAAGCTCGCCACGGCCCCCACCGACGTATCGCCGGCGCAGAAGGCGGCCATTTCGGCGCCCACGTCGAAATCCTCGCGCTGGACCCGCACCGCCATGGCGTCAGCCTCCCGTCACCGGGGGGAAGAAGGCGACCTCGTCGCGCGGACCCACGGCCGTATCCATCTTCGCGTAGTCCTGGTTGACGGCGAACCGCAGGCGGTCGGTGTCGGCGAAGGCCTTTTCGTGGCCGGGCGACAGGGCCTTCAGCCAGGCGATCAGGTCGCCGACGGTCCTCACCTGGTCCTCGGGCGGGGTGACGGTTTCCGATGCATGGCCCACCTGGTCGCGCAGCCAGGCGAAATACAGGATCTTCATTCTCCGGCCTCCTCGGCCTCGGTCAGTTGAGCGGCCTCCTCGGCGGCGCGGCGGTCGCTTTCCTTCATGTGGTAGAGGCCGTGGGTCAGGTAGTCCCAGCCCGTGACGATGGTCATCACGGCCGCCACCCACAGCGCGATCTCGCCCAGCAGGACGGCGGGAATGCCCCAGGGCGCGGACTCGCCCAGGATCAGCAGCGTCAGGGCGACAAGCTGGAAGGTGGTCTTCCACTTCGCCAGCTTGGTCACCGGCACGCTGACCTGGATTTCCGCCAGGAACTCCCGCAGGCCCGACACCAGGATCTCGCGGCAGAGGATCACGGCGGCGGGCAGGTAGCTCCAGGTGGTCATGGTGTCGAAGCCCACCAGCAGCAGCAGCACGGCGGCCACCAGCAGCTTGTCGGCGATGGGGTCGAGGAAGCGCCCCAGCGCGCTGACCTGGTTCCAGCGCCGGGCCAGGAAGCCGTCGAACCAATCCGTCACGGCGGCGGCGACGAACAGGCCGCAGGCGATCCAGCGCGCCAGGTCTCCGGGCACGTAGAACAGGCCGATCACCACCGGAATCACCAGGATCCGGGACAGGGTGAGGATGTTCGGCAAGGTGTACACGGGTCGGCCCTTCCTGGTGTCGACGGTCGGTTGCCCCGGCGGCGGGTGCGGGCATCCTATCTTGCTCACCCCTCCGGGTGAAAGTGGTCATAAATCTTTCTCGCCAGCGCGGCGGAAATGCCCTCCACGCTTTCCAGGTCGCGCAGCGCCGCCTCGCGCACCCCGCGGGCGGAGCCGAAGTGGTGCAGCAGGGCCTTCTTGCGCCGCGCGCCGATGCCCGGCACGTCCTCCAGCCCGGTCCGCGTGATGTCCTTGGACCGCCGCGCGCGGTGGGTGCCGATGGCAAAGCGGTGCGCCTCGTCGCGCAGGCGCTGGAGGAAGTAGAGCACCGGGTGGCGCATGGGAAGCTGGAAGGGCTCGCGTCCCGTCATGAAGAAACGCTCGCGGCCGGCGTCGCGGTCCGGGCCCTTGGCGATGGAAACCAGCGTCACGTCCTCCACCCCCAGGTCGTCGAACACCTCCTGCACCACCTTCAACTGCCCCTGGCCGCCGTCGATGAGCACCACGTCCGGCCACTGGCCCCGGTCGCGGTCGGGGTCTTCCTTCATGGCGCGGGCGAACCGGCGGGTCAGGACCTCGCGCATCATGGCGTAGTCGTCGCCGGCGGCCTCGGCGTTCTTGATGTTGAACTTGCGGTAGCTGTTCTTCATGAAGCCCTCGGGCCCCGCCACGATCATGCCGCCGATGGCGTTGGAACCCTGGATGTGGCTGTTGTCGTAGACCTCGATCCGCTCGGGCGTGCGCTCCATGTCGAAGACCTCCGCCACGCCCTCCAGCAGCTTGCGCTGGGCGGAGCTTTCCGCCAGCCGCCGGCCGAGCGCTTCCTCGGCGTTGCGGCGCGCGGTGGCGACCATGGCGGCGCGGTCGCCGCGCTTGGGAACGTGCAGGCGGACTTTGCGCTCGGCCTTGGCGGACAGGGCCTCGGCCATGAGCGGCGCCTGCGGCAGGTCGTGGCTGAGAAGGACCTCCTTCGGCGGCTCCTTGTTGTCGTAGAACTGGCCGATGAAGGCTTCCAGCACCTCGCCGGGCTCCGCGTCCTGGCTGTGGGCCGGAAAGTAGGCGCGGTTGCCGTAGTTCTGCCCGGCGCGGAAGAAGAACACCTCGATGCACGCCTGCCCGCCGGCCTGGTGGATCGCCATGACGTCGGCGTCCGGGGCGCTGGGCAGGTTGACCTCCTGGTGGCTCTGGATGCGCGTCAGCGCCCGGATGCGGTCGCGGTACATGGCCGCTTCCTCGAACTCCAGGTTCTCCGACGCCGCTTCCATGCGCTTGGCGAGCGCCTGCTGGATGCGCGCGCTCTCGCCGGCCAGGAAGGCGCGGGATTCCTCCACCAGCTCGCCATAGTGCTCGCGGCTGACGCGGTCGACGCAGGGGGCGGCGCAGCGCTTGATTTGAAACAGCAGGCAGGGGCGCGTGCGGCTGGAAAAGACGCTGTCGCTGCACGTGCGCAGCAGGAACGCCTTCTGCAGGTGGGTCAGCGTCTGGTTGACGGCGCCGGCGCTGGCAAAGGGGCCGAAGTACTGGCCGGGAATGCTGCGCGCGCCGCGATGCTTGATGATGCGCGGGTAGTCGTGGCCTTCCGTCACCACGACGTAGGGGAAGCTCTTGTCGTCGCGCAGCAGGATGTTGTAGCGGGGCTTGAGGCGCTTGATGTAGTTGCTCTCAAGCAGCAGCGCCTCGACCTCGGTGCTGGTGACGACGATCTCCATGGCCGCCGTCTCGGTCACCATGCGCTGGAGCCGCATGGGCAACTGCGCGATGCGGGTGTAGGCCACCACGCGCTTTTTCAGGTTCTTGGCCTTGCCGACATACAGCACGTCGCCCTTGGCGTTCATCATGCGGTAGACGCCGGGCTTGTCGGGCAGGGTTTTCAGCGTGCGCGAAATGACCGCCACGCCGCGCGAAACGGCGTCCGGCGCCTCGTCGGGTGCCAGGTCGGAGTCCACCACCCGGATATCGGCGGCCGGTTCGGTCGCAAGCGTGGCGGCAGTCTTCTGGTCTGTCTCGGGCGCGCTCATGAAGGCAATCTTGGTCAGGGGCTGTTCAGGGTCAACGGTCGGCGGAGGCGGTCGCGCTCAGGGCGGAGCGCGGGGGCATCAGGCGGAAAAAACTACGCCGTCAGACATATCCACGGAGCCTGTGGAAAACTTTGTGAATAGCTTTGGGGCATCTTGCTCCGACCCGCAGGACTCTTGGAGTCTTACCGCCTTGCACAAAAAATGTGCGAACATCGGAACCCCTTGATTCTCCTGGGTTACGGAAAGTTCGAGGGGATCATGATCTTCCATCTTGACAGGGATATTGCGGTTTGGCAGCCGCCGCCATGCCCTGTGCACAACCCTGCGTCCGAGGACTGGACATGCGCGAATCGGCAGGTTTCCGTAATCTTTCGATCGAACTTTCGGCGGAACCGCCTAATCCAATCGCGCGTTGGTAGCGAATCACGTCGATCAACCCGCCGCCGCCTCGCAGTGCCGGGCCGCAATTCGTCGCGCAAACGATCACGCCAAAGTGTTGAAGCGCTCGATTTCGACACCGACCGACGTGACATCCTCGAACACGTCCAGCTTCTCCACCCGCACCCGGACGGAACGGATGCGCGGGTCGGTCAGGCAGCTTTCCGCGATCCGCTCGGCCATGGTTTCCACCAGGTTGACATGGCGGTCGAGCACCACGTCGCGCACGCGCTCGCGAATCTTTTCGTAGCAGACCACTTCCGCCAGGTCGTCATGGCGCGGCCCTTCGCCTTCGCGCACCGCCAGGTCCAGGTTGATGCGCACGCGCTGGGGGGTTTCGTGCTCGTGCTTGTAGACGCCGATGCTGGCGACCACCACCAGGTCGCGCAGGAACACGTGGCGCAGGCCGGACTGGGCGCTGGCGATGGCGGAGGGGAACGGCGTGACGGCGGGGGTTGCGGGCATGGGCATCCGGTCCGGTTGAGGGCGCGGCGGCGGCCGGGCGGAAAGGCTCGGCCACGCGGGCGGGCGGCGCGGAACGCGCGATATAGGGCGGACCGGCCGATCCGCCAGGGCGACAGGCCCCGGCACCCTTCCGCCGGAGTCTACTCCGCGATGGACTGGGGGGCCTTGCCTTGGTGCGGGTCCTGGCTCCAGGCAAGGTGCTGGCCGCCGTCCAGGGCAATCATTTGCCCGGTCATGGCCGGGGCTGCAAGAATAAACCGCACGGCGTCGCAGACCTCTTCCGGCGTCGTGCCCCGTTCCAGCGGCATGGAGGCACTTTGCGCGTCGAACTGCTCCTGGCTCTGGCGCGGGCTGGGGAGCGTCGGGCCGGGGCCGATGGCGTTGACGCGGATGCGCGGCGCAAGGGCCAGGGCCAGCGTCTGCGTCAGGGTCCACAGGCCCGCCTTGGACAGGGTGTAAGTGACGAAATGCGGGGTGAGGTTCCACACCCGCTCGTCGATGACGTTGACGACGCAGCCGTGGTTCGGAGCCTCCACCTGCCGGGCGAAGGCCTGGGTCAGCACGAAGGGGGCGCGCAGGTTGGCCTCCATGTGCAGGTCCCACGACTCGCGCGTCGCCCCGTCCCAATCGTCGTATTCGAACACCGACGCATTGTTGACCAGCGCCCCCAGCGGCCCCAGCGCCCTGGTGGCCTGGCCCACAAGGTCCGCCACGTCGGCTTCCCGGCCAAGGTCGGCTTGCAGGGCGACGGCGCGGCGGCCCTTGGCCTCGACCTCGGCGCAGACGGCTTCGGCCTCTTCGGGGCTGGAACGGTAATGCACGGCGACGTCCCAGCCGTGATCGGCCAGGTCCAGGGCGATGGCGCGGCCGATGCGCTTGGCGCTTCCGGTGATCAGCACCGTGCGCGGGGACGGACCGGGCTTGCGGGGAGTGTTGGTCATGTGAACAGTTTATCCACGCCGATGAACAGGACAGCGATATAGGCCGTGTAGCCTGCCAGCAGGAAACCGCCCTCCGCCCGCGACAACTGTCGGCCGGACAGGAAGAAGGGCACCAGCAGCAGGGTGACGGCCAGCATGACCCATACGTCGAACTGCATCACCTGGACCGGCGTCTGCGACGGTTTCACCAGCGCCGCCGCGCCCATGACGCCCAGAATGTTGAAGACGTTGGAGCCCACCACGTTGCCGAGCGCCACGTCGTTGTGCTTCTTGATCGCCGCCGCGACGGCCGTCGCCAGTTCGGGCAGCGAGGTGCCGATGGCGACCATGGTCAGGCCGATGACCTCTTCCGGCACGCCCCAGTCCCGCGCGATGGAGGTGGCGCCAATCACGAGAAGGCGGGCGCCGCCGATGACGCCGGCCAGCCCGATGAGGGTGGCGCCGATGATGGTCGCCCAGCTTTTGTGCTGCAGGGTGGACAGTTCCTCCACCTCTTCCAGCGCCGCCTGGGATTCGGCCGATGTCTTGCGTTCGCGGAAGTAGGACCACAGCAGGTAGGTCGCGAGCGCCGCCAGCATGACGCCGCCCTCCCAGCGCACGACGCCCCAGCCCCACATGAAGAACACCAGCGCCAGCGTGGCGCCGATCAGCACCACCGATTCGCGGGCGAAGGCCTTCATCTCGGCATGCACCGGCTGGATCAGCGCCGCAAAGGCCAGGATCAGCATGATGTTGGCAATGTTCGACCCGATGACGTTGCCGTAGACCAGGCCGCCGGCTCCGGTCATGGCGGCCTGCACGGCCACAACCAGTTCCGGTGCCGAGGTGCCGAAGGCCACCACCGTCAGGCCGATCACCAGGGGCGAGATCCCCAGGCGGTCGGCCATGGCGACGGCGCCGCGCACCAGCGCCTCGGCCGCGGCCACAAGCAGCACGAGGCCGGCGATGAAAAACACCCAGTCCATCAGCATCGGATATTGCTCTCGTCGGAGGTCGTTTCGGTCGGAGTGCCCGCCGGAGACGGCGGGACGGCGGAAGGTCACGGCATACAGGACCCGGTGCCTCGACGCGCGCCCGGCGGGCGGGTTGAGGGGAGGGGCAGAGTGCCGGAACCATGGGCACCCCGGCCCGGCAAGTCAAGCGGGAGCGCCCGCCGGCAGAGCCCGCGGGGCCGCTCCGGCTGTCAAATAAATTCACCAGCCGATTGACAGCCCGAGACGCGGCAGGCCACCCTTGAGGCCGATAACAAAGCGTGCCGCGCCGGCGTGTGTGTTCGACATATGCGACGCTCCGGCCGTCGCGGCCCATCAAGACAGCCGACAGGGAGTTTCCCCATCATGAAAGCCGGTGTCGAGGAACTGACCAGTTTCCTGGCCGATCATCCGGACGTGGAATACGTCGACGCGATCCTGTTCGACCTCTGCGGCATCGTCCGCGGCAAGCGCTATCCGCGCCAGGACGCCAAGGGCCTGTACGAGAACGGCATGCAGATCCCCTTCAGCGTCTTCCTGCTGGACGTCACCGGCGACTGCCCCGACGCCGGCGGGCGCGGGTTCTCGGACGGCGACCCCGACGGCATCGCCGTGCCGGTGCCGGGCACGCTCAAGCGGGTTCCCTGGGCGCGCGTGCCCTCGGCCCAGGTGCTGCTGACCATGACGGAGCAGGACGGATCGGCCAGTTTCCTGGACCCGCGCGTGGTGCTCCAGGGTGTCGAGAAACGCCTGCGCGACGACGGGCTGCACCCGGTCACGGCGCTGGAGCTTGAGTTCTACCTCATCGACCGCCAGCGCATGTCCGACGGCGGCCCGCAGTTCCCCATCGCGCCCGACACCGGCCAGCGCGACAAGAACACCCAGGTCTACGGCATGTGGGAAATCGAGTCCTACGCCGCCGTGCTGCGCGACATCGAATACGGCTGCAACGTTCAGGGCGTGCCCTGCTACACGGCATCGAGCGAATATGCGCCGGGGCAGTTCGAGGTCAACCTGCGGCACGTGGCCGACGGCGTGGCGGCGGCCGACCACGCCAGCCTGCTCAAGCGCGTGGTCATGGGCGTGGCGGAGAAGCACGGCTTCGAGGCCACCTTCATGTCCAAGCCCTTCACCCACATGGCGGGCAACGGGCTGCACATCCACCTGTCGCTGTGCGACGAGGACGGCAACAACCTGTTCGACGACGGGTCCGACACGGGCAGCGAGATGCTGCGCTGGGCCATCGGCGGCATGCAGGCGACCATGGCCGAGGGCATGGCGCTGTTCTCGCCCAATGCCAACGGCTACCGCCGTTTCGCGCCGAACCTGTATGTGCCGGTGGGGCGGACCTGGGGCGTCAACAACCGCTCGGTGGCCTTCCGCGTGCCGGCGGGCGCCGGGCCGACGCGGCGGGTGGAGCACCGCGTCTGCGGTGCCGACGCCAATCCGTACCTGGCGCTGGCGGCGGTGATGGTGGGTGCGCACCACGGCATCACCAACAAGATCGACCCCGGCCCGGCCAACACCGGCAACGCCGGCGAGCACCTGGACCCGGACGTGCCCTGGACCTGGCGCTCGGCGCTGGCGCGGCTGGAGGCGGCAGAGGTGCTGCCGGGCTACATGGGGGCTGAATACCTGGGCCTCTACCACGCGACCAAGACGGCGGAGCTGGAGAAGTTCCAGAGCGTCATCACCCCGCACGAGTTCGCCTGGTACCTCTGAGGGACCCATCTGGAACAGGGGGATGCGCGACGGCGTTGCAGAAGGAGCCCCTTCTGCAATCGCCGGAGCGCACCATGAAAGTCGTCGGCACCGTCATCGCCACCCTGCTGGTCCTGGTCGTCATTGCGGCGATCATCATGTTCACCGGCGTCTACAACGTCGCCGCCACCGACAAGCACACGGGGCTGGTCAACTGGGTCCTGGCGACCACGCGCGTCAACTCCGTGCGCACCCGCGCCGAGGATATCCCGGTGCCGGGCGACTTGGCCTCGCCGGACCGTATCGCCGCCGGAGCCGGGGCCTACGACAAGATGTGCGTGGCGTGTCACGGGGCGCCGGGCGTCGATGCCATGGGCTTCGCCGACCACATGATGCCCAAGCCGCCGGAAATGGGCCATGTGGCCGAGTTCTGGGCGCCGGCGTCCATCTACTGGATTCTGGACAACGGCTTCAAGATGACCGGCATGCCCGCCTGGGGGCCGATCGAGGAGGCCGAGGAACTGTGGGACATCACGGCGTTCGTGGAGGCCTACCCCGACATCGACGCCGCGCGCTATCAGGAACTGATCGCCCGCGCCGGCGGACACGAGCGCGGTGACGAGGGCGCGGCGGCCGGCGCCGAATAGGCGCCGCCTCCGGGGATGCGGGCCGCGCGGGATCTCCCCATGTTGGGCAGGGGTGGTGTAGACTGCCGCCTTTACCGTTGGCCTTTGCTCAGCATGACCCGGGGTGGGGATGAGTTCCGAAACCGCGATGATCGACCTGTTCAGCGACAAGCTGAAGGAATATTCCCGTCAGGTACGGGAGGACCGCCGTCTTGAGAGCCCCGACGCCTCGGCGGAAAAGGTGAGCCGCCTGTGCGGCAGCCGCATCACGGTCGACGTCGCCCTGGACAATGCCGACCGCCTGACCGGCTTCGGCTATGCGGTTCGCGCCTGCGCGCTGGGCGAGGCGGCGACGGCCATTCTGGCCGCCAACGCCGTCGGCCGCTCGGTCGAGGAACTGGACCAGGTGGCCGAGGCCATGCGCGCCATGCTCAAGGAAGACGGGCCCCTGCCCGGCGGCGACTGGCAGGAATTGGAATACCTGCGCCTCGTGCGCGACCTAAAAAGCCGCCACGGCTCGGTCATGCTGCCCTTCGACGCGCTGCGCGCCGCGCTTGATGACGCGCGGGCGAAGCGGGGGTAGTCGGCTGACGGGGTCCACCTGCGGTGTCGGCAGCCCCTCGCAACGGCGATCACCACCCGGCCGGCGGCCCCGCGCTCACACCGAAATCTGCAACCGGTATCCCACCGCCGGCTCGGTGATGATGAGGCGGGGGCGGGAGGGATCGGCCTCCAGCTTCTGACGCAACTGGCCGATGTAGACGCGCAGATACTGGGTCTCTTCCACATAGGCCTCGCCCCAGATGTCACGCAGAAGCTGCTGGTGGGTGATGACCTTGCCGGGATGCTGGGCCAGTGCGCGCAGCAGGTCGTATTCCTTGCGCGACAGCTTCACCGGCGATCCTTCCACCGTCACCAGCCGCTTGGCGAGGTCGATGCTCACCCGCTCGGTCTCCAGCACCGGGTCGTCGCTGGCCTCCGGTCCGATGTGGCGCAGCGCCGCGCGCATGCGGGCCATCAGCTCCGCCATGCCGAAGGGCTTGGTGATGTAGTCGTTGGCGCCCCGGTCGAGCGCGCCAACCTTGTCGCTTTCGTCCGAGCGCACCGACAGCACGATGATCGGCATGGACGACCACTCGCGCACCCGCTCGATCACCTCCATGCCGTCCATGTCGGGCAGGCCCAGGTCCAGCACCGTCAGATCCGGCTTTTCCACCGTCGCCGCCTTGATGGCCGAATTGGCATCCTCGGCCTCCACCACCTGGTAGCCGTGGGCGGTCAGGCTCGCCTTGAGGAAGCGGCGGATCTGCGGTTCGTCGTCGACGATGAGGACTTTTGCGGTTCCCGTTGCGTCGTTGGGCATGGTGGCGGATGTCTCCGGTTGGTCTTGCTTTTGGTCCAGGTCTCGTGAACGGTGCGGCCCGATCAGTTGGCGGGCAGGTGTTCCGGCGGTGCGTCGACCCCCTCCAGGTCGGCGGCCGTGGGCGTGCGGACCGGCAGGCGCACCCGGAAGGTGCTGCCGTTCTCGCCGTCGCTTTCCGCCTCGATGGTGCCGCCGTGACCTTCGACGATGCCCTTGCATATGGCAAGGCCGAGGCCGGTGCCGGCCACCACCCGGTCGCGCGAGTAGACGCGGAAGAACTTGTCGAAAATGCGCGCGCAGTGCTCGGCGGGGATGCCGATGCCCTGATCGGTGATCTCGATGACGATCCATCCGTCCTCGGCACGCCCGCGGATGGTGATGGTCGATCCCACCGGCGAATACTTCACCGCGTTGTCCAGCAGGTTCATCAGCACGTGCTCCATGAGCACGAAATCCACCTGGAACAGCGGCAGCATGGGCGGAATGTCGAGCGCGACGTGCACTTTCTCAAGCCGCCCCTCCATCCGCTCCAGCGTGGTGCCCACCAGGTCGTCCAGGTCGGTCCACTGCGGCCTTGGCACGGTGGCGCCTGCTTCCAGCTTGGTCATCTGCAGCAGGTTGCCGACGAAACGGTTGAGACGTTCGGCCTCTTCCAGCACGGTCTTGAGAAGGTCGCGCTGCACGTCCTCGGAATAGGACCGGCCGTAGGTCAGCAGGCTGCTCGTCGACCCGATGATGGAGGCCAGCGGCGTGCGCAGGTCGTGGCTCAGCGACGACAGGAGGGCCGAGCGCATGGATTCGGTCTCGGCCACCACGCGCACCGTTTCCACCTCGCGGTTCAGGTGCATGCGCTCCACCGCCACGGCGGAGAAGCCGGCCAGGCTGTCGAACTGACGGCGGAAGCTGGCGCGGCGCAGGATCATGGGGTCGGGGGCCTCCACCACCAGCACGCCGATGACGCCGCCGCCCGTGCGCAGGGGCTGGAACAGGTAGCCGGCGTTGCTGTGGACCGTCGTGCCGCGCCCGGCAGGCTCGCCGTAGCGTCGCACCCACGAGGCGATGCGCCAGGCTTCCTCGTCCAGGGTGCCGCCCTCCGGCCAGGCGGCGCACAGTTCCTCGGCCTCCGCGTCCGATCCCGTGGGGCCGGGGTCGGCCTCGGCCACCATGCGCCGGGGCAGCAGGATCATCACGTTGACGTTCAAAAGGTCGCGCATCTGCGCCGAAATGGCCGACATCACCTTGGCCGGGTCCGAGGTGGCGGCAATTTCGCGCGACAGGTGGTAGAGCGCACCCGTGTGCCGCTCGCGCCGCCGCGCCGCCTGGGCCTGGTCGTGAAGGCGCCCGGCCAGGTTGGCGGCGATGGCGGCCAAAACCAGATAGATCGCGAGCTGGAATATCTGCTCGGGCCTGTTGGGGGTCAGGGCGAACTGGGGCTCGACGAAGAAGAAGTTGAACATCGCCAGCCCCAGCACCGACGTGAACAGGGCCGAGGCGAAGCCGTAGGCGGTGGCGGCGTAGACCACCGCCATCAGCATGATGATGGACAGGCTTTCCGCCGGCAGCAGGGGGTCGAGCACCTTGATCAGCCCGGCCGCCATGCAGGCGGCGACGGCGCCGGCCAGGTATTCGTGGAACCACGGCCGCCCCTCGTCGATGCGCCAGGGCAGGGCGAAGGCGTCCACGGTCATCTCCGGGCCGGGCACGATGTGCACCCCCAGGTTCCGGAAGCGCTCCAGCAACTGGTCGGCGAAGGGCCGCCGCCACAGACGCCGCAGGCCGCGCACCGGCGGGCGGGCGACCACCACTTCCGTGATGCGGTGGGTGCGGATGAACTCGCTCACTTCCTCCAGCAGGTCGGGGCCGCCCAGCGGCACGACCTCGGCCCCCAGATGGTCCGCCAGGTGCAGGCTTTCCGTCACCTCGCGCTGGATGGCCTGGGGCAGGCGGTGGTTCCAGGCGGTGTCCACATAAGCGACGAACCAAGCCGCGCCGTTGCGGTCGGCCAGTCGGTGGCCGTCCTGCACCAGGCGCTCGGGCCGGCCGACGTCGGACAGCAGAACCAGGATGCGCGGCGCCGGCTCGGGCTCAACGGCCGGGGTCTCGGTGTCGACGCCCGCGCCCTCCGACCACTGCTCCAGCGACTGGCGATGGACGTGCCGGGCGGTGACGCCGATGGCGGTTTCGCGCAGCAGCGTCAGGCAATCCACGGCGTAGATGGGCGCCAGCGTCTCGTAGTCGTCGTCCGAGAGCATCAGGCTGCGGCTCTCGAACCGGTCGGCCAGGTCCTCGGGGGCGGCGTCCACCAGTTCGATCTGGTCGGCCTTCTCCAGCAGGGTTTCCGGCAGGCTCTCCTCGCGCGGGATGAGCGCCAGCACGCCGATGCGGTCGCGTGCGCCGTCCAGGTGGGCCGCCGAGAGGGCGCAGTAGACGTCGATGCCGCGCTCCAGGATGGCGTCGATGGGCGACCCCGCGCCGGTGTCCAGCCGGGCGATCTGGCGGTTGATGCCGCGCAGGCCCTTGATGACCACCACGTCGGGATCGTGGCGCAGCAGGTCCTCGGGGTCGTCACAGCGCACGATCAGGGCGTCGCTGTCCTGGATTTCCGACGGCAGGTCGCGCAGGTCGCCGGGCATGAGCAGGCCGATGACCGGCCGGTTGGCGCGGTCGGGAGCCTCGCGGCGCAGGCGGTGGATGGTGTCGATATGGGCCGCCAGCACGGTCGGCACGGTCGCGGCGCCGGGCGCCACGCCCAGGAACAGCTTGAGGCGCCCGCGGCGGCCGGCGTCATGCTCATCCAGCGCCGCCGCGGCGGCGGCCGGGCCGTGATGGGCCGGTCCTTCCTGTGCCCGCGACGCGCCCGGAGCCGGCGCCGCGGCGGCGAACGGCGGCGAGGCCGGGCGCGGTGGCTCGTGGGTGCCGATGGCGGCGGGGCGGCTGTCCTGCGGGCGCTCGGTGGTCATGCCTCGATGGTCCGGCGGCTTGCAATGGTCACGGCGGTGTCGGCCTCGTCCTCTTCAACGCGCGAGGGGGCGGGATCGGGCAGCTCCAGGTCCGCCACCACCGGCAGGTGGTCGGAGGCCTGGCGCGCCAGGGGCGACTTGTGGGCGCGCACCGGTCCGGCAAAGGTGTCCGGCACCGCCCATATGCGGTCCAGCGCCAGGAACGGCAGGTGCGCCGGAAAGCTGGCGGGCGACAGGCGGCATCCGAAGCGCGGCCCCAGGTGCCGCAGCGCCGCGACGTCGGGCCACCAGCTGTTGAAGTCGCCCATGATGACGGCCGGCGCATCGCCCCGCGCGGCCATCAGGTCGCCCAGTGTGGCATGCTGGCGCGCCCGTTCCCAGACCCTCAGGCCCAGGTGGGTGGTGATGACCCGCAGCCGCTGGCCGCGCACCGACAGGTCGGCGACCACGGCCCCGCGCGGCTCGTAGGGCGCGATGGACAGGTCGACGCGGCGCACGCCCAGCACCGGCCAGCGGGTCAGCAGCACGTTGCCGAAGCGGCTTTCCCGCAGGATCACGTTGGGCCCGGCGATGGCGGTCATGCCCGTCGCCTCCGCCAGGTAGGAGAACTGGTCGGGCACGCCGTCCAGGTCGGGCTTGGCGGCAACCTCCTGCAGGCCGACCACATCGGCGCCCGTCTCCAGGATCACCTCGGCGATGCGCGCGGGGTCGTAGCCCCGGTCGTTGCCGATGCAGGAATGGATGTTGTAGGTGGCGACGCGCAGGCGCATGGGGCCTTCCGTTCTCCTGTCCGCTATCCGCGTCCGGCCCGGTCGCGGGCCTTCTGGCGACGCGAGACCAGCCGCTGAAGCCCGACGCTGACCAGGAACCACAGCACCAGGCAACCCACCAGAACGATGATGCGCGCCGGCGTCGGGTCCTGGATCAGGCCCATGATGCTCGACCCCAGCAGGGTCATCACCGCGATGCCCGGCAGCATGCCCAGCAGCGTCCCCAGGATATAGTCGCGAAATCCCACATGGCTCGCGCCCGAAACCAGATTGATGATCAGGAACGGCGCCACCGGCGCCACCCGCAGGAACACCACGGCCACGATACCGCGCCGGCCCAGCGCTTCGCTCAGGCGGTTGACCGTGGCTCCGGCGTAGCGCCGCACCAGCCGCTTGCCCAGCAGGTGCCCCAGCCCGAAGCTGATGACGGCGGACAGAATGGCGCCGGTGCTGGCGTAGACAAATCCCATCGCCGGACCGAAGACCATTGCCGTCACCGTGATCAGGACGGTGATGGGGAAGCCTGCCAGCCCCAACGCCACATACCCGCCAAGCACGGCCAGCGGCGTCCACGGCAACCCGCGCAGGGCGACCGCCCGGTCGTAGAAGACCCGCGGGTCCAGCCCCTCCCGCAGCGGCGTCAGTTCCCACAGGGCGATGACGGCGGCGAGGACGGCGACGATGAAGAAGCCGGTCCACAGATGGCGCGACAGGGGCTTGCGCGAGGGTCCGACGGGCGGCTCGGGCACCTGCTCGGCCAGGAAGCGGTCCAGGTCGATGGGTTCTTCCGGGTCGCCGATGCGGTTGAGCAGGGCCACGCCCTCGTTGGGTTCGGCCAGGCTGGCGTCCACGGGAACCAGGGTCCGCGCCGGATTGCGCTCCGCCAGCGCGTCGATGGCCGTCACCAGCGATCCGCCGGATTCCGCCAGGGCGCCGGCGACGGCTTCGCGCGGGCAGCCCAGGTGCTCGGCCAGCAGGCCGTCGCGCCAGCGAGCCAGCGCGTCCCGGTCTTCGCGCCGCGTCGCCTCGACGGTGGTGTTGGTCTCGGTGTCGAGGCCCATGGAGCGGTTGGCGAGGTTGGCGCTGCCGATGGTCATGACGCGGTCGTCGACGATCATCAGCTTGCTGTGAACCTTGACGTCGTGGCTTTCGCCGGCGTCGTCGCGGATCACCGGGGCCAGAAGGCGGATGCGGTCGCCGGCGCCGGTCTCGGCCAGCCGCGCCATGAAGGTGGCGCGGCCGACGCCCATGGTGGTCTCCTCCAGCCAGTCCATGGCGGTGCGGGGGCCGACCATGACCACTTCCAGGTCGGGATTCTCGCGCAGGCGGCGGACCAGGGCATCGGCGACGCAATCGGCCGTCAGGTACTGGTTCTCTATATAGAGGGATCGTTCGGCGCCCTCGATGGCGGCGCAATAGAGGTCGCAGACCTCGCGCACCGCGTCCCAACGCTTGCCGGCGGGGCGGGTGCGGCTGATGCCGACGGGGACGGACCGCAGGCGCGGCGGCACGTCATCCGGCCACAGGCGCCGTCCGCTCGCCTGCGGAACGGGGCGCAGCAGGCGGCTGGTGGCGTGGTGCCAGCGTTCCCGCGCCAGATCGCCCAGCGCCCGCGCCGCCGCGCCGTCGACCATGAGCGTGGCATCATGCACGGGCGGATAGGCCTCGCCGCCCGGGTCGCGCCGGCGCGGGTCGCTCAGGCGGTGGTCCGGCGTGTCCCAGCGGCGGATGGTGACGTCCATGCCACCGCAGAAGGCCAGGGCGTCGTCGATCACCACCACCTTCTCGTGGTGGCTGGCTTCCATGGGCAGGCTGTCGTCGAGGTGCAGGTGGACGCGGTCCGGCGTCGTCCAGCCCAGCGTGACGGTGGGCAGGGGCTCCCGGTCGAGCGCATAGAGAAGCGTGTAGTCCCACAGCAGCACATGGACGTTGAGGTCGGGGCGGCGCTCCACCAGCCAGGTGAGCAGTTCCCGCAGCAGGCGCGGGGCCTCGTCGCCCGGTTCGGGCGCGGCGTCGGGGCCGACCAGGTCGGTGCGGCCGTCGACGTCCCAGCCGACCAGCAGCACCTGTCGCTCCGCCTTGAGCAGGGCCCGCCGCAACTCGTGGAAGTAGGCGGCCGCGTCCACCAGCAGGGCCGCGCGGTCCGCCGTCTCCACGCGCCATGCGACCCCCGGCCGGTCCAGGAGGCGCGGCGCGGCGGCGGGCGGTTGGCTCAGGGGCTGGGTCGTGGCGGAATCGGGTGCTGGCAATGTCTGGTCCGTCAGGGCGGTGTCCTTCCGCTGGGGCGCGAGTGTTGCACGGTGGAGGGCCGCGCCGGCATGGCACGTCGCGATGACCCCGGCGGCGCGGACCCCCTCTGAACCTGGAGAACGTTCTTCCACGATACAAGGTTGCGGATGATGGTGCCCTGGCCGGCCTGCCCGCGGCGAAGGCAGTTGCTGCGCGTTTGGCCTAAAATTCGGGCAATGACCCGCGCGTGCTCAAGGACAGGGCAGCCGCGACAATGCCCCGGCGGCTGGCACGCCGCCTGCATCGTTGCCTGCGTGCCTTGCACGGATCGCGCCCGCAGCCATCGGCGGGTGCCGGGCAAGTAGGGCATGGGGCTTCACGGACGGGGAGAGACCGGCGTCAGACCGGCCTCCCCGTTTTCCTTTTCGCGGCGGCGACCGGGCGGTGGTATGGGAATGCCATGGTTCTGATCGCGCCCGCCCAGCCCGAGGATGCCCCCGCCATCGCCGCCGTGCATGTGGCGGCGTGGCGCGCGGCCTATGCCGGCATCGTGCCGCAGGTCGTTCTCGACAGCCTGTCGGAGGTCCAGCGCACCGCCCAGTGGCGCCGCATCCTGGCGGCCGAGGCAGGCTGGACGCTGGTGGCGCGCGACGGCGGGCGAATGGCCCCGGTGGTGGGCTTCGTGCAGGGCTGCGCCCTGCGGGATGCCGACGCGGCCCCCGGCGACGGCGAGGTCGGCGGCCTCTACCTGCGGCCGGACCGCCGGGGGCATGGGCTCGGCCGGGCCCTCATGGCGGCGGCGGTGAAGCGGCTGGCGGCGGAGGGCATGGCGCAGCTGTTCGTCTGGGTGCTGGCCGACAACCGCCCGGCGCGCGCGTTCTACGCGCACCTGGGTGGCGTCCCCGACCGCACCCAGTACGACACGATCGGCGGCAGGCGCCTGCGCGAGGTGCGCTACCGCTGGGACGCCCTGCCGCGGCTCTGATCCGGCCGGAGCCGCCGGTTCTCAATCCAGTTGGAAGGTCAGCGTCTTCAGATAGGCGCTTTCCGGCAGGGCCGGATGCACCGGGTGGTCGGCGCCGGCGAAGCCCGTGTGCAGCAGGCGGCCGTCGCGCCCGGCCTGGTGCAGGCCGCGGGTGACTTCCTCCTGGAAACGGTCGAGCGGCATGTGATGGCTGCATGATCCGCAGAGGATCACGCCGCCCGGCTCGACCAGCGCCGCGCCGAGCCGCGCCATTTTGCGATATCCCTTGGCGGCCTGCGCCTGGTCGCGCTTGGCCTTGGCGAAGGCCGGCGGATCGCAGACCACGACCCCGAAGCGCTCTCCGGCGGCGGCCAGGCGCTGCATCTCGCCGAAGGCCTCGGCCTGGGTGGTCTTCACGCGCTCGGCGAAGCCGTTGCGCGCCGCCGCCTCGGCCGCAAGCGCGAGCGGACGCTCGGCGCGGTCCACCAGCGTCACCTCGGCCGCGCCCCCTGCGGCGCAGGCCAGGCCGAAGCCGCCGGCGTAGGAATAGACGTCGATGCAGCGGCGCTCCTTCGCCAGGCCCGCGACGAAGGCCCGGTTCGGACGCTGGTCGTAAAACCAGCCGGTCTTCTGCCCCGTAGTGACATCAGCCAAGTAGGTGACGCCGTTCTCGACCAGCGCCACCGGCCCGTCGACGGCGCCGAGCGCGACGACCTGCTCCTGCGGCAGGGTTTCGAGCGCCCGCGCCGGCGTGTCGTTGCGGAGCACCACGGCGGACGGTGCGAACGCCTCCGCCAGCGCCTCCACCACCAGCGGCGTCAGGCGTTCCATGCCGGCCGTGTTCGCCTGGACGGAAAAGACGTCGCCGTAGCGGTCGACGATCAGCCCCGGCAGGCCGTCGGCCTCGGAATGGATCAGGCGGTAGTGGGGCGTGCCGTAGAGCCGGTCGCGCAGGGCGGCGGCGGCGGCGAGTCGGCGCTTGATCAGCCCGGTGTCGACGACCGTGCGCCAGTCGCGGTCCAGCAGCCGGGCGCAGATGAGGGAATGCGGGTTGAAGGTGGCGACGCCCAGGCGCTCGTCGCCGGCATCGACCACCGTCACCAGCGTTCCCGGCGGCAGGGCCTTGGCCTCGGCGGTCATCTCCACCTCGTTGGAGAACAGCCACGGCCCGCCCTGGCGGAGACGGCGGGCCCGGCCCTTCTGGATGCGCAGGTGCGGGCGGCTTTCCGGGGTGTCGACGGTGGGCAGGATATCGGTCATGGGGCGTCCTGGACAGAGGCTGAGTCGGAGCGGCGGCGGGCCCGCGTGCAACGCCGCCGGCATGATCGCGGCAGGATTGCGGCCGAGGCCGTCTTTTGGCTGGAAAATTTGTGGCATTTGCTATAGATGAAAGTCCGGCTGTCAAAAGGCCGGACCCTGTCGTGCGTGATGTTTTTGCAGATCGCGGGCGGCGGGGCAACGGTCGGAAAAGCGCCGACCGGCGCGAGTGACGCGGAAACCCGAAGGGGAGCCTCCTCGGAGGCAGGGGTTCCGGCCGATCTCGTGCCGCGTGCCATCCGCACCGGATGGGGAAGAATGTTCTGGTCGATCAAGGAGGGGTCATGACCCAAGCGACCACGGCGTACAACGCCCAGTCCGCGGCGACGCCTTACAATGAAGGTGTTATTCGCAACTTCGTCATTGCGGCGATGTTCTGGGGCGTGGTGGGCTTTCTGGCGGGCGATTTCATCGCCTGGCAGTTGGCCTTCCCGGCTCTGAACTTCGATCTTGAGTGGACGACCTTCGGGCGTCTGCGCCCGGTCCACACGTCGGCGGTGATTTTCGCCTTCGGCGGCAACATCCTGATCGGCTCGTCGCTTTATATCGTGCAGCGCACCTGCCGCACCGGCCTTTACGGCGGCGCCGCGCTCGGCAACTTCGTCTTCTGGGGCTACCAGGCGTTCATCGTCATGGCGGCGCTGGGCTACGTGCTCGGCTACACCCAGGGCAAGGAATACGCCGAACCGGAGTGGTTCGTCGACCTGTGGCTGACCGTCGTTTGGGTCGCCTACCTGACCACGTTCGTCGGCACGCTGATCAAGCGCCGCGAGCCGCACATCTACGTGGCCAACTGGTTCCTGCTGGCGTTCATCGTCACCGTCGCCATGCTGCACCTGGGCAACGGCCTCGCCGTGCCGGTCAGCTTCTTCGGCGCCAAGTCCTACACCCTGTACTCGGGCGTTCAGGACGCGATGACGCAGTGGTGGTACGGCCACAACGCGGTGGGCTTCTTCCTGACCGCCGGCTTCCTGGGCATGATGTACTACTTCATTCCCAAGCGCGCCGAGCGTCCGGTCTATTCCTACCGTCTGTCGATCGTGCACTTCTGGGCCCTGATCTTCCTGTACATCTGGGCCGGTCCGCACCACCTGCACTACACCGCGCTGCCCGACTGGACGCAGACGCTGGGCATGGTGTTCTCGGTGATGCTGTGGATGCCCTCGTGGGGCGGCATGATCAACGGCATCATGACCCTGTCGGGTGCCTGGGAAAAGCTGCGCACCGACCCTGTCATGCGCTTCCTGGTGACCTCGGTCGCGTTCTACGGCATGTCGACCTTCGAAGGTCCGATGATGTCGGTGAAGGCCGTGAACTCGCTGTCGCACTACACCGACTGGACCGTCGGCCACGTGCACTCCGGCGCGCTCGGCTGGGTGGCCTTCGTGTCCTTCGGCGCGATGTACTACCTGTTCCCGGTCCTGTGGAAGCGTTCGCAGCTCTACAGCATGCGCCTGGTCAGCTATCACTTCTGGATCGCCACCATCGGCATCGTGCTCTACATCACCGCGATGTGGATCTCGGGCATCATGCAGGGCCTGATGTGGCGCGCCTATGATGAGCTGGGCTTCCTGCAGTACTCGTTCATCGAGACCGTGGAGGCCATGCACCCCTACTACGTGATCCGCGCCTTCGGCGGTCTGCTGTTCGTGATTGGTGGCCTGATCATGGCCTACAACATGTACCGCACCATCAAGGGTGACGTGCGCACCGAGCGTCCCTATGAGGCGCCGGAAGCCGTCGCCGGCGCCCAGCAGTAAGGGGTAGGCTGACATGTCTCTCATCAAGCAACACGAGAAGATCGAGAAGAACGTCCTGCTTCTGACGCTGGGCATCTTCCTGACGATCATCATCGGCGGCATCGTGGAGATCGTTCCGCTGTTCTCGATCCAGAACACGATCGAGAAGGTGGACGGTGTCCGCCCCTACAGCCCGCTGGAGCTGCAGGGCCGCAACATCTACATCCGTGAAGGCTGCTACAACTGTCACAGCCAGATGATCCGTCCGTTCCGCGACGAGGTGGAGCGTTACGGTCATTACTCGCTGGCCGCGGAGTCGAAGTACGACCACCCGTTCCAGTGGGGCTCCAAGCGCACCGGTCCCGACCTGGCGCGCGTGGGCGGCAAGTACTCCAACGAGTGGCACACCCGTCACATGATCGACCCGCGGTCGGTCGTGCCGGAATCGATCATGCCGGGCTACCCGCACCTGGCGACCACGCCGCTCAAGTACGACGACATCGCCGATCACCTGCGCACGCTGCGCATCGTGGGCGTCCCCTACACCGATGACCAGATCGAGAACGCCGCCCTGCACCTGGAAGCCCAGGCCAACGGTGATCTCGACACGGTGACGGAGGCCTATCCCAAGGCCAACGGCGGCGACCTCGACGGCAACCCCGACATGATCACGGAAATGGACGCCCTGGTGGCCTACCTGCAGATGCTGGGCACCCTGGTCGACTTCTCCGAGTTCGATGCCGGCGAAGCCAACGCGTATCGGTAAGGCAAGGATCTGATGCTGGAAGACCTGCACAACCTGAGCGACTTCCTGCGCCAGTTCTGGGGCCTATGGCTGATGATTCTCTTCCTGGGGGTGGTGTTCTTCGCCTTCCGTCCCAAGAACAAGGGACGGTTTGAGGACGACAAGAACATCATCTTCCGGGAAGATGACGACAAGGAGCAGTGAAATGGCGGGAACCCCTGAAAAGGACGCCATTACCGGCCAGCATACCACTGGCCACGAATGGGACGGCATCCGCGAGCTGAACACGCCGCTGCCCAAGTGGTGGGTGTACGTGTTCTGGGCGACGGTGATCTTCTCGGTCGGCTATGTTTTCGCCTATCCGGCGATTCCGCTGACCAACAGCGCCACCGGCGGCTTGTTGGGCTACAGCTCGCGTGCCGAGCTGGAGACCGACCTGGTGGCGGCGCGCGCCGAGCACGCCGACAAGCTGGAGGCCATCAAGACCTCGTCCCTGGACGAGATCGTGGCCGACACCAACCTGCGCAACTACGCCATGGCCGGCGGCCAGGTGGTGTTCAAGGAAAACTGCGCGCCGTGCCACCAGTCGGGCGGCGCCGGCCAGTTCGGCTATCCCACCCTCGCCGATGACGAGTGGATCTGGGGCGGCACGCTGGACGAAATCTACACCACCCTGCAGCACGGCATCCGCTGGGACCAGAACGCGGACACGCGCCTGTCCGAGATGCCGGCCTTCGGCGCCATGGATATCCTGAGCGATTCCGAGATCGACGCGGTCACCGACTACGTCGTGTCGCTGGCGTCGGGCAACCCCAACGAGGGCACCGAGGGTGCCACCCTCTATGAAGAGCAGTGCGCCGCGTGCCACGGCTTCGAGGGTGAGGGCCAGCAGGTTCTGGGCGCGCCGCCGCTCAACAACCAGCTGTGGCTGTACTCCGGCGACCGGGATGCCGTGGAGGCTCAGATCTACGAGCCCAAGCACGGTGTCATGCCGGCCTGGGGCGGCCGCCTCGGCGAGGAGGAGATCAAGCAGGTAACCGTCTACGTCCACTCGCTGGGTGGCGGTCAGTAAGCCTGATCCCCTGGTTGCTTTGGGCGCAGGGCCCGATTGCCTCGGCAGTCGGGCCCTGTGTCTTTCCGGCGCCGGCCGTGTCGCGGCGGCGCCGTGCCCGTGGGCTGGGTTTCGGCGCCGAATCCGGTTGCCGCGGCCGCCTTGGCCCCAGCAGAAGTAGACCTTTAGGTCCTTGACGAATCGCTTATACAGGCGCATTTACTGGACCCGAAGCCGCCCGCCCGAACGGGTCGGTTTTCCCGGCCGCAGGGGCGTTTCGGACTCGGTCCATTGATCGATGTCATTTCAACCACCGTACGATCGGTGGCATGAAGAAGCACCGGCTTCTGCCGCGGCGGGAGATGCCAAGGGGCGTCGAACCGTGGGCCCGCACGGCGGGCCGCCGGCAGGGGAGACGGTCGAGCACAGCCACACCGCATACGACACATCGCAGCCGGTCCGACCGTCGCGCCACGCGCGCGCGTGCATGGCCGACATGCGGTTGATCCGGTTGCCGGCGTGGCCTGCCCGCATTATCCCTATGGTCGCCGACTGGTGTGGGGCCAAGCGGCGCAGTCATGAGAGAGAGGTCGCGATACCATGGCGGTAGCGAACGAGGTTGCGGAGAAGGCGCCCAAGCCTTCCCGTCCGTCGGGCAAGAAGCCGGAAGAAACGCAGAAGTCCTCGCTGTACGCGGCGTACGAAAAGGTGTACCCGCGCGCGATCCAGGGGACCTTCCGGAACCTGAAATGGATCGCCATGATCGTGCTTCTTGGCATCTATTTCATCGGCCCCTGGATTCCCTGGGATCGGGCGGGCGATGCCCCCGACCAGGCCATCCTCATGGACCTGGCCGGCCGCCGCGGCTATTTCTTCTGGGTCGAGATCTGGCCGCAGGAGGTCTACTACCTGACCGGCGTGCTGATCCTGGGTTCCATCGGCCTGTTCTTCGTCACCGCGCTTCTGGGCCGCGTGTGGTGCGGCTTCACCTGCATCCAGACGGTGTTCACCGATCTGTTCGTATGGGTGGAAAAGAGGCTTGAGGGCGACCGCAACAAGCGGATGAAGTTCGACAAGAGCCGGATGACCGCGCGCAAGTTCGGCATCAAGACGCTGAAGATCGCCATTTGGGCCGCCATCGCCACCGCGACCGCCTGGACCTGGATGATCTACTTCAACCCGGCGTGGGAAACCTCGGTCGACATCGCCACCGGCCAGGCATCGCTGGGGATCTACGGCTTCCTGGCCGTGATCGCCGGCGTGACGTTCCTGCTGGCCGGCTGGGCGCGCGAGCAGGTGTGCATCTACATGTGCCCGTGGCCGCGCTTCCAGGCCGCCATGTTCGACGAGGACAGCCTGGTCGTCACCTACGAGAAATGGCGCGGCGAGCCCCGCGGCTTCGCCAAGAAGGGCGAGTCCTTTAAGGACCGCGGCCACTGTGTGGACTGCACCATGTGCGTCCAGGTGTGCCCCACGGGCATCGACATCCGCAACGGCAGCCAGCTGGCGTGCATTGGCTGCGGCCTGTGCATCGATGCCTGCAACCAGATCATGGACCGCTTCAACCTGCCGCGCGGCCTGATCACCTACGACAGCACCAACAATCAGGTGGCCCGCGCCAGGGGCGAGCCGACCAAGTACCGCTTCGTCCGCGCCCGCACCATCATCTATGCGGTGATGATGGTGATCGTCACCGCGGTCATGGTGTATGGCCTGTCCACCCGCGCGACCACCGAGATCAACGTGCTGCACGAGCGGAGCCCGCTGTACGTGCCGCTGTCCGACGGCCAGATCCGCAACGGCTACACCTTCAAGGTGCTCAACATGCAGCCGGGCGACCAGACCTACACGCTGGACACCCAGGGCATCGAGGGGGCGACGCTGAACGTGGTCGGCTACACGGACGAGCCCGTAGACTCCGCGGAGCTGCCGGTGAAGGGCGACTCGGTGGGCACGTTCCGCATCTACGTCACCGCGCCGCCGTCGGCGCTGCAGGGCTCCTCGACCGAACTGGAGTTCGTCCTGACCAATCAGGCGAGCGGTGAGGTCATGGAGTATGATACGCTGTTCGCCGGTCCCGGGGCGCGCTGATGCGCGCCCCTCCGGGTCCTGGCTCGAGAGGCAGGAGCATCGTTTCGACATGAGCATGACCGGCAACACGCCACGGCCCAGCGGCTGGTGGTATCCCTATATCTTCGTCGCCGCCTTCATGGTGGTCGTCGGGGTGAACGGGGCGCTGGCCTACTTCGCCACCAGCACCTTCAACGGGCTGGAAACCCGCAACGCCTATGAAAAGGGGCGGCTGTACAACCAGACCCTGGCCGAGGCCGAGGCTCAGAAGGCGCTGGGCTGGACGGTGGGGCTTCAGGCCGAGCAGATGACCAAGGACCGTCCGGGCGACTACCCGGCGGACCTGATGATTTCCGCCACCGGCCCCGATGGCGAGGGGCTGGAAGGCCTGGAGGTCTTTGCGGAAATCCGCCGGCCGACGCAGGCGGGCATGGATCAGGAGGTCCGCCTGACCCGCCGCGACACCGGCCGCTACGGCACGAAAATCGTCCTGCCTCAGCCCGGCCAGTGGGAAATCCGCGTGCTGGCGCGCAAGGGCGACGATACCTTCCGCATGTACGACCGCATCTTCGTGAAGTGACGAACGCCGGCGCCGCCGGCCGGCGCACCGGGCGCCCGGCCCGGCGGCGTTCGCCTTCGTCTTGTGGACCATGACCGCCATGACCGGCCACCTCGCTGAATGCAGGCACTGCGGTACGCCGGTTCCGCCGCGTTCGCCGGCGGGGCCGGATTTCTGTTGCCGCGGATGTCAGGCCGCCTTTGGCCTCATCAACGGCATGGGCCTCGAGTCCTATTACCGCAAGCGCTGCATCGACCCCGATGCGCGGCCGCTCAAGCCCGAGGACGAGGCGCTCGCCACCGACTTCTCGGCCCACGTCCATGCCGAGGATGACGGCACCCGCACCCTTCACCTGATGGTGGAGGGGCTGCACTGCGCGGCCTGCGTCTGGCTGATCGAGACCGTGCTGACCCGCCAGCCGGGCGTGCGCAATGCCCGCGTGAACATGACCACGCGCCGTCTCACCCTACGCTGGGACCCGGCGGAGACCGGCTCCGACAGCCCCAACGGCCTGATCGAGCCGGTGCTTCAGGTGGGGTACCGCCTTGTCCCCTACGACCCCGAGGCGCTCGGCCGCGAGGGCGCCAAGGCCGACCGCGAGCTTCTGCGCGCCATGGCCGTGGCCGGCTTCGCCGCGGGCAACGTCATGCTGTTTTCCGTCAGCGTGTGGTCCGGCGCGGAAATGACCTGGGCTACCCGCGACCTGATGCACTGGCTGTCGGCGCTGATCGCGGTGCCGGCGGTGCTGTATGCCGGGCGGCCGTTCTTCCGCTCCGCCCTCACGGCGCTGCGGGCCCGCCGCACCAACATGGACGTGCCCATCTCGCTCGGCGTGCTGCTGGCGACGGGCATGAGCCTGGTGCAGGTGATCAACAGCGCCGAGCATGCCTACTTCGACGCCTCGGTGATGCTGCTGTTCTTCCTGCTGGTGGGCCGCTACCTGGACAACCGGGCGCGCGGCCGCGCCCGCTCGGCGGCGGAGCACCTGCTGGCGTTGGGCTCGGGATCGGTCACGGTGCTGGAGGCCGACGGCACGCGCCGGCTGCTGCCGCCGGCCAAGGTGGCGCCGGGCATGACCATCCTGGTCGCCGCCGGCGAGCGCGTTGGCGTCGACGGCACGGTGACGGACGGCCGCTCCGACCTGGATACCAGCCTGATCACCGGCGAGACGGTCCCCCAGAGCGTCGCGCCCGGCGACCGCGCCTTCGCCGGCACCGTCAACCTGTCGGGCCCGCTGCGGCTGACCGTCGATGCCGTCGGCGAGCGCACCCTGCTGGCCGAAATCGTCCGCATGATGGAGGTGGCCGAGCAGGGCCGCGCCAAATACGTGGCGCTGGCCGACCGCGTGGCGCGCTGGTACGCGCCGGTGGTGCACCTGGCGGCGCTGGGCACCTTCCTCGGCTGGTACCTCGGCGCGGGCGCGTCGTGGCAGCAGAGCCTGCTGACGGCCATCGCCGTGCTGATCATCACCTGCCCCTGCGCCCTGGCGCTGGCCGTGCCCGTGGTGCAGGTCATCGCGTCGGGGCGCCTGCTGCGTGGCGGCATCCTGATCAAGACCGCGACGGCGCTGGAGCGGCTGAACGGCTGTGACACCATCGTCTTCGACAAGACCGGCACCCTGACGCTCGGCCATCCCGACCTGCTGACGGAGGGGGCGGCCTGGACCCGCGCCGACCTGGACCTGGCGGCAGGCCTGGCCGGGGCCTCCCGCCACCCGCTGGCGCGGGCGCTGGCGGCCCGTTCCGACGCGCCGGTGGCCGAAGGCGTCGAGGAGGTGCCGGGCCGGGGCCTGCGGCTTTCCACGGCGGACGGCGAGGTGCGGCTGGGCAGCCGCGTCTTCTGCGGAGTCGACGGCGCGACCGCCTGGGCGACCTCGGCCGATACCGCGCCGGGACCGGAGTTGTGGCTGGCCCGCCCGGATGTCGCGCCGGTGCCCTTCCTATTCGCCGACGCGCCGCGCCCGGACGCCGCCGCAGTGGTGACGGAACTGGCGCGCCGCGGCTACCGTCTTGAACTGCTGTCCGGCGACCGCGAGCCCGCTGTGCGATCCGTGGCCGGGGCGTTGGGAATCGACACCTGGCGCGCCGCCTGCACGCCGGCGGACAAGTGCGCCCGGCTGGAGGCGCTGCGGGCCGAGGGCGCGCGCGTGCTGATGGTCGGGGACGGCCTCAACGACGCGCCGGCCCTGGCGGCGGCGGATGCCTCCGTCTCGCCGTCGACCGCCGTGGACGTCAGCCAGACCGCCGCCGACGTGGTCTTCCAGGGACAGCGTCTTGGGCCGGTGCTGGAGGTGCTGGACACGGCGCGGCGCGCCGACCGCTTGGTGAAGCAGAATTTCGGCCTGGCGCTGCTTTACAATGTCTTCACCATACCGCTCGCCGTCGGCGGCTTCGTGACGCCGCTGATCGCGGCGCTGGCCATGTCGTCGTCGTCCGTGGTGGTGATCACCAACGCCCTGCGCCTCTCGCGCAGGGGGCGTTGACGCACTAGGTTCGGCGCAGCCGCCGGCGCTCGACGCAGACACAGAGGGTTCCATGGACAGTCTCCTGATGCTCATCCCCATCGCCCTGTTCCTGGGCCTGGTCGGCCTGGGGACCTTCCTGTGGGCGCTGAAGTCGGGGCAGTTCGAAGACCTGGACGGGGCCGCCAACCGCATCCTGTTCGAGGAAGACGACATGGCCCCGCCGCCGCCGTCCGAAACGGACCGTGCGGAAGCCCCTGAGGGCCGCCACAAGAAGGGGTGAGTGCGGCGTTTCGCTTTGTCGGCGGGCGCGAGTGCTGTAAAACGTCGCCCCAACCGCGCCGCCGACCCGTGCCAGATCAACAGGAGGATGTTCCTTGAGCGCGCAGACCAGCCTGAAGCGCGTCACCGTGCGTGATGTCGCCGCTCGCAAGGGCAAGGACCCGCTTGTCGTGCTCACCTGCTACACCGCGCCCATGGCGCAGGTGCTGGACGAGCATGTGGACATGCTGCTGGTCGGCGACAGCCTGGGCATGGTGGTCTACGGCATGGACACGACCCTGGGCGTGACCGTCGACATGATGATCAACCACGGCCAGGCCGTCATGCGGGGCTCCCGCACGGCGATGGTCATCGTCGACCTGCCTTTCGGCTCCTACGGCGAAAGCCCGGCGCAGGCCTACCGCAACGCCGCGCGCATCCTCAAGGAGACCGGCGCCGCCGCCGTCAAGCTGGAGGGCGGCGCGGAAATGGCCGAAACCGTGCGCTTCCTCACCCAGCGCGGCGTGCCGGTGATGGGCCACGTGGGCCTGAAGCCTCAGATGGTGCACGCCACCGGCGGCTTCCGGGCCCAGGGCCGCACCGATGCCGAGGCACAGCAGATACTCGCCGACGCCAAGGCCATCGCCGAGGCCGGTGCGTTCTCGCTGGTGGTCGAAGGCACCTGGGAGGGCGTCGCCCGCGAGGTGACGGAGCATGTCGGCTGCCCCACCATCGGCATCGGCGCCTCGGCGGCCTGCGACGGGCAGGTGCTGGTGACCGAGGACGTCATGGGCCTGTTCAGCGACTTCACGCCCAAGTTCGTCAAACAGTACGCCCGGCTCAACGAGCAGATTTCCGAGGCCGCCGGCAAATACGCCGCCGACGTCCGCGCCCGCCGCTTCCCGGGGCCGGAGCACTGCTTCGGCATGCCCAAGCTGCGCGACGTGAAGGAGGGCTGAGGGCCATGACCACCGAGGCCCCCTCCGGCACCGGCGGGCGTGCGCGCGGGCCGCACACCGTTTCCACCGTCGCGGACCTGCGCGAGCAGGTCCTGGCGTGGCGGGGCGAGGGTCTGCGGGTGGCCCTGGTGCCCACAATGGGCGCGCTGCACGAAGGCCACATGTCGCTGATCCGCCGGGCCAAGATGCTGGCGGACCGGGTGGTGGTGTCGGTCTTCGTCAATCCCACCCAGTTCGGCCCGAACGAGGATTTCGGCCGCTACCCGCGCCAGCTGGCGCAGGACCGCTTCAAGGTCGGCATGGCTGGCGGTCAGCTGGTCTACGCCCCGACCGTCGACGAGATGTATCCGGCCGGCTTCGCCACCACCGTCAGCGTCACCGGCGTCTCGTCGGGGCTGTGCGGCGATGCGCGCCCCGGCCATTTCGACGGCGTGGCGACGGTCGTGTGCAAGCTGCTGCTCCAGGCGTTGCCCGACGTCGCAGTGTTCGGCGAGAAGGACTGGCAGCAACTGGCCGTCATCCGACGCATGGCGACGGACCTGAACGTGCCGGTGACCATAGAGGGCGCGCCCATCGTGCGCGAGATGGACGGGCTGGCCATGTCGTCGCGCAACGCCTACCTGACCGATGACGAACGCGCCGTCGCCAATCACCTCTACAAGACCTTGAAGCAGATCGCCGACGACATCGACGCGGGCGTCGACGTGGGCCAGGCCTGCGCCTGGGGCATCGGCGAACTGGGGCGAAAGGGGTTCGCGGCGGTGGACTACCTGGAGGTCCGCGATGCCGGGACGCTGGAGCCGGTGGAGCGTGTCACGCGCCCGGCCCGCGTGCTTGCGGCGGCGTTCCTGGGCAAGACGCGCCTCATCGACAACGTGGCCTGCGGCGTGAAGGCGTAGCGCCCAGAGACGCGGGGCGCGGGAGGGGCCCGCATCCGGTCCCTCGCGTCCTTCGACCTTACTTTCCGATCAACGGCAGCACCGACTCGGGCGGGCGGCCCAGCGCGGCCTTGGCGTCGTCGACCACCACGATGGGGCGCTCGATCACCTTGGGGTGCGTGACCATGCCGGCGATGATCTCGGCCTCCGTCAGCGCCGGGTCGTCGAGGCCCGCTTCCTTGGCTTCCTTCTTGCGCAGCAGGTCGCGGGCCGGGATGCCCAGCAGGTCCAGGATCGTCCGCAGGTCGGCGGCGCTCGGCGGCGTTTCCAGGTAGGCCACCACCTTGGGCTCCACGCCGTTCTCCTGCAGCAGCGCCAACGTCTGGCGCGACTTGGAGCAGCGCGGATTGTGGTAGATGGTCACGTCCATGTCTGACGGCTCCGCATTGTCTTTTTCGGCAAGTATGGTGAGATGAACGGCATCGGGCGCGCATTTTCGTGCGTTTCGAGGCCGAACAACAACAGGTGCTCCCTCTTGCCATGAAGCCGGTGACCGCACAACCCCGCGCGGCCGATCCTGGCCGCCCCGTCCCTGCCCGCCTTTTCCGTTCCGTTCTCGCTGTCCTGCTGGGTCTCCTTCTGGCCGTGTCCGCACCGCTGGATCGGGCGCAGCAGGCGCAGGCGCAGGAGGCCGATGCGGCCGCGCCGGCGGACGTGTCCGAGCAGACGGTCCGGGACCTGGAAGCGCTGGTCGCGACCCTGGAGGACGAGGCCCAGCGCCAGGAACTGGTCACGCGCCTGAAGGCGCTGATCGAGGCGACGCGCCCGGCGGAGGAGGGGCCGGGGGTCGTCTCCTCCATCGGGGCGCGTCTGCTGGGCGACGTGTCCGACGCCATGGGCACGGCAACGCGCGAGATGGTGGACCTGGGCCGGGCGGCGGAGACTCTGCCGGACTTGTGGGACTGGGGCGTCGCGCGCATCACAGAGCCCGAACTGCGCGGCGCCGCCGTGCGCGGCGTGCTGCGCGTGGCGGCCCTTGTGGTGGCGGCGCTGGCGGCGTTCTGGATCGTCCGCCGCCTGCTCGCCAAGCCGCGCAACCGCCTTCACGGCCGGCAGCGCGAGCCCAAGTGGTACGAGCGCATCTTCATCACGCTGGGCCTGCTGCTCATGCGGGCTGCGCCGGTGGGCGCGCTGCTGGCGACGGGATACGGCGTCATGCCGGCCCTCGACCTGGCGCCGGGCTCGCGCGTCGTGGCGCTGGTGATTCTCACGGCCATCGCCGCCGTCCAGGGCATCATGATCGCGTCCGACCTGCTGCTGCAACCCTCCAACCGGTCGCTGCGCTGGCTGGCGTTGGGGGACGAGGCGGCGCTCTACCTGCACATCTGGACCCGGCGGCTGGCGCTGGTGGGCGTCATCGGCTTCTTCGGAGCCGAGGCCGCCCTGACCTTCGGCCTGCCCGACGGGGCGTACCAGTTGGTGACGCGCCTGGTCGGTTTCGTGATGGCGCTGTTGATCATCATCGTCATCATGCAGTCCAAGCAGCCCGTCGCCGCCTGGATCCGCGAGCGCCGCATGGTGGTGCACGAGGCGCCACTGGAGGAGGGCGACGGGGAGACAACACAGGGCGACCGCGGCGGCGACGTGCCGGCGGCGCGCCCGCTGTCCGGTCCCGACCAGCCCGTCGCGGCCGACGATGCCGATCCGGCCACGCCGGGCCTGGCCGGCGACGCCGCCGCCACCCGCGACGCGGCCGCCGCCCGCGCCAGCGAGCGCCAGGCCCGCCGGCGCCCGAAGCGCCGCAAGCCCCTGCGTCCCGGCGGTGCCATCGGCCGCGTGCTGCGCGACCGTTTCGCTGACGTCTGGCACGTTCTGGCGGCGCTGTATGTGCTGGCGTCCTATGCCGTCTGGGCGCTGGAGGTCGAGGGCGGCTTCCAGTACATCCTGCGCGGCACGGTCCTGACGGTGGTCATCGTGCTGCTGGCGACCGGACTGGTGACGCTGCTGTCGGCGGGGCTGGCCCGCCTGTTCGAGGTCAGCCAGGACGTCAAGGACCGCTTCCCCGACATCGAGCGCCGCGTCAACCGCTACCTGCCGGTGGTGCATACGGCCGTGCGCGTGCTGGTCTTCCTGCTTGCCGCCGGCGCCATTGCCCAGGCCTGGGGCGTGGCGGTGGTGGAAGCCCTGACCACCGACGCCGGCGGCGCCTTCATCGGCGCGCTGGTGACCATTCTGTTGGTGCTGGTGGTCAGCGTCGTGGTCTGGGAACTGGCGTCGTCGTCCATTGAGCGTTACCTGAGCACCACCGACAAGGAGGGCAACGTCATTGAGCGCTCGGCGCGGGCCAAGACGCTGCTGCCGCTGGCGCGCAACATCCTGCTGGTGGTGATGATCGTCGTCGTCAGCATGGTGATCCTGTCGGAGCTGGGTGTGAACATCGCCCCGCTGATCGCCGGCGCCGGCGTCATCGGCCTGGCCGTCGGCTTCGGCGCCCAGAAGCTGGTGCAGGACGTCATCACCGGCGCCTTCATCCTGTTCGAGAACACCTTCTCCGTCGGCGACGTGGTGTCGGTCGGCGGCCATGCCGGCCTGGTGGAGGGCATGACCGTGCGCTCGGTGCGCCTGCGCGACCTGGCGGGCACCGTGCACACGCTGCCGTTCTCCTCGGTCGACAAGATCTCCAACCTGACCAAGGACTTCAGCTACTACGTCATCGACATGGGCGTGGCCTACCGCGAGGACACCGACGAGGTGGTGGAGGTCTGCAAGGAGGTGGTCGAGGACCTGCGCGCCGATCCCGAATACGGCCCGCAGATCCTGGAGCCGCTGGAGGTGCTGGGCGTCGACAAGTTCGCCGACAGCGCGGTGATCGTGAAGACGCGCATCAAGACCAAGCCCATCCAGCAGTGGTTCGTCGGCCGCGAGTTCAACCGCCGGCTCAAGAAGCGGTTCGACGAGTTGGGCATCGAAATCCCGTTCCCGCACCGCACCCTGTACTTCGGCGAGGGCAAGGACGGCACCGCGCCGCCCGCCCATGTGCTGATGGACCGGTTCCGCGGCGGGCATGGCGGCGGCGAAACACCCCATCCGGCCGAGCCACCGCCGCCGACGCCCAGCCCGGTGCCCGATCCCGAGCCGACATGACCTGACGAAGCCGGTCGAAGCCCGGCCGTCACGAAGCCTTCACTGGACCAGGCTTCCTTCCCCACCCATGACTGTCCGGCAGAATCGGCGGGGGAGGACCATCTTTTGCGCATCGCGATTGTGACCGACGCCTGGTATCCGCAGCGCAACGGCGTGGTGCGGGTGCTGGGCACCCTGCGCGACACGCTGGTGGCGCGCGGGCACGAGGTTCTGGTCATCAGTCCCGACCAGTTCCTCAACGTGCCCATGCCCACCTACAACGAGATCCGCCTTGCCCTGTTCTCGCGCCGGGGCGTGAGGCGGCACCTGGACGCCTTCCGCCCCGATGCCATCCACATACCCACCGAGGGGCCGCTGGGCCAGCAGGCGCGGCGCTATTGCCTGAAGCGCGGGTTGCCCTTCACCACCGCCTACCACACAAAGTTCCCGGAATACGTCAACGCGCGCACGCCCGTGCCGCTGGCCTGGGCGCGGGCCTGGATCAAGCGCTTCCACGCCCCCAGCCGGGCGGTGCTGGCGCCCTCGCCCTCGGTCCTGCGGGAGCTTACGGCCGAAGGCTACGGCAACGTCGTGCCCTGGAGCCACGGGGTGGACGTCGACACCTTCCGTCCCGGCGACAAGACCGCCGTGTGGCCCGAGTTGCCGCGGCCCATCTTCCTCTATGTCGGCCGCGTGACGGTGGACAAGAACCTGCCCGCCTTCCTGTCGCTGGACCTGCCGGGCAGCAAGGTCGTGGTCGGCGACGGGCCGAGCCGCGCGGACTACGTCAAGCGCTTCCCCGACACGCTGTTCCACATCGCCAACGGAGACGCGGAACTGGCCGCCTGCTACAACGCCGGCGACGTGTTCGTCTTCCCCTCGCGCACCGACACCTTCGGGTTGGTGATGCTGGAGGCCCTGGCCTGTGGCGTGCCGGTGGCAGCCTTCCCCGTCACCGGCCCGACCGACGTGCTGGGCACCTCGGGCGCCGGCGTGCTGGACGAGGACCTGCGCGCCGCCGCCGTCGCCGCCCTGGCCATCGCGCCGGAGCGCTGCCGGGACCATGCCTGCCGGTTCTCGTGGGACCAGGTGGCCGACGAGTTCCTGGGCTACCTGGCGCCGGTGCAGGCCGCAGAGGAGCGGCGCGCGGCGGAATGAGGGGAGCGCTGCCACGCTTGGGGCGGTCCCCCTGTCATGCGAGGTCCATCACCATCCGCATGCTGGGGAACCGCAGGTCCGGCCCCATGGCGACCGCCATCGGGCCGACCGCCCGGAAGCCCACGGCGGCATAGAACGGCTCCGCCCCCAGCGCGGCGTAGCACTCGAACCGCCTTACGCCGGCGGCCCGGGCGTCGGCCGCGCAGCGGTCGAAGATCGCCCGCGCCACGCCCCGGCGCACCGCATCGGGGTGGGTGGCGAAGTGGCGGATGTGGCCGAGCGTCGCGTCCTCCGGATCGTCCGGCGCCCCCGGCCGCGCCAGCGTCCAGCCGCCGCAGCCGATCACGCGCCCCGTCGCGTCCTCGGCAACATGGAAGGTGCCCGAGGCCAGAAGCGCCGGGTTGGCGCGACACATCAGCGGCAGGGCACGCGCCAGCACCGGCGGGTCGTAGTGCGGCGCCATGAGGGCCGGGTAGCAGGCCTCCAGCAGCGCCGTCACCGCCGCCGCGTCGTCGACCGTCGCCTGCCGCACGGGGGGCATGAGCGCCTCAGGCCGTGTGCTGGAAGTTGAGCGTCATGGGCCGCGTCACCCGTTCATAGAAGGCGCGGGAGAGCATGACGCCGTCGCCCGCACCCTTGACGCCGGTCCAGACCAGATTGCCGTCCAGGCCGCCCACCAGGTTCTGCGTCACCACCCCGACGCGCAGGTTGGCGGCGATGCGGTGGGCCTCCGTCAGGTCCTGGGTCCACAGCGACGCCGCGCGCGGGGCCGGCCCGTCGTTGATCAGCGCGGCGGCCTCTTCGTCCGACGACACCCGCACCAGCGCCACCAGCGGACCGGGCGTGGGCTCGCGGACGATGTCCATGGACTGGATGGCCTCCGTCAGCACGCGCGGACGGCAGTAGAGCCCCGAGCCGTCGTCGGCCGGGAAGAAGCCCCCTTCGACCATGTCCCGCGCGCCCTGCATCTCCGCCTGTTCCAGCCGGTTGCGGAAGAGTACCGCATCCTCGCGCCGGGGCAGGGGGCCCAGCGTCGTGGCCGCGTCCAGCGGATCGCCGAGCACGGCCTCGGCGGCGTGTCCCGCCAGCAGGGTGGCGAGGCGGTCGTGCACCTCGGCATGGACATACAGCCGCCGCGGTGCGCCGAACAGCCGGCCGGCATCGGTGAAGGCCGCGCGGGCCAGGGCCTCGGCGGCGGGCTCCGGCTTGGCGTCGCGGCGGACGTAGGCGGCATCGGCGGCGGGGCCGAGGATTTCCACCGGCCGCTGGCGGGTGGCGGCGGCGGCGACCAGCCAGCGCGTCATTTCCGGCTCGCCGGCATGCAGCAGCATGTCCACCTCCACCGCGCCGGCGACGCGGGCGGCATCGGCCTCGGCCAGGTGCAGGGCGCGGGCGACGCCCTCGGGCAGGCCGGCCTCGGTCAGCGCCTTGACGATGATCTCGGCGGGAAGCGGAGCCTGCGGGGCGGGGCGGATGATGACGGCGTTGCCGGCGATCAGCGCGGGCACGATCAGGCACAGCGCCGCCAGCCAGGGCTGGCTCCATGGCAGGGTGACGAAGACCACGCCGCGCGGCACGCGGCGCACAAGGCGCTCGGTCCCCGGTTCCTCGGGCGCGTGGATGTCGGACAAGACGCTGGGGCCCAGGCCCATCATGGTGCGCACCAGGTCCTCGGCCTCCGCCACTTCCGCCTCGGCCTGGGTGACCGGCGTGCCCACCTGCCAGGCGAGGCTCTGGGCGATGCGGCCCTTGCCGGCCTTCAGGCGGTCGAGCAACCGGGCGCAGACGGCGACACGGTCGGTGACGGGCTGCCGCGCCCAGCGGTCGGCGGCGAGGCGGGCGTTGGTCAGCGCGTGGGCGATGTCCCCGTCCGCCGCCAGCGGCCGCTCCACATAGACCGAGCCGTCGATGGGCGAGATCACCTTGAGCATGGTCTGCGGCTCCGCCGTCATGGCGCTGTCTCTCCTGGTTGCGCGGCCGGTTTGCGGCGATGACAGCACGAAGGCGGCGGGGGTTCAACCTCGGCCATCGCCCGAGCGGTCGGGCGCCGGATTGCCCTTCCGCCGCCACCGCCGGACCTGTATAACGCCGGCCATGCGCCTTGATCCTCAGACAGTCCTGCGCAGCGTCTTCGGCTACGACTCCTTCCGCGGCATGCAGGGGGATGTCATCGACCATGTGGTCGAGGGCGGCGACGCGCTGGTCATCATGCCCACCGGCGGCGGCAAGAGCCTGTGCTACCAGATTCCGGGCCTGGTGCGGCCGGGGGTGGCCATCGTCGTCAGCCCGCTGATCGCGCTCATGCAGGACCAGGTGGAGGCCCTGCGCCAGCTGGGCGTGAAGGCCGCCGCGCTGAACTCCACGCTGCCGTGGCCCGAGCAGCAGGAGGTGGAGCGCCAGATGCGCGCCGGCGAACTGGACCTCGTCTACGTCGCGCCCGAGCGGCTGATGGGGGAGGGATGCCTCAACAACCTCGCCCATACCGACCTCGCCCTGTTCGCCATCGACGAGGCCCATTGCGTCAGCCAATGGGGGCACGATTTCCGGCCCGAGTACCTGCAACTGCGCACCCTGCACGAGCGCTTCCCGCATGTGCCGCGCATCGGCCTGACCGCTACCGCCGACGGCCCGACCCGGCGCGAGATCGTCGAGCGGCTGGCGCTGGAGAACGGGCGGGAGTTCGTCGCCGGCTTCGACCGGCCCAACATCCGCTATCACGTCCGCGCCAAGACCAACGCGAAAAGCCAGCTTCTGTCGTTCATCAAGCGCGAGCACGAGGGCGAAAGCGGCATCGTCTACTGCATGTCGCGGGCGAAGGTGGACGACATCGCCGCTTGGCTGAACGACGAGGGCGTGCCGGCGCTGCCCTACCATGCCGGCCTGCCGAAAGAGGTCCGCTTCGCCAACCAGGACCGGTTCCTCAAGGAAGAGGGGCTGACGGTGGTGGCGACCATCGCGTTCGGCATGGGCATCGACAAGCCAGACGTCCGCTTCGTCGCCCACCTGGACCTGCCGAAAAGCCTGGAAGCCTATTACCAGGAAACCGGGCGCGCGGGGCGCGACGGCCTGCCGTCCAACGCCTGGATGGTCTTCGGCATGCAGGACGCCGCCCGCCTGTTCCAGATGATCGACCAGTCCGACGCCGCCGACGCGCAGAAGATGATCGAGCGGCGCAAGGTGGAGTCGCTGCTGGGCTTCGCCGAGACGGCCCGCTGCCGCCGCCAGGTGTTGCTGGAATACTTCGGCGACACCTGCGAGCCCTGCGGCAACTGCGATACCTGCCTGGACCCGCCGGAAACCTACGACGCCACCGTGCCCGTGCAGAAGGCCCTGTCCGCCTGCTACCGCACCGGCCAGCGATTCGGCGCCGGGCATGTCATCGACGTGCTGCTGGGCAACATGACCGACCGCATGCGCCAACTCGGCCACGACTCCTTGAGCGTCTTTGGGATCGGCAAGGAGTTCACCAAGGATCAGTGGCGCACGGTCTTCCGCCAGATGATCGCCTACGGCTACATCCGGGCCGACGCCGAGGCCCATGGGGCGCTGGTGCTGATCCCGGACACGGCCCGGCCGATCCTGAAGGGCGAGCAGACCGTCATCCTGCGCAAGGAGCGCAAGGAGGCGGGCCGCCGCCGGTCGGAAAAGCGCGAACGGGTGCAACTGACCGATCCGGCGGACGACGCGCTGTTCCAGGCGCTGCGCGGCAAACGCATGGAACTGGCCCGCGCCCAGGGCGTGCCGCCCTACGTCATTTTCCACGACGCGACGCTCATCGCCATCGCCCGCGCCAAGCCGACGGACCTGGACGAACTGGCGGACATCGAGGGTGTGGGGCGGGGCAAGCTCTCGCGCTATGGCGAGGATTTCGTGCAGGTGGTCGTCGACAACCTGTAGAGCGTCGAGCGCTGGCGCGCTCGGGGCGGCTGCCCCAAATCCCGCCGGTGCGGGAGCCACGGGCTCTCGCGCTTTGGGTCGGTGGGGGCCTGCGCGATGGCTGGCGCCGTGCGCCGGGCCAGACTTTCGAGAACTGAAGGGTTCGGGAAGCCGTGCTTCCCGATCAGGGGGAGCGGGGGACCGAGGTCCCCCATGTCGTCCGGCCCGTCCTCACGGATGAATCTCGATCGGCGTGCCCAGTTGCACCAGCTGCCACAGCTCGTCCATGGCTTCGTCCGAGACCGCGATGCAGCCGGCCGTCCAGTCCTTCATGCGCTTGGCGCGAAGGAAGCTTTTCATGGTGGACGGCTGGCCGTGGATATAGATCTGCCCGCCGGGGCTTACCCCGCGCGCCGCGGCCTGGGCGCGGTCGCCGTTGTTGGGGTAGCTGATGCGCAGCGACAGGTAGTATTCGCTTTCCGGGTTGCGGTAGTCGATGACGTACCAGCCCTCGGGCGTCTTGCCGTCGCCTTCCTGAGTCTTGTGGCCCTCGGGCGCGAAGCCGAGCGCGATGGGCCAGGATTTCACCACCCGCCCCTCGCGCAGGACGGACATCTGCCGGGCGGACTTGTTCACGACAATCTTGTCGATGATGTCCGCCGTCGGGTTCACCGCCGCCTTGGCCTCGCCGGCGGACGCCGGACGGACCGCCAGAAGAAGGCCGCACACGCCCAGGAGGCACAGCGTCGCCAGCACGCGCCGCATGGTCCCTACTCCCTCGATCTTTCGGATGCTCTCTCTCAACCCGGACTTTAGCCGAATCGGGCTTCCGCGTCATCATCGTCCTGCCGCGGCGCCGACGAAAAATCGCCCGGATTCAGATATCCGCGTTATCCTCGTTATCCACAGGCTCAAGAGGCGCGGCCAAGCGCCCCTGATCTGCTAGAGTTCCCCCATGAGCACATCCTCGCCCCTTCACCTGACGCCCATCCCCGGCGGCGCCGACGCGCCGGCCGAGACCGCGTCCGCGCGCGTTCCGCCCCACAATTACGAGGCGGAACAGGCGCTTCTTGGCGCCATCCTGGTGAACAACCGCGCCTATGAAAAGGTGTCGGAGTACCTGATGGCGGACCATTTCGCGCACCCCGCGCACGCGTCCATCTACCGCGCCTGCGGCAAGCTTCTGGAAGCCGGCCACATGGTCACGCCGGTGACCCTGAAGACGTACCTGGAGCGGGACGCCGCCGTGGTCGAGGTGGGCGGGATGGAGTACCTGACGACGCTGGTCAACAGCGTGGTCACCATCATCAATGCCGGCGACTACGGCCGCCAGATCTATGACCTGTACCTGCGCCGGCAGTTGATCGACCTCGGCGAGGACCTGGTCAACAACGCCTATACGGTGGACTTCGACGCCACCGCCCGCGATCACATCGAATCGGCCGAGCAATCGCTCTACGACCTTGCCACCACCGGCGAGATGGACCAGGGCTTCCAGCAGTTCTCCGACGCGCTGGCCGGCGCCATCGAGATGGCCCAGAACGCGCACCGCCGCGCCGGCACGCTGGCGGGCGTGACCACCGGCCTGATCGACATGGACCGCAAGCTGGGCGGCCTGCATCCGTCGGACCTTCTGATCCTGGCGGGGCGCCCCTCCATGGGCAAGACGTCGCTGGCGACCAACATCGCCTTCAACGCGGCCAGGGCCTACAAGGAAACCATCGACGACAACGGCATCCGCAAGGTGGAGGAAGGCGCGCGCGTGGCCTTCTTCTCGCTGGAAATGTCGGCCGAGCAGCTCGCCAGCCGTATCCTGGCCGAGCAGGCGGAGATTTCCAGCCACAAGTTGCGCACCGGCGACCTGGACGATGCCGACTTCCAGCGCATGATCCAGGTGAGCCAGGAGTTGCAGACCCTGCCGCTCTACATCGACGACACGCCGGCGCTGACGGTTTCCGCCCTGCGCACCCGCTGCCGACGCCTGGCGCGGCAGAACGGCGGCCAGGGGCTGGGGCTCATCATCATCGACTACCTTCAGTTGCTGTCCGGCGGCGGTGGAAAAAGCTCCGAGAACCGCGTGCAGGAGGTGTCGGCCATCACCCGCGGCCTGAAGGCCCTGGCGAAAGAGATGGACGTGCCGGTGATGGCGCTGTCGCAGCTGTCCCGCGCGGTGGAGCAGCGCGACGACAAGAAGCCGCAACTGGCCGACCTGCGCGAATCGGGTTCCATCGAGCAGGACGCCGACGTGGTGATGTTCGTCTACCGCGAGGAATACTACCTGTCCCGCTCCGAGCCCGGCCGCAAGCCGGAAGAGGACGAAACCCGTTTCCTGGAGCGCTACCAGGCTTGGCAGGAGCGGCTGGAAAAGGCCGCCAACATCGGCGAGGTCATTATCGCCAAGCAGCGTCACGGCCCCATCGGGTCGGTGCGTCTGTTCTTCGACGGCCAGTACACCAAGTTCGGCAACCTGGTGAACAGCGACCAGTACGCGGACGACGACGAGTAGGCGCTGAGCCCCCGGCGGTGCGAAACGGTCGGGGGCGGCGCGACGTCGGATTCATTCAGCTCCGGCAACAGTCAACACGCAAGGCCCGGCGCGGGCGGGCTACTTCGCCCGCCGCCGCCGGACCACGGCTTTCTCCGCTTCCACGGCCAGGAACACCAGCACGGCACAGCCGGCGATGGCGGCCCAGTGCTCGCCCGTCAGGGGGGCCGTGCCGAACAGGAACGCCATGGGCGGCCAGTAGGTGAAGGCCGCTTGCGCCACCACCACCAGCGCCACCGCGATCAGCGCGGCGCGCGAGCCGGTGAAGCAGTCCCACGAGAACGCGCTGGCCGTCAGGTAGCGGCTGCTGAACAGATAGGCGATCTCGCCGGCCACCAGCATGTTGACGGCCACGGTGCGCGCGGTGGCCGGGTCCGCGCCCGCACCTTCCACCTGCCACAGGAACAGCCCGAAGACGGCCACCAGCAGCAGGGTCGAGACGAAGGCCACGCGCCACATCAGGAAGCCCGAAAGGATGGGCGCGCCGGGTGCGCGCGGGCCGCGGGCCATGACGCCTTTCTCCGGCGGCTCGAAGGCGAGCGCAAGGGCCAGGGTCACCGCCGTGATCATGTTCACCCACAGGATCTGCACCGGCGTGATGGGCAGCATGGTCCCCAGCGCGATGGCCGCCAGGATGGTCATGGCCTGGCCGCCGTTGGTGGGCAGGATGAAGGTGATGGCCTTCTTGATGTTGTCGTAGACGGTTCGTCCTTCCTCCACCGCCGCGGCGATGGAGGCGAAGTTGTCGTCGGCGAGCACCATTTCCGCCGCCTCCTTGGCGGCGTCGGTGCCCTGCACGCCCATGGCCACGCCCACGTCTGCGCGCTTGAGCGCCGGCGCGTCGTTCACGCCGTCGCCGGTCATGGCGCAGATGGAGCCGTCGTGCTGGAGCGCCGTGACCAGCCGCAGCTTGTGTTCCGGCGTGGCGCGGGCGAAGACGTCCACCTCGTGCACGCGCCGGCGCAGGTCGTCGTCCGAGGTCGCGTCGATGTCCGCGCCCGTCATGGCTTCGCCGGCGCCGGGCAGTCCCAGCGCCGTACCGATGGCGCGGGCCGTCATGGCGTGGTCGCCGGTGATCATCTTCACCCGGATGCCCGCCGACAGGCAGCGGGTGACCGCCTGCATGGCTTCCTCGCGCGGCGGGTCGATGAGGCCCACCAGGCCCAGAAGCGTCAGGTTCTCGGCAACATGGGCCTCGTCCAGGTGGGTGTCGGACGGCGCGCCGGGCCGTTCGGCCAGGGCCAGCACCCGCATCCCGCGTGACGACAGATCGCCGGCACGGGCGTGCCAGGCGTCTCGGTCGATAAGGCGCTCGCCCCCGGTGGTGGCCTCGGTGCCGCAAAGCCGCAGGATGACCTCGGGCGCGCCCTTGACGTGAATGTTGGGACGACCGCCGTCGGGATCGGCGTCGAGCGTCGCCATGTAGGCACGTTCGGACTCGAAGGGAATGGCGTCCAGCCGGCGGTGCTCGCGCCGCAGGGTCTCGGGGTCCAGGCCCGCCTTGCCGGCGGCGACCACCAGTGCGCCTTCGGTCGGATCGCCGGTGACGGCCCAGCCGCCGGCGCCGGTGTCCTCCACCAGCGCATCGGCGCAGACCGCGCCCGCCACCAGCATGCGGGCGAGCAGCGGGTCCTCCAGCGGGTCGAAGGCCGTGCCGTCGCGCCGGAAGGTGCCGACGGGGGCGTAGCCGGTGCCCGCCACCTCCACCGCGCCGTCGGCCAAGGCATAGGCGCGGGTGGTCATTTCGTTGCGGGTCAGCGTGCCCGTCTTGTCCGAGCAGATCACCGACACCGATCCCAGCGTCTCCACCGCCGGCAGGCGGCGGATGATGGCGTTGCGGCCTGCCATGCGCGCAACACCGATGGCCAGCGTGATGGTGACGATGGCCGGCAGACCCTCGGGGATTGCCGCGACGGCCAGGCCGACCACGGCCAGGAACATCTCCTCCATGCTGTAGCCGCGCAGCACGGTGCCGACGGCGAAGGCCACCGCCGCCAGCCCCAGGATGGCCGCGGTCAGCACGCGGCCGAAATGGGCGAGCTGGCGCAGCAGCGGCGTGTCCAGCGTCTCCACCCGGCTCAGCATTTCCGAGATGCGGCCGATTTCCGTGTGCAGGCCGGTGCCGAAGACGACGCCCTGCGCGTGGCCCTGCACGGCGGTGGTGCCGGCAAAGGCCAGCGACATCCTCTCGGCCAGCGGTGCGGCCAGGGGCGCGGGTGTGGCGGTCTTGTCCACGGGCACGCTTTCGCCGGTCAGGGCCGCCTCCTGCACGCGCAGGCCGCGGGCCTTGATGATGCGAATGTCGGCGGGGATGCGGTCGCCGGGTTCGATCACCACCACGTCGCCGGGCACGACGTTCCCGGCCTTGATCCGGGTGCGGCGGCCGTCGCGCAGCACCACAGCCTCGGGCGAGAGCATTCCCTTGATGCTCTCCAGGGCCTTTTCCGCCTTGCCTTCCTGGATGTAGCCGATCAGCGCGTTGACCAGCACAACGCCGAAGATCACCCCGCTGTCCACGTAATGCTCCAGGGCCAGCGTCACCACGCCGGCCACCAGCAGCACGATGATGAGCACGTTGTTGAACTGCCCGGCGAACCGCTTCCACGCCGGCCGCCGCTCGGCCTCGGGCAGGCGGTTGGGGCCGGCCTCCTTCAGCCGCGCCTCGGCCTCGGCCGTTCCCAGGCCGTGAGGTGAACTGCCCAGGCGCTCCAGGGCCTCGGAGGCCTCCAGCGAATGCCAGGCGGTGGTGCGGGGGCGGCGGGTGTCGAGAGGCATGATACGCTCCTGGGGACGGCGCCAACGTCTATATCCCCACATTACCTGAGGACCGTATCGGCTGGCACGTCAAACCGACGCAGGGCCGTCATGCCAGGGCGTAACTCTAAAGGCTTGGCGGACGCGGCGCCGCACCGTACAGTCCGGCGAGCACGACGCCCCTGCGACCCACTGCGGAGCCCTCATGAGCAGCGCCTGCACCGCCTGCGCGGTGTTGACCATCGACCTGGATGCCCTGGCCGCCAACTGGCGCCTGCTGAACGCTCGCATGGCCGAAGCCGGGGGCGAATGCGCCGGTGTGGTCAAAGGCGACGGTTACGGACTCGGGCTGGCGCCGGTCGCCCGCACGCTGTTCGCCGCCGGCTGCAGCACCTTCTTCGTCGCGCAGATCGAGGAAGGCGTGCGCCTGCGCCGCGTGCTGGCCGAGGCCGCGCCGGCCGATGCCGCGCCGGCCGATGCCGCCGCGCCGCCGGTCTACGTGCTGTGCGGCCTGCTGCCCGGCACGGCGGAGGTCTTTGCCGAGCACGGGCTGGCCCCGGTGCTGTCGACGCCCGAGCAGATCACCGGATACCGCAGCCTGCCGGCGGATATGCGTGCGCGGATGCCGCGCCCGGCGGTGCACTTCGATACCGGGATGCGCCGCCTCGGCCTGACCGTGGCGGAGGCCGAGGCCTTTCTGGATGACGGCGATGCCGTGGCCGATGTCGACCCGGCGGTGGTGGTCACGCACCTGGCCTGCGCCGACACGCCCGGGCACGCGCTGAACGCCGAGCAGAACGCCCTGTTCCGCCGGTTGCGCGACCGGCTGCCGGGTGCGCGCGGGTCCTATGCCAATTCCTCGGGCCTGTTCCTGGGCGGCGACTCCTTCTTCGACCTGGGGCGGCCCGGCGTGGCGCTCTACGGCGTCAACCCCACGCCCGGCCGGCGCAATCCCATGCGTCCGGTGGTGCGGCTGTCGGCGCCCATACTACAGGTACGGAAAATTGACGGTCCCGAGAGCGTCGGCTATGGTGCCTCGCACGTGATGGGGGCAGGGTCCCGCGTGGCCACCGTTGGTGTGGGCTACGCGGACGGGTATCCGAGAGCACTGAGCAATCGCGGCCACGGCGCCCTGGGCGCCTGGCGGGTGCCGGTGGTCGGTCGGGTGTCCATGGATCTGACCCTGTTCGACGTTTCCGCCGTCCCCGAGCACGAGGCCCGTCCCGGCGCCATGATCGACCTGATCGGACCCCTTATTCCTGTTGACGAGGTCGCCGCCGACGCCGGCACCATCGGCTACGAGATTCTCACGCAACTGGGGGCGCGCTACCGCCGTGTCTTCACGGGCGGGCCGGAGGGGGCAGCGGCATGAGAAACGTCAACTTCCTGGCCCTGATCGGCCGCATGGTGCTTGCCTTCCTGCGGCACGCGGGGCGCTTGAGCATCTTCACCGTCACCGCCGTCTCGCACTGCTTCCGGCCGCCGTTCTTCCTGCGCAACGTCGGCCGCCAGATGATCGAGATCGGCTATTACTCCCTGCCCGTGGTGGGGCTGACGGCCATCTTTTCGGGCATGGTGCTGGCGCTGCAGAGCCACACCGGCTTTGCCCGCTTCTCGGCCGAGGGCGCGGTGGCCACCGTCGTCGTGCTGTCCATGACGCGCGAACTGGGTCCGGTGCTGGCGGGCCTGATGGTGGCCGGGCGCATCGGCGCCTCCATGGCCGCAGAGATCGGCACCATGCGGGTGACCGAGCAGATCGACGCCCTGACGACGCTGGAGACCAACCCCTTCAAGTACCTGGTGGCCCCGCGCCTGTGGGCGGCGACGCTCATGCTGCCGGTACTGGTGCTGGTGGCCGACATCATCGGCGTGTTCGGCGGCTATCTGGTGGGCACCTACAAGCTGGGCTTCAACGCCGGCAGCTACATCCGCCGCACGCTGGACTACCTGGAGGTCATGGACGTGGCCTCGGGACTGGTGAAGGCCGCCGTCTTCGGCTTTCTGATCGCCTTGATCGGCTGCTACAACGGCTACATCAGCCGCGGCGGCGCCCAGGGCGTCGGTCAGGCGACCCGCAACGCGGTGGTGGGCGCGTCGATCCTGATTCTCACGTCCAACTACATCATCACCGAACTGTTCTTCAGCCGATGACGACGGACGCCATGACCGCCAGCGACAGCGAACCCAAGATCCGCATCCGCGGCGTCGAGAAAAGCTTCGGATCGAAGCGCGTGCTGGACGGCGTCGACCTGGACGTCGGCAAGGGCGAAAGCGTCGTCATCATCGGCGGCTCCGGCACCGGCAAGTCGGTGCTGCTGAAATGCGTGCTGGGTCTGCTGCACCCCGACACCGGCTCCATCCGCATCGACGGCGAGGAAACGGCCGGCGTCACCGGAAAGGGGCGCGACCGGCTGCTTCACAAGTTCGGCATGCTGTTCCAGAGCGCGGCCCTGTTCGACAGCCTGGCGGTTTGGGAGAACGTGGCCTTCCGCCTGATCCACGGCGACAAGATGCCGCGCAAGGACGCGCGCGAGATCGCCGTCGAGAAGCTGCGCGCCGTCGGCCTCAAGCCGGACGTGGCGGACCTGTTCCCGGCGGAGCTTTCCGGCGGCATGCAGAAGCGCGTGGGCTTGGCCCGCGCCATCGCGGCGGAGCCGGAAATCATCTTTTTCGACGAGCCGACGACGGGCCTCGACCCCATCATGGCCGACGTCATCAACGACCTGATCGTCGCCTGCCGCGAGGACCTGGGCGCGACCACGCTGTCCATCACCCATGACATGGCCTCGGCCCGCAAGATCGCCGACCGCATCGCCATGATCTACCACGGCAAGATCATCTGGGCCGGCGACGCGGCGGATGTTGATGCCAGCGGCAACGACTACGTCGACCAGTTTGTCAACGGCCGCGCCGAGGGCCCGATCCAGATGGAGTTGCGTGGGTAGGCGAAACCGAAGCGGTGGATTTTGATCGCGCCCTTGATGTTAATAACCGGATGGGTTATGTTCTAAGCTCTTCGATCAAAAGCGAGGGGTGAGCAACCATGAAAAATAATCTCCGGGAAATCCGGCAATCTCGCAATCTTACGTGCAAAAAGGTTGCCCAAGCGCTGGATGTTACAGAGATGACCGTCTCTCGGTATGAGCGGGACGAAGAGCGGTTGCGGCTCCCGACGCTGCGAAGGCTGGCAGAGATACTTGAATGCAGTATCGCTCAAATTGTTGGTGAGGAGCCATGGTCTTCGGCGAAGGAAGTTAAGCACCCCTACCAAGATACCGTAGAAGTGATCATGTGCATTGACGGAATTCTTAGTGAATATGGCACCGTTTTGGATAGCGCCGAGCGGGAGCGGCTATACCTTCGGGTTCTGGGGGATGTTGGGAGTCAAGAAAGTGATAACCAAAGCGAGCGGCGGGATAATATAGCTCGGTCTGTGATGGGGTGGGCGCTTCAAGAAAAAGGTCACCGCCCGATCTAGTGGCGCCCCCTCTTCTATACCTTAGGGAGCTGGCGCCCCAGTTTTATGCGAGGCTAAATGCCCAAACCCAAGTCCCAGTTCGTCTGTCAGGCCTGCGGGTCCATCCACTCCAAGTGGCAGGGCCGCTGCGAGGGCTGCGGCGAGTGGAACACCATTGAGGAAGAGGCCGCGCCCGAGCCCCAGCCGAAGACCGCCAGCGGCGGGCGCGGCGGGCGGAAGCTGGACTTCGTGCCCCTGCGCGGCGAGGCCACCACCCCGCCCCGCCGCAAGACCCACATCGGGGAGTTGGACCGCGTGTGCGGCGGCGGGCTCGTGCCGGGCTCGGCCCTGCTGGTGGGCGGTGACCCCGGCATCGGCAAGTCGACCCTGCTGCTCCAGGCGACCGCTGCGCTCGCCCGCGCCATGCGCTGCGTCTACATCTCGGGTGAAGAGGCGATCGACCAGGTGAGGCTGCGGGCGGCGCGCCTTGGCCTCGACGACAGCCCGGTGGAACTGGCCGCCGCCACGAGCGTCCGCGACATCGTGGCGACGCTGGAGGCCGACCCGCCGGAGGTGGCCGTCATCGACTCCATCCAGACCATGTTCCTGGACACCCTGGACAGCGCGCCCGGCACCGTCAGTCAGGTGCGGGCGTGTTCGCATGAACTCATCCGGCTGGCCAAGCGCAAGGGGTTCGCGCTGTTCCTGGTGGGCCACGTCACCAAGGAAGGCACCATCGCCGGACCGCGCGTCATGGAGCACATGGTCGACACGGTGCTGTATTTCGAGGGCGAGCGCGGCCACCAGTTCCGCATCCTGCGCGCCGTGAAGAACCGTTTCGGCGCCACCGACGAGATCGGCGTCTTCGAGATGACCGAGCGCGGGCTGGCGGAAGTGCTCAACCCCTCGGCCCTGTTCCTGGCGGAGCGGCGGGGCAACGTGTCGGGCTCCTGCGTCTTCGCGGGCATGGAAGGCTCGCGCCCCGTGCTGGTGGAGATCCAGGCGCTGGTGGCGCCCAGCGGCTTTTCCACGCCGCGCCGCGCGGTGGTGGGCTGGGACACCGGGCGGCTCGCCATGGTGCTGGCGGTGCTGGAAGCCCGGTGCGGCCTTGCCCTGGGCGGCAACGACGTGTATTTGAACGTCGCCGGCGGCTTGCGCGTGGGCGAGCCCGCCGCCGACCTGGCGGTCGCGGCCGCCCTTCTGTCGTCGGCCACCGACCAGCCGGTTTCCGCCGACATGGCCGTGTTCGGCGAGATCGGCCTGTCGGGCGAGGTTCGCGCCGTGGCGCAGGCCGAGGTGCGGCTGAAGGAGGCCGCCAAGCTGGGCTTCGGCGATGCCCTGGTGCCGCGCCGCCAGCCCAAGCCGGGCTCCGGCGGCAAGATGCGGCCGGCGCCGGTGATCGAGGGGTTGCAGGTCCGCGAGATCGGCCATCTTCAGGACCTGGTCGCCATGTTCCCGCCGGTGCCGCGGCGGGACGATTCGGCGGAGTAAAATCGGCAACACGGTCCCGCGCAGGAGCGGGCCTTCGGAGACTGGATGGACGCGCTTCCGCTCAACGTGCTGGACCTGATCGTCCTGGTGGTGCTGCTGCTGTCGGCGGTCCTCGCCTTCTTCCGCGGATTCGTGCACGAGACGCTGGGCATCGCCGCCTGGGTGGGCGCGGGCCTGGCGGCGCTGTACGGCCTGCCCATCGTGCAGGCGGAGGTGCGCCAGCTCATCCCCGTCACCTGGGCCGCAGACGCCGCCGCGGCCGTCGCCATCTTCCTGGTGACGCTTCTGGTCCTTTCCATCCTGACGCGCGGCATCGCGCGCAAGGTGCAGGACAGTTCGCTGGGATCGGTGGATCGGTCGCTGGGCGTACTTTTCGGCCTGGCACGGGGTGCGTTCCTGGTCGGACTGGCCTATATCCTGCTCGCCTGGATGATCCCGCCGGCCGACCATCCCGACTGGATCCGCGAGGCGCGCGGCCTGCCGCTCATCCAGCGCACCGCCGCAATGATCCAGGAAGCCGTGCCCGAGGAACTGGGCATCGGGCAGGCCGCCGACACGGGCCGCAAGACGGCCGAGGACGCCATCGAGTTGAAACGCAATCTGGACACGCTGATCCAGCCGCGCGTGCAGGGGCAGGAGCCGCAGCCGGCCCCCCGGACCGAGCCCGCCGCCCAGCCGGCTCCGGCTCCGGCTCCGGCTTCGGCTCCGGCGCCGCAGCCCCGGCAGGAAACGCGGGTGCAAAGCCAGGCGGCGTCCGAACCCGCGCCGGCTCGCGCGCCCGAGCCTGCGCCGACGCCCCGCTCCAAGCCGGCCCCGACGCCGGCCTCCGAGCCGCCCTCCGTTCCCGCCGACGACGAGGGCGTCGGCTATGGCCAGGACGAGCGCCAGTCCCTGGACCGGCTTTTCGAGACGGCGCAGTAAAATCCGCACGCCCCAGGGCGCCATACCGGAAGACAGGAGCTTCGGTCTTCGATGCTGACCACCAATCCCTTTGCCTTCGGCCCGGTTCATCTCCGCGACGAGGATGACGACGACAAGCCCAAGGAGGAATGCGGCGTCGTCGGCATCTTCAACGATCCGGACGCGGCCAGCCACACGGTGCTGGGGCTGCACGCCCTGCAGCACCGCGGGCAGGAGGCGGCCGGCATCGTCTCCTGCGACGGGGAAAGCTTCCATTCCCACCGCGGCCTCGGCCATGTGTCGGAGAACTTCAAGTCCGAAGAGGTGATGAACCGCCTGGCCGGCCCCATGGCCATTGGCCACAACCGGTATTCCACCTCGGGCGACAAGGCGCTGCGCAACGTCCAGCCGTTCTACGCAGACCTCGCCTTCGGCGGCCTGGCGCTGTGCCACAACGGCAACCTGACCAATGCCGTCACCCTGCGCCGGCAACTGGTGGGCAAGGGCTGTATCTTTTCTTCGACCTCGGACACCGAAGTCATCATGCAGCTTGTCGCGCGGTCGGACTTCCTGAACGTTGAGGACCGGATCGTCGACGCCCTGCGCAAGGTGGAGGGCGCCTATTCGCTGGTGGCCCTGACGGCGACGACCATGTACGGCGTACGCGACCCGCACGGCATCCGGCCGCTGGTGCTCGGGTATCTGGAAGGCGCGCACATTCTGGCGTCGGAGACCTGCGCGCTGGACATCATCGGCGCCGAATACGTCCGCGACGTGGAGCCGGGCGAGCTGGTGGTCATCGACCACGAGGGCGTGCGCAGCGTGAAGCCCTTCGTGCCGACGCAGCGCCGGTTCTGCATCTTCGAATACATCTACTTCGCACGCCCCGACAGTTCGGTCGAGGGCACGAGCGTCTACCACGCCCGCAAGCGCATCGGCGAGGAACTGGCGCGCGAGAGCAACGTGCCCGCCGACGTGATCGTGCCGGTGCCCGACTCGGGCGTGCCGGCGGCGCTGGGGTATTCGGTGGAGTCGGGCATCCCGTTCGAGTTCGGCATCATCCGCAACCACTACGTGGGCCGCACCTTCATCCAGCCGACCCAGCGCACCCGCGACCTGGGCGTGAAGCGCAAGCACAACGCCAACCGCGCCTTTCTGGAGGGCAAGCGGGTGGTGCTGGTGGACGACAGCATCGTGCGCGGCACGACGTCGACCAAGATCGTGCAGATGGTCCGCCAGGCCGGCGCGACCGAGGTGCACATGCGCATTTCCTCGCCGCCGACCACCTGGCCCTGCTTCTTCGGCATCGACACGCCGGAGCGCGAGGGCCTGCTGGCCGCCCAGCATTCCATCGCCGAGATGGAAAAGCTCCTGGGCGTGGACAGCCTGGCGTTCATCTCGCTGGACGGCCTGTACCGCGCCGTCGGCGAAGCGGAGCGCGGCTCGGACAGGGAACGCACCTATTGCGACGCCTGCTTCACCGGCGATTACTTCCTGCCGCTGGCCGACCGCAACGACACCGATACCACTCAGCCCAAGGAACTCAGCCGCCTGCGCGGCGCCTGATCGGGGGTTATGCACGATGCATGCGGGCGCGGCGGCCATCCGTCGCGCCCGTTCGCGCGTAGAGGGGGCATGATGTTCCGCCGCCTTCTCGCCGTTTCCGCCCTGATCCTGCCGCTGGCCGCCTGTTCGGGGCTGGACCTGCTGAACGCCACCGTCAGCGACGACGGCCACGTCTCCCGCACCGGCCTGCGCTATGCCGAGGGGCCGCGCGGCCTTCTGGACATCCACAAGCCGCCGGGAGAAGGGCCGTTCCCCGTCGTCGTCTGGATCTACGGCGGCGCCTGGGAAAGCGGCGACCGCGCCGGCTATGAATTCATCGGCGCGCAGTTGGCCCGCGCCGGCTTCCTGGTGGTCATCCCCGATTACCGCGCCTATCCCGAGGTCGTCTTCCCCGGCTTCCTGCACGACAACGCCAGGGCCGTCGCCTGGACGCAGGCGCATGTGGCGGAGTACGGCGGCGACCCCGGCCGCTTGGCGCTGATGGGCCATTCCGCCGGCGCCTACAACGCGGCCATGCTGGCCTACGACGACACCTGGATCAGGCAGGCCGGCGGCGACCCGGACGCGCTGGACGCCTTCGTCGGTCTGGCGGGACCTTACGACATCCACCCCTACACGGTGGAAATCTCCCGCACCATCTTCGGCCACGAAACCGACCCGGCGACGACCGAGCCGCTGGACGACGTGGACGCCGCCGATCCGCCGGCGCTGCTGCTGCACGGCACCGACGACACCACCGTCGCGCCCGAGCACACCGGCAACTTTGCCCAAGCCCTGCGCGCCGCCGGCGTTCCGGTGACGGTGGAGCGGGTGGCCGGCACCGGCCACATCGGCCTGCTGCTGGATGTTTCCCCCACCTTCGAAAACGAGGCCGTCAGCGGCGCGGTGGAGGCGTTCCTGCGCGAGCGGCTATGACAGCCGCTGGGCCGGCCGCCCTGCAACCGTGACCATTCGGCCGTTCTTGCCAATCCGGTCGGGGTGGTCTACCACTGTGGGATGTAACCTGTTTCGCAGAAAGACGATCCCGCTGTGACACCCCGAAAGACACGCTTTGTTGTTCTGCTGACGGGGCTTCTGGTGGCGGGCTTTCTGCTGACCAGCCTGGTCAGCTATTGGGTGGCGCGGGACTCGCTGTCGAACCAACTGGCCGAGACGACGCTGCCGCTGACCAGCGACAACATCTATTCGGAGATCCAGCAGGACTTGCTGCGGCCGATCCTGATTTCGGCCCAGATGGCTCATGACACCTTCGTCCGCGACTGGGCCATCGAAGGCGAGGCCGAGCCCGAGCGCATGGTCCGCTTCCTGGCCGAGATCAAGGAGCGCAACGGCACGGTCTCCAGCTTCTTCGTCTCGGACCGGACGCGGCACTACTATCACGCCGACGGCCTTCTGCGGCAGGTTTCGCCGGACGAGCCGGCCGATGCCTGGTACTTCGCCACCCGCGACACGCCGGGCATGTACGAGGTCAATGTCGACTGGGACACCGCCGACCGCACGCGCCTGACCATCTTCATCAATCACAAGGTCCGCGACTTCTCCGGGCAACTGCTCGGCATCACCGGCGTCGGCCTGTCCATGGACAAGGTCAAGGCGATGCTGGAAACCTACCGGGCGCGCTACGGCCGCGACGTTCTGTTCGTCGACGACACCGGCGAGGTAACCCTGCACGCGGACAGCTTCGAGGGGCCGACGCGCCTGCAGGACTGGCCCGCGCTGCGGGGCGCGGCCACCAACATCCTGACCAATCCGTCGACCTCGTTCACCCTGGAGCACGGGGGCGAGCCGGTATACGTCAACACCCGCCTAGTGCCGGAGTTCGGCTGGCACCTGCTGGTGGTGCAGCACGGCGACCCGGCGCAGGATCGCCTGGACAACACCCTGCTGCTGACTCTGCTGCTGTGCGCCGTCATCACCGCCGTTGTCCTGGCGCTGGCCCACTGGACCCTGCGCGGCTACCAGCGCCGGCTGGAGGAGATGGCGTCGACCGACAAGCTGACCGGGGCCATCAACCGGCAGGTGTTCGACCACGTCTATGACGAGACCGCCCGCGCCGTCGCCCGCCGCGGCACCCGGATGGCGGTGATGCTGCTCGACATCGATCATTTCAAGGCGATCAACGACACCCACGGCCATCAGGTGGGCGACCGGGTGATCGCCGGCGTGGCGGACATCATCCGCAACGCGCTGGGCTCGGCGGACCGCCTGTGCCGCTGGGGCGGGGAAGAATTCCTCGTCCTGGCGCCCGACCACGACGCCGACAGCGCCCGACATCTGGCCGAGGACATCCGCCGGCGCATCGCCGGAGCCTCCATCCCCTGCGGCGACCGTGTCGTGTCGACCACCGCCAGCCTGGGTGTCGCGCTCGCCGGCGCGCGGGATGACCAGGACGCCGTGGTGAAACAGGCCGACGATGCCCTCTACCGCGCCAAGGGTGCGGGGCGGAATCGCGTGGAAGACGCGGGCGCGGGGGAAGCGCGGGCCGCTTGTGCCTGAGCCGGTCGCCTGATCGTTCGCCGGCGCGGCAGCGGCTCCGCGCGTTCGTTCTGCGTCCTTACAGCTCCTTCGGGAAGCACTGCACGTCGGCCGCCTTGAGCCTGGCGCAGGCGGCGGCGGCGTTCGTGCGGGTCTCGAAGCGGCCGGTGGTCAGGCGCCACAGGCCGTTGCCCTGCATGATGGTGGCCTCGGCGCCGGGAACCGCGCCCTGCACCGCCGTCTGCCACTGGGCCCAGGCCTTGTCGGCAGCCTCCCGCGAGGACAGGGCGGCAAGCTGGAGTGTCCAGCCCGGCGCATCGGCGGGCCGGGCGGCCGTCTGCGTGGGTTCGGCCTGAGCGTTTTGCGCCTGCGCCTGCGCCTGCGCTTGTGCTTGCGCTTGCGCTTGCGGCGTGTCCAGGGTTTCGGCCTCCACCGCCGCCGTCTGAGGCGCCGGGTCGCCGGGCATGGGCGCGGCCGCCGCCACGGCGTCTGCCGGGGGCGGGGTGGCGGCGGGGCGGTAGGCGACCAGTTCCTTCTTCTCCATGCGGCCGTCGACGTCGCGCAGTTCCATCACGGTGTTGCGGACTTCCGGCGCGTAATAGAGCGTCTCGAACCGCCCGCCGTGGCGGCAGAACACTTCCACGGTGTCGAAGGTGCCGGCGGGCACCGTCACTTCGCGCGGGCCGCGCACCTGGCACTGGCTTTCCGTGGTCTTCTCGACGCGCCCGTCCTGCTCCGCGGCGGTCTGCGTGGTGAATGCGGCCGTCTTGCCGGGCGTCAGCGGGAACAGGTCCAGCTCGGCCGCCGGCGGCGTGAAGGTGTTGGCCAGCCGCGGCCCGGCCTCGGGCAGCGTGCGCAGCGGCGGCAGCAGCGGGTTGGCGACGGCTTCCCAGCGGCGGCCGTCGGTGGCGGCCCACAGGACCGTGCCGTCGTCGCGTACGGCAACCACCTTTTCCACCACGTCCTCGCCGGTGGCGGCGCGATAGGACCAGGTGTCGTCGGCCTGGTAGCGCGGCGCGGTGGCATCCAGCAGGCCGGCGGTGGTCGCGCCGGAACCGGCGGCGGGCTCCGTCAGCGAGCCGGCGGCGCAGGCGCCCAGCGCCAGCGGCAGGAAAAGGGCGGAGGCGGAAAGCTTCAGGGCGCGGGACGGCATGCGGTCTCCCTTCAGGCGGATGGCGGCGCGACTCGGGAGCATGATACAGCCCTCGGCCGCATGAGGAAGCCCTGTTCAGCGTCCATGAGTCACGGCCCTTGCGTTCGGTCGCATTAGGCCCTATAACCACGCCCTTCGTTAAAGGAGCGGCGAGGCGAGGCTCCCCCGCGCGTACGGCCCGCAAGGGCCAACCGCCGGGAGACAGGGCCGAGGGCATGCCCACCCGCTCCGCGTTCTGGACCCCTAGCTTAGAGGACCGAAATGCCCAAGCTGAAGAGCAAGAGCGCTGCCAAGAAGCGCTTCCGCACGACCGGCACCGGCAAGGTGCGCGCCAACGTGGCCTACAAGCGCCACATGCTGCGCAACAAGCCGACGAAGATGAAGCGTCAGGCCCGTGGCACGATGATTCTGTGCAAGGCCGACGCCGAGATCGTCAAGAAGTTCCTGCCCTACGCGTAACGCCGGTCGGAGGTATAGACCATGTCCCGTGTCAAGCGCGGCGTCACGTCGCACGCCCGTCACAAGAAGGTTCTGAAGCTCGCCAAGGGTTACCGCGGCCGCAACAGCACCAATTTCCGCGTCGCCATCGAGAAGGTCGAGAAGGGCCTTCAGTACGCCTATCGCGACCGCCGCAACAAGAAGCGCGACTTCCGCAGCCTGTGGATCCAGCGCATCAACGCCGGCGCGCGCGCCCACGGCCTGACCTACAGCAAGTTCATGAACGGCCTGCACAAGGCCGGCATCGAACTGGACCGCAAGGTGCTCGCCGACCTCGCCGTGCGCGAGCCGGACGCCTTTGCGTCGCTGGTCAAGCAGGCCGAGGAAGCCCTGGGCTGATTGATCTGTCGTGTTGATCGTGCCGATCAACACGACGCCCTCAGGTGCCGGGCGCGCGCTGACCGCGCGCTTGGCCCACGCCGCCGTCGCGGCGGCCCGCAGTGTGCGCAAGCGCACGTCTAGCGACTCCGCGGGCTTGGGGGTGCAGCGATCCAGCGCCGGGTACGGCGTGGATGATGCGAGAAAGGGGCTGCCGCTCTTGGCAGCCCCTTTTTCATGTCGTATGCAAGGGCAGCAGCGGCCGGGCGGCGCCTTTCGCGCCTCCGGCACAACCGGAACCGAAGGATACATCATGAGCAACGTGGAGGACTTGCGGGCCGAGTTGCTGGCCGCCGTGGACGGCGCGGCCGACCGCGAGGCGCTGGAAAGCGTTCGCGTCTCGGCGCTGGGCAAGAAGGGCCGCATCACCGACATGATGAAGGGCCTGGGCAAGATGAGCCCGGACGAGCGCCGCGAGACCGGCCAGGCGCTGAATGCGCTGAAGGACGACGTCGCCGCCGCCATCGAGGCCAAGCGCACCACCCTGGAAGACGCCGAACTGACCGCCCGGCTGGAGCGCGAGCGCATCGACGTCACCCTGCCCCCGCGCCCGGAGGCCACCGGCACCCTGCACCCCATCAGCCAGACCATCGCCGAACTGACGGCGATCTTCGGTCAGATGGGCTTCGAGGTGGCGGAAGGGCCGGACATCGACGACGACTTCCACAACTTCACGGCGCTCAACTTCCCGCCGGACCATCCGGCGCGCCAGATGCACGACACCTTCTTCTTCCCGGAGCGGGAGGAAGGGGACCGGCTGATGCTGCGCACCCACACCTCGACGGTTCAGGTGCACACCATGACCAGCCAGAAGCCGCCCATCCGCATCATCGCGCCGGGCCGGACGTACCGCTGCGACTACGACATGACCCACACGCCCATGTTCCACCAGGTGGAGGGGCTTGTCATCGACAAGACCACCCACATGGGCCACCTGAAGGGCTGCCTGATCGAGTTCGTGAAGACCTACTTCGAACTGGACGAGCTGCCGACACGCTTCCGCCCCAGCTTCTTCCCCTTCACGGAGCCGAGCGCGGAGATGGACATCGGCTGTTCCCGCAAGGGCGGCGAACTGCGCATCGGCGAAGGCGACGACTGGCTGGAGATTCTCGGCTGCGGCATGGTGCACCCCAACGTGCTGAAGGCCTGCGGCATCGATCCGACCGAATACCAGGGCTTCGCCTTCGGCATGGGGATCGAGCGCATCGCCATGCTGAAATACGGCATCCCCGACCTTCGCACCTTCTTCGAGAGCGACCTGCGCTGGCTGCGCCACTACGGCTTCGCCGCGCTTGATGTGCCCAGCGTGACCGGAGGCCTGACCCGATGAAGTTCACCCTTTCCTGGCTGAAGGACCACCTGGACACCACCGCCAGCCTGGACGCCATTTCCGAGACGCTGACCGCCATCGGCCTGGAGGTGGAGGAGGTCCACGACCCCGCCAAGGACCTGGCCCCCTTCATCGTCGGCCATGTGGTGGAGGCCGGCAAGCACCCGGACGCCGACCGCCTGAAGCTGTGCAAGGTGGACACGGGGACGGAGACGCTGCAGATCGTCTGCGGCGCCCCCAACGCGCGCCAGGGCCTGAAGGTCGCCCTCGCGCTGCCCGGCGCGGTCATCCCGGCCACCGGCGACAAGCTCAAGCCCGGCAAGATCCGCGGCGTCGAGAGCAACGGCATGATGTGCTCCTCGCGCGAGCTGGGGCTGGGCGACGATCATTCGGGCATCATCGAGTTGCCCGAGGACGCGCCCGTCGGCGCCCCGCTGACCGACGTGATGGATGCCGACCCGGTGATCGAGATCGCCATCACGCCCAACCGCATGGACTGCCTGGGCGTGCGCGGCGTCGCCCGCGACCTGGCCGCCGCCGGCCTGGGCACGCTCAAGCCCCTGCCCGACGAGACCGTGAAGGGCACCTACGCCAGCCCCGTCGGCGTGTCGCTGAACTTCGGCGACCGGCCCGAGGGCTGCCATATGTTCGTCGGCCGCTATGTCCGCGGCGTGAAGAACGGCGAAAGCCCCGAATGGCTGAAGAACCGGCTGGAGGCCGTCGGCCTGCGTCCCATCTCGGCGCTGGTCGACATCACCAACTACGTCACGGTGGATCGCGGCCGCCCGCTGCACGTCTTCGACGCCGCCAAGCTGCAGGGCAACGTCCAGGCCCGCTGGGGCAAGCCCGGCGAGACGCTGGAGGCCCTGAACGAAAAGACGTATGAGCTGGACGAGCAGATGGTCGTCATCGCCGACGACGCCAAGGCGCTGGGTCTCGGCGGCATCATGGGCGGCGAGGACACCGGCGCGACGGCCGAGACGACGGATGTCTTCATCGAATCGGCGCTGTTCGATCCCACCACCATCGCCACCACCGGCCGCCGGCTCGCCATCGACAGCGATGCCCGCTACCGCTTCGAGCGCGGCGTCGATCCGGCCTCGGCCGTCTGGGGCGCCGAGCTGGCGACCAAGCTGATCCTCGAGTTCTGCGGCGGCGAGGCCTCGGAACTGGTGTCCGCCGGCGCGCCGCCGTCGGGCGCCGGCGCCATCACGCTCCGCCCCTCGCGGGTGGCGGAGTTGGGCGGCGTCGATCTGTCCGTCGACCGCATCGTCGAAATCCTGGAGGCCCTGTCCTTCCGGGTGGAGCGCACGGAAGACGGCGTGCTGGCGGTCGTTCCGCCGTCGTGGCGCCTGGACGTGACGGAAGAGCACGACGTCATCGAGGAAGTCGTCCGCATCCACGGCTACGACAACATTCCGACGGTGCCGCTGCCGCGCGCGCCCATGCCGCCGGTGGTGCTGACGCCGCGCCAGATCCAGCGCGACGCCGCCCGCCGCACGCTGGCCACGCGCGGCATGATGGAGACGGTGACCTGGTCGTTCATGGCCAAGGAGCACGCGGCCCTGTTCGGCTTCGCCAACGAGGCGCTGGTGCTGTCCAACCCCATTTCCAGCGACCTGGACGCCATGCGCCCGTCCATCCTGCCCAACCTGATTCAGGCGGCGGGGCGGAACGCGGCGCGCGGCTTCCCCGACGTCTGCCTGTTCGAGGTCGGCGGCGACTACCAGGACGAAACCGCCGAGGGCCAGCGCACGGTCGCCGCCGGTGTCCGCGCCGGCCGGACCGGCCCGCGCCACTGGAAGGAGGCCCCGCGCGCCTGGGACGCCTTCGACGCCAAGGCCGACGCCATCGCCGCCCTGGCGGCGGCGGGCTGCCCGGTGGACAACCTTCAGGTCACCACCGACGCGCCGGTCTGGTATCATCCCGGCCGCTCCGGCGTCCTGCGCCTGGGTCCCAACGTGCTGGCCAACTTCGGCGAGCTGCACCCGCGCGTGCTGAAGGGTCTGGACGTGAAGGGCCAGATGGTCGGCTTCGAGGTGTTCCTGGAGGCCATCCCGCAGCCCAAGGCGAAGGCCAAGCAGTCGGGCCGCACCCGCCCGCTGCTGCGCCCGTCGCCCTACCAGCCGCTGGAGCGCGATTTCGCCTTCGTGGTGGACGCCGAGGTGCCGGCGGAAAAGCTGGTGCGCGCGGCCAAGGGTGCCGACCGCAAGCTCATCACCGAGGTCCGCGTCTTCGATGTCTACGAGGGCGAGACGGTCGGCGAGGGCAGGAAGTCCATCGCCCTGTCGGTGACGCTGCAACCGACCGAGCGCACCCTGACGGACGAGGACCTGGAAAAGGTCCAGGGCGCGGTGGTCAAGGCCGTGGAAAAGGCCACCGGCGGCACCCTCCGGGCCTGAGGCCGGCGGTCGTGAATGAGAAAGGGGAGGCCCCAGGCGGGGCCTCCCCTTATTCGTTCATCGAAGCGGCATCACGGCCCTAGTCCAGCATATCGCGCAGCACGGTCTGGAGCTGGTCGGGGGTGATGGGCTTGATCAGAACCGCACGCGGGGAATCCTTCCCGATTCGCTCCAGGGTCTGAGGCTCATTGCTGCCGGTGATGAAGATGATCGGCACGTTCAGGTCTGCGTGAATGCTGCGCGCCGCGTCCACGCCGTCGCTGTGTCCGCGCAGGCGGACATCCATCAGAACGACATCGGGTCGGGCCTCCCGGACCAGGCGGATGGCGTCGTCGGCCGTGGCGGCGGTGCCGGCCACCGTCAGGCCCAGGTCTTCCACCGCGTCGCGCAGGTATTCCACGATCAGGAAGTCATCGTCCACGATGAAGACGCGGTGCGGGCGGTCAGCCATGCTCCGCCTCCGGCCAAGGTATGGTCACGGTCACCTCCGTTCCTTGCGGTTCACGCCGGACGGTCAACTCGCCGCCCAACTGGGCCGCCAGCGCGCGGACGATGCGCATGCCGCTGCGCGGAACATCGTCCTTCCCCGCGGCTTCGGCGTCCGAAGGAATACCGCACCCGTCGTCGCGTACCAAGAGGCGAAGGGCCCCACTATCCTTGAGGTAATCGCTTCGGACGGTGATGGTGCCCGATGATCCATTCCGGTAACCATGAAGCAACGCATTGGACAGCAACTCGTTCACCAGCAAACCCAGCGGGATCGCGCGGTCGAGATTGGCCGGCAGTGGCGCCACGTCGACCGTGACCTTAAGACCCCGCCGCTCGGCTCCGGCGCCCTCCGCCAGGTTGGCGCACAATTCACCCAGAAAGGCATCGAGGCGCACCGTCGCCAGATCGCCGGCGCCCAGCAATTGCTGGTGCACGAGACCCAGCGCGTTGATCCGCCGCCGGGCGGTGCGGAAGGCGTTGCGTGCGCCGTCGTCGGTCAGGGTGCGGGACTGCAGCGACAGCAGGGACTCGATCATTTGCAGGTTGTTCTTGACCCGGTGGTAGACCTCGCTCAACAGCAGGTTCTTGTCGGCCAGGGCCTGCTCCAGTTCGGCGGTGCGCTGGCGCACGCGGTCTTCCAGACTGACGTTGGCGGCGGCCAGGGCCTCCTTCAGACGGCGCTCGCCCTGCAAAGCCCGCAGCCCGAGCATCGTCAGCGCAACGACGGTAAGGATCAGCACCACCACCACTGCGCCGGTGCGCAACTGGCGCTGCCAGAAGGGCGCCAGAACCGCCTCCACCTTCCGCGAGGCCAGGGCAACCAGCGGATAGTCCTTCACAAGGCGCCTGGCAACGAGGCGGTCGCTGCCGTCCACCGGCGAGGCGATGCGCGACGCAACGCGCGGGGTTTGCGGCGTCAGCCCGCGCATCACATCGGGGAAGCGGGCGCCGTAGCTGCCCGCCGCCAGCGGCTCGCGCACCAGCAGCGCCCCGTCCTCGCGCAGGATTGCGAGGGTGGAATCCGACGGCATGGCGACCCCGGCATAGAATTGCTGAAAATAGCTTGTGTGGATGGCGGCCACGACGATGCCGCCGAAGTCGCCGCCCGGGCCGTCGATCCTCCGCGAGATTGCGAAGAAATCAAGCCCGGTCTGCCGGCCTTCCAGAAGCTCGCCGATGAAGGTACCTGCGCCCGGCGCCTCGCGCTGCGCCTGGAAATAGCGCCGATCGTCGTAGCGGCCGCCCATGGGCCTCGGCGCGACGGAGGAGTTGATGACCGCACCGTCCGGTCCGATGATCCACAGCGAGCCCACCTGCGGCAGCAGATCGGCCATGGCGACCAGACGCTCGTGCACGACCTCGGGCGAGGCGCCCAGCGCAAGGCCGCCGCCGCCTTCCACCGCGGCCTCCAGTTGCTGCAGCACCAGGTCGCTGGCTTCGATGGTGCGGTGGGCGTGTTCCTGCAGCAGGTCGGCGATGATGGCGTTTTCGCGCAGGCTGGAGTCCAGGGTGCTGTCGTAGTCGGCGATGGCGAAGACGGCCCAGGCGAACAGTGTCGCCAGGATGACCGTGGTCGACAGCGCGAGCAGAATGGAGCGGGGTGTGTGCAACGGGTGGACCACAGGGCGCGGGGGAAGGAAAGCGCCGAAAGCATCCATGGCGGCGCGGCCTACTGTCAACGCACAACACCGCCATCGGGTCCGTCGGCGGACGGATGTCGGACCTGCCGGAGACACGCCGGGCCGTGAAAGAAAGGAAGTGGCGGAGGGAGAGGGATTCGAACCCTCGATACCCGGTTAGGGTATACACACTTTCCAGGCGTGCGCCTTCGACCGCTCGGCCATCCCTCCGCACTTGGGGGCTGGAAAGAACACTCCGTTCTCCCCGCCTGGAAGGCCGGCACTATATAAAGAGCCCGCCCCTTATGCAACACCCCATTGCACGAAATTTTCCCGGCATTTTTTCAGCCGTCAAAGGCGCTTAACGGCTTGCCGGCAAAGCGCCCCGCGCCGGTCGGTCCCTCAGGAGCCGCGGGCCACCTGCGTGCCCAGCCGCACGCGGTCCAGCGTCGCCAGCTTGTTCGCCCGCATGATCAGAAGCAGCGTGTCCACATAGTCCTGCCCCCGTTCGGAGTAGCTGTGCAGCGTCGCCGCCAGGGCCTCGCCGTCCACGGGCTCGCCGGCGGCGCGAGCGGCGCGGCGGGCTGCGCGCAGTTCGGCGTAGGCGGGATGGGTGTTCAGGTTCCGGGCATAGGCGCGCACCGCGTCCAGCAGGCGGTCGAAGGCACGCACGCGGTGGGTGGCGTCGTCGGCGCGGGCGAGCGGCACCAGGCCCTTCACGCCGGGGTCGGTGGTCCACTGGCCGAACAGCGCGTTGCCCTCGCGGGCGAAGCGCGAGGTGCCCCAGCCGCTTTCCTCCGCCGCCTGGGCAAGGGCCAGCGACGGCGGCAGGACATCCATGCGTGCGAGCAGGACCGGGATGTCCACCGTCTCCAGCTTGTACCAGGCGGCGCGGTCGGCGAGCCACGCCTCGTCCTCGGGGCCGACGCCGCCGCCGCCGCGGCGATGAGCCTCGATGCGCTCCACGCGCGCGCGGTCGGCTGCGATCTCCTCGTTCACACGCAGCACCAGCGGCAGCACGGTCCGCAGGAAGACGCTCTTGCGCGCGTCCACGTCGCGCAGGCTCGCCAGGTCCTCGGGCACGGCGGCCAAGTAGACGCGCGGCACGCCCATGCGACCGTCGGCCACATGGGCCAGGCGATAGCCAAGCTCGTCGTAAAGCGCGCGGGCCTCGGCCACCGAGGGCGCCTCCACGTGCGGTGCCTCGGGCAGGCCGGCAACGGCGTCGCGGGTCGAGGGGGCACCGAACAGCAGGCGGCTCATGACGGCGGGCCGGATGACGCGGGTTTCGCTGCCATGGGAGGCGCCGCCGCCGGGCCCCGTGCTGACCACGTCGTAGCGGAGCGCCGGAACGGGGCTCGACAGCCCGGTCGACAACACGCCGCCGGCGGGGCGTCCGGCCATCTCCGGCGCCAGAACGGCCATGGCAACGGCGCCGTAGAGGGCGGCAACGGTGCCGGCCAGGACGACGAGGCCGACGCGGTGGTGGCGCAAGAGGGAAGCGTGTCGGGTGCTGGTCATGCGGTCTCTCTGGCAGGCCGGTGCCACGGCGTCGGGCGCGTGCTGCGCGCGTTCCGCCGTCTTCACCGGTCGGGCCGGACCGTTCTTCCGTCCCCGCGCGGGGCCCGGCCACGGGCACCGCACGAACACGGCGCCCATCGATCACGCGACGGCCGCCCGACGGATCCCCTTCGTGACGGCCATCACACGAAAGGATGATACGGCGCGCAGGCGTCCCGTCAATCGGCTGGGGCTATGCCAAAAGTATGATTTTCCTAAAAATACCGCGACCTGTTGCGCGAAGGCCTCAGCCCCGGCGAACCAGCGGGCCCAGTTCCGCCACCAACTGTTCGTAGATGGGGCGCTTGAACTCGACGATCATCGCGGGCAGGTCGTCCACCGGCGCCCATTTCCAGGCATCGAACTCAGGATGATCGGTGGCGATGTCGATGTCGGCATCGGTGCCCGTGAAGCGCACCAGGAACCACTTCTGCTCCTGCCCCCGGTACTTGCCCTTCCAGACCTTGCCGATCAGGTGGTCGGGCAGGTCGTAGCGCAGCCAGCCCTCGGTTTCCGCCACGATCTCGCCCTTGTCGGTGCCGATTTCCTCGTGCATCTCGCGAAGCGCCGCCGCCCGCGCGTCCTCGCCCTTGTCGATGCCGCCCTGGGGCATCTGCCAGGCGTCCGGCGTGTCCTTGCGGCGGCCGACGAACACCTCGCCCCGGTCGTTCATCAGCATGACGCCGGCGCATTTGCGGTAGGGCAGGGCGTTCTTGTCGGCGGCGGTAGCGGTCATGGCGGCCTTTCCGGTCTGCGAAGCGGGGGATGGTGGAGCGGGCGGAGCGACGGCTCAGGGCCGGACGACGGCGGAAACCGGCGCCAGGGCCAGCCCCTTTTGCGGCAGGGTCTGCAGCCACTCGCGCAGGGCGGTGTAGCCCAGCGGCGTCGGCTCGATCACCGCAACCGCGCTGCCGCGCTCGCGCGCGATGGTTTCCAGGGCCTTGAGTCGGGCGTCGATGGCGTCGCGGAACAGGCGCTCGTCCAGCTTGAGGTCGACCCGCGCCGTCGGCGGGGCCACGGCGGCCGGGCCGGAGGCGCTGGCCAGTTGCACGCCCGACGCCGGCTGCACGTACAGAAGGCCGGCGCGGCCGATGGCTTCCAGCACCGGCGCCATGATTTCCGTGTTGGCGGTCAGGGCGGCGCCGTCGCGGCCGATCAGGCCGGTGTAGCCGATGCCCTTGGTCATCAGCGTGTTCAGGCGGATCAGGTTGTCGTTGACGGGCAGCAGGGTGTTGAGCCCGAGCGGTCCCGGATCGTTGGCCGGAAAGCCGCGGCCTTCCATGGGCAGGGTCAGCATCACCTCGTGCCCGGCTTCGCGCGCCTGTGACATGCTTTCAGGCAGGTCGAAGCCGTAGGGGCTGAAGGCGAGCGTCACGCCCGGCGGCAGCTTCTCGATGGCGGCCGTGGTGGCGGCGGGGCGCATGCCCAGGTCGGTGACCACGATGGCGACGCGCGGCCGGCCCGGCGGCGCCTCGAAGGGCTTGGCATAGGTGCTCCACGCCTTTCGGCCGTCGGGCGCGGGAATGGGCATGGGGCCCGCCGGCGTTTCGCGCGTCAGGGCGGCGACGGGGGCCTCGCGCAGGGGCTCCATGTCGTCCTCGGGCACGGCGGGCAGTTCGTCGTAGGTCGGCGTGGGGCGCGCGTCGCGGGTGTCGGGAATGCGCGGTTCGTCGATCTCGGCCAGCGCCGGCGGCTGCGCGGTGGCGGGGGCGGCCGCCGTCTGCGTCTCGCCGGAGGTCTCGGCGGCGGGAGCGGTGTCCTCGGCGGCAGAGGCCGCCTCGCCGCGGTCCTCTGCGGGCTGATCGGTGGCGGCGGCGGTTTCGGCGGCGGCATCGGCCGTGCCGGCATCGCCGGCCTCGGCCGGGGCCTCGGCGGTCTGCGCCTGAGGCGCGTCCCCGGCCTCGCGCGCGGGGGCGGAGCCGCCATCCTCGGCGAGCCAGGGACGGCGGGCGATGGATTTGTCGGTGGCGGCGGTCGGGTCGAGCACCGCGCCCGTGTCGGTCTTTGCGCCGGCGTCGGCACTCTGAGCGTCGTCCTGCGCACCGCTCTCGCGCACGTCATCCAGGCCCGGTGCGGCGGGCATGGGAAGGCTGACCCTGCTGCCCGAACCGATGGGCGCCGTCGGCTCCGGGGTCGCCACTCCGGCCTCGGCCATGCGGGAACCCTCGGCGGCCTCGTCGCCCGTCAGCATCCACCACGCCGCGCCGCCCGCGATCAGCGCCGCGACCACGCCGACACCGGCCAGCATGGCCAGGCGCTTGCGCTTGCGGGCGCCGTGCCCGAGGACGTCGTCGTCGTCCTCCAGGTCGTCGCCCCAGTCCTCGTCTTCCAGGATGTCGGCGAAATCGCGCGGCTGGTCTGCGGCTCCGTTGCCGGCGGCGCCGGCGTCACCCTCGGGCGCACCGGCATCGTCATGGGCCAGGCCGTCATCCAGCCCCGGCCCAAGCGTGGCGCCGGTGAAGAACGGTTCCTCGCCGTCCTCGGCGACGGTCTTTTTCTTGCGGCTGAAGAGGCTCTTGAGGTTGAGAGCCATGGGCAGGGTCCTTTCGCTCGACCGGCGCGGCGGCTGTCAAGCCCCGCGCCGGTCTCGCATCTTAGCCTGTTAGCAGGGCGAAGTCAGCCCTGGCGCCCGTCGTAGAGCGCCAGACCGCGCAACAGGTCCAGCGCCCGGGTGAGCTGGTAGTCCTCGGGACGGACCTCCTCCTCGCCATCGGCCTCGACGGCCTGATCCTCGGCCTCGCTTTCGGGCACGGCGTCTTCCTGCGGGTTCTGCGGCAGGTCGAGCGCGCCGCGCAACGTGGCTTCGCTGCGGCGCGGGAAGGTGCGGTCGATTTCCTCGATCACCGCCTGCTTGACGCGGATGTCCGGCTCGATGCCCAGCGCCTGGATGGAGCGGCCGGACGGCGTGTAGTAGCGCGCCGTGGTCAGCCGCATGGCGCCGTGGCCCGGCAGCGGGACGATGGTCTGCACCGAGCCCTTGCCGAAGCTCTTGGTGCCCAGCACGATTGCGCGGCGGTGGTCCTGCAGCGCGCCGGCGACGATTTCGGATGCCGAGGCGGAGCCGTCGTTGATCAGCACGACGATGGGCTTGCCATCGGTCAGGTCGCCCTCGCGGGCGTTGAACCGCTGGGTTTCGTCGGCGTCGCGGGCGCGGGTGGAGACGATCTCGCCGCTTTCCAGGAAGGCGTCGGACACCGCCACCGCCTGGTCGAGCAGGCCGCCCGGGTTGTTGCGCAGGTCGAGGACCCAGCCCTTGACGTTCTCGGGGCCGATCTCCTCCTTCAACTGCTCGACGGCCTCTTCCAGCGTGTCGAAGGTCTTGTTGCTGAACGAGGTCACGCGCAGGTAGCCGATGTCGCCCTCGCGGCGCGACCGCACAGAGCGGATCTCGATGATGGCGCGCGTCAGGGTGACCTCGAAGGGCTCCTGGTCGTCGCGGCGGATGGTCAGGGTCAGGTCGGTGTCGACCGGGCCGCGCATCTTGTCGACGGCGTCCTGCAGCGACAGGCCGATGACCTCTTCATCGCCGATGTGGGTGATCAGGTCGCCGGGCTGCAGGCCGGCGCGGAAGGCCGGCGTGTCGTCGATGGGGGACACGACCTTGATCAGGCCGTTCTCCATGGTGACCTCGATGCCCAGGCCGCCGAACTCGCCGCGCGTCTGGACCTGCATGTCCTTGAAGTTGTCGGCGTTCAGGTAGCTGGAGTGGGGGTCCAGGTCCGTCAGCATGCCGTTGATGGCCGCCTCGATCAGTTCCTGGTCGCCGACCTCTTCGACGTAGTCGCGGCGCACGCGCTCGAACACGTCGCCGAACAGGTCCAGCAGGCGATAGGTTTCTTCGGTGTTGTCGGGCGTTTCCGCGGCCTGCGGCGTGGGCACGCCGACCGAGAGGAAGGCCAGGGCGGTCGCCGCAATCGCTAGTTTACGCTTCATCCGCTGATTTTGCCTTTGTTCGCCGTGAGCCAGGGCATGGGGTTGATCGGCTGGCCGTCCCGGCGGAGTTCTACATAAAGGGACGGGGTTTCGGCCCCATCCATCAATCCGACGGGCTCTCCCGCCAGCAGGCGCTGCCCGACCTGCGCGTCGATGCGCGCCATTCCTGAGAGCAATGTATGATAGCCGTCGGCGTGTTCAAGGATCAAGAGATGCCCGTAGCCGCGGAAGGGGCCGGAAAACGCCACCACGCCGTCGGCAGGGGCCACCACGGTGGCGCCGGCGCGGGTTTCCACCACCATCCCGCGCGAGGAATTGCCCGGCGTCAGTTCGTCGCCGAAGCTGGTGATGATGCGCCCGCGCGCCGGCAGGGGCATGGCGCCCCGCATGCTTTCCAGCGGCCGCAGGGCCACCGGCTTGATGTCGGCGGCCGCCGGGCGTGACGCGGTTTGCGCCGGCGGAGAGGCGGGCGCGGCCGGTCGCGGCGGAGGCGGCACCACGCCGCCGCTGGCCGCGGCGGTGCGCGGTGTCTGCGGCGGCTGCGGCTTGGCGGCGGGCATGGCGACGCGGCGTTCGTCGGGCGTCGCCGGCTTGGGGCCGGCCAGGGCCGCCAGTTGGCGGGCCAGGGCCAACTCCCGCTGGCGCGCCAGTTCCGCCTCGCGCTTGCGGCGCTCCTCGGCTAGCGTCGCCAGGAACTCCTTCATGCTCTCGGCCTCTTCCGCCAGGTCGCGGGCCTGACGGGCGGCCTGTTCGGAGCGCTGCGAGGTGTTCTCCATGAGCCGGGCCTTTTCCCCCACCAGGGTCTGCAGGCGGGCGTGCTCGGCCTCGAACTCCGCGCCCAGGCCGGCGATCTCGTCGCGCTGGGCGGCGATGGCGGTCTCCACCTCTTCAAGCGCGACCAGGTCGGCGCGCAGGGCTTCGGCTTCACGGGCCAGGGCCGGCACGGCCGAGCGCAGCAGCAGGGCCGAGCGCACCGTGTCCTCTGCCGGCGCCGGCTGCATGAGGAGCGTTTCCTTGGGCCGCCACGACAGCCGTTGCAGGGCGGTCAGCACCTTGGCCATCTGCTCGCGCCGCTCCGCCAGACCGTCGCGCAGGGCCGTTTCCTCGCGCTGGAGGTCGCGCAGGCGGGTTTCCAGATAGGACAGGCTTTCCTCGTAGTCCTGCACCTTGGCGGCGGCGGCGACCAGGCGATCGCGCAGGGACCGTACCTCGACGTTGAGGCTCTGCGCCTTCCGGGAAAGGGTTTTCTCCTGCGCCCGGCTTTCCTCGAGCTTGCGGCGGATCTGCTCCAGCTCTTCGTGGGTGCGGGTCTCGTCGGTGTCCGGCGGCGGCGGCAGGAGCGGTCCGTCCTGCGCCGCCCGCGCTGCCGGCACGGACCACCCGCCGCCGCCCCCGAAAAGCATCAGGGCGGCGAGGGCGACGCCGAGCGCCGGGCGGGTGAGGCGCGGGAGCAGGGGCACGGGCCCTCCCACAGGAACAGGAACGGCGTCCGGCCACAGCAAGCGGCCGGACGCGGCGGATCACTCGGCGGCGGCGGCCCTGCCGGTGCGGCCGATGAGCGAGTGGCCGGTCATCTCGGCGGGCTGCGGCTGACCCATGAGCGCCAGAATGGTGGGCGCCAGGTCGGCCAGGCGGCCGTCGGACAGGCTGTCGACCCCCTCCGGCCCGTTGACCAGCACCGCATCCACCTTGCCGATGGTATGGGCGGTGTGCGGCGCGCCCGTCTTGGGGTCGCGCATCATCTCGGCGTTGCCGTGGTCGGCGGTGACGATCATGGTGCCGCCCGCCTTCTTCAGCGCCTCTTCCAGGCGGCCGAGGCTCATGTCCACGGTCTCGGCGGCCTTCATGGCGGCGTCCAGCATGCCCGTGTGGCCGACCATGTCGCCGTTTGCGAAGTTGACCACGATCAGGTCGAAGCTGCCGCCCTCGATGGCCTCGACCAGCTTGTCGGTGACCTCGGGGGCGCTCATTTCCGGCTGCAGGTCGTAGGTGGCGACCTTGGGGCTGGGCACCAGGATGCGTTCCTCGCCGGGGTAGACCGTCTCTTCGCCGCCGTTCAGGAAGAAGGTGACGTGGGCGTATTTCTCGGTCTCGGCGATACGGAGCTGCTTGAGGCCCGCGTCGGCGACCACCTGGCCCAGGATGCCGGTCAGGGTCTCGGGCGGGAACAGGGCCGTCAGCCACTTGGTATGCGCCTTGGAGTATTCCGTCATGCCGGCGGCGGCGGCGAAGTCCACCACGCGGCTGCGCGCCCAGCCGTCGAAGCCTTCGTCGAGAAGCGCCTGGGTGATCTCGCGGGCGCGGTCGGCGCGGAAGTTGGCGAACAGCACGCCGTCGCCGTCCTTCGCCCCGGCGTAATCGCCGATGATGGCCGGCACGATGAATTCGTCGGTCTTGCCGTCGGAGTAGGAGGAGCCAACGAGTTCCAGCGCATCGGGGTGCGTGGCGCCGGTGCCGTCCACGATGGCGTCATAGGCTTTCTGCACGCGGTCCCAGCGGTTGTCGCGGTCCATGGCGAAGTAGCGCCCGGAGACCGTGGCGACCGAGACGCCGGCCAGCCCGTCGATATCCTTCAGGAACCTGGCGAGGAAATCCTTGCCGCTTTCCGGCGGGGTGTCGCGGCCGTCCATGAAGGCATGGACGCGCACCTTTACGCCGGCCTCGGAACAGGCCTTGGCCAGCGCGACCATGTGGTCCTGGTGGCTGTGCACGCCACCGGGGCTCATGAGGCCCATGAGATGGGCGGTGCCGCCGGTTGTCTTCAGCGCGTCGATGAAGGCGGTGAGTTCGGGGTTGGAGAAGAACGAGCCGTCCTCGATGGCGCTGTCGATGCGCGGCAGGTCCTGCATGACGACGCGCCCGGCGCCGATGTTCATGTGCCCCACCTCGGAGTTGCCCATCTGTCCTTCCGGCAGCCCCACGGCATTGCCCGAGGTCTCCACCAGCGCCTTGGGGCACGAGGCCACGAGGCGGTCCCAATTGGGGGTCTTGGCGAGGGCGATGGCGTTGTCCTCACGCTCCTCGCGGTGGCCCCAGCCGTCCAGGATGCACAGGACGACGGGCTTGGGCGGGCGGCGGTCGGTGGCAGCGGTCATCGGTCCCTCATCGGCTGAAACAACGGGTGTCAACGGCTGCCCCATAAATAGAGCGAACCAGCCGGGAGTTCCACCGGGGAAAGGAAGGGGAGGGGTGCGCAGGCTGCGCCAGCGGGCACATTTTCTTGCCGGAGTTGTGCAAGCTGATAAGCTTGCGCCAGGAAACAGGCAAAAATGTACCCCGGGCGCGTGCTAAGCAGAGGCGTCACCGGGGTGCCCGCCAACGAATTTAGCTCAAGGCGAAATCTTTACAAGCGGCCGCCTCGATAATGTTCCCACATCGTAACGATCTACTCAGCGGGCCGCCTACAAATGCAGTTGCCTCCAGCGGCGCCGTAACGCTATCACAACAAGCATCCTCACGCCCGATGATACGGGTGCCCCTCCAGGATGCTCTGCGCCCGGAACAACTGCTCGGCCAGCATGGCGCGGACCAGCATGTGGGGCCAGGTCATGGGGGAGAGGGACAGAAGCGCGTCAGCCCGCGCGCGCACCGCGTCGCCGTGGCCGTCCGCACCGCCGATGAGGAACGCGACACAGGGCGCGCCACGCTCCAGCCAGCCGCCGTAGACCTTGGCGAAGGCTTCCGACCCGTGGGTCTTGCCGCGCTCGTCCAGCGCCACCACCACCGCGCCCGCCGGCACGCAGGCCAGCAGAAGGTCGGCTTCGCGCGCCTTGCGTTCGGGGCCGGACACGGGCCGCTTTTCCTCCACCTCGCGCAGGTCGAGGGGAAGCTTCAGGCGGCTCGCGTACTGCTCGAACAGGGCGCGCTCGGGGCCTTTCTTCGCGCGCCCCACGGCGGCGAGCATCAGCTTCATCGGGTCGGTGTCATCCGTTTCCGGTCAGCCCGCCGCCCCTGTCCGTCCTGAGCCCCGGCAAAGGACCCGGTCGCGGAGGCGGCGGCGGTCAGGGCCTCACGCCGGCGAGGGCGCGAACGAGCCCGCGGACGGCGCCATGGCGCGCGCCGGCGGCGCCACGCCCCACATCTTTTCCAGATTGTAGAAGGCGCGAACCTCGGGCCGGAACAGGTGAACCACGACGTCCCCGGCATCCAGCAGGACCCAGTCGCCGGCGGCCTTGCCCTCGACGGTGACGCCGAGGCCCAGGGCCTTCAGCTTCTCCGCCAGGTGGTCGGCCATGGCCCCGACCTGCCGCGAGCTGCGGCCGGACGCAATGACCATGTATTCGGCGATGGAGGATTTACCGGCAAGGGCGATGACAGTGATGTCCTCGGCCTTGTCATCGTCGAGGGACGTCTCGACCAGGTCGACCACTTCCGCCGGGTCGATGGGCGCATGCGGGTCAGGTTTTATGGTTTCGCTCCATTGGCAAAACGGTGCGCGCCGTGACCAGTGGCCCCGCGGGACCCTCCCGGGGAGCCGCCGGCACCATGCCGGCCGGCGCGGATTGCGGTGGCGGATTGGGGATGTCGGCGAATGGGAAGAAAGACCCACGCCGGGGCCCTGGTTCCCGCAAGAACCGGCGCCTTCCGTAACGGCAGCCGATCCCTGGCGAATCGCCGCGCCGCCTTGCTCGCCAACGCCTGATAAGAATAGGGCGAACGGTCGAAGACGGCAACGGGCAGCGTGCGAAAGATCGATGACCACCGCCGCCAGCGATCAATCTGCACCAGGTTGTCCGCGCCCATGATCCAGACGAACCGGGCAAGCGGATACCGCAGGCGCAACACCCGGAGCGTGTCGGCGGTATACCGGGTGCCGAGCCGCGACTCGATGGTGGTCACGCGGATGCGCGGATGCGCCGCCACCATGCGCGCCCCGTCCGCCCGCTCCGTCTGCGGCGCCATGCCGCGCGAGGATTTCAGCGGGTTCTGCGGGCTGACCAGCCACCAGACCTCGTCCAGGTCCAGGCGCTTCAGTGCCTCCAACGAGATGTAGCGGTGGCCGTCGTGCGCCGGGTTGAAGGACCCGCCCAGCAGGCCGACGCGCACCCGCCGCCGGTCGCCGTAGGCCGGCAGCGGATCGCGCGGATCGGCGGCACCGCGAGGGCGGGCACACGTCACTTCGGCCGGCACTGGCCCTCGCCGCGCACCTTGTACTTGAAGGTCGTCAGCTGCTCCACGCCCACCGGGCCACGCGCGTGCAGCTTGCCGGTGGAGATGCCGATCTCCGCGCCCATGCCGAACTCGCCGCCGTCGGCGAACTGGGTGGAGGCGTTGTGCATGACGATGGCGCTGTCGACCTCGTTCATGAACCGCTCCGCCGCCGCGGCGTCCTCGGTGAGGATCGATTCGGTGTGCTGGCTGGAGTAGGTGTTGATGTGGCGGATGGCGTCGTCGATGCCGTCCACCACCTTCACGCTGATGATGGCGTCAAGGTATTCCGTCTGCCAGTCCAGTTCCCCGGCGGCGGCGACGCGATCGTCAGCCTTGCGCGTCGTCTCGTCGCCGCGCACCTCGCAGCCGGCGTCGATCAGGTCGCCCACGAGCTGCGGCAGCAGGCTTTCCGCCAGCGCCCGGTCCACCAGAAGGGTCTCGGTGGCGCCGCAAATGCCCGTGCGGCGCATCTTGGCGTTCACCACCACCTCGCGCGCCAGGTCCGGCTTGACGCTCGCGTGGACGTAGGTGTGGCAGATGCCGTCCAAGTGCTTGAACATGGGGATGCGGCTTTCCGCCGACAGCCGCTGGATCAGGCTCTTGCCGCCGCGCGGGACGATGACGTCGATGAAGTCCGTCGCCGTGATCATCGCGCCGACGAAGGCCCGGTCGGTGGTGGGTGCCATCTGGATGGCGTCGGCGGGCAGGCCGGCGGCCTCCAGCCCCTGCCGCAGGCAGGCCAGGATGGCGCGCGAGGAATGGAAGCTCTCCGACCCGCCGCGCAGCACCACCGCATTGCCCGACTTCAGGCAGAGCGCACCGGCATCGGCGGTGACGTTGGGGCGGCTTTCATAGATGACGCCGATGACGCCCAGCGGCACGCGCACGCGCTGGAGCTTGAGCCCGTTGGGCCGGTCCCACTCCGCCATCACCGACCCCACGGGATCGGGCAGCGCGGCGATGGCCTCCAGCCCCTGGGCCATGCCCTCGATGCGGGCGTCGGTCAGTTCCAGGCGGTCGAGCATGGCGGCCGTCAGCCCCTTCTCGCGGCCGGCGTCCATGTCCAGCGCGTTGGCGGCCTGGATTTCGGCGACGCCGGAGCGCAGGGCGGAGGCGGCGGCCTTCAGCGCGGCATCCTTCGGCCCCGACGGCGTGCGCGCGAGAACCAGGGCCGCGGCCTTGGCGCGGCGGCCGATGTCGGCCATCAGGTCGCGGACATCGACGCCCGAGGCGTCGCGGTCGGAAAGCACGTCGGTGGAAGCCATGGCGCCCTTATCCCTTGTGGTCGTTGTGCGATGACGATTTCAATCGGCATCGCTGCGTTCATGCGGCACGCAGCCTGACGCGCCATCAGGCGCGGCGGCCGGTCGGCCTTGCCGGGCGACAACTTACCAGAGTTGAGCGTCGCCCGGAGTCAAACATCCAGTACCAAATCATCGCGGTGGATCATCTCGTCGCGGCCACGGTAGCCGAGCAACTCGAAGATGTCCGCCGTTTTGTGGCCGGCGATCAGGCTGGCGTCGTGCGAGTTGTAGGCGACCAGCCCCTTGCCCAGCACGGCCCCGTCGTAATCCTTGATGAGCACTGCGTCGCCGCGCTCGAAGGTGCCCTCGATGGCGGTGATGCCCGCCGGCAGCAGCGAGCGCCCATCGCGCAGGGCCCGCGCCGCGCCGTCGTCCACATGCAGCGTGCCGGCCGGGCGAAGGCGGCCGGCGATCCAGGTCTTGCGGGCGGTGCGCGGCGTGTCCTTGGGCAGGAACCAAGTGCAACGCCCGGTCTCCTCCAGCCGGTTGATCGGGTGGTGCGGCTTGCCCAGCGCGATCGCCATGCGGGTGCCCGAGCCCATGCAGATGCGCGCCGCCATCAGCTTGGTGACCATGCCGCCGGTGCCCACACCGGGCCGGGCCTCGCCGGCCATGGCCTCGATCTCGGGCGTCAGGTCGCGCACCTCGGGGATCAGCTCGGCCGTTTCCACCGTCTTGGGGTCGGCGGTATAGAGGCCGTCGATGTCCGACAGCAGCACCAGCGCGTCGGCGCCGATCATCATGCCGACGCGGGCGGCCAGGCGGTCGTTGTCGCCAAAGCGGATTTCCGTGGTTGCGACCGTGTCATTCTCGTTGACAACCGGCACCGCGCCGTAGCGCAGCAAGGTGTCCATGGTGTTGCGCGCGTTGAGGTAGCGGCGACGGTCTTCCGTGTCGCCGATGGTCAGCAGCACCTGGGCGGCCGTCATGCCGTGGCCCGCGAAGGTTTCCTGGTAGGCGTGGGCGAGTCGGCCCTGGCCGGTGGCGGCGGCGGCCTGCTTTTCCTCAAGCCGAAGCCCGCCGCGCGGCAGGCCCAGGTGGCGGCGCCCCACGGCGATGGAGCCCGAGGTCACCACCACCACCTCCTGCCCGCGCGCCTTCATGGCGGCGATGTCGGCGGCGACGGTTTCAAGCCAGGCGCGATGCACCTCGCCGCGCTTTTCGTCCACCAGCAGCGCGGAGCCGATCTTGACCACCACCCGCTTGGCCTCGGCCAGCGGGGAGCCGGCGCCCGCCGTGGCGGGCAGCGCCGAGTCGCCGTCGGTCAGGGATGCCATCCGCCGGTCTCCTGCTGCGCCGAGTCGCCGTCGTGGTCGCGCGACTCGGCCTCGTCCTCCGCCTCCAGGTCCTCGCCGGCCTCGGCGGCCATTTCGGCGTGGCGGGCGGCGCGGGCCTCCAGCGCGTAGCCGAGCATCTTCTTCAGCACCGGGTCCAGCCCGTCGCGCGCCACCGAACTGATGGCGAAGATGGAGTCGCGGCTCTGCCCGCTCTCGGCGGCCAGCGCGTCCTTCAACTCGTCCACGATCTCGGGGATCAGGGCGTCGGTCTTGCTGATGGCGATGATCTCGGGCTTGTCGGCCAGGCCGTCGCCGTATTCCTCCAACTCGTGGCGGATGGTGCGGTAGTGCTCGGCCACGTTGTCGTAGTCCGTGCCGTCGATCAGGTGCAGCAGCACGCCGCAGCGCTCCACATGCCCCAGGAACCGGGTGCCGAGGCCGGCACCCTCGCTCGCGCCCTCGATCAGGCCGGGGATGTCGGCGATGATGAATTCCTGCCCCGCCGTGTAGCAGACGCCGAGGTTGGGGTGCAGCGTGGTGAACGGATAGTCCGCCACCTTGGGGCGGGCGCGGGTGACGGCGGACAGGAACGTGGACTTGCCGGCGTTGGGCAGGCCCACCAGACCGGCGTCGGCGATGAGCTTGAGGCGCAGCCACACCCACATCTCCTGCCCTTCCTGGCCCGGATTCGCATGGCGCGGGGCCTGGTTGGTGGAGGACTTGAAGTAGGCGTTGCCGAACCCGCCGTTGCCGCCGCGCAGCAGGGTCACGCGCTGGCCGGGGCGGATCATGTCGGCCAGGACCTCGTCCTTGTCGTCGGACATGATCTGGGTGCCGACGGGCACCTTGATGACGATGTCCTTGCCGCCGCGGCCGTGGCGGTCGCGGCCCATGCCGTCGATGCCGCGCTCGGCCTTGAAGTGCTGCTGATAGCGGAAATCGATGAGCGTGTTGAGGTTGCCGGCGGCCTCGAAGACAACGTCGCCGCCGCGTCCGCCGTCGCCGCCGTCGGGTCCGCCGAACTCGATGAACTTCTCGCGGCGGAACGAGACGCAGCCGTTGCCGCCGTTGCCGCTGCGCAGATAGATCTTGGCCTGGTCGAGGAACTTCATGACGGGATCAGCTTTCAACAAACACGAAAAGAGGGGAACGGTGCGATCCGTTCCCCTCTTTATCTTAATGGTCCGCCAGGTCAGGGCCCTGGAGCGGGTCCTTAAGCCTGCGGCGCGTCCACGGACACGAAGACGCGGCCCTTCCACCCCTTGCGGAACGACACGTTGCCGTCGCGGGTGGCGAAGATGGTGTAGTCACGGCCCAGGCCGACACCCTCGCCCGGGTGCCACTTGGTGCCGCGCTGACGGATGATGATGTTGCCGGCGATGACCTTCTCGCCGCCGAACTTCTTCACGCCGAGGCGCTTACCGGCGGTATCGCGCCCGTTACGGGAGCTACCGCCTGCCTTTTTATGAGCCATACCGTGCTCTCCTTAACCTGAACTGTCGGGCCCTGGGATCAGCCGGTGATGCCGGTGATCTTGACCAGGGTCTTGTGCTGGCGGTGGCCGTTCTTGCGACGGTAGTTCTGGCGGCGCTTCTTCTTGAAGACGATGACCTTGTCGTCGCGGAACTGCTTGAGGACCTCGCCCGTCACGGACGCGCCGTCCACGATCGGGGCGCCGACCTTGTCGCCGACCATCAGCACGGTGTCGAACGTGACGGACTCGCCCGCCTCGGAGCCGAGCTTCTCGATGGCGATGACGTCGTCCTGAGCGACCTTGTACTGCTTCCCGCCGGTCTTGATGACTGCGAACATGGTGGTGCAACCTTGACTGAAACGTGGGCGGAGCGAGGCCCCGCGGATGGAGCCGGGAAATATACAGACGCCGCCGCGCCTGTCAATGCCCGTATCGGGCTTTTTCAGGCGGGCGTCTGGAGGCCGCTTTAACCGGCGTTTTCGGCCGGTGTGCGACGGCGTGTCCGTAAGAGCCCCGGGGGTTGAACGGGCCGCGTGGGGGTATCGTGAAAATTTTTCGACGCCCCTGTTGCGTGGGATCGGAGCTTACGTTATGTATCGGCCTCCCGCAAGCGACCGACGCAAAAATCTGCGGCCTTTTCAGTGCGGAGAGGTGCCGGAGCGGTCGAACGGGGCGGTCTCGAAAACCGTTGTCCCTTCACGGGGACCGTGGGTTCGAATCCCACCCTCTCCGCCATTATCCTGTAGCGAACCCGAGATGAGGCTCCCGTTGGGGGCCTTTTTCTTTTTGTTTCAAAGGCGTTTAGCCGAGGCGGCCGAACCTCGGAGACTGGCGCCGGGCCGAATTTCCGTCTCTGAACGGCCCTCCGTCTCTAACCGAGCGAACCTCGTCCGTCCCGGTTCGGCTTTGCAAGAACCAACTTTTCCAGGGAGTTTTGCAGGTCGCTGAACAATGTATTCAGCGGGCGTTCTTCCGGTTTCCGAGGTCATCCCGAGAACGCGAAGTAGGCGTTATGCAGCGAAAATGACCTGCTCCCCGCAAACCTTATTCACCAGGCCCCGCGACGGGTACCCACCAGGCGGTAAGATCTTCCAATGGTCACTGGACAACCGTGACCTCAGGGCGCGCACCCTTGGAGAAAAGCGCTTCCACCATCGCTCGATGTTCCCGTGCGATCGTTGCTTCTTCGATCCCCAGCCGCTTCCCATAGGCCTCGCTCATAGCGCTCATGAGGTCGATAACATCCGAGCTCAGCAGTTCCGCCTTGGTCGGCAGCGTCAAGAGATAGGCGAGTTCGGCAAGCGGCTTGACGTAGCGCCTGAGGCGTTCCCGCTCGCGGGGCGCGACTGGTGCTGTGAGGCAGGCCTGCAAGCACCAATAACAGGTAGCCCAGCATTCCAAGATGTCGTCGGGGATCTGATCGTGTTCCCCGGTCAGGTAGAGGTGCCGGATGCCGGGGTTGTTGCCGCCGAAGAGCTCAAAGAGAGCGCGGCCGATCACTATCGGCCAGCTATTCGGATCGCCTTCCGAAGGGAAGGCAAGACCTGTAACCGCAATCCCTTGGCTTTGGAAATCTTCGTTGCAGCGACCGGAAGGGCGGCCGTGCAGATGATCATCAGCAGCGCCCGTAGGCGAATGACGTCGTGAATATCAAGAGCTCCGCTTTCCTTGCGTTCTCTAATTCGCTTGCTGAAAGCCGTTACAGCGGCGACGATCTGATCCTTCGTTGCCTTCTTTGCTGCCGCCGCCTTTCGATGCTCCGCCCGCTCGCGCTCTTCTTCCTCACGGCGGGTCTTCTCGGTGTCGAAATCTTCGCCGGCATCTAGCGCAGCTTGGCCGTCGCCGGTCTCATCGCCGAGGTCGAATGCCCCTGCCGGCAGCGGAGCTCCCTCCTCTTCATCATCCTGATCAACTGCACCGAGGCCGATCACCCGGTTGAGGAAGTTGCGGACGATGGAGACATCGCTTCCGGCGAGGCTATTGTGGGGCAGCTGGTTTTCCGTTCGCGGCCTTCGCCCTGCGATGAACTGCTCGTAGCTGAGCGTCGTATACGCAGCGTTGCTTGGCTCGTCTTTGCGCGTCTTCGGGATCGATATGGGTTCCTTGCCCGTCCGCTCACCCTGTTCAATCCGCTCGAGAACGCCCAGCACATCGAGGAGCATCAGACTCGCTTCGGTCTCGTCGTCCAGTAGCCGTAGTGCGTTATCGGCTTGGCGGGAGGACGTTTCCCGGACGACCGCACGCAGGCGATCAATCAGCGTGACGATTGATGGTGCGGAGACCCGCCCATCCTTGTGCTGCGCCCGTGCGAATGCCGGGCGCTCCTGTGTGTCGCCGATCTCAAACCGCAGGGTGTCGCCGCTGCTGGCGAGCGGCGAGAGACGGCAGGGCATCGGCTTTCCGTGTTGATCGAGGAGAGTGATGGTGCTCTCTGCAGGATCGAATGCATCGCTGGGGCACCAAGTAAGTGTGTCGACGCGGCACTCGAACTTGCCTGAATTCAAAGCCGCCAGCTCGCCCAACGGCAACTCCTCGTCGAGGTCCAGGTCCGGTAGAGCGGCCGGATCGAGTTGCCGCTCGCTCGTCAGTACGGCGCCGAGGCCGAGCGCATCGACGGTGGAGCCGGGCGGGAGACGCCGATAGAGGCAGGCCTCTTCGTTCGATCCGGCGAAGTCCGCATGACCGAGCGCAGGTAGCGTGCAATTCGCGCTGCCCACCAGTACATGATCGGCAGTCGTCGTCCGTGCAATGATGGCCTTGGCGTGGATGAAGCGGCCTTTCCGGAAGTCACCGCGGTCGTAAATGCGGACCCCCTGAACTTCGCCGAGCGCCCACTTCGGGAAGACGGTGCACTCGGGTTCGAGCAGAACCGAGATTTCGCCAGGGGAGAGCCGCTCAGCCAGGTACGAAAGTGCAGCCAAGTTGGGATCCCAGTAAGGGCTGATTACGATCAGTCGCTCGACGGGCTCACCCACCAGCTCGGTGAAGCGCCGGCCGATGCCCAAATTCTCCCCGGTGGTCAGGAGGGCAGCGAGCGTTCCGTCGGCGAGACTGACCAGGCCGGTCGCCGGGGTGGCCTTGGCAAGCCAGGGGGCACGCGTGAGCATCCACTCGACCTGGGCCGCGGTCGCCTGCTGATCCCCGTTTAGGAAGCGAGAGAGATACTGCCATCCCGCAGCGACGAGCCGTTGTTCGCCCGAATCCAGTTCGTCCGATACGACCATACCGGCAAGTTCGAGGTTGCCGCCGAGGCCAGGTGTCGTCAAGTTCGCGGAACTGACGATCAGGCGTCCACGGCGGCGGCCGACTTGCAGGAAAAGCTTCGGATGGAATGCTCCCTGCGCGCTGATACCGTTGATCGTATAGAGCCGCCCTGCATGGTGGGGCAGTGCCGATGCGCCGCAGAGCGCATGAGTGAGCATGCGTCCGTCGGCGAGAACGAGATTGTTGCGACACCCGGCGCCACGGAGCCGCGGCAGCACGATGTTCTCATAGGCATCGAAATCGATCCCGAAACTGGTCGCGATGCTCGTGTGGAATTCCTTGTCGGCGAAACGTTCATAGAGCTTCATGCGACACCCGCCGCTGCCGCTCCGTAGTCGGTGAGCCCTTGCCCGCCGACAAGGTGGATGTCTTTGAGGAACGTGATCGCGGGGCCGAGGCGCGGGTTCGTGAAGACAGGCCCATCCTTTCCACGCAGCCTGAGCTTTCCTTCATCGCGCTCAATCAGGAACGTGTAATCGCCGGCCCGTAGTTTTTGCAGAGCGACCCACAAGTGCCGCTGCACGACACGCTGTTCGAGAAGTCTTCCCAGAAGCGCTTCAAAGGGCTCGCCCGCGTGCGCCTCCAGAAAACGGATTTCCGTCAGCAGGGAGTGAAACGCTTCCGGATTGAACCGACACAGGACGGAGGCGATGTCCCGATCTTCGTCGCGCACCCGCCTATGCAGGATGGCGAGGAGCCTCACCGCATTCCAGGCGATCTCCGGTGGACAGACGCTCGCGTCGTTCCGCCCGGCACGCTTCATGATGGAAAGGGATAATGAGAACTCCGAGCCCTCGTCATCCGCTGCATAGGCGTTCGAGGCAGGACGCGAGGCATCGATGAACGCGGTCCAGTGTGCTGGCGTCCCCGGTGCCGTCCGCAATATTCTCTCTACGCACAGCGGAATCAGCCGTGACAGGGCAATGCCGGCCGGGTAGTCGGCGAGAGTGTCGAGGGTGAATTTGAGCAGCGTCTCGTAGGCGACGTGGCAGAGATCGTTGGCGTGATAGACCCACCATAGCTGTCTTTGCGCCTCAAGCTCGGGCGATCCGAGATCGAGTGCGTGGCCTTGCTGGTCGCAGCCAGCAAAGAGTATCCAGCGTACCTCCTCGGGAACGGGCTCGCGCCCGAGCAAGGCCGCGACTTTCAGAATCAGCAGGATGCTGGCGCGGCGAGCGCGCGCTCGGCCGTCGGTGGGACCGAAGGGCTCGAGAAGAATCTCGTGATAGAGATCACGCTCTTCACCCGAGAACGCGATCTCGGACGGAGCGAGGGGACGGAGCTCGTCGAGTTCGCCATTCGTGACGCTGCCACGTTGCACAATGTCGTAGAACGACCTCGCCAACTCACCCACGCTACTCTCGAAGACGGCTGCCAGCCGTTCGCCGATCTCCTTACTGGGCAACGGGAGTTCGTGTTCGTTCGATTGATCGAAGATGCCGATCTCGAACAACTGGCTGCGGTAGGCTGCGCCATAAGCGTCCCAGGCCTGCTTCAAGTAATAGTTCTCGCTCCCGGGCTCCGCCGCCTGCGCAAATTCGATGAGCCCGCTCTGGTTCTGGTCCAAGACTTTCTGCGCCCATTCGATGCCGGCGACGCCGCCCTCGCCGCCGTGCCAGTAGGCAATCAGCGCATAAAGCGCTTCTGCTCGGCGGATGAAACGCTTCCAGGACTCGGGGGTGGTGTCGCCGATCTTCTGCGCGTAGGTCCAGCAGAGCCAAGCGTAGAGTCCATAGTAACGCATCCGCAGCGTCACATTGCTGATACCGGGAAGGAAGGTCTGGTAAAGGCTGACGCTGCTATTCTGCATCCCCAGTGGATCGAGGCCGTTTTTCTTTCGGTATTCAGTCCATACCGTGCCCAGCGACAACCAGGATGGCCGCTCTGCCGACAATTACGATGGCCGCAGGGGGTGACCGTAGGGCGGGCGTAGCCCGGCCGGAGGTCGCCCCCTGCGGTGCGCGGTCTTCATAGACCCCGCCGACGGCCGTGATGGGAGACACTGGCGGTTCTCAACGACCAAGAAGAGACCGCCGGTGCCTGGAACCCACATCACGGACCATCAGGTGAAACTCTACATGAAGCACCGAGGACAACACACGCAGCGAGTCGCGGCCGCGAAGGCCGGGTTCAGCGAGAGGACGGCCCGGCGGATCGACCGGGACCCGCGCCTTCCTTCCCAGAAACGGGATCATCGCCACTGGCGCACCCGCGAGGATCCGCTGGAGGACGTCTGGGAGACGGACATCCTGCCGATGCTGGAGGGCGCGCCCGGCCTGAAGGCGGTCACCATCTTCGAGGAGCTGGAGCGGCGCTATCCGGATCAGAATTGGCCGTCGCGCCGGCGGACCCTGGAGCGCCGGATTCGGGAATGGCGCGCGCTGAAGGGGCCGGAGAAGGAGGTCATCTTTCGCCAGGCCAACCCGCCCGGCCGGATGGCCTTGTCGGACTTCACCGATGCCGCCGAGCTGGCGGTGATCATCAACGGGGCGCCGCTCGCGCACCGGCTCTACCATTTCACCCTGGCCTACTCGGGCTGGGAGTACGCCGAGGTGGTGCTGGGCGGCGAGAGCTTCATCGCCTTGGCCGCCGGTCTCCAGAACGCCCTGTGGTCCCTCGGCGGTGTCCCGGCCGAACATCGCACCGACAGCCTGTCGGCTGCCTTCCGGAACCTCGACAAGGAGGCCGCCCGGGACATGACGGAGCGTCATCAAGGTCTCTGTGACCACTACGGCATGGTCGCGAGCCGCAACAACCGCGGCGTCGCCCACGAGAACGGCGCTATCGAGAGCCGGAACGGCCACCTCAAGAGGGCTCTCGACCAGGCCCTTCTGCTGCGCGGGAGCCGGGACTTCCCTGATCTGGAGGCCTACCGCCGCTTCGTCGCCGAGGTGGTGGGGCGGGCCAATGCCCGTCGCCGCGAGATGCTGGCCGTCGAGAAGCCGGTTCTCCGCAGCCTGCCGCCGCGCCGGACGATGGATTACGAAGAGGCCCGGGTGCTGGTGACCAGCGCCGGCGGCTTCGTCCTGCGCCGGGTCTTTTACACGGCGCCGTCGCAGTTCATCGGCCACCATCTCCGCCTGCGCATCCACGACGACCGGCTTGAAGGCTTCCTCGGCGGCACCCCCGTTCTGACCCTGCCACGCGGTCGCGCGCCCTCCGGCAACGGCCATGGCTACGTCGTCAACTACCGCCACGTCATCCACAGCTTGCGACGCAAGCCCCAGGCCTTCCAGAACCTGGTCTACCGGGACCACCTGTTCCCCCGGACCGAATACCGGCGGGCCTGGGATGCCATGATGGCCTCCATGGACCCGCGCGTCGCCTGCCGGACCATGGTCGGCCTACTGGCCCTGGCGCACGACGCCGGCTGCGAGGCGGATCTGGCACGGCGACTGGGCGAGGATCTCGACCACGGACGGCTTCCCGACCTGGCCCTTCTGCGGATGACCTTCCCGGTTAGCGGCGGCACGATCCCGAACGTGACGGTGGCGCTGCCGTCGGCATCGGATTACGACATCCTCGTCGCGGGAGCCGGCCGATGAGCATCTCGGTTGACATCGCCAAGCTGCCGCTGCTCCTCACCGAGTTGCGGCTGCCGACCATCAAGCAGTTCTGGGAGGAATTCGCCGAGCGCGCCGACATGGAAGGCTGGCCCGCCAGCCGTTTCCTGGCGACGCTGGCTGAACTCGAACTCGCGGAACGGGAGCGCCGGCGCATCCAGCGGCACCTCGTGGCGGCCAGGCTGCCTTCGGGCAAGACCCTCGACACCTTCGACTTCTCGGCGGTGCCGATGGTCAGCAAGGCCCACGTCATGGCGCTCGCTGCCGGCGACGGCTGGCTGGACCAGGGCAAGAACCTGCTGTTCTTCGGTCCGCCCGGCGGCGGGAAGACCCACCTCAGCGCCGCCCTCGGCCACACGCTCATCGACAACGGGTTCCGCGTCCTGTTCACCAGGACGACCGATCTCGTCCAGCGCCTCCAGACGGCCCGGCAGGACCTCGCCCTGGCGAGCGCCATCGACAAGCTGGACAAGTACGACCTGCTGATCCTCGACGACCTGTCCTACGTCGAAAAGAGCCAGGCCGAGACCAGCGTCCTGTTCGAGTTGATCGCCGCCCGCTACGAGCGACGGTCGCTCTTGATCACGGCCAACCAGCCGTTCGGCCAGTGGGACCGGATCTTTCCTGACAAGGCCATGACCATCGCCGCCATCGACAGGCTGGTCCACCACGCCACGATCTTCGAGTTGAACGTCGAGAGCTACCGGCGCCGAACCGCGGTCGGCAGGGACGCCGCACCATCCGCGACAACTACCGACGCGGATAATTGTCGCCCGGCGACAACTACATCGGAGACCGGCGACAATTAGACTTGCCGGCGCCGCTGCGCGGCGCCACCATCGTCATCCCATCACGGCGACCGGCCATCGTAGTTGACGCCCACCGGCCTTCCTAATTGTCGCGCTACAATACCGGGTAGTTTATGGCGACGTTTCCCTCATCAGTCATTGGCGACGACCTTTCCAGAGATCGTTCCAGTGTGATCCATGACGACCTCGGGCCGGAATGGGAGCTGACGACGCGGGAGTTCGGACACGGAGAGGTGAGGGTCTGCGATCCACCCTTCCAGCCGATCGACCGTCTCGGGTGCACCGAAGCGGTCATCGCGCTGCCGCCATGCCCACGCTGCCTGGACGGCGCAGAGCAGAGCGTCGAGATGATCGGCACCGGGGTCGTCGCAAAGGTCGTCTGGTGCTATTATGCCGAAGCCGTAGCGCCTTGGGGCTTCCTCGCGGAGGGCTTGCAGCAGATTGAGGCGCGCCTCGTGCTGATCGGTGGTTTGCTTTTTCCGTGTGTCGTTCTTATAGCTACGGCGACCGATGAAATGGCGGACGAGAACACCGGGATAGGCCTCTATGGCGATGCGTTGCGGATCGCCTTCGTGTAGGTGGGGAATGGTCACCCCGGAAGCCAGCAGGCGCGGGGCGCCCTCGAAGAACATCAGGCCGACCGGCACGCCGTAAAGCTTCTGCGGGCTTATTGATCCCGCGGCCTTGTCGGTCGCACGGCGATGCTCTTTGTCACCGGCGATCCGGTTCTCCTTATAGCCGTCCAGTGCCGCGCGAAAACCAGTGCGACCGAGCTGGCCCGCATGACGGACGTATGCGGCCCAAGACGGGGGCCAGCCGATGGTCTCAACGAAGCGGCGGGCCTGGCCAAAAGGAAAGTCGATTCCTGCAATCCACGGACCGGGCTTTGCCAGTGCCGCCTCGAAATTATCGTAGTTAGGCCACTCCTCCAAGGACTGGGTACGCAGAGCGTCGTCGTCGAGTATGCAATCAATACAGGTGATCGGCTTGCGCCGCGAAGGTCTGCTCGTGAAATCGATGCCCAGTATCTTCATGGCAGAACGATAGCCAAGGCACGGGCCAAATTCGAGCTTCATGTTTCTCGGGTCGGCGCGTCTGGCACGGCCGAACCCCGAATGGCCGTTCTGGGTGCCACGCTGCCCCTTAATTATCGAGAATGAGAGATTGCTTTGATCTGAGCAGGCTTCCCCTCTCAGCAGGCGGTACTATCTTTTTGAACCGAATACCACGTCCATCTGCTCCGCCCAAGGCCGGTCGGCGACAGCGACGAGGTCGTTCAGCGAAAGCGCCGGTGGCACGCGCCTGATGACGAGGTGCTCGATCACCTCCGGCGACAGATAGGCGAGTCGCATCATTCGGCTCACGAACCGGTCGGAGACCCTCTCGGCCGCCGCGATGTCCTGGATAGTGAAAGCGGTGCCCGTTTCCAACTGCCGCCGCCAGCTCCAGGCGCGGGCGATGGCGCGCAGCACATGCGGATCCTGCGCCCGCCCATCCCGCAAGGTCACCTCGTCGGGCGGGAGGATCCTCGGCCGCCCATTCCGCTTGCGGATCGTCAGGGGGATGACGACGCGGATGGTGTTCGTCGTGTCGGTCATGCGCGGGCCTCCGTCTGGTGGGGGGCCATCATGTCACGCAGGACCGAGCCCAGCCCGTCGTGGCGCAGATCGACGGCAATGCCGTCTTCGCCGACGGTCACCCGTTCGACCAGCAGCTGGACGATGCGGGTCTGCTCCGCCGGATAGAGCGCCGCCCAGAGCTGGTCGAACTCGCCGAGCGCCTGGACGACCGCCTTCTCATCGACCGTCGGGCTCTCTTCGCGAAGGGCCTTTATGGTCCGCGCCGCGACTTCGGGCGCGCGGATCATACGGCGGATTTCGCCGATGACGGCATCCTCAACCATGCCGGCGGGCAAGCGCAGCGGGCCGCAAGTCTCGCCGGCGGGGCGGTTTCGGATCAGGTCCATCGACGCGTAGTAGCGGTAGAGGCGCGTGCCCTTCTTCGTCGCCGTCGGCGTCATCGCTGTGCCCGTCTCGGTGAAGATGATCCCTTTCAGCAGGGCCGGCGTCTGGCGGCGGGTGTTCTTCGCCCGCAGGCGCGGGCTCTCCTGCAGGATGCTGTGAACCTTGTCCCAGAGGGCCTGATCGATGATGGCCTCGTGCTCGCCGGGATAGGCCGTGAGGTGGCCCCAAGAATCTGGACAGGTCGGTAAGCTCTGGGTTTTGCTCCTGGGGCGAGACAGGAGAAGACCGCATGAGCAAGAATCGTCGCAACCACAGCGCCTCCTTCAAGGCGAAGGTGGCGATGGAGGCGCTGTCCGGCGAGAAGACGGTGGCCGAGCTGAGCGCGAAGTACGACGTCCACCCGACGATGATCAACGCCTGGAAACGTACGCTGCGGGACCAAGCGGCCACGGCATTCGAGAAGGGCCCATCGAAGGCCGACAAGGACAAGGAGGCGCTGGTCGATGAGCTGTACAAGCAGATCGGCCAGTTGAAGGTCGAAAATGATTTTTTGGCCGTCAGGCTCAAGCGCTGAAGCGGGTGGAGCGCCGAGCCATGATCGACATTTCCCACCCCACGCTGAGCCTTACACGGCAATGCCGCCTGGTCGGCATCAGCCGGTCGTCGCTGTACTACCGTCCGGTGAACGACGACACGCCGAAGAACACCGAGGACCGGATGCTGATGGCGGCCATCGACCGCCACTTCCTGGATATGCCCTACTTGGGCAGCCGTCGCATGGCCGCCCTCCTGCGCCGCGAGGGCTGGTCCGTCGGCCGCAAACGGGTGCGACGCCTGATGCGGCTGATGGGCGTTCAAGCCGTCTATCGCCGGCCGCGGACCACGGTGCCGCACCCCGAGCACCGGGTCTATCCCTACCTGCTGCGCACGCTGGTCATCGACCGGCCGAACCAGGTGTGGGCTGCCGACATCACATACATTCCGATGCGTCGCGGCTTCCTGTACCTGGTCGCCATCATGGACTGGCACAGCCGCAAGGTGCTGTCGTGGCGGTTGTCCAACACCATGGACGCCGATTTCTGCGTCGCGGCGCTGGAACAGGCCCTGGAAACCTACGGCCCGCCCGAGATATTCAATAGCGACCAGGGCAGCCAGTTCACCAGCCTCGCCTTCACTGGGACGCTGAAGGCGGCGGGCGTGCGCATCAGCATGGACGGCAAGGGCCGCTGCATGGACAACATCTTCATTGAGCGCCTGTGGCGCAGCCTGAAGTACGAGGAGGTCTACCTGAAGGCCTACACCACTGGCAGCGAGGCCAAGGCCGGCATCGGCGCCTGGGTGCAAACCTACAACGAGCGGCGCCCGCACCAGGCCCTGGCCTATGCCACCCCCGATGAGGTTTACTGGCGAGGCCTGCCGGGCTCCGGGCTACGCTCCCGCTCCGCCCTCCGCCCGGCAGGCCTCGCCGCCTGACCGCGACTACCCACCAACCAAGCCCCAGGAGCAGAGCTTACAGAGCGCGCTGATCTGCCCGAACAACCGGGACCACTTCACCGTGCCCTTGTGCACGGCTTCCCCGAGGTAGACCCGGTTGTTGATCAGTTTGTAGAGGAAGCCCTTGTCGATCGGCTTGCCGCGCTTGTTTAGAACGCCCTCGGCCGCGAGCGCTTTCGCCAGCGTCGTGGCGGAGCCGATGGCGACGAAGCGCTCGAAGATCATCCGGACCGTCGCGGCTTCCGCTTCGTTGACCACGAGCTTGCGGTCGCGCACGTCGTAGCCCAGCGGGACGTGACCGCCCATCCACATGCCGCGCTTGCGGGATGCCGCGACCTTGTCGCGGATGCGCTCGCCGATCACTTCCCGCTCGAACTGCGCGAAGCTGAGGAGGATGTTCAGGGTCAGGCGACCCATCGAGGTCGTGGTGTTGAACGACTGCGTGACCGAAACGAAGGTCACCTGATTGCGGTCGAAGATCTCGACCAGCTTGGCGAAGTCCATCAGCGAGCGCGACAACCGGTCGATCTTGTAGACCACGATCACATCGATCAGACCGGCCTCGACGTCCTGAATGAGACGCTTTAAGCCGGGGCGCTCCAGCGTGCCACCGGAGAAGCCGCCGTCGTCGTAGCGTTCGCGAATGGTGGCCCAGCCTTCCGCCTTCTGGCTCGTCACAAAGGCCTCGCAAGCCTCACGCTGGGCGTCGAGGCTGTTGAACTCCATGTCGAGCCCTTCCTCGCTCGACTTGCGGGTATAGATGGCGCAGCGCTGACGGCGCGGCATGATCGCGATGGCTTCCTGATGACGGCTCATCGGTCGTCCCTCCGAGCCTCGCGCAGGCCGAAGAATCGGTAGCCGTTCCACTGCGTGCCGGTGATCGCCCGCGCCACCGCCGACAGCGACTTGAACTTGCGCCCCTGCCAGTCGAAGCCGTCCTTCATCACCGTGACGGTGTGCTCCACCCCGTCCCATTGACGTACGAGGCGGGTGCCGACCACCGGGTTGCGGGAATCCGCGATGATCGTCTTGCGCCCGACCCGGCCCTCGATTTCGTCGGCCAGCAGGTCCAGCGTCCGCCGCGTCTCGCCGGACATGCCGCCGAGGGTCAGTTCCTGGACCCGGTAGCTGAGCCTCAGCTCGAGGTAACTGCGGCTGTTGTTCGGAGCGGGCGTGCCGAAGAGGCTTTCCCACTTCGCCTTCAGCTCGACCACCGTCATTCGCTTCAGCGCTGCAAGCTGCGTGACCACGCTCGCGTCCCCCGCATCGCGGTTGCCCGGTTGCCATGGCGCGGCGTCAGTCTTTCTCTTTGTCCCTGGCATTATTGCCCTCCAAATCGGTTGCTCAGTTTGCGACGACCAACACGGCGTTTGAGGGCGAGAATGTCGAATGAACTGTCTTCGCCAGGTGCAGATAAAGAACTCGACTGTTCCGGCAGGATACGCCTCAGCCCCGCGGCAAGAATGCACGCGAGTTCATCGAGGCGTTCGCCCGTCGACAGACGGACGGGCAGCAGCGGGTTCGGGCCAGATCGGGCGTCTTGCATGAGACCGTTCGCAACAGAAGATGGCTGGCGAAACGGTAGGCGTAAAACGGCATTAATCAAGCACATTCAATAGCTTATCTGGTTCTTGCGCAATCATTCGAATGGCAGCGAACCAAGCAGATGCGGCGCACTCACTCCCTATTCTTTTTTAGGTTCGCCTCCGGCCACGATCCGCAGGTCTGCCTTTGACTCGGCGTACAATGGTTGATAGCGCTCGCTTGGCGTCTTCCAAGACACCAAGTAGTCCAATGGGTCTTGGGTACCAAGAAACTCACGGGCGAGCGTCAGCCGTTCCCGGACTGCGGCTCTTTCGGCCTCCGGCAGCTCCGCGGCGCGCTGCTCCACGCCCACGAGGAAACGCTCGATGTTCATGACGTTTGACCACTGCTGAATGACCTGAGCGAGATGCTCGCGGCTGTCCTGGATCGATTGTTCGACGCGGCGTCTGTCTTCCTCTCTCCGTCGCTTCTCTTCCGCTGCCAGCCACTCCTGCCGCGCGATCTCAGCCTTCCGATCGGCTTCTTCGAGCTTGGCGACAAGGTCGATGGCGGCATCCTCGACGGACTTGACGATAGATCTGACCGAGGAGCGAAGTGAGGTCTTCTTGGTCTCCTGCCAGTCGGTCGACCAGTTGACGCGATGATAGGGCGAATAGGCCACGAGGCGCAGGCGACCAGAGGGGAGCTCCCGGGTGGTCGTCCATGTGTGATCGGCATAGTGGCGAGCCGGCCTGGGCGGGATGTAGTCGGCCTCCCGGATGTACTGGCCGCGGACGTACCGGAGCAGCACCTCTTCCGACATCTCGATGATCGCGAGGCCGATCGCCACGCTGCCGACATAGACGACGGTCGGGCGGTAAGGGGACCAAGGCCCACTGTGGTAGTAGGAGTTGCGTGAACTGGTGCGCACCTCGCGCTCATCGATGTTGGCGCGTCTGAGCGACTCATCTGGTGGCGCAATCACCACTCGGTGCCCCACTGACTCGAAAGCGTTGAAGAGGTCGTTGGTGAAGTCGAGCGCCTTGTCGAGGCAGGCCTTTGATGTGGTTATGTCGAGGAGCAGCTTCTTGTAGGGCTTGAGATAGGCGCCATCGTCCACGGGTCTACTGTTCTCAAAATGCTCCCTGGCGCCCCGGACCAGGCCGTGAATGCGAGTCCTAGGGATGCGAACATGGGCCTCGGATCGGCGCTGAGGCAGCGGCCGCGGCTTCAGGGGCGGCCGAAGCTCCCCTTCCTTGGACCAGTACAGCTGGTCGCCGGGCCGGGCTTCCGGCAAGGGCTCGGCCGGCGGCGCCTTGCCGACGGCCAGCTTCGCCCAATAGCCTCGCTCGGGTCGAGGGACGTTCAGGATGGCGCAGACCCGGGCCATATAGCTGCCGGAGACCCCAAACTGCTCTGCGACCTTTGTCATGGGTTTCGACCAGACCAACTCGTAAAGCTCTTCTCTAGAAACCACGGCTCCCTCAAGGTTCCTTTTTGCCAAGCGCTGTGTCACAGCCGTCAGCTGACGATTTGCTCGAAGTTTATTGATAGGCGGACCGGTCTTTCCAAAATATCAGTCCCGATCACTTTTCATGAACTGGTCGTAGCTGTCCCAAGGCTCCTCATCCTCAATCTCAGCCCGGTAGTCGGCGGGATCGAACTGCAGGAGCGACACGGCCAAGCCGAGGCGGTCAGAGAAGAAGGTCAGTTCTCGGACGGGTTCGGAGCCCCGACTAAATGTCCAGATGCCGGCGGGCAAAGCCACCGGGCGCTGCGAACTGGTGTGCTGCGACGCCGACCCCATGGCCATGATGGAGCCGTCGGGAATCGGCATGCCCGATTGAATGAACACGCCGCTTTTGTAGGCACGCGTGCTCGCTCTGCCCCACAACGCGAATCCGTCTCGCGCAACCACCATGGCCGCTCGGGTGTCGGTGAATTCGATCCACTTGCGCGCGGCCGCAAGAAGCGAAACTCCGTACCGGTTGGTCACATGGCCAAGGAGGTCGCGAGTTACCTCCTGACCGCCGACCTGGTTCCGATAGTCGTCGATCGGCATCAACAGGAAGGAGGCAAAGGTATCGGCCTCTTCTTCACGCTGCTTCTCCGCGTCCTTCCAGCCGTTGGCTTGCAGTGGAAGGCACTCGAAGTCGAAATCGTCCGAGAGCTCGCCGTTATGGTAGTGCGCTGCGGTCAGCGGGCGCCGGTGCAGCAAGTAGTGCCCGAACTCGTGAGCGAGCGTGAAGCGCTCGCGTCCGCGGTAGCGGGGCTGAGTGTTGTAGAGAATCTGCCAACCGGGCTTCTTGCGCCGTGCGCGGAGCATGCCCTCGAAGCCGTCGATGTCGACGCCCTTCACTGCCGTGATCGGGTCCTCATGGTTTCGGGAGACTTCGAGCGCCAGCGCCTCCACATCCACGGGGAACCGGTCTTCTCCCAGCACGGTGCGGAGAAGCACAGTCAGATCGTTCGCGGCCCTTTTGGGCGATTTTCTGCCGCTATTGCTCATTCATCTTCATCGTCCAGGATTTTGAGCATCTCGCGAAGCTTCTCTTTGCTCTTCGGCTTCATCTTCTGATACTTCCGAAAGAAGGCAGTGTCTGTCGCGTCCGCTTCGGTGACTTCGTCGGCAGAAATCAGATAGTCAGTCGTCGTCTCGAGGGCGGCCGCGATCTGGTGAAGCTTCTCAGCCGAAGGGCGCGCGACGTCCTTGTTCTCGATCTCCCACATGTAGCTCTTGCTGGATCCGACCCTTTCGGCCAGCGCCTCCAGGGTCAATCCTCGCTTCAGTCTGAGCTCGCGAACGCGCTCTCCCAAGGGTGTTGGCACCGGGTGTTCTCCTGTTTATCCGCCGGGTTCGTTATCGCGATACATCTAGTCCTTGACACGCCGCACCTGCAATACCTATCTTGCGCACAAGTTCGTAGTAACGAACCAACTTTCGCGCTTTCACGAGACAGGAGGCCGTCATGGCTAAAGCAGGTAACCGTTCTGGCACCCATCACGTGGTCCCTAATCCCAATGGCGGATGGGATGTCCGCCGCGGCGGCGCCGAGCGCGCCAGCGGGCACTTCGACACGAAGCGGGAGGCGATCGACCGTGGGCGGGAGATCAGCCGCAACGCCGGGACGGAGTTCAAGATCCACAATCAGGATGGCCGGATCGGCCAGTCTGATTCCCACGGGAACGACCCCCGCAACATCAAGGGCTAAGGAGATCGACCATGGCCTCAGTGACGAGTTTCATCCGCAACATGCCTGCCTCGTCGCTGCAGGCCTATTTCCACCACACCGGCATCGAGCTTCCGACCGAGGTCGATTGGGAGGCGCCCGAGCCGGAAGTCGCACGCGTCACCTTGCGGGCCGTCGACGAATTGGACGACGAAGCCCGCGCCCGCATCGTCAATGACGCCGATCGTGTGAGCGCCTTGGCCGATGATGCGGGGCAGACCGCACTCTACAGCGTGATCGACGACCGCACGGTGCTCGATGATCTGGCAAATGGCCATGCGCGTTCGCTCTGGATGTTCCTGAACGAACCGGTTCGGTTCCGCCATGCCGAGGAGGTCCGTTACACCGATGAGCGGCGCCGTGGTCGGAGCTGGGACGGGTTCATCGGCGAGCCGAATCTCGATTTGCGCCGGGACGAGGCATCCATCGATGCCTTCAAGGCGGCGCTGCGCGAACGGTTCGCTTCCAACAACATCCACATCGATATCTTCGGGCGCTACCGGCCGACCTTCGACGGCGAGGATTGCGAGCTTGTCCAGATCGCGATCTACCGCGAGGGCCTGCTGGATGATTTCCTGGCGTTCGATGACGCGGGTACGCTCGTCCGCCGCGCCCGCCGTCCCGTGTTCGAGGCGGCCATGACGTATGAACCGGCGACCGGCGTCATCGAAGTCGTCGCCAACGACCGCGAGAGCCGCGAGGAGATGGTCCGCTTCATGGCGCGCGACCTGCTGGGGATCGAGTTCCAGAGCGAGAAGGTGCCCTTCCGCACCTACGACCTCGCGGCTCTGCTTCATCCTTTCGATTTTCCGACCGACCCGGAGGATGGGATCGAGTCCGTCGAGGTCAAGCAGCTGCGTCTGATGCCCATCGACAATGTGGGCGAGCGCGTCACGCTGGAATGTCTTCGGAAGGCCGACCGCACTATCTGGAGCATGTCGGCGGAGCGGTTCGGCGCCAACGATCCGCTGGCTGGCGGTTGGGTGGCGACACAGGCCAAACTCTCCATCAAATTCCATCCCAAGGGCGATGCCAAACGCGGTCGGACGCTGCCGTTGATGATCACGATGCCGCATGGCTGCAATCTCAAGGACCAGACCGAAGAGGAGCAGCTGATCGGCGAGAAGTATCTCCGGCGCTGGGGCATCCTTTCCGGAGACGGCGGTGTCGTCGTCGATTGATCGGAGGGCGGCGGACCTATTGCTGTCGGTGATCGAGACGCCGGATGCGGTTATCAGCGGCTCGGTCCTCGACGGCTACTATGGCCAGATTTCGCTGGTGCTGAAGGCGGCTGGAATCCTTCAGCCGAAAGATCACTCGCGGGCAGCCGTTTCACTCGTCGACCACGAGGACGAGCCCGTCAATCTGATCTGGTCACCTGAACATCGGGCATATGGGTATTTCAGCCCGTCAGCAGGTTGGGTGAACGTCCCCGGAAATCAGTTGGCAACGTACCGCGTCAACTTCAGCATGTTGCTCGAACAGCTGTTCGAGCGGCTGGATTTCTCCCCGCGAAACGGCCCTGTCGAACTCGTACCCGACCTTCTGTGGGAGATCGGCGACGCGCGCCTGCCAGGACGCAGCAAACGTACATCTGTCTGGATTGGCCGTCGGCTCGGCGATCCGACGATATGGAGAAGTTTCATGGATGCTGCCCGCAAGCGTCCGGCACCCGGCTTGCGAATTGTCCTGAGCTTCACACCTGGAAATCGCCTGCCGACTGACGTGCACCTCGGTCATACGCTGATCGCCGTTCGAGATGTTGCCGATCACAGCGGTCTTGCTGTCGTTCCCCACCTGTTGGCCGCCCGCGTTGCGGCGGGCTCGAAGCTGAACGACGACCTGATCACCATGGCGGCCGACGGCGCGTCCCTCACGGTTCGCGGAACACGTCACGCATTCTCTGGATCGAAACAGCGCGCAATCATCCGGCAACTGTATGACGCTTGGAAATCGGGACATCCGGAACTTCTAACCGCTGAGGTTCTGGAGACCGCCGGGTACAGCACGAGCGTCAACACGCTGGCGAAGGCTTTCTCCGGGAGACCTGAATGGCGCGATTTCATCAGGGAGGAGAATGGACGATGTTGGTTCTTCCTCTGACCCCTGAATTCTCTCATCTGAAAGGCCGCCCGGTGGGCGGCTTTTTTCATTTCTGAGCCGCTTTCCCCGATTCCTACCTTGAGCCCTGCCTGGCTCCTTCCCGGCTCCTACCCGCCCGGCAGCCATCCTCTCCGCAGGTTTTCGACCAAAACCGAAGGAGAAACAGATGGCTACGAAACACCTCAACCAGATCGACCTGGCTGCGCGCTGGAACATCAGCCACCGCACGCTTGAGCGCTGGCGCTGGACGGGCGAAGGCCCGCGCTTCGTCAAGCTCGGCGGTCGCGTCGTGTATCGCCTCGAAGACGTCGAGGAGTACGAGCGAGAGCAGATCCGGGCGAGCACCGCCGACCACCCCAGCAAGCCCGCGGCATGAGGGGGTGGTGATGACGATCTCCAACCGCATCTCCCTCGATGAGCTCCGGCACATGGCCGTCGGCGACATCGCCGCTCTGCCCGCCGAGCAGCTCTCCCTCCTGCAGGACGAGGCCGCCGACGCTCTGCGTCGCGCCAAGACCGTCTGCGACTGGCTCGATGGGGCCGTCGCGCTCAAGTACGGCGATCGTGCCCACGCAACGCGCCAAGCGGCCGGCAAGGACACCGGCACGGTCCGCTTCGATGACGGCGCGGTCACCGTGATCGCCGATCTGCCGAAGCGCGTCGACTGGAACCAGGACAAGCTCGCCGCTCTCGTCGAACGCATCCGGGCCGAGGGCGACGACCCCACCGAATACGTCGATGTCGCGATCAAGGTGCCCGAGCGCAAGTTCGCGGCCTGGCCGAGCCACATCCGCTCCGCCTTCGAGAACGCGCGCACCGTCCGCACCGGCAAGCCCAGCTTCCGTCTGTCCCTGAACACCGAGGTGACGTCATGAGCATCACGAAGAAGCTCGCGGTGCTCCGCGAGCACCATTACGGGCTGGACAAGCTGCCCGAGACCATCCGGGTGCCGGCCCTTGGCGAGCGTCGCGACGAGACCGTCAAGCCGGTCGGGGCGGCCTCGATCGACGACCTGGCCTTCGCCCTCATCGGGCTGAACGAGCAGGCATCGGCGCTCTACCGCGAGATCGATGCGGTGCGCACCCTCCACGACGAGGCCCGCAAGGCCGGCGCGCTGGGAGCGGACGTCGCGATCGACGCTCTGATCGCGGCGAAGGGAGGTAAGTGATGGCCCTCCCGATCATTTCCGCCGATCAGCGGCTCGCCGAGCCGCGCGGCGTCAAGGGCACGATCTTCGGCAAGTCCGGGATCGGCAAGACCTCGCTTCTCTGGACGCTCGACCACGCCACTACATTGTTCATCGACCTGGAGGCGGGCGACCTGGCCATCGAGGGATGGTCCGGCGACAGCGTCCGGCCGCGCACATGGGCCGAGTGCCGCGACTTCGCGGTCTTCATCGGCGGCCCCAATCCGGCGCTGCGGGACGACCAGGTCTACAGCGAGGCCCACTTCGCGGCGGTGTGCGAGCGCTTCGGCGATCCGGCTTCGCTCGACCGCTACCACACGGTCTTCATCGACTCGATCACCGTCGCCGGGCGGCTCTGCTTCCAATGGTGCAAGGGGCAGCCCGAGGCGTTCTCTGAGAAGACCGGCAAGCCCGATGTCCGCGGCGCCTATGGCCTGCACGGCCGCGAGATGATCGCGTGGCTCACGCATCTCCAGCACACGCGGGCGAAGAACGTCTGGTTCGTCGGGATCCTCGACGAGAAGCTCGACGACTTCAATCGGCGCATCTTCCAGCCGCAGATCGACGGCTCGAAGACCGGCCTCGAGCTGCCGGGCATCGTCGATGAAGTCCTGACGATGGCGGAGATCAAGGACCAGTCCGGCGCGCCGTACCGTGCCTTCGTCTGCCAGACGATCAACCCCTGGAACTTCCCGGCGAAGGATCGATCCGGCCGTCTCGACCTGATCGAGGAGCCGCATCTCGGCCGCCTGATGGCCAAGATCCGCGGCCCCGTGAAGCCCGCCTCCGAGCGGCTGGCCTATCGCAGCCCGCCCCCGGCCGCGACGGCGCCGACCTCCGACGCCCCCACCCATTCCGAAAATGCCTGAACGAGGAGACCCCAGCCATGACTGGATCCTGGAACGATTTCAACGACGCCAAGCAGAACAGCAACATCATCCCCAAGGGCACGCTGGCCAAGGTGCGCCTGACGATCCGTCCGGGCGGATTCGACGATCCGGCGCAGGGCTGGACCGGCGGATACGCCACGCGGGGAACCACCGGCTCGGTCTATCTCTCGGGCGAGTTCACGGTTCTCGAAGGGCCCTACGCCCGGCGCAAGATCTTCACCCTGATCGGGCTCTACAGCCCCAAGGGGCCGGACTGGGCGAACATGGGCCGCAGCCTGATCCGCGGCATGCTCAACTCCGCGCGTGGCATTTCGGACAAGGACACGTCCGCCCAGGCCCAGGCCGCGCGTCGTATCAGCGGCTTTGCCGATCTCGACGGGCTCGAGTTCGTGGCGCGGATCGACATCGGCACCGACACCAACGGCGAGGAGAAGAACGAGATCCGCGCGGCGGTGACGCCGGATCACAAGGATTATGCCGCCCTCATGGGCGTGCCCGGTGCGGCACCGCAGCCGCAGGCTCAGCCTTCCCAGCCCTCCATGCCGCAGCCGGGCACGCGCCCGTCCTGGGCGCAGTGAGGCGGCCATGCTGCTGCGTCCCCGCCAGAAGCAGTTCGTCGAGCGCAGCGTCCGCGCGCTCGGCGAACACGGAAACACCCTCGGCGTCGCCCCGACCGGAGCCGGCAAGACGATCATGCTCTCGGGGGTCGTTGGTCGCATGGTCGGCGAAACCCCGAAGAGCACGGACGCCAAGGCCTGCGTGCTCGCCCACCGCGACGAGTTGACCGCTCAGAACCGCAGCAAGTTCGGCCGGGTGAAGCCGAAGATCACGACCTCGGTCGTCGATGCGAAGGAGAAGTCGTGGGCTGGACAGGTCACCTTCGCGATGGTGCCGACGCTGGCGCGCGCGGGCAATCTCGACCAGCTGCCCGCGCTCGACCTCTTGGTGATCGACGAGGCGCATCACGCGGCCGCCGACAGCTATAGGCGCATCATCGACGCCGCGCTGCAGCGCAATCCCGCGTGCCGGGTCTACGGCGTCACCGCGACGCCCAACCGGGGCGACAAGCGCGGTCTGCGCCCGGTGTTCTCGAACGTCGCCGATCAGATCCGGATCGGGGAGCTGATCGCGTCGGGGCATCTCGTGCCGCCGCGAACCTTCGTGATCGATGTCGGCGTCCAGGACCAGCTCACCAAGGTGCGCCGCACGGCCGACGATTTCGACATGGCCGAGGTCGACGCGATCATGAACCGGTCGCCGGTCACGGACGCCGTCATCCGCCACTGGCGGGAAAAGGCGGGCGAGCGCCAGACGGTGGTGTTCTGCTCGACCGTGGACCACGCGCGCAACGTGACCGCCGCTTTCAACGCGGCCGGTGTCGCCGCCGGGCTGATCCACGGCGACATGGCCGATACCAACCGCAAGACGACCCTCGACGCCTACGCCGCCGGAGAGCTGCGGGTCGTCGTCAATGTCGCCGTCCTGACCGAGGGCTGGGATCATCCGCCGACGGGCTGCGTCGTGCTGCTGCGGCCGAGCTCCTACAAGTCGACCATGATCCAGATGGTCGGCCGGGGCCTGCGCACGGTCTCGCCCGAGGAGCATCCAGGCGTCATCAAGACCGACTGCATCGTGCTGGATTTCGGCACCTCGACCCTGCTGCACGGTTCGCTGGAGCAGGACGTCGACCTGGACGGTCGCGAGCCCTCCGGCGAAGCGCCGACCAAGGATTGCCCGGACTGCGGCGCCATCGTGCCACTCGCCACCACCGAATGCCCGCTGTGCGGTCATGTCTGGGAGCGGGAGGACGCGGGCGGAGCCACGCCACTCGGCGACTTCGTGATGTCCGAGATCGACCTCCTGAAGCGGTCGAGTTTCCGCTGGTGCGATCTCTTCGGCGACGATGCGGCGCTCATCGCCAACGGCTTCAATGCCTGGGGCGGTGTCTTCTTCCTGAACGGCCGCTGGTACGGCATCGGCGGTCTGCAGAAGCAGCGGCCTCATCTGCTGGCGATGGGCGAGCGCACCGTTTGCCTCGCGGCGGCCGACGACTGGCTCAACGAGCATGAGAGCGACGAGAGCGCCCACAAGACGCGCCGCTGGTTGAACCAGCCGCCCACCGACCGGCAGCTTGCCTTCCTGCCGCCGGAGTACCGGCAGGATTTCGGGCTCACCCGCTATCAGGCATCAGCGCTGCTGGCCTTTCGCTTCAACCGCGACGCCATCCGCTCCCTCGTCTTCAGCGCGGCCGATGCCGCGCCCGAAGCAGCCATCGGGAGGGCGGCATGAGCCATGGCCTGTCCTACCCCCACCACGGCCGAGGACCGGCGGCGGCTCTGGTATCCGCGTGGAACGCTCTGTGCTGTCTGCCGGCGACCCACCCGTGGCTTTGGCTGGTTCGACCCGGTGCGGTCGAAGCAACCGCGCCCCTCGGTCTGGTTCTGCTCGATGGCCTGCCAAGGCTTCTGGACGCGCTTGGCGCGGGAGCGCTGGGCCATGGTTGATCTCACCGAACAGGAGAAGGCGGCGATCCGCGCCGCCATGAAGCCGGTCGCCGAGATCATGGAGGAGATCGGCTGGCAGGCGCGCTTCTCCGACCTCACGGAGGCGCAGGTGCTCACGCTCATCGAGGTCGCCGTCGGCGGCTTCCAGGACGCCATGCACGCCATGGCTGCCGACGCCGACGCGGAGGTGCCGTTCTGATGCTCGACTACAACCACCGCCCCACCTGCGCCGAACGCATCAATGCGGTGATCGACGAGGCGATCGCCGCTGAACGCGCGGCGGTTGCGCCCAGGACCTACCTCGGCGGCTCCCGCCTTGGACACGGCTGTGAGCGCGCTCTGCAATTCGAGTTCGCGGGTGCGCCGAAGGATGAGGGCCAGGAGTTCTCCGGCCAGACGCTGCGGATCTTCGAGATCGGACACGCGCTCGAAGATCTTGCCATCCGCTGGCTGCGCGGTGCCGGGTTCGATCTCTATACCCGCAAGGGCAACCGTCCGGACGGCGAGCAATTCGGCTTCTCGGTCGCTGGTGGCCGCATCCGTGGTCATGTCGACGGGATCATCGCCGCCGCACCCCAGCTGCTGGGCATCGGCGTTCCCGCGCTCTGGGAATGCAAGACGATGAACGCCAGGAACTGGCGCGAGACCGTGGCCAAGGGCGTGGTCGTGGCGAAGCCCGTCTACGCGTCCCAGATCGCCCTCTACCAAGCCTATATGGAAGCGCAGGTCCCCGGCATCTCCGACAATCCCGCGCTCTTCACCGCCATCAACAAGGACACTGCCGAACTTCACCACGAACTCGTGCCGTTCGATGCGGGGCTCGCCCAACGCATGAGCGATCGCGCCGTGCGGATCCTTCAGGCGACGGATGCAGGGGATCTGCTGCCGCGCATCGCCACGACGCGTGACTTCCACGAGTGCCGGATGTGCCCGTGGGCGGAACGCTGCTGGGGGCTGCCGGCATGAGCGAGAATAATGTCGTCTCCCTCGATGCCTGGCGCGACTTCAACGACGCCGCGCCGCAGGCCGATCCGTTCGACATAGAGCCGGATCACGAGCAGATCGCCGTCTTTCTCGATGTGGTCTTCGGTTACTGCGAGGGCTGGGTGCCGCTGCGCGGGTTCGTGGACAAGGGTCAAGGCATCGACGGCCGACCCCACAACGCCTGGATCGAGATCGACGACAGTATGCTGGAGAAGGCGGTTTCCTTCGCCGGTTGGGCAGCACGCGAAGGGGCGGCCTTCTATGTGGTGCCAGGGACGGTCGCCGAGACCGGCAAGGCCAAGGCCGCCGACGTCCTGCAGATGCAGACGGTTCTCGTTGATCTAGATGCGGGCGACATCGCCGCCAAGCTCGACCACCTTATCCGGCATCTCGGCGAACCGACACTGCTCGTCGAAAGTGGCGGCCGGACGCCGGACGGTCTCGACAAGCTGCATGTCTGGTGGCGCTTGAGCGAACCGGCCGAGGGCGAGGATATCGCGCTTCTCTGTCGGCTGCGCGGCGACATCGCGGTCAAGGTCGGCGGCGACACGCATTTCCGATCGGCCCACCAGCCGATCCGCCTGGCTGGTTCGGTCTATCACAAGGGCGGGTTCAAGCGCCTGGTCAACATCCGCCGCCACAGCCCGCGGGTCGAGGTCCATCTGCGCGACTTCGCCGAGCTAGTCGCCGACATGCCGCCGCTTGCCGGGGTCGGATCCGAGCCAGGCCCCTCTACGGACAAACCATCGATCACCGATGTCCTGACGACGCCGGTCCGCGAAGGCGGATCAGACGATTGGACCCGCTTCCAGGGGGCGAGCGCCGCCATCGGCCACTACGTCCGCATGGCGCACGAGGGCCGCATGAGCCGCGACGACGCGTGGGAGGCAATCTGCCAGTACAATGCCGCCCAGCTCCGTCCGAGCTGGCCGCTCGAACGTCTCGCCTCGGAAGCACAGCGCCTCTGGCGGCTGCACGAAGAGCGCCACGGACCGGCCCTCGAACGGATCGCCGTGCCGCCGATGTCCGCGCTTCCGGTTTTCACGCTCGGCGCACTGCTCGACGACGTGAGCCCGATGCCCGACGACATCATCGCGCCGCGATTGCTGACGCCCGGCGGGATGCTGGTGCTCGGCGGCGCCCCCAAGGTCGGCAAGAGCGACTTCCTGATCAGTCTGCTGGTCCACATGGCGGCGGGTGTGCCGTTCCTCGGCTTTGCGCCAAGCCGCCCGCTGCGGATCTTCTATCTGCAGGCGGAGATCCAGTACCATTATCTGCGGGAGCGCCTTCAGGCCATCCGGATCGAGCCGGCGCTCCTGGCTGCGGCGCGCGACAATCTCGTCGCCACGCCGAAGGTCCGCATGCTGCTCGACGCCGGCGGCGTGGGCCTGACCATCGCCGCGGTTCGCGCCCACTACCGGCATGGCGCGCCCGACATCCTCTGCATCGACCCGATCCGCAATCTCTTCGATGGGGGGCCAGACGGCGGCGGGGAGAACGACAACACCGCGATGCTCTTCTTCCTGCAGGAGCGGGTCGAGGCCCTGCGGGACGCCGTAGCCCCGGATGCCGGCCTGATCCTCTGCCATCACACCCGCAAGATCACGAAGAAGCAGCTCGTCGAGGACCCGTTCATGGCACTCTCGGGTGCGGGCAGCCTCCGCAGCTTCTACACCTCCGGCGTGATCATGCACCGGCCCGACGAGGACCGGCCGGAGCGGATGCTGCATTTCGAACTGCGCAACGGTCCCGGCATCGAGCCGATGATCGTCGACAAGGTGGACGGACGCTGGATCGCGATCGACCGCTCGGAGACAAGGCTCGTGCGTCGCGAGTTCGGCGAGAAGCTCGACGCCGAGCGCGCGCGCAAACACGACGTGATCCTTCAACTGCTCTTCGATGAGGCCGAGGCCGGCCGGCTATACACCGCGCTGCAATTCGCCGAGAGCTTCGAGAACCAGGCCGGGCTCGGTGGCAAGGACACGATCCGCGAACGGATCAGCGTGCTGGCCACGAAGGGTTTCATCAAGTTCGTTCGCGATGGCGCGCCGTTCGGTCTGCCAACCTCGCGCTCGAAGTTCGGCTATCTCTGCGTCGAGGGCATGACGTTCCCGACCGGAGAAGAGACGGCAGACCCCGACACCGGCGAGGTCATGCCCGTCCGGATCCCGGTCCTTCCCAGCACTTACAAATGCCCGCAGAGCGGCGCGGCGCTGCCGGTCGAGAACCCCCTGGTCTGGGTCTATCAGACGGAGGAGACCTCGTGATGCGCCAGCTCATCCCGATTACGCGGACTTACGCAGGATCAAGTTGTGGCAAGTTGCGGCGAGCTGGGCGGCCAGCTTCCCAACTACTTTCGTTGCTTTTCGCGCCGCCGCGCTCCCCCCAGCCATCCCGCGCACATTCAAGTTGGGAAAGCTCGTCCCAACTACCTTGGCTCCCGCGCGCTCCGCTGCGCGGCCTTTCGCAGATTCAAGTTGGGGACGCGACCCACGCCATGGGCCGTCCAAACTTCGATTTCTCCATAATATTCAACGAGTTGCTGCGCTCTCCAAGTTGTGGGGGTGAAAGCCACCCCCTTCGGGGGTGGGGGAGAACCGCGCCGAGCGGGTTCTCCCACTCCCACCCCCAGGGGCTTCGCGCGCGCGGTCGCCGTGCCGTCCATCCCCTCACCGACATCAGACGAGAAGGACCCACCACCATGAGCCAGTGCCCGTCACCCCTCCCTAAGAGCGCGCCCCATCCGGCCCCGGTCATCTCGACATCCGCGGGCGGCGCCATTCTCGCCCTGGATCTCGGCACCACCACGGGCTGGGCGAGCCTGGCGGGCGGGATCGTGCACAGCGGAACCGCCAGCTTCCGCTCCGGCCGCTTCGACGGCGGTGGCATGCGGTACCTGCGTTTCCAGCACTGGCTCGAACAACTGGCCGACGACAGCGGTGGGTTGGCCGCGATCTATTTCGAGGAGGTCCGGCGCCATATCGGCACTGACGCCGCCCACCTCTACGGCGGTTTCCTGGCGACGTTGACCGCTTGGTGCGAGCGTGAGGGCGTCGCCTATCAGGGCGTTCCTGTCGGCACCATCAAACGCTTCGCCACGGGCAAGGGCAACGCCGGCAAGGATGCCGTGCTCGCCGCGATGCGCCAGCGCGGGTTCCAGCCCGCCGACGACAACGAGGCCGACGCGATCGCGATCCTGCTCTGGGCGATGGAGACCCGGGGAGGTGTGCTGTGAGGTGGACGCCACGCGGATATGGCGGCCAGCGCCGCACCCCCGATGAAGTCAAGCGCGATGGCTGGCGCGAGCAGCGTGTCCTCGCGGTCTCTCTCGATGACGACCGGCTGACCTGGCCCGAGCGTGAGCTCGTCCGGCAACTCGGCGAGAAGCTCTATGGCGACCGCGATCAGGCGAAGGAGGCGCGTCGATGACCCAGTGGACACCGAGCCTCGTCGAGGAACGTCTCGCGGAAGCGGCCTTCGTGCTCAAGCGCCTGCCCGAACCCCGGCGTCAGGGATATTTCAGCCTCTGGCCGGAGGTCATCCATAGCTTCGCCGACAAGGTCGGACAGGAGCCAAAGCCGATGCGCGTCATCCCGTCACCCGCCGCGATCAGCCGGATGGAGGAGACGCTCAGCTGGACGGTGGGGCTCGATCCGATCGACGGCAAGATCGTCTGGCTGCGCGCCTACGGCGAGCGCTGGAAAACCATCTGCTGGACCGTCGGATTGCAGCGGTCGGCGGCGCACGAGCACTGGCTCTACGCGCTCTGCGTGATCGCATTCCGGCTTAACGGTCGGCGGCTCAACCGCAGCTATTCGAAGCGCAAAGTGATCGAGCTGGCTGGGGCGGCGCAGCGCTGAGCGATGGCGAGGAAGGTGTCCGCCGGACAGTTTTCGAACGGACATAAACGGCGGATCGGGCTAGGTTTTTGACTATCCTCGGGAGAGGCGCGCGCGTCGCGGCCTTGGTCCCGCTTCCAGACGAGTTCACGGGTCCTTCCTGGCGGAAATCGTATGCTGGCGGGCGAGGCGCGATGGATCGCCAGCGACAGGGCCGGATTTTTGGGAAGCCACCCGGTATCCGGATCCACGCCAATCCCGAGAAACCACCAACGAACACGCGCCTGATGGTCGGACGCCCGTCGCGCCCGCTGGACCCCGCACGGAGTCCAGCGCGGCCTCCGGAGTCCAGGACCACAGGTGTCCACTTCGATCCACGGACCCATCCGACCCATGACGCTGAGCTTCGCCCCCGAGCGGATCGAGACCTGGCCGCTTTCGCGCCTCCAGCCCTACGCCAAGAACGCGAAGGTGCACGGCGCGGACCAGGTCGCCAAGATCGCCGCCAGCATGGCCGAGTTCGGCTGGACCGTGCCCTGCCTCGTGGCCGAGGACGGGGAGCTGATCGCGGGCCACGGCCGCGTTCTGGCTGCCACGCAGCTCGGGCTGACCGAGGCGCCGGTGATCGTGCTCGGTCATCTGACCGAGGCGCAGCGCCGGGCCTACCGCATCGCGGATAACAAGCTGACGGAACTCGGAAGCTGGGACGAGGCGTTGCTGTCCGCCGAGCTGCAGGGACTGCTGGCCGAGGACTTCGATCTGTCGCTGGTCGGATTCTCTGACGGCGAACTCGACAAGCTCCTCGCGCTCGACCCGGACGCAGACGATGAAGACGGCGGGGCTGGCGGCTCGGTTCCGCCCGTGACCATCCCCGAGCCGCCGCGCAATCCGGCCTCGCGCAAGGGCGATCTATGGATCCTCGGCGATCACCGGCTGCTCTGCGGCGACAGCACGAACCATCAGGATGTCCGCCGTCTGATGAACGGCGAGCGCGCGGTCCTGTTCGCCACCGACCCGCCCTATCTGGTCGACTACGACGGCTCCAACCACCCGACGCGGAACAAGGACTGGAGCCAATCCTACGGCGTCACCTGGGACGACAGCTCGCAAGGCGCGGAGCTTTACGACGGCTTCATCGCCGCGGCCGTGGCCGAAGCGATCACCGAGGACGCCGCCTGGTACTGCTGGCACGCCTCCCGCCGCCAAGCGATGCTGGAAGCGTGCTGGGAGAAGGCCGGCGCCTTCGTCCATCAGCAGATCATCTGGGTGAAGGACCGCGGCGTGCTCACCCGGTCCCATTACCTCTGGAAACACGAGCCCTGCTTCATGGGCTGGAGGCGCCCGAACCGGCCGCCGAAGGTCGCCGAGGAGACGCTGCCCTCGACGTGGGAAATGCCGTCCTTCGCCAAGGATGAGCGCCCCGACCACCCGACGCCGAAACCGCTCGACGCGTTCGGGATCCCGATGCGCCAGCACGTCGCCCGTGGCGGGCTCTGCTACGAGCCGTTCTCCGGTTCCGGCTCGCAGATCATGGCGGGCGAAGCCAACGGGCGCCGCGTCTTCGCGATGGAAATCAGCCCGGCCTATGTCGATGTCGCCGTGGATCGATGGCAGGCAGACACGGGCCGCGAGGCAGTTCTGGATGGTGATGGCCGCACCTTTGCGCAAGTGAAGGCCGAGCGGCTCAGCCCTGCTTCAGCCGAAACGGATGCAGCATGAAACAGAGCCGCGCCATGTCACTCGTCGAGTCCCTTGCCAACGTCGCCGTCGGCTACGGCGTGGCGGTGGTGACCCAGATCCTGATCTTCCCGATCTTCGGTCTGCACACGACGCTGGCGCAGAACCTCATGATGGGTGCCATCTTCACGGTGGTCAGCATTGGACGTTCCTACGCGCTGCGGCGGCTGTTCGAGGAGATCCGGGTTCGAAACGGCCCATGCACTAGAACAACTAAGTCGTCAGAGCAAAATTGGCATCTCTCATGACCTGTCCCTAGTTTCAGTGGTCCATGTTCGGTATTGTCCCCTGCCCCCAACGCAACACGAAGCGCAGTCCGGTACCGCGGAGATGAAATGAACCAGATTTCTGAGTCGGAATTTATTGAAATTCTTCAAGATGGAAAAAGAAGAACAACGGATTTCATGGCTCACCTGACTGAGTACCACGGTGGACCGATCAAGACAGAGTACATTCTGACTGCAGATATCGCGAGGGCCTTCCTCGCCAAAGGGCACGAGGTGAGAGTTGAAAAAATTAATCGTCACCTCGTAAATGTATTGACCAAGCGGAAAGGCTGGAAGCCACGCAGGAAGTTGGGGGCGCAACGTTCCGATATCGCGGTCACCAACTCCGATCTATTCCCGCTTGCGCTGGTTGAGGTTAAGATTGGTGTTGGCAAGAGTATCTCCAAGATCCGCAAAGATCTTGAGAAGATGGCGAACGTGATCGAGTCCTTGCAGCCAAAGTATGCAGCGCAAGTGCGAGCAGCGTCCGTGTTTCAAGTCCACGTGGCAGGCGGGGCAAAGGACATTACGGTCGAGCGCTTGAAGCAGAAGGTCGACAAGATCGAGAAAGCTATCTCCAAGGAGCTGAAGGAATTCCAGCGAGATTGGCCAGATTTCACGTTTTCCCTAAATCCGCTGATGAGCGCACACGAAGGCTTCGTTCCCACAGCCATCGAAATCGAAGATGACGGGTCCAAAGCGCTAGGCGAGAACGGTCATGCCACTCGCTACTACGCCGTTATTGTAGGCTTCCACGGTCGGTGAGTGCTCACAGGCCGATATGAATTCGACGCGCCGCTTTAGGCGACTGGGAAGTGACCACAGCCGCCGCCCCTTGCGGGACGGCGGGATCGGGACCGGCCGTGGGATACGGCGTCATTCGCGCAGCAGGCTGTACACCCGCCCGCGGCCATCAACCTTCTCCGAGACCACTTCTAGACCAAGCTTTTTCTTAAGCGCGCCCGCCATCGCGCCGCGCACTGTGTGCGGCTGCCAGCCGGTGGCCGCGACAATCTCGGCGATGGTCGTGCCTCCCGGCGCGCGAAGCATGGCGATCAGCGTGGCCTGCTTGGTGCCTTCTCGCGGTATCCGCGCCTTGGGCGCTTCCGTCTGCTCGGCGGGGGTGTCCGGCGCGCTTTCAGGCGCGGTGCTGGTGCCCTCGGGCTCGATGCCGATAGCAGCGAGGCCTGCGTAGGTCGCCACCAGCGTGGTGCCGTGACCGTCCCCGGTCTCGCGCCAGACAAGCTCCCCCTTGCGGATGTCGGCATCGACTTCCTCGATGAAACCTTTGGTGATCATCGTCTCCACCACCTTGGTGGCGGCGCCTCCGCGCAGGGAACCGGGAAGCGGCAGGACATTGTAGCTGTCGCGCTGAGCGGCGGCGCTGAGAATTACGGCTTGCGTGTCGGTGAGCTTGGTCATGGGGTCGTCTCCTTGGAGTGAACCGCGACCGTCGCGGCCCTTCTACGACCCCAAGCCGCGCGGCACGGCGCGGCCGGAGTTCAGGATGGTGCAGGTTTTCACCCGGCGTGCTCGCCCTCGCGGAACGCCATGTCGGTGATCTCGCGCAGCTTGTCGCGGTAGTGGCTCAGGGAGCCGACATGGCCCCAGTTGATCTCGTCGGGATTGGTTTCGAAGTGGTCGTCGCTGAGCGCCTTGAGGCGTTCCAGCATGCTGTCGATCTCCAGCTTGGCGGCGATGAAGGCGTCGAGTGCCTTCGAGTTGTCGGTGGCGCGTCGAGTCATCTCTATGGCTCCTCGTGGCGAGTTGCAGCGTGGTCTTGAAAGCCACGTTCGCTCTGTCCGAACCGCTTATCAACTCGATAAGCGCCTGAATCTGAACAATAATCGGAGAACGCCATGCAGGGGCTGAGCGAGCGCCAATACGCCGCGCGCGTCGGTCTCTCGCGGGGCGCGATTCAGAAGGCGAAGGCTGCGGGACGGCTGGTCCTCCATGAGGATGGCAGCATCGACGCAGAGGCGAGCGATGCACGCCGGGCGGCGATGACGGACCCGTCGAAGTCCCGGCGCACCACGGCATCTAAGCTCAAGCCGGTCCCCGACGCGGCCGTGTCCGCCGTTGGCGACACTCTGCGGGAACAAGGGCTTGCCGCGCCACCCGTCGGCAGCGGCACGACCTTCCTGCAGGCCAAGACCGCGAATGAGGTGCTGAAGGCCCAGGAGCGGCGCATCCGGCTTCAGAAGCTCAAGGGAGAACTCGTCGACCGCGCCCGGGCGGTTGCGGTCGTGTTCCGGCTGGCACGCGAGGAGCGCGATGCCTGGGTGAACTGGCCGGCGCGCGCGGCGGCGCTGATGGCGGCCGAACTCGGCGTGGAGGCGGCCACCATGCAGAAGGCCTTGGAGAAACATGTACGCGCCCACCTCGACGAACTCGCCGAGGTCCGGCCCGAATTCCGGTGACGAATATGGCCTGAGGGATTTCGAAGGCGCTGCTGAGATCCTGCGCGCCTGGGGCAACGGGATCCGACCGGATCCCGACCTCACCGTCTCGGAATGGGCGGACCGGCACCGGATGTTGGCGTCCCGCGCTTCGGCCGAACCGGGGCGCTACCGCACAATGCGAACGCCCTACATGCGGGAGATCATGGACCGGCTGTCGCCCGGTGACGCGGCGCAACGGATCGTGTTCATGAAGGCCGCGCAGGTCGGTGCGACGGAAGCTGGCAACAACTGGATCGGCTTCGCCATCCATCAGGCCCCGGGCCCCATGCTCGCGGTCCAGCCGACCGTGGAACTGGCCAAGCGCAACTCGCGCCAGCGGATCGACCCGCTTATTGACGAAAGCCCCGAGCTCCGGGAGCGGGTCAAACCGGCCCGATCCCGCGACGCCGGGAACACGATGCTGTCCAAGGAGTTCGCGGGCGGCATCCTGATCATGACGGGCGCGAACTCGGCGGTCGGTCTGCGCTCGACCCCGGCGCGCTACATCTTCCTTGATGAGGTTGATGCCTATCCGGCCTCGGCCGACGAGGAAGGCGATCCGGTGACCCTGGCCGAGGCGCGGTCGCTGACCTTCGCCCACCGGCGCAAGGTGTTCCTGGTCTCGACGCCGACGATCCGGGGGCTCAGCCGCATCGAGCGCGAGTTCGAGGCGTCCGACCAGCGGCGCTATTTCGTGCCGTGTCCGCATTGCGGGGCGATGCAGTGGCTGAAGTTCGAGCGGCTGCGCTGGCAGAAGGGCAAGCCGGAGACTGCAGAATATATCTGCGAAGGCTGCGACAGAGCCGTCGCGGAGCACCACAAGACGGCGATGCTGGAGCGCGGCGAATGGCGGGCGACCGCTGTCGCCGCTGATCCCACCACGGTCGGCTACCACCTCTCGGCGCTCTATTCACCTGTCGGCTGGCTCAGCTGGTCACGGATTGCGCGCAGCTGGGAGGCAGCGCAAGGCTCCGACGAGGCGATCAAGGCGTTCCGCAACACTATCCTGGGCGAGACATGGATCGAAACCGGAGAGGCGCCGGACTGGCAGCGGCTCTACGATCGCCGCGAGGCGTGGCAGCCAGGCACGGTGCCAGCGGGCGGGCTGTTCCTGACGGCGGGCGCGGATGTCCAGAAGGACCGCATCGAGGTCGATGTCTGGGCCTGGGGCCGAGGGCTTGAGAGCTGGCTCGTCGATCACGTCGTGATCGAGGGCGGGCCGGACCGGCATGATGCTTGGGACCAGTTGACGGCACTCCTCGACCGGTCGTGGCCGCATGAAAACGGAGCGCACCTTCGGATCGCGCGGCTCGCCATCGACACGGGCTACGAAGCCCCGGCCGTCTACGCCTGGTCGCGCAAAGTCGGCTTTGCACAGATCGCGCCAGTCAAGGGGCTCGAAGGCTTCAATCGCTCCAGCCCGGTCTCCGGCCCCACATTCGTGGATGCAACCGAGGGCGGGAAGCGCCTGCGTCGCGGCGCCCGGCTCTGGACGGTGGCCGTCTCGACCTTCAAGGCCGAAACCTACCGCTTCCTGCGGCTGGAGCGCCCGACGGCCGAGGAACGTGACGAGGGCGCGGCGTTCCCGCCCGGCACGATCCACCTGCCGACATGGGTCGAGAGCGAGTGGCTGAAGCAGGTCGTGGCTGAACAGCTTGTGACGGTGCGCACGAAGCGCGGCTTCGCGAAGCTCGAATGGCAGAAGCTGCGCGAGCGCAACGAGGCACTCGATTGCCGGGTCTACGCCCGCGCGGCCGCCTGGATCGCGGGCGCCGACCGCTGGCCCGAAGAGAAATGGCGCGACCTCGAGGACCAGCTCGGGGCGACGCCCACCGACAGCTATCCCGCCGGGCAGATCCACCGGCCGGGACAGGCACCCCAAGGCAAGCGCCGTTCCGACTGGATCGGGCGGCGGGAAGGATGGTTCTGAAATGACCGACTGGACCGAAGCCGAGCTCTCGGCATTGCGCCGGGCCTACGCCAGCGGCACGACCCGCGTCAGCTATGACGGCAAGTCGGTGGACTACGGCTCGGCGGAGGATCTGCTCGCCCGCATCCGCACCATCGAACGCGCGATTGCGAGTGTGGGGCGGCCGCTTCCGATCGCCGGACTCGCTGGCTTCTCGCGCGGGGATCGCTGATGACGGTGAACTGGTTCGACCGCGCCATCGCTTCGGTCGCCCCTCGGGCCGCCGCGCGGCGTGTCCTGGCGCGACAGGCCTTCGAGACGCTCGCGCGCAGCTACGAGGGCGCCGCGCGAGGACGCCGCACGGAGGGCTGGCGTGCACCAGGATCCTCGGCTGACACCGAGATCGGCGTGGCCGGGGCGCTATTGCGCGACCGCATGCGCGACCTGGTCCGCAACAACCCGCATGCAGCCAAGGCGGTGGCGGTGCTGGTGAACAACATCATTGGCGCGGGCATCATGCCGCGTGCCGCCAGCGGGGACGAGGCGCTGGACCGCCGCGTCGACGCGCTGTTCGAGCGCTGGACGGCGGAGTGCGACGCCGATGGCCAGCTCGACTTCTACGGGCTTCAGACGCTGATCTGCCGTGAGATGGTCGAGGCCGGCGAAGTGCTGGTGCGCCGTCGCCTGCGCCGCGCTGCGGACGGCCTTGCCGTCCCGCTGCAATTGCAGGTGCTGGAGGCCGACTTCCTCGACGCCACCAAATCCGGCGCGCTCGGTGCGGGCCGCCTCATGCAGGGGATCGAGTTCGATCCGCTCGGCAGGCGCCGGGCCTACTGGCTCCACGCCGAGCATCCCGGCGACGCCTATGGCGCCCTGCAAAACGGCCTGCAGAGCCGGCCGGTCCCGGCTAGCGAGATCGCGCATGTCTATGAGAAGCAGCGCACGCAGGCGCGCGGCGTTCCCTGGGGCGCGCCGGTTATCCGCGCCCTTCGTGATCTCGACGATTACGAGGTGGCCGAGATCGTTCGCAAGAAGACCGAGGCTTGCGTCACCGCCATCGTCTTCGGCGACGACGAGGCGCAGCAGGGCATCGCTCCGGCGGTGGTCGACGCCGATGGCAACCGGGTCGAGCAGTTCGAACCAGGACTGATCGCCTATGCCCGCGGCGGCAAGGACATCCGCTTCAACCAGCCGGCCGCCACCGGCGGCTATGGCGAATATAAGCGCGCAAGCCTGCATACCATCTCCGCGGGGTTCCGGGTGCCCTACGAGCTACTCACCGGCGACCTCAGCCAGGTGAACTACTCCTCCATCCGGGCGGGGCTCGTCGAGTTCCGCCGGATGATCGACGCTGTCCAGTGGCAGCTCTTCATTCCGATGCTCTGCACCCCGGTCTGGCGCTGGTTCACCGAGGCCGCATGGGCCGCGGGACAGATTCCGACGCCGGACGTCCCGGTCGAATGGTCGCCGCCCAAGTTCGAGGCGGTCGATCCGCAGAAGGACGCGATGGCGAACCTTCTGGCGATCCGTTCGGGAACGATGACACTGGCCGAGGTGATCGCTCGGCAGGGCCGCAATCCCGACGCCGTGCTGGCGGAGATCGCCGCGACCAACGCCAAGCTCGACGCCCTCGGGCTCGTGCTCGACAGCGACCCCCGCCGCGTAACCAAGACCGGCAGCGCGCAATCGAGCGATTCGGCAGCCGATCCGGAACCCGACTCGGGGCAGCCGGACACCGCCCAACAGGACTGACTTCATGGACACGATGATCGAACTGCCGGCGCTTCGCCGGTCGGCGGAGCTTGCGCCGAACACCGTCGATGCCGACGCACGCACCGTCGAGGTGATCTGGTCGGCGGGCGCGCGCGTCCGGCGGGCGAGCTTCTTCGGCGAGCCCTATGACGAGGAACTCAGCCTCGACCCCGCCCATGTCCGGCTCGACCGGCTGAACGCGGGCGCGCCGTTCCTGAAGGTGCATGAGATCGACACGCTCGACGCCGTCATCGGCTCGGTGGTGCCCGGCTCGGCGCGGATTGAGAACGGCCGCGGCATCGCGCAGGTCCGCATCAGCGAGCGCGCCGATGTCGAGCCGATCTGGCGCGACATCCAGGCCGGGCACATCCGCGCGGTCTCCATCGGCTACCAGGTCCATCGCTTCGACATCTCCAAGCCCGACGGCGGGCGGGAGCTCTGGCGGGCGGTGGACTGGACCCCCTTCGAGATTTCAGCGGTCCCGGTCGGGGCCGACCCCGCCGCGGGCTTCCGCAGCCAGAGCCCTCTTGAAACCTGCGTCCTTCACCGCCGGGACGCGCCCTCCAACCCGCAAGGAGCATCCCCGATGACGGAAAAGACCCAGACCCCGGCCCCGACTGAAGAGGTCGTGGCCGACCCGACGAGCGAAACGGCAGCGACCGAGGAGACCACCATGACCGACACGCCCCCGAGCGCGGCCGACACGCAGACCCGCGCGCGTCCGAAGACTGCAAGGCCCGATACCCCGGATCCCGAGGCTGCAGCGAACCGCGCCCGCGAAGCCGAACGTGAGCGTGTCTCGACCATCTACGATCTGGCTGGTCGCCTGAACCTCGAGCGCGGCTTCGCCGAGGATCTGGTCAAGCGCGGCACTGGTCTCGACGAAGCGCGTCGCCTGATCCTCGATCAGGTCGCTTTGAGGTCGGACGAGACCCGGACCTTTCCGCATGTCTCCGTCCCGCTCGGCGGCCGGGATGAGCGCATCACCCGCCGCGATGCCGTGGCCAATGCGCTGCTGCACCGGTACAGCCCGACGCTGTTCCCGCTTGAGGACGCTGCGCGTCAGTATCGCGGCATGACGCTGCTGGAACTTGCCCGCGAAAGCCTCGGCAATGCCGGGGTGAATACGCGGGGGCTCTCGCGTGACGAGGTGGCGACGCGCGCGCTGCATTCGACCTCGGACTTCCCCGAAATCCTCGCGGCCGTCACCAACAAGACCCTGCGCCAGGCCTACGATGCCTATCCGCGGACCTTCGCGCTCTTCTGCCGCCAAGTGCTAGCGACCGACTTCAAGGCGATGCACCGGGTGCAGCTCGGCGAGGCGCCGCAGCTGCTGGAGGTTGGCGAGAGCGGCGAGTTCAAGCGCGGAACGCTCGGGGAGAGCAAGGAAAGCTACCGCGTGAAGACCTACGGCCGGGTCGTCGCCATCACCCGGCAGGTGCTGATCAACGACGATCTGGACGCCTTCACCCGGATCCCGGCGATGTACGGCAACTCCATCGCCCAGCTGGAGTCGGACGTGGTCTGGGGCATCATCACCTCGAACCCGGCCATGGCCGATGGCAACGCGCTGTTCCACACCACCCACAAGAACCTCGCGGGCACCGGTGCGGCGCTCGACGTCACCAGCGTCGGCGCGGCTAGGGCGGCGATGGCCAAGCAGACCGGGCTCGACAAGAAGACGGTGCTCAACATCCGACCCGCCTTCCTGATCGTGCCGGCATCTCTGGAACTGAAGGCCGAGCAGCTGGTCGCGCAGAACCTCGTGCCCGCGGCGAGCGGCAACGTGGTGCCCCAGTCGATCCGCACGCTCGCGCCGATCGCCGAGCCGCGTCTCGATGCCGCCAGCGAGACCGCCTGGTATCTGGCCGCCAGCCCCAACCAGATCGACACGATCGAGTACGCCTATCTCGAAGGCCAACAGGGCGCCTACATCGAGACGCGCAATGGCTTCGATGTCGACGGGGTCGAGATCAAGTGCCGCCTCGACTTTGGCGCCAAGGCGATCGACTGGCGCGGCCTCTACAAGAACCCGGGCGCCTGATCCGGCCCCGTCTTTGACACCTGAACCCCGACGAGATGGGCGGTCCTGACGGGCTGCCCTTCGCCTTTCCAAGAGGATCTTCCCCATGAAAAACTACGTCCAGCCCGGCAACACCATCACCCTGACCGCGCCCTACGCCGTCGTTTCCGGCGACGGCCTGCTCGTCGGCTCCATCTTTGGCGTGGCGGCGGGCAGCGCTGCCCTCGGCGAGACCGTCGAGGCGTCGCTCGTCGGCGTCTTCGACCTGAAGAAGGTGGCCTCCCAGGCATGGGCCGCGGGCGACAAGGTCTACTGGGACAACACCAACAAGGAAGCGACGAAGACCGCCACCGCCAACACGCTGATCGGTGTTGCGACCGAAGCCGTCGCCGGTGGCGCCGGTGACGTCATCGGGCGGGTTCGCCTGAATGGCAGCTTCTGATGTCGGCCATCGCCGCTGCGTTCCAGTCGCTGTTTGCCGACCCGAACATGGCGCGGGACGCGACCTACACGCCAAAGGGCGGCAGTGCCGTCTCCGTCCGGGTCGTCCTGCGCCGGCCCGACCGGGTCTTCGAATTCGGCGAGACACGGTTGCATGCCGCTACGACGCTGCTCGACATTCGCGTCGCCGATGCGCCCAGTCTCGCCGAAGGCGACGGGTTCCAGTTCGACGGTGTCTCCTATGTCGTCCAGGGGGAACCGAGCCGGGACGCGGAGCGACTGATCTGGACGGCGGAGCTGCGCGAGGCATGAGGTTCTCGGTCACCACGATCGGCGATCTCGGCAAGTTGATGTCCGACGAGGTCAAGGCCGCCGAGAAGGCCGTTACCATTGGGATTACTCAAGCCACCGACGGGCTGAAGACCGAGCTCCGGACGCAGGTCACCTCGGCGGGGCTGGGTGCTCGGCTGGCGCGCACCTGGCGGGGCGAGGTCTTTCCCAAGGGCGAGGACAGCATCCGGGCGGCGGGTCTCGTCTGGTCCAAGGCGCCAGGCATCATCCGCATCTATGAGGAAGGCGCGACCATTCGCTCGAAAAGCGGCTTCTTCCTCGCGATCCCGACGGCGGCCGCTGGCCGCTACGGGGATGGCGGCCGGAAGATCACGCCGGGTGGATTGGAGCGGCGGACCGGGCAACGGCTGCGCTTCGTCTACCGACGAAGCGGCCCCTCTCTCCTCGTGGCCGACGGGATGCGTGCCCGGACAGGCAAGCGAGGTGGCTTCTCGCGCGCGAGCGCTTCCGCACTCCGGACGGGCCGAGGACTGGTGACCGTTCCGATGTTCATCCTGGTTCCACAGGTCACCCTCGCCAAGCGCCTCGAGGTGGCCGGCGCCGCCGATCGCTGGGTGAGCCGGCTACCCAGCCTGGTCGTGCGCAACTGGATTTCTGATGAGGACAAGAGCCGCTGATGTCTCGACGTGAACAGATCCTCGCCGCACTCGCGGCTGTTCTCGCGGGGCAGTTGGCGGCGCCGGTGCGGCGCAACGAGGTGCTTCCCGAAAAGGTGCCCGCCGCCGGTCTTGTCATCATGCGCGATGGCGAGCCCGGCGAACCCGACATCACCCTCAATCCCCGCACCGAGTTCTACGCGCACCGGGTCGAGCTCGAAGTCTATGTGCCGCGAGATCCCAGCGGCGGCGGCGAATCGGCGCTCGATCAGCTGCTGGGTGCAATCGGGACCGCTCTGCGTGTCGATGAGACGCTTGGCGGCCTCGCCGAGAACCTGACGCCGTCAGCCCCGGAAACGGGTGCGCTCGCTCTCGACGGAGCGCCGCCGATGCTGACCGCCCGGATCATCGTCACGATCGAATACCTGGTGAGTGATCCGCTCACCGCCTGACCCAACCACGACAAGACGGGAGTCATCCATGCCCAAGGCGCGCGCATATGGCGCGGACGCCACCCTCAAGGCGTGCCGGGAGGCAAGCTACGGGGTCGCGCCGCTCACCGGCTATCAGAGCCTCGATTTCAAATCGACCGACCTCTCTTCGGCCCAGCCGCTCGGGGACGACCCGCTGCTCGGACGCGGGCGCAATGCGCAGGATCCTTATCGCGGCCTCATCACCGACGAGGGCCAGCTCGACATCCCGCTCGACCTGCGTGGAACGGGCTTCTGGCTGACGGGCCTGTTCGGAGACCCGGTGACCACGCCCACGAACGCCAGCGGCTCGATCGTCTTCGCCGTCAATCCCACGGCGGGCGACACGATCACCTTGAACGGTACGGTCTGGACGTTTGTCTCCGGTACGGCCGGCGCAGAGGAGACGCAGATCCAGGGAACGGTCACGCAGACCGTCGATCAGCTGGTCAGCGACCTCAACGCATCGGGCGATCCCGAAATCGCCAAATGCACGTATTCCCGGCCGACGAGCACGCAGACCCTCGTCATCGCATTCGATGTCGTCGGGCCGACCGGGAACGCCTTCACGATCTCTGCCTCTGCCGCGGCAGCTTCGGCGGCGACCCTGACCGGCGGCGGCTACGCCCATGTCTGGGAGAGCGGCGCCGACGACATCCCGAGCTACACGATCGAGGTCGGCCATCCGAAGCTCACGACGCCGGTGTTCTTCCGTCACCTCGGCACGGTGATGGAGAGCCTGAACTTCGAGATGGGCCAGGAGGGACCGGCAAATGCCCGTCTCCAGCTCGTGGCCCAAGGCGAGGAACGCTTCTCGGCGACGGTCGATGCCAATCCGACGGCCTACGCGCTCCGGCGCTTCAGCCAGGGGCGCGGCTTCATCCGACGCGGCGGTGCGGCGCTCGCGGGCGTCACGGGCGGCAGTCTGACCTTCTCCAACAATCTCGAACGCGTCCGAGTCATCCGCGAGGACGGCAAGATCGAGGCGGCCGATCCCACGTTCGCCTCAGCGGAAGGATCGATGTCGGTACGCTTCGATGGTGCAACGCTCGTGGTCGAGGCCGCCAATGGCGATCCCGTGGCGCTCGAATACGGGTTCACCTTCCCGGAGGGCTACGCGCTGCGCTTCGAGCTGCCGCGCGTCTTCCTGCCCAAGCCCAAATACGCCGTCTCCGGCCCCGGCGGGGTCGAGGCGAGCTTCGACTGGCGCGCCGCTTACGATGACAGCGAAGGCACGATGCTGCGCGCTCACCTCCTGAACGACGTCACAAGCTACACCTGAGGCCATTCCCATGATCCGCCTGAACCTGTCGCGCGAGCCGATCTGGCTCGACCTCGGACATGACGTGCGCGTGCGCGTCGCTCCCCTGACCACCTCGCTCATGGCCGCCGCCCGCAGTGATCCGGCGGTGGCTGCCTTGCCTGAAGGCGCGTCGAACGAGACCATCGCGGTCACCATGGCCAAGGCCCTGGCACGGCTGGTCGTGCTGGAATGGGAGGGGGTGGGCGACGCTGAAGGCAATCCGGTGCCCGTCACACCGGAAGGCATCGACGCGCTCCTGGACATCCTGCCGATCTTCGAGGCCTTCCAGGTCCGCTACGTGTCCAAGGGCCTTCTGCTGGAAGTGGAAAAAAACGGCTCCGCGCCCTCGCCGAATGGCATTTCAGCGGGGGCGACCAGTATTGCCGATCCTGTCGCGGCACCTGCAGCGAATGCCCCGCCGTCCTGAATCGTCCGCAGACGATCGAAGGCTGGCAGGTCTGGGATCTCGCCAAACGGCTCACGGGGCAACTGCGCGCCGTCCCCGGTGCGGTCCTCGGCCTCGACATGACGGCCGCGCTCGCCTGCGCGCATGCGCTTGGAGTGGACACCCTCGTCTGCGCGGAACTGCTGCCCGAGGTGGAGGGCATGATGGTGCGCGGACTGAACGCGCAAATCAGGACTGATCAAGATGGCTGAGAAACGCGTCTCCGTTCGCCTTGCCGTGGTCGGAGGGCGCGAGGTCCGTGCCGAGCTGCAGGGCATCGGCGACGCAGGGGAGCAAGGCTTCCGTCGGCTATCGCGGGAGATGGACGCCGCGAACAGCCGTGTCGCGGCCTTTTATCGGCGCGTGCAGATCGCGGCTGCCGCCGCAGCGACCGCCTTCGCCGCGGGCGCTGCGGCCATGATCCGCTCCGGCCTTCAGGTCGTCGACGCACAGGCCAAGCTCGCCCAGTCGCTCGGGACCACCGTCGAGAGCATTCAGGTTCTCGAACGCGCCGGCGAACTGGCCGGCGTCTCGATGTCCGGCATCGAGCAGGCGACCAAGGACCTCACCCGCCGCCTCAGCCAGGCGGCCGCCGGGACCGGTCCTGCCGTCGCGGCGCTCGAACGGCTCGGGCTTTCGGCATCGGCCTTGCTGGCCCTGCCGCTGGATGAGCGTGTCGGTCGTATCAATCAGGCGATCGAGGACTTCGTGCCCGCGGCCGAGCGTGCGGCGGTGGCTGGGCAGCTGTTCGGGGAGGAAGGCAGCATCGCCATCTCCCGGATCGACACGACGACGCTTCGGCAGGCGACACAGGACGTTCGCGACTTCGGCGTGGTCGTCTCCGAGCAGGACGCCGATCAGATCGAGCGGACGAACGATGCGATCTCCCGCCTCGGTCTGATCTGGCGCGGGCTGTCGAACCAGCTTGCCGTTGCCGCCGCCCCGGCGCTCGAAGCCGTGGCCGACGCGCTGGCGGCAATCACACGCACGACCGGCCCGCTCGGGCAGGCGATCCGGCGTCTGTTCGACAACATCGGCCGCCTCGCCTCGATCGCCGCAGCCTTCGCCGCCTTCATTGCCGGGCGCTGGGTTGCCGGCATGATTGTTGCCGCCGCCTCTGTGCGCGGCCTCGCCACCGCGCTGGTCTTTTTACGCGGCGCTTTGATCCGAACCGGTATCGGCGCGCTCATCGTGGCGGCGGGTGAGCTGATCTACCAGTTCGGTCGGCTGGTGCAGGCGACCGGCGGCTTCGGCGCTGCGCTCGGCCTGCTGGGTGACGTGGCCGCCGAGGTCTGGGACAGGATCGGACTGCTGGCCGGCGTCCTGAAAGCGCGCATCGACGCCGCCTGGAGCGGCATTCAAGCGAGCATCGCCGACGCACTGCAGGCGTCGCTCGAGGCCGTCGTCACCTTCGGCAATCGCACCATCGGGACGTTTCAGGGCGCTTTCGATGCGATGGTCGTCGTCTGGAGCAACCTGCCTCGGGCCATCGGCGATCTGACGATCCAGGCCGCAAACGCGCTGATCGCCGGGCTGGAGTCGATGCTGAACGGCGCGGTCGACGCCATCAATGCCCTCCTCGAAGGCGTCAATGCGGGTCTGGCTGCGATCGGCATCGAGCGGGCCATCGAGCTGGTGCCGGACGTCGATCTTGGCCGGATCGAGAACGAGTTTGCGGGCGCCGCGAGCCGGGCTGGCAATGCAGCGCGTGACGCCTTCGCCGCCGCGTTCGAGACCGATACCTTCGCGACGCCGGATTTCGGTCTCTCGGCTTTCGCCGAGGATGCGCGCGCTGCCGCCGACAGTGCACGAGAGACGGCGACGGCGCTGGGAGAGCTGGCAGGCGCGCCCCTCGCGTCCATCGCGGCGCTCCGGGAGGCCATGGCGGGCGCGAATACCGAAATCGACAATGCGGCCGGGGCGACGGAGCGCCTCGATGAAGCCTTTGCAGCCATTGGCGGCACCGGGGGCGACGCCGCAGGAGATGGCGAAGGCTCGGCCGGTTCCGCCGCGCGCGCCGCGGAAGCAAGCCGCGCCGCCGGTGAGGCGGCGGCAACGGCGGCCACGCAGGCGGCAACCGGCTGGGCGGCGGTTCGCGAGGAGCTGTCCCGCTATGCCAGCGAGGCGATGGACTGGGGCAAGGGTCTCGGCAGCGCTCTCACCAGCGCCTTTCGCAGCGCCGAGGACGCCATCGCCAACTTCGTGACCGGTGGCAAAATCGACTTCAAGGCGCTCGCTGACAGCATCCTCGCCGACATCACCCGCATCGCGGTTCGTTCCGCGATCCTAGGGCCGCTGGCCAATGCGCTCGGCGGAGGCAGCGGAGGACTGCTCGGCGGCTTGTTCGGCGGCGGAGGCGGGCTGTTCGCCGGCATATTCCATCAAGGCGGCGTCGCCGGGGGGACCGCTCAGCAGCGGCTCGTCCCGGCACTCGCCTTTGCGGGTGCGCCGCGCTTCCACGACGGCGGCCTCGCGGGGCTTCGTGCCGACGAGGTGCCCGCGATCCTGCAGCGCGGTGAGATGGTGCTGTCACGGGCTCAGCTCGCCGCCATCGGCGCCGCACGCGAAACCCGTCCACCGGTCAACGTGGTGATGAACATCTCCACCCCGGACGCGGGCAGCTTTCGCTACGCGCAAGGGCAGATCGCCGCCGACGCCGCCCGCGCCATGGAGCGGGCCCGACGTAATCTCTGAACTGGGCAATCTCTGACGGATCGATAGATGAGCGGCTTTCACGAAGTTCAGTTCCCGCCGGACATTTCCTACGGGGCGTCCGGCGGCCCTGGCTACTCGACCACCGTGGTGACAACGGTTTCGGGACACGAGCGGCGCAACGCCAACTGGGCCGCCGCGCGGGGCAAATGGAACGTGGCGCACGGCCTGAAGAAACGCGATCAGGTGGCCGCCCTCATCGCCTTCTTTCGCGCGCGACGCGGGCGAGCCTACGGCTTCCGCTTCAAGGACTGGACCGACTACCAGGCGCTGGCCCAGCTGATCGGGCAAGGCGACGGCGCGAGCAAGACGTTCCAGCTCGTGAAGACCTACGCAAGCGGCGGCGAGGTCGAAACCCGGGTCATCACCAAGCCCGTTCCCGGAACGGTGAAGATTTACCGCGACGGCGTCGAGGCGGTCTCTGGCTGGAGCGTCAACACGGCGACCGGGCTCGTGACCTTCACCGTCGCCCCCGTATCCGGCGTCCAGGTGACGGCGGACTTCGAGTTCGACGTGCCCGTCCGCTTCGACAGCGATCAGATGGACCTCACGATCGAAACCTATCAGCTCGGCAGTTGGGGCCAGATCCCAGTGCTGGAGATCAGACCATGAAATCGACTTCGGCAGCCCTCGCGGCGCATCTCGCCGGACCGGTGTCGACGCTCGCCACCTGCTGGCGCATCTCGCGCTTGGACGGTAAGGAGTTCTTCTTCACCGACCACGACCGCGATCTGTCGTTCGAAGGCAAGGTCTACAAGGCGAGTTCCGGCTATTCGCGCACGGCCATCGCCAACGATGCGAGCCTGAGCGTCGACAATCTCGACGTCGAGGGCGTCTTCGACAGCGCGTCGATCACCGAGGAGGAGCTGCGCGCGGGGCTCTTCGATCAGGCCGAGGTGCGGATCTTCCTCGTCAACTGGGCGGACCCCGCCATGGGTGCTCTTCGGATGCGCCGCGGCTGGTTCGGCGAGGTCGTGCTGACCGAGCAGGGTATTTTCCGGACCGAACTGCGCGGCATGACCCAAGCGCTGCAGCAACGCATCGGCGAACTCTACAGCCCGGAATGCCGCGCCGATCTCGGAGATCATCGCTGCAAGGTGCCGGTCAATCCGCCAGAAATCGCCCGGTCGACGGCGTACTCCGTCGGTGACGTGGTGCGCGTGCGCACGACCGGCACGCCGGTCAGCTTCGCGCTGCCGATCGTCAACGGCAGCTTCGAGGCGGATGGTGCCGGCGATGGCTCCAGCTTCACGCCCACCGGATGGACGAAGATGTCCGGCGACTGGGACGTGCACGACGCTGGCAACGGCAGCCTGGCGCCTGCGGCCGGGAGCTTCTACCTGGAAGGCGGAAGCTCGGCATCGGGCGAGCTGACCCAATCAATCGACCTCGTTGCTTCGGGGCTGGATCCACTGCAGATCGACGGAGACGCCTACCGGCTGGACGCATCGGTGAGCCGGGCGAATTCGTTCCCGGACGATCTGGGGCGGGTCGTCGTCGAAGCTCTGGACGGCTCGTCGAACCTGCTCTCAACGCTTCTCGACACGGGCTTCGAGGTGATCCTGCCCGAAGACAGCTGGGTTCCGCGGGGCGTTTCGCAGGGCCAGCTGCCGGTGGGGACCAGGTTTCTCCGCTTCCGGCTCCTGCACCATCTCGCGGCCGGCAGCCAGTCGAACGCGGCCTTCGATGCCGTCGGGGCGACGATCACGGACACGACGGCATCGGTACCGACTTCCGCTGATTTCGAGAACCGCGTCTATCGCTGTGTGACCGCCGGCACGACTGCAGCGCAGCAGCCGAGTTTTGACACCATCGTCGGCGGGCAAACCGCCGATGGTGGCGCGGTTTTCGATGCCGAGGAAGCCTGGAGCCGGTGTGGCATCGTGACGGCAGTCACCGACCGGGCCGTCTTCAATGCCACGCTCGATGAACCGCGAGCCGCCGATGGCTGGTTTGCTGGCGGTGTGTTGACCTGGGAGACCGGCGCCAATGCCGGTCGCTCCATCGAGGTCAAGGGCTGGACCCAAGGCAGCGGGCGGATCGAGCTGTTCCTGCCGATGGGCTACGCGATTGAGCCCGGCGACGCCTTCCGCGTTCATCCCGGCTGCGACAAGCGGCTCGACACCTGCATCGACCGGTTCGCCAACGTCCTGAACTTTCGCGGCGAACCCTACGTGCCCGGTCAGGACGCCATGATGAGCTATCCCGATGCGCGCTGACCGTCCACCATCACCGACCGCCACCGCTATCGGGGATCTGGCCGATGCGATCGTCGCCGAGGCCCGGACCTGGCTGGGTGTTCCCTGGCGGCACCAGGGGCGCAGTCGCGCCGGTGTTGATTGCGCGGGGCTCGTGGTCCTTGTCGCGCGGGCGCTCGAACTCGCCGACCACGACAGCACGGCCTATGGGCGCCGCGCGCAGGGACAGGGCTTCGTCGAACACTTTCGCGGGCACATGGACGGCATCGCCGTCACGCAAGCGAAGCCTGGCGACGTCCTCGTCTTCGCTGATCAGGCGTATCCCTGCCATTGCGGTTTTCTGACGGAACGGCTCGGACGGCCGCATCTCCTGCACGCGCACGCCACGCGCAGGCAGGTGATCGAGGAATCCTATGCCGGCGAATGGCCGGCCAAGATCAAGTTCGCATTTCGCTTTCGCTCTCCCGGATCCTGACCTCCCATGGCCATTCTCGTCGCAGTGGGCGGGGCCGCGCTCGGCTCCGCGGTCGGCCTCGGCTGGCAAGCCGGCTGGCTCGTCGGCTCGGTGGTCGGCAGCCTCTTGTTTCCCGCCAAGGGGCAGAACGTCACAACCGAGGGTCCCCGTCTCGGAGACTTGACCGTTTCCTCGTCCGCCTATGGCGCATCGATCGCCATCGGCTACGGCACCTTGCGCATGGCCGGCAACATGATCTGGTCCTCCGGCATCCGCGAGCAGCAGAACGTCACCCGGACCCGCTCAGGAGGTAAGGGCGGCGGCGGAGCCACCCAGACCTCGGTCACGTATTCGTACTTCGCGTCCTTCGCCCTCAGCTTCGGCGAAGGGCCGGCTGAGGACGTGCTTCGGATCTGGGCGGACGGCAAACTCATCTACGACAAGACCGGCGCAAGCCCCGACGTCGCCAAACCGGATCTCAAGTTCCGTTTCCATTCCGGCGCGGAGGATCAGCTGGCCGATCCGCTTATCGAAACGCACGTTGGCGCGGGCCGCGCGCCCGCCCATCGGGGTCTTGCCACCATCGTCTTCGAAGATCTGGCGCTCGCGGACTTCGGCAACCGCATCCCGAACATCACGGCCGAGATCACCTACCAGCGGGCGGCGCAGCAGCCTTACCAGCTGCTCGATTTCATCACGACGGGCGAAGGTGGATATTTCGGCACCTACCAGATCGACGACCTGGCCGTCGATTGGCGACGCGGATACGGCTACTTCCTGGACAGCGACGTCAACGCCGCCGAGGCCGGGATCCGCCGCTTCAGCCTACGGACCATGAAAGAAGACCGGCAGGCGCGGATGACGGACATCACGGGCGTCACGCCGAACAACTTCCCGAGCACGCTGTTCTGCGGCGAGGACGGCCACCTCTATGTCGTGACCGGATCGAGCAACTCACGACCGATCCTGCGCATCGAACCGAACGCGCTCAAGGAAGTCGGCCGATTCGGCTCCACCAGCAGCGGCCTGACCAATTCGACCCTGCGGTTCGTCGCCACGACATGGATGGGGATGGTCTCCGCTTACGGCCCCTCTGGCCGGGTCGACTTCGTTCTCACCGGATCGCTCTTCGACGACGTCGGACTCATTCGCGCCGACACCATGGGTTATGTCTGGGGCGCCGGGCAGAGCGTCACGGAGCCTCGCGTTCGAGGCGTCATTGGTGGTGCGGTCGGCGAAGGCTTCGGGGATGGCTGGATCCTTGGCAGCGGGACGAGTACGAACCATGGAAGCCTCGGCCTCTATCGCCTGCGAGTCTCCGCGCTGGCAGGGTACGATGGCCTCACCGGCCAATCCCTCGGCGTCACCTTCGAGAAGGTTGCCACCTTCTCGCCGTCGGACGTCGAGAGCGGCGCCACCGGCTTCTACGGCAGCGCGGGCGGGCTCACCTACGACACGACCGACGACAGCGTCATCTTTCAGGCGCGCATCTCGAACGGGGGATCGCCCGGCGCGATCTATACGCTGAAATGGCGGAGCGACACCGGCATCGTCTGGAAGACGGTCGTTCCGATCCAGATCAACTACGAGGGGCCCTACTTCGGTCAGAGCCGCCTACGCGGCCAGCGTTGGACGCTGATGCGGGGTACGCGCGTCATCCAGCTGGACACCGCCACGGGCGCTCTGGTGCTGAATGAGATCTGGCCGGGCGCTGTCAGCGAAGGCGGCGCTCAGGTTTACGATGCCGTCACCGACACGCACCTGGTTCGCGGCAGCCAGGGCTGGGCGAAGCTCTTCCTCAATCGCGGCGGCGGTGGTGGAGAGACGCTCTCCGGCATCGTCTCAGACCTTTGCGCCCGTGCCGGCCTTGGTCTGTCCGATATCGACGTCGCCGATCTCGGGGCGACGGTTCCCGGCTATGTCATCGGGCGGCAGACCACCGTGCGGGGCGCCATCGAGCCGCTGGCACAGGCCTATTTCTTCGACGCTGCGGAAAGCGACGATGCGCTGCGGTTCCGGACGCGGGGACGACCGCCCGCCGCGACCATCGATGCGGATCTTCTGCTGCCGCTGGATGAGCGGACCGGCGAGAGCTGGCGTGAGCGGCGCACGCAGGAGGTCGAGCTGCCGGAACGCATCAGCGTCGTCTACATGGATCGCGGCGCCGACTACCAGCAGGGCACGCAGAGCGAAAAACGCACCTCCTTGCCGCTGCCCACCATGCATTCGCGCAACCAGTCCAGTGTGGAGCTGGCGCTTGCGCTGGATGCGACGACGGCCAAGCAGATCGCCGCCAAGACGCTCTACAGTGCCTGGATCGAACGCAGCGCGTACGAAGCAGAACTGCCGGCCGACTGGCTGCGCCTCGATCCCACCGATGTCGTGGACGTGGTCTTTGCCTCGGGCTCGACCTTCCGGACCCGCATCACCCGTCTCGATGTCGGGGCCGATTTCTCGCTCGCCGTGAAAGGGATTTCGGAGGCTGCCGCCACCTACGTCTCCAACGTGGCTGCCGATGGCGGCTCCGGTAAACCGGTCCAAATCGTCGGCAGTCAGGCCGCGACGCGGCTGATCCTGCCGGACTTGTCCCTGCTGCGCGACACCGATGACACCGGCGGGTCGGGTTCGCGGATCTACTACCTCATGGGTGGCTTCGGAGGCCCGGGATGGCCCGGCGCTTCTCTCTACCGCAGCGCCGACGGCACGGCGTGGGCACAGGTCGGACGATCCCTGAGCGAGGCGGCCTGGGGCGCCACGGCAAATGCCCTCGGCACGCCGACATCCCCGTTCGCGACCGATGAGACGAACAGCCTCACGGTGTTCATGACCACCGGCGGCGAGCAGCTGGAGAGCGTCACACAGGACTCGATGCTCAGCGGCGCCAATGCGGCCCTCGTGCTCAAAGCCAACGGCGAGCCCGAGATCATCCAGTTCCGCGACGTGACGCTGAACCCGGACGGCTCCTACACCCTGTCCGGGCTTTTGCGGGGCCGACGTGGCACCGATGTCTTCGTGGACGGGCACGAGGCCGGCGAGTTGTTTGTCCTCCTCGACCCCGACGATGTCGAGACCATGGTCACCTCGCTCGGCGATCTCGATCTCCCCCGGTCCTGGCGGGCGGTCGGCTTCGGCACGATCTTCGAGGATGCGGAAACGTTGGTCGCTAGCCATACCGGCCGGGACCTCAAGCCCTACGCGCCCTGGAACGTGCAGGCGGCTCTGACCGGCAATCCGGCCAACATCAGTCTCTCCTGGGTCCGACGGACCCGGATAGGTGGCGAGTTGAAGGACGGCACCGGCCTCGTCCCGCTCGGCGAGACCTCCGAGGCCTACGAGATCGACATCCTCTCTACCCCGGGCGGCACGGTGAAGCGGACGCTCTCCGCGACGAACCCGAACGTCGTCTACGCCAATGCCGACATCCTCGCCGACTTCGGTGTCGTCCCGTCGTCCCTGACCGTCACCGTCTTCCAAATCAGCGCCGTCGCGGGCCGCGGCTTCCCGCGCACCGTCACATTGGAGTTCAACTGATGCCCAGCCCCAATCTGGCCGTGACCCATGTCGCGGCCGCCCAGAACCAGAAAGAGGTAACGATCAACGACGCGGTCGATGCCCTCGACAACGCCATGAATCAGGCGCTGTCGGTGGCGATGGCCGACGCCAACCTGACGCTGACGGGCACCCAAGCCAACCGTAACGGCCTGATCATCCTCACCGGCACGCTGACGGCGTCCCGGACCCTGACACTGCCCGCCAATCACCGGCGGCTTGCAATCCGAAATGCCACCAGCGGCGGCCAGGACGTCCGCGCCAAATATGCGGGCTCCGGCGCAGAGGTCGTCATCGCCCCTAGCGCGACGGTGCTGGTTCAGGGCAATGGCGGCGACCTCTACGGGGTCGGCGGCGGCGCTGGCGCGCTGGGGGATCTCACCGACGTCTCCATCGCCGGCGCCGCCAACGGCGACGTGCTCCAGTTCGATGGAGCCGCGTGGGGCGCCACAGGCGTCGGCATCTTCAACCGCGCTCTGCTGCCCTTCCGGGGCGCGCTGCTCCGACGCTCGACCAATTTCAGCATCGCGACGACCGGCGTCTACGTCGCCGTGCCCTGGCAAAGCGCCGAGTACGACAGCGACGCATTCTGGGATGCCGGCCAGCCCTCCCGCCTGACCATTCCAGCCGGGGTGACGAAGGTACGGATTATCGGCAACATCGAGTGGCAGACCTCGCCGACCAGTCAGCTGGTCGAGGTACGCAAGAACGGCAACAGCGTGCTGGGCGGTGGGTCCTTCATCGTGCGCGGCGACAGCGGCTACTCCAACCAGATGCGCAACCTGTCGAGCGCGGTTCTTCCGGTATCGGCGGGCGATTGGTTCGAGCTGGCGGTCTATGTCGGCACGGCCGGGGAGCTGCGCGGCCTTGAGCGCACGTGGCTGGCCATCGAGGTCGTCGAGACTGCGGATGCGGCCGATCCCCCGGCCGACATCAGCGGCTACAAGGCCGGGCAACCGGCAGCGGACGAGGTGATCGTGCGGATTCCGATAGCCCGACGCACCCGGCTGAAGATCGATCTTGCCGGCAGCCATGCCAGCGCCGAGGCCGCGGCAACCGCGAGTGCGGATTTCGACATCCGGGTCGATGGCGTGAGCAGCGCCACCATGCGCTTTGCCGCCGCCGCCACGAGCGCCACCTTCATCGCTGCCAGCGAAGCCGTGCTGGAGCCCGGCCAGGTGCTCAGCGTGGTCGCGCCATCAACGCCCGACGCCACCCTCGCCGGGATTGGGTTCACGCTGGCCGGCTCGCTGGTCCTCTGATCACTCCCGGATTGCGTCATGGACAAGGAACCAGACAGCGGTGCGCTGATCGCGCTGCCGGCCACCGAGTTTGAAGCCCTGCTGGAGCGCGCGGCCGAGACGGGTGCGCGGCGCGCCCTGCATGAGGTCGGCCTCGATGGCCAGGATGCCGCCGAGGACATCCGCGATCTTCGCTCGCTGCTCGCGGGCTTCCGCCTCGCGAAACAGACGGCCGTCCAGACCGCCGTGCGGCTGATCACCACTGGCGTCCTGCTCGCCCTGATGGCGGGCATTGCTATCAAGCTGAAGTTCTTCGGACCGACGCCTTAACCCATCCGCCCGACCCATCAGACCACCGCCCGCCCTCGTCGAGGAGCGGGCTTTTTTGTGCCTGGAGACCTGCGATGACGACCATGACTTACAAACATTGGCGCGACGTGCCCGAGCGCTCATGGCGCTGGAAGAATTTCTCCCCCGCCGAGATCGCCTGCCGGGGCAGCGGCTCCCTGCGGATAAACGAGGAAGCGCTCGACAAGCTCCAGGCGCTGCGCGACCGACTTGGTAAGCCGCTTATCGTCCGTTCGGCCTACCGCAGTCCGGCGCACAACCGGGCCGTCGGCGGCGCGCCACGCTCGAAGCACATGGACGGCACGGCCTTTGACATCGCCATGGCGAACCACGATCCGGTGGCTTTCGAGGCCGCCGCCCGAGCCGTCGGCTTCCTCGGCTTCGGCTACTATCCGCGCTCGGGCTTCATGCACATCGATCTCGGCCCGGCTCGGCAATGGGGCGAGCGTTTCCCGGTGCGGGCGACGGCGTTCGCCGCGGAAACGGCGCCCGTGCGGGAGGTCCTGGCAGACAGCCGCACGATGAAGGGCAGCGGCGCAGCTGGCGTGGCCACGCTGGGCGCAGCGGGTGTCGAGGTGGCGCAGAGCGTTCTGACGGAGACCCAGACCGCGATCCTGCCGCTCGTGCCCTATCTCGACACCCTGCGCTGGGTGTTCATCGCCGTGGCGCTCGCAGGCGTTGCCGTGACGATCTACGCCCGTATCGACGACTGGAAGCGGGTGCGTCGATGATCGCCGCTATGTTCACCGGGATCGCCTCCGCCCCATGGGTAACCGTCTTCTGACGGCTGCCTTGGCGTCGGCGTCCCGATAGTGCTGACTTCGTCGATCTTGGAGTGGATCGGCGGATGGAGCGAGTTGCTTATGGCCTACGATGGTAGTCAGCCTCCGGCGCGGCGGCGGTCATGGCCGCGGGCGGACAAGGAGCGGATGGTCAGAGAGGTTGCGGAGAGCGGCCTGCCGGTGGCCGAGGTGGCGCGGCGGAACGGCGTTCATCCCAGCGTCCTCGGACGCTGGTGCCGGAAGGCAGCTCCAGCCGCACCCGGCTTTCTGCCCGTCCAGGTCGCGGCGCCGAAGGATGAAGAGGCGGCTCCCGCGCCCGAGGAACCGTCTCCGGTCGAGATCGTGCTCACCAACGGGCGCCGCCTGATCGTGCCGGCCACCATCGCGCCACCCCGGTTGCGGACGCTGGTCGCGGCCCTGGAGGGGGCATGATCGCCGTTCCGCCGGGCGTGCGTGTCTACCTGGCGCTCGGCCGGACCGACATGCGAAAGGGCATGCCCGGCCTCGCCATGCTGGTGCAGGAGGTCCTGAAGAAGGACCCGTTCTCGGGGCACCTGTTCGTCTTCCGCGGGCGGCGTGGCGACCTGGTCAAGATCCTCGCCTGGGACGGCCAGGGGTTCTGCCTGTTCACCAAGCGGCTGGAGAAGGGACGCTTCGTCTGGCCGTCGGCGGAGGGCGGCGTGGCGGCGCTGACGCCGGCCCAGTTGAGCATGCTGATCGAGGGCATCGACTGGCGCATGCCGACGCGGACATGGCGGCCGGAGACAGCCGGCTGACGAGCCCCGGAAGGCGCCGAAATCCTTGGTTTTTAGGGCTTCTGCGGCTAGAATCCGGCCATGCCTTCCGCACCGTCTTCCCAGCTTCCCGACGACGTCGAGGCCCTGCGGGCGATCATCGCCGCGCAGGCCGAGGAACTGGCCGCGGCCAGGGCCGGCCTGACCGCCAAGGCGCTGGAAGTCGAGAAGCTGAAGGTGCAACTCGCCCGCCTGCGGCGGATGACGTTCGGGCGATCGTCGGAGAAGCTGTCCCGCGAGATCGAACAGCTCGAACTGGCCCTGGAGGACCTGGAGGCCGAAGCGGCCGAAGCGGCCGAAGCAGAGGATGAAGCGCCGCCGGAGCCGACCGAGGCCGACGCCCCGGACCAGCCTGCCGCGCGCCGTCGCCGCGCCCTACCGGAGCATCTGCCGCGCGACGAGGTCCGTCATGATCCCGCCGACGACTGCCCGGCCTGCGGCGGCGCCATGCACACGGTGGGCGAGGACGTGACCGAGATCCTCGACTACGTGCCCGGCCGTTTCCGGGTGATCCGCCATGTCCGTCCGGCGCTGTCGTGCCGGACGTGCGAGAGCATGGTGCAGACGCCGATGCCGTCCCTGCCGGTGGCGCGCGGCCTGCCGTCGCCGGCCCTGCTGTCGCATGTCCTGGTGTCGAAATACTGCGACCACCTGCCGCTGTACCGCCAGAGCCAGATCTACGCCCGCGAGGGCGTGACGCTGCCCCGGGCGCTGCTGGCGGGCTGGGTCGGCAGGACGGCCGCCCTGGTGGCGCCGCTGGTCGAGGCGATTGGCCGCCACGTGCGCGCCGGCGACGCCTTGCACGCCGACGACACGCCGGTGCCGGTGCTCAGCCCGGGCGCCGGCAAGACCCGGCAGGCGCGACAATGGGTCTATCTGCGCGACGAACGTCCCCATGCCGGCCCGGCGCCGCCGGCCGTGCTTTACCGCTACACGCCCGACCGCAAGGGCATCCATCCGCAGACCGAGTTGCAGGGCTTTCGCGGCCTTCTGCACGCCGACGGCTATGCCGGTTTCAACAAGCTGTACGAGCCGGGAGAGGACGGCGTCGCGTCCGTGCAGGAGGTGGCATGCTGGGCCCATGTGCGGCGCAAGATCCACGACGTTCATGCGGCGACCGGATCACCCATCGCCGCCCGGGCCCTGGAGCTGATCGGCGCGCTGTTCGACGTGGAGCGCCGGATCTCCGGGCGTCCAGCCGACGAGCGCCTGCGCGTGCGCCAGGCGGAGAGCCTGCCCCGGCTGGAGGCGGTGAAGACCTTCTTCGACACCAGCCTCCGCAAGCTGCCGGGCAAAAGCGAGCTGGCGGCCGCAATGCGCTACGCCCTGACGCGCTGGCCAGCGCTGACCCGCTATGCAGGCGACGGCCGCTGCGAGATCAGCAACAATGCCGCTGAGCGGGCCATCCGCCCGCTGGCCCTGGGCCGGAAAAACTACCTCTTCGCCGGCTCCGACGCCGGCGGCCGCCGGGCGGCGGCCATCTACACGCTGGTCGAGACCGCGCGGCTGAACGGCCTCGACCCGCAGGCCTACCTCACCACGGTGCTGGCTCGCATCGCCGACCATCCGATCAACCGGATCGACGACCTGCTGCCGTGGAACATCGGGCAGCCGCAGGACGACCAGAAGGCTGCCTGACCGTCAACAGGCGGCCGCCGCAGCCGCTGGAAGACGCTTACCCCCATGGATGCGGGCGGCCCTGCGCTACGGCGCCATCGCACTCGCGGTGTTCCTGTTCCTGCTCTCACTCCGGCGCTCCGGCGAGCGTGCGGGACGGCTGGCGGAACGCCTCGAAACCTCGGAGAAGACCAATGACGTCCAACGCCAGATGCTCGACGCGGCGGCTCGCCGCCCTCGCGATCGCAACGATCTCGCTGACCGGCTGCGCAACGGTCGCTTCTAAGCCCCGCGTCACGACCGCCTGCCCACCGGTGGTCGAGTATAGCCGCGAGTTCCAGGCGCGCGCAGCCGATGAGCTCGATCTGCTGCCGGAGGGGTCGGCTATCGCCGAAATGCTCGCCGACTACAGCGTCATGAGGGATCAGGCACGCGCTTGCGACGGCCCTCGCCGCGAAAGCCATTTCTGAGTTGCTATTCGGTGCCCACAGAGCCTGTATCGCTGCAGCCATCAAGCCACGAGAAAGACGTGATGAGCGCGAAATATACGATCAAGGTTGTCGAAGACATTGCGGCGGAAGGTGTGTCGCCATCAGAAATAGAACACTTGCTCGACATTGCTGCGTATGCTGTAGATCGCGTCTCCCCATCGCTGGCCAGGCGAGCGGAATTCGCCCTCTCCGACTTTCGAACCACAAAAAAACGTGGCATCTCTGATTTCGACCTGACAATTTGTCGGGTGCCACGGTCGGACCCTGAGATCTGGTCAGCTATTTTCACTCACCACAAGCGCCGGCTCTCAGTCCAGCTTTCAATCGTCAAAGAATCCTAGTTATTTTCAGGTATGTCCCAGTCTTTGGGGCGTGGATCTCCGGTCTGGTGAAACTGTCGGACAAGTTTCACAAACTGCAAGAAGTCCTTGTTCTCCTGAGTGAGCCGGTTGCACGTCGCCCAGTCGACCTCGAGCCGTTCCCTTGCTGGAATGAGAATTTGGCTTTCGGCCGGGTTCTCCGGATCAATTTGGATCAGCCCGATCCCGTGAAGGGAAAAGAGCATTCTCAGCTCTTTCATAGTGTCCGCCCCCTCGACCTCGGCAGCAACGAGGTAGCCAAAATTTGCCCAGGAGGAATTTGAAACCGCCTGGAAGAAGGCTTCTCTCAAATTCGATCTGTTCAGCAGTAACTTTACCTCGAAAGACCACAGCTTCGTCTTTTTATCCGCGTATTCTTTGACCGCACCCTTGATTTCATGGTGCCAATCAGCCGTCAGATCTTCCATTCCGACGAGGTCCGGGTAAAGCCACTTATTTCCCCTCGGTCCCTGTTTATTCGAAGACTTCCTTTCGTCTATACGTTTTGAATATATCCCGAGTTCAGACCATAGATACTCCGAAACGACTGGATAAAGATCGCTTTCCTTGAGTGAGGCGGCACCGGAAATAAGTGGGGTCTCTTTTCCCTCGGTTTCGGCTTCATCCACCTCCGCTTGGTCCGTCTTCGTGGTCCAATAGTACTGCCGGGGCCGACCTTCAGTCGTTTTGACTTGTGGGTTACGCTTTTGCAGCGCAGGTCGCTGTGAACCTATTTCCGCAACAATTTGCTGAATCAGATCCGCATCACTCGTGATGAAGGTGCTATTGATCTTTTTCTGTTCACATTCGCTCGGATATTCCTCGAAAATCCATTGAGCTATCTGGCGTGCCGTGAACTTCTGTTCCGGGCGGCTGGCGAGGAAATCAACGACGGTTTTGGCGAGATTAAGTCCCATCGTGTCACCCTTTCGCGCGCGTGCCCGGTGATGAGGCAGCGCCATTGGCTGGATCTCCAGCCTGTTCGACACCTCCGCGGATCTTCTGATAAACCTCTCGGACGAGGTGCTCGGTCGCAATGCCTCGGAAGGAATCGTCGTTCATCAGCCGCGTAAATATCTCCTCGTTGCCCTCCATCCGTTCAATGAACAGACCCTCAAGCATCTTGTTGAAAACAAAAGAGAAGTTCTCAAGCGTGTTTACGCGTGCTGCCTCCTGAAGCTTCTCGTTCGCGGCGGCGGTTTCGGTCACTTGGTCGAAAAACAACTGATCAGCTGGCGTAAACTGGGTCCCGAACCGCTCATTCAGCTTGTTGATGAGCGAGGACAGCGAGACATCTTCGTCGTGGCCTTTTCCTGTGCCGACCTCAGTCGGCCCCTTCAACGGGTCGGGCTCACCTGCCTTGAGATCGATTGCTCCTTCGCTGATTTTTTGCAGGCGGTAGAACTTGAGGGCCACATCGTCTTCGACCTGGTAGTCACGATCGTCTGGATTCAGCGGCAACTTGGTCAGCAAAAATCGGCTGTAGGTGTAGAGCTTTTCCAGATCAGAGTCCTGATACGGGATGATTTGCGACAGGAACGCATAGAGTTTTCGGAAGCTCGACAGCTGCCCCTTGAACTGACCCTGATCGTCTTCGCTCAGTTCCAAATATCGCTGAACGGCCTCGTCCAGAATGGCGTTCAGTTTTTGATGATCTCCCGGGGTCGGTTCCTTGCGGTTTCGGAACCAGATGTCGCAGAAGGCGTTGATCTCGCGATCCTCAAAAATACGCCATTCTTCCAGCCGATTTTTCAGATCGTAAAGCTGGTGTGGATCGTTGGCCTCACCGGTGGGCGTGACCTCGTAGTAGGGCTTGAAGGCGTTGAATATCTCGTCGCGCTCGTTCACGAAGTCGAGCACGAAGGTATCCTCTTTGCCCGTCGTGACCCGGTTTAATCGGGATAGCGTCTGCACCGCCTGCACACCGGCAAGGCGCTTGTCGACATACATCGTGTGAAGCAGGGGCTGATCGAAGCCGGTCTGGTACTTTTCCGCCACAAGAAGCACCTGGAATTCCTCCGACGCGAATTTGTCGGGGAGTTCGCTCTCCTTGATGCCGCGGTTCATGCCGACCTCGGTGTACTGCGAGTCCGGAATGTCCGGATCGATCACGGTTCCCGAGAATGCGACGAGGGATCGGATATCGGTATAACCCTTGTCGCGAATGTACTTGTCGAAAGCGAGCTTATAGCGCACCGCGTGCAGCCGCGAGCCCGTCACCACCATTGCCTTGGCTCGTCCGCCAATCTTGTGCTTGGTGAACTGGCGGAAGTGTTCAACGATCACCTCGACTTTCTGCGCGATGTTATGCGGGTGCAGGCTCATGAAGCGAGCGAGCGCCTTCGCAGCCTTCCGCTGGGGGACGTCCGGGTCATCCTCGACCGATTTGATGAGCCCGTAATAGGTCTTGTAGGTCGTATAGTTCGCAAGGACGTCCATGATGAAGCCCTCGTCGATCGCCTGCCTCATGCTGTAGTGGTGGAAAGGCGGTCTACCGCCCGGACCCGGCTCGTTGAAAACCGCCAGCGTCTTGAACTTCGGCGTCGCTGTGAATGCGAAGAAGCTGATGTTGGGCTGCGACGGGCGCTTCAGCATCTCCCGGAGGAGTTCTTGCTTCGCCTCGTCGGATAGATCGTCCTCCTCGAGGTCGAGAAGCTGGGCCGCGACCGCCGCTTCGATGCCTTCCTTGTTGAGGATCTTGCGGAGCTCCATCGCCGTCTCGCCACTCTGCGAGCTGTGCGCTTCATCGACGATCACAGCGAACCGCTTGCCCTCGGTGCTGACCTCAACGCTCTCACCCTTCTTGGCGAGCGTCTCCAGCGCCTGCGTGATGAACGGGAATTTTTGGATCGTGGAAATGACGATAGGCACGCCTCCGGAGAGCGCCTTCGCAAGCTGCTGCGTGTTCTCGTCGATCTTCTGTACGACGCCCTGCTTGTGCTCGAACTGATAGATCGTGTCCTGCAGCTGCTGATCGAGGACGCGGCGGTCGGTGATGACGACCACCGTGTCGAAGACCTTCTGGTCCTTGTCGTCGTGTAGGCTCGCCAGCCGGTGCGCGAGCCAGGCGATGGAGTTCGACTTGCCCGACCCGGCTGAATGCTGGATCAGGTAGTTGTGGCCAGATCCCTTGGCCTTGGCATCCTGAACAAGCCGCCTAACCGCGTCGATCTGGTGGTAGCGGGGGAAGATCATCGTCTCTTTGACGTGGCGCTTGATCCCCTTGTCCGTCACAATCTGACGTTCTTCGACCTGCAGGTGAAGGAAGCGCGCCAGGATGTCCATCAGGCTTTCGCGCGTCAGAACCTCATCCCATAGGTAGGATGTCTTGTACTTTCCCGGCCGGGCGGGCGGGTTCCCGGCCGCGTGATTGTCCCCACGGTTGAAGGGCAGGAACACGGTTTCCTTGCCAGCCAGTTTCGTCGTCATGAACACGAGGTCCGGATCGACGGCGAAGTGGACAAGCGCCCGTTGCTTGAACGCGAAGATCGGCTCCCTCGGGTCGCGGTCGAAGCGGTACTGCCGCTTGGCATGCTCCACCGTCTGCCCCGTCATGGGGTTCTTGAGCTCCATCGTGACGACCGGCAGGCCATTCACCGCGAGCACCACATCGAGGGAGAGCTCAGGCCGCTTCTCGCTGAAGTGCACCTGGCGATAGACGCGCAGACGGTTCTTCCCAAAATCTGCGGTCGCCTCGGGATTCATGCCCGTGTTGGGTGCGAAATAGGCGAGGCGGAAGGTCTTGCCGAAGCACTTGAACCCGTGGCGCAGGACGTTCAGCACGCCCTTGGATACCAGCTCTTTTGTAAGGGACGTCAGAAGAGCATCGGCCGCACCTGCGCCGTGGAAATCAAGGAGCGTCTGCCAGCGCGCAGGCTGCGACTCCTTGATGAACTGGATCACGTCATCCGGGAAAAGGGCGCGCTCCGCGTCGAACGAGCCGGGGGCGCCCTTCTCGAAGCCGCCTTCGGTGGTGAGCGCAACCTCGATCGCCTCCTCGAACCGGATCTCCTTGTGAACGCTCATACCGGCCCCTCCCGTCCCATTATTGAATGACCTTTACAGTCGAATTCTCCAGGTCCTTCAGGTTCATCCCGTCGGCCTCTTCGAAAAGGTAGTGCCGGATCGACGGGTGCTTCCTCAAATACTTCCCTGTGTCGTCGAGGTCCGGAGCCGGGTTCTGGCACCCGGTGAAGACGTAACACGACAAGTTGAGCCTTTTTGCCTCGTCGACATAGGCGCCAAGGATCTTGTGCAGGCTGCGGCACCAGGCCTCGGCGGCCTTGAGCTGAAGGAAGATGTTATCGACCGGGATCCGGGTCGAGGCTTCCTTGAACTCGATGCAATGGGCATGCAGCCGCTCACCCCGGCGCTCGAAGACGACGAAGTCACACCGGCGAGACCAGAGATGGCCGTCACCGTTCGTCAGGAAGTGGAACAGCGGATCATTTCCCTGATCCAGCTTGATGGCGAAGGCATCGTCGTCGAAGCCGAGCGTCACCTTGCGCCGCCGACGGGTGCCCTCGACCTTCTCTGAGAGGACCAGCTCCTTATCGCCAATGCCGCGGACTTCGTTGGCCAAGCAGGTCTTTCCATAACAGGCGGTGTTCAGGTAGACCTTCAGATGATCAAGATATCCGCGAGCATTGATCGTCATGCTAAGCCACTTTGATCTGACCAGTTGTCGCGGCAGTTACCAAAGCGCTTCTGTACTTGCGGATAAGGCCTATCCAACTGTCGTCGCTCGCAACATCCCCCGCTTTGGTGCCGCCAATTCGCGTCACTGTGGCGTCGAACTCTCGTGTCTTTTCATCTAGAAAATCTGCGATTGCCACCTGCTCGTCGAGCGGGGGGACGAGCAAAATTGCGTTGTCTATGTAATATTTTGGTAGTCCAAAGCGAGTCACACCGTTTGCAGACACTTGAAATTGCCGATTTATAGTCTCTGATGAGAGCAGCCAAAAAAGGTATCGGCCGATAATGTGCTCGTCATTCGGCCTAATGTGCGAAAGGTGATAGCCGCAAAGGACATTCTTCAGCGGTTCACTTACGAGCGCCGGAATCGCGATATCATCCCAAGACTCGGAATCCTTCGTGATTAAGATGTCCCCGGGAAGTAGGCTGAAACGATCAATTTCTTGCTTCGTTGCTGTGGCTTCCATAAATTCGAGGTCATCTTTAATAAAATCATTGTAATATACGTCTGTGTAGTTGCACAAACGAACTGGAATCTCGTCTTCATATGAGTGCTTGTCGACGTTGCTGGAATTATTAGCCGCGACAAACTTTAGTTTTTCGACTCGCCAGTGCGATGGCACCGAGTCGATCCACTGAGTGCCGGCGGGCTTATATTTTTGGTAGGCTTGAATGCTCACGCAACGGCCTCCTTCAGTTTAGAGAATATCTCCGCTTCCATGCTTTTGATCGCGTTCTCGATGTGATCGAGCGGCTCCGGAGGCTCATACGTATAAAAGTTTCGATTGATCGGAATCTCGTAGCCAACCTTCGTCTTCGAATAGTCGATCCAGGCATCGTCCCAGTGCGGCAGCACCTCCCGCGCCAGGTAGTCTTCGCAGTGATCGTGGAAGAGAGCCACGAGTGCGCGATTGTCCGCATCCTTGTCGTAGTCGATGGGCAGCGGCATGGGGGCGTCCGCCGGCAGCGGTACGATCTCCGTGTCCCGCAGCTGCGGATCGGGCTCGGGGTCGCCGTTGCCGTCCAGGCAGGGATTGGCGGTCGGATCCCGCTCGGACAAGGCGGACAGGATAGCCTTGCGGATGGGCGCCTTGATCTTGACGCCGGCCTTCTTGAAGGCGCCGTTGACGACCTCGGTGAACTCCTCCCGATCCTTGTAGAGCGGCCCCGGATCCAGCTTGCCCAGGACCTCGAGGATCGCCGCCTGTTCGGCCTCGCCCGCAGCGATCTCCGCCGCGCGCGCCTTTTCGTCCTTGCGCTTCTTGCTTTCGGCCAGCTGCTTGAACGCGCTCTCGTCTTTCAGGCGCTCGATGCGGTCTGGCGACGCCTGGAAGTTCAGCCGGAGCGGTCGATCGACCGTGAGCTTCAGAAAGCCGAACTCGCGGTTGTCGAAGATCTTGCTGCAGGCCCGCTCTTCCACCGTGCCGTTGACCTGAACCTTCGAGGTCTCGCCATTCAAGAAATTGGCATAGAGGCGCGTGATCTCGGCGATGTGCTCGTCGGAGAGTTCGTTGCGCTTGTTGCCGAGGCTCTTGGTCATCTTGCGGAAGTGCCTGGTCGCATCAATGAGCTGGACCTTACCCTTACGCGCAGCGGGCTTCCGGTTGGTGACGAGCCAGATGTAGGTGTAGATGCCGGTGTTGTAGAAAAGCTGATCGGGCAGTGCGACGATGGCGTCGAGCCAGTCGTTCTCGATGATCCAGCGGCGAATGTTGCTTTCGCTCGGCCCCGGCTCCCCCGCGAAGAGGGGCGAGCCGTTGAACACGATCGCGATCTTCGACCCCTCGCCGCCCTCTTCGGGCGACGGATGCATCTTCGAGATCATGTGGAGCAGGAAAAGCAGCGCGCCATCGCTGATGCGAGGCAGCCCCGGACCGAAGCGGCCCTTGAAGCCGAGGCTGTTGTACTCCTTCTCGACCTCATCCTTCTCCGGCTTCCACTCCACGCCAAAGGGCGGGTTCGCCAGCATGTAGTGGAACTTCTTGTCCGGATGGCCGTCGAAGGTCTTGCCGTCGCCCAGCGTGTCGCCGAAGGCGATATTGTCGACGGGCTCGTCCTTGATCAGCATGTCCGAGCAGCAGATCGCCCAGGACTCTTCGTTGTACTCCTGGCCGAAGAGCTCCAAGTGGGCGTCCGGATTGTGCCCCTCCCTCGTGATGTACTCTTCGGAGACGGAGAGCATGCCGCCGGTACCGCAGGTCGGGTCGTAGATCGTCCGCACGATATTCGGCGTGTAGACGTCCTCATCCTCCGTGTAGAGAAGATGAGCCATTAGACGGATGACCTCACGCGGGGTGAAGTGGTCACCGGCCTCCTCGTTGGCCTGCTCGTTGAACTTGCGGACGAGCTCTTCAAAGACGTAGCCCATCTGCATGTTGTCGACGCGCTTGGGGTGCAGATCGACGCCGGCGAACTCCCTGACGATCAGGAATAGCCGGTTGGCGTTGTCGAGTTTCTCGATCTCTTTCTCGAACTCGAACCTGTCGAAGATCTCCTGCGCCTTGGGCGAAAAGCTCTTGATGTAGGCGACCAGGTTGCGTCCGATATTGTCTGGATCCCCAAGCAGCTTGGCGAACGTGAAGGGGCTCACATTGTAGAGAGGCTGGCTCCGGTCCTTCGCCGCAATCTTGGCCAGCTTGCCATGGATGGCGCGGTCCGGCAGGCCCTGCGCCTTCAGCTTCTCGTACTCCTTGAGCACGGCGTCCTTGGTGGGTTCAAGGACGCAGTCGAGGCGCCGCAGGACGGTCATCGGCAGCATGACACGCCGATACTGGGGCGGCCGGTAGGGGCCACGCAGCTTGTTCGCGATCCCAAAGATGAAATTGATGAGATCTTGCTGGATGGCTGTCATTCGGCGTTCTTCCCGTCTTCGTCCTGAATTGTGCTGCCCTTGGTGAGCTTCTCGATCTCGTCCCTCCGGAAGCGCCAGGCGCCACCGACCTTGAAGCCGGGGAGCTTGCCCTCTGCCGCAAGACGGTAAGCCGTTTTCTCATTGATCTTGAGATACTCGGCGACCTCTCGGATGGTCAGGATGTCATTGCTCATCGGCGCAAAAGCCCCCTCCCGGAGCGATTCCGAGAAAATAGTGGAAAATTGAGGAACTCACAAGCCGAGTTCGCCGCGGGCTTTGGGGAAGGAACGGGGGCCAGTCTAGGGAAGGGCGGCGGACGCGGGACAGTCCTTTAGTGCCCCAGAAGTCGGGGTGGTGCCTGAGGGCGGTGATGACGGCCGTAGCCAGCCAGCCATCATCACCTCGGAGAGTCAGGCGCCGCCCGGCTGAGCCTGGCGAGGGTCGGAGGTGCTGGAGCGGATAATCGACTGCTCGTATTCCTCGACGTCGGACAGGCGATAGACCACCCGGCCGCCCACCTTGAGGAACTTCGGCCCTTCACCGGTCCAACGCCACCGCTCAAGTGTGCGATGGCTGATCCCCCAGCGCACGGCCAGTTCAAGTTGGTTCATGCATGTTGCCTTCATTTTCGTGTCCTTTCGTCCTGGCAAGTTGGAATGCGACACGACGAAGGCGTGGCCGGAAAACACTATCAAGGTAATACTGGCGGGAGCGCCAAACACCGAGCGCTGCGCTGCCATTCTTGAACAGAGAATTTCTGCGGTGGCGAATATTTACTTAATAATACGAAGGCGTTCTGGCGCGCTGTGGGGCATACTTCGAGCGAGTTTGTCGAAAAGTCCTTTCCCTCCGCCACTCTCCTTCATGCTTCCGCGATGCCAGGCGCTCCCCTCTCTGGGGTGATGCGTTGTTCCCGATACGACACAGTCTCGGGAGGACGCATCATGTTTCGTCGTGCCAGGGCCCTGCCGCTCGCCGCCGTTCTGGCCATGCCGATGGCCCTGCCGGCCGGCGCGCAGGCGCAGGACGGGTCCGCAACGGTCACAACCGCGTCCAGCGAGGAGTACGAGCAGGGCTACCTCGCCACGCGGGACGGCCGCGCCCTCTATATGTTCACCCTCGACCAGCGCGGCCAGGGCGACTCGGCCGCCGTCTCCCATTGCGACAACGCCTGCGCCGAAGCGTGGCCGCCGTTGCTGAGCGACGGTGTGCCCGAGGCCGGGGCCGGCGTCAGGGACGGGCTCCTCGGCACCATCCAGCGCCCCGGCGGCACGCAGGTTACCTATGCGGGCTGGCCACTCTACCGCTACTTCCGCGACCAGAGCGACGACTTCCAGACCCACGGCCAGGCCCTGGAGACCCATGGCGGGTACTGGTATCTGCTGCGCCCCGACGGCACGGTGATCGAGGATCGCGAGTTCTGAGCGCAGCCGCAGTGTGCCCTACGGCTGGCCGCGGGAAACCCGTGGCGGGCGGCGGGGCGTATATCCTTCAGGATATCCCGTCCAACAGTCCAGGAGGTCCCATGAAGACCCGCATTCCCGCCGCCCTTCTCGCCGCCGCCGCGCTGGCCGCCTGCACCGCCGGCGAGGCGTCCTTCGGAGAACGCCTGCGCACCGAGGGCCAGGAAACCGCCGCCGTCGGCGACCGCTGGATCGAAGGGCAGCAGATGGTCGAGCGCGGCGAGAAGCTGATCCGCGAGGGCCGCAAGGACGTCCGCTCCGGCGAACGCAAGATCGACAAGGGCGAGGACCTGGTGGAGGACGGCCGCGAGATGATGGCGCGCGCCGAGCGGACCTATTCGCCCCCCGCCGACTGACGCGCGCACCTTGGCAAACACGCCGCCCGATCACACCTCCCGAGAGAGCCGTCGCCGCCTTTCGGGAGGTTTTTCATGCCTGCATCGCCGCCCACCCTCCGCCCCACCCGCCGCGCCGTGCTCGCCGGGCTGGCCGCCGGCGGGGCCGCCCTGGCGCTGCCTCCGGGCCTCGCGCGGGGACAGCAGGACGCGGCGCGGACCAAGGCGGTGCCCTCGACCGGGCAGGCGATCCCCGTCATCGGCATGGGCACCTGGATCACCTTCAACGTCGGCCAGGACCCCAAGCTGCGGGCCGAGCGCACCGAGGTGCTGCGCGCGTTCTTCGCCCACGGCGGCGGCGTGATCGACTCCTCGCCCATGTACGGCTCGTCGCAGGCGGTGGTGGGGCACGGGCTCGACGAACTGGGCCACCCGCCGGGGCTGATCGCCGCCGACAAGGTGTGGACATCCAACGGCGACGAGGGGCCCGAGCAGATCCGCGAAAGCCTGAGGGACTGGGGCCTTCCCCGCTTCAACCTGCTGCAGGTCCACAACCTGCGCGCCTGGCGGCCGCATCTGGAAACCCTGTTCGCCATGAAGGAGGCCGGCGAGCTGACGCACGTGGGCATCACCACGTCGCACGGGCGGCGGCACGGCGAGATGGAGTCGATCATGCGCGACCACCCCGTCGATTTCGTGCAGCTCACCTACAACGCCGCCGACCGCGAGGCAGAGGCCCGCCTGCTGCCGCTGGCGCGGGAGAAGGGCATCGCCGTCATCGCCAACCGTCCGTTCCGCCGCAGCGCGCTGGTCGACCGCGCCCAGCGCCATCCGTTGCCGGCCTTTGCCGCCGAGGCGGGGTGCGAGACGTGGCCGGCGCTGCTGCTGAAGTTCATCGTCAGCCATCCGGCCGTCACCTGCGCCATCCCGGCGACGACGCAGGTGGTCCACATGCGCGAGAACATGGCGGCGGCGCGCGGTCCCGTGCCCGACGATGCCCTGCGCCGCCGCATCGCTGACGCGGTGGCGGACCTGTAGCCCCGGCGTATCAGCCGCCGCGCTGCGGGTCGGGATAGGTCTCCCAGGGATCGCCGACGGTGGGCGGCGGAACCTCGACACTCATGTTCAGGGTCTCCAGCGCGCTGGCGATGGGGATGAACAGGTTCAGCCCGGTGCGGCCGCCGTCGGCGGTGGCGAAGCCGGCGTAGGTCAGCCCCACCAGATTGCCGCGTCCGTCCACCAGGGCGCCGCCGCTGTTGCCGGGGTTGACCGCCACGTCCGCCTGGATGTCCGGCAGGCCCTCGTCGTTGCGGGGAAAGCCGCTGACCGCGCCCCTGGTCACGGTTCCGGCCAGGCCCCGCAGGCGCGGCGTGCCGATGGCGAAGACGTCCTCGGTCAGGCGCAGGGGCTCGGTTCGGATGGGCAGGAAAGGGTGCCCGCCGGAGGCGGTCTGCACCAGGGCGACGTCGCGGCGGCGGTCGCGGCGCAGCACCTCGCCGCGCTGCCAGTCGCCGCCAAGGTCGCGCACCAGCACCGTGTCGCGGCCTTCCACCACATGATAGTTGGTCAACAGCAGGCTCGGCGTGATGTAGACGCCCGATCCGTGGCTCAGGCCGTTGTCGATGGTGGCGACGGCGCGCCGCACCTCGGGCGCGTGGTCGGCCAGCGGCGTGTCGAACAGCGGCACCTCGGGCACCAGCAGGGGCGCGGGGCGGGTCTCGCGGTCGGCGATGGCGTACAGCGTCGCGTCGCGGCTGACGATGTCCAGGAACGCCGCCTCCGCCGCCAGGTTGCTGACAGCCGAGGAGAAGGCGTTGTTGACCAGAAGCTGCGCGGCCATCATCGACGGATCGTCCAGCCGCGCCACGCCCTCGGTCCGGGTGGTGTAGACCACCTTCTTCAGCGACTGCGAGAAGACCTGCCACTCCACCAGGATGTAGCCGCGCCCGGTCTTCAGGTACTTCTCGTCGCCGGTCAGCAGGTTGCGCTGGACGCACAGGTCCAGGCGGATGTCCTCGATGCGGCCGGCGACCAGATAGTCGGTGCGCGGCTGGCCGCGTTCGATGGCCTTGAACAGGTTGTTGGGATCGCCGACCGTGTTGTAGCCGGCCAGCCGCATGCGGCGGAAGAAGGCGTCCTCGAAATCGCGGGAGAAGGCTTCGGTCCGGGAATACAGCCAGCTGATGGGATCGCCGCGCTGGGCGCACGAGAACCAGCTGCCGCCATAGCCGCCGATGGTGGTGCCGGGCGGGATGGCATAGGTCACGCCGCCGTATTCGATGGTCGCCAACGAGCGGCCGAGGGGGATGTCCGGCGGCGGCCGCATTTCCACATCGGGAATGGGCATCCCGGCCCCGCCGCAGGCCGCCAGTGCGACGCACAGCATGACGACCCGGAGCATCCGCCCCGCACCCGCGACCCCTCGCATCCCCGCTCCCCCTCCGGAAATAAAACCTGAGCGTGTGCGAGTGTAGAGGCAGCCGGGCCGCTAGTCCAGGCGCGCGACGCTGGCGATCCAGTCGAGCGCCTCGTCCACCGTTTCCACCAGGGTGCCGGGCTCGGGCGCCGGCCGACGGATGAGCACCACCGGCAGGCCCAGGTGCCGCGCCGCGTCCAGCTTGGCGCGGGTGGCGGTGCCGCCGGACGCCTTGGTGACCAGCACGTCCACGCCGTGGGTGCGCATCAGGCTGCCCTCGTCGTCGACCGTGAACGGCCCGCGCCCGCCCACCACGGCGGCGCCGACGGGCAGGTCGTCCTCGGCGTCGTCGGGCGGGTCCATCATGCGGACCACATAGGTGAAGCCCGGCCGGTCGCGAAACGGCGCCAGATCGGCGGTGCCCAGCGTGATGAAGGCCCGCCGGCCCAGCCGCGCCGCCGCTTCCGCTGCTTCGGCCACGTCGTCGACCTCGTGCCAGTCGTCGCCCGGCTGCGGTTCCCAGGCCGGGCGGCGCAGCGTCAGGCGCGGCGTGCCGGTGACCTCGCAGGCGATATGGGCGTTGCGGCTCATGCGGGCGGCGAAGGGATGGGTGGCATCCACCAGCAGGCGCACGCCCTCGTCCCGCAGGAAGACGGCCAGCCCCTCGGGCCCCGCAAAGCCGCCGATGCGCAGCCGGCCGGGCGGCCGGGCGCGCGGCGCGGCGCGGCCGGCCAGGGAATAGGTGACGGACAGCCGGTCGCCGAAGCGTTCCGACAGGGCGCGGGCCAGCGCGGCGGCCTCGGCCGTTCCGCCCAGCAGCAGCAGGTGGGGAGGACGCTCATGCACCGGCACGGCCGACCTCCCGTCCCTTGCGGTCGAAGGCGATGATGTCCACCGCCACGCCGCCCGACAGCACGGCCAGGGCGGCCTCGCGGGCCTGTCGGCAGACGGTGTCCGACAGGCGCCGGTCCAGCCCCAGGCCGCGCGCGATTTCCAGCACCGCGCCCACGGTGGCGGCGTCGCGGGCGCCGTCAACGGCCTCGGCCGGGGCGCCCAGGTCGTGCAGCAGGACGGCCAGCGCGCCGGTGTCGACCGTGCTGCGGCCGGAATGCAGGTCCATGTGTCCTCCCGCCAGTTTGCTGATCTTGGCCAGTCCGCCGGCGATCGTCAGGCGCGGCACCGGATGGCGGCGCAGGTACTTGAGCACGGCGCCGACGAAGTCGCCCATGTCGATCAACGCCTCGTCCGGCACCGGGTACAGGTTTCGCGCCGCCCTTTCCGATGTATTGCCCGTGGTGGCGATCAGGTGGTCCTGACCGGCGGCGCGGGCGACGTCGATGCCGCGATGGATGGAATGGATCCAGGCGGAGCAGGAGTAGGGCACCACCACCCCCGTCGTGCCCAGAACCGACAGGCCGCCCAGGATGCCAAGGCGCGGGTTCATGGTCTTGAGCGCCAGCTCGGCGCCGTGCTCGATGCCCACCGTGACCTCAAGGTCCACGGCCCCGCCGCCGGCCTCGTCGGACAGGTTGTCGGCGATCATGCCGCGCGGGCCGGGGTTGATGGCGGGCTCTCCGACCGCCAGCGGCAGGCCGGGCTTGGTGACGGTGCCGACGCCCTCGCCGGCCTTGAACACGATGCCCGCGCCGGCGGGCAGGCGGCGGACGGTGGCCGAGACGACGGCGCCGTGCGTGACGTCGGGGTCGTCGCCGGCATCCTTGGTGACGGCGGCGGTGGCGGCCTCGCCGTCCTCCGACAGGTTCCAGCGGGTCAGGGCGAAGGCGGGGGCCAGGTTTTTCGGCAGGCGGATGGTCACCGGGTCGGGAAAGACGCCGGTGCGCAGGGCGGCGAAGGCCGCGCGGGCGGCGGCGGTGGCGCAGGCGCCGGTCGTCCAGCCCTTTCTGAGGGTGCGGGTATCCGTCATGGCGGCGATCCTACACCGCGCCGGAAAGCCCGGAAACGCCCAACGTCACAGGGGGTATTCGTCCGCGACCCGGCCGCTTTCCAACAGCACGGCGCGGGTGGCCAGGGCCTCGCGCACCTCCGGGTCGTGGCTGACGATCACCATGGCCTGGGGCAGGCCGGTCAGCACCTCGATCAGGCGGGCGCGGGCCTTGGCGTCCAGGGCATTGGTGGGCTCGTCGAGCAGCAGCGCCTCGGGCCGCATGGCGAGAACGGCGGCCAGCGAGACCAGGCGCTTCTCGCCGCCCGACAGGTGGTGGGTGACGCGGTCCTCGAACCCGCCGAGGCCCAGGCCGTCCAGCGTTTCGCTCACGATGCGGCGGGCCTCGGCGCGGGAGGCGCCCGTGTTCAGCGGTCCGAATGCGACGTCCTCGGCCACGGTGGGGCAGAACAGCTGGTCGTCGGGGTCCTGGAAGACCAGCCCGGCGCGCGGGCGGATCTCGGCGAAGTCGGCCTCCGTCACCCGCGCGCGGCCGAAGGCTTCCACGGTGCCGTCCGACGGCTTCAGCAGGCCGACCATGACCGACAGCAATGTGGACTTGCCGGCGCCGTTGTCGCCCACCAGCGCCAGGCGCTCGCCCGCCTCCAGGCGCAGGGAGACGCCGTCCAGAACGGGCGGCCGGGCGGCGTAGGCGAAGCGGACGTCGGAAAGGGTGAACAGGCTCATGCCAGGCGGTCCGCCGCCACCAGGACAACGCAGCCAATGGCCGCGGCCGCGCCGAAAGCCCAGTCGGCGGGGCCGGCGCGCAGGGTGTCGAGCAGCGGCAGCCGGCCCGTGTAGCCCCGGCACTTCATGGCCGCCAGGACGCGCTCGGACCGCTCCAGCGAGCGCACCAGCAGCATCCCGACCAGGTGGCCGAGGCTTTTCAGGGTGTGCAGGTCGGTGCGCGGCCGGAAGCCGCGGGCCTTCATGGCCCAGCGCAGGCGGCCGTATTCGGCGTGCAGGACCTCGATGTAGCGGACCGTCATCAGGAACAGTGTCACCAGTTTGGCCGGCACGCCCAGGCGCCCCAGCGCGTGGCCGAGCACGGTCTCGCGCATGGTGCCGACCAGCGCCAGCAGGGCGAGGATCACGGCGTTGGCCTTGAGCGCGATGCGCACCGCGTGTTCCAGCCCCCCGCGCGAGGCCGGCAGGCCCCACAGGGTGAACAGGGGCTCGGTTCCGGCCGCGGGCGGGGTGGTGAAGGGCAGCATGACCAGCGTGAGCAGGATGAAGCCGTCCATGGCGGCGACCCGCCTGGCCGTCTCCTTCAGCGGCAGCCGTGCCCAGACCGCCAGCCCGAACGCCACCCCCACGGCCGCCACCAGCGCCGGCAGGCCGGTCAGCGCCACCACGGCGACGGCAAAGGCCACCGCCGCCAGAACCCGCGCCCGCGGGTCCAGGCGGCGCGGCCCGGCGTCGGGTCCGTCGGCAAAGCTGCGGATGGCCGGCTGTCCGGGCCGCGTCGTGGGCATGGGTCCTCGCGGGTGGCGATCGGGGCCGGTGCCGGCCTTCAGGGCCGGTGCCGGGCGTCAGGCGGCGGGGCGGCGGCGGCTCATGATCCAGGCCGCCACGCCGAAGATGCCGAAGATGTACCCCAGACCGCCCAGCGCGTCCATGAGGCCGACGCTGTCCTTGTAGGCGAGCAGATCGCGGCGCAGCGGCCGCACCTGGGCCTCCACCGCCTCGGCGATCAGGGCCCGCAGGTCCTCCGGCGCGGGGGCGGAGGCGGCGGCGATGTCCTCCGCCGGCACGGTCAGGCGGGCCACCAGTCCTTCACCCAGGTCGGCGGCGAAGGTGTGGTCGACGGCCCGGCTCGGCGTGAAGGTGAAGGCGCCGGCCTCGTCCATGGTGGTCTCGCCCAGCACCGTCCCGTCGGGGCCGGTGACGGTGACGACGGCGCCCGGCGCGGCAGGCTCGATGTCGCCGCGGATGACGCCGTTGACGGTGGAGGCAAACGCCATGACCTCGCCGGCCTTGGCGCCGACGGTCGGCAGCAGCAGGGCCGCCGCCAGCAGCAGGAACAGGTGCTTACGCATGGCGCAGGCCCTCCGCCCCGGCGGTGGTGCCCGCGGGCAGGCCGAAGGCGTCCGGCTTGACCTTGGCGAGCAGGGTCACGGCGGCGGCCGTCACCAGGGCTTCGGCGATCATCACCGGCACATGGGCCAGGAACACCAGCTTGGCGGCGGGAATGAAGGCATCGCCGGACGCCGCCAGGGCGGCGCCCACCAGGATGGTGGTCAGGGCGACGGACAGTCCGCCGGCGACGGCGCCCGACAGCGGCACCAGCACCGACGAGCCCGAGCGCACGCCGGCGCGGCAGGCCAGGCCCACAAGCACGGCGGGCATCGCGATGTTCAGGGTGTTCACGCCCAGCACGGTCAGGCCCCCGAAGCCGAAGAACACGGCCTGCAGGGCCAGCGCCACGGCCAGGGCCGGGAAGGCGGCCCACCCCAGCATCAATCCGGCCAGCCCGCCCAGCACCAGGTGGACGGACGACGGCCCGATCGGCACCTGCACGAGCGATGCGACGAAGAACGCCGCCGACAGCAGGCCGGCCCGCGGCAGGGTCTCGGCGTCCAGGCGCTTCAGGCCCATGGCGAGACCGCCGACCGAAATGGCCGAGGCGGCGACGATGACGGAGGGGGCGAGGGCACCATCGACAATATGCATGTCAGCGGCCCTCCCCGGTGGAGGAGAAGAGGATAATGGAAACGGAAACGGCGCGACTGTGCGTCATCCTTGGCGCTCCTGTCTGGCGCCGGAGGCCGCGACGGGACGACGGCAACGGGGAGATCGCGCGGAAGGACCGGCACGGCCAAAAAAGGCCGCTGGTCCCGCAGGCGTCGCCGCGCACCATCGCCGATCGCCCTCCGGCGGAACGGCTCCGCCCGGCCACCATGGCCGCGCGGCGTGATGATGCACGTCACCTCGACGGATACCCGCACCCCCGGTACGCCCCGCCCGGAGGATGAGTGACGTCGCGACGGCAGGTCTCCTGGCTCGCGGGTCGTCGCCGTCTTCCGGCCTTCCCGGCGCGGGTGAGCGCCAGTGGCATGTTCGGAAGCGGCTCGCCGCTCACAGTTGCGGGGGCAGCTCCGGCGCCGGACCCCCACCGGGTCGGTCCGTTCCGGATTCCCTTTTCATCCCCGGGCTTTTCACCCTGCGCGGGGCAACCGTCGCGTTCAGCCGGAGTATGCCGCCGGCGCATGGCTGCGTCAAACGGTGCTTGCACGCTGTGACATCCGCGTGACGCTGAGACCTTGGTGGTGTAGGGTGCGACCAACGCAGTAGGGACAAGCACCCCGATGGTCTCCGCTCCTCCGAAAGCCGTGCAACTGGTTACCCGCCTCGTGCGGTCGGTGCTTCTGATCGTCGTCGTCTGGGCGGTGGCGATGGTAAGCCTGTGGCTGCTGGCCGACCGCGCCCGCACCGACACCGCGACGGCGGCCTCGCAGGACCTGTTCGCCACCGTCGTGCAGACCGAGCAGAAACGCCTGCTCCAGGTGGCGAGGGACTACGCCTGGTGGGACGATTCCATCCGCAAGGTGCTGATCGACCTGGACCCGGCCTGGGCCGACAACAACCTGGGCGGCTACCTTCAGGACGGCTTCGGTATCGGCTATTCCCTCGTCCTGCGGGGCGACGGCGTGGCGCTGTACGGCGCGGTGGACGGCGAGCGCATGGAAATTCCGACCCCCGCGGCCCTGGGCCAGGGATCGCTGGCGCTGCTGGAGGCCGCCCGCGCCGCACCGCGCGAGCCCAAGCCCGCGGGCGCGGCCGGGATCATCCAGCTTGACGGCCGGCCGGCGCTGGCCGCCGCCATGCCCTTCGTGCCCGAGGAAGCCGACAGCCCCGTGCCGCCCGACCCGAACAGCGTGCTGCTGGTGGCCCGCGTGCTCGATTCGGCCTGGCTGGCGGAGCTGGGGGCGGCCTTCAACCTTCGCGACTTGCGGCTCGTGGCGGCGTCGGAGGCCGGAACCCATGCCGCCGGCAGCGTGCTTGAAACCCTGCGCGGCGCTCCGCTGGCTGCGGCTGTGTGGCGGCCGGTGATCCCCGGCGACCGCATGGACGGCATCGTGCTGGCGGTCATGGCGGCGTTGTCGCTGGCAATGCTGGGGCTGCTGGTCGTCTTCCTGCGCCGTGCCCGCCGGCTCGCCCACCGCGTGGCCGCCGACGACGCCGAGCGCCTGGCCCAGGCCGAGGCCCTGGCGGCCAGCCGCTCGCGCCTGCGCCATGTGATCGCGGCGGCGCCGGTGGCGCTTGTCGTCACCGATGCCGACGGGGCGGTGATGCTGGCCGACGGCCGCGAGGCGCCGGCCATCGCCCCGCCCGACGGCACCGGGCCCCTGGGCCGGCCGCTGCGCGAGGCCTATGGCCACCTGTCGGGCTTCGGGGATCTGTTCGACGCCGCCCTGGCCGGCGCCCCGACCACCGCCACCGTCTGGCGCGGCCGCCGCGCCTTCGAGGTGGCCTGCGCCCCGGTGTCGCAGGGCGCCGGGCCGCGCGGCGGCGGCGTGGTCGCCGTGCTGACCGACATCACCGAACGCAAGGCCACCGAGGATGTCCTGCGCCGCACGCTCGACGAACTGACCCGTTCGAACAGCGAACTGGAACGGTTCGCCTACATCGCCTCCCACGACCTCCAGGAACCGGTGCGGACCATGGTCGCCTATGCCCAGCTGACCCGCCGGCGCTATGCCGGCCAGTTGGACGAGGACGGGCGCGCCTTCCTGGACTTCATCGAGACGGGCGCCCTGCGCATGCGGGCGCTGGTGCAGGGGCTGCTGTCGTACTCCCGGCTGAACGGAACGCCGCCGGCGACGTCGACCTGTCCGGCCGGCGAGGCGCTGGACATGGCGCTGGAGAACCTGGCCGACGCCATCCATGAGGCCGGCGCCGTTGTGGAAGCCGAGGCGGTGCTGCCGCATGTGGCGGTGGACCGCATGGAACTGACGCAGGTGTTCCAGAACCTGATCGGCAACGCCCTCAAGTTCCGCGACCCCGGCCGGCCGCCGCGGATCGAGGTCTCGGCCCGGCTGGCGCGGACCGGCGGGCACTGGACCATCACGGTGCGCGACAACGGCATCGGCATCGCGTCGGAGTATCAGAAAGAGGTCTTCATTCTGTTCAAGCGCCTGCACGCGCCGGACGCCGCCGAGGGCACGGGCGTGGGGCTCGCCATCTGCCAGCGCGTCGTGGAGCGCCACGGCGGTCGCATCTGGGTGACCTCGCAGACCGGCGACGGCAGCGCCTTCCACTTCACCCTTCCCGCTGTCGCCGGTGCCGAACCGGCCGGTGCGCCAGACGGCGGGAGCGAGGCGGAAACGGTCCACGAGGCCCCTATGCCCGAGAAATCGGCGCGGGTATAGTCACGGGTTCCTGCCACCACCGGGGGCGTCCGCCCTTATGACCATGCCCGACCCGTCCGCGCTGTTCGTCCTGGCCCTGCTGGTCGTCATCTTCGCGGCTTTCGTCAGCGAGAGGTTCCCGCCCGATTCCATCGTGCTGGGCGGCGTCGCCGCGCTTCTGGCGACCGGCATCCTGCCGACGAACGAAGTGCTGGGCGTCTTCTCCAATGCCGCGCCCATCACGGTGGCGGCGATGTTCATCCTGTCGGGCGCGCTGATGCGAACCGGCGCCATCGAGGCTTTCGGCGAGGCGGTGTCGTCGATCGCCAGCCGTCGGCCGGGGCTGGCGCTGGCGGCGCTGATCATGGTGGTCGTGGTGGTGTCTGCCTTCATCAACAACACGCCGGTCGTGATCGTGCTGATCCCCGTCGTCATCAAGCTGGCGACGCGCCTGGGCGATTCGCCGTCGCGCTACCTGATACCGCTGTCCTACGCGGCCATCCTGGGCGGCACCACCACGCTGATCGGCACCTCGACCAACCTGCTGGTGGACGGCGTGGCGCGCGAGCATGGGATGGAGCCCTTCGGCATGTTCGAGATCACCCTGCCCGGCCTGGTGATGGCGATGGTCGGCCTGCTGTACCTGACGCTGATCGGCCGCCACGTGCTGCCCGACCGCGAGACGGTGACCAGCCTCATGGCCGACGGCGACCGGCCGCGCTTCCTGGCCGAGGTGGTCATTCCCGAAGGCTCGCCCCTGGTCGGCACCAACCCGCGCGAGGCATCGCTGTTCAACCGCCACGACCGCCGCCTGCTGGACGTCATCCGCGGCGACGAGTCGCTGCGCCGCGAGTTCGACGAGATCACCCTGCGCGCCGGCGACCGGGTGATCCTGAAGACGCCGGTGGCCGAGGTCATGTCCCTGCGCGAGGAAGGCGCGGTGGCCTTCCACGACGCCCATGCGCTGGAGCCCGTGGGCAGCCGCCGCACCGTGGTGGTGGAAGGCCTTCTGGCGCCGGAAAGCCCCATGCTCAACAAGACGCTGCGCCACCTGCGCCTGCGCCGGCGCTACGGTGTCTACCCGCTGGCCATGCACCGGCGCGGGGCCAACATCGGCGCCAAGCTGGAGGCCGTGCCCCTGCGCGTCGGCGACACGCTGCTGCTGGAGGGCTCGCCCGACGACGTCCGCCGCCTGTCCGACGAGCAGGGCATCGTCAACCTGAGTGAACCGCAGGAGCGCGCCTTCCGCCGCTCCAAGGCGCCCATCGTGCTGGGCGCGGTGATGGCGGTGATGGCGCTGGCGGCGCTGGAGGTGCTGCCCATCGCGGCGCTGGCGATCATCGCGGTGGCGGCGGTGATCCTGACCCGCTGCATCGATCCCGAGGAAGCCTATCGCTCGGTCGACTGGCGGATTCTCGTGATGATCTTCGGCATGCTGGCGGTCAGCCGGTCCATGGAGACCACGGGCGCCATGAAGCTGATCGTCGACGCCATCATGCCGGTGGTGGACGGCCTGCCGCCCATCGGCGTGCTGGCGGTGATCTACGCGCTGACGTCGCTGATGACGGAGCTGATCTCAAACAACGCCATCGCGGTGCTCATCACCCCCATCGTCATCGGCATCGCCGAGCAGATGGGCCTGGACCCGCGGCCCTTCCTGGTCGGCGTGATGTTCGCCGCGTCGGCCAGCTTCGCCACGCCGATCGGCTACCAGACCAACACGCTGGTCTACGGCGCCGGCGGCTACCGCTTCACCGACTTCCTGCGCGTCGGCATCCCCATGAACATCATCGTGGGCGCGACGGGCATCGCCATGATCTCGGTGTTCTACGAGTTCTGAGGGAGTGCCTCAGACCGCCGGCCCCTCGAAGGCGTCGGTGTCGTCCACGCCTTCCAGCATGTCCAGCACCATGGCCTTGTTGCGCGCATCCAGCCCGTCCCAGGTGGTGAAGACGCGGGGCATGAGGGGATCCGCACGGCCGGCGAAATCGGCCTTCATCAGCACGCAGGCCAGCACCAGGCTTTCCGACTTGTTGCCCTTCCAGCCGGCGACGAGTTGGCCGCAGCGGTCGCCGTCGCCCAGCGCCTCGGTCAGGTCGAACCAGTCGCGCACCACCGTTTCCGGCGGCAGCACGGCGGCGAAGGCCTTGCGGATGGCGTGGTTGTGGACCAGCACGGCGGCCAGAATCGGAAGCTCGACGGTGAACGGCAGGGCGTCGGGGGCGGGGCTGGTCATCGTCCGTCTCTCCCTCAGCCCGCCACGTCGCCGGGCGCCACGCGGAAGCCGCGCAGGAAGGCGTCGCGGTCGGCCGCGCCCTTGCCGGCGCGTTGCAGGCGGGTGGGCCGGATGGCCGTGCCGTCAGCGCAGGCGATCAGCAGGTCGTCGTCCAGCACCGTGCCGGGCGCGGCGTCCTGCCGCCCCTCGGCGGCCTCGCAGGCCAGAACCTTCACGCGCTCGCCGTTGATCTCGCACCACGCGCCGGGGAAGGGCGACAGGCCGTGGACCTGGCGCATGATCCAGGGCGCGCGGTGGGCGAAGTCGATGCGGGCTTCCGCCTTGCTGATCTTGGCGGCGTAGGTCACGCCCTCCTCGGGCTGTTCCTCGGCCTCCAGCTCGCCGGCCAGGATGCCGTCCAGGGCCTCCACCATCAGCGAAGCCCCCAGGGCCGAGAGCGTGTCGTGAAGCGCGCCGGCCGTGGTGCGGTCGGTGATGGGCACGGACCGCTTGAGCAGCATGGGACCGGTGTCCAGCCCCGCCTCCATCTCCATGATGGTGACGCCGGTTTCGGTGTCGCCTTCCATGATGGCGCGCTGGATGGGGGCCGCCCCGCGCCAGCGCGGCAGCAGGCTCGCGTGCACGTTCAGGCAGCCGAGCTTGGGCGCCTCCAGCACGGGTTCCGGCAGAATCAGCCCGTAGGCGGCAACCACCGCCACGTCGGTGTCCAGGTCGTCGAAGGCGGCCTGTTCGTCCTCGCCCTTCAGGCTTTTCGGCGTGCGGACGGGGATGCCCAGTGCTTCGGCGCGGGCGTGGACGGGGCTCGGCCGTTCCTTCTGGCCGCGCCCGGCGGGGCGGGGCGGCTGGCAATAGACGCAGATGACCTCGTGACGCTCGGCAAGCGCCTCCAGGATGGGCACCGAGAAGTCGGGCGTTCCCATGAACACGACGCGCATGGCGTGACTGATCCCCCTCGTGAAAACCGGCCGGGCGAGACGCACCGGCCGGTGGAAACTGGACCTGCCCTTACCCCTAAACCTCTGCGGCCACCTTTTTTGGCTGGCCGAGGTCCGGGTCGGACTTTTTCAGCTTGGTCAGCTTGCGCAGCACCATGTTGCGGCGAAGCGACGACAGGTAATCGACGAACAGCTTGCCGTCCAGGTGGTCGATCTCATGCTGGATGCAGGTCGCCAGCAGGCCGTCGGCCTCGATCTCGCGGATTTCGTTCTGGTGGTCCAGGAAGCGGACCTTCACGCGGTCGGGCCGGGTGACGGCGTCGTACTGCTCGGGCAGGGACAGGCAGCCTTCCTCGTATTCGCGCAGGTCGTCGCTGGCCCAGAGGATTTCCGGGTTCGCCATGCGGAGCGGGTTCTTTTCCCCCTCCGGCGCCACGTCGACCACGATCACCCGCTTGGACACGCCCACCTGCGGGGCCGCCAGGCCGATGCCCGGCGCGGCGTACATGGTCTCCAGCATGTCTTCCATGAGCTGGGCGGTCTCGGCGTCGACCTTCTCCACCGGCTTGGCCTTGGTCTTCAGGCGCGGATCGGGAGCGACGAGGATGGGAAGCAGGGCCATGGCGTCCGTTTCATGACAAGCGTGGTAGGAGAGATTGTGGAGATAATCGCCGGGCCTCGCCCCGTCAAGCGCGCCGCCCCGGCGCACGGCCCCGCTCCACGTCCTTGTGAAGGGACGGCGGCCAGGGCCCGTGCCATACTGGCGGTCTCCATGGGGGAGGAAAAGGGGAGGAATACCGCGCCATGACCGCCGCCACCACCGCGTCCGCCGCCGGCGCCCCGGCTGCGCCGCGCACCCTGTGGCATGTGCTGCCCGGAACCGACGTGCTGAAGGCCCATGCCTCCATCGTGCCGGCGAGCCTGTTCCTGGCCGTCTACAACCAGTTCGTCTGCCCCTTCATGGACGACCTGCCGTTCCTGACGCTGCTGGAAGGGCTGGCCCTCGTGATGGCGGTGCAGATCGTGCTGCGCCAGATTCTCTGGGTCTATTGGCCGGCGCCGGACTCGGTGAGCCTCGCCCGCCACGGCTGGCGCATCGCGGTCATCAGCTGGGGGATCGCGGGCCTGAAGGCCATGACCCTGCACGGCCTGACCTACGAGGCGTATCCGCTGCTCAGCTACCTCAAGCTCGCGACGGGCTTCTGGGTTCTCGGCGCCGGCCTGATCGCCCAGTTCGAGTACACCCTGCTGGAGGACCTGCTGCGCAAGCGCGGCACCGAGACCGGACTCGTCGACGACACCCCCGGCGCCACCGCGCGGCGGCTGGAGGAGCGCATCGTCCGCCGTTTGACGGAAAGCGCGTCCGCCTTCGCGGTGGCGCCGGCGGCGGCGCTGGTCATGATGGCCGTGCGCCAGGTGGAGGAAGGCTATGCCGAGCCGGTGATCGTGGTGGAGGTGCTGTTCATCGCCGCCGTCTTCGTCGGTGCCGCCCTGCTGGTGGCCGGCCACTACGGACGGTCGCTCAGGCGCGACACGGTGGCGATCGTCGACAGCCTGGATGCGGTCTCCGGCGGGCGTTACGACGTGGCGCTGGACGCCACCCGGCCCGACGAGCTGGGCCGGGTGGCCGGCGGCATCAATACCATGGCCGCCGGCCTGCGCCAGCGCGAGCGAATCCGCGACGCCTTCGGCCGCTTCGTCTCGCCGGAGGTGGCGGAAACCGTGCTCGCCCAGGCCGCGGAGGGAACCGTCCGCCTGCACGGGGAACGCCGCCACGTCGCCGTTCTGATGTGCGACCTGCGCGATTTCACGCCGCTGGCCGAGCGCCTGGAGCCGGAAGAGGTGACGGCGCTGCTCAACGCCTATTTCGCCGAGATGGTGGCGGCGGTCCACGCCCACCACGGTATGGTCGACAAGTTGATCGGCGACGCGGTGATGGCGGTTTTCGGCTTGGCGCCCTGCCCGGAAGGCCGCACGCCCGAGCGCCTGGCGGTGGACGCGGCGCTGGAGATGCGCACCCGGCTGGCGGCGTTCAACGCCGGTCGGGCGGATGGCCTGCGCCTGTCCCACGGCATCGGCATCCATGCCGGGCCGGCGGTGGCGGGCACCATCGGCAGCCCCGACCGGCTGGAGTTCACGGTCATCGGTTCGACGGTGAACATCGCCGCGCGCCTGGAGGCGGAAACGCGAACGGTGGGCGAGCCCGTCCTGATCTCCGAGGCTGTGGCGACGCACCTGGGCGGCGCGGCGCGGGCGGTGGGCGCGGGCCGCCTCAAGGGCCTGTCGCGGCCCGTCGCCCTGTTCGCGCCGGAGGTCGGGGCGCTGACACCGCCCTTGCCGAGTCATTAGAAGATGCTCATATAGACGGGCATATTCTGGTCATCGCCCGCGAAGGAGTGCTCCATGTCCCAGATCGCCTGCCCGCAGTGCCTCGCCACCAACCGCGTGCCCGAGGACAAGCCCGCCGAGAAGGCGCGCTGCGGGTCCTGCAAGGCGGCCTTGTTCGACCGCCATCCGGTGGAGGCCGACGAGAAGAGTTTCGACACCCTGGTCAACCGCACGGACATTCCGGTGGTGGTGGATTTCTGGGCACCGTGGTGCGGCCCCTGCCGCATGATGGCGCCGGCCTACGAGCAGGCCGCGGCGCACCTGGAGCCGGACGTGCGCCTGCTGAAGGTGGACACCCAGGCGAATCCGGGGCTGGCGGCGCGCTTCGGCATCCGCTCCATCCCGACGCTGGCGGTGTTCAAGGACGGCAAGGAAGTGACCCGGCAGGCCGGTGCCATGCCGGGACCGCAACTCCTCCGCTGGATCGAGAGCGTGACGGCCTACGCCTGACGGGAAGGCGGCGGCGCCGTCGCGCCGCCCCTACCAGATCTCCTTGGCAAGCTCCTCGCCCTCGCGGGTGATCTCGGCGAACTTGGCGCGGGCCTCGGCGGGGTCCTGCCAGCCGTCGGGCTCGACCAGCCGCGCCATGCCCTCGGGCGTGTCGGGCTCGGCGGCGCGTTCGCGAGGGTGGACGGTGTAGACCTTGTCGTCGCGCGCTTCCACGATGGCGTGGCGGCCGCTCTCGCGGTCCCGAATCAGGCGGAAGCTGCCCTTCTCGTCGACGATTTCCACGGGGTCGGACATGGTCTGGACCTCCTTCCAGGCTGTGCGGAAATGGCTCTGCCCGACTAACGGCGCGGGGCCGCCTTCGGGTCCCCGGCAACCGCGCGCGCGAATGCGTTGTTGATGGTGCGTGATCCGCTCCACCGCCTGAGGTTCCGCCATGACACGCCCCCTCCGCCCGCTGCCCGACCGCCTGCCGCACCGCCCGTCCCGCCGTCACCAGGACCTGTCGGGGCTGGTCTTCCTGGGCGGCTTCATCGCGGCGACGGCGGCCATCAGCCAGTATTATGCGCCGACCCGCGAGCAGCCCGAGATCGCCGAACACTACGAGCGCCTGGACAAGCCCTCACTCACCCCCAGCCGGCGGACACAGGGGGTGATATGGCCGGCACTGTGGGGGCTGATGGGACTGTCGTGCTGGCGTGTGTGGCGCAGCCGCGAGAGCCCGGATCGCGACAAGGCGCTGGGGCTGTTCCGCTTCGCGCTGGGGATGACGGCGGGCTTCGCCAAGATGGCCTTCGGCAACCGCAAGACGACCGCCGCGGCGGCCGACATGCTGGGCGTGGCGGCGGCGTCGGCGGCATATACCTACAAGGCGGGCACGGTGGACCGCCTGGCCGGCCTGCTGGCGCTGCCATACACGGCCTGGCTGGGCTTCGTGTCCGTGCTGGCCGGCATCACCGTCCTGCGCGAGCGCGACTGAGGCGGCTTACGCCGGTTCCCTGAGCTTCGCCGCCTTGGAGATGCGTGCCGGCCGAGCATGGTTCAGGGTGAAATAGGCCTGCGGGCACAGGCTGATGGAGCAGTCCAGCCGCCCGGCGTTGAACACGATGGCGGTGCTGGCCTTCAGGTGCTCGCAGGCGAGGACGGAAATGCTTGGATGAAAGGCGAAGGGGGGCACCGCACCCATGGTGCAGCCGGTCAGCTCCGTCGCCAGGTCGGCCGGCGCCAACCGCGCCTTGCGGCCCCCACGCAACTGCTTGATGGCGGCGAAGTCCACCCGCCGATCGCCCGGCACCACGGCCAGCACGTATTCCCGGCCCTCGGGCGTCGCGGTGCCTTCGACTTCCACCAGCATGGACTTGGCGGCGTCCTTCAGCGGATGGCCGCGGATGATGCTGGCGAGATCGGTGCGCCCTTCCGGTGCGTGTTTCATGATCCCGTAGTCAAGTTCGTGCTGAGACAATAGCGCCACGATGCGCTGATAGACGTCGCCCACGTCCAACCCCTCCCCCGAGAAATCCCCGCGCGGATGGTAGAGGGATGCCGAGGGGGTATCAACTTGAAAGTGTTTTTTCGCATAAATACGCCTAAGGGGTCGGGCGCGCGTCGATTGCCGGTCATGAATGACGAAACCCGCCGCTTATCCCGAAGCGGCGGGTTTCGTAAATCTGGTGGAGCCGAGGGGAATCGAACCCCTGACCTCTACAATGCCATTGTAGCGCTCTCCCAACTGAGCTACGGCCCCGTTCTCTGTGTCTCTCCGGCCGTTGGGGCGGCCTGAGGCGAGGGAACATAGGGATTTCCCCCGGGTCTGGCAAGAGAAAAATTCCAGGTCTTCGATCGTCCCCTGACGGGCCCGGCAACCGCGCCGGACCCGCCGGAAACGCGGCGGCCGTCAGGTGTCCTCTTCCTCGGACTCGACGTGCTCCATGACCTCCGCCATGTCCTCGTCGTCCTCGCCGAGGTCGTTGGTGTCCTCGATGACGTCCTCGTCGGTGTCCTCGTTCTCGGACTCGGCTTCGTAATCTTCCTCTTCTTCCGCCGCCGCCGGTTTGGCGACCGCCTTGGTGGGCTTGGCCACCTTGCTGTCCTTCGAGCGGCGCAGCTTGGGCGCCACTTCGGCCTCGTTCTCCGCCTCGCACTTGGGGCAGATGATCGGCCGCTTGTTCAAATCATAGAAACGGGCGCCGCAATGCGTGCAGGTCCGTTTCGTCCCCCATTCCGGTTTCGCCACGCCGTGGTCCTCCCACTGAAGCCTGATAACTATTTGTATCTACGGGCCCGGCGATTTGCCATGAACCGCATGCCCTGTCAAAGCCATAATGGCGCCGCCGAACGCTTCCGGCCCCTTCCGTCTTCTTGTCACGGGAAGCGGTGGGCGCGCAATGGCCTGTTGGCAGGATTTCATGCTGTGGTAAACACGGGGTCCCAAGCCGCCATATAGGGCAGATCATGGCGGCGCAAGATGCAAGCACCCGGAATTTTCCCATGAGCCACGCCGCGACGCCCGCCCGCCCGCTTCGCTCCGATGCCGTGACCGCCCTTACGGGCGAGGTCCGTGTGCCCGGAGACAAGTCCATTTCCCACCGCGCGCTCATGTTCGGCGCGCTGGCGGTCGGCGAGACGGTGGTCGACGGCCTGCTGGAGGGCGAGGACGTGCTGGCGACCGCCGCCGCCATGCGCCAGCTGGGTGCCGAGGTGCGCCGCGAGGAGGCCGGCGGCCCCGAAGGCCGGCCGCGCTGGCGCGTCTGGGGACGCGGCGTCGGCGGTCTTGTGGAGCCTGCGGACGTGCTGGGCATGGGCAACTCGGGCACCAGCGCGCGGCTCCTCATGGGCCTGCTGGCGACGCATCCCATGACCAGCGTCATGACCGGCGACGGGTCCTTGCGCAAGCGCCCCATGAAGCGCGTCACCGAGCCGCTGTCCCTGTTCGGCGCCGACTTCTGGTACCGCGAGGGCGGCCGCCTGCCGTTGGCCGTGAAGGGCACCGGAGAGGCCGTGCCGGTCTCCTATGCCACGCCCGTCGCCTCGGCCCAGGTGAAAAGCGCGGTGCTGCTGGCGGGGCTGAACGCGCCGGGCAGGACGACGGTGACGGAAGCCGTCGCCACCCGCGACCATACCGAGCGCATGCTGACCCACTTCGGCGCCAGTGTGAGCGTCGAAAGCGACGGCGCCGCCCGCATCATCACGCTGGACGGCCAGCCGGAGCTGGTGGCGGCGCCCGTCATGGTGCCGGGCGATCCCAGCTCTGCCGCCTTCCCGGTGGTGGCGGCGCTGATCACCCCCGACAGCCACCTGATCGTGCGCAACGTCGGCACCAACCCGCTGCGCTTCGGACTCTACGAGACGCTCAAGGAAATGGGCGCCGACCTGATCCTGCGCAACGAGCGCGTGGAGGGCGGCGAGCCGGTGGCGGACCTGGAGGTGCGCGGCACGGGGCTGACCGGCATCGACGTGCCCGCCGAGCGCGCCGCCAGCATGATCGACGAATACCCCATCCTGGCCGTCGCCGCCGCCTGCGCCTCGGGCACCACCCGCATGAACGGGCTGGCCGAGCTGCGCGTGAAGGAAAGCGACCGCCTGACCGCCATGGCCGAGGGCCTGGCCGCCTGTGGTGCGGTGGTGCGCATCGAGGGCGACGACCTGATCGTCGAGGGCACGGGCACCGCCCCGCGCGGCGGCGCCACGGTGCCCGTCGACCTGGACCACCGCATCGCCATGAGCTTCCTGGTGCTGGGCATGGCGACGGCGGAGCCCGTGGCGGTGGACGACGCCGCCGCCATCGACACCAGCTTTCCCGGATTCGCGCGCCTGATGAACGGCCTGGGCGCCGCCATCCACCCGCTGACGGAGACCGCCGCCCCATGACTGTGGAAAACGACGGTATGGTCGTGGCCATCGACGGACCGGCCGCCTCGGGCAAGGGCACCCTGGCGCGCCGCCTTGCACGGCATTTCGGCTATGCCTATCTCGACACCGGGTCATTGTACCGCGCCGTGGGATTTGCGGTGATGCAGGACGGCGGCGACCCTGCCGATCCAGAGGCCGCCGAGGCCGCCGCCCGCGCCCTGGACCCGGCGATCCTGAACGACGACCGCCTGCGCACCGACGCCGTGGCCCAGGCCGCCAGCAAGGTGGCCGCCATTCCGGCGGTGCGGGCCGCGCTCCTGGAGTTCCAGCGGGCCTTCGCCAGGCGCCCGCCCGACGGAGCGAAGGGCGCGGTGCTGGATGGTCGGGACATCGGCACGGTGGTCTGCGCCGACGCCGATCGAAAGATGTTCGTGACGGCGTCGGTGGATGTTCGCGCCAAACGCCGATTCAAGGAGTTGCGCGAAAAGGGCCATGAGGTTATAGAGTCGGCGGTTCTCCAGGACATGAAGGACCGCGATGCGCGTGATGCCGGCCGGACGGTTGCTCCGCTGGCGCCCGCCGAGGATGCGTTGGTGCTCGACACTTCCGACCTCGACGCCGAGCAGGTGTTCACGCTGGCCGTCAAGTACGTGACCGAAGGCCGCTTGGGGTGACGAGGCGACTCGTCGGCCCCATTCGTGTTTTCGTCCGGGGCCATGCCTTCGCGGTTTGAAGACTTCGGGAACTCCCGGAACCCGCTCGCGTTTCGGGGCCATCGCGCTTAGTTCCGCGAGGCGACAGCGAGCATTGAGAGGGACTGTTCATGCATGCGGACGCTTCGGATTGTCCGGGCGCCGCGATAAAGACCGCCGGACACAACCGGCTGGCCGGAATAGCACCGAATTCGACGAAAGGAATGAGTGAATATGGCTGAAGCCGCTGCCATGGAAATGAAGGAAGATTTCGGCGCCCTGCTCGATGAGAGCCTGGGTTCCGAAGGTGGCCTGGAAGGCGCCGTTCTGCGCGGCACCGTGATCACGGTCGACGGTGACTTTGCGCTGGTGGACGTGGGCCTCAAGTCCGAGGGCCGCATCAACCTCAAGGAATTCTCCCGCGCGGGTGAAGAGTCCGACCTGAAGCCGGGCGACGAGGTCGACGTCTACGTCGAGCGCTACGAGGACCGCGACGGCGTGATCGTCCTGTCGCGCGACAAGGCCCGCCGCGAGGAGGCCTGGAACGTTCTCGAGGCCAAGTTCAACGAGAACGAGCGCGTCGAAGGCGTCATCTTCGGCCGCGTCAAGGGCGGCTTCACCGTCGACCTGTCGGGCGCCGTGGCGTTCCTGCCGGGCAGCCAGGTGGACATCCGTCCGGTCCGCGACATCACCCCGCTGATGGGCACGCCGCAGACCTTCCAGATCCTGAAGATGGACCGCGCCCGCGGCAACATCGTCGTCAGCCGCCGTGCCGTGCTGGAAGAGAGCCGCGCGGAAGAGCGCGCCAAGCTCATGGCCGGCCTGAAGGAAGGCATGATCCTGGAAGGCGTGGTCAAGAACATCACCGACTACGGTGCGTTCGTGGACCTGGGCGGCGTCGACGGCCTGCTGCACGTCACCGACATTTCCTGGAAGCGCGTCAACCACCCGACCGAGGCCCTGTCCATCGGCCAGAACGTCAAGGTGCAGGTCATCCGCTTCAACCCGGAGACCCAGCGCATCAGCCTCGGCATGAAGCAGCTTGAGGCCGATCCGTGGGAAGGCGTGCAGGCCAAGTACCCGGTCGGCACCAAGTTCATGGGCCGCGTGACGAACATCACCGACTACGGCGCGTTCGTCGAGCTGGAGCCGGGCGTCGAGGGTCTGGTCCACGTCTCCGAGATGTCCTGGACCAAGAAGAACATCCACCCGGGCAAGATCGTCTCCACCTCTCAGGAGGTCGAGGTCATGGTGCTCGACGTGGACCCCGAGAAGCGTCGTATCTCGCTCGGCCTCAAGCAGTGCATGGGCAACCCCTGGGAAGACTTCTCCGCCAAGTTCCCGCCGGGCACCGTCGTCGAGGGCGAGATCAAGAACATCACCGAGTTCGGTCTGTTCATCGGCCTGGAAGGCGAGATCGACGGCATGGTCCACCTGTCCGACCTGGACTGGAACCTGCCGGGCGACGAGGCCGTCAAGAACTACAAGCGCGGCGATGTCGTGAAGGCCAAGGTGCTGGACGTCGACATCGACAAGGAGCGCATCTCGCTCGGCATCAAGCAGCTGGACGAGGATCCGTTCGAGCGCGCCGCCGAGGGCCTGCGCAAGGGCCAGACCGTCACCTGCACCGTCACCGCGGTCCAGGACAACGGTGTCGAGGTGGACGTCAACGGCATGGGCACGGCCTTCATCCGCAAGTCCGACCTGTCGCGTGAGCGCAACGAGCAGCGTCCCGAGCGTTTCGCCGTCGGCGAAAAGATCGACGCCAAGGTGACCGCGCTGGACACCAAGAACCGCAAGATCTCGGTCTCCATCAAGGCCCGCGAGATCGAGGAAGAGAAGCAGGCGATGGCCGAGTACGGCTCCACCGACTCGGGTGCGTCGCTGGGCGACATCCTTGGTGCGGCTCTGCGCCAGAAGCAGGAAGAGGGCAAGGAGGACTAAGTCCTTCTCCCCGCCTTCCTGGAAAGACGAAACGCCCCGTTCCTACCGGAACGGGGCGTTTTCGCGTCCTGCGGGCGGCGTCCGCGACGCCCCGCGGCGGCGCCCCCCGGCTGTTGAAGCGGGAAATATTCGTTCGTGCGCAAGGGCTTACCTTGACGCTGCGTTAGCCCCATGGCACGCTTCCGGGGAAATCTGGTTCGTGCGTAAGCCGTGGCGCCGGTCTGCCGATTTTTCGTGCAACGAAGGTCGCAGGCGGCGCGGGACGTTCGGTGGTCCCAAGGGCAGCGGCGCGCCGGCCATCATCTCGCGAGGACCGTGGATCATGACCAAGTCGGAACTGATTGCGCGTCTGGCGGAGCGGAATCCGCATCTCTACCAGCGGGATGTGGAGCGCATCGTCTCCTGCATCTTCGATGAGATCGCCGCGGCGCTCGCACGGGGCGATCGGGTGGAGTTGCGCGGCTTCGGCGCGTTCTCGGTCAAGCACCGCGATGCCCGTACCGGTCGCAACCCCCGCACCGGGGAAGCCGTAGACGTGGACGAGAAGGCGGTGCCGTACTTCAAGACGGGCAAGCAGCTGCGCGAGCTTCTGAACGACGGCGAGGCCGCCGACGCCGCCGAATAGGCTTGGCCGCAGGCGCCCGCCGCGCTACACCGGCCCTGCCGGCGCATGGCCGCGCCGGGCGCCATGAAGGGAGGATCGCGTGAAACTCATCCGCTGGCTCATCGGCCTGCCGCTTGCGGCGGTCGCCATCATTTTCGCCGTGTCCAACCGCCAGATGGTGACGGTCGAGTTGTGGCCCTTCCCGTGGACGGCGGACCTGCCCCTCTACCTTCTGTCGCTGGGCACGCTGGCCGTGGGCATCGTCATCGGCGCCCTGTTCGCCTGGACCGCCGGTAGCCACAAACGCGCCCAGAGCCGCAGCGAAAAACGCCACCAGGAAATCCGCATCCGCAACCTGGAACACGAGAACGAACAGCTAAAGGCCCACAATGAACGCCTGACCCGCGAGTCCGAGCCGCAGCGCTCCCTGCCGGCGGCGTGAGGGCGCAGGGGGCTGACGAACGAGTGCCCGGGTCAACATCCGGGCATTATCGTGTCTGGGGCGCTTGGGGACGGGGTGCGGCGCGGCTTCGCGCTGGCGCGCGACAGATTGATGCGAGCCGCACGGCGCCGCGCGCTCCCGCTTCATCGGGCTGCGGCGGGGCCTGTCGGCGGATCCAGCTTTCAAGGAAAGCGAGGGCTCGGGAGCTTCCGCTCCCGAAGCGGCGGCAGCCCAAGCGCGACGCGCTCCACCCCGCATCGGCGGAAAACCGATAACGCTCCGGCCTTAGAAACCGCTCCTTCAGGGTCTTGGTGCATTGGCGGCCATTTACCGAAACGGCCTTCCGAGCGCCTCAGTACTCCTCGGGGTACTCCGGGCGCGGCTCGGGATCGGCGGCGCGGCGGAAGAGGCGGGTGTCCAGCAGGGCCGAGACCGACATGGTGATGAGCTGCCCGGTCTTCAGTTCGCGGATCTTGGTGTGCGGCGGCAGGTCGCCGTACTCCTGCAAGGACTCCACGCGCCAGATGTGCTGCATGGGGTCGCTCGTCTTGACGAAATGGTCTCCGACCGCGATGGACCGGCGGCGGCTGGACATCGCTTTTCCTCTTTCTTCGCTGCGGTGGGGATGGGGCCCTTGGAACCTACGCGCGGACGCTACCGGCGGTTTGTGGCGAAACCAAGCCGGCAGAGGGCGCATCCCCTTTTTTGTCACAGCGGCGGCGGCGGCCGTCACCGTGGCACATCCCGCCGCCTACAGCCCCAGCCGCGCCCGCAGGGTCGCTTCCATCATCTCCTCGGCCAGCGCGTCCGACCCGCCGCGCAGCAAGCGGGCGAGCAGCGGCTTGCGGGGGCCGTGGATGCGGTGGGCCTTGGCCTCCTTGAACCGCCGCTTGATGAAGGCGCCCGGCAGCTCGACGCCGTCGATGAGGCCCAGTTCCAGCCCCCTGTCGCCCAGGAAGACGTCGCCGTTGAACAGGGTGTCGTCCTCGCCCTTCAGCTTGTCGCCGCGGCGGGTCTTCACATGCTTGATGAAGGCGGCGTGAATGTCGGCCTGCAGCCCCTTCAGCCACTCGCGGTCCGCTTCCTTCTGGGGCTGGAAGGGGTCGAGGCGCATCTTGTTGGCGCCGTGGGTGGTGACGCGGCGCTCCACGCCGATCCGGTCCATCAGGCCGGTGAAGCCGAAGCCCGCCGACAGAACGCCGATGGAGCCCACCAGCGTCATGCCGCTCATGGCGTAGATTTCGTCGGCCGCACAGGCGATCCAGTAGCCGCCCGAGGCGCCGACCTGTTCGATGAAGGCGAAGACGGGTACCTTCTTGTCGTCGGCGCGGCGGCGGATGTCGGCGGCGATGACGTCGGATTCCATGGGGCTGCCGCCCGGCGAATTGACGATCATCACCACGGCCTCGGGCTTGCCGGAAAAGGCCTTGTCGAGCGCTGGCCCCACCTTTTCCAGGCGCAGGCCGCGGCCGCCCACCATGCCGTCCAGCCGGAGTACGTTGACGCGGCGGCGCTGCCAGAACTTGAGCTTCAAGATGGTCCCCCAGGGTCGGTGTCGGTGCGGTGCGCGCGGCCCGCCAGGACGGCGCGCAGGGTGTCGATATAGGGATCGGACAGCCCGGCCGCTTGCGCCGCGGTGCCAAGGTCGTCGGCGTAGTCGCGGCGGGCGCGGTGCGCCGGGGCGGGCGGGTCGCCGGCGACATAGACAAGCGCCTCCACCCGATTGGCCGGCGCCGCCGCCGGCGTCACCGGCAGGGTCCGCTTGCGGTAGAGCCCGCGGGCCACCCCCTCGAATCGGTCGAGCGCGGCGAGCGCCGGCGCGTCGATTTCCCACAGCAGACCCTCCACCGCCGCCGGCGCGTCCGGGGTCACCGTGGCCAGCCCATGACGGGTGACGGCCACCCGCCAGCCGTCCAGCACCGCCCGGCCCAGGGCCTTGTGGCCCGGCGCGACGGCGCGCATGCGGGCTTCGTGCATGAACAGGCCGTAGGCGAAGAAGGGCGTGCGGCCGAGGCGCATCAGCCCTCCGCCTGATCCCGCGCCGCCGCCAGGGCGGCCTGCGCCAGATCGGCGACGGGCGCGGCCGCGGCGCAGTCGGCGGAGCAGTCGAGCCCCGCCCGCGCCGCCGTCACGGCCAGGTCCGCGGCCTCGGCGGCGGCGCCCTGGTCCAGGCGCGGCGCCACGTCCCACGCCAGGCGCGGCAGCACCGGGCAACGGATGCCGGCGACGCCGGCGCGCGGGCAGGCGGCGATCACCTCCTGGATGCCGGCCACGTCCACGCCGGGCGCCGCCCGCCGAGTCCCCGCCGCGTCTCCACCTCCGGCCGGCGCCCACGCCACGGGCTCGGCGGTGGACAGGGCGGATGACGGAACGGTGCGGCGCATGGGCGGGTCCTCACAGGTCGGAAGGGGCTGGTGGGGCGAGCGGGTGCATCGGTAACGCCCCATGATGGTAAGCGGTGGCGACGGGCTGGCAAGTCGTTTTTCCACAGGCGCTTGCCGACCGCCGACAGCGGTGCGGCCGGAACCGGCGCGACGGCCGCGACGTTTCGCGCAGGCCCGGACCGTCCATCAGCCTCAGGAGGTGTCTTCATGACCGCGCCCCATACCGCCCCCGTCGTCGTCATCACCGGCGGGTCCGCCGGCGTCGGCCGCGCCTGCTCCGAGGCCTTTGCGCGCGACGGCTGGGACGTGGCGATCCTGGCGCGCGGCGAGGACCGTCTGGAGGACACCAAGGACGCCGTGGAGGCGCTGGGGCGCCGCGCCCTGGCCGTGTCCTGCGACGTTGCCGACGCCGAGGCGGTGCTGGACGCCGCCGACCGCGTCGAGTCGGAGCTGGGCCCCATCGACTGCTGGGTCAACGACGCCATGGCGACGGAGTTCGCGGCCATCGTCGACACCACCCCGGCCGAGTTCCAGCGCGTCGTCGACGTCACGCTGATGGGGCAGGTCCACGGCGTCATGGCCGCCCTCAAGCATATGCGCCGGCGCGGCTCCGGCAGCATCATTCTGGTGGGCTCGGCGCTGGCCTATCGCGGCATTCCGCTTCAGGCGCCCTATTGCGCGGCCAAGCACGCCGTTCGGGGCTTCGCCGACAGCCTGCGGGCGGAGCTTCTGCACGAGGACAGCGCCATCCGCATCACCGAGGTCCACCTGCCCGGTCTCAATACCCCGCAGTTCAGCTGGGCGCGCGCCCGCACCGAGGGCGAGCCGCGCCCGGTGCCGCCGGTCTACCAGCCGGAAGCGGCGGCGCGGGCCATCCTTCGGGCGGCGCATGAGCGCCCGCGCGAGCTGTGGGTGGGCCGCGCGACGGCCAAGATCATCCTGGGCGCCATGCTCGCGCCGGCCTACCTGGACCGGATGATGGCCGAGCAGGTGGTGGCCCAGCAGCAGAGCCGGGCGCCGCACGGCGACCGCCCCGACAATCTGCACTCCCCCGCCCCGGGCCCCTACGCCGCCCATGGCCGCTTCGACGACGAGGCCGAGGAGTGGGCGGCGGTCATCGACCCCGACCGCATCCGCCGGACCGCCGGTTTCGCGCTGGGCGCGGTGGCCGTCGGCGCGGCGGCGCTGGGGCTGGCGCGGGCCCTGAAGGCCAACGGCCGGCAGCGGCAGCGGCAGCGGTGGGGGCGCGGGGGGCTCCTGCGTCTGTGGTAGCGGTTATCAGGCCACGTCCGGCGTGAAGACGTAGCCGACGTTGCGCACCGTCACCAGCAGGCGCGGCTGTGCGGGGTCGGTCTCGATCTTCTTGCGCAGCCGGCCGATGAGCACGTCCACAGAGCGATCCGACGGCGACCATTCCCGATTCGACACGGCATCGAGCAGGCGGTCGCGGCTGAACACCCGCTGCGGCTGGCGCACCAGCGCCGCCAGCAGGTTGAATTCGCCGGTGGTCAGCGGAACCATCGCGCCGGCCGGATCGGTCAGCAGGCGGCGGCCGGTGTCGAGCGTCCAGCCGTCGAACCGGTGCGTGGTGCGGGCGGAGTCGTCGCGGGCGGACCGGGACAGGCGGCGCAGGATGTTCTTCACCCGCGCCAGAAGCTCGCGCTGTTCGTAGGGCTTCACCACGTAGTCGTCGGCGCCCAGTTCCAGCCCCACCACGCGGTCGACGGCGTCCGACTTGGCGGTCACGAGGATGATGCCCAGGTCCGGTCCCGCCCGCAGGCCGCGCAGCAGCGACAGGCCGTCGCGGCCGGGCAGGTTGATGTCCAGCAGGACCAGGTCGAAGCGCCGCCGCTCCAGGGCGTCGTCCATCTCGTCGCCGTTGGCGGCCTCGATGACCGTGTAGCCCTCCTTCTTGAGGTAGGCGGCCAGCACGGCGCGGCTCACCTGTTCGTCCTCGACGATGAGAATCTGCTGCGTTTCGGGTCTCATGGGTCCTCTGTTCCACCGCCGCCCGGGCGCCGGGGCGCATGCCGCATTCAACCAGCGGTCCTCGCGCCGCTTCGAGGCCCAAATTACCGTGTTTACCGAACGTTTACAAAATCAAACAGCGGATTTACCGAGCGGGGATTGGGCGTTCACAAACATTTGGTATGACCATCTCACGCTTCGTGATGAAGCCGCCCGTGATCATGGTGCCTTCGGGGGGAGGTCCGGAATGATCACCGCCCGACCGCCGGCCGACGGGGAAACGGCCGCTCTCGGGTGCCGGGCATCTTTATCGGGGGGTGCCACACGACCGCCGGGAATTGGGGCCCGGCGCCGGAATCGATCGTCCGCCGGAGGGGACCATGAAGATGGGGCCGGCGGATGATCGGTCCGAAGTCCTGCCGCCGGGACCGTTCTCTCCCCCGGGGGCAGCAGTCTGCGTCTCGCATGACTTCAGCGCCGGCCCTCATGGCCGGCGCATTTTTTTGCCGGCCGAACGGCGTAGGCCGCGCCGCAGGCTGCAACCTTTTCATTAAACCTTCCGTTCCACGGGCCTTTGGGCAAGGCTACTGTCCGGGCCGCACGAATCGTGCCTTGCTCCGGGTTCAAACGCGCGGGCCAAGCGTGGTACGGTTTCGCGTGTCGCGATCACGGCGCGCCCTGCGCCGCGCCTGCCGCGCATAGTCGCCCCCAAGGCCGAAGGAAAGGAAGACGCACCTCATGGCGATTTCCAAGGACCTGCTGGAGGACCTGCGGCACCGCCGCGAAACCGCCCGCCTGGGCGGCGGGGCCGACAAGATCGAGGCGCGCCACGCCCGCGGCCTGCTGGCCGCGCGGGAACGGCTGGAAGCGCTGTTCGCCCGCGATACCTTCCAGGAATTCGGCCTGCACGCGCGCCACCAGACGCGCCATTTCGGCATGGAGAAGAAGGACCTGCCGGGCGATGCGGTGGTCACCGGAATCGGCTTCGTCGACGGCCGCCCCGTCGCCGCCTTCAGCCAGGACTTCACGGTGGCCGGCGGCTCGCTGGGCCGGGTGCACGCCGGCAAGATCTGCGACACCATGGATTATGCCATGCGCGGCGGCATGCCCATCGTCGGCTTCAACGACTCGGGCGGGGCGCGCATCCAGGAAGGCGTGGACAGCCTGTCGGGCTACGGCCAGGTGTTCAACCGCAACGTCCTGGCGTCGGGCGTGGTGCCGCAGATCGCCGTCATCTCGGGCTCCTGCGCCGGCGGCGCGGCATACTCTCCGGCGCTGATGGATTTCATCATCATGACGCGCGGCTCGGGCAACATGTTCATCTGCGGACCGGAGGTCATCCGCGCCGCCACCGGGCAGGTGACCACCATGGACGAGATCGGCTCGGCCATGGCGCACGCCAGCGTGTCGGGCAACATCCATTTCATCGCCGACGACGACATGCACGCCGTGTCCATCGTCCGCGACCTGCTCAGCTACCTGCCCTCCAACAACATGGCGGACCCGCCGCACGACCTGTCGGCGCACATGACGCTTGAGGACGACCCGCAGGTGGACGCCCTGGTGCCCGACGATTCGCGCATGCCCATCGACGTCAAGAAGGTGATCGAGCGCATCGTCGACGGCGGCCGGTTCCTGGAGGTGCAGGGCCTGTTCGCGCCGAACATCGTGTGCTGCTTCGCCCGCGTCGCCGGCATCGTGACGGGCATTGTCGCCAACCAGCCGGCGGTGAAGGCGGGCACGCTGGACATCGACGCCAGCGACAAGGCGGCGCGCTTCATCCGGTTCTGCAACGTCTTCAACATTCCGCTGGTGACGCTGGTGGACGTGCCCGGCTTCCTGCCGGGCGTGACGCAGGAGCGCGGCGGCATCATCCGCCACGGCGCCAAGATGCTGTTCGCCTACGGCGCCTCCACCGTGCCCAAGATCACCGTCATCATGCGCAAGGCCTATGGCGGCGCCTACCTGGCCATGTGCTCGCGCGACATGGGGGCGGACCTGGTCTACGCCTGGCCGGGGTCCGAGATCGCGGTGATGGGCGCGGAAGGCGCCGTCAACATCCTCTACCGCCGCGACCTGAAGGATGCGGACAACGCCGCCGAGCGCCGCAAGGAACTGGCCGACGAATACCGCAAGGAATTCGCCAACCCCTACGTCTCCGCCGGCAAGCTGTTCGTCCACGATGTCATCGAGCCGGCGCGCACCCGCTCGGCCATCGCGCTCGGCCTGCGCAGCCTGCTGTCCAAGCGCGAGACCCGCCCCGCCAAGAAGCACGGGAACATTCCGCTGTGATCTGGGAAGAGCTGGAACTCGTCGGCCTCGGCTTCGGCGTGGTGGTGATGGTGCTGATCGCCCTGTGGGGGACGACGGCCGCCGTCGGACAGGTGTTCATCCGCAACGCCCGCGCCGAGGCCGCCGCCAAGGAACGCGCCGCCCAGGCCGCCCAGGTGCCGCAGACGCGCCCGGCCGGGGCCCCGGCCGACAGCGCCGCCGCCGCGCCCGAGGGCATCCCGCCGCACCACCTGGCCGCCATCGGCGCGGCGGTGGCCGCGGTGATGCCGGGGCGCTACCGCCTGGTGCGCGTGACCATCCCGCCGCACACCATGCCGGCCTGGGTCAACGAGGGCCGCTTCGAGCACATGTCGAGCCACGGCGGCCGCGCCAACGCCGGCTGGGCGCAGGCCGGCCCGCCGCACGTCGACCATCCCATCCACGAGAGCAATCCCCTGCCGTCAGCGGACAGCCAGCAGAAGAGGACGCCATGAGGAAGTTCAGGATCACCGTCGAGGGCACCGCCTACGACGTCACGGTGGAGGAACTGGACGAAGGCGGCAGCGCACCGGCGCCGGCCGCCGCTCCCGCCGCGCCGCCGCCGGCCGCCGCGCAGCCCGTTCCCTCCCGTGCGACGCCGGCGCCGTCGACCACCGCCAGCGCTCCGACGCCGCAGCAGCCGCCGGCCGGCGGGTCCGGCCCCGGCGACGTCGTCAGCCCGCTGGCCGGCACGGTGCAGAAGGTGGACGTCTCCCTCGGCGAATCGGTGACCGAGGGCCAGACGGTCGTCACCCTGGAAGCCATGAAGATGCTCACCACCGTCGTCGCGCCGCGCCCCGGCTCCGTCAAGGAGATCAGGGTGCAGGCCGGCTCCTCCGTCCAGGAAGGCCAGGTGCTGGTGGTGCTCGGCTGACGCCGGGCGACCGCACCGCGTCTTTCTCCCACCGCCACCCCCCTTCGCGCCACCACCCGAGGCGACAGCATGGATACCCTGAGCCAACTGTGGTCCCTGACCGCCTTCCCGCTCGTCACCTGGCAGATGCTGGTGATGTGGGTGGTGATCGGCGTGCTGCTCTATCTGGCGGTTTTCAAGAACTTCGAGCCGCTGCTGCTGGTGCCCATCGCCTTCGGCGCGCTGCTGGCCAACCTGCCGACGCAAGGCATCATCAACCCGCCCGATCCGGCGTCGGAGACGGCGGGCGGGCTGTTCTACTACATCTCCATGGGCGTCCACCTGGAGATCTTCCCGCCGCTCATCTTCCTGGGCGTCGGTGCGCTGACCGACTTCGGCCCGCTGATCGCCAACCCGCGCATGCTCATTCTGGGCGCGGCGGCGCAGTTCGGCGTGTTCGCCACCTTCTTCGGCGCCATCATTCTGGGTTTCTCGCCCGAGCAGGCGGGCGCCATCGGCATCATCGGCGGGGCGGACGGGCCGACGTCCATCTTCCTGTCCAACAAGCTTGCCCCTGAACTGCTGGCCCCCATCGCGGTGGCGGCCTACAGCTACATGGCGCTGGTGCCGCTGATCCAGCCGCCCATCATGCGGGCGCTGACGACCAAGGAGGAGCGCCGCATCCGCATGCGCTCCCTGCGCCCGGTCTCGCGCACCGAAAAGCTGATCTTCGCGTCGACCGTGACCGTGCTGGTGATCCTGCTGGTGCCCGCCGCCGCCGCCCTGATCGGCATGCTGATGCTGGGCAACTTCCTGCGCGAGTGCGGCGTGACCGAACGCCTGAGCAAGGCCGCCCAGAACGAACTCATCAACGTCACCACCATCTTCCTCGGCACCTCGGTCGGCATCACCATGACCGGCGAGCGGTTCCTGCAGATGGAAACCCTGGGCATCCTGGTGCTGGGCATCGTGGCCTTCGGCATCTCCACGGCGTCGGGCGTCATCATGGCCAAGATCATGAACAAGGTCTCCAAGACGCCCATCAACCCGCTGATCGGCTCGGCCGGCGTCTCCGCCGTGCCCATGGCCGCGCGCGTCAGCCAGGTGGAGGGCGCGAAGGCCGACCCGCAGAACTTCCTGCTCATGCACGCGATGGGGCCTAACGTCGCCGGCGTCATCGGCACCGCCGTGGTGGCCGGGTACTTCATCGCCCGGCTGGCGGGGTAGGGCGCGCGGCGCGCGGCCGGTGTCCGGGGCTTGGCGTCCGCCGGGGGAACCGGCATGATCCATCCGGCGTTTAAGGCGACCCGGACAGCAGGGAGGATGCCGCCATGCCCCGTCGCAAGACCGTTTATCTGGCCGGGCCGGAGGTGTTTCTGTCGGACGCCGTGGCCGTGGGCGAGGCCAAGAAGGCCATCTGCGCCCGCCACGGCCTGAGCGGCCTGTTTCCGCTGGACAATGAACTGGATCTGGGCGGCCTGGACCCGCGGGACGCCGGCCGCGCCATCAGCGCCGCCAACGAGGCGCTCATGCGCCGCGCCGACCTGATCATCGCCAACATCACGCCCTTCCGCGGCCCCGGCATGGACCCGGGCACCGCCTTCGAGATCGGCTTCATGCGGGCGCTGGGCCGGCCGGTGTTCTGCTACACGGCCAGCGACCTGCTGCACGCCGAGCGCGCCGTGCGCTGGGCCGGTCCCGCCGTGCAGGAGCGCAAGGGCGAAGGGCTGGAGGACGCAGACGGCCTGCTCATCGAGAGCTTCGGCATGGTCGAGAACCTGATGATCGACGGCGCCGTGGAGGCCTCGGGCGGCATCATCGTCACTCCCGACACCGCCGCCGACCCGCAACTGGACCTGCGCGACCTGACCCTGTTCGAAAGCTGCGTCCGCGCCGCCGCCGCCGCTCACGTCGGCGCCAAGGCGCCGCGCGGGGTGCAGGGCGCGACGGGGTAGGGGCAGGGCGCTACGGGAAGACGGTGGGGAGCGCTTCGCGCTCGGGGCTGCCGCCCCGACCCCCGCTCGGAGGGCGCAGCCCTCCGAACCACCCAGTCCTCAATCAATCTTCCAGGGCTTTTTCCCATCGGGCGCGGCCGCGCGCGATGGGAGGTGTGCGCGCCTTCGGCTCCGCGACCCTATGTCGCCCTTTTCGATCCCGTTTGATCGAACAAGGCTCCAGGCTGGCCTCGCATCGAAAGATCGCGGTAGCGGTTTGTGACCGCTACGGCTTGTTCTGGAATCGAAAACCCCCGCCGACGGTCCGCCGGCGGGGGGTTCCTCAACACGCCACGGCCGTGCTTACGTGGTCACCGGGTCGTGAATTTCCCAATGCTCGGGGCTGCGCTCCAGGCGGGCGATGAGCATCTGCTGGTGCAACTTCATCTCTTTCGGGAGCTTGCCGTCGAACTTGGAGAACAATGCGTCCTCCTCGGTCGCCTCGGCCAGGGCCACGTTCTTGTGGACGGCCATGATCTCGCCGAACTTCTCCTTCGGGAAGTCCAGGCCCTGCCAGTGCAGGTCCTTGTGGAAGGGCTCCCAGCCGATCGGGCTTTCCACCGCGCGCGCCTTGCCGTGGACGCGGTCGACGATCCACTTCAGAACGCGCATGTTCTCGCCGAAGCCCGGCCAGATGAACTTGCCGTTCTCGTCCTTGCGGAACCAGTTGACGCGGAAGATGCGCGGCGGCTCCGGCAGGGCGCGGCCCAGGCTCAGCCAGTGGTCCCAGTAATCGGCCATGTTGTAGCCGCAGAAGGGCAGCATGGCCATGGGATCACGGCGCATGGCCGCCTGTCCGACGGCCGCCGCCGTGGCCTCGGACCCCATGGTGGCGGCCAGGTAGACGCCGTGGCTCCAGTTGAAGGACTGGAAGACCAGCGGGAAGTTCTTGGACACGCGGCCGCCGAAGATGAAGGCGGCGATGGGCACGCCCTTGGGGTTTTCCCACTCGGGGTCGATGGACGGGCACTGGCCGGCCGGCGCGGTGAAGCGGGCGTTGGGGTGCGCCGCCGGGCGGCCGCAGTCCGGCGTCCAGTCCTGGCCCTTCCAGTCGATCAGGTGGGCGGGCGGCTCGTCGGTCATGCCTTCCCACCACACGTCGCCGTCGTCGGTCAGCGCCACGTTGGTGAAGATGGAGTTCTTCGCCAGCGAGTGCATGGCGTTGGGATTGGACTTCATGTTGGTGCCGGGCGCGACGCCGAAGAAGCCGTATTCCGGGTTGATGGCGTGCAGCACGCCCCTTTCGTCGGGCTTGATCCAGGCGATGTCGTCGCCGACGGTGGAGACCTCCCAGCCCTCGAAGCCCTCGGGCGGGATCAGCATGGCGAAGTTGGTCTTGCCGCAGGCCGACGGGAAGGCGGCGGCCACATAGGTGCGCTGGCCCTCGGGGTTCTTCACGCCCAGGATCAGCATGTGCTCGGCCAGCCAGCCCTCGTCGCGCGCCATGACGGAAGCGATGCGCAGGGCGAAGCACTTCTTGCCGAGCAGGGCGTTGCCGCCGTAGCCCGAGCCGAACGACCAGATCTCGCGGCTTTCGGGGAAGTGGACGATGTACTTGTTGTCGGCGTTGCAGGGCCAGGCGACGTCCTTCTGGCCTTCGGCCAGCGGCATGCCGACGGAGTGGATGCAGGGCACGAAGTCGCCGTTCTCGCCCAGAACGTCCAGCACCTTGCGGCCCATGCGGGTCATGATCTTCATGTTGACGGCCACATAGGGGCTGTCGGAAATCTCGACGCCGATGTGCGCGATGTCCGACCCCAGCGGACCCATGCTGAAGGGAATGACGTACATGGTGCGCCCCTTCATGCAGCCGTCGAACAGGCCGTTGAGGGTGGCGCGCATTTCCTTCGGATCGACCCAGTTGTTGGTCGGGCCGGCGTCTTCTTCCTTGTCCGAACAGATGAAGGTGCGGTCTTCAACGCGGGCCACGTCCGCCGGGTCGGAGCGGCAGAGGTAGCTGTTGGGGCGCTTCTCCGGATTCAGGCGGATGAACGTGCCGTGGTCGACCATTTCCTGGCACAGGCGATCGTACTCCTCGTCGGAGCCGTCACACCAATAGACCTGGTCGGGCTTGGCGAGCTTGGCGATCTCGTCAACCCAGGCCAGCAGCTTGGCATTCTTGGTAGGCGCTTCCGTCATAACAAAGGTCTCCATACCGGCAAATTCGCCCGACGCTCTTGAAATAGCGACCATAACCATATGACGGTCCTTGGGCGCCGGGCAACGGGCCATGCGTGATGCTTTCACGACGATAGGTCCGACCGGATACTAAAACCGTATAGGGCGGATATCCGTTGACCTTATGAGCCTCGCCTTTTTCGTCGCTCTTTTCATCCCTGCAGAGAGACATCGTGCAAGAGATCGCGACCGCCCTGCAATCCCTGCCACTTTTGACGCTGGGGGTCCTCGCCAGCCTGATCGCCGGGGCCGCCGCCGGAGTCGGGGCCCTGCCGGTGCTGGTGGTGCGGAGCATTTCCGTCCGCCAGCAGGACATCATGCTGGGCTTTTCCGCCGGTGTCATGCTGGGCGCGACGGCGTTTTCCCTGCTGCTGCCGGGTGTTGAGGCGGGAACCGGCATCTATGGCGGAACGCTGGCCGCGCTGCTGGTGGTGGCGGCGGGCACGCTTCTGGGCGCGGCGGGCCTGTGGGCCATTCACCACTACCTGCCGCACGAACATCTGATGATGGGTGCCCAGCACGTGAAGGACTCGGTGCAGCTCAAGCGCATCTGGCTGTTCATCATCGCCATCACCCTGCACAATTTTCCCGAAGGCCTGGCGGTGGGCGTCGGGTTCGGCGGCGGCGACGTGAAGAACGGCCTGACGCTGACCATCGGCATCTTCCTGCAGAACCTGCCCGAGGGCCTGGTGGTCGCGCTGTCGGTGCTGACGCTGGGCTACAAGCCGCTGGTCGCCGTCGGCGTGGCGCTGGCGACGGGCGCGGTGGAAAGCGTCGGCGGGTTCCTGGGCGCGGGCCTGGTAAGCCTGGCGACCTATGCTCTGCCGTGGGGCCTGGCGCTGGCGGGCGGGGCGATGCTGTTCGTCGTCTCCAACGAGATCATCCCCGAGACCCACCGCAACGGCCACGACACCGCCGCCACCTTCGGTCTGACGGTGGGCTTCGTGCTGATGATGGCATTGGATGTGGGCCTGGGCGCCGTATAGCGGTGCCCAGGGCCGGAGCGTGTGAAGAAATCCGCGAGGGCGGCCGCCCGGCGCCTGAGGGCGTTCAGGGCGAGCCATCGCCCTGAACAGAAGAGAGAGCCGTGTAGCGGCGCCCGCGCCCGCGCCCTCACCCGGCCATCGTGTCGGGGAAGGGGATGACCGTCAGCATGTCGCCGGGCTCCACGCCGGGGCAGTCCTCCTCCAGCTCCGCCAGCGCATGGGCGTTGACCACCGAGGAAATCAGGTGCGAGCCCTGGCCCGTCAGCGTGCGGGCGACCGTGCGGCCGTCCTCGGCGGTTGCAAGCTGGACGCGGATGAATTCACGCCGGCCGCCCTTTTTCTCGAAGCGGAAGTCCGCCGGCACCTGGAAGCGGCGCGGGGCGATGTCCGTCGCGCCGGCCAGGCGCAGGATGATGGGGCGGGCGATCAGCAGGAAGGTGACGATGGTCGCCACCGGGTTGCCCGGCAGGCCCAGGAACACCGTCTCTCCGATCCGCCCCAGCGCCGCCGGCTTGCCGGGCTTGAGACGCAGCCGCCAGAAGGTGATGGCGCCCAGCGCCTCCACCGCGCCGCGCACATGGTCCTCCTCGCCGACCGAGACCCCGCCGGAGGTCACCACCACGTCGTGCTCGGGCGCCGCGCGGGACAGGGCCCCGCGCACCGCCTCGGGGTCGTCGGGCAGGATGCCCAGGTCGGTCACCGCCACCGGAAGGCCCGCCAGCATGCCCTTCAGGGCCTGGCGGTTGGCGTCGTAGATGCAGCCGTGGGGCAGGGGCTCGCCGGGGTCGCGCAGCTCGTCGCCGGTGGAGAAAACGGCCACCCGCAGCGGCGCGCCGACGGGCAGTTCGGCCCGACCGACGGCGGCGGCCATGGCGACGTCCTGCGCCCGCAGCCGCGTGCCGCGCTTCAGTACGACCGTGCCCTCGCGCACGTCCTCGCCGGCGTGGCGGACGTTGACGCCGGTCTTGACCCCGGCGGGCAGGCGCACGCGGGCGCCGTCGTCCAGCACCTCCGCCTCCTCCTGCATGACCACCGCGTCGAAGCCTTCGGGCATGGGGGCGCCGGTGAAGATGCGCACCGCGCCGCCCGGCGCCGGCGTGCCCTCCAGCGGCTGCCCGGCGGCCTGGCGGGCGACCACCGGCAGCGTGGTTTCGGCATCCGCGGCCATGTCGGCGGCGCGCACGGCGTATCCGTCCATGGCGGAGTTGGGCAGGGGCGGCAGCGACACGGCGGCGGTGACGTCGTCGGCCAGCACGCGGCCCAGCGCCGCCCACAGGGGCGCGGTCTCCACCGCCGTCAGCGGCACCAGGTCGCGGTCGATGATCGCCAGCGCCTCGGGCAGCGGCATCAGGCGCGCGCCCGCGCCGCAGCAGTCGTCGATGAGACGGCGGACACCCATGAACAAAACCTCCTTCGGACAATGACTTGGGCCGCGACAGGCCGTTGCCCCAGCATACCCGCGCGACGAAACGGATGACACCGTGGAACGCGAATCGGCGCAAGGCTGTTTCAGGCCTCGGTATTGCCAAACGGTATCTACCCGATCGAGGGGTAAATGCGCCTTGTGGCTTAGGTCTGGGGTTGAAGAAACCGGCACCACGTAAAGCATATGTCCAGGAACCGGATACTTCGAACCAAATCGTGCGCAAGTCGCATCTTATTCGGCTTGAGGGGGAGCCCGAATCGGGCAATGCTTTACTTGCTCTACCCACCTAAGGTTTTGTTCCCGTGATGCAGTCTCACACTTCCTCTCGCCCCATGGGGCCCGTCCAGACCGGAGTCACCGCCACGGTGAAATGGTTCAACGCCACCAAAGGCTTCGGCTTCGTCGCCTTCGCCGATGGTACTCCGGATGCCTTCCTCCACATCTCCGTCGTCGAGCGGGCCGGCATGCGCGACGTGCTGCCGGGCACCACGCTCGTGTGCGATGTCGAGACCGGGCCCAAGGGTCCGCAGGTCTCGGGCATCGACAGCATCGACGCCAGCGCCGCCACCGTCGAGGCCGCCATCCCGGTCAACGAGACGGTCGAGGGCGTGGTGAAGTTCTTCAGCGCCGACAAGGGCTTCGGGTTCGTCACCCCCGACGTCGGCGGGAAGGACGTGTTCGTCGGCATCGGCGCCCTGCAGCGCTCGGGCCTCGACCTGCTGGACAGCGGCCAGCGCGTGCGGATGCAGACCCGCATGGGCAAGAAAGGCCCCATGGCGCAGCAGGTGGAAGTCCTCTGACCCCTTCCACGCGCGACCGGGCGCCGCTGGGCAAGGGGGCGCCCGGTCCGCCGTGCCGATGAATGATACCGGACGACACACGAAACTCGTACACTCGTCGTCCGGCAAGACCGGAGTCCTGACGACGCGAAGCGGACACTGGCCGCCGCGCCTTATGGCGCGTGAGCCTGCTCGCGCCGTGCCCTGAGCCACCCTTCCAGCGGCGTCGCACGTCTGCCGGACGTGGGATTTTCCGGCATAACGTCGACGAAATATCGACGTTTTGTCGACGTTTCCGCCCGCCACCGAAGGCGGACGAGGGCGAAGCACGCCGCCTCGTGAGCGCTGCCGCGCGCGGGGCTGGCCGCCCCGCACCCCGCCCTGCGAGAGCCGCGGGCTCTCGCGCTCTCGGTCTGTCGGGCGTCTGGGTGGTGGCGGCCGTGGAGGCTCGGCCCGACTTCGGGAAAGCTGAAGGGTTCGGGAAGCTGTGCTTCCCGATCAGGGGGATCGGGGGACGGAAGTCCCCCGCGTCGGGTGCTTGAGGTTGCGCGCCGGACGCGCCACACTCCCAGCCCTACCTCTTCCGACCCGAGCCCCCTGCTTGAGCACCTCCACCCGCCGCCGCCGATCCCGCTCCAGGCCCCGCCGCAAGACCTCCCGCCGGCGCGGGGGCGGGCTGCTGTCGCTGGTCTGGCGGCTGCCGCGCTGGGCGCGGTGGCTGGGGGTGATCGTGGCACTGGGGGCGGGCGTGCTGGAGGGCCGCGAAAGCGAATGGTTGCGGCCGGTGGCGGTGCCTTACAGCCGCGACCTCTACGCGCACTGGCTGGACACGGACGGCGACTGCCTGGACACGCGGCAGGAGATATTGGCGCGCGACAGCGTGATCCGCCCGACCTTCTCCGCCGACGGCTGCCGGGTGACGGGCGGCCGGTGGCGGGACCCGTACACGGGGCGGACGTTCACCGACCCGAGCGCGCTGGACGTGGACCACATCGTCCCCCTGTCCGAGGCCCACCGCAGCGGCGCCGACCGCTGGGAACCGGCCCGCCGCGCGGCGTTCGCGAACAACCCCGGCAACCTGATCGCGGTCTCGGCGAGCGCCAACCGCAGCAAGGCCGACGGCGACCCGCTCGCCTGGCTCCCACCCGCCTGGCCCTACCGCTGCGCCTACACGGCGCACTTCGCGGGGACCAAGCAGGACTGGGGCCTTGAGCAGGACCCGCTGGAGCGATGGTTCACGGCGGGGGTGCGGTGGGTTTGTGGGTGATTTTGTAAGGAATTTCGTTTACTGCCCGATTTACCTAAATCCTTCTGGAGGCTCAATTTTGCCCCTATAGCTATCTCCAGTTACCAAACCCCGCGCGATCTCCTTGTAGTTTTGAGCATCATTCTTTCTTTTTTCAGCCCTATTCCTAGTGGCAGCACGAGAAACTGCCTCTGCATGAATACTTAAGTATCCTCTGTCGAGCTTCACAAGAAAATACAGGCGCGAAACGGAAATTGACACTGCAAGAGCGGTTACCGCGCTGAAGCTGCGCTGCATGGAAGGCACCCAAACCAAACAATCATTCGCACATACTTTTGCAAAGAAACCAAAAGCCAAAGGCAATACAGAAACCAAAGCTATGGCAGCAACACCAAAAACAAGAACTACGCACTGGTATTTGAATATCCTGTTCAGAATATTAAGAAATTCATCAAATTCTTCCTCCTTCCTGAAAGCCGCAAGATCAACTGAAGGGAAAGGCCGTGATAGGCGAACTAGTACGGTCGCGCAAAGCAAAGACAAGGCTGTGATAATTTCGCCGCTCAGACGTTCCCAATGCCTTGCCTCCAGAAAATTATAGGCAAAAGCAGCTATAATAGCATGGAGGAGAAGCCAAAGAAAAAACTTTAACCCCTCCCAAAATCTACTTCTTTTTCCATTCTCATTCGGCATCGTCTATCTCATCAGGTATCTTTCCATCTTCCTTAAATTCTTTATATACGTCCAGAAGCTGTTCCTTCGCTGAACTGAGCACTAGAAACGGACTATTATCATCAGCCAGCACGAACCGGCGCTTGGCGCTTAGACGCACGTCATCACCGGTCTGCCTGAAGTTGGAGCCTAGAGCGCGAACCATTCCATGCGGAAAGTCGCTCAGGCCTGTCTTTAGCTGGCGCGCCAAAGCATTCTTAGCGGCAACCGAACCGGAGCCGCGCTTCTTCGAAGTCACGTTAAATCCGACTTCAACCGACAGCGACGCATTGGGATCAGCGCGGCGCAACTCGTCGTATCGCTGGCGGACCTCTTCAATCTCGACCCCGCCTCCCATCACAAGCTGCATTATGTTCCATACTTGTTCCGGTGTCCAGACCCTCCCTTGGCCCACACGGCGCTGTTCGGTGACCTCCCTTTCTTCCGTGCCCCCTTCTGGCTTTTTCTCTTCATCGCCATCATCGACACCAGCCAGTGCGTCCGGATCAACGACTTGCCCGCCGACACTGAACTTACTTCCCTCACCAAGATCACCGCTGATGAGATCTCGACGAAACTCGACTTGAAGTTGAACACCCTGGTTCTCTGACAGGATCGGGCTAGGATGACTAAGAAGCCAAGAGAGGTATGTCTCAAAATGGGTAACGGAAAGAGACGCCTTCTGAATGACGAATAGATGATCCCCGACGGCCAGGGCGTAAGCCACCGCCTTCAGGTAGTTGTTATTACCAGGTGGCGCCATCTCCCGGAGGGGGAATGAACGGCGTGGAGAATCTACTTCAGACTCGATTACACCCTGCGCCTGATTGGGTACAAATTTGCAGATGTTGAATAGTATCGCAGTTTCACCATCATGTGCTTCGGACGCATCGATATCGTTCATGACGGTGACGAGATTGCCATTCTCTAGGCACCGACGCTTGACGTGCTCAACCAGCCGTACTGCCCTCTCGCAAGGGTGCGACAAAGCCGCAGCTAGACCACTAGTGAGAGTATGATTAGGAGGAAAATTTTCCCGATTTAGGCGACGGTATTGTATGTGGAAGGAATCGGTTGGCTGTTCGTTCCTAAGTTTTTCCGCCATCTTGCGCGCTATCCCTCAGTGAATTTCTCGCGCACCGATAATGCCACAACCTTGTTCTCAATCAAAGATACGCAAACATCTTGTTCAGGCTGCCGCCCTAAACCCCCATCAACCCCCGCGCGAAGTCCTCCGCCTTGAACGGGCGGAGGTCTTCTGCCGTTTCGCCCACGCCAATGCTGTGCACCGGCAGGCCGAATTTGTCGGCTAGGGCCACCACCACGCCGCCCTTGGCCGTGCCGTCCAGTTTGGTCATCACCAGGCCGGTCACGTTGACCATGTCCTTGAACACCTCCACCTGGTTGTGGGCGTTCTGGCCCACCGTGGCGTCCAGGACCAGCAGGGTCGAGTGGGGGGCGGCGGGGTCGATTTTTTTCAGCACGCGGACGATCTTCTGAAGCTCGTCCATCAGGCCCTTCTTGTTCTGAAGGCGGCCGGCCGTGTCGATCATCAGCACGTCCGTCCCCGCCTTCAGCGCCTCCTGATAGGCGTCATAGGCCAGGCCCGCCGCGTCGGCGCCGGTGTCGCGGGAAATCACGGGCGTGTTTGTGCGGTCGCCCCAGACCTTCAGCTGCTCCACGGCGGCGGCGCGGAAGGTGTCGCCGGCGGCCAGCATCACCGACAGCCCCTGCTCCTGGTACTGGCGGGCCATCTTGCCGATGGTGGTCGTCTTGCCCGAGCCGTTGACGCCCACCACCAGCACCACATGGGGCTTGAGCGCGCGGTCGATCTCCAGCGGGCGGGCGACGGGCTCCAGGATTTCGGCGATGTCCTCGGCGAAGGCCTTGCGGATTTCCTCGCCGGTGATGTCCTTGCCGAACCGCTCCTTCGCCAGCGACGCCACCAGCTTGGCCGAGGTGCTCACCCCCAGGTCGGCGGTGATGAGCAGGTCCTCCAGGTCCTCCAGCGCCTCGTCGTCCAGGCGGCGCTTGGTGAACAGGCCGGTGATGCCCTCCGTCAGCTTGCTCGACGACCGCGAGAGGCCGTCGCGCAGGCGGGCGAACCAGCTTTTCTTCTGGCGCTGCGGCTCGTCCGACGGCGGGGCGGGAACGGCCTCGGCCTCGGCAATGGCGGCGGCGCGGTCCTGCTCGGCCTCGTCCTCCAGGGCGGCCGTCTCGTCGGCGTCGGGCTCGCCTTCCGCCGGGCGGGCGGGCGCGGCGTCGTAGCCCTGGAAGGCATCGGGCGCCGGCGCGGGAGCGTGCGGCAGAGGCTCCTCCACTGCGTCCGGTCCGGGCTCCTCCTCGGCCTCGGCGCGGGCGGCGGCGGCCTCGATGCCCTCGCCGACGCGGCGGGCGACCTCTCCGGCCGGCGGCTCCGCGGCCTCGGGCGCCTCGCGCGGTGCGACGGGCGGCGCGGCGGGCTCCATGTCGAGCAGACGGCGGCCTTCCGGCTCCGGCTCCGGCTCCGGCTCCGGCTCTGCCTCGGGCAGATCGGGTGTGCCTTCCGCCGGCTGATCGTGGGGGGCGGTGTCGGGCGTCTGGTCGTGGCGGACTTCCGGGGCCTCTGCGGGCGCGCCGGCCTCGCGAGCCTCCGTTTCGGGCGTTTCCGGCGTCTCCGGGCGTTCCTCGCCGCGCTTGAACAGGCGGGAGAAGAACCCCCGCTTCTTCGACTTGGTCTCGGGCGCGTCGGGGGCGTTCGGGTCGTCGGTCACGCGGTCACCTCGGCTGTCATGGTCTCGCCGTCCACCCCGGTCAGGCGCACGGGCACGATCTCGCCCACCGCCGCCGTCTCGGGCAGGCGCACGGGAATGTAGTGGTCGCTGTGGCCCTTGCCGGGCTCCTCCACCAGCACCGTCGTCTCGGTGCCGACGCGGGAGCGCAGGTAGGCCGCCATGGCCGCGCGGCCGACCTCCCGCAGCCGCGCGGCGCGGGCCTTCACCACGTCTCCGGGCAGGCCGGGGATGCGCGCGGCCGGCGTGCCGGGGCGGGAGGAATAGGGGAAGACGTGCAGGTGCGTCAGCCTCGCCTCCTCCACCAGCGCGACGGAGTTGGCGAAGTGCTCGTCCGTCTCCGTCGGGAAGCCGGCGATGATGTCGGCGCCGAACACCGCGTCGGGGCGGATGGCGCGGATGCGGTCGGTCAGCGCGATGACGTCGGCGCGCAGGTGGCGGCGCTTCATGCGCTTGAGGATCAGGTCATCGCCCGCCTGGGCCGACAGGTGGAAGTGCGGCATGAGGCGCGGTTCGCGGCCGATCAGTTCCAGCAGGTCGTCGTCCACCTCCACCGGGTCCAGGCTGGTGAGGCGCAGGCGCGGCAGTTCCGGCACGTTGGCGAGCAGCCGGCGCACCATCTGCCCCAGCGGCGGCTGTCCCGGCAGGTCGGCGCCATAGGCGGTGATGTCGACGCCCGTCAGCACCACCTCGCAGTAGCCGTTTTCCACCAGCGCGCGGACCTGTTCGGTGATGCGGCCCATGGGCACGCTGCGGTTGGGACCGCGGGCGTAGGGAATGATGCAGAAGGTGCAGCGGTGGTCGCAGCCCTGCTGCACCTGGACGAAGGCGCGGGTGTGGCCCTCGAAGCCGGCCAGCAGGTGCTCGGCGGTTTCGCGCACCGTCATGATGTCGTCGACCAGGATCTGCTGGTTGAGGCCGGGGGCGTAGCTTTCGGCCTTCAGCTTTTCCGCGTTGCCCAGGACGCGGTCGACCTCGGGCATGCCGGACCACAGGTCCTTGTCCAGTTGGACGGCGCAGCCGGTGACGATGATCTTGGCGTGCGGGTTCTCGCGGCGCAGACGACGCACGGCCTGGCGGGCCTGGCGCTCGGCCTCCTTGGTGACCGCGCAGGTGTTGACGATGACGGCATCGCCAAGACCGGCGGCGCGGGCGTGGTCGCGCATCACCTCGGATTCATAGGTGTTCATGCGGCACCCGAAGGTGACGACGCGCGGATCGATCGGCTTCTGCATGGTCATGGGGCGGCCTGAAGCGGGCTCAGCAATGCGGCATCGACGGTGCCGGAGAAGGACATGGCGACGGGGCCGGTCATCAGCACATGGCCGTCGGCCTCGCGCCATTCGATGACCAGCGGGCCGCCGTCGAGCGTGACGGTCACGCGGCGGTCGGAAAGCCCCCGGCGCACGGCGGCGACGGCCACGGCGCAGGCGCCCGAGCCGCAGGCCTGGGTGATGCCGGCGGCGCGCTCCCACACCCGCATGCGCAGGTGGGCGCGGTCGAGGATCTGCACCACTTCGACGTTGGTGCGCTCGGGGAACAGGGGGTGGCGCTCCACCTGCGGGCCGAGGTGGGGCAGGTCGATGGAGGCGACGGCGGGCACGAAGAACACCGCGTGCGGATTGCCCATGTTCACGCCGACGGGGCGCGAGAGCGGGCCGACGGTGAGGTCGATGGACAGCGTGTCCTGCTCCTCCGCCAGCGGGATGGCGGACCAGTCCAGGCGCGGCTCGCCCATGTCGACGGTCACCTGCCCGTCGACCTCGCGCCAGGCGGTCAGCAGACCGGCGGCGGTGCGGATGGCGACGGTGTCCTTGCCGGTCTCGCGCATGAGGATGTCGGCGACGCAACGGGTGGCGTTGCCGCAGGCGCCGGCGGCGCTGCCGTCATCGCCGTTGAAGATGCCCATGACGGCGTCGGCGGCCGGGTCGTCGGCGGCGGGCGGCTCGATGGTGATGAACTGGTCGCAGCCCACCCCGGTCCGCCGATGGCTGATGGCGGCGATGGTTTCGGCGGGCAGCGGACGCGCGTCGGCGCGCCGGTCCACGATGACGAAATCGTTGCCCAGCCCGTGCATTTTAAGGAAGTGAAGCGGCGCCGTATTCATGGCCGATTTATAGGGCGCAGCGGGGCCCGAGTCCAGGGGGCGCCCCCTCACCCATCATGGCCGGACCGGGCGCCGCCGCGCAGGGCCTGGAGGTGGTCGGGCCAGCGGTCCTTCAGGAAGGCCACCACCGCGTGGATCTCGCGGTTGGTCAGGACGTCGCGGAAGGGCGGCATGCGGTCGCGGGCGGGGTCGCCGTGGACGGCGGCGCCGCCGTCGCGGATGATGCGGACCAGATAGGCATCCGTGGAGTCGGGTGGCGGCCCCTCGACGGCCAGCGGCGGCGGGGCGACGCCGCCGATCACCGGCCGCCAGCCCGGCGGCTCGTCGATGCCAGACCCGTGGCAGGCGGCGCAGTTCCGGGCATACAGGCGCCCGCCCTCGGCCACCGCCTGCGGGGTGACGGAAACGCGGGTATCGGCCAGCAGGCGGCCCGTGTCCGAAAGCCAGAAAATGGTGGCGGCGGCCACGCCCAGCGCGGCCGTCAGCAGCAGGGGAATCCTCACGGCTCGACCTCCCTTGCCCGAGCACGGTCAGGGGCGGAAGTCTACCCCGTGTCGCACTGCACCAGGAAGCCACCCAAAAAGGTAGGGGTATTCGGCGCCCGGACTGCGCGGCATGTCAGGCCGACCAGCTGATGAACAGGCCGGCGTCGCCGGGGATGCCGCCGGGGATGTCGTCGGGAAAATCCACGATGGGCGGATCGTTGACCATGGCGGCCTCCCGTCGGTGCCTCTCGTTGCCCTGCGTCGGCCTGTCTAGCAGCAGCGGCGGCGGAGCAGGCCCGCGCTCAAGAGGAGGCTGCCATGTCCTCCTCCAGGTCCTCGGGGCTGCCGGCGTCGACCACGCGGGTGGCCGTGTCGAAGGAGAAGCCGGCGCGCGCCATGGCGGCCAGTTCCTTCATGCGGCGCTCCTCGGGCGGCAGGGACTTGGCGGAAAGGCTGGGGCGCCGGAAGGGGCCGAAGCCGCGCCGGCGGGCGAGTGCGACGGCCGCCGCCATGTCCGGGTCGCCGCCGACGTCCTCGCGCAGCTCGTCGACGGCGGCATCCACATGCTCCGCCGCGACGCCCTTGGCGGCCAGCTTGGCGCGGATGGCGCGCTCCGGCCCGCCCTGGCGGTTGATGGAGCGCGCCCGCATGGCGGCGTAGGCGCCGTCGTCCAGCAGCCCGGCGCGCTGGTAGCGCTCGATCAGCGCGTCGACCCAGGCCGCACCTTCCTCGGGGTCGGTGTCGTGGGCGCTCGCCGACAGCATCACCTTGCGCATGAGCACCCGCCGCAGGTTCGCCGCGCTGGAGGCGAAGCGCTCCAGGTAATGGAGCGCGCTGTTCTCCAGGTATTCCGGCGAGACCTTGCGGGGCTGCTTGCGCGTGCGGCCATTTCGTTCCGCCCGACGGGGCCGTTTGGGCTCCGGGCCGGGCGGCGGGGTGCATTCTTCGTCCATGGGGCCTATGTTAGCGCCCTTGCCACAGGATTCCACGCCGAACGCCATGCCAGAGCCAGGAGACATCCCCGTGTCGTCGTCGCAATCGCGCGCGCAGACCCGCACCACCGCCAGCTTCCCGCCCCGCCCGCGCCAGATGGGCGCCGTCAATTGGCGCGGCACGTGGGAGCTGTACCTGAAGGAGGTGCGGCGGTTCCTCAAGGTCTACCTGCAGACCGTGGCCGCGCCCATCGTGACGACGCTGCTGTTCCTGGCGATCTTCAGCCTGGCGCTGGGCCGCAGCGTGCCGGAAAGCTACCACGTCAGCTTCATCGAGTTCCTGGCGCCGGGCCTCATCATCATGGCGATGGTGCAGAACGCGTTCGCCAACACGTCGTCGTCGCTGACCATTTCCAAGGTCCAGGGCAACATCGTCGACATCCTCATGCCGCCGCTTTCGGCCGGGGAGCTGACGGCCGGCTTCGCGCTCGGCGGCATGTCGCGGGGGCTTGTGGTGGGTGCGGTGGTGACGCCGGTGATGGGCCTGTTCGTGGACCTGCACCTGCACAACCTGTTCTTCATCCTGTACCACGGCATCATGGCGTCGCTGATGCTGAGCCTGCTGGGCGTCATCGGCGGCATCTGGGCCGACAAGTTCGACCACATCGCGGCGGTGACCAACTTCGTCATCACGCCGCTGTCGTTCCTGTCGGGCACCTTCTACACCATCGACCGCCTGCCGGAGAACATGCAGTTCCTGGCGCACGTGAACCCGTTCTTCTACATGATCGACGGCTTCCGCTACGGCTTCATCGGCCACGACGACGCCCTGCCGGGCATCGGCATCGCCGTAGTGGGCGGCACGAACCTGGTGCTGCTGGCGGTGGCCTACACGATGTTCAAGACGGGATACAAGCTGAAGGCGTGAGGCGTAAACACGATCTGCCCGCAGAAGTTGATCCGCATGGAGATCAGTGGCAAATAATTTCGGCCGCTCGTGGCGAATGAGTGGCCGCGGCCACATATCGATCGTGAGGACATTGTGCCGGCGGAACACGTTCCCGCGGACTGTTTTCTGCACCAGATGGAAAAGGATGTCCGCAGGGGCGAACGGCGCTGGCGCAGTGAGTGCGGAAATCGGCTTTTTACGTGGGACGGACTTCATGGCGAAGTCGAAGTCTTCAACAAGCGCGGACGCCACCTCGGCACCATGGATGTCCACGGCCGGTTTATCAAAGACGCCGTCAGAGGGAGGACGACTGATGTCTGGCGACGCCCGCTTCATCGACAGGGTCCTTCGCGGCGAGGTTTCAGTGTCGGCGATCGACGACTTCGTGGATGCCTGGCACGATTCGGACTCGCCGCTGACCCTCCGCGAATACCTCGGGCTGACCGAGGCGGAGTACGAGACGTGGCTCAAGACGCCCGACCGGCTGGACACGATCCTCGCCGCCCGACGCGCCGCTGAATAGCCCCCGCCACCCTCTCTTGACAAACCGCTTGCCAGGCCGGATAGTCCACCGCTTTCCGAGGGGCATTGCGCCTTGCAACCGCCCCCGTTTTCAAGGCCCGGAAAGCGCATGACCATTCCCGCCCTGATGCCCACCTACGCCCGCATGGACGTCGCCTTCGAGCGCGGCGAGGGCGCCTGGCTGTTCGACGCCGACGGCCGCAAGTATCTGGACTTCGGCACCGGCATCGCCGTCTCGGCGCTCGGGCACAGCCATCCGCGACTGGTCAAGGCGATCCAGGAGCAGGCGGCGAAGGTCATCCATACCTCCAACCTCTACCGCGTTCCGGGGCAGGAAGCGGCGGCGGAAAAGCTGGTCGCCAACACCTTCGCCGACACCGTCTTCTTCGGCAACTCGGGCGCGGAGGCGCTGGAGCTGGCGCTGAAGATCGCGCGGCGCTTCCACCAGTCGCAGGGCGTGGACAAGCATCGCGTCATCGTCGCCCGCAACGCCTTCCACGGCCGCACGCTGGCGACCATCGCCGCCGGCGGGCAGGAAAAGCACCTGGCGGGCTTCGGCCCCATGGTGGAGGGCTTCGACCGCGTGCCCTTCGGCAACATGAACGAGGCCCGCAACGCCGTCACCGAACAGACCGCCGCCGTCCTGGTGGAGCCGGTGCAGGGCGAGGGCGGCATCGTGCCCGCCGACGCCGAGTACCTGCGCGGCCTTCGCGCCATGTGCGACGAATACGGCCTCTTGCTCATGTTCGACGAGGTGCAGACCGGCAACGGCCGCACCGGCAAGCTCTACGCCCACCAGTGGACCGGCATGGCGCCCGATGTCATGGCGACGGCCAAGGGCCTGGGCGGCGGCTTCCCCGTCGGCGCCGTTCTGGCGACCGAGCGCGCGGCGTCCTGCATGACCGCCGGCACCCACGGCACCACCTACGGCGGCAATCCGCTCGCCATGGCCGCCGTCAACGCCGTGCTGGACGAGGTTCTGGCGCCCGGCTTCCTGGAAAACGTCCAGGCCACCGCCGCGTACCTGCGGGAGACGCTGGAGGCGCTGGCCGTCGAACACCCCGGCATCATCGCCGAGGTGCGCGGGCTTGGCCTCATGATCGGCCTGAAGATGGCCGAGGGCGTGGCCAACACCGACTTCGTCGGCCGGGCGCTGAAGGCTGGCCTGCTCGTCGTTCCGGCGGGCGACAACGTGGTGCGGCTTCTGCCGCCGCTCATCATCGGCACGGCCGAGGCCGACGCCGCCGTCGACATCCTGTCCCGGGTCTGCAAGGACACGGCCCCGGCAAGCTGACAAAGCGAGATCACCTCCCATGACCGGCTCCGCGCCCAAGCACTTCCTCGACCTGCACACACACGGTTCCGCCGACCTTCGGGCCATCCTGGACCTGGCGGCCGAGTACAAGCGCGGCGCGGTGATGGCGGAGAAGCGCCGTCCGCTGGAGGGCAAGACGCTCGCCATGATCTTCGAGAAGCCCTCGACGCGCACCCGCGTCAGCTTCGAGGTGGGCGCCAAGCAATTGGGCGGCGACGTGGTGATCCTGGACGGAAACGGCAGCCAGCTCGGCCGGGGCGAGACCATCGCCGACACGGCCCGCGTGCTGTCGCGCTACTGCGACATGATCATGATCCGCACCGATGATCCGGCCAAGCTCGAGGAAATGGCGCGTCACGCGACCGTGCCCGTCATCAACGGCCTGACCGACGACAGCCACCCGTGCCAGATCATGGCCGACGTGATGACCTTCGAGGAGCACAAGGGCTCCATCGCCGGCAAGGTCGTTTGCTGGTCGGGCGACGGCAACAACGTCGCCGCCTCGTGGATCGAGGCCGCCGCCCAGTTCGGTTTCGAGATGCGCGTTGCCTGCCCGGAAAACCGCGAGCCCGATGCGCGCGTTGTCCAGTGGGCACGGGAGAAGGGCGCGACCATCGTCATCGGCCGCGACCCGAAAAAGCTGGCCGAGGGCGCGGACTGCGTTGTGACCGATACCTGGGTGTCCATGCACGAGGACGGGGCGAACCTGCACAACATCTTCCGTCCCTACCAGGTGAACGCGGCCCTGATGGGGCACGCCAAGGCCGACGCCCTGTTCATGCACTGCCTGCCCGCCCACCGCGAGGAGGAGGTGACCTCCGAGGTCATCGACGGTCCCCGGTCGGTGGTGTGGGACGAGGCCGAAAACCGCCTTCATGCGCAAAAAGGAATCCTTGTTTGGTGTCTGACGCAGTCGTGACCGACCAGATCGTCCCGTTCATGATCGACCACGGCGCCTTTCGCGGGCGCCTGGTTCGTCTGGACGACACCGTCTCCACCATCGTCTCCCGCCACAACTACCCCGAGCCCGTCGCGCTCATGCTGGCGGAAACGGCGGTGCTGGCCGTGGTGCTGGCCGACAGCCTGAAGTACGACGGCATTTTCACCCTGCAATCGCGGTCCGACGGGCCGATCTCGCAGATTGTGGTGGACGTCACCAGCGGCGGCGATGTGCGCGGCGTCGCCCATTTCGACGAGGCGCGCCTGAATGCCGCCGTCGAGAAAGCCGGCGGCATCGCGGCTCTGGGCGACCGGGTGCCGGCGCTGATGGGGTCCGGCTACCTGGCGTTCACCGTGGACCAGGGGCCGGAGACGGACCGCTACCAGGGCATCACCGAACTGACGGGTGCGACGCTCGCCGACTGCGCCCACGCCTACTTCCGCCAGTCCGAGCAGCTGGAGACCGCCATCAAGATGGCGACGGTGCACGAGGGCGGCCGCTGGCGCGCCGCCGGGCTCATGCTCCAGCGCATGCCCCTGCCTTCGGGCGCGCACCTTTCGGCCGAGGACGAGGAGACGGTGGAGGACGCCTGGCGGACCGGCGTCGTGCTCATGGGCAGCGTGACCAACGAGGAGCTGCTGGCCCCGGACCTGCCGCCGACCGACGTGCTGCGCCGCCTGTTCCACAGCGAGGGCCTGAAGGCCTACGACGCCCGCCACCCGCACTTCGGCTGCCGTTGCTCGCGCGAGCGGGTGGTGACGGCGCTGTCCCAGTTCCCGCGCGCCGAACTGGAGACCATGAAGACGGATGCCGGCGTGGTCGAGGTCTCGTGCGAGTTCTGTAACGAGCACTACCCCTTCACGGACGCCGACCTGGACGCCATGGACGCGGACAAGGCGCCCAAGCAGTAGCGCCCCGGCGAAGGGCTGCCGGCCGCGCCGCCCGCCCTTGACCGGCCATGATCGCGTGCGACAATGCGCGGACCGTAACCACTGCCAGGGATCGTCCCTTCATGAGCCTCGCCCGCCTCGCCCATCCGCTGCGTGCCTTCGCCCTCGTGCTGGCCGGCGTTCTCGCGCTGGCCGCCTGCACCACGCCGGAGCCCGTGCCGGAGTTCAAGGACCTGCGCTTCACCAACAAGGGGCCCATCACCTTCCGGGCCGACGAGAAGGTGATCCTGTCGGACTTCGAGCCCAGCTTCCAGACGCCGTTCGTGGAGCACCTGATGCCCCTGCCGCCGGAGCGCGCCCTGCGCACCTGGGCGGAGGACCGGCTGGCGGTGACCGGCACGGGCGGCGCGGCCGACGGCTCGCTCCGCACCCTGCGCTTCGTCATCCGGGATGCTTCGGTGCGCGAGGAACGGCTGGAGACCGAGGAAGGCATCCGCGGCTTCCTGACCGACCAGCAGGCCTGGAAGTACACCGCACACGTGGTGGCCGAGGTTCAGGTGCTGAGCGATCGCGACGTGCTGGCGACCGCCAGCACCGAGGCCTATCGGTCCAAGACGCTCGGCGAGAAGGCCAGCCTGAACGAGCGCGAGGAGATGTGGTATTCGCTGGTCACCGCGCTGATGCAGGATTTCGACGCCGCCATGGCGCAGAACATCCGCACGCACCTGAACGACTTCACCGTCAACCGCTGAGGCCGCGGGCCGCGGCGACGCGGACCGCAAGGCCCGCCAGCGCCGCCAACCCCAGTCCAACGGCCACCGCCGTCATCCCCAGCAGGTCGTGGGTGACGGCGGAGGCGGCCAGCCATGCCACCGGCACGGGCACGGCCAGCGCCGCCCACCCGCCACGCACCAGCGACAGCACCGCCAGCGTTCCGGCCGCCGTGGCGTCGGGCGCGATGCCGAAGGGGGCGGCGCGCATCCACTGCCCGCCCAGAAGCGGATAGACAAGCGGCAGGACCAGCACCGCCGCCGCCAGCAGGACCCAGGCGGCTCCGGCCGCGGCGTCGCGCCGGTCGGTGCGCGGGCGCCGGCCGGTGACCGCCAGGGCCAGCAGCAGGGCGCCCTCTGCCAGGAAGGCATACCCCGCCCAGGGCGCGGCCCAGTTGATGGTGGCGTAGCGCTGAATGAGAAAGACCCATCCGGTCCACAGCCAGCCGGCGCCGGTCAGCGCCAGAAGCAGGCGCCCGTGCCAGCCCCGCCGCCCGCGCATGAGCCACAGGCACGCCAGGCCCGCCAGCCCCGCGATGATCGGCAGGGGCCAGTGGGCCTGGTTGGTCAGGGTGAACAGCCGGACGTAGGTTTCCCGCGAGAACAACAGCATGTCCCGTAGCGAGTAGCCGAGAAGGTCCTCCATGCGGGCTCCGTGGCTGGTCGGAAGGCGGGGTGACGGGGCTTATGATGATAACGCGCGCCGGCCGCCGCCGCTTCGCCGGTGTTTGCGGGCATCACGCGCCGATCCGCCCCCGCGCCGTCTTCCAGAAGCCGAAGAAGCCCGCCGTCGCCAGCGGCCAGAGGTCCGCGTCCCAGGCGCGGCGGGGGCGGGCGAGGCGGATGTCGGCGGCGGCCAGTGCCGGTTCCAGGGCATCCAGAACCTCTCGCGCCGGGCCGACGGGCGCATAGGGCGCCACCACCTGCCGCGCGCCGTGCTCGCGCGCCCAGGACACCACCGCCGCCGGATCGCGCGGCAGGTAGCGGCCGAGGAAGCCCAGCCGGTCGAGCGCGTTCCCCAGCGCGCCCTGCGTGAAGCCGCGCACCCCGGCTGCCACCGGCAATGGCGAGCGCGCCGCGGCACAGGGCATGGCGGCGGCGGCGCGGATGTCGAGCCCTGGCGGCAGCAGGTCTTCGGGGTGCAGGTCCTCCTCCGTCAGCAGCAGGGCCGAGGGCTGCGACAGGTCGATCGGCGTCGGCTCGGGCGGCGGCACGGGCCTCGGGTTTCCGGCATCGCCCGCCGGCGGTTCGGCCGTGTCCGCGAGGCCCCGCGGATCGAAGCGGCCGTCGGTGTAGCGGCGGATGTTGTCGGGCCGCGCCAGGTAGGCCTTGCCCGGCGTGTGCAGCCCCGCGACCCAGCGCCACGACAGGGTGTTCGACGCCGGATCGCCGTCCAGCAGATGGCGCAGGAACAGGTCGGCGCCCAGCTCCCACGGCAGCCGGAGGGTGAAGACCCAGATGCTGGCCGTCCACATGCGGGCGTGGTTGTGCAGGTATCCGGTCTCGGCCAGTTCCACCATCCAGGCGTCGAAGCAGTCGATGCCGGTGCGGCCGGCGGCGGCGGCCTCGACACGCTCCATCACGGCGCGGTCGCGGGCCAGCGCGGCGACGCGGCGGCGGGTGCGGCGCCAGACCTCGGGCCGCAGTTCCAGCCAGCCCTTCCAGTAGGTGCGCCAGAGCACTTCCTGCATGAACTTCTCGGCCGTCTGCGGGCCGTGGCGCTTCAGCACCGCGCCCACCACCTCGTCCTCGGTCAGCAGGCGGTGGCGCAGATAGGGAGAGAGCATGGAAACCGGAGCGTGCCGGCCGGGGCCGCGGTCGTAGTTGCGGCCGGCGGCATAGGCGCGGCCGGCGCGCGGCAGCATGTCCGCAAGGCGGCGCAGCCCCTCGGCCCGCGTCGGCTCGGGCAGGGGCAGGGCGGGGTCGTAGGGCATGGGGCGACTCCGGCAGTGGGATCGCTCCTCCTACGCCGCGGGCCGCGGCTCCGGATCAGAGCATGTCCCGCAGCCGGTGCCACGCCATCGCCAGCACCAGGGCCGGGGTGCGGAACATGGTACCGCCGGGGAAGGGCATGTGGGGGATCTTCGCCAGCAGATCGAAGCGCTCCGCCTGACCGGCGACGGCCTCGGCCATCAGCTTCCCGGCCAGGCTGGTCAGGGCCACGCCGTGGCCGGAGAAGCCCTGCGCATACAGCACGTTGGGCGCCAGGCGGCCGAAATCGGGCAGGCGGTTGGCGGTGATGGCGACGTAGCCGCCCCAGGCGTAGTCCACCTTCACGTCGTCGAGCTGCGGGAAGTACTTCAGCATGGTCTTGCGCATGGCCTCGCCGACGCTGGCCGGCTCGATCCGCGAATAGCTGACGCGCCCGCCGAACAGCATCCGGTGGTCGGCGGAGCGGCGGAAGTAGTTGAGGACGAACAGGATGTCCGCCACGGCCTCGTTGTTGGGGATCAGCTTGGTGGCGCGGTTCTCGCCCAGCGGCTCGGTGGCGACGATGTAGGTGCCCACGGGCATGATGTTGGTGCCGAGCTTGCGCTCCTTCTCCCACAGGTAGGCATTGCCCGCGAGGATGACGTGGTTGGCGCGAATGCTGCCGCGCGAGGTGTGGATGGTGGCGGGGTCGCCGGCATCCCACCCCGTCATGGGCGTGTCCTCGTGGATGACGACGCCCGCGTCCAGGCAGGCGCGCGCCAGGCCCAGCGTGTAGTTGAGCGGGTGAAGGTGGCCGCCCTTGGGGTCCAGCAGGCCGCAGACGTAGGTCTCGCTGTCCACGCGCGCCCGCACCGCATGGCGATCAAGATACTGGACGCCGTCGTAGCCGTAGCGGTCCCACTCCTCGGCCAGGTCCTGCAGTTCCTCGCAGTGGCGCGGCTTGACGCCGACGTGAAGGTGCCCGTCCACCAGATCGCAGTCGATGGCATGGCGGCGGGTGCGCTCGCGCACCAGGTCGACGGCCTCCACGCTCATGTTCCACATGCGCTGGGCCTCTTCCGGGCCGACGTACTTCTCCACCTTGTGCATGTCGGCGGCATAGCCCGCGATGAGCTGCCCGCCCGACCGGCCGGAGGCGCCGAAGCCGATGCGGTTGGCCTCGATGAGCATGACCTTGTAGCCGCGTTCCGCCAGGTGCAGGGCCGCCGAGCAGCCGGTCATGCCGCCGCCGACCACGCAGACGTCCACCTTGGCATCGCCCTCCAGCGGCGGCTGGTCCGTGAAGGCGGTGGCGGAGGCGGCGTAATAGGACTTGGCGTGCGGTTCGGCCATGGGAATTGTCCGTCGTTTGCAGCGGCTGCGCGGGGTGGGACTCGGAAGAAGGGGTGGTTCTCTTCGGTAGGCCGGGGCGGCGGGACTGTCAAGGCGGTGTAAAGTTTCGCCGTACTGAAAGCTCTGCGGCAGCGCCGCATGTCAGGCGCGATTTCCGCCAACAACCCGTTGAGGAACAGAGGTTTTGCGGTGCAGAAGGCGGGGCGGCGGCAAATTCCGGGTTTGCGGCGGGCGTGGGATGTGTTCAAAATACTCATCAAGCGTTCTCCCGCACCCCTGGATGCAAGGAGCCTCCATGACCGCCCTGTCGGCCTCCAACCGCACCACCGCAGAGTGGAAGAAGATCGACTCCGCCCACCACCTGCACCCCTTCACCGACTTCAAGGGCCTGAGCGACGAGGGCGGCGCGCGCCTGATCGTGCGGGCGGAAGGCCCGTACCTCTACGACAGCGAGGGCACCAAGATCCTCGACGGCATGGCCGGGCTGTGGTGCGTCAACGTGGGGTACGGCCGCAAGGAACTGGCCGAGGCTGCCTATGCCCAGATGCAGGAGCTGCCGTACTACAACACCTTCTTCAAGACCACCACCATGCCGGCGACGGAGCTTGCCCGCCAGTTGGTGGAACTGACGCCCGAAGGCCTGAACCACGCCTTCTTCGCCGGCTCGGGGTCCGAGGCCAACGACACCGTCATCCGCATGGTGCGCCGCTATTGGGCGCTGGAAGGCCAGCCACAGCGACAGGTCATCATCGGCCGGCGCAACGGCTATCACGGCTCCACGCTCGCCGCCCTGTCGCTGGGGGGCATGTCGGCCATGCACACGCAGTCGGGCGTGCTGCCGGGGTTTGCCCATATCGAGCCGCCGCACTGGTTCCAGCTGGGCTACCACGAGGACCCGGACGAGTTCGGTGTCAAGGCGGCCGGCTGGCTCGAGGACAAGATCCAGGAAGTCGGCCCCGATTCGGTGGCGGCCTTCATCGCCGAGCCCATCCAGGGTGCGGGCGGGCTGGTCTACCCGCCCGCGACCTACTGGGCGGAAATCCAGCGCATCTGCGACAAGTACGACATCCTGCTGATCGTCGACGAGGTCATCTGCGGCTTCGGGCGCACCGGCAACTGGTTCGGCAGCCAGACCTTCGACATCAAGCCCGACCTGATGCCGCTGGCCAAGGGCATGTCCTCGGGCTACCAGCCCATCGCGGCCGTCATGGTGGGCGACCGCGTCGCCGATACGCTGATCGCCAAGGGCGGGGAGTTCTTCCACGGCTACACCTATTCCGGTCATCCGGTGGCTTGCGCGGTGGCGCTGGAAAACATCCGCATCCTGCGTGACGAGGGCATTGTCGACCGTGTCGGCTCCGACACCGGGCCCTACTTCCAGAAGCGCCTGCGCGAGCTGGCCGACCACCCCATCGTCGGCGAGGTGCGCGGCATCGGCATGATCGCGGGCATCGAGCTGATCCGCGACAAGGCCCGCCACGAGTTCTTCAACGATGTCGGCAAGGTGGGCACCATCGCCCGCGACCACAGCTTCGCGGGCGGCCTCATCATGCGTGCGGTCTATGACACGCTGGTGCTGTCGCCGCCGCTGATCCTGACCCACGCCCACATCGACGAGCTGGTGGAGAAGGTCCGCCTGGTTCTCGACAAGACGGCGCACGACACCGGCGTCACGGTCTGAGCCTGACGCCCCTTCCGTCCCGCCCTCCACCGGCCGGAGCGGCGGGACGGTGTAAAACAAAATGAACGGCCGGATGAACAGGTACAATGCCCTTGGCCGGCGACAGACCGGCAGGGGCGGGAGGCTTCACCACATAAACCGGGAGACCAGCCCCATGACCCATTCCCTCGACACCGCCTTCCCGCGAAGACCCGCCCCGGACGCATGACCGCCCGTGCCGGCATGACATCATGTCACTTGCCGGGCGGCGAAGTTTGCTGCAAAGACTGACGGTTGGACAATGGCTTGCGCCAAAGCCGCCCGAGGCCGCATCGGCGCGGCGGGCCGGTGTCCAGCGTGCCGGCCGGCACCAGGCCCGGCCGCCATCCGAACGCGAGGAGGCTTTTGACGATGCGACAGTTTACCCGATCCCTGATCGCCGGAACCGCCATGGCCGTAGTCATGGCCGGGGGCGCCGTCGCCCAGGAGGAAAAGGTCCTCAACGTCTACAACTGGTCCGACTACATCGCCGAGGACACGATCGCCAACTTCGAGAAGGAGACGGGGATCAAGGTCAACTACGACGTCTACGACAGCAACGAGATGCTGGAGGCCAAGCTGCTGGCCGGCAACTCGGGCTATGACGTCATCGTGCCGACGTCGACCTTCCTCGCCCGCTTCGTGCAGGGCGACATCGTGCAGCCGCTGGACAAGTCCAAGATCCCCAACTGGGACAACCTGGACGAAGACCTGATGAAGGGCCTCCAGGCCGCCGATCCGGGCAACGAGCACGCCGCCATCTACCAGTGGGGCACCAACGGCTACGGCTACATTCCGTCGAAGGTGGAAGCCGCGCTGGGCGCCGACGCGCCGACCGACAGCTGGGACCTGATCTTCGATCCGGCCAACGCCGAGAAGCTGGCGGAATGCGGCATCTACGTGCTGGACAGCCCGTCCGAAATCTTCCCCGTCACCATGGAATACCTGGGGCACCCCTTCAACACCGACGACCCGGCCCACTACGAGGAAGCCGAGGCGCTGTGGATGAAGATTCGCCCCTACATCAAGAAGTTCCACTCCAGCGAATACATCAACGCGCTGGCCAACGGCGATGCCTGCGTCGCCATGGGCTTCTCCGGCGACATCTTCCAGGCGAAGTATCGCGCCGAGGAAGCCGGCAAGGACTTCACGGTGGAATACACCATTCCGAAGGAAGGCACGGCCATGTGGTTCGACACGCTGGCGATCCCCGCCGACGCGCCGCACCCGGACAACGCCCACACCTTCATCAACTACATCCTCCAGCCGGAGGTGATCGGCGCCATCACCGACTACGTGGCCTATGCCAACGCCGTGCCGGCGTCGGAGGAATACGTGTCGGATGAAATCTGGAACGACCCGGCCATCTTCCCGACCGCAGAGGTCAAGGAGAAGCTGTTCGTCGACACGCCGGCGGGCCAGAAGCTGGACCGCCTGCGCACCCGGACCTGGAACAAGATCAAGACCGGCCGGTAAATTAAGCGGATCGGGGGGCGCCTCGGCTTCGGCCGGCGCCCCCTTTTTCCTGATACAGCCTTTCGTCCCGCGTTGTGAGTGCCCGACCCATGACCACACTGGCTGCGGCGACCCGCACCCGTACCAAACCCATCATCCAGATCCAGGACGTGGTGAAGAAGTTCGGCGACTTCACCGCCGTCAACGGGGTGTCGCTGACCATCAACCAGGGCGAATTGTTCTCGCTGCTGGGCGGGTCGGGCTGCGGCAAGTCCACCCTGCTGCGCATGATCGCGGGGTTCGAGCAGCCGACATCCGGCCGCATCCTCATTGACGGCCAGGACATCGGCGGCCTCGCGCCCTATGAGCGGCCGGTGAACATGATGTTCCAGTCCTACGCCCTGTTCCCCCACATGACGGTGGAGCAGAACATCGCCTTCGGGCTCAAGCAGGACGGGCTGCCCAGGGCGGAGGTCAACCGCCGCGTGGCGGAAATGCTGGAACTGGTGGAACTGGGCCGGTTTGCCAAGCGCAAGCCGCAGCAGTTGTCCGGCGGCCAGCGCCAGCGCGTGGCCCTTGCCCGCAGCCTCGCCAAGCGCCCCAAGGTGCTGCTGCTGGACGAGCCCCTGTCCGCGCTCGACAAGAAACTGCGCGAGCGCACCCAGCTGGAACTGGTCGACATCCAGGAGGAACTGGACGTCACCTTCGTCATGGTCACCCACGACCAGGAGGAGGCCATGACCATGTCCACGCGCGTCGCCGTCATGGACGCGGGCGAGATCATCCAGATCGACAACCCCCACGCCATGTACGAGTACCCCAACTCCCGCTTCGTGGCGGAGTTCTTCGGCACCGTGAACATGTTCGAGGGCGTGCTGGACGAGGACGAGGCCGACTACGTCACCATCCAGAGCCCCGAAATTTCCAGCCGCATCTACGTCAGCCACGGCATCGCCGCCCGTCAGGGGCAGACGGTGTGGGTGGCGGTGCGGCCCGAGAAGGTCTTCATCGGCAAGGACAGGCCCGCCGCGACGGACAACGTCGGAGAGGGCAAGGTGACGGATATCGTGTATCTGGGCGGCATCTCCACCTACATGGTGACGCTGGACACCGGCAAGATGGTGCGGGTGACCGTGCCCAACGTCACCCGCCAAGCCCAGGCCGACATCACCTGGGAGGACCGGGTGTGGATCCATTGGAACCCGGACAGCAGCGTGGTGGTGACGCAATGACCCACGTCCGACCCGAGGAAGCCCCGCGCGAGCCGGGCGCCGTGGGCGTGCCGGAGGCCGAGCAGGGCGTGCGCGCCCGCCGCATGACCGGGCACCTTTCCCGGTGGATGTCGAAACGGCTGCGCATCGGCGGCCGGGGGCTGGTGATCGCCATTCCCTACGTGTGGCTGCTGCTGTTCTTCCTGCTGCCCTTCGCCATCGTCTTCAAGATCAGCTTCGCCGAATACCGCCTGGGCCTGCCGCCCTACACCGCGCTGGTGGAATGGGCGGAAGGAACGTACCTGCGCATCCAGCTCGCCATCGGCAACTACCAGTTCCTGCTGGAAGACCCGCTGTACGTGGAGGCCTACCTGGGCAGTCTGAAGATGGCGACGGTGTCGACCATCCTGACCCTGCTGGTGGGCTACCCCATGGCCTACGCCATCGCCAAGGCCAGGCCGTCGACCCGCAACATGCTGCTTTTGCTGGTGATCCTGCCCTTCTGGACGTCGTTCCTGATCCGCGTCTACGCCTGGGTCGGGATTCTCAAGAGCAACGGCCTGCTGAACAATTTCCTGATGTGGACCGGCCTCATCAACGAGCCGCTGCCGCTGCTCTACAACGAGTTCTCGGTCTACCTCGGCATCACCTACAGCTACCTGCCGTTCATGATCCTGCCGCTGTACGCCAACCTGGAGAAGCTGGACCGGTCCCTGCTGGAGGCCGCCGCCGACCTGGGCGCCAAGCCCTGGAAGGCCTTCCTGACGGTGACGCTGCCGCTGTCTGTGCCGGGCATCGTGGCGGGCTCGCTGCTGGTGTTCATTCCGGCGGTGGGTGAGTTCGTCATCCCCGACCTCTTGGGCGGGCCGGAAACGCTGATGATCGGCCGCGTCCTGTGGTCGGAATTCTTCAACAACCGCGATTGGCCGGTGGCGTCGGCCGTCGCCATCGCCATGCTGGTGCTGCTGGTGGTGCCCATCATGATCTTCCAGCACTATCAGGCGCGCGACGCGAAGAAGGAGTCCTGAGCCATGGGCCGCAACCGCTCCTTCTTCCTGCTGACAGCGCTCGGGCTCGGCTTTGCGTTCCTCTACGTGCCGATCCTGCTGCTCATCATCTACAGCTTCAACGAGAACCGGCTGGTGACGGTGTGGTCCGGGTTCTCGACGAAGTGGTACCTGGAGCTGTTCCAGGACGACAACATCCTGGACGCCGCCTGGGTCTCGCTTCGGGTGGCGGTGTTCTCGGCGACCATCGCGACCATCCTGGGCACCATCGCCGGCATGGTGATGGCGCGCTTCAGGCGGTTCCGGGGGCGCACGCTGTTCTCGGGCATGCTGTCGGCCCCGCTGGTCATGCCCGAGGTCATCACCGGCCTGTCGCTGCTGCTGCTGTTCGTGGCGCTGGAGCAGGCCATCGGCATTCCGGCCGGGCGGGGGGTGTCGACCATCACCATCGCGCATTCCACCTTCACCATGGCCTTCGTGGCGGTCATCATCCAGTCGCGCCTGGCGCAGATGGACGAGAGCGTGGAGGAAGCCGCCCTCGACCTGGGCGCGCGGCCGGCAAAGGTGTTCTTCGCCATCACCCTGCCGATCATTTCCCCGGCGCTGGTGGCCGGCTGGCTGCTGGCCTTCACCATGTCGCTGGACGACCTGGTGGTGGCGAGCTTTACCTCCGGCCCGGCGTCCACGACGCTGCCCATGGTGGTGTTCTCCAGCGTGCGGCTGGGCGTGAGCCCCAAGATCAATGCGCTCGCGACCCTGCTGGTGCTGGTGGCGGCCCTGACGATCCTGCTCGCCGCGTGGTTCATGCGCCGTCAGGAAGCCCTGCGCGACAAGGCGGCCGCGGCGGCCGCGGCGGAGGAGGAGCGGTTCTGACGATCCGCGGTGGTACGGCGCGGCCTGATGGCGGGCCGGCCGATCCGCTGCCTCCGACCGCTCCGTAGGGCGGGCTTACGTTCGCAGCAACGGAGGTCCGTCATGTCCGAAATCTTCATCCTCGCCATGGTGACCCTGCTGATCGGCATCGCCTACGGCGCGTTCCAGCTTCAGCGCATGCGCAAGGCGAAGAAGCGCAACGAGACAGAGGTCCTGCACGAGAACTACAAGGAGCGGCCGCGCCGCTTCAAATGACGGCGGTTCTCAGTCAGGCATGCCGGCCATCGCCCGCACGTCCGCCGGCGTCCGGCCCGCCTCCCGCAGCGCGCGGAGCGTCCGGCTCTTGTCGCGCTTGGCGAGGCGGCGGCCCGTCTCGGGGTCGGTGAGCAGGCCGTGGTGGTGGTACTCCGGCACGGGCAGGCTCAGCAGCGCCTGCAACAGCCGGTGGATGTGCGTCGCCTCGAACAGGTCCTGCCCGCGCGTCACCAGTGTCACGCCCTGCAATGCGTCGTCGTGGGTGACGGCGAGGTGATAGCTGGTCGGCGTGTCCTTGCGCGCCAGCACCACGTCACCGAACATCTGCGGCCGTGCCTGCTGCGGTCCCGCAGCCCGGTCATGCCACGTCAGCGGCCCGGTCTGCTCCACCGCGCGCGCCATGTCCAGCCGCAGGGCGAAGGACCGGCCCGCGGCGCGCAAGGTGCGGCGGTCCTCGGGTGCCAGGGCGCGGCAGGTGCCGGGGTAGAGCACGCCGTCGGGGCCGTGCGGGGCGCTGGGGCTGCGGGCGACCTCGGCCTGGATCTCCTTGCGGGTGCAGAAGCAGGGGTAGAGCAGCCCCATGGCCTCCAGCCGCTCCAGCGCGTCGGCGTACTGGTCGAAGTGCTGCGACTGGCGGCGCACGGGCTCTTCCCACTCCAGGCCCAGCCAGCGCAGATCCTCCAGCACCGCCGTTTCGTATTCAGAACGGCAGCGGCCCTTGTCGATGTCCTCGATGCGCAGCAGGAAGCGCCCGCCGGCCTCCCGCGCCTGTCGAAACGAGAACAGCGCAGAGTGCGCGTGACCCAGGTGCAAGTGTCCGGTGGGGGACGGCGCGAATCGAGTAACCGTTTGAAAGGTCTTGTTGTTTTCCGGCGTGTTTGGCGATTTCATAAAACGGTATCGTCTTGCTTGGCAGGAACTCTGATACTGAGTACCATATCTTGTGTCTAAACACCCGGACAGCGGGGTAGACCTTGAACGCGATACTGGACAGAAGCCCGGCTTTGGTTCTGAACGCGGATTTTCGGCCCTTGAGCTATTATCCGCTGTCGCTCTGGCCGTGGCAGGAGGCCATCAAGGCGGTGTTCCTTGGGCGGGTGAGCGTCGTGCATGAATATGACGACGCCATCATCCACAGTCCACGCATGGAGTTGAAGCTTCCCAGCGTGATCGCCCTGAAGGAATACGCGCCCACCCATCGAAGGCCGGCCTTCACCCGGTTCAACGTGTTCCTTCGCGATCATTTCACCTGCCAGTACTGCGGTCGGCGCTTTCCCACCCACGACCTGACTTTCGACCACGTGATCCCGCGCTGCCGGGGCGGGCGGACAAACTGGCTGAACGTGGTCACGGCCTGCGGGGCCTGCAACCTGCGGAAGGGCAGCAAGCTTCCCAAGGACTGCGGCATGCCCCTGATCCGCGAGCCCTTCCGCCCCAATGCCTTCCAGCTTCAGGACATCGGCCGCCGCTTCCCGCCCAACTACCTGCACGAAAGCTGGCGCGACTTTCTGTACTGGGATTCCGAACTGGAGGAATGACCGACCGCCCCGGCCGCTGGCCGGGTTTTTTGTGGCCGGACGACGGCGGGCAGGCCGGCGGTCACTCACTCCGTCCGCGCTTCCTCGGGCGTCATGGTCTTCAGTTGCAGGGCGTGGATGCGCTCCTGCAACTCCTCCTTCAGCGTGTCGAACACCATGCGCTGGCGCTGCACCCGGCTCTTGCCCTCGAAGGCGTCCGAGACGATGGCGACGCGGAAATGCGTTTCGCCGCCGCCGTCGATGGGCGCATGGCCGTCGCCCTGGCCCTGGTCCTTCAGCGCCGCGATGCGGTCGGCGTGGCCGGCGTGCTTGTGGCTGTCGTCCTTGATCTCCAGCGTGACGGGGGCGAAGGCGTCGGTCAGCTTGCGCTCCATGCGCTCGCGGATGGTGGGCATCGGTGCGTCTCTCCGTGGGCCGGGAAAAGGACAATCGGGGCCTGAGGGTGGGGTGCGGGCGGGGCGGCGTCAAGCGCCTGGAAGCGGGCGTCCGGCCCGGCCATCAGGCCGGTTGCCTCATCAAGCGAACCTCCGCATATTGACCCGATGAACGGCCGCAGACGCTCACACGCCTTCTTCCAGGACCGCGACCCGCCCGGGGTCGCGACGGAAACCTGTGCCTGGCCCGGATGCCGCGAGGCCGGCGACTACCGCGCGCCGCGCGACCGCAGTCTGCGGGAGTATGACCACTACTGCCTGGAGCACGTGCGCGAGTACAACAAGCGCTGGAACTACTACGCCGACATGAGCGAGGAGGAAGTGGAGGCCAGCGTCCGCGCCGACACCACCTGGGGAAGGCCGAGCTGGAAGCTGGGCCACGTCCATGCCGGGCTCGGCACCTCGGCGGCGGCGTACCGGGCGTTCAAGGCGGGCCGCGTGAAGGACAGCTTCGATTTCTTCGAGGAAGAGGCCGCCGAGAACAGGCGCGAGCAGCGCTACAACCGCGAATACGCCGCCGGCCGGCCCCAGCGCGGAACCGACCAGGACAAGGCCATGCGCGTCATGGACCTGGAGTGGCCCTTGACGAAGGAGGGGTTGAAAGCGCGATACAAGGAACTCGTGAAGCGCTATCATCCCGACCTCAATCCTGGCGACAAGGCGTCGGAGGAACGCTTCAAGGCGGTCAATCAGGCCTATAAAACGCTGCTCAACGGCCTGAATGCCTGATCGCGCACCCTATATAGGGGACAACGACCACCGCCCCGGCCGCCGGACCCGCGGGTCCACGGCCGCGCAGAGATGAACACGAACCGCTTTCGAGGAGGACCATGGAGGTCGGCGCCAACATCCCGACGGGCACCCCGGACACGGAAGTCTCGGTCCGCGAGGCTTTCAAAATCGATTCCGACATGACCGTCCCGGCCTTCAAGGAAGGCAACGAGTACGTCCCCGATCTGGACCCCAACTACCTGTTCGATCGCGAGACGACGCTCGCCATCCTGGCCGGTTTCAAGTTCAACCGCCGCGTGATGGTCCAAGGCTACCACGGCACGGGCAAGTCCACCCACATCGAGCAGGTGGCCGCCCGCCTGAACTGGCCGTGCATCCGCGTCAACCTGGACAGCCACATCAGCCGAATCGACCTGGTGGGCAAGGACGCCATCGTCCTGCGCGAGGGCCAGCAGGTGACCGAGTTCCGGGAGGGCCTGCTGCCGTGGTGCCTGCAGCACTCCTGCGCGCTTGTCTTCGACGAGTACGACGCCGGCCGCCCCGACGTGATGTTCGTCATCCAGCGCGTGCTGGAGGTCGAGGGCAAGCTGACGCTGCTGGACCAGAACCGCGTCATCCGCCCGCATCCGGGCTTCCGCCTGTTCGCCACCGCCAACACGGTGGGCCTGGGCGACACAACGGGCCTCTACCACGGCACGCAGCAGATCAACCAGGCGCAGATGGACCGCTGGAACATCGTCGCCACGCTCAACTACCTGGAGCACGACGCCGAGGCGGACATCGTCCTGAAGAAGCGCCCGGAGTACGACACGCCCGAGGGTCGCGAGAAGATCTCCGCCATGGTGGCCGTGGCCGACATGACCCGCGCCGGTTTCATCAACGGCGACATTTCGACCGTCATGAGCCCGCGCACGGTGCTGACCTGGGCGGAGAACGCCGAGATTTTCGGCGACGTGGCCTTCGCCTTCCGTCTCACGTTCCTCAACAAGTGCGACGAGACGGAACGCCCGGTGATCGCCGAGTACTACCAGCGCTGCTTCGGCGAGGACCTGCCCGAGAGCCCGGTGCGCGCCGTCGCCGTCTGACGGCCGCCCACCGACCGGGTCCGGCCGGCGCCGCCTGATGACGAGGGCGGGCGCCGGCCGCGCCTTCCTCGACCGAGCGACCTTTCCGACACGCGGCGCGTGGAGACAGCATGGACCGCAAAGCCCCGTCGACGACTTCCTCCGCCCGGCACGCCGGCGGCTCCAACCTGCCCGGTGGCCGCACGGCCAGCGGTGATGGCGGCCCCACCGAAACGGTGAAGCGGGCCACCACCGCCTGCGTGCGCGCGCTGTCGGGCGAGCCTGACGTACAGGTGACCTACACCCCGCTCACCTACGCCCAGAACGCCGCCCAGACGGTGGGCAACACCGTGCGCCTGCCCCTGCCGGCGGCCAAGCTGACGCCGGACATGATCACCCGCCTGCGCGGCACCTCCGACAGTCTGGCCATGCGCCTGCGCCACCACGACGACGTCGTGCACCGCCGCCGCCTGCCGCAGAACCGCGAGGCGCGCGAGGTCTATGATGCGCTGGAGCAGGCCCGCGTGGAGGCGCTGGGGGCGCGGAAGCTGAAGGGCATCTCGCGCAACCTGTCGGGCACCATCGAGCAGCGCCTGTCCGGCGAGGGCTACTCCCAGGTCAACGAACAGAGCCGCATGCCCCTGCACGAGGTGCTGCGCCTGTATGCCCACGAGCGCTTCGGCGCGGTGGAGGCGGGGCCGACCATGCAGCACATGGTCGACATCTGCCGCCCCTACCTGGAGGACAAGCTGGGCAGCCACCTGCCGACCCTGCTGGACAAGCTGGGCGATCAGGCCGCCTTCGCCGACGAACTCCGCCGCCTCATCGAGGACCTGGAGCTGGAGGACGACGACCGCGAGGAACTGGAGCGCCAGGAGCGCGAAGAGGAGGAAACCGCCGCCGGCGGCGACCAGGACCAGCCCGAGGAAGGCGAGTCGGAAAAGCAGCAGGGCGGCGAGCAGCAGTCCGGTGACGAGGGCATGGATGCGGGCTCGGAGGCCGGCGCCGACGACCAGCACGCCGAGGGCGAGAGCGAGGAAAGCGACGCCGTCATGGGCCAGATGGGCGAGGGCGCGGAAGAGCCCGCCGGCCCCCAGGCCGAACCGGCGCAGCCCCGCCCGGGCCACAACGAACACCCGGACGTCCACCGCTACCACCCCTTCACCACCCGCTTCGACCAGGTGGTGGAAGCGGCCGAACTGTGCGACCCCGACGAGCTGAGCCGCCTGCGCGGGCAGTTGGACCAGCAGCTGTCCCACCTTCAGGGCGTGGTGGCGCGGCTTGCCAACCGCCTGCAGCGCAAGCTCATGGCCAAGCAGACCCGCGCCTGGGAATTCGACCTGGAGGAAGGCCTGCTCGACGCCGGTCGCCTCGCCCGCATCGTCGCCAACCCGATGCACAGCCTGTCCTTCAAGATGGAAAAGGACATGGAGTTCCGCGACACGGTGGTGACGCTGCTCATCGATAACTCGGGCTCCATGCGCGGGCGTCCCATCGGCGTGGCGGCCATGAGCGCCGACATCCTGGCGCGTACGCTGGAGCGCTGCGGCGTGAAGGTGGAAATCCTGGGCTTCACCACGTCGGCATGGAAGGGCGGCAAGTCGCGCGAGCAGTGGGTGGCGGCCGGCAAGCCGCCCAATCCCGGCCGCCTGAACGACCTGCGCCACATCGTCTACAAGAACGCCGACGCGCCGTGGCGGCGCTCGCGCCGCAACCTGGGGCTCATGCTGCGCGAGGGCATCCTCAAGGAGAACATCGACGGCGAAGCTCTCATGTGGGCGCACAACCGCTTGATGGCGCGGCCCGAGCAGCGCAAGATCCTGATGGTGATCTCCGATGGCGCGCCGGTGGACGACTCGACGCTCTCGGTCAATCCCGGCAACACGCTGGAGCGCCATCTGCGCGAGGTCATCCACGCCATCGAGACCGGCTCGCCGGTGGACCTGGTGGCGATCGGCATCGGCCACGACGTGACGCGCTACTACCGCCGCGCCGTGACGATCATGGATGCCGAGGAACTTGGCGGCACCGTCATGCGCCAGCTCACCGACCTCTTCGACGAACCGCCCCGCGCCGGCGGCCGCGGCTGGGAGCGCGCGGTGATCTGAGAGACGATAAAGCGCTCACGCGCTCGGGGCTGCCGCCCCGAACCCCGCTCGGAGGACGCAGCCCTCCGAACGCGCGAGTGCGCAGCCATAAGCGCCAAGTACCAAGAAACTGAAGAGTTTGAGAGGCTGCGCCTTTCAATCGGGGGTGGGGGCGGAAGCCCCCGTGTACGGCGGCCTCGGTAGCTACCCCCGGCCCGTCCGGTTCTCCCGGTACACGATGAACAGCCCGCTGGCGATAATCACCGCCGCGCCCCACCACACATGCTCGGCCGGCAGTTCACGCCAGATGAGCCAGCCGGTGAAGGTGGCGACCGGCAGGTTCAGGTAGTCGAAGGGCGACAGCACCGCCACCGGCGCCAACTGGAAGGCGCGGGTGAGGAAGTACACGGCGACGCCGCCGCTCATGCCCATCATCGCCATGATGCCCAGGTCCGCCCAGGTCGGCGTCACCCAGAACCACGGCAGCCCGCAGGCCATGATCGCCGTCGTCGTCAGCATGGCGTACAAGGACAGGCCGGTGGCGCTGTCGGTGCGGGTCAGCAGGCGGCCCCAGACCATCAGAAGCGAATAGAGCACCATGCCGCCCAGGGCCAGCGCGGCGCCGGCGGACAGCGTCATGCCGTCGGGCCGGGCGGCGATCAGCACGCCGACGAACCCCACCAGGATCGCCGTCCAGCGCCGCCAGCCGACGCGCTCGCCCAGCAGCGGCACGCCTAGCGCGGCCATGAGGATCGGGGCGCCGAAGGCGATGGTGGTCGCCTCGGCCAGCGGCAGCAGGCTGAACGAGCCGAAGATGCACAGCATGGCCGCCGGGGCCAGGAGCGACCGTAGAAGCACCGGGACCGGTCGGTTCAGCCGCAGGGCGGTGCCGCGGCTGCGCAGGATGATGGGCAGGAACGGCACCAGCCCGAACAGGGCGCGGAAGAAGGTCACCTGCGGCACCGGATAGGTTTCCGACAGCCATTTGATGCTCGCGTCCATCACGCCGAAGAACAGCGTCGCGAGCACGATGGAGGCAATGCCGGCCCCGACTGAATCGCCCGCCCCGGCGCCCGGCGGGGGGACGCGGCGGCCTCTGCGGCCGGTGCGCCGGCGGTGGCGGCGGCCTCTGCGGCGGCGGTGTCGGAGCGGTCGGGCGCGGCCATGGTGAAACGTTTATCGCCTTTACTGTTTCATGCCGGGGTGCTGCGGCGGGGCGGCGTGCAACGGTGGAGCCTACCGCCTCCCCGCACCGCCGGCAGCGGCCATTGCGCCGCTGCGAAGGGGGCCGCGTCCTTGGTCGACCGTCGAGCGTCGCGCGGGCCGAAAGACCTTTGTCGCGGTCCGTATACATCAGGCCTCGCCCGAAGGCGTAACGGACACCCCACCGGACCAGTCGACAATCGACATTACCTTTGAGAAACTAGGGTTGTGTGAGGCCGGTCACTGCGGTGGCGCCGGCGCGGTGTCACGGTGCGGTCCCACGACCGGCAGAAATGAACATCCTGTGTCACGCCTTGCTCCGTGGCGAAATCGTCTTATCTGAAGGAACACATTCGCTTTCCGAACGCTTCTCTTGGCAAGACGTCGCCCCGCCGGACCCCAGGCTTCGGCTTGGCGCCCGGAAGGGGCGGGACAACAAAGAGACGGCTCGACGAAGGCTCTGTCATGAAACCTTGAGTATCCACCTGCGAACGAAAAAACCTGAGAAACGTCCATAAACAAAATGCAGGAAGGGAGTGTGCGCGATGACCAACGGGTCCGTGTTGAAGACGTTGAAAGTCCGCCGTGACGGGTTCCGGGACTCGTTCAACCGCGGCGACGCCCTGCAAAACTGGGCTGAGCGCTTTGCGGCCAACGAGGAGCCGACCCTGGACGAACTGATGGGCGACCCGATCATGGACGCCCTGCTGGCGCGGGACGGACTCCAGCGCGACATGGTTCACCAGCACATCGCCGCCGTGCGGGAACGCCTGGCGTAACCCGCGCGACCACCGCAACCGTCCCGCCCCGTCCCAGGGGCGAGAGGGAAAAGGGCCGGACCTGGCAAGGGTCCGGCCCTTTTCCGCAATAGGCACCCTCTGTGTGGGTTTTTGCGCGGTTCAGGAGAAATTTATGTGTTCGCCCTCATTGAAAAATTGCGCGCCGGACTCGGAAAGTGATATGGGCAATAGTCCGCCGTGACAAGGTGGTCGCCGCTCCCGTCCGACAGGGGTGGCGCGAGGCGGCCGCAGGGGGCGGCCGCGCTTCATTCTTTGAGGGGGAATATGAGCGAAGGCAGCACCGGGGCCGTGCAAGAGGCCACCACCGCGCAGCAGAACTCGCTGCGGACCGTCACCATGGTGATTTACGCCCTGTACGGCGTCGCCATCATCTTCGGCATCACGAGCATCGTCGGCGTCATCATGGCGCACATCAAAAGCGGCGACGCGCGCGACACCATTTATGCGTCGCACATGAGCTGGCTGATCCGCACGTTCTGGATCAGCTTCGCCGGCGGCCTCATCGGCTCGATGCTGACCCTGGTGGGCATCGGCTTCCTGGTGCTGCTCGCGGTGGCGATCTGGTACATCTACCGTATCGTCGTCGGCTTCCTGAAGCTCAACGACGGGAAGCCCATCGAGAACCCGTCGCGGCTGTTCTGACCATGACGGCCGTGGTCGAGGCGCCGGCGGCACCCGCCGGCGCACCGTTCCCCGAGCAGGACCGCCAGTGGCTGTACAAGGTCTATGGCGCGGCGATCCTGTCGGCCGTGCTGGCCGTGTTCCATGCCAGCGTGCTGGCGATGTCCATCGCGGTGGCCCTGGTGGTCCTGCTCGGCCGTCGCCGCGCCGCCGCCGCGGGTCGGGGCAGCGCCGCCGACAGCCATCGCCGGTGGCTGCGCCGCACGATGCTGGTCCCGCTTCTCCTTTACGGCGGCCTGATGTCGCTCATGGTGGTCGAGGCGGTGCGCATCGCGTCGTCGGGTGGCGACCATCTGTTCCAGGCCGTGGCGGCGCACCTCATCCTGCACAGCGTGGTGACCATCGCAAGCGGCCTGTGGCTGATCGTGCGGCTGCTGATCGGCGGCCTGCGCTTCGTGGACGGCCGGCCCGCCTGAGCGGACGGCTGCGCGGCGCGGCGGCCGGTCGGCCCCGCCAAGCGGCGCATGGGCGAGCCCCCGCACCGCCGGGCGTCAGTCCTTGGGCCAGCGGCGGTGGACCCACAGCCACTGATCGGGATGCTCGCGCACCCACCCCTCCACCACCTGCGTGATCCGTGCCGTCAGGGCCGCCACATCGGCCCGGTGGTCGCCCGTCGGCGTGACGTCCAGCGGCGGGCCGACGTCGACGCGGAACCGGGCGCCGCCCAGCCGCACCGTGCGCGTGGGGATCACCGGCAGCTTCAGCCGCAAGGCGAATTCGGCGACAGCCGGCGTCGTCATGGCGTCGCGGCCGAAGAAGGGGACGGGAATGCCCTCGTTCTGCTTCTGGTCGACCATGATGGCGACATGGCCGCCGCGCTTGAGTAGCCCCAGGGCCCGCGCCGCACCCTTGCGGCCCTTGGGCAGAAGCTCCCCCTGCATGCCGCTGCGGCCGCGCTGGTATAGGGTGGCCTCGATCAGCGGGTTGTTGGCGGCGCGGTAGAAACGGTGCAGCGGCAGGTCGGCGGCGGTGGCGGCGTAGGAGGAGACCTCCCAGTTGCCGACGTGGGCCGAGAAGAACAGCCCGCCGATGCCGTCGTCGCGCATGGCCTCCAGCGTGTCCACGCCGTTGACGGTCATCCGCCTGCGCAGGAAGCCGGCCTTGTGGACATGCGGGTATTCGCCGGCGATGCGGCCCAGGTTCTCCCACATGCCGCGCAGGATGGCCTCGCGCTCGGCGCTTGTCTTTTCGGGGAAGGCGCGGGCGAGGTTGTCGCGCCCGACGCGGGAAACCGGAATCAACGGCCCCACCATGCGCAACAGCCGCCCCATCAGGCCCGAGGCCGTGTCCACCGGCAGCAGTCCCAGCGCACCGTAGAGCGCGCGTGCGGCCGCCGCCTCGGCGCGCTGGCCCAGGGTCGGCGCCGGCTCGACAGGGGCGGCCGAGGACTTGCGGGGCGCGGTGTCGGTCTCGGTGTCGGTCTCGGTGTCGGTGTCGGTGTCGGTCACGGTGCGGTCCCTTGTCCGCCGGGCAGGGCGGCGGGGTCGGGTCGGAAGGCGCCGTCGGCGACCGGAAGCCCCTTGGCGGCCAGCAGGGCGCGCAGGGCCGCCGGGTCCTCCCACCGCACGGTGACGGGCACCACGTCCACCTGCTGGCGCTGGTCGGGCGGCAGGCGGACGGCGTCCTTGGCGGTGGTGACGGGAATGGCGCCCAGTTGAAAGGCTTCGTCCAGGATGGGCTGGATGTCGTCGTGGCGGTACGGGAAATGGTCGGCGAACGGATGCGCCGCCACCACCCGCGCGCCCAGGGCGACGAGGGTGGCGAAGAACTTCTCGGGCCGCCCGATGCCGGCGAAGGCGACCACCAGCTGCCCGCGCAGGCGCAGGGCCTGCCGCCCCGGCTCCAGCCGCGCCCGCAGCACCGGCAGGTCCGGCGGCAGGCGCCTGGCGACGCGGGCGGTGTCGTCGCCCAGGAGCACGACCCCGTCCGCCCGCGCCAAGCCCTCGGCCAGGGGCTCGCGCAGCGGCCCGGCGGGCAGGACGCGCCGATTGCCGAAACCGTAGCCGCCATCCACGACCACCAGCGACAGATCCTTGGCAAGCGTCGGGTTCTGGTGCCCGTCGTCCATGATGAGGCAGCGGGCCCCGGCGTTTTCGGCCGCGGCGGCGCCCTCGGGGCGGCGGCGGGCGACCCAGGTGGGGGCGCGGTCGGCCAGCAGCAGCGCCTCGTCGCCCACGTCCTCGGGCGTGTGGCGGTCGAGGTCCACGGCCAGCGGCCCGACCTCGGACCCGCCGTAGCCGCGCGTCAGGAAGTGCGCGCCGGACAGGGCGTCGGCCAGGGACAGGCAGACGGGCGTCTTGCCCGCCCCGCCGGCAACGATGTTGCCGACGCATGCCACGGGAATGCCTGCGCGGTGGGGCGTCGTGCGGGTGCGGCGAAGGCGGCCGGCAGCGGCATAGAGCAGCCCGGCGGGCTCCAGCAGGCGGACGATGCCGTTCTGCGTGCGCCAGAATTCAGGGGCGCGCATGGCCGCCCCGCTCGGCCGCGTCCAGAAGGGGGGCGAGGCGATCGAGGATACGCTCCAGCACCACCGTTTCCTGGGTCGCGAACTCGTGCCCGCGGGTGCCCAGCGTCGCACGCTCGGCACCGTCGGACAGCAGGCGGTCGAGCATGAGGCGCAACTCGCCTTCGCTGCCCACCTGCTTGGCGGCGCCGCCCTGCACCATGCGCCGGGTCATCTCGGCGAAGTTGTCCATGTTGGGGCCGAGCACCACCGCGCAGCTCAGGCGGGCGGCCTCCAGCGGGTTCTGGCCGCCCTGGCCGGCCAGGCTCTTGCCGATGAAGACCACCGGCGCCAGGCGGTAGAACAGGCCCAGCTCGCCCATGGTGTCGGCAATGTAGACCTCCACCGAAGCATCGGGCATCTCCCCGCGCGAGCGCTGGGCGATCGTCAGGCCCTCGGCCTCCAGTTCGGCGCGCACCTCGTCGCCCCGGTGGGCGTGGCGCGGCACGATGATGGTCAGCAGGCCCGGATGCTTGTCGGCCAGGGAATGGTGCATCTGGCCCGCGATCAGTTCCTCGCCGGCGTGGGTGCTGGCGGCCAGCCAAACGGGGCGGTTGCCGATGGTGTCCTGCAGGCGGGTCAGGGCGTCCTCGTCGGCTGGCAGGGCTTGCGCGGCGAACTTCAGGTTGCCCAGGCATTCGCAGTCGGGCGCGCCCAGGTTCCGCAGCCGACGGGTGTCGTCCTCGGTCTGCCCCAGGCACAGAGTGAAGGTGCCCAGGAGCTGGCGGATGACGCCCTGAAAGCGCTGCCAGTTGCGGAACGACTTGTCCGAGACCCGACCGTTGACCAGCACCATGGGCACGGCCCGGCGGCGCAGCTCCATGATCATGTTGGGCCAGAATTCGCTCTCCGCCCACAGCACCAGGTCGGGCTTCCAGTGGTTGAGGAAGCGCCGCACGAAAGGCAGGCGGTCCACCGGGAAGTACTGGTGCAGCGCGCCGTCGGGCAGGCGCTCCGTCATCAGCTTGGCCGACGTGACGGTGCCCGTGGTGACCAGCACGGTAAGGCCCGGGCGGCTCTCGCGCAGGGTGTGGACGAGCGGCAGCAGCGACAGGCTCTCGCCCACGGACGCCGCATGAATCCACACCAGGCCGCCGGCCGGGCGCGGCTGAGAGGCGCGGCCACGCCGCTCGGGGAAGCGGACCTGGTCTTCCTTGCCACGCGCCATGCGGCGGCTGAGGTAGACGTCGATGAGCGGGCCGCCCAGGGTGGTGACGCCGCGGTAGAGGCGGATCAGCATGGCGCCACCGCCTCCGGGTCCGTGGTGGCGCGGCCGACCAGGCGGTCGGCCTCGGCGGTCAGCGTATTCATGCGCTCTTCCAGGGCGGCGCGAAACTCCTCGATCTCCGCCTCGCCGGCTCCGCGCGGGACGCTCATCGGCTGGCCCCAGACGAACACCCCGCGCGAGAACGGCAGCGGCACCATGAAGCGGTCCCAGGTGCCCAGCAGCCGGCGGCTGCGGGCGGCGTAGGCCAGCGGCACCACGGGCGCGCCCGACATGCGGGCGATGTGGATGACGCCGTCGGTGGCGCGCTGGCGCGGGCCGCGCGGGCCGTCCGGCGTGATGCCGACGTTTTCGCCGTTCTTCAAAGCCTTCAGCATGATCCGCAGGGCTCCCGAGCCGCCGCGCGTCGACGAGCCGGCGGCGGTGCGGATGCCGAAGTGGCCGACGGTGCGGGCGATCAGAAGGCCGTCGCGGTGCTGGGAGATCAGCATGTGGATGGGCTGGGACTCCGGCCAGGCGCGCGGCATCATCAGCAGGCGCCCATGCCAGAACGACAGGATGAACGGCCGGCCGTCGTTCCAGATGGCGTCGGGAATAGCCTGTCCCACCACCTCCCACCGGCCGGTGCGGTGGACGAGGCGGATGTACTGGGCGGCGAGCCAGCACAGCAGGCCACGCACGCGCTCGTTCTTCGAGATGCGCTTCATGATGTCCCCGAATCCTCCGCCGCGCCGGGACGGCTTGTCTTCGTCGGGGAGGACTGTATGGCGACTGCTCAAGGCCGGAAGGTGTACCATGGTTGGGGAACCCCGGACCATACCACGAAGGGGCCGCGGGTCAACGACTCCTGCCCGAAATATTGCCGGTGTGCATCATCGTCCGGCGACGGGCGGCCGCATGCCCCGAACATAAGGTGGCACAGGGCGTCGCGCCACCGGTCCGGCGACGCTGTCCTATTCGGCGGCGGCCTTGCCCTGCGGCGCTGCGTCCCGTTCCTGCGACAGGCTGGGGAAGTGGGTGTCGGCGTCGAAGGGCGCCAGGTTCTCCAGGAACTGGTCGACGCTTTTGTCCCAATTGTTCGACAGGCCGAACGCGCGGCAGCGGTCGCGCGGGATGTCCAGGGCCGCCAGGGCGGCGGCGCGCAGGTCCTGGTGCAGCACGCCGACGGGCGCGTCGCCGATGACGTCGCGCGGGCCGGCCACCGGATAGGCGGCCACCGGCGTGCCGCAGGCCAAGGCCTCCAGCACCACCAGTCCGAAGGTGTCGGTCAGCGAGGGAAAGACGAAGACGTCGGCCCCCGCGTAGTGGCGCGCCAGCTCCTCGCCGAACTTGGGCCCGGTGAAGGTGACGCCGGGGTACTTGCGCTTCAACTCGTCCATCTGCGGTCCGCCGCCGACCACGACCTTCCGCCCCGGCAGGTCCAGGTCGAGGAAGGCGCCGATGTTCTTTTCCACCGCCACCCGGCCGACGTAGAGGAACACCGGCCGGTCGTCCTCGCCGAACAGGGCGCGGGCGTCGGCGCCGGGCTTGAACAGGTCGGTGTCGACGCCGCGGCCCCAGCGGGCAACGTTGGTCACGCCCCAGTGCTTCAATTCGTCCTCGATGCCCTGGGTGGCGACCATGACGCAGCGCGACGGACCGTGGAACCAGCGCACCGCCTTGTATCCCACCGACAGCGGCAGGCGCGTTCGGGCCTGGATGTATTCCGGGAACTTGGTGTGGAAGGCGGTGGTGAATGGGATGTCGCGCTTGAGGCAGTAGCGCCGCGCCGCCAGCCCAAGCGGGCCTTCCGTCGCGATGTGGATGACGCAGGGGCGCGCCGCCTCGATCATGTGCGCGACCTTGGACCCGGGCATGAGCGCCAGCGGGATTTCCGGGTAGGTCGGACAGGGGATGGTGCGGAAGTCGTTGGGCGTGATGGTGTGCACGTCATGCCCGCGCTGCTCCAGCTTGTCCTTCAGCGTGAGAAGCGTGCGAACGACACCATTGACCTGAGGCGTCCAGGCGTCGGAGATGATGAGGATGCGCATTGCAACCCGCTTTCTGCATGGGCCGGGACCCGCTCCTCCCGGCCCGGCTGGGGCACGGAGGGCGAGGGCGCGTCGGCGGCTTCGGGAAGGGTGACGGGGCGCGAGGCCGCGGTGCGGGCGCGGCCGTAGGCCTCCATGGGGGACAGGCCGCGCAGGTCGGCCCAGTGCAGGATCTCCATGCGGCCGTCGAAGTGCTCCACCAGGGCCGAACAGCTTTCCACCCAGTCGCCGTCGTTGCAGTAGAGCACGCCGTCGATGTCGCGGATTTCCGGGTGATGGATGTGGCCGCAAATGATGCCGTCGGCGCCGCGCTGCCGGGCGACCTCGGCCATGGCCTGCTCGAAGTCGGCGATGTAGGCGACCGCGTTCTTTACCTTGTGCTTCAGGTAGCGCGACAGCGACCAGTAGGGCTTGCCCGCGCGCGTGCGGATCACGTTGTACCAGTGGTTTAGCGACAGCGCCGTCGTGTAGGCCCAGTCGCCCAGGTGGGCCAGCCATTTGGCGTGCGCGATGACGCCGTCGAACTGGTCACCGTGCATGATCAGGTAGGTGCGGCCGTCGGCACCCACATGGGTGGCCTCGAACATCACCTTGATGGCGCCGAACTCGTGGTCGATGTAGTTGCGCGCGAATTCGTCGTGGTTGCCGGGAATGAACACCACGTTCGAGCCCTTGCGGGCCTTGCGCAAGAGCTTCTGCAACACGTCGTTGTGGGCCTGGGGCCAGTACCATGTCTTGCGCAGGCGCCAGCCGTCGACGATGTCGCCGACCAGGTACAGGTTGTCGCTCTCGACGTGCTTGAGGAAGTCCAGCAGGAACTCCGCCTTGCATCCACGGGTCCCCAGGTGGATGTCTGAGATGAAGACCGACCGGAATCGGTGGTTGTGGCTCACCGCGTTCATCGGCGCTCAGGCTCCCCATGTCCGGAGCGTTGCTGACGAGCGAAGGTGTATTCGCTGGGGCGCCGGAAGTGAATGCTTGTGTCGCCGTAAAGAAAAAGATTAACCGGCCTGCATAAGATTCGTCACTGCGCTGTAATACATCTGCAATGCTTCAAGTTATGTCTTGCGTTCCCCCTTTCGGGTGCGGTTAATCGTGCCGCGATCCCGCCCGATTCGGGTGCGTCCCTGCAGTGGAGAGGCATGGTGTTCGATTCCCCGCGTGGCGCCCATCCGCCCGCCAGCCCGACCGCGTCCGCCGAAGCCGCCGCCGCCCGCGACGGGGGCGCCGGTCCGGCCGCGCGCCGCCTGATGGTGGTCTTCAACCCGACGGCCGGCGGCAACCGGCGGCGGCGGCTGATGAAGACGCTCAGGCACCTGGACGCGCACGGCTGCGCCGTCACCCTGCGCGAAACGGCCAAGCCGGGCGATGCCGAGGTGTTCGCCATGGAGGCGAGCGCCAAGGACTGCGACGTGGTGGTGATCGCCGGCGGCGACGGCACCATCAACGAGGCCATCAACGGCATCAGCCGCGGCACCGGCGAGGTGGCGCTTGGCATCATTCCGCTGGGCACGGCCAACGTGCTGGCACACGAGATCGGCCTGTCCATCCGCCCGGCGAAGGTGGCGAAGGCGCTGGCCGAGGGGCCCATCCGCCGCATCCATCTGGGCGAGGCCGACGGGCGCAAGTTCATGCTCATGGCCGGTGCGGGCTTCGACGCCGAGGTGGTGGAGCACGTGAACCTCAAGCTCAAGCGCCTGATCGGCAAGGGCGCCTACATTCTGGAAATGCTGCGCCAGTCGCGCGCCTACGGCTTCCCCACCCTGCACGTCACCGCCGAGGACACCGGCGAGACCCGCCAGGCCGCCACGGCCGTGGCCCTGAACGGCCGTCACTACGGCGGGCCCTACAGGGTGGTGAGCGACGGCGGCCTGTCATCGGCCAGCCTGGACATGGTCCTGTTGAAGAGGAAGGGCATGTTTAACGTCATACGGTATGCCACAGGGCTCGCCACCGGCCGGCTGGCGCGGTTCTCGGATGTGGAGGTGCTGCGCGGCACCGCCTTCAGCATCGACGGCGGCAACGACGAACCCGTGCAGGGCGACGGCGACATCATCGCCCGCCTGCCCACGCGGATGCACGTCGCGGACGAAACCATAGAGGTGGTCTTCCCGCAGGCATAGCAGCGTCCAGACGCGCGGAAACCCACGCCTTTCGCCGTCCGTTGTAGGGGCAAACCAAGCAAAGCACGCGAGGTACTCCAATGGACGCCAAGAAGACGTGGATTCTCGTCGCCGACGGAACGCACGCCCGCCTGTTCAGCCACGACGGACCGGGAAAGCCGCTGCGCGCGGTCGACCATCGTGATTTCGAGGGTGAGGCGGTCAAGGGCCGCGAGGCCCACCGCGACCGGCCCGGCCGCGCCTCCGACGTCAGCCAGGTGGCGCCGGGCCGTCACGTCTACGAGCCCAAGTCCGATCCCATGGACGAGGAACGCCACGACCTGATGCGCGAGGTCATGGACGACCTGAACCGCCATGCCCAGCGCAACGACTTCGACGAACTGATCGTCTGCGCCCCGCCGCAGACGATGAGCGAGGTGCGCGACCAGATGCCCAAGCCGGTGCAGCAGAAGATCGTCGCCGAGGAAACCAAGGACTATACCGGCGACAACGAGGCGGAGCTGGAAAAGCACCTCGCCCACCTGCTGCCGGTGGACCCCGACGCCCGCCGCTACCAGGACCCCGGCCGCCTTCCCCAGCGGCCGCCGACCCATTGACGCGGCCTCAGGCGCACGGATGAAAGCCCGGCCCCGGAAACGGTGGCCGGGCTTTGCGTTGCGGGGGATTGGCCTTACGCTTAGGAGATCTGGATGGAGAACCGCCCCATGTCACCCAAGCGCGAAGCCCGCGTGATGATCTCCGAGGATGTGCTCCGCGAGGCGGAAACAATCGGCGTCGACCTGTCGGAGGCGGTGGAGGACACACTGCTTGCCGTGTTGCGGGAAAAGCGAGCGGCTCAGTGGCGGGCAGAAAATCGAGAGAGCATTGACAGCTACAACGCCCACATAGAGCGCAACGGCTGCTTTGGCGGCGAATTCCGGACGTTCTGAGGCATGGCGCAGTTCGACATCCATCGGAACCACAGTCCGCGCTCCCGCAAGACCCACCCTTATCTGTTAAACATCCAGGTTGACCATCTGGCCGAGAATGCGACGCGCGTGGTCGTCCCTGGTGCCTCTGGGCGCGCTTGTCCCGGCGCGCCGCCTGAATCCCGTCTTCCGAGTCGAAGGCAGGGATTACATTCTCTCGGCCCTGGAGATCGTCAACGTTCGCGCTGCCGAACTCGGCGAGGCGGTGGCGTCATTGGAAAGCCAGCGCAGCGACATCATCGCCACGCTGGACTTCCTGGTTAGCGGGATCTGAGCTGCCCCCTTACGCCCCCGCCACTGTCATGCCGTCGATGCGCACCGTCGGCGCGTCCATGCCGAAGCGCATCTCCAGGTCGCTGGCGGCGGTCATGTTCATGAACATGTCCTTCAGATTGCCGGCCACCGTCATTTCGTTGATGGGGAAGGCCAGCTTGCCGTCCTCGATCCAGAAGCCGGCAAGGCCCCGGCTGTAGTCGCCGGTCACGCCGTTGATGCCGTGGCCGAACAGGTCGGTGACGTAGACGCCTTCCTTCACGCCGGCCAGCATGTCCTCGGCCGAGACCTCGCCCGGCTCGATCCAGACGTTGGTGGCCGACGGCGAGGGCGGGGAGCCGGTGCCCCGGCTGGCGTGGCCCGTCGGCGCCTGGCCCAACTGGCGGGCGGAACGCAGGTCCAGAAGCCAGGTCGTCAGCGTGCCGCCGTCGATGATGTTGCGGCGCTGGTTGGGCAGGCCCTCGGCGTCGCAGGGCTTGGAGCGCAGGCCGCGCGGGCGGTGCGGGTCCTCGATGATGGTGATGCCCGGCGCCATGACCGGCTGGTTCATCTTGTCCTTCAGGAACGACGTGCCGCGCGCGATGGACGAGCCGTTGATGGCGCCCAGCAGGTGCCCGATCAGGCCGCGGGCGACGCGCGGGTCGTAGATGACCGGCACGCGGGCCGACTTCACCCGCCGCGCGCCCAGGCGCCGGGCGGCGCGCTCGGCGGCCTTGCGGCCGATCTCGGCGGGGCTCTTCAGGGCGTCGACGTAGTTGGTTGTGTCGTACTCGTAGTCGCGCTCCATGCCCTGCTCGCCGCCGCCGGCCAGCACCACGCAGGACAGCGACGTGTTGGAGACGCGCCACGAGAAGTTCATGCCGTTGGTGCCGACCACGGCGACGGACGACGAACTCCATCCGGCCTGCGCGCCCTCGCTGTTGGTGACGGCGGGGTTCTGGCGGGCGGTGTCCTCGGCTTCCTTGACCATCTCGATCATCTGGTCGGCCGTCAGTTCCGTCGGGTCGAAACCGTCCAGCTTGGGCAGGTCGGTCGCCAGCTGGTCGGGGTCGGCCAGGCCGGCGAAGTCATCCTCCGGCACCGTCTTCGCCATGGCGACGGCGCGCTCCACCAGTTCGTCCAGCGCGCGCGGCGAGGTGTCGGCGGAAGACACGATGGCCTGGCGCTTGCCGATGAAGACCCGCAGGCCCAGGTCCGCGCCCTCGCTGCGCTCCAGGCTTTCCAGCTCGCCCAGGCGCCAGCCGATGGAGACCGACCGGCCGTCGACCATGACGGCGTCGGCGGCGTCGGCACCGGCCTTGCGGGCGCGGCTCACCACGTCGTCCAGGACGTTCAGCGCGGCGGAATCGACAAGGCTCTGGGTCATGGATGCTCCTTCGGCTCGGCTGCTATTTCCAGATGGGCTTGCCCGAACCGGGCAGGCCGTAACTGTCCCACTTGCGGGTGACCGTGTCGATCACCTCATCGGTCATGCGGATCTTCTCGCCCCAGTCGCGCTTTGTCTCGGGCGGCCACTTGTTGGTGGCGTCCATGCCCAGCTTGCCGCCGAGCCCGCTTTCCGGCGAGGCGAAATCCAGGTAATCGATGGGCGTGCCCTCGATCACCGTGATATCGCGCGCCGGGTCCATGCGCGTGGAGATGGCCCACATGACGTCCTTCCAGTCGCGGCAGTCGATGTCGTCGTCCACCACGATGACGAACTTGGTGTACATGAACTGCCGAAGGAAGGACCACACGCCCATCATCACGCGCTTGGCGTGGCCGGGGTAGGCCTTCTTCATGCTGACCACGGCGATCCGGTAGGAGCAGCCCTCGGGCGGCAGCCAGAAGTCGACGATCTCGGGGAACTGCTGGACCAGCAGGGGAATGAACACCTCGTTCAACGCCTCGCCCAGCACGCTGGGTTCGTCGGGCGGGCGGCCGGTGAAGGTGGACAGGTAGATGGGCTTGCGCCGCATGGTGATGGCGGAAACCCGGAACACCGGGAAGGGCTCGACGGCGTTGTAGTAACCCGTGTGGTCGCCGTAGGGGCCTTCGTCGCCGAACTCGTCCAGCATGACGTGGCCCTCCAGCACGATCTCGGCGGTGGCGGGGACCTTCAGCGGCACCGTCTTGCAGTCCACCAGGTCCACCTTCTTGCCGCGCAAGAGGCCGGCAAACTGGTACTCCGACAGCGTGTCCGGCACCGGCGTCACGGCGGCAAGGATCGTCCCCGGATCGGCGCCGATGACGGCGGCGGCGGGCAGGGGTTCCTTCTTCTCCTTTCCCCAGCGCGCGTAGTGCTGGGCGCCGCCGCGATGCTTCAGCCAGCGCATGAGCGTCGTGTTCCTGCCCGTCACCTGCATCCGGTAGATGCCCAGGTTGAACACGTCCTCCTTCTTCCCGCTCGGTCCCTGCGTCACTACCAGCGGCCAGGTGATGAGCGGCGCGGGCTCACCCGGCCAGCAGCCCTGCACCGGGATTCGCGACAGGTCCACGTCGTCGCCTGTCAGCACCACCTCCTGGCAGGGGGCGGAACCCACCGTGCGGGGTTTCATGGCCATGACCGTCTTGAGAAGCGGCATCAGCTCCAGCGCCTCGCGCCAGCCGCCGGGGGGCTCGGGCTGCTTGAGGAAGGCCAGCGTCTCGCCCACCTCGCGCAACTCTTCGGGCTTGCGCTCCATGCCGCTGGCGACGCGGTCCACGGTGCCGAACAGGTTGACCAGCACCGGCATTTCGGCGGGGCTGCCGTCGGGGTTTCGCACGTCCTCGAACAACACGGCGGGGCCGTCCTCGGCCAGGAGGCGGGTCTGGATTTCTGTCATTTCCAGGTGCGTGGAAACAGGCGTGCGAACGCGGACCAGACGGCCGTCGCGCTCCAGCCGGTCCATGAAGTCGCGCAGGGACGAGTACGGCATGGGCTCTTTCTTGTGCATTCAACGGGTTGGACAACAGGACCGGAAGAGGCTTCCGGCGTCAAGCGCAAGTCTTTCCACAGGCTCGCTGCAAGAGGTCTATCTACCCCTTATGTCTATTGGTAGAGTGTGACAGGGAGTGGTCGTGCCTGTTGCGCACGGCCGGTTTGGGACGGGAGACTGCCGGGTGGTTCCAGATACCCGGCACCTTTCCAGAGGGCAGTGAACCATGGGTATGCAGCACAACCAGGGCCTGAACCTTGGCGCCATGACCGGCGCGTCGGCCGCGGACGCGCGCCGGGGCAAGCGCCTGGAACGGCTGATCGAACTGGGTATCGCGCTCTCGGCCGAACGGGATCACGACCGGCTGATGGAACGCATCCTGCTGGAGGCGAAGGACCTGACCAACGCCGATGGCGGAACGTTGTACCTGCGTACGGAAGACGACACGCTGCGGTTCACGATCCTGCGCAACGACACGTTGAACACCGCCATGGGCGGCACGACCGGCAAGGACATCCCGTTCCCGCCGCTGCCCATGACGCTGCCCGACGGTGCGCCCAACCACAACAACGTCTGCACCCACGCCGCCCTGACCGGCACGTCCATCAACATCGTCGATGCCTACGAGGCCGAGGGCTTCGACTTTTCCGGCACAAAGAGGTTCGACGAGGGCACGGGCTACCGCTCCAAATCATTCCTGACAATCCCGCTCAAGAACTTCGGCGGCTCTGTCATCGGGGTGCTGCAGCTCATCAACGCCCGCGACGACGACGACAAGGTCATCCCCTTCACCGACGAGGTGCAGCCGCTGGTGGAGGCGCTGGCGAGCCAGGCGGCGGTGGCCATCGACAACCAGCAGCTCATGGCCGCGCAGCGGGACCTGCTGGACAGCTTCATCAAGGTGATCGCCGACGCGATTGACTCCAAGTCGCCCTACACCGGCGGCCACTGCCGGCGCGTGCCCATGATCGCCGAGCTTCTGGCCGAGGCCGCGTGCAAGGAAACCGACGGCCCCTTCGCCGATTTCGACCTTGACGACGACCAGCGCCAGGAACTGCATCTGGGCGCCTGGTTGCACGACTGTGGCAAGGTGACGACGCCGGAATACGTGGTCGACAAGGCGACCAAGCTGGAAACCATCTACGACCGCATCCACGAGGTCCGCACCCGCTTCGAGGTCCTGCGCCGCGACGCCGAAATCGCCCTGTGGAAGGGCATCGCCGAGGGCGGCGACGAGGCGGCATTGCGGGCGGAGTTCGAGAAGACCGTGGCGGCGCTGGAAGAGGACTGGGCCTTCATCGCCGAAACCAACATCGGCGGCGAGTTCACCACCGACGAGCGCAAGGCCCGCGTGAAGGAAATCGGCGCCCGCACCTGGACCCGCCACTTCGACCGCACGGTCGGGCTGTCGTGGGAGGAAAGCAAGCGCCTGGAAGACGTCCCGCCGCCGCCCCCGCCGGCGACGGAACGCCTGCTGGAGGACCGGCCGGACCACAAGGTCGGCATCTACGACAAGGGCGAGATCTACAACCTGTGCGTCGGGCGCGGCACGCTGACCGACGAGGAACGCAAGGTCATCAACGACCACATCGTCGTCACCCAGCAGATGCTCGCGCGCCTGCCCTTCCCCAAGCACCTGAAGCGGGTGCCGCAGATTGCCGGCAATCATCATGAAAAGATGGACGGCACGGGCTATCCCAACGGCCTGAAGGCCGACGAGATGGACGTGACCGAGCGCATCATGTGCATCGCCGACATCTTCGAGGCCCTGACGGCCGCCGACCGCCCCTACAAGACGCCGAAGACGCTGTCGGAATGCGTGAAGATCCTCAACTTCATGCGCAAGGACGGCCACATCGACGCCGGCCTGTTCGAACTGTTCCTGCGCTCCGGCGCCTACAAGGACTACGCCGAGGTCTGCCTGCTGCCAGAACAGATCGACGACGTCGACCTGAGCCAGTACCTGACCCAGGTGGACGCGGCAGAGTAGGGCGGGGCGCCGGCCTTCGAACGAAGCTCCCGCCTCGGGCGTGGATACGGGAAGGGTGCTCCACCCGCTCCCGGACAACCGCCAGAGGACCTTCCGCATGACGCGCGACGTCACCTATCCCGCCTCCGTCAGCCGCGAGCCCGCCGCGCCGGGCACGCCCGTGACGGTGCGCCTGCCCCAGTTTCCCGAGCTTGAGGCCGTCGGCCCGACGGAGGACGAAGCGCTGTCGGAAGCGCAGGTGCGCCTTCAGGGCATGATCAACGACATGGCCGCCCGCGGCGAACAGATCCCCATGCCCACCCAGGCCAGCGGCCCCGGCCAGGTCAGCGTCACGGTGCATGTGCCCGAGGCGCCGGAGTAGGGCGGCGCGCGGAATCAGCGGCGTGTGCTTCCACATCTTTTGCGTTGATTTTTTCTCTCGGTAACATCAGGGTTGTATCCCATCGGCTGTTTTCCGATGAAAATACAATCTTGAGTTATGGAGAAAGTAATGGCTGATATTGTTTATACGCTTAAAGAAATGGCTGAAACGGAAGAGCTTCACCTTTTCGAGGCAACTCCGGCTCCTGATGGCAAGTGTACGCCGAAGCCCAAATCTATCTGCGGTGCCATGAAAAAGGGCGACAGCGTCGCCAACAAGTTTGCGTGCAAAGACGAGGATGACGCCCGGATGGAGTGCGCCCGAATCGGGCGAGACGTCTGCGGAAATTGCGTCCGTCATCTTTACGCGACGTATTAATCGGTCATATCGCCTTCCCTTGCCGCCACCTCGCCGCCCAGGCGGCGCAGCAGGCCCTCGGCGCGGCCCAGGTTCTTTTCCGCCACGCGCGCCAGCATCCCGGCGCCGTGGCCGCGGTAGATTTCGACGGCATCGGAGAAGCACGCCACGGCCTGGTCCAGCGGCTTGGGATCGCGCGTGTGTTTCGCCAGCAGGAACAGGGCCGTGCCCAGGCTGTTGCGGCTGGCCGCCCACAGGATGGGCGTGGTCGATGGATCGCGGACCGTCAGGGCGTTGCGGCTGGTGCCGACGGCTCGTTCCAGAACTTCCTGGTTCTTGTGCTGGTCGCCGTAGACCTGCAGCACCTGGCTGACGTTGTGCATCACGTCGGCCCAGTGCCAGGGGAAGTTGGCCCGCGTGAACACCGTCAGCGCGTGCTGGAAGGCGCCGACGGCCTCGCGCAGGGCGTCGACGTTGCCTTCCGTCATGTCCAGGCGGAACAGCACCGTGCCCAGTCGGTTGTGCAGCCCCGCCCATTCCACCGGCGCCACCGAGCGTTCCGTGCCGTAGATGGCATTGCGGAAACCTTCTGCCGCGGCGTGCAGGTATTCGGCGTTGCCGGTGCGCTCGCCGACGGCCTGGTAGACCAGCGCCAGCTGGCGTTGCAGGCAGTACCAGACCTCGGCGTCCTCCTGCGGCGTCCATTCGACGGCGGCGCGCAGCACGTCGGCGCCGTATTCCTGCAGGCCGGTGCCCGGCGACAGCGTGCCCGCGGCGGCGCAGGCGATGCCGTAGCAGGCGAAGATCTGCGCCGTCTCGATCTGGTAGAGGCCTTCCACCGGAGTGTCGATGAACACCCGCGCCGCCTCCAGCCAGCCCGGCAGGCGGGTGGCCAGGCTCTGCGCCTGGGCCTCGCCGCGGGGTTCGATGGCGGCCATGACCACCGACTGCACCAGCGCCGCCCAGCTTTCGTCGAAATAGCACGGCACCGGCAGCCACAGCAGCGGGTGCGGCCGCCCGGCGCGTTCCTCCTCGCTGAGTGATGCGGCTGTCATGTGGATGCGGTCCATGCGGCCTTCGCCGTCCACCGCGCCCCACAGGACCAGGTCGGCGCGCTCTTCGGCCAGCCAGCGCTGGGCGCTGGCGTTGGCGCGCCGCGCCTGTTCCCCGGGCATGAGCAGCAGGTCCGCCTCGGCCGGCAGGGGCGTGCCGTGGGCGCGGATGGAAAAGCCCTCCAGCTGCTCAAGCCAGGCGATCAGGTGGGGGCGCTGGGTGTCCTCGGGGTCGTTGGCGAAGGGGGCGACCAGTACCTCGAAGGGGCGCACCGCACCGTCGCGCTTCTCGCCGCTGGAGGAGCGCCAGCGGCCGAACAGGCGGGCGAGCAGGGTGGGGCGGCGCGGCTCGGCCAGGACGGACAGTTCAGGCAGGCCGTAGGCGTCGACGGGCACGGGCAGGTTGGTCGCCTCGCCGCCCCGGCGCCGGCGCCCGGACCCCGCGGCTCCGTCCTCGTCGCCGCCCCAATAGGCGATGGCGGCGCGGTCGTCGGTCTCGCGCAGGCGCTGGGCCAGCTTGGACATGACCTTCATGGCCGTCGCCGGATCGTCCTCGATGCGGCGCAGGAATTCGCGGCGGGGGATCACCTTCACCGCCACGTCGCCGGAGGCATAGGCGGTGGCCGTTCGCGGCGAATTATCCAGCAGCCCCAGCTCGCCGAACAGCTCGTCGCGCGTGGCCGTGCCCATGAGAACGGGGCCGGCCCGGCTGTCGTGGTAGAGGTCCACGCGCCCCGACTGCACGATGTAGGCGCTGTCGGAGCGGTCGCCTTCCGCGTAGATGATCTCGCCGTCCTTGAACTTCCGCGTCTTCACGGCCGGTCAGCCCCTTGCCGGTGGCGGGAGCGTCGGGGCGCGCGGCGGCGATGGACGGCGGCGGCAGGTTCGCGTTTCAGCCCTCGGACCCTCCCGGCGGGCGGTCGTACTGGATGGCGCCCTGGTAGACGCGGGCCGTCCGGTCGCCGCGGGTCACGGCGATGAAACGGTGGCCGTTCTCGTCCTCGTCCATGGCGATCGTGATGGCGCCCGACTCCAGGTCCTGCGCCACCTGCTTGTCTTCCATCTCCAGGGCCTTGGCGATACTGCCGACCAGGGCGTTGATCTCGTCATACATTTCGCGGTTGTCGCTCACGGCGTCGAAATCCTCGGGCGTTGCGCGGGTGGGCCTTGTCTCGGCACGCACCATAGCACCGCGCGCGCGACGACGCGAACCCCCGAGGCATTCCGGGCGGTCGGCTCAAGCATGATGGAGGGAAAAGAGGCGCTCGGGGCGGCGGTGACCGGATGGTCGACGGAGGGGGATGATGCTCCGGTCACCGCCGCCCCTTAAGGGGGAAGGGGACCCCTTGGCGCTTCAACGCCCGAAACCGGGGTTTCGGGTCTCGATAATTTTCTGGCTGTCCGCACCGGCTGAAGGGGAGGCCGGTGGGTGCCGGGGCGCCCCGCCTATACCGGAGTGCCTTAGTCAAGAAATAGTCGGAAGAATTCCAACATGCAACCCAAAAAACGTGCGGTACAGGGGGAGGGGGCGTTATGCTCGCGTCGGATGTTGCCGCAGTGATCCCTGGGAGATCCCGAATGCCGAGACACTTCAAGCCCTTGGCCGCGCTTTTCGCGCTGACGCTGGCCGCCTGCGCGACCCCGGAGGCGCCGCCCCCCGCGGCGCTCCAGGCGCCGCCGCCGGAGCCCGCGGCCCAGCCCGAGATCGCGACCGGCTGGACCGCCAAGGACCCGGTGCGGGCGACGGAGTTCATGATCGCGGCGGCGAATCCGCAAGCCGCCAAGGCCGGCTTCGACATGCTCAAGCGCGGCGGCGCGGCCATTGACGCCGCCATCGCCGCCCAGGCCGTGCTGACGCTGGTGGAGCCCCAGTCCAGCGGCATCGGCGGGGGCGCCTTTCTGCTGTATTTCGACGACGAGACCCGCCGCCTGACCAGTTGGGACGGCCGCGAAACCGCGCCCGCCGCCGCCACGCCGGACCGGTTCCTCAACGACGCCGGCGATCCCCGCGGCTTCTATGACGCGGTGGTGGGCGGCATGTCGGTCGGCGTGCCGGGCGTGCTGCGCATGCTGGAGGCGGTGCACGCGCGCGAGGGCCGGCTTGCCTGGGCGGAGCTGTTCGAGCCCGCCATCAAGCTGGCCGAGGGCGGCTTCGCCGTCAGCCCGCGCCTGCACCAGATGCTCGCGGCTGAGGAGCATCTGCCGAAGATGGCCGCCGCCAGCGCCTATTTCTACGGCGAGGACGGCAAGGCCCCGCCGGTGGGCACTGTGCTGCGCAATCCCGAACTGGCGGCCACCCTGCGCGCCATCGCCGAGGGCGGGGCGGACGCCTTCTACGAGGGGCCGCTCGCCCGCGCCATCGTGGCGGCGGTGAACGGGGCGGAGCGCAATCCCGGCGACCTGGCGCTGTCCGACCTGGCCGGCTATCAGGCCAAGGAGCGCCCGCCGGTGTGCATCAGCTACCGCGCCCAGTTGGTCTGCGGCATGGGCCCGCCGTCGTCGGGCGGCATCGCGGTCGGCCAGATCCTCGGCATGCTGGACACCGTCTCGCCGGTGCTGGTGAACAACCCCTTGAGCGTCCGCACGGCGCACTTCCTGACGCAGGCGGAGCGGCTGGCCTTCGCCGACCGCAACCGCTACGTCGCCGACAGCGACTTCGTGGACGTGCCTGTCTCGGGCCTGCTGGACAAGGGCTACCTGCGCAAGCGCGCCCAGATGATCCGCGCCGACAGCCTGATCCCCAATCCCCGGCCCGGCACGCCCAACGGCCTGTCGCGGCAGACGGCGGCGCTGGGCGATGGCGATGCGCTGGAACTGCCGTCGACCAGTCAGGTCAGCGTGGTGGACAAGTACGGCGATGCCCTGTCCATGACCACCTCCATCGAGAACGCCTTCGGCTCGCGGATTTTCGTGAAGGGTTTCCTGCTGAACAACCAGCTCACCGACTTCTCCTTCTCGCCCAAGGACGAGGAGGGCCGCCCCGTCGCCAACCGGGTGGAGCCGGGCAAGCGGCCGCGCAGTTCCATGGCGCCGACCGTCGTGCTGGGGCAGACGGCGCGGCCGGTGCTGCTGACCGGCTCTCCGGGCGGCCCGCGCATCATCGGCTACACCGCGCGGTCGGTCATGGCCGCCGTCGACTGGAACATGGACCCGCAGGAAGCGGCCAGCCTGCCCCATGTTCAAAGCCGCGGCGGTCCGACGGAGCTTGAGGCCGGCACGCCGGCGGAAGTGCTGGCCGGTGGCCTGCGGGAGCGCGGCCACACCATCCGCGTCACCGACATGACCAGCGGCCTGCACATCATCGCCATGCCCGAGGACGGCCCCATCCTGGGCGGCGCCGATCCGCGCCGCGAAGGCGTGGCGCTGGGCGAGTGAGGAGGCGCGCCATGGACCCGATGACCCCCATCGCCGCGCTTCTGGCCGACCTGGCCGAAGGGCGCACCACCTCCCGCGCGCTGACCGAGGCCTGCCTGGCGCGGGCGAAGGACGCCGACGGCGAGGGCGCGCGCGTCTTCACCCTGACCGACGACCGGGCGGCGCTGGCCGCCGCCGATGCCGCCGATGCGCTGCGGGCGGCCGGCATCGACGGCGGGCCGCTGCTGGGCCTGCCGGTGTCGGTGAAGGACCTGTTCGACGTGAAGGGGCAGGTGACCGCCGCCGGCTCGGTCGTCCGCGCCGACGATCCGCCGGCGACCGTCGATGCGCCGGCCGTGCGCCGCCTGCGGGCGGCCGGCGCGGTGGTGGTCGGGCGCACCAACATGACCGAGTTCGCCTTCTCCGGCGTCGGCCTGAACCCGCACCACGGCACCCCGCGCAACCCGTGGGACCGCGCGACGGGCCGCATTCCCGGCGGGTCCTCGGCCGGCGCGGCGGTGTCGGTGACGGACGGCATGGCGGCGGCGGCGCTGGGGACCGACACCGGCGGATCGGTGCGCATTCCCGCCGGGCTGTGCGGGCTGGCCGGCTTCAAGCCGACGCAGGCCCGCGTGTCCCGCGACGGCGCCTTTCCGCTGTCCTACGCCATGGACTCGGTGGGGCCGCTGGCGCCCACGGTGGCGTGTTGCGCCCTGCTGGACGCGGTGCTGGCGGGGGGCGAGCCGGCGGTGCCCGAGCCCATGCCGCTCAAGGACCTGCGCGTGGCCGTGCCCCAGGGGCTGGTGCTCGACGACATGGACGAATCGGTGGCCGAGCGCTTCGAGACGGCCCTGCATGCCCTGTCCGCCGCCGGCGTGCATGTGGACGGCCTGGGCGTCGCCGACCTGCTGGACCCCACCTACGTGGCCCGTCAGGCGCTGGAGGTGACGGTGGAGGCCTGGTCCATCCACCGCGGCCGGGCGGCGGCCGAGGCGGCGCGCTTCGACCAGCGGGTGCTGGCCCGCATGAAGGCGGCGGAGAGCTTGAGCGCCGCCGACGTCGTCGACCTGCAACTGTGGCGCAAGGACTTCCAGCGCCGGTGGAACGGCCTTGCGGCGGACTATGACGCGCTGCTGTGGCCCACCCTGCCGACGCTGGCGCCCACCATCGCCCAGGTGGACGCCGACGAGGAAAGCTACAACCACTGGAACCGCCTGATGCTGCGCAACACGCGGCTGGTCAACGTGCTGGACGGCTGCGCGGTGACGATCCCCGTCCACCGTCCCGGCGAGGCCGCCGTCGGCCTTCAGGTGGTCGGGCCGACGGGCACCGACACGCGCACACTGCGCGTGGCCCTGGCGCTGGAGGCGGCGCTTTCGGAGATGCGCGATGTTCCATGAAGTCGGCCAGCCGCACGGGCTGCCCTACAACCCGTTCAAGAGCTGCGTCATTCCCCGCCCCATCGGCTGGATCACCAGCGTCGACGTCCAGGGGCGGGTGAACCTGGCGCCGTTCAGCTTCTTCAACGCCCTGGCGAGCGAGCCGCCGCTGGTGATGATCTCCATCAACGGTCGCCACGGCGGCGGCGGGCCCAGCAAGGACACCCTCGCCAACTGCCGCGAGACCGGCGAGTTCGTGGTGAACATGGCGACCTACGCCCTGCGGGACGCGGTCAGCGCCACCTCCGGCCCGCTGCCCACCGGCGAAAGCGAACTGGATGCCGCCGGGCTGACGGCGGAGCCGAGCCAACTGGTCGCCCCGCCGCGCGTGGCCGAGAGCCCCATCCACCTGGAATGCCGCGTGCACCAGATCATCGACCTGCCGTCGGACAACCCCGACAGCCGCAACACCATGGTGATCGGCCGGGTCGTCGGCGTGCACATCCGCGACGATGCCCTGACGCCCGACGGCCGGGTGGACGTGGAGAAGATCCAGCCCATCGCCCGGCTGGGCTACCAGGACTACGCGACGGTCGACCGCATCTGGCAGCTCACCCGCCCCAAGGGCGGCGGCGACAGGACGGCCGAGGGGCGGTAGATGTCAAAATCTACGGTCCCAGTTTCGACGAAGCCAGAGTTGGATCACATAGCGATCGCGGATCTCGTCAGGAAGGTGCTCTTGGATAAGCCATTCAGCCTTCTTTCCGGATGCTTTAGTGGTTAGGTTTTCGTCCTCGAGAAATTCGTTTATAAAATATAATACTTCGTAGCCTTCGGCACGATTGAGAAGCTTATTGTCCGGACTGTGAATATGATTGGGGCTGTCGCCGGGCGTAGTCGTCCAGGTGTACTCATATTCGAGATCGTCCCTTCCCATAATCGGCATCCATCCCCTCCCGCGCATCAAGGAAAAAATACAGTCTGAAGTTGCTATCATAATCGTGAAAAAGAGACGGGGGAAGTCGTAAAAGGAAGGTTGGCCTTGAGATGAGACGCTCCCCGCCTTACTCGAACTCTTCCGCCGCGCAGGCCAGCGCCCGTTCGCGGTGCAGGCGGCGGGCCTCTTCCACCGCCATGCCGTCGTCCAGCAGTTCGCGCCGAAGGCGGGCGTAGTGCAGGACGATGCAGTCCAGCACGTCGCGGTAGAGCGATTCGCCGCAGCCCAGGTCGTCGAACCGGATGGGAGCCTCGGCGAACACGCGGGAGGCCAGGGCCGGCTCGCGGTCGGGGATGAAGCTCTGGGTGGCGTGCTCGGCCAGCCCGGCGGCCAGGGCGGTGCAGATGCCGGGGTCGTCCTCGTTCATCACGAAGATGTCGCCGAAGGTGGCGGCGCCAGGCATGTCCCCGGCAACGTCGTATTGCGCCGCCGCCGGCGGGGCGGCCGGCAGCAACAGAAGAAGGACGGCGAGGCAGCGGCGCAGGCTCATGGAGCATCAACGCGCCGCCGCCGCGCCGGGATCAATCCTCCAGATAGCGCCCGCGCAGGTGGGTGAGGAAGGCCTTGGCGCTCAGGGGTTCGCCGGTGGCCTGCACCAGAAGCTCGCGCGTCGACAGGCTGGAGCCGTGGCGGTGGACGTTCTGGCGCAACCAGCCCAGCAGCGGCCGGAAGTCGCCGACGGCCAGGCAGTCGGGGATGCGCGGCTCGGCGTCGCAGGCCGAGAGGAACAGCTGCGCCGCCGTCATCGCCCCCAGCGTATAGGTGGGGAAGTAGCCGAAGGCGCCGTCGTACCAGTGGATATCCTGCAGCACGCCGCGCCGGTCGTCGGGCACGGTGAGGCCGAGCAGGCGCTGCATGCCCTCGTTCCAGGCCTCGGGCAGGTCGTCGATCTCCAGCCGGCCGGCGATCAGGTCGCGCTCCAGGCGGTAGCGCAGGATGACGTGGGCGGGATAGGTGACCTCGTCGGCGTCGACCCGGATGAAGCCGGGCTCCACCAGCGTGTTCAGGCGATACAGGTTCTCCGCCTCCCACGCCTGGCCGCCGCCGCCGAAGGCCTCGCGCAGGACCGGAGCGGCATGGATGGCGAAGGAACGCGACCGGCAGGCCAGCATCTCGGTGAGCAGCGACTGGCTTTCGTGCATGCTCATGCCGCGGGCCTTGCCGACCGGCTGCTTGCGCCAGTCCGCCGGCAGGCCCTGTTCATAGAGGGCATGGCCGGTTTCGTGCAGGACGCCCATGAAGGCCTGGGCGAAATCGTCTTCCTCGTACCGGGTGGTCAGGCGCAGATCGTCGGACGAGCCGCCGCAGAAGGGGTGGGCGGACACGTCGAGGCGGCCGTGCGCGAAGTCGAAGCCCAGCGTCTTCATGAAGCGGGCGGCGACGGCCTTCTGCGTCGCGATGGGGAAGGGGCCCTTGGGGCGGACGGGCGGCGGCCGCCGGCCTTGCGCCTCCAGCACCTCGCCCAGCAGGTTGGGCAGCACCGATTCCAGGTCGGCGAACAGCATGTCGATGGAATCGGCGCGGCCGCCCGGCTCGTACTGGTCCAGCAGCGCGTCGTAGGGCGTGACGCCCAGCGCTTCCGCCTTGGCCTCGGCCATCTCGCGCGTCAGGTCCAGGACGATCTTCAGCTTGGGCGCCACGGCGGCGAAGTCGCTGGCCGGGCGGGCGGTGCGCCAGGTCATCTCGCAGGACGATCCGGCCCGCGACAGGGCCTCCACCAGGTGGGCGGGCACGGCGCTGGCGTGGGCGTGCAGCCGGGCGATCTCGCGCAGGTTGGCCTTCTGCCAGGCGTCCAGGTCGTCGGCGCGGGCCTCGGCCGCGGCGATCCATTCCGCCACGCGAGGATCGACGGTCATTTCGTGCTCGATGGCCGACAGGGTGGCGAGCTGGTCGGCGCGGCTGTCCGCCCCGCCGTCGGGCATCATGGTCGCGGCGTCCCAGTGCAGGAAGCCTGCGGCGTCGCCCAGCGCGGAAAGGCGCGCGAAGCGGGTTTCAAGCTGGTGGTAGGGGGAGGGGTTGGCGGCCATGAACGTCCTCTGGTCTTGGGGGCTGAGGGATCATGCCCCAATTGACCTGTGGCCTCAAACATCCGGCGGCAAGGGGCGGCGACGGCCGTCGCCGGGTCAGTACCCCATCAACTCGTCGATCTCGTTCTGGTGCAGGGCGACGTCGTTGCCGTGGATGATGGCGCTGGCGACGTCGATCAGGCGTTGCAGCGCCCGGCTGGCGGCGACGGCGCGGGCGCGCAGAAGGTCGGGGTCCTCCAGGGCGTCGGCCATGCGGTCCAGCGACAGGGCCACCAGTTCGTTCATCTGGCCGATGGTCTGCTCGAAGGGCTGGCGGAAGCGTTCGGGCACGTAGTCGTAGGCCTCGATCGCCAACTGCTTGTCCGAGAACGAGGAATCGCGGAAATGGTCCTGGTAGCCCTTGGGCTCCCAGGCGCGGCATTCCTCCAGCATGTCGGGCATGTCCGGGACCATTTCCAGGAGCATGATGATCTCGTTGAAGTGGTTCAGGTAATCGGTCGCCAGCAGGGTCTGGCCGTTGATGTTGGCGTCCGCGACGCGGGCGCGAAACGCCTCATAGGCGGCGCCATCGGCGTCGCCTGCGGGTTCCTGCTGTGTTGCCGCCGCTGCTGCGGAGTGGTCGGCCATGATGCTCCGATCCCTGGAACGGCGGCGCGCTGCCGCCGGTCTTAATCCCTCGGTACGAGGGGGCGAGTATCCCTCAACTCCCCCCACCGGATCAACGTTCGCGACGGACGCGCACCGGGATGCGCCGTGTCGACGCCCGGCGCACCGGGTGATCCGCCGGCGGACGGTTATTTCACACCTTCGCAGTCGGTTAAAGCGGTGGATCAGGCCCCGGCCGCTTTTCGCGCGCGGCCGGCCAGGGCCGCGACGGCGCGGCAGGGGGCAGGGGGCGACGACCGCCGATGCAGATGAGCACGCCGGCGGCGGCGACGAGGTCCCACGCGCCCGGCAGGGGCCGCTGGCGGGCGTCCTTGGGCTTGAGTCCGCCGATCCGTAACCGCTCTGCAAGAAAAGCCGGATATCCCCTTGCGCATCACCCCCGATCTCCTGATATAACCGCGTCGGAAGGCTGGCGGCGGACGGACTCCTCGCCAACCCGGTCAGGCCCGGAAGGGAGCAGCCGTAACGAGTTTCGGTCCGGGTCGCCGTCCAGTCTTCCACCTTCCTCAAGGTTGCGGTTTCCGGCCGGCGGCGATGACAGACACTCCTCTGCCTGACAGCAAGACCGCCGCCCCGGCGGCCTATCGCGTGCTCGCGCGGAAGTACCGCCCCACCGACTTCACCACGCTCATCGGCCAGGATGCCCTGGTCCGCACCCTGTCCAACGCCATCGAATCGGGGCGGCTGGCGCAGGCCTATGTGCTGACCGGCGTGCGCGGCGTGGGCAAGACGACGACGGCGCGCATCATCGCGCGCGCGCTCAACTGCATCGGCGAGGACGGCACGGGCGGCCCCACGGTCGCGCCCTGCGGTGTCTGCGAGCACTGCCGCGCCATTTCGGAAGACCGTCACGTCGACGTGCTGGAGATGGACGCCGCCTCGCGCACGGGCGTCAACGACATCCGCGAAATCCTGGAAGGCGTGCGCTACCGGCCGACCAGCGCCCGCTACAAGATCTATATCGTCGACGAGGTGCACATGCTCTCGACGGCGGCCTTCAACGCGCTTCTGAAGACGCTGGAGGAACCGCCGGAGCATGTGAAGTTCATCTTCGCCACCACGGAAATCCGCAAGGTGCCCGTGACGGTGCTGTCGCGCTGCCAGCGCTTCGACCTGCGCCGGGTGGAGGCGTCGACGCTCGCCAACCACTTCGCCGCCATCGCCGAGCGCGAGGGTGCGGATATCGAGCCCGCCGCGCTGTCCATGGTCGCCCGCGCCGCCGACGGATCGGTGCGCGACGGCCTGTCGCTGCTCGACCAGGCCATCGCCCATGGCGGCGGCACGGTGACCGAGCAACAGGTCCGCGACATGCTGGGCCTGGCAGACCGCGCGGTGGTCTTCGACCTGTTCGAGGCGGCCATGGGCGGCGACGTCGCCAAGGCGCTGGGGATCATCGGCGAGCAGTACACCGCCGGGGCCGAGCCGACCGTCATCCTCCAGGACATGCTGGAACTCACCCACTGGCTCACCCGCCTGAAGGTCGCGCCCGACGGGGCCGACGATCCCATGGTCAGCGAGTCCGAGCGCGTGCGCGGCCGCGACATGGCCGGGCGGCTGCATATGGCCGTGCTGACCCGAACCTGGCAGATGATCCTGAAGGGCCTGAGCGAGGCCCGCAGCGCGCCGAGCCCGCTCCAGGCCGTGGAAATGGCGCTGATCCGCCTGGCCTACGCCGCCAACCTGCCGAGCCCGGCCGAGGCGGTGGAGAAGCTTCGTGCCCAGGGCCAGGGTGCCGCGCAGCCGCAGGGCCAGGCCCAGCCGCCGCGCCCGCCGCAGGCTCCCGCGCCCGCCGGTGGTGGCGGAGGCGGCGGCGGCGGGCAACCGGCCGCTGCGCCGCCGGGACGGCCGCAGACCGTTCATGCCCCGCACGCGCCCTCGGGTGCGCCTACGGCAAGCCTCGCGGCCGCCCGCCAGCCGGAGCCGGAGTACGATCCCTTCGCCGGGGCGCAGTACGAGCCGGTCTACGAGCCCGATTTCGATCCGGCGCCCGTGCCCGCCGCGCCGCCCGAGCAGGCGGAGGCGCCGCGCGGACCGGCGTTTGCCCCGGTGCCGCGCGACTTCCCCGGTGTGGTCGAGCTGTTCAAGAGCAACCGCGAAAGCGTCATCGCCGGCTATCTGGAAGCCAGCGTGCATCTGGTGCGCTACGAGCCCGACGCCGCGCCGCCGCGGCTTGAGTTCCGCACCCAGGCCGGCGTGCCGGTGGATTTCGCCCAGCGTGTCGGCAAGAAGTTGCGCGACTACACCGATGCCCGCTGGATGGTCACGGTGAACACCACCGAGCAGGGCGACCCGACGCTCAAGGACCAGACCCGCGCCACCGTCGCGGCGCATCCGCTGATCGAGGCGGCGCTGCGCGGCCTGCCGGGCACCAAGATCGACCTCATCCGCCCCGTCAAGCGGGTGGAGGAGGAGGCGCCGGCGCCCGCGCCGGACGCGGATGACGCTTCAACAGACAATCCTGGAGACGACGACGCATGAAGAACCTCGGCCAGTTGATGAAGCAGGCCCAGCAGATGCAGTCCAAGATGACGGAAATGCAGGAAAAGCTGGGCGAGCTGGAGGTCGCGGGGACGTCGGGCGGCGGCATGGTCACCGTCACCCTGAACGGCAAGGGCGAGATGCGCGGCGTGAAGATCGACAAGTCCCTGGTCGATCCCGAGGACGTGGAGGTCCTGGAGGACCTGATCGTCGCCGCCCACACCGACGCCAAGGGCAAGGCGGAAGCCGCCATGCAGGAAGAAATGCAGAAGGTCACCGGCGGCATGCAGCTGCCGCCGGGCATGAAGCTGCCGTTCTGAGGCGGTCTCCGGTCCTTGGCATGATCCTGTTGCCGCCGCGCGCGCTGGGAGCCTGACCCATGGTCGGGCCCGAGATCGACCGCCTGATGCAGTTGCTCGGGCGCCTGCCGGGGCTGGGCCCCCGGTCGGCGCGCCGGGCGGCGCTGGCGCTCATCAAGAAGCGCGAGGGCCTGCTGCTGCCGCTCGCCGAGGCCCTGACGGCGGTGGCCGAATCGGTGCGCACCTGCACCGTCTGCGGCAACTACGACACGCAGGACCCCTGCGCGGTGTGCCGCGATGAGCGCCGCGACAAGAGCCTTATCTGCGTGGTGCAGGACGTGTCCGACCTGTGGGCGCTGGAGCGCACCTCGGCCTTCCGCGGGCGCTATCAGGTGCTGGGCGGGCTGCTGTCGGCGCTGGAGGGCGTGGCGCCCGAGGACCTGGCCATCGGCAAGCTGGTGGCGCGGGTGCGCGAGGACGCGGTGACCGAGGTCATTCTCGCCCTGCCGGCCACCGTCGACGGCCAGACGACCGCCCATTACATCGCCGATGCCCTGGAGGCCGAGGGCGTGACCGTTTCCGGCCTCGCCCAGGGCGTGCCGGTGGGCGGCGAGCTGGATTATCTGGACGACGGAACCCTTCTGGCGGCGCTCAACGCGCGGCGGCCGGTGTGATCGGGCGGTCCCTCTTTCCCGGATCGGGAAAGAGGAGGGGCGGTGCGGAACCGCCTCGGGGAAATCGGCCCCGCATCCTCTCGCGCCGCGGACGTTGGGGGTATGGGCAGATACGGCGTCCGCGGTGCAAGCCCCCTCCCCTTCGCCTTTTACGCTACGCCCTTCGATCGCATTGGCGAGCATTTTATGAAATCATGATGCGTCAGTGCGTCGTCGGGCGCCGTCCGGGTATGGCGCGTATATCCTCCCGCCGGAGATCCCGCGCGGAACCCGGCACGAAAGACGGGGGAGGGAGGAAGCATGCCGGACGCGGACGAGGACTGGCTCAACCGCCGCTACTATGGTGGCGACCTGCCGGCGGAGGCGGAACGGGCCCTGCATGTGGCGGCGGCCAGCTGGGACGATCCGGCAGCCGTGGATGCCGCCCTGGCGGAGGCCGAGGCCCTGGCGCCGGGGCACCGGGCGGTTCTGATCGGCCGCTACAAATCGCATTTCTACCGCCACGAGTTGGCGGCGGCGGCGCCCGTGGCGCTGGCCTGCGTGCGCGACTCGGCGCGCGCCCTCAACCTTCCGGCGGACTGGCGGGCGGTGGCGCCGGACCCGGCGCGGTTCGATTCGCTGGAGGCGGAGCCGCGGTTCTTCCTCTTCGCCCTCAAGGCCTACGGCTACGTCTGCGTGCGCGCCGGCGACGTGGCGGAGGGGACGGCAGCCCTCCGCAAGGTGGTGGACCTCGACCCGCAGGACGCGACGGGCACCCGCCGCCTTCTGGCGCTGGTGGAGGCGGGCGGCCTGCCCGAGGAGGAAGAAAATGATGGCGAGGATGGTTGAACGGGCCGTCCCCACCTTCCTACGCCCAAGGTCGCAGTGCCATCTGCGCCTTATTTCCCGGATTTGCTGCAATTTATGATTTATCCGGTTGGCACTCATTCCCCCCTTGTCTATGCTAAGGGCAGCGTGAAGAGCGCCTGAAGGCGCCGATAGGGACGCAGGGAGGACAGGATCATGCCGGAGGCCATCCGGGCACCCGACACGCCTGCGCGCGTGCTGGCCCGAGCGGCAGCGTCGGAGGGAGAGAGCAAGGCGGCGGCCAGCGAGGAGGCCGGGCGCAGCCTTGAGCGCTACCAGCTCGCCCTGCGGTCGACCAACGACGGCATCTACGACTGGGACATTCCCAACAACTGCATCTTCTTTTCCGAGCGGGCGTCGGAAATCTTCGGCCTCGTCGACGACGAGATGACGCCCGACGGCTGGGCCCGGCGCATCCACGACGAGGATTACCCTGCCTACCGCGACGCCCACGTCCGCCACCTGCGCGGCGACACCGAACGCTTCGTCTGCGAGTATCGCTTCTGCACCGGCGATGACGGCTGGCGCTGGGTGCGCCAGCACGGCATCGCGCTGCGCGACGCGGAAGGCCGCGCCATCCGGCTGACCGGATCGGTCGGCGACTGCACCGAGGTGAAGGAAGCAGAGGCCCGCGTGGAGCAGGAGCGCGCCGTTCTGTCGGCGACGCTGGAGCACATGGAGCAGGGCATCTTCATGGCCGACGCGCACGGCCGGCTGATGGCCTTCAACCACCGCTACCAGCGCATGTTCAGCCTGCCGGATTCGGTCTGCCACACCGGCGCGGGGGTGGAGGACATCCTGCGTCACCTGCACGACCGCGGCGACGTGGACGCGCCGTGGAGCGAGGTGAAGGAACGGTTCCTGGGCGCAACGGCGCGCGTGGACGGACGCACTCACGAAGTCCGCCGTCCCGACGGCACGATTCTGGAGGCCCGCACCACCACGCTGCCCGACGGAGGCTTCATCCGCACCTTCACCGACGTCTCCGAGCGCCGCCGCCAGGAGCAGGCGATCACCGAGATCCTGGAGGCGATCCCGCTGCCGATCATCGTGTCCTCGACGATCGACAGCGCCATCTATTACGTCAACAGCCACAGCCAGGACACCTACAACCTGTGCGTCGGCTGCGAGGGCGGCGGCAACGCCCTGTCGCTCTACGTCGACCCGGAGGATCGCCGTCGGCTGGTGGACAAGGTGCGGAAACACAAGGTGGTCGACGGCTTCGAGGTGGAGTGGCGCCCCATCGGCACCGACCGCCGCATGTGGGTGCTCTTGTCGGCCCACGCCTTCACCTACCAGGGCCACGACGCCATGCTGGTGACGGCCGCCGACATCACCGAGCGCAAACGCATGGCCGCCGAGCTTCAGCGGGCCAAGGACGAGGCCGAGCGCGCGCTGGCCGATCTGCAGGCAACGCAGGCGAGCCTGATCGAGGCCGAAAAGATGGCGTCCCTGGGCGGACTGGTGGCGGGTGTCGCGCACGAGATCAACACGCCCGTCGGCATCGCGGTGACCACGGCCACCTTCCTTCAGGAAAAGACGGTGGCGCTGAAGACCGTCTTCGAGACCGGCAAGGTCAAGCGGTCGGACTTCGAGAGCTATCTGGGCAGCGCCATGCAGTCCACCGAGCTGATGCTCACCTCGACCCAGCGCGCCGCCAACCTGATCCAGAGCTTCAAGCAGGTCGCCGTCGACCAGACCAGCGACGAGCGCCGGCGCTTCGACCTGCGCACCTATGTGGACGAGGTGCTGCTGTCGCTGGGCCCCAAGCTCAAGCGCACCCGCCACACGGTGCTCTGCGAGGTGCCGGCGGACATCGAGGTGGACGGCTGGCCGGGACCGCTGTCGCAGGTCATCACCAACCTGGTCATGAACTCCATTATCCACGCCTGGGGCGACGACGCCGACGCCGCCGGCACCATACGGGTCGAGGGCGGGCTGATCGACGACGGCGCGCGGGTGGAACTGCGCTACAGCGACGACGGCCGCGGCATTCCGCCCGACCACCTGTCGCGCATCTTCGAGCCCTTCTTCACCACCCGCCGGGGCAGCGGCGGCTCGGGGCTCGGGCTGAACATCGTGTTCAACATCGTGCGCCAGACGCTCAAGGGCACCGTCGACGTCGACAGCGCTCCGGGCCGTGGCACGACCTTCACCGTCCGCTTCCCGCGCGTGCCGGAGACGGACGCGGCATGACGACTTCCTCCAGTGACAAGACCGCCATCCGGCCAGGAGACGAGACCATGACCGACGATCTTCTGTTCGAGGACGACGACGACTTCCTGGTGGACGACACGGTCCCGGAACCGGCGACGCCCGCGAAAGCCGGCGGCGAGCCCGAGGCGGGCGGGGCGCCGACGCCGGTCCTGCCGGCGGCGGAGAACTGGGTGGTGCTGGTGGTCGATGACGAGCCGGAGGTCCATGCCGTGACCTCGATGGTCTTGTCGGACATTCGCTTCAAGGGGCGGGGCATCACCATGCTGTCGGCCCATTCCGCCGCCGAGGCGCGCGAGATCGTCGCGGCGCGCCAGGACATCGCGGTGGTGCTGCTGGACGTGGTGATGGAGACCGACGACGCGGGGCTCAGGCTGGTGCGCGACATCCGCGAAACCATGGGCAACCAGGCCGTGCGCATCATCCTGCGCACCGGCCAGCCCGGCCAGGCGCCGGAGCGCGACGTGATCCTGGCCTACGACATCAACGACTACAAGGCCAAGACGGAACTGACGTCGCAGAAGCTGTTCACCACGCTGGTGGCGGCGCTGCGGTCCTACGAGGATATCCTGGCGCTTGAGGTCAGCCGTCTGGGCCTGCGCAAGATCATCGACGCCTCGGCCAGCCTGTTCCGCCTGCGCAGCATGAGCCTGTTTGCGAGCGGCGTGCTGACGCAGCTGTCGGCGGTGCTGGGCACGCCGGTCAGCGGCATCGTCTGCGCCCAGCGCGGCCGTCCCGGCGCCCGCGGCGACGACGCGCAGCGCATCTTCATCCTGGCCGGTGCCGGCACCTTCGAGGGGGTGGACGAGGCGACGCTGGAGGATTTCGCCGACGCCTCGGTGGTGGAGGCGGTCAACGCGGCGATGGCGGCGCGCGAACACATCTACGGCCCCGACCACATGGTGCTCTACATCCGCACCCCCAACGCGCGGGAGGCCGTCGCCTACCTGCGCACCGGCCGCACCCTGACGCCCCTGGACCAGCAGCTGGTGGAGGTGTTCATCGGCAAGGTGTCGGTGGGCTTCGACAACATCCACCTGTACGAACAGCTCAAGCGCGCTCATCAGGCGACTGTTGTGGCGCTCGCCGACCTGGCCGAGCACAAGGACACCGATACCGGCGAGCACGTCCTGCGGGTCGAGCGCATGACCGAGGCCGTCGCCCGCACCCTGCGCGACGCCGGCCATTACACCGCCGAAATCGACGACCTGTTCCTGGAACAGGTGGGCATGGCGTCCATCCTGCACGACGTGGGCAAGGTTTCCGTGCCCGACGCCATCCTCCAGAAGCCGGCCAGGCTGGACCCCGACGAATGGTCGGTGATGCAGACCCACGCCGCCAACGGCGGGATGATCCTGGAGCGGGCGGCCAAGCTGGTGGAGGGTTCGAGCTACCTGTCCATGGGCGCAGAGATCGCCGCCGGCCACCACGAGCGCTGGGACGGCGGCGGCTATCCTGCCAGGCTTGCCGGCGAGGCCATTCCCCTGGCGGCGCGAATCGTGGCGGTGGTCGACGTCTACGATGCGCTGACCAGCGAGCGCCCCTACAAGAAGCCGTGGCCGCAGGAAAAGGCGCTCGACTACCTGCGGGAGCAGTCGGGCAAGCAGTTCGATCCCCGCGTGGTGGAGGCGTTCCTTGCGGTGCTGGCGGCCGGCGAAGCCGAGACGGGACATCCGCGGCCGACGTGCCTTTGAATAAAATCTTTTGCCGATCCTACGCCTTTAGATGTGGGGCTTCATCAGCCCGAAGGCCGCGCGTTGCGCGGCCTTCGGGCCTTTTCGTGTGCGTCGGTTCCCGAAAGGGATGACGTTGCTGCACTGCAATATCGTCGGTGAAGCGGTTGTGCCGGCCGCAACCGATTCCGTACCGTCGCGTTCAAAATAATATCGCGCGCACACAAACGGCGGCTTTTCCGCCGCACCCGACGCGATCTGAGACGTTGTAAAAGACCGCGCCACTGGCACGGCCGGCGGTCGGCCGAGAGGAAAGAGACGCAAGGCCCGATGCCATGACTTATGCCGCGATGACATTTTTCATTCTGGCGGTGCTTACCGGGCTCTTCGGCTTCACCTCCTTTGAGGATGGCGGGGAGCCCGGAGCGGCCGCTCTGGCGCGGCTTCTGGCCGTCATCTTCGCCGCCAGCTTCGCCATTGCCGGCGTCGCGGTGATGATCCGCCGTCTCCGCCCCGACGGCACGCAAGGGAGCCTGGCCGGGCGGGCGCCCGATCACGGCCGCGCCCCGGGTCACGGTGGTGTCGGCGTCGCTTTTGCCGGCGGCCAGGGTTCGGCGTCCGAGCGCGGCTCATGGGACGGGTCGCGCCGCTCGGCGTCGCCGCGGCGCGCGCCGGGAACCGCCTCCCCCCGCGACTCGTAGGCTGTGGGCGAGAACCGCGACGACAGCAACGGAACAAGGGCAGGACGCCATGGCCGAGAGCGACAACGAACGCCCCATCGACCTGGAGGCGGCCATGCTGGACCCCGCCACGGTCTTTGACGACCCGACCGAGGTCGCCGCCCACGCCCGCCTGACTGCCCAGCAGAAGCGCGTCATCCTGGAGCGCTGGAAGCGCAACGCGCAGGTGCGCTCGGCGTCCAACGAGGTGACGCGCGAAGAGGCTGAGCAGGCGCGCGGCCATCTGTCGCGGGTGGAACTGGCCGAGGGTCTGCTCGACCGGCCGCATCCGCTGGACTGACCACGGCCGGCTGCCTGCCGCAAAGGGTTCGACGGCGCCTACGGGGCGCCGTTTTTTTATGCCTTCTTTATGCAGCGACTCGGGGTCTCGGCGCGTTAGTCTGCCTTCCCCACCGCGGGGCGTCCGGGCGCAAGACCCGCGTGCGACGCGCTTTTCCGCCTATGGCCCCGCGATTTCCAGGGACGCGGGAAGGCCGGGCAGGCGCCAACGTTCTTTTTATGCTGGGGCGGACATCCCCGCATGGAGGCTTTACGGGGTCCCGATCCATCCTTTGGCCATGACGTCGACGGCAGCAGCCGGCCACCCGGTCCAGATGGTCCGCGACGCAAGGATTTGAACGTCGAAGGGAGTTCGCGATGAGCATGGCCGCCAACCAGCAGATCGAGGATCAGATTCCCGACCTCAAGCGCTATGCCCGCTCGCTCGCCCGCAGCGAGGCCGATGCCAACGACCTTGTGCAGGACTGCGTAGAGCGGGCGCTTTTGAAGTGGCACCTCTACAAGCCCGGCACGAACCTGCGCAGCTGGCTGTTCACCATGATGCGCAACGTGTTCATCAGCCAGAAGCGCCGCGAGGCCGTCTCGATGCGGTACATGCAGCAGGCGGTGCACGACGAAAACACCGCCGCGCGCCCCAGTCAGGTTCACAGCGTCTTCCTCAAGGAGACGGTGGCCGCCATGGAGGGCCTGTCGGAACAGGAGCGCGCCGCCGTCCACATGCTGGGCATGGAAGAGCGCTCGCACAGCGAGGCGGCCGATGAAACGCACCTGCCGGTGGGCACCATGAAGTCCCGCCTGTCGCGTGGCCGCGCCAACCTGCGCAGCTCCATGCAGATGGGCGAAGGCGATCTGAGCTGACGCGCGCATCCCGACGACGGTGCCCCGAGCATCACACGCGGAAACCCGCCGGCCTTCCAGGCTCGGCGGGTTTTTTGCAGGGCGCAGCGGGCGACGGTGTCCGTGTCGGCGGCGTCAGCCGTCCAGGCGCTCGTCGTAGAAGCACAGATGGCCCTTGATGTCGGCCATCCACTCCGGCGGGTCCTCGTAGGACCAGGCGACGTCCTCGCGCCGGTCCTCGGGCGTGACGACGGCGTAGTAGGTGGCGTCGCCCTTGAAGGGGCAGAAGGTGCGGGTCTCGGTCGGCTCCATCAGGTCCATGCGCACATCCTCGCGCGGGACGTAGTCGCGCGGCGGGTAGCCCTGTTCCTTCAGGCGCTTGGCGGCGGTGGAATCGGCCACGATGGTCTCTCCAAGGCGCACCTCGACCGGGTTGGGCGCCGGGACGATGGAGATGGGATGGTCCGATCCGGGCGGGCGTGTCCGGGTCATGGCGAATGTCTCCTTGGGTTGATTGCGCCTGGGTTGATAGAAACGGGCGAGACGGTCCGGCGGATCGCGATCGACGCACACGGCAACGGCCCTTTTCAGGCGGTGGCGGACGGCGTATAGCCGGTGCATGTCTCCCGCCCTGACCAAGCTTGTCGCCGCCGTCTGCCTCGCCGAGGTCTGCACCATGGTGGGCGTCTTCACCTTTCCGGCCCTGCTGCCCCGATTCATGGAGGCCTGGGCGTTGACCAACACCCAGGCCGGATGGATCTCGGGCGTCTACTTCGCCGCATATGCCCTGGCCGCGCCGGTGCTGGTGAGCCTGACCGACCGCATGGACGCCCGCCGGGTCTATATGGCCGGCGCGGCGGCGAACGTGGCGGCCTGCGCCGGATTCGCGCTGCTGGCCGACGGGTTCTGGGCGGCCCTGGTGTTCCGGGCACTGGGCGGCGCGGCGCTGGCGGGCACCTACATGCCGGGGCTGCGCGTGCTGGTCGACCGCGTCTCGCCGCAGGTGCGGCCGCGCGTGGTGCCGCTCTACACCGCCTGCTTCAGCCTGGGCACGGCGGGGTCCTATGCGGCTTCGGCGGCGGTGGCGGACTGGGCCGGCTGGCGCGCCGCCTTCGTCCTGGCTGCCGGCGCGGCGGCGGTGGCGGTGGTGCTGATGCTGGCGCTGAAGCCGCGCGCGCCCGAGGCCAACCCGACCCCGACCCGCCTGCTGGATTTCCGTCCGGTCCTGCGCAACCGCCCGGCCATGGGCTATGTGCTGGGCTATGCGGTGCATATGTGGGAGTTGTTTGCCTTCCGCTCCTGGGTCGTCGCCTTTCTGGCCTTCGCCGCGGCGCTTCCGGGCGCCGCCGCCCATGCCGACGGCCTGCTGGCGCCGAGCGCCGTGGCGACGCTGGGCGCGCTGGTCGCGTTCGGGTGTTCGCTGGCGGGGGCGGAGGTGGCGACGCGCCTGGGGCGCGGGCGCCTGGTGATGGCCTACATGGCGATCTCGGCCGCGACGGCGTTCGCCATCGGACCGGCGGCGGGTGCCTCCTATCCTGTGGTGGCGGTGGTGATGCTGCTGTACGCCGGCTTCATCCAACTCGATTCGGCGGCCCTGACCACGGGCGCGGTGGAACACGCCGAGGAGGGCCGGCGCGGCGCCACGCTGGCGGTGCATTCGCTGGTGGGCTTCCTGGCGGCGTTCGTGGGGCCGCTGGTCATGGGTGTCGTGCTGGATGCCGCCGGCGGCGCGGAGCCGGGCCGGGCGGCCTGGGGCTGGGCCTTCGCCTCGGTGGGCGTGGTGGGCCTGCTGGGACCGCTCGCCATGGCGTGGGGCCTGCGCGGGCGCCTGTCGCGGTGAACCGCCGCCCGGGGCGGCGGCGGTTTCGTCACCATAGAGACGCTTGCGCCGTGCCGGGCTCCGTGCGAGCGTCCTTGCGACCGTTCAGGAAAAGGATGCCGTTCGGTGACCGCCCCTTACGCGCCCCATGATCCCGTTCCCGACCTCGACCCGCCGCCCGGCCGCACGCCGCTGGGGCGTCTCGTGCGCCTGGGGCTGGGCTGGATGCTGGTGATCGTGGGGGCGCTGACGGTCCCCACGCCGGTGCCCGTCGGCCTTCCCATGGTGGCGGTGGGGCTGTATCTGCTGGCACGCGAATCGAAAACCGTGCGCCGCGTTATCCGCGAGCGCCGGCGCGCGCTGCCCGGCTTCTCCCGCCGCTTGAACCGCATCAAGCACCGGGTGCCGCGCGGCGTCCGGCGCATGATAGAGGCCACCGATCCCCTGCCGCAGGGCGAGGCCGGGGAGTAAGGGCGCCTCCCCTCAGCTTCCGCCGCTGCCGCGTCCGCGGTAACGGGCGGTGGCCGTCTCCAGGGCGTTTTCCACGCGGGCAAAGGCGGATTCCGCCTCGTCGCGGGCGTTGATCCAATCGTCTTCCTCGATGAACTGGCACCGCGCCAGGCTGCGCGACAGGTCGTCGTGCCGGGCCTGGAGGTCCTTCAGGGTGTCGCTCGGAGGATGACCGGGGGTGTTCACCCGCTCGGCCTCCTCCGCGCGCTCCACCTCTTCGATGCGGTGCCGGAGGGCTGTGACCCGCGCTTCGAGATTGGCGCAATAGGTCTCGCGGTCCATCTCCGGCGATGCCATGTTTCCAGCCATCCTTAGTCGTTCGCGTCCTCGGCGGTGTCCTCGAGCGCCTGGCCGGCGGCCTGGGTATCCTCGCCGATACCGGCCATGGTGTTGCAGCCGGCCAGGATGATGGTGCCGCCCGCCAGCATCAGGGTCAGCAGGAAGGCCTTCATGATGCCGCTACGGTCGGCGGTGGTGACCTCACCAGGATTCTCGCGTCGCATGAGCTGCTCCCGTTTCCGGTGTCCGATCTCCGCCGCGGGGGACATGCGGCGGGCTTATCGGCAAAACGGGCGCGGGGGAGGGGCGGTTGCCGCGTTCAACCCTTTCGCGCGCGCGGGTGCGCCGAGTCGTAGACGCTCTTAAGCCGGGCGGCATCCACTTCTGTATAGCGCTGCGTGGTCGACAGGTTGGCGTGGCCCAGCAGCTCCTGGATGGTGCGCAGGTCGCCGCCGCGCCCCAGAAGATGGGTGGCGAACGAGTGGCGCAGCGCATGCGGCGTCGCCGTCTCGGGCAGGCCGAGCAGATGGCGCACCTTTTCCATGGTCCGCTGCGCCATCCGCGGGCTCAAGGGGCCGCCGCGCGCACCCACGAACAGGGGGCTGTCGGGCGGGGCGGGATGGGGGCGCAGGGCCAGGTAGGCGTCGATGGCCTGGCGCACGGCCGGCAGCACGGGCACCAGGCGCTCCTTCCGCCCTTTGCCGAGCACGCGCATGGTTTCCCCTGTCGGACGGTCGGCGACGGTCAGGCCCAGGGCCTCGCCGATGCGCAGGCCGCAGCCGTAAAGAAGGGTGATGAGGGCCGTGTCCCGGGCGGCGATCCACGGCGTGTCGGAAAGCTCGCCCACCGTGGGCAGCACCTCCATCGCCTCTGCCTCGGCCAGCGGTTTGGGAATGCTGCGCGGCGGGCGCGGATTGCGCACCAGGTCGATGGCCGGGTTGTGCATGAGGCCCATGCGGTCACAGGCGCGGTAGAAGCCGCGCAGGGTGCTCATGGCGCGGCCGAGCGAGGTGCGCGCGATGCCTTCGCCGGTGCGGTGGGCCAGATAGCTGCGGAAATCCGCCGCCGTCAGCCGGCCCAGGTCGGCCAGGGACGGTTCGGCGCCCAGATAGTCCGTCAGGAACCGCAGGAAGAAAAACAGGTCGCGCTGGTAGTTCGTCAGCGTATGGATGCTGGCGCCGCGCTCGGCCGTCAGCCAGCGGCGCCAGCGCACGATGGCATCGCGCAAAGCGGGATCGGGCGGCAGGCCGGGCGGCAGGGCATCCGCCGCCGCCGCCCGTTCCTCGTCCGCCGTCTGCGGGATCACGCCGGGTCCGTCTGGTCCGCCGTCGCCCATCGCCGCACCGTGTGTTCCACCACCCGCGCCAGGAAGCCCAGAAGCTCGGTCCCCTGCTGCGGATGGAAGGTGCCCTCCGTCCGGGTGCCCAGCGCCAGCACGCCCTCCGGCAGGCCGCCGCCAGGTTGCAGCCGGACCAGCGCATCGGACGTCACCAGCCGCGCCGCGGCGCCGTAGAGCGGCTGTTCGCCTTCGACGGTTTCGCGCAGGCGGGCGGGAGCGTTCTCGCCCATCATGGCGTCCAGTTCGCCGGCGCGCAGTTCCTGGACGTAGAGCGCCGCCGGCTTGGGCAGGCCCGGCTCGAAGGCGATGGTCACCACGTCCACCTGCAGCACCACCGGCAGGTCGTCGGTGACGATGCGCGCCAGGCTGTCCATGCCGTCGGCGTCCAGCACCGCGACGGCGGCCTGGTGCGTGCGCTCCTGCGTCGACATGTTGGACCGCGTGGTGGTGATGAGCGCCTTGGCCGAGGCCTTCAGCTCCTCCACCTCTTTCCGCAGGCGCTTGACCACGGCCGACTGCAGGTCGACCACGTTGCTTTCCGGCGACAGGTCGGGCAGCAGTTCCGCCAGCAACGGCATGTTGTTGGTCAGGAACTCCGGGTGCTCCCGCAGGTACGCCTTGACCTGTCGCGGGGTCGGACGGGGCGTGTCGTCGGGGGCGTTGCCCTGCTCGGCCAAGTCTCAGTCCTCCAGGATCTTCAGGCCCGACTTCTCCCAGTCGGCGGTGAAGGCGGCCAGGCCCTTGTCGGTGAGCGGGTGGGCGTAGAGCTGGCGCAGCACCTTCGGCGGCATGGTCGCCACATGGGCGCCCAGCTTGGCGGACTCCGTTATGTGAATCGGGTGGCGGACGCTGGCGACCAGCACTTCCGTGCCGATGTCCAGGTAGTTGGCGTAGATGCCCACGATGTCGGCGATCAGTTGCAGGCCGTCCTGCCCGATGTCGTCCAGCCGGCCGACGAAGGGCGACACGAAGGCAGCACCCGCCTTGGCCGCCAGGATCGCCTGGGCCGGGCTGAAGCACAGCGTCACGTTGACCAGGGTGCCGTCGTCGGCCAGCTTGCGGCAGGTCTTCAGCCCGTCGGGCGTCAGCGGCACCTTGATGCAGACGTTGTCGGCGATCTTCCGCAGGTGGTCGGCCTCGCGCATCATGGTGGCGTGGTCGGGGGCGGTGACCTCGGCGCTGACGGGGCCGGGCACGACGTCGCAGATTTCCTTCACCAGGTCGGTGAACTTCATGCCCGCCTTGGCGGCCAGCGACGGGTTGGTGGTCACGCCGTCGACCAGGCCCGTCTCGGCCAGGTCGCGAATGTCGGCAAGGTCGGCCGTGTCGATGAAGAACTTCATGGAGAGACTATCGCCGTTTTGATGGGGAGGATCAGGTGTTCGGGAAAGCGCTTCCCGTTCAGGGACTTGTCGTGGCGGTCCCCGGCCGGGTCGGCTAGAGTGTAGCGGATGGAACCCCGCCCCGCCACAGTCGCGCCCATGTCCGAAGTCTCTGCATCCAGCGCGTGCGATGCCGCCGCGCCGCTCTACCCGCCCGGCGCGCGGGTGGGGGTGCTGCTGCCCCTGCCGCTGGGCGGGCTCTATGATTACCGCGTGCCGCGCACCGGGCCGGCGGTGGCGGAGGGCCAGCCGGTGGAGGTGCCGCTGGGCAAGCGTCGCGAGATCGGCGTCGTCTGGGGCGCGGGCGAGGGCGCGGTGGCCGAGAACAAGGTGCGCGATATCCTGCGCGTGCTGCCCGCCGAGCCCCTGCCGCGCGTCACCCGCCGCTTCGTGGACTGGGTGGCGGCCTATACCCTCAGCCCGCCCGGCGCGGTGCTGAAGATGGCGATCAGCGTGCCCCAGGCGCTGGAGGAGCCGCGGCCGCTGACCGTCTACGGCCTGCCCGACCCGGAGAACCCGCCGGACCTGGCCGCTCTCGGCGTCAAGGAGACGCGCGCCCGGCGGGCGGTGCTCAACGTTGCCGCCGACCTGCCGCCCCTGCCGGCGGGCGAGTTGGCGCGCGAGGCGGGCGTTTCCGATGGCGTGGTGAAGGGGCTGGCGCAGGCGGGCGTGCTGGTGCCGAGCCTGGTGCATCCGCAGCTCGACCCGCCGCGCCCCGACCCCGACCATCCGGGCCCCACCCTTTCGGCTGGTCAGGAAGAGATCGCCGAGGACCTGCGCTCCCGCGTCCGCGGCCATGCCTTCTCCGTTGCCCTGCTGGAAGGCGTGACGGGTTCGGGCAAGACGGAGGTCTATTTCGAGGCCGTGGCCGAGGCCCTGCGGCGTGGGCGGCAGGTGCTGGTGCTGGTGCCGGAAATCAGCCTGACCAGCCAGTGGCTGTCCCGCTTCCGCCGCCGCTTCGGCGTGCCGCCGCTGGAGTGGCACTCGGAGTTGACCCAGGCGCGGCGGCGTGACGTCTGGCGCGCCGTCGCCAACGGCCGGGCGGCGGTGGTGGTCGGGGCGCGGTCGGCGCTGTTCCTGCCCTTCCGCGACCTGGGCCTGGTGGTGGTAGACGAGGAGCACGAGCAGGCCTTCAAGCAGGAGGACGGCGTCTCCTACCACGCCCGCGACATGGCGGTGGTGCGCGGGCAGCTGGGGTCCGTGCCCGTGGTGCTGGCGTCCGCCACGCCCTCGCTGGAGACGGTGCTCAACGCCGAATCGGGGCGCTACGACAAGCTCCACCTGCCCGAGCGCCACGGCGGATCGCTGCTGCCCGAGGTGGATGTGGTGGACATGCGCCGCATGCCGCCGGAGAAGGGCGACTGGGGCCGCTCCTGGCTGGCGCCGCCGGTGGTGGAGGCGGTGACGGAGACGCTGGAGCGCGGCGAGCAGGTGCTTCTGTTCCTCAACCGGCGCGGCTATGCGCCGCTGACGCTCTGCCGGACCTGCGGCTTCCGCATCCAGTGCCCCAACTGCACCGCCTGGCTGGTGGAGCACCGGCTGGTGCGGCGGCTGGTCTGCCACCACTGCGGCCATTCCGAGCCAACGCCCCGTCAATGCCCGCAATGCGGTGACGAGGACAGCCTGGCCGCCTGCGGCCCGGGCGTGGAGCGCTTGGCGGAAGAGGTCGTGGGCCGCTGGCCCGAGACGCGGTCGGTGGTGGTTGCCTCCGACACGCTCGGCGGGCCGCTGGCGGCGGCGGCGCTGATGGAGCGAATCGCCGCCCACGAAGTCGACCTTCTTATAGGGACGCAGGTGCTCGCCAAGGGCCTGCACTTTCCCGAGCTGACGCTGGTGGCGGTGGTCGACAGCGATCTTGGCCTGTCGGGTGGGGACCTGCGGGCGGCGGAGCGCACCTACCAGCTGCTCACCCAGGTGGCCGGCCGGGCGGGGCGCGCGGCCAAACAGGGGCGGGTGATGCTCCAGACCTATCAGCCCGAGCATCCGGTCATCCAGGCCATGGTCACCGGCGAGACGGCGCAGTTCCTGGAGGCGGAGGCCGAGGGGCGGCGCGCCACGTCCATGCCGCCCTACGGCCGGCTGGCGGCGCTCATCGTCTCGGGCGAGGACGAGGCGGCGGTGGACGCCACCTGCGCCCGGCTCTCGCGTGCGGCGCCCCGCGAGGCGAACGTGGAGGTGCTGGGGCCGGCCCCGGCGCCGCTTGCCATGCTGCGCGGCCGGCACCGGCGGCGGTTCCTTCTGAAGGCCCCGCGCGGCGTGCGCGTGCAGCCCGTGGTCGCGGCGTGGCTGGGCCGCGTGACGGTGCCCCATTCGGTCCGCGTGCAGGTCGATGTGGACCCTTACAGTTTTCTTTGATCCTGCGGCTTTCCTTGAAGGGGGCATCGTGGCACAATCCGCCGCGCCGGAGGGGGAGACCCTGCCCAAACGGGTTGTCCCGAGTGCTTGCACTGCCATGGCGGTTATGCTACCTAGCTCACGCGCTTGCGGGGGACTAGCTTGGCGCTGCCGCGCATATGCGAGCTAATTCAAGTCGTTAAGCGATTCTTCCGGTGTCCGAAACGCACTAAAACGGGGCTAGTCGCACGTGGCATCCAAATCAGCATCATCCGGCCTGGCCGACCGCTACGCGTCCGCGCTGTTCGAGCTGGCGGAGGAAAAGGGCGTTCTGGACCAGGTGGCCGATGACCTGCGCGGCCTGAAGACCATGGTCGCGGAAAGCGCCGACTTCCGCCGGTTCATCGACAGCCCGGTGCTGTCGCGGACCGAGCAGGCGAAGGGCGTCGCCGCCCTGGCCGACAAGGCCGGGATGCAGGGCGTCACCCGCAACTTCCTGGGCCTGGTGGCGACCAACCGCCGCCTGTTCGCTCTTCCGGCCGTTATCAACGCCTTCCTTGAGCGCCTTGCCACCAAGCGTGGCGAGATCAGCGCCGAGGTCGTCTCCGCCAAACCGCTGTCCGACGCGCAAGCCGAGGCCCTGGCCGCTTCCCTGAAGCAGGCCGTTGGCAAGGACGTGGCCCTCGAGACCCGGGTCGATCCGGGCCTTATCGGTGGCCTGGTCGTCCGCGTCGGCTCGCGCATGATTGACAATTCTCTCCGTACGAAGCTGCAACGACTTCAGCTCGCCATGAAAGGGGTTGGGTGATGGAAATCCGCGCCGCGGAAATCTCCGCTATCCTTAAGGAACAGATCGCCAATTTCGGCACCGAGGCCGACGTCGCGGAAATCGGCCGGGTCCTGTCCGTCGGTGACGGCATCGCCCGCATCCACGGCCTGGACAACGTGCAGGCCGGCGAAATGGTCGAGTTCCCGGGCGGCATCAAGGGCATGGCCCTGAACCTCGAGTCCGACAACGTCGGCGTGGTGATCTTCGGGTCCGACGTGACCATCAAGGAAGGTGACACCGTCAAGCGCACCGGCACCATCGTGGACGTGCCCGTCGGGCACGAGCTGCTCGGCCGTGTCGTGGACGGCCTGGGTGTCGCCATCGACGGCAAGGGCGATCTGACGGGCTCCGAGCGTCGCCGCGCCGAGATGAAGGCGCCGGGCATCATCCCCCGCAAGTCGGTGCACGAGCCCGTGCAGACCGGCATCAAGTCCATCGACGCCCTGATCCCCATCGGCCGCGGCCAGCGCGAGCTGATCATCGGCGACCGTCAGACCGGCAAGACCGCGATCATTCTGGACACCATCATCAACCAGAAGAAGATCAACGACGCCGCCAAGTCCGACAAGGACAAGATGTTCTGCATCTACGTCGCGGTCGGCCAGAAGCGCTCGACGGTGGCCCAGGTGGTGAAGACGCTCGCCGACAACGGCGCGCTGGACTACACCATCATCGTCGCCGCCACGGCGTCCGACCCGGCGCCGATGCAGTTCCTGGCGCCGTACACCGGCTGCACCATGGGCGAGTTTTTCCGCGACAACGGCATGCACGCCACCATCTTCTACGACGACCTGTCCAAGCAGGCCGTGGCGTACCGCCAGATGTCGCTGCTGCTGCGTCGCCCGCCGGGCCGCGAGGCCTTCCCCGGCGACGTGTTCTACCTCCACAGCCGCCTGCTGGAGCGCGCCGCGAAGCTCAACGACGAGAACGGCGCCGGCTCCCTGACCGCTCTGCCGGTCATCGAGACCCAGGCCGGTGACGTCTCCGCCTACATTCCGACCAACGTGATTTCCATCACCGACGGTCAGATCTTCCTGGAGACGGGCCTGTTCTTCAAGGGCATCCGCCCGGCCGTGAACGTCGGCCTGTCGGTGTCGCGCGTGGGCTCCTCGGCCCAGATCAAGGCCATGAAGCAGGTCGCCGGCACCATCAAGCTGGAGCTTGCCCAGTACCGCGAGATGGCCGCCTTCGCGCAGTTCGCCTCCGACCTCGACCCGGCCACGCAGAAACTGCTGAGCCGCGGCGAGCGCCTGACCGAGCTTCTGAAGCAGCCGCAGTTCTCGCCGCTGGCGGTGGAAGAGCAGGTGGTGTCCATCTTCGCCGGCACCAACGGCTACCTCGACAAGCTGCCGGTCTCGGCCGTGAACCGCTTCGAGCGGGAGCTGCTGCACGAGATGCACGCCAAGTCGCCGGACATCCTGGAGACGATCCGGACCGAGCAGAAGCTGACCGACGAGGTCAAGGACAAGCTGAAGAGCTTCCTTGACAACTTCGCGAAGTCCTTCGCGGCGTAATCGACGGCATCCGCAACGGCTGAAGGAAGGGTCAACACCCAATGGCAAGCTTGAAGGACCTTCGCGGGCGCATCGCCTCGGTGAAGTCGACGCAGAAGATCACCTCCGCCATGAAGATGGTGGCGGCGTCCAAGCTGCGTCGCGCCCAGGACGCCGCCGAGGCCGCCCGTCCCTACGCCGAGCGGATGGACCGCATGCTGGGTGGGCTGGCCGGCTCCATGGCCGGCCTTCCCGGTGCGCCTAAGCTGCTGTCCGGCACGGGCAAGGACGAGGTGCACCTGGTGGTCGTCATGACCGCCGATCGCGGTCTGTGCGGCGGCTTCAACGGCTCCATCGTGCGCGCCACGCGCAACCTGGTGGCCGAGCTTCAGGCCGAGGGCAAGCAGGTGAAGCTGCTGACCATCGGCCGCAAGGGCCGGGACGCGCTGAAGCGCGACCACAAGGACAAGATCATCGACGGCTACGAGGGCGTGGGCAAGAAGGGCCTAGCGTTCTCGGAGGCTGACGACATCGCCTCGCGCATCCTGGCGATGTACGAGAACGGCGAGTTCGACGTCTGCACCGTCGTCTACAACAAGTTCAAGTCGGCGATCAGCCAGGTCGTCACCCGCCAGCAACTCGTGCCGTTCCCGGTGCCCGAGGCCGCCAACGCCAACGAGGCGGCGGTCGGTCCGAAGGCGTCCTACGAGTACGAGCCGTCGGAGGAAGGCATCCTGGCGGAGCTGCTGCCGCGCAACGTGGCCATGCAGATCTTCTCGGCGCTGCTGGAAAGCTCCGCGTCCGAGCAGGGCGCCCGGATGGCGGCGATGGACAACGCCACCCGCAACGCCGGCGACATGATCAACAAGCTGACGCTGACCTACAACCGCACCCGTCAGGCGATGATCACGAAGGAACTGATCGAGATCATCTCCGGCGCCGAGGCCTTGTAAGGCGCGGCCGGCGAGACGCTGACTGATACGAAATTCAAATCCACTTAAGCGTGGTTCGTAAGGAGCTTAATTCCATGGCGCAGAACAACGTCGGTACCGTCACCCAGATCCTGGGCGCCGTCGTGGACGTCAAGTTCGAAGGTGAACTGCCGAACATCATGTCGGCGCTCGAGGTTGACAACAACGGCCAGCGGCTTGTGCTCGAGGTGGCCCAGCACCTTGGTGAGGCGACGGTTCGCACCATCGCCATGGAGACCACCGACGGTCTGACCCGCGGTGCCAAGGCCACCGCCACCGGCCAGCCCATCGCCGTGCCGGTCGGCCCGGAGACGCTCGGCCGCATCATGAACGTCATCGGCGAGCCGGTGGACGAGCGTGGTCCGGTGAACACCAAGGCCCGCTGGCCGATCCACCGCGAGGCGCCGAAGTTCGCCGACCAGTCCACCGAGACCGAGATCCTGGTCACCGGCATCAAGGTCATCGACCTGCTGGCCCCCTACACCAAGGGCGGCAAGGTCGGCCTGTTCGGCGGCGCCGGCGTGGGCAAGACCGTGCTCATCATGGAACTCATCAACAACGTCGCGAAGGGCCACGGCGGTTACTCCGTGTTCGCCGGCGTCGGTGAGCGTACCCGCGAGGGCAACGACCTCTACCACGAGATGATCGAGTCCGGCGTTATCGACCTCGAAGGCGGCAACTCCAAGGCCGCCCTGGTCTACGGCCAGATGAACGAGCCGCCGGGCGCCCGTGCCCGCGTCGCGCTGTCCGGCCTGACCCAGGCGGAATACTTCCGCGACGAGGAAGGCCAGGACGTGCTGTTCTTCGTCGACAACATCTTCCGCTTCACCCAGGCGGGTTCGGAAGTGTCGGCGCTGCTGGGCCGCATCCCCTCGGCCGTGGGCTACCAGCCCACCCTGTCGACGGACATGGGCGCCCTGCAGGAGCGCATCACCTCGACCAACAAGGGCTCGATCACGTCCGTGCAGGCCATTTACGTGCCCGCCGACGACCTGACCGACCCGGCGCCCGCGACCTCGTTCGCCCACCTGGACGCCACGACCGTGCTCAACCGCTCCATCGCCGAGCTGGGCATCTACCCGGCCGTGGACCCGCTGGACTCCACGTCCCGCGCGCTCGACCCCAAGGTGGTCGGCCAGGAGCACTATGAGACGGCCCGTGAGGTGCAGCGTGTTCTGCAGGCCTACAAGTCCCTGCAGGATATCATCGCCATCCTGGGCATGGACGAACTGTCGGAAGAGGACAAGCTGACGGTCGCCCGCGCCCGCAAGCTGCAGCGCTTCCTGTCGCAGCCGTTCCACGTGGCCGAGGTGTTCACCGGCTCGCCGGGCGTCTTCGTGAACCTGGAAGACACCATCAAGGGCTTCAAGGGCATCATCAACGGCGACTACGACCACATGCCCGAGCAGGCCTTCTACATGCTCGGCACCATCGACGAGGCCGTCGAGAAGGCCAAGAAGATGGCGGCCGAAGCCGCGTAAGCGGTCGGTTGATGCCACGCAACGGCCGGGGCGCGATCCTGTTTCCGCACGATCGCGCCCCGTCTTTCGGGAAGTATAGGGCCCACTCGCCGCTTGCGGCACATACGGGCCGTCGGAGGAACCATGGCGGAAACGCTTGAATTCGAACTGGTCTCGCCGGAGAAGCTGCTGGTCTCCGAGCCGGTCGAGATGGTGATCGTGCCCGGGTCCGAGGGCAACTTCGGCGCCATGCCGCGCCATGCTCCCATGCTGTCCACCGTGCGCCCCGGCGTGCTGGACATCTACAAGGACGGCAAGGTCGCCAACCAGATCTTCGTCGCTGGCGGTTTCGCCGAGGTGACCGAAGAGCGCTGCACGGTCCTGGCCGAAGAGGCCGTCGTGCTGTCGGACCTGACGCGCGACACCGTCGAAAAGCGCCTGCAGGCCGCCCGCGACGCCGAGCAGGAAGCCGACACCGACGTCGAGAAGGCGCAGGCCGCCAAGAGCGTCGCCGTCGCCGAGGCCATGCGCGACGCCATCGCCTGATCGACGGTAAACGGCCCGGCCGGCAGAACGCCGGGGCCAGGGCTGAAGAACTGGAAAGAGGGGCCGGCGCTGCTGCCGGCCCCTCTTTCCGTTCCGTCTGCGGCGGCCGGGCGAAGCAGGATGGCACTCTTTGGGCGGGGATGCCGCGCGACGGCATTTTTTGCGGCAAGCCCATTGGAATCGTTACCAATTGTGCGACGCGACACGACGCTTCCGCGTTGTTGAAACCATGGCCGGCACGCCCATCATCAGAATGGACGGCACCACGTTGCAACCGAGGAACCGACATGAAGCACTGGACGCTTGAGGACATTCCCTGGGACCGCTACGACCCGTCGAAGGTCGATCCGGAGATCCTCAAGGTGATCAAGGCTGCCGCCATGGTGGAGCGCAACGCGGCGGATTATACCGCCTATCTGCGCAACGTGTTTCACGACGACAGCTATTTCGCCGACATGGCCGGCCATTGGGAAGCCGAGGAAATCCAGCACGGCGACGCCCTGGGCCGCTGGGCCGAGATGGCCGATCCCAGCTTCGACTATCGCGATGCCTTCCGCCGGTTCCGCGAGGGCTATCAGATTCCCATCGACGTCGACGCCTCCACCCGCGGCTCGCGAACAGGCGAACTGATCGCGCGCTGCATCGTGGAAACCGGCACCAGTTCCTTCTACAGCGCCCTGCGCGACGCGGCGGAGGAGCCGGTCCTGAAGGAGATCTGCCACCGCGTCGCCGGCGACGAGTTCCGCCACTACAAGATGTTCTACACCCACATGAAGAAGTACCTGGACCGGGAGAACATCCCGACCTGGCGGCGGATCATGGTTGCGGTGTCGCGCATCAAGGAGAGCGAGGACGACGAACTGTCCTACGCCTACTACTGCGCCAACTTCGACGACAGCCATCCCTACGACCGCAAGACGGCCAACCTGGCCTATGCGGCGCGGGCTTTCAGCTGCTATCGCGCTCCGCACGTCGAGCGCGCTTCCAACATGGTGCTCAAGGCCGCCGGCATCCGTCCGCACGGCCGCTTCGGGCGGTTCTTCGGTTCCATGATGTGGAAATATGTCTCCAAGCGCTCGCGACGGCTGGAAGAGGATCTCAAGGCGGCGGCCTGAGGGCCGGCCTGCCGTTGTCGGCACGGCGGCGGGGCGGGCGGTGTTCCAAAAAAGTGTCACTGGCCCGGATCAAGACGATTGGCTAACACTTTCGGCTCATAAGGCACACCGATCGTTCCCTCCTGACTCCGGGATCTCCCCATGGCCGGAGCCGCCGCCCCGCCGCACCGCTCCCTTGCGGTCCCCGACTCCGCCTCCCACGACGGCGCGGCCATGCCGCCGCCGCCCGCGCCCCAGTTCGGCATTCGCGCCAAGTTGTGGGCGGCGTTCCTGGCCATTGCCGGCGCCACCGCCCTGGTCAGCGTTCTGGCGTGGGCGACCTTCAGCAACACGGCCGGCACGCTCGACCGCATCACCGGCGAGCGCATTCCCACCCTGGTGGAGCTGTCGCGCCTGGCGCAGCGGTCCAACGCGCTGATCGCCAGCGCGGCGTCGGTGGTGTTCGCCGGCAGCGAGGCGGAACTGGCCGCCGAGTCGGCGCGCGTCGCCCAGGCTGAGGACGCCTTCATCGCCACCCACCGCCGCCTGCGCGACGCCATGGGCGCCACGCCCGCGGTGCGCAAGGTCGCCGAGGTGTCCGGGCGCATCAGCGCCAGCCTCGCCCTTCTGCGCTCGGCCATGCGGCAGCGGTGGGAGCTTGCCGCGCGCCAGGCGCGGCAGCTGGAGCAACTGGACGTCCTGCACCAGGAATACCGGATGCTGGTGGGCGAACCGGCCGCCGACGCCGGTGCCCGCTGGACGTTTCTGACAGAGATAAACCGTCTGCTCGTGCTGCTGGGCAGCGTGCGCGACGCCGCGACGGCGACCGAGGTGGAGCACCTGCGCCGCAAGGTCGCCGCGACGCTCGACGCGGTGGACCGCCTGCGTGATCGGCAGGGCGGCGATGCCCTGGCACCGGGCGCGGCGGAGGCGCTGGATTCGTTCCTGCGGCGCCTGCGCCGCCTGGCGGAGGGCGAGGGCAACCTGATTGATCTGCGGGCGCGGGAGCGCCAGGCGCGCGCGGTGGCGGCGGCTCGCCTGGTGGACCTTCAGGCCCATTCGGCGGCGCTGGATTCCGCCATCAGTGTACTCAGCCGCACCGCCCAGCGTCGTATCGACGCCGACCGCGATGCCGCCACCGACGCCCTCGGCCGCAGCAAGATCACCCTTGCCCTGGTCGCCGGAGCGGCCATGCTCGCGGCGCTGCTCATCGCATGGCTCTACGTGGGTCGCAGTGTGGTGCGGCGCCTGACGAAGCTGGACCACAGCATGCGCGCCATCGCCGCGGGCGACCTGGACCATCCCATTCCCGTCGGCGGCCGCGACGAGGTCACGGCCATGGGATATGCGCTGACCACCTTCCGCGATGCCATGGCGCGGGTCGCCCACCTGGCCCGGCATGACGGCCTGACGGGGCTGGGCAACACGCTGGCGTTCGAGGACGCTGTCGCCCACACGCTGGGAACGGCCCAGGGCGGCGCAGTGCTCTACCTGAACCTGGACGGTTTCAAGGACATCAACGACACCTTCGGTCATTCCACCGGCGATCGCGTGCTGGTGGCCGTGGCCGAGCGCCTGCGCCGCCGGGCGCGGCCGGGCGACGTGGTGACGCGGCTGGGCGGTGACGATTTCGCCCTGGTGATCCCGGCCATGACCGAGGCGCACGAGGATCTGCTGGTGAACTATGTGGAGCAGCTGTCGCAGGGTCTCGGCCAGCCGGTGGATGTCGAGGGGCTGACCATCGAGGTCAAGGGCACTTTCGGCATCAGCTTCCACCCGCGCGACGGCCGGCGCCCCCAGGACCTGCTCCAGCGCGCCGAGATGGCCATGCATGACGCCAAGCGCCACGGCGCCGGCGGGGGTGTGAGCGTCTATGCGCCCCGCATGTCGGAACAGCAGCAGGAACGCAAGGCCATCCGCGGCGAACTGCGCCGGGCCATCGAGAACCGTCAGTTTTCGCTGGTCTACCAGCCCAAGATCGACATCGCCTCGGGCCGTTGCGTCGGCATGGAGGCGCTGGTGCGCTGGGACCACCCGCAGCGCGGCCGCATCCGCCCCGACCAGTTCATCCCGGTGGCGGAGCGTTCCGGCCTCATCGCGCCCCTGGGCGAGTGGGTGATGCGCGAGGCCTGCCGACAGAACAAGGCGTGGCTGGACGCGGGCCTGCCGCCGCTCAAGGTGGCGGTGAACGTCTCGGCCGTGCAGTTCCTCTGCCAGGACGTGGTGGAGATGGTGGCGCGGGCCCTGCGCGACTCCGGCCTGCAGCCGCGCCACCTTGAGGTTGAGATCACCGAAAGCGTCATCATGACCGACGCCGCCAAGGTCATGCGCATGCTCGACGGCCTGCGCGACCTGGGGGTGAGCCTCGCCATCGACGATTTCGGCACGGGATACTCGTCGCTCAGTTACCTCAAGCGCCTGCGGGTACACTGCCTGAAGATCGACCAGTCCTTCGTGCGCGAGATGCTGCGCAACGACGAAGACGTGCGCATCACCCGCGCCATTCTCAACATCGCCCGCGACTTCGGGCTGGAGGTGGTGGCCGAGGGCATCGAAACCGCCGACCACGCGGCCTTCTTCAAGGCCGAGGGCTGCCACCTGGGGCAGGGCTATTTCTGGGGAAAGCCCATGTCGCCGGTCGACTTCCACGGCTATGTCAGCCGCGACTTGGCGGCCGCGGCATCATGATGACGGCACGGCGCGGTCCCCGGCGTGCCTTTGCAGAGCCGCGCCCGGCATCCCAGGTAAGGGGAACGGATTCAAGGACGGAAAGGCGCCCCACATGCTCATCACCGACGTCGCCAGCGGCGAAGGACTGGTTCCCGCCGGGCAGTGGTATGTCGCCACGGACCAGGTCATGGGCGGCGTTTCCGAGGGTGGCGCCGTGGTCGAGCACGTCGAGGGCCGCGCGGCCCTGCGCCTGACCGGAGAGGTGTCGTCGGCCAACAACGGCGGCTTCCTGCTGCTGGGCTGCCGCTTCGGGCGCGAAGTGGATGCGTCCGGCTTCGGCGGCCTGGAGGTCGACGTGCGGGGTGTCGGCGGCGGCTATGTGCTGTCGCTGCGCACGGCCGACCTGTCGCGCCCCTGGCAGAGCTACCGGGCGCCCCTGGAGGCCGGCGACGGCGCCTGGCACCGGATGACCGTGCCGTTTTCCGCCTTCACGGCCAACAAGACCGACGCGCCGCTCAACCCGACCCGCCTGACGCGCCTCGCCATCGTGGCGACGGAGAAGGACGCGCCGGCGGACGTGGCCCTATCCCGCGTCGCCTTCATCGACTGACCGCGCCAGCCCCGCGGCCAGCGCCCGCACCAGATCGCGAGCCTTCTGCCGGTCCTCGGGCGGCAGGACGGCCTCGGCGCGCGCGTTGACGGCGTCGGCGGCGGCCAGGGCCGGCTCGCGCAGGGCCCGGCCGTGATCCGTCAGGTGGACGATCATGCGGCGGCGGTCGGCGGGGTCGCGCTCGCGCACCACCAGCCCGTCGCGCGCCATGCGGTCGAGCGTGCGCACGAGCGTGGTCTCGTCGAGCGGCAGGTCGCGCGCGATCTCGCGCTGGCTGCGGCCGTCCCGCGCCCACAGCGCCAGCAATACCGGAAAGGCGCCGGTGGTCAGGCCCAGCGGCTCCAGCCGCTGCCCCAGCGCCTGGGCGAACAGGCGGGCGGCCCGGTTGATGAGAAAGCCGGGACTGTCGTCCACCCGGAAGGGGCCGGCACCCGAGTCGCGGTCGATGGTCCAGGAGTCTTCGATGGTCATGGCGCCGACAGCATGGCCGTAAGTGCTTGGCATGGCAAGGGTCCGAGACGCCGCCGCATAAATACATGGTATAGCATGGAATGCTATGGCAGGCTTTTCCGGCCTCGCAACCGGGAGAATTCTGCCATGCGCACCCTTGCCAGAACCGCTCACATGATCGGCTTGGCCGCCTTCGTCGGCACCGTCCTGTCGCACGTACTGGTGTCCGCCGTCGCCGACCCCAACGAGCCCTCCGGCTACCATGCCCTGATGGTGCTGAAGGACACCGGCACCCGGTTCGTGCTGATCCCGGGCCTCGTCCTCATGGGGCTGAGCGGTGTTTTCATGGCCTGGCGCCTGCCGCGGCCCTGCCCGGTGTGGCTGAAGGTGAAGCTGGTGCTGGTCGCCGCGGCCGCCGCCAATGGCCTGCTGGTCCTGATGCCGGCCGGCGCGCACATAGCCGACGCGGCGTCCGCCGGCGCCTTCGCACCCGACGCCCTGGCGCGGGAAGCCGTCGCCGGCCCGGTCAACGTAGCCCTGATTCTGGCGATCCTGGTCCTGTCCATCGCGCGCCCGTCGCGCCGGCGGACGGAGGCGCTGTCATGACCGCCTTCGACCTGGCCCGCTTCGGGCATCTGATCGGTGTGATGCTGATGTTCGCCGGACTGGCGGGGGTCTTCGTCTGCGACCTGCGCGGCCGCCGGGCGCTCACAATGGACGCCGCCCGCGAGTCCGCGGCCCTGGTGGCGCTGTTCTATGACGGGCTGGTGGTGCCGGGCGCGGTGCTGCTTGGCGCGGCCGGAACCTGGATGATCTGGGCCGTCCACGGCTGGGACGGCCTGTTCGGCCAGCCGTGGCTGCTGGCCATGGTCGCCCTGTTCGCGCTGGAATTCGTGGAGGGCAACACCATCACCCGGCTCGCCTTCCTGAAGCTCAACCGCCTGACCCGGGAGGCCGGATCCGTCCCCGGCGCGGCCCTGACGCAGGCGCGGGAGTCGCGGCTGAGCGTCTTCACCCACTTCCTGGACATGCCGATCCTGCTGGTGATCATCGGGCTCGGCGTGTTCCGGCCCATGGAATGGGCGCCGATCCTGATCGCCCTCGCCGGTGCGGCCGGTGTGGCAGCGGTCCTGACCGTGGCCGTGCCGCGGTTTGTGCCGTGGCGGACGGGTGAGCCTGGGTCTCAGGTCAGGTCCAGGGCGTAGTCCTTGAGCACGTCCATGGGAATGACCGCCAGCGTTTCCTCGTGCGTGGACTTCAGTACCACGCGCGGGGCGACGCCGGCCTCGTGCGCCTCGCGCCAGCGGCCGGCGCACAGGCACCAGCGGTCGCCGGGCTTGAGGCCGGGAAAGCCGAACTCGGGGCGCGGGGTGGACAGGTCGTTGCCCGCCTTCTTGGAGAACTCCAGGAATTCAGCCGTCATCTCGGCGCAGATCAGGTGCAGGCCGAGGTCCTCGGGCCCCGTTTCGCAGCAGCCGGTGCGGTAGAAGCCGGTGCGCGGGTTTTCACTGCACGGCGTCAGCGCATCGCCGAAAACGTTGGTCTGCTCCGAGCGGTCCGACATGGGGTCTCCTTTCCTGTGCGACGCCCTGGAGATGGCGGCCGGGAGGGGCGCCGTCAAGCGCCCGACGCCTGCCGCGTCAACGGTTTCCCCATCGTGAACGTTCTTCCGGTACAACCGCCTTCCCAGGATATTCGCCCGATCGGACATGACCCCCAGCCGCCTGCGCTACGAAACCTACCGCGACCTCTACCAGTCCGAACGCGCCCGCCGTGACGAGATCCGCGGCGGCGTCGGCACGCCCGTGGCGGCGCTGGCGTTTTCCGTCTACTCGCTGGCGGCCGTGGCGGCCAACTTCGATGCCGGCAAGTGGTCTTCGGGGACCGGCATCGCCATCATGATGCTGGCCGGGCTGGCGGTGCTGACGCTGGTGGCCGGCTCGGTGATGATTGTCCGGGTGGAGATGGATTTCGTCTACCTGGACCCGCCCGACCTGCGCGAGTTGGTGGCGGCGGAAAAGCGCCTGCGCGCGCACGACAGCCAGGACGACCAGCGCGTCACCGACGAGCGCGTCGTCGCCCAGTTGCAAGACCTGTTGGCGGCGGCCTACGACATCGCCTACCGCCGCTACTTCGCCGGCAACGAACAGGCGGCGCGCGACCGCACGCGGGGCCTGCGCCTTTTGATCGTGGCCCTGGCGATCCTGTCGCTGGCACTGGCGGTGCTGCCGTTCCACAACGGTGGAGGGACCCCGTGATGATCGACCTTCTGTCGCGGCTCTACCGACGTACCCGCGGCCACCGCAAGACCGAGGACCTGCCCAAGTGGATTCGCAAGCGCATGTACCGCGAGCTTCTGGCCGTGCGCGACCAGGAACACGAGATGGCGGAGCTTCTGGACCTGCCGGTGCCGCCGCGCCTGTCCGTGGTGGACGAGGAACGCATCGCCATGCTGCGGCCTCGCGACCGCGACCTTCTCGGCCTGGACGAGATGATGCGCCGCGCCCGCGAGGAAAAGCGCGAGGAGGAAACGCAGCGGCGCGAGGAGCGCAGCCGCCGCCGCCACGAGGCCCGCGAAGGGGAGGGCTGACGAAGAAGCCGGATTTCCGGCCCGCCCGGTACCGGGGCTGGTGCTGGCGGCCGCCGGTGCTCAGCCGGCCTCGGGCGTGGAGGCGGTGGCGGTCTCGGGCCTGGCGGCGGCGGAGACACTGATGCCGGCGGCGCAAGCCAGCGCGTCCACGTCCACCGATGCCGCCAGGTGGTCGGCCAGGGCGTCCAGCGCCGCCTCCACCCCCGCCGCATAGTCCAGCGCCCCGTCATCCTCGCCGAGGCCGAGAAGCCGGCGGCGGAAGGCGTCGGCGCCGAACAGGCCGTGCAGGTAACACCCGCGCACCCGGCCGTCGGCCGAGACCGCGCCATCCGGCCCGCTGCCGTCGAGCGTGAGCCAGGGGTTCGCGCGGTCGGGGCCTTCGGTCACCCCCATGTGCATTTCGTAGCCGGCGACGGACAGGCCCGTGCCGGCCTCGGTGCCGGCGGCCTCGCGCAGGGTCTTGGGGCCGCGCATGACGGTGTCGACGTCCAGCAGGCCCAGGCCCGGCGCCTCGCCGGGCGGACCTTCGATGCCTTCAGGGTCGCGCACCATGCGGCCGAGCATCTGGTAGCCGGCGCAGATGCCCACCACGCGGCCGCCGCGCCGCAGGTGGGCGGCAATGTCCACATCCCAGCCCTGCGCCCGCAGGAAGGCCAGGTCGGCCAGCGTCGCCTTGGAGCCGGGAATGATGACGATGTCGGCATTGCCCGGCACGGCCTCGCCGGGCTGCACCCAGGTCAGTGCCACGTCGGGCTCGGCGGCCAGCGGATCGAAGTCGTCGAAGTTGGCGACGCGCGACAGCCGCAGGATCGCCACGGTCACCGGCGCGCCGTCGTGTCCCGGGCCGGCCCGCTGGTCCAGCGCCATGGCGTCCTCCGCCGGCAGCGCGCGGGCGCCGTTGAACCAGGGCACGACGCCGAAGCTCGGCCAGTCGGTGCGGTCCGTCACGATGTCCAGTGCCGGGTCGAACAGTGACGGGTCGCCGCGGAACTTGTTGATGAGATAGCCCTTGATGCGTGCCCGCTCAGGCTCCGGCAGCAGGGCGTGGGTGCCGACCACCTGGGCCAGCACGCCGCCCCGGTCGATGTCGCCCACCAGCACCACCGGCACGTCGGCAGCCTCGGCGAAACCCATGTTGGCGATGTCGGACGCCCGCAAGTTGACCTCCGCCGCGCTGCCCGCGCCCTCGATCAGCACCAGGTCGGCTCCGGCGGACAGGGTGTGGAAGCTGTCCAGCACGCGGGGCAGCAGGCTTTTCTTCAGGCGGAAGTAGTCGCGCGCCGTGGCGTTGGCCAGCACCTCGCCCTGTACCACCACCTGCGAGCCGACGTCTGTCTGGGGTTTCAGCAGCACAGGGTTCATGTGGCGCGAGGGCTGAACCCCACAGGCGCGGGCCTGCAGGGCCTGGGCGCGGCCGATCTCGCCGCCGTCGGGGGTGACGGCGGCGTTGTTGCTCATGTTCTGGGGCTTGAAGGGGCGGACGGTCAGGCCGCGCCGGGTGAACAGCCGGCACAGGCCCGCAACCAGCAGGCTCTTGCCGACGTCCGACCCGGTGCCCAGCAGCATCAGCGCCGGCGTGCGTGTTCCGCCCGTCATGCCGTGAGGCCTACTGGCCGGTGGCGGACGGCGGCGGCAGTTGCTCGCCCTGGATGGGGTCCAGCGGCTCGCTCTCGATCGGCGCGATGCGGGTGGGGCCGGAGTTGCCGGACGGCTGCATCTGGCCCTGGCCCTGGCCCTGGCTGCCCTGCATCCAGCTTTCGTCCTGACCCTGCGGCTCCGGCCGCGGCTGCGCCTGCATCTGACCCTGTCCCTGGCCCTGAGCCCCGGCCGGCGATTGCTGCTGGCTGTAGGGGGCGGTGTCGACGTCGCCGATGTTCTCCACCGACAGGGCCTCCCACAGCGGTTCGGCCTCGGGATTGGGATAGCGGCGGTCGAGCACGATGGCCTTGGGCGTGGCGCCCCGGCCGTAGAAGGCCTGGTTCCAGTCGTGGCGCGGTTTGATGACCGCCCCTTCCACGGACACGCCGCCATAGGCGCCCTTGGCGTGGGCGAAGGCCAGGATGTCGTTCTGCATGTTGGTGGTGGTGGCGGCCTCCAGGCTGGCGCCCTTGTGCACGAAGGTGACGCCGACGTTGGCGCCCAGCTTGAATTCGTCGTTCATCAGCGCCGTCAGGCCGCGGTCGGTCATGATCATGAAGACCATTTCCACCTGCTGCGCGCCGATCTGGAAGCCCAGAGACCCCGCGCCCATGCGATAGAAGGCGGGCGCCGACCAGTCGCCGGTGCGGTCGCGGCTCATGAGCAGGCCGTTGCCGTAGGCGCCGCCGATGATGAAGCCGCCCTTGAAGAACTGCGGCACGATCAGCACGCCCTTGGCGCGCTGAAGATACCGGTTGAAGTTGTTCTCGAAGTTTTCGTCGCCACGCACGCTGTAGACGGTGGAAATGCTCTCGTTCAGGACCGATCGCGCGTCGGCCAGGTCTTCCTGGACGCTGGCGGCGCCGGCCGGCGCCGGTGCGGCGGCACCGGCAAGGACGCTGAAGACGATGGCCAGGCCGAGGGTGAGGGCTCGCAGGATCATGAAGGCGTCTCCGCAGTGGCGACAGGGGCGCGGGCGTCGGGTAGCCGCCCGCCGATAATGCGCTGACGGGGCGTCAGAATTCCACCCCGGCCTGGGCCTTGATGCCGGCGCGGAAGGGGTGCTTGACCACCTTCATCTCGGTCACCAGGTCGGCGCGCTCGATGACCTCGTCCAGGGCGTTGCGGCCGGTCAGGACGGCGTGCTGGTGGATGGGGCGGGCCTCCAGGGCCTCGATGACCTCTTCCGTCGGCAGGTAGCCGTAGCGCAGGACCACGTTGATCTCATCGAGGATCACCATGCCGTACTCGGGATCGGCCAGCCATTCCCTGGCGACGTCGAAGGCGCGGCGGGCGGCGGCGATGTCGCGCTCGCGGTCCTGGGTCTCCCAGGTGAAGCCCTCGCCCATGGCCTTGAAGGTGACCTGGTCGGGAAACCGCGCCAGCACGTCGCGTTCGGCGGTGTCCATGGCGCCCTTGATGAACTGCACCACGCCCACCTTCATGCCGTGGCCGACGCAGCGCAGGGCCATGCCGAAGGCGGCCGTCGACTTGCCCTTGCCGGCGCCGGTGTTGACGATCATGACGCCGCGCGTTTCCGTCTTTTCCGACAGGATCTTGTCGCGGATGGCCTTTTTCTTGGCCATCTTGGCCTTGTGGCGGGCGTTGAGGTCTTCGTCCTCGGGTCCGGCGCCGGGGGCGGGGGTGTCGGTCATGGCTTGGTCGTCTCCCTTATTTCGTCCAGCACGCGGGGCACGTCGTTGCGCCGCGACCGCCACAGGCCGCGCCGCTGCGCCTCGTCGAACCGGTCGGCCATCTCCGAAAGGGCGGCCGGGTTGTGGTCGGCGAGGAAGCGGCGAACATCCTCGTCCACCATGTAGGCATCGAATATGGCGTCAAAATGGTGGTCGGACACGCAACGGGCGGTCGCGGCGAAGGCAAACAGGTAGTCCACCGTCGCCGCCATCTCGAAGGCGCCCTTGTAGCCGTGGCGCATGACGCCCGCGATCCACTTGGGGTTCGCGGCGCGGCCCCGGACGATGCGCGCGATTTCCTCGCCCAGCGTGCGGATGCGCGGGCTTTCGGGGCGCGAGTGGTCGGGGTGGTAGGTCGCCGGCTGACGGCCCGACAGGGTACGGACGGCCGCCGTCATGCCGCCCTCGAACTGGTAGTAGTCGTCGGAATCGAGCAGATCGTGCTCGCGGTTGTCCTGGTTCTGGACGACGGCGTCCACCTTCGACAGCCGGTCGCGGAACAGCCCGTGCTCGGCCGCGCCCTCGGTTCCCGCGCCGTAGGCGTAGCCGCCCCAGGTGACGTAGGCTTCCGCCAGATCGGCGTCGGTGTCCCAGCCGCCTTCATCGATGTAGGCCTGAAGGCCCGCCCCGTAGGCGCCGGGCTTTGAGCCGAACACGCGGGAGGCGGCGCGGCGGCGGGCGGCGGGCTCGTCGCCGCCCAGCGCGGCGGCGTCGGCGCGCACGCGGGCGGCCAGCGGATTGACGTCGTCGGGCTCGTCCAGCTCGGCCACCGCACGGGCGGCTGAGTCGAACAGGTCGATGAGGGCCGGGAAGGCGTCGCGGAAGAAGCCGGAGATGCGCAAGGTCACGTCCACGCGCGGCCGGTCGAGCACGCTCGCGGGCAGGATCTCAAACCCCGTGACACGGCGCGAGGCGCTGTCCCAGGTCGGCCGCACGCCCATGAGCGCCAGCCCTTGGGCGATGTCGTCGCCGCCGGTGCGCATGTTGGATGTGCCCCAGGCGGTGATCGCCATGGCGCGCGGCCATTCGCCGTTGTCCTGCCAGTGACGCTCCAGCAGCAGGCCGGCGGACTTCCATCCCAGGTGCCAGGCGGCGGGGGTGGGAACGGTGCGGGTGTCGACGGAAAAGAAATTGCGCCCGGTCGGCAGCACGTCCGGCCGTCCCCGCGTCGGCGCGCCCGACGGACCGGGCGGCACGAAACGCCCGGCGAGGCCCGTCAGCAAGCCTGTCAACTCGGCTTCTCCGCTGGCGTCCACGGCGGGAGCCAGCGTGTCGCGGACATGGGCGAGGGCGGCGGCGGTGCGGGGCCAGGCGGGGTCGGCCGTGGCGGAGCCCGCCACCAGCGCGCGGGCCAGCAGCTCCAGCCGCTCCACCGTGTCGCCGGTGGTGCGCCAGGTCTGGGCGTCGATGTCGGCCAGCACGGCGGGCCGCGCCCCGTCCCACGGATCGGCCGGCGGGCAGTCCAGCGGGTCGAAGCCCGCCGCCAGTTCCAGGTCGGCGGCGAGCGCGCGGGTCAGCGCCAGGTCCTCCCGCCCCGCCGGGGGCACGCGGCCGAGCGCCACCAGAAGGTCGGTGCGCTGGTCGCCCTCGGGGCTGCGGCCGAAGATGTGCAGGCCGTCGCGGATTTGCAGTTCCTTCAGCTCGCACAGGTGGGCGTCGAGCTTGGAAAGCGCCGTCTCGGCATCGTCGTTGGGCGCGATGCCCAGGTCGTCGTCCAGGCCGGTGGAGCGGGCGAGCGACAATATCTCTTCCCGCAGCACCTTGAGGCGGCGCGGATCGACGCCGGCGGCCTCGAAATACTCGTCCACCAGGGCTTCCAGGTCCTTCAGCGGCCCGTAGCTTTCGGCGCGGGTCAGCGGCGGCGTCAGGTGGTCGATGATGACCGCCTGCGCCCGGCGCTTGCCCTGCGTCCCCTCGCCGGGATCGTTGACGATGAAGGGGTAGAGGTGCGGCATGGCGCCGAGGGCGGCTTCGGGGAAGCAGTCTTGCGACAGCGCCAGGGCCTTGCCGGGCAGCCATTCCAGGTTGCCGTGCTTGCCCATGTGGACGACCGCCTGGGCGCCGAAGCTCTCGCGCAGCCAGATGTAGAAGGCGAGGTAGCCGTGCGGCGGCACCAGGGCGGGGTCGTGGTAGCTTTCCACCGGGTCGATGTTGTAGCCGCGCGCCGGCTGGATGCCCACGGCCACGTTGCCAAGCGGCAGGACCGACAGCGCAAAGCCGCCACGGCCGGCGCGGAAGTGCGGGTCGTCCTCGGGCCCGCCCCAGCGGTCGGAGACCTGCGCGCGGACGGCCTCCGGCAGCCTGTTGAAGCCGGCACGGTAAGCCTCCAGCGGCAGGACCACGCGCACCGTGCGGGCATCGCGGGCGGTCAGGTCGTTGGTCACGCCCTCCTGAAGCGTGCGGATCAGGGCGTCGCCGTCCTCGGGTACATCGGGAAGGTCGTAACCTGCCGCCTTGAGGGCCTCCAGCACCGCGACCGTTCCGGCGGGCGTGTCGAGGCCGACGCCGTTGCCCAGCCGCCCGTCGCGGGTGGGATAGTTCGCCAGCACCAGTCCGATGCGCCGATCCTCCGCCGGGGTGCGCCGCAGCCGCGCCCAGCGGGCGGCAAGCTCCGCGACGAAGCGCACGCGGTCGGCGACGGGCTTGTGGCCGACCACGTCATGCTGGGTGTCCTCGTCCCGGCGGATGAGGCCCTTGAAGCTGACGGCGCGGGAGAGTACACGCCCGTCCACCTCCGGCAGGGCGACGTTCATGGCGATGTCGCGCGACGACAATCCGCGCGCGCCCTCCCGCCAGCCGTCTTCCCCGCTGCCGGCGAAGACAACCTGCAACACCGGGCAATCGGCGACGGCGAAGGGCGTGTCCTTGGGATTGCCGGGGGCGGCGACGGCAAAGCCCGTGGCGTTGAGGATGACGCCGGGCGCGGCATCCCCCAGCACGCTCTCCACCACGCCGGCGGCCATGGGGTCCTTCAGACTGGTGACGAACAGCGGCAGCGCGTTGACGCCCTGGTCCCGCAAGGACGTGCACAGCGCATCCACCACGTCGGTGTTCCCCGCCTGCACCAGCGCGCGATAGAACACCACCGCCGCCACCGGCGCATCGGGCACCCATGCGGCCCGCATGTCCTCCAGCGTCGTGCCCAGCGGGTAGAGCCCCGCCGACGGCAGGGGTGCGGGCTCCCGCCAGTCCACATCCTGCCCCAGCAGGGTGGCGGCGTAGCGCAGGAAGTGCTCCGCGTTGCCGGTGCCGCCGTGGATCAGGTAGCGCCACAGGCGGTCGCGGGCCGCCGGCTCCAGGGTCGAGGCGCGGCCCAGATCCTCGTCGGGCTTGTCGTCGCCGGGCAGGAAGGCCAGCGCGATGCCCTTGCGGCGGCACAGGCGCTCCAGTTCCTCAACGCCGTAGGGCCAGTAGCCGCGCCCGCCCAGGAGCCGCACGATCACGAGCTTCGCACCGGAAATGACGCTGTCGACGTAGAGGTCGACGCTCATGTTGTGGCCGAGGTGCAAAAGGCTCGCCAGCCGCAGCGAGGGCACCGCGTCCCCCAGAACCCGGCGGGCGTGGGAGAGGCAGGCCAGTTCGCTGTCGGCGGCGGACAGCACCACGATATCGGCGGGCGTCTGCCCCAGGTCGACGGCGTCCGATCCGTCGTCGATGCCTCCGGGCGTCGCGGCAAGCAGATGCATGGATCAGGCGGCGCCGGCGGAACCGGAAAGCGGCGCGGCCTGGGCTTCGTCGGCGGTGCGGCCCTCGCGGATTTCGCGGGCGACGGCGGCGCGGTCGATGCCGTGCAGGCCGATCACCACCAGATGGCTCTTGCGCGCCTCGCCGGCCTTCCACGGGCGGTCGAACCAGCGGTCCAGGCGCGGGCCGACGCCCTGCACCAGCATCCGCGCCGGCTTGCCTGGGATGTCGAGGAAGCCCTTGATGCGCAGGATGTCGTGATCCTCCACGGCAGCGGCCATGCGCGCTTCCAGGGCCTCCAGGTCATCGACCGCGCCGAACTCCACCACGAAGGTGTCGAAGTCGTCGTGGTCGTGATCGCCGTCGGCGTCGTCGTGGTGGCTCGGGCGCGTGTCCAGGTCGTCCTCGGCGCCCGCGTCCAGGCCCAGCAGCACGGCCGGGTCGACCTTGCCGTAGGCGGCGGGAACCAGCTTGACGCCGGGGCGCAGGCGGGCGCGCAGGTCCTGCTCCAGCACGTCCATGCCCGCCTCGTCCAGCAGGTCCGCCTTGTTGAGGATTACCAGATCCGCACAGGACAGTTGATCCTCGAACACCTCTTCCAGCGGGTTGTCGTGGTCGAGCGCCTCGTCGGCCTCCCGCAGCTTCTGCACGGCGTCCGGGTCGTCGGCGAAGCGGCCGGCGGCGACCGCATGGGCGTCGACCAGCGTCACCACGCCGTCAACGGTGACGCGCGAGCGGATTTCCGGCCATTGGAAGGCCTTCACCAGCGGCTTGGGCAGGGCCAGGCCGGACGTCTCGATGACGATGGCGTCGGGCGGATTGTCGGCCAGCACCAGCTTTTCCATGGTGGGCAGGAACTCGTCGGCCACCGTGCAGCAGATGCAGCCGTTGGCCAGTTCCACGATGTTCTCGTCGTCACACCCCGGCACGCCGCAGCCGGTCAGGATTTCGCGATCCATGCCGAGATCGCCGAACTCGTTGATGACCAGGGCGATGCGCCGGCCTTCCGCATTTTCCATCAGGTGGCGGATCAGCGTGGTCTTGCCGGCGCCGAGGAAGCCGGTGATGACGGTCGCGGGGATCTTGCGGGCTGCACTCATGATGAAGGGCTGTTCCTTGTCCGTGACGGGTCGGAGGGGATGTTCTTGAGAATGAGAGGCACTCCGGCCGCGACGAAGATAACGCGATCGGCGGCCTCGCTCACCACCTGATTGAGCCGCCCGGCCTGATCCCGGAAGGACCGGCCGAGCATGCTGTCGGGGACGATGCCGAGGCCCACCTCGTTGGAGACCAGCACGACGGGCGCGTACGTCCCGGCCAGGGCGTCGCGCAGCCCGTCGATGGCGAATTCGATGTCGCGCGGCGGGTCGGCCAGCATCTGGTTGGTGAGCCAGAGCGTCAGGCAGTCCACCAGCACAGGCTCGCCTGGGTTCACGCGGGGCAGCAGGGTGGACAACTCCAGCGGTTCCTCGATGGTTCGCCAGAAGCCGCTGCGCCGCTCGCGGTGCATGGCGATGCGGGCGGCCATCTCGTCGTCCCAGGCCTGTGCGGTGGCCACGTAGGTGGCGCGCGCGGCGCCGGAGACGCGGATGATCTGCTCGGCCAGCCGGCTCTTGCCCGAACGCGCGCCGCCGATGATGACGGTGAGCGGCGGCAGGGGGCTGAAGTCGGCGGGAGAGGGCGGCACGACGGAGGGGAGCATCAGGGGCGGGGCCTCCAGTTGACCAGATGGACCGCCGCGCCCTCGGCCACGACGTCGACGCGGCTGAGCGACAGCGGCTCCACCCCGAAGCATAGGGCGGGAGCGGGGTCGGCTTCCAGCCCCATCGCCAGCGCCAGAGCGGCGCGGATGGTGCCGGCATGAACCACCGCCACCACGTCGTGCCCGCGTTGTGCCTCTGCAAGCCTTGCGATACAGGTGCTCACCCGCGCCACCTGGTCGGCGAAGCTTTCCCCGCCGGGCGGACGGGCGGTGGCGGGAGCCCGCCAGAAGCCGGATGTCTCGGCGGGGGAGAGGCCGGACCACGTCCGCCCCTGCCAGGCGCCGAAGTCCTGTTCCCGCAGGTCGGGCTCGGTCGCGGCTTCGGCGAAACCCAAGGCTTCCGCCGTGGCGCGGCAGCGGGCGAGGCCGCTGGTGACGGCCGCCGCGCCCGGCGGCAGCACTTGGCGCAGGGCCGAGACGGCGGCGGCGTCCATGGCACGGCAGGGGCGGTCGAGCACGCCGACGATCTCGCCGGGCGCGGCGTCGACCGGCGCGTGACGGACCCACCAGAAGCGCGTCGCACCCTCCATGCTCAGGCTCCGGCCAGTGCGGAGAGGGTGAGGAGGACGGTGGCCTGCGTCACCTGCTCCACCGCGCCCAGGACGTCGCCGGTATGGCCGCCGATCTGCCGGCGCGCGAGCCCCGTCATCAGCAGCACGGCGATCAGCCCCAGGGCGAACAGGGGCGCCAGCGTCGCCGCCGGCAGCAGCACCGCCGCCGCCACCGCCGCCAGCACCAGCGCCACGCCGAGCCGCAGGGCTCCCGGCGATCCGGCCGCCGCGCCCAGACCGTCGGCACGGGCGGGCGGCAGCAGGACCATGGTCAGCGGAATGGCGGCCCGCGACAGCCCCATGGCCGCGATCAGGCCCGCGCCCGCCGCCGAAGGGCCGCCGGACTCCAACAGCGCGGCCAGCGCCCCGGCGCGCAAGGCCACGCTGAACAGCAGCGCCAGCACGCCGTAGGAGCCGACGCGACTGTCGCGCATGATCTCCAGCTTGCGCTCGCGGGTGTGGCCGCCGCCGAAGCCGTCGGCCACGTCGCCCAGCCCGTCCTCGTGCAGGGCGCCGGTCAATGCGACGGTGACGGCCAGGGCCGCCAGCGCGCCCACCAGCGGCGACAGACCGGCAAGCGCCGCGCCCCACAGCGCGAGCGCGCCGGCCAGTCCGACCGCCAGCCCGACCAGCGGGAAGGCCCAGGCAGCGTGGCCCACGGGCGCCCGCGCCGCGGCGTCGGCCAGCCGGGGCAGGGGCAGGCGGGTGAGAAAGACGAAGGCCAGATGGGCTTCCCCCATGCGGCCGGCGGTCGGCGGATCTGACGCCATCGTCAATGATTTCCGGCGGGCTTCGGTGTATGGATCGGGCCGAACAGTTTCATTCCGCAGCCGAAGGTGCAAGCAAGATGTCCGTGACCGTGCGCTCTCTCGCCGATTTCCGCGCCCTGCTGGCCGATCTGCCCGGCCCCGACGCCGAGGCCGCCGCCGCCGCCGCCGCGCGCGAGCCGCAACTGACCAAGCCGCCGGGATCGCTGGGACGGCTGGAGGACCTGGCGGAATGGTTGGCCGCCTGGCAGGGTCGCCATCCGGCGCGGCTTGAGGACGTGCGGGCCTGCGTCTTCGCCGGCAATCATGGCGTGGCGGCCCTGGGCGTCTCGGCCTTTCCGGCCTCGGTGACGGCGCAGATGGTGGCGAACTTCCAGGCCGGCGGGGCGGCGGTGAACCAGCTCTGCCGCGCGGTGGGGGCGGAGCTGATGGTGACCGCGCTCGACCTGGACCGCCCGACGGCCGACTTCACCAAGGGTCCGGCCATGACCGAGGGCGAGGTGGTCGCCGCGCTCAACGCCGGCCTGGAGCAGATGACGGCAGCACCGCCCGATGCGCTGTGCGTCGGCGAGATGGGCATCGCCAACACCACCAGCGCCGCCGCCATCGCGCTGGCGCTGTTCGGCGGCTCGCCCATGGAATGGACCGGCCCCGGCACGGGCGTGGAAGGCGAGGCGCTGTCCCACAAGGCGCGCGTGGTGGCCGAGGGCGTCGCCGCCAACACCGCCGATGCGCCCGACGGGCTGGAGGTGCTGCGCCGGCTCGGCGGGCGTGAGTTGGCGGCCATCGCCGGCGCCGTGGCCGGGGCGCGTCTTGCGCGCGTGCCGGTGGTGCTCGACGGCTACATCACCACCGCCGCCGCCGCCTGCCTGGAGGCCGTCCGCCCGGGCGCGCTGGATCATTGCGTCGTCGCCCATGCCTCCGCCGAGCCGGGCCACGGACGCCTGGTCGAGAAGCTGGGCAAGCGGGCCATCCTGGACCTGGGGATGCGCCTCGGCGAGGGTTCCGGCGCGGTGCTGGCGGCCGGCGTGCTGAAGGCGGCGGCGGCCTGCCACGCCGGCATGGCGACCTTTGCCGAGGCGGGCGTGGCCGACAGAGCCGCGGTCGAGGAGGCCTGACCGGAGGGAGACGGCCGAAAGAGGCACGCGCGCAAGGGGAAAGGGCTCGAAGGGCTATGTCCCCAGGGTTTAGGAACCGGCCGGAGAAGCGGGACGTTGGCTGGAAAAGCGCGCGGAGGCTTTCGCGCGTTGGTTTCTGTCCTTGAGGAGGTTTGCGACATGCATCCGATCATCCGCGTTGCCGTTCCCGCCGTCGCGACCGTGACGCTGGCCGCCTGCGCCAATCCGTACATGATCGAAGACGCCAAGCAGGTGACCCCGCAGGGGTCGCAGTTCACCCAGAGCCTGGCGAAGAACTACAGCGACTTTACGCGGTTCGAGTCGGATGAGATGTACGACTGGCCCGACGCCGACCACTTCGCCAGGAAGACCCTCGCCGCTGCCGAGGGCCGTCGCGTGGCGCCCGAGGACCCGCGCGACTGGGATATCGACAACGCGGAATGGCGCGCCGACCTGCGTGTGGCCCGCAATGCCCTGGTCACCGCCTACCGCGATGGCGCCCGCGAGAAGAACCCGGTGGTCGCCGCCTCGGCCCAGTCCAACTACGACTGCTGGGTCGAGCAGTCCGAGGAAGGCTGGCAGATGGACCACATCGCCGAGTGCCGCGAGGGCTTCATCAACGCCATGAACCAGCTTGGCGAGCGGCCGGCGCCGCAGCCGGCCCAGGCGCAGGCGCCGGTGCTGGTGTTCTTCGACTTCGACGTCGCCCGCGTGCCCTCCGAGGCCGATCCGCTGCTGAACTCGGTCGCCGAGGTGGCGCAGGAGAACCCGAACCTTGAACTTCAGGTCGTCGGCCACGCCGACCGCGCCGGCTCGGTGCCCTACAACAACCGCCTGTCCGAACAGCGCGCCCGCAACGTCGCCCAGGCGCTGAGCGCCCGCGGGGTGCCCATGGACCGCATGAGCGTCGACTGGAAGGGCGAGCTTGACCCGCGCGTGCCCACCGGCGACGGCGTCCGCGAGCCGGAAAACCGCCGCGTCGTCATCCGCGGCATGATGACCGGGGACATGATGTCCATGTCCGGCGGTGCCGGCGGCATGAACCAGACCGCCGGCAACTGACCGGCCTTCGTCCGCTTCCCGGCAAGGCCCGCGGCGCACCTGTCGCGGGCCTTTCCTTTTTCGCTGGACCGAAAGGGAGGCTCGCCATGACCGAGGGCGTCCGGCGCCTTGCCGACGTGCCCGACTGGGGCTACCTGCTGGCAGAGTTCGATACCGCCTACCGCTATCGCTCGGCGGGCGGCAGCCGCCTCATCCGGGGCCACATGAAGGCGGTGCGCGAGCGCCTGTCGCGGTGCGTCGCCGCCGACCCGCCGCTGGATTTTCCCCCGCCCGAACGGAAGCCCGTCTGCGCTCACCTGGGCCGTGCGCTCGACAATGGCGAGCGCGACACCATGAGCGGCATGGTGCGCGCCGTCGACAAGGTGAAGGACTGGCTGACGTGGCGGCACGGCTATGCCTCCATGCCCCGCCACCTGGAAAAACGCTATGCCTATGCCGACATCCTGGGGCCGCACGGGCCGGTGTACTGCAAGGAGCTGACGCTGGGGCTGGTCCTGTTCGCCCCGCGCACCACCTATCCGGCCCATGCCCACAGCGGCATCACGGAAAGCTACATCTGCCTGTCGGGCGCGACGTCGGAGAACGATGCCGGCGTCTACGTGCCCGGCGCGATGATCCTGAACGTGCCCGAGCACGACCATGCCATCACCACCTCGGACCGCGAGCCGGCCCTGCTGGCCTACGCCTGGGTGGGCACGCCCGAGGACCTGGCGAACCAGGAGATGGTCTTCAGCCGCAGGCGCAAGCCGGCGCCGCTGGACCGGAATCCATGAGGGATCGGGCGATTCAGGCCGCGCGGCAGGGTGGCCGGCGCCGCAGGTGGACCGCTCACGGCCATCCTGGCCTGGGCATCCACCGGACGGGCCGCCTCACGTCGACAGCAGCTTGACCTTCTTGTCGAAGATCGACAGCACGTCGAGCAGGCTGGTGCTCTGGCGGATTTTGCGGTCGGTGTCGTAGAGAAGGAAATCCGGCTTGGCGTTGGCCGAGCGCGGCGCCAGCTTCACGAAGGTGAAAGCTGGTCGTTCGTGGGTGTGGCGGTGAACGGTGAACCGCGCCATGCCGGGCTCGTGCCCGATGGCGTAATCCCGCCACTCGCCCTTGGCGACGTGGCGGCTGTACAGGGCCAGCAGGGCGTTCAGTTCCGTGCGCGTGAAGTACACGGGGCTGCCGCGCCGTCTGCGGTCCGCGAGCCGGATGACCTTTGACATGGGGGTCTGCCGTGCCTCCCTCGGGTCCGCGTGAACGTCATCTATTGTTCACGCTTCGCGCCGACGGAGCAAGGATGGAATGGCGGTCCGCCCAGGTGGAAAAGGCGTTGGCCGGCCAGTCTACTGGTCGTTCAGCCCCCGCGTGCGGGGCACCACGATTCCCACAAGCGAATCGTGCGGGTTGGGGCTGGGCTGGGCATAGCAGGTGACGTTGCCGAGCGTGCGGTAGCAGTACTTGGTCTGCGCCGGCAGGGGCGCGACCAGCCCCTCGTCGTCGGGCAGGCACCAGACGTCGCCAAGGCTGAGACGCACCGTCGAGCAGTCCTGCGGGCCCATGGACGCGACGTGGTCGATCAGCGTCTTGTCAGTGTTGATGAGGCTGGCCGTGCCGGCCCCGGCAAGCAGGGCGCCGCCTTCGGTGCAGGCCGAGAGGGCGGCGACGGTGCAGGCGGCGGCCAGCAGGGGCGCCCAGGGCAGGCGGATGCGCGACACGTTCGATTTCCCCAGTGATACGCTCGGCAGGGTCGATTCCAGGCCCGCAGTATGGCGCACGGACGTTAACGAGTGCTGAAGGCCGTCCTGTGGGCGCGGCGATTGCCTTAGCCTTCGCGACACCTTATGTTTGGCGCTCGATTTTTTGAAGGGTCGTTAGGAGCTACGCGTGGCCGACCGTCGCGAAGATGCCGCCCAGGACGCTCTGTTCCGGGAAGTGGATGAAGAACTTCGCCATGAGCAAATGGCGTCGCTGTGGAAGAAGTACGGCGGCGTGGTCATCGCGGCCGCGCTCGCCATCGTGCTGTCGGTCGCCGGCTACCAGGGCTGGCAGGCCTGGCAGACCAACGTGCGCGAGGACGAGGCCGCCCGTTATCAGGCCGCGGTGACCCTGCTGGAGCAGGGCGACGCCGAGGCCGCCCTGTCGCGGCTGGAGGCCCTGGCCGACGACGCCTCCACCGGCTACGGCGCGGTGGCGGCCCTGCGCGGCGCCGCCCTGGCGGCCGAGCGGGGCGATGCGGCGGCGGCCGTCGAGGCCTACCGCGCCATCGCCGGCAACAGCGCCGTCGACCCGGCCTTCCGTGACCTCGCCACCGTGCTCGCCGTCCTGCACGCCATGGAGGGCGGCGTCGAAAATCCCGATGCCCTGATCGCCGAACTGCAGCCGCTGATGGACGAGGAGGACGCCTTCCGGTTCTCGGCCATGGAGCTGACGGCGCTGCTGTCCCTGCGCCAGGGCGATGAGAGCCGCGCCCGCGACCTGTACGCCCGCATCGTCGATTCGAGCGCCGCGCCGCAGGCCCTGCGGGGCCGCGCCGGGGCCATGCTCACCAGCCTGGGCGGCGCGCCGTCCGCCGCCGGCGATGACGCCGGGACGGAGGGCTGATCATGCTGCGTCGCGTTCCCTTCTCCGTGCGCGCCCTGGCCGTGGCCGCCATCACCCTGCCGCTGCTGTCGGCTTGCGGCGGCGAGACCTGGTTCGGCGAATCGGAAGACCCGCCGCTGCCCGGCACGCGCATCAGCGTCCTGGAGATGCAGACCGGGCTCGAGGCCCAGGCCGACGGCGCCGCGCCGCAGATCGTCCTGCCGCCGCCCGAGCCGGCCCGGTCCTGGCCCCAGGCGGGCGGCCTGGCGCATCACGCCATGCAACACATGACGCTGGGCGACAACCCGCAGCGCGTCTGGCAGGCCGACATCGGCTCGGGCGGCGGGTCACGCGATCGGCTGCTCGCCCAGCCCATCGTCGCCGGGGATCGCGTCTACACCATCGACACCGAAGCCCGTGTCTCGGCCTTTGACCTGACCACGGGACGGAAGGTGTGGGAGACCGACCTTCTGCCCGAGGACGAGGACACCAACACCCTGCTTGGCGCCGGCCTCGCCTATGCCAACGGCCGCATCTTCGCCGCCACCGGCCTGGCGCAGGTGGTGGCGCTGGATGCCGGCACGGGGGCGGAAGCCTGGCGCACCACCGTCAGCGCGCCCATGCGCGCCGCGCCCACCGTGGACGGCGGCCGCGTCTTCGTGGTGACCATCGACAACACGGTTCTGGCCCTGGCGGCGTCCGACGGCCGCACGCTCTGGAGCCAGCCGGGCGTCGCCGAGGCGACCGGCCTTCTGGGCGGTGCCGCGCCGGCGGTGGATGCCGGCACGGTGGTGGCGCCCATGCGGTCGGGCGAGCTGATGGCCCTGACGGTGGACACCGGACGGCCGCTGTGGTCCGACAGCATCGTGGCACCGCGCCCCGTCGACGCCACCGCCAATCTGGCCGACATCAACGCCCGTCCGGTCATCGACTCGGGCCGGGTCTACGTCGTCAGCGCCTCGGGCCTGATGACCGCCATCGACATGCGCACGGGCCAGCGCGTTTGGGACATTCCCCTGGCCGGCATCGAGCAGCCCTGGGTCGCCGGCGGCGTGCTCTACGCGCTCAGCATGGATGCCGACCTGGCCGCCGTCGACGCCCGCACCGGCCGCGTGCTGTGGGTGACGCCCCTGCCGCGGTGGAAAGACCCCGACGACCGCAGGGGCCGCATCCTGTGGTCCGGTCCCGTGCTGGCATCGGACCGGCTGATCATCGCCGGCAGCCACGGCGAGGCCATGAGCGTCAGCCCCTACACGGGCAAGGTGCTCGGCCGCACCGACCTGCCGGACGGCATCACCCTCGCCCCCATCGTGGCCCAGGACACGCTGATCTTCCTGACCAATGACGCCGACCTGGTGGCGTACCGCTGACCGCGCGAGAAGCGCGTTGAAGGACAATGAGTTTTACCGTCGCCATCATCGGCCGACCCAACGTCGGCAAGAGTACCCTGTTCAATCGCCTGGTCGGCCGGCGCGAGGCCATCGTGCACGACTTTCCGGGTGTGACGCGCGACCGCAAGGAGGGCCGCGGGCAACTGGCCGGGCTTGAGTTCCGCGTCATCGACACCGCCGGCCTGGAAGAAGCCGATCCGGAAAGCCTGGCCGGCCGCATGTCGGCCATGACGCTGGGCGCGCTGGACCAGGCGGACGTCTGCCTGCTGCTGATCGACGCGCGCGTCGGTCTGACGCCCGCCGACGAACACTTCGCCAACGTCCTGCGCAAGCAGTCGACGCCGGTGCTGGTGGTCGCCAACAAGTGCGAGGGCAAGGCCGGCGAACCGGGCCTGCTGGAGGCCTATTCCCTGGGCCTTGGCGAGCCCATCGGCGTGTCCGCCGAGCACGGCACCGGCATGGGCGACCTGTTCGAGGCCCTGCAGCCCTTCGCCCGCACCGCCGCCCATGACGAGGCCGCGGCGGCGGAGATGGACGAGGGCGTCTTCGACGCCGTCGACCTGTCCGACGACGAGACGCTGGCCGCCGACGAGGACCCCAACGCCCCCGCCGTCACCACGGAGGAGGACATCGAAAAGCCCCTGCGGCTGGCCATCGTCGGGCGGCCCAACACGGGCAAGTCGACCCTGGTCAACGCCCTGATCGGCGAGGAACGGCTGCTGACGGGGCCCGAGGCCGGTGTCACGCGCGATTCCATCGCCGTCGACTGGACATTCCGCGACCGCAAGCTGCGCCTCATCGATACGGCCGGAATGCGGCGCAAGGCCCGTATTTCCGACAGCCTGGAAAGGCTGTCGGTGTCGGAGACGCTGAACAACATCCGCATGGCCGAGGTGGTGATCCTGATGCTGGACGCCAACATGGTCATGGACAAGCAGGACCTCACCATCGCCCGCATGGTGGTGGAGGAAGGCCGCGCGCTGGTCATCGGCATCAACAAGTGGGACGCCGCCGAGGACAAGGGCGCCACCATGCAGCGCATGCGCGACCGCCTTCAGACCAGCCTGCCGCAGGTGCGCGGCATTCCCTTCATCACGCTGTCGGCGCTGAAGGGCCAGGGGCTGGACCGGCTGATGCAAGGCGTGCTGGACATCCACAAGGTCTGGAACACCCGCATTTCCACCGCCGCGCTGAACCGCTGGCTGGAATACACCCTGTCGCAGCACCCGCCGCCGCTGGGCAAGACCAAGCGCCGCATCAAGCTGCGCTACATGACCCAGGCCAAGGCGCGGCCGCCGACCTTCGCCGTCTCGTGCTCGTTGCCCGACGACCTGCCGGAAAGCTACGTCCGGTATCTGGTCAACGGCCTGCGCGACGATTTCGGCATGGACGGCGTGCCCATCCGCATGCACTTCCGCAAGCCGAAGAACCCCTACGCGACGTAGTTGCCGCGGAGGTCGGAAAAGGCGCCTTCCAGAGTGAAAGCGCCTTTTTTCTTGGTTCTGCGGACCCTACGGCATGCAGGCGCGCATGGCTTCGGCATTGGTGGCGTAGCGCTGGCGGCAGCCCTCGGCCAAGGCCTCCTCGCGGCCGAGTTGGCCGGCCTTGCACTCGCTGACGGCCTGGGCGTCGCCCTCGAACAGCGTGCGGCAGCCGTCGGCCAGGGCGGCGCGCTGGATGGGAGACAGGTTTTCCGCCGGCGCCGCCTCGCCGCCGAAGCCGCTGAAAAGGCGTGAATCGGTGTCGCGCACACTGGGCACCACATAGCCGCCGCGCGCCGATGGCCCGAACCCGCTCTCGGTGTCGAAACCGGCGCCCGGCGGCGGGCGGCCCTGCGGGTCGTAGAGCGTACAGGCCGACAGGGCGCTGAGGATCGCGCCGGCCAGGATCAAGGGTCGCAGCAGCATCGGGAACTCCTTCCGTCGTGGTGCTACCGAAGTATCCCGGCCACGGGTCCTTGGCAACCTCAGCGATCGCCCTCGGGCAGGGCCAGCGGCTCGTAGCCCGGCGAGTCCTGGTCCAGCACCTCCGGCTCGTCCGGTGCCGGCGTCGGCGCCGGAACGCCGAGGTCGGCATCGTAGTTGGCGCCGGGGCGGGCCGCGAAGTCGTCCTCTATGGTGTTCTCGCAGGCCGCCATCCCAAGCGCGAGGGCGCAGGCGGCGGCGGGGGCGATCAGGCGTCGCATGGGGCATCCCCTCTTCCGTGAACGGCTGTCCTGTCCGTTCAACGGGCGGGATGCCCCCGGCGCTCAGACCATACCGGACGACACATGAAGTCGCACACTCGTCGTCCGGCAGGGCCGGCTGGCCGCCGCGCCCAATGGCGCGTGAGCCTGCGTGGCGAATTCAATCATCGACGCGTATCAGAGGTGAGCCAGCACGTTGTCGGCGCTGGAGACGTTGAACTGCTTCGGCTCCTCGACGAAAAGCTCGGTCACCTTGCCGTCCTTGGCGATCAGCGCGAACCGCTGGCCGCGCTCGCCCATGGCGTTGGCCTTGGCGTCCTGGGTGAGGCCGAGTGCGCGGGTGAAGTCGCCGTTGCCGTCAGCCAGCATGGTGATCTTGCCGGTGGCGTGGTTGGCGTCGGCCCAGGCCGTCATGACGAAGGGGTCGTTGACGGCGAGGCACACGATGTCGTCGACGCCCTTGGCCTTCAGCTCTTCGGCCTTTTCCACGAAGCCCGGCAGGTGGCGGGCCGAGCAGGTGGGCGTGAAGGCGCCCGGCACGCTGAACAGGGCGACGGTGCGGCCCTTGAACAACTCGCCGGTGTTCACCGGCTCGGGGCCCTCGGGACCGCCGAGCTTCAGGTCCATGGCGGGAAGGGTGTCGCCGACGGAAATGGTCATGTGGAAAAATCCTGTCCGTGAAAAGGAATGGGACCCCTACATGGTCGGCGGCGGCACCGGGTTCAAGCGTCAGCCGCTGGCGGGCGCGCGGGCCTTGTCCAGCGCCTCCATCACCGCGCCTTCCGTCAGCAGTTCGGGCAGCGGGATGCCCTCGGGGGCGCCGGGGCCGTAGACGGCGTTGAAGGGAATGCCGTAGCGCCCGAAGCTGTTGAGGTAGCGCGAGATGGCGTCGTCCGGGTTCGTCCAGTCCGCCTGCATGGGCACCACGCCCGGCCGTTTCAGCGCCTCGGCCACCGCTCCGCGCTCGATCACGGCCTCCTTGTTCACCAGGCAAGTGACGCACCAGTCGGCGGTGACGTCGACGAACACGGTATTCCCGGCCGCGACCAGATCGGGGATGGCGGCGCGGTCGAAGGGCTGCCAGTCGGTAGCGGCGGCCTTGCTCGGCGATGCGCCTTTCACCGGCGCGTAATAGGGCGCGGCGAAGGCGGCGGCGGCCAGCACCGCCACCAGCGACGAGGCCACGACGCCGCGCGGACGCTTGAGCAGGGCCTTGGCCCCCAGCACGGCGACGGCGGCCACCATCAGCGCCGCCACCACCAGCGCCCCGGTGTCACCGATCTGGGCCGACAGAACCCAGATGAGCCAGGCGGCGGTGGCGGCCAGCGCCACGCCCAGCACCTTCTTGACCGTCAGCATCCACGCCCCCGGCTTGGGAAGGGCGCGGGCGAAGCCCGGCGCGGCGGCCAGCGTCAGGTAGGGCGCGGCCATGCCCAGCCCCAGCGCGGCGAAGACGGCGGCGATCTCCAGCGGCCCGGCGGCCAGCGCGAAGCCGACGGCGGTGCCCAGGAACGGCGCCGTGCAGGGGGTCGCCAGCAGGGTCGCGAAGACGCCCGAGCCGAAGTGACCGGCCAGCGAGTGCGGGTTGCCGTGGCCGGCGCTCATGTCCGAGACCGCACCGGGCAGCCGGACCTCGAAAAAGCCGAACAGGTTGGCGGCGAACAGGCTCAGCAGCACGACCATGGCGATGAGGAACAGCGGCTGCTGGAACTGGATGCCCCAGCCCACCGCCACGCCCAGGCCCTTGAGCCCGGCGGCCAAGCCGGCCAGCACCAGGAAGGTGGCGATGATGCCCGCCGCCGCCGCCAGGAACGACAGGCGCACGGTGCGCCGCTCCGCCCCGCCCAGTTGGGCCACGCCCATGACCTTCAGGCTGAGCACCGGCAGCACGCAGGGCATGACGTTGAGGATCAGCCCGCCGATCAGCGCGAGGCCGAGCATGGTGCCGAACACCGCCCAGTCGATGCCCTCCGGCGCCACCGGCTGGGGCGTGGCGGGCACGGTCATGCCGCGGTCGCCCTGGACGATGGTCAGGCTGACGGGCTCGGCGTCGGGCAGGCCGCCCTCGCGGATGGGCGCGCGCAGGATCGCGGTGGCCCCGCCGTCCTTGAGGGTCACCTCGGGCGGGCCGACCAGCAGGTCCTCCGCTCCCTCGACGAAGATGTCCGGGTCGCCGGAGAGCGGCGGATCGGCGGTGACCATGGCGCGCAGCACCGGCTGCTCGCCACCCGTCTCCACCACCGCCTCGGCCAGCGACAGGCCGTGGGCCGCGCCGTCGCCGGGCACGCGGGCCTCCCAGCTTTCGATGGCGTGGGCGAACTGGCTGGGACCGCCGGGGCCGCCGGCGACGGCGAGCGCCAGTTCCGCCGAGCCGGGCACGCAGATGTCGGAACAGATGAGGTAGTCGAGGGCTGCCCTGGCCGTCAGCGGCTTGCCCGGCTCTTCAAGGCGCACGGTGATGGGGTAGATCACCTCGTCCTTGTAGCCGGCGGACTGGATGCCCAGCACGCTGAACCGGTGCGGGGCGGGGTAGTGCATTTCGGTCGCCGCGATGTTTTCCGACCCGCTCCAGTCGATCTCCGGCGGGTAACCGGCGTCGCCGGCGTCGCGCCAATAGACCTTCCAGTCGCCCTTCAGGTCGAAGTGCAGGCCGAGCGTGATCTCGTCGCGACTACCCGTCGCGCCCGCCTTGGAAATCAGCCGGATGTCCGCCTCGGGCGTTTCAACCCAGCTGGAGGAATTCAGCTCTGCCCACTGCGCCGAGGCCGGCGTGGCGGGCGGGACCGCCAGCAGGGCAAGCAGCAGGAGCGACAGCAGGCGGACGGGGTGAACCAGGACGGCGGACACGGGACGGCGGACCCCTCTTTGTTCCGGAAACGGCAATGTGAACGGCTGGTCCAGGATATGGCTTGCCCCCCCTGGAAGGACAAGCCGATTCCGATGGAGTGGTGAGGCCCTCGCGCCCTCGTGATAGACTATCGGGGCATGGAAGCGCGGAAACGGCCTCGCCGGCCTTGCTCCGCGCGCCCGTTCGGCATAAGTGGTGTGTCATGACCAAGACGCTTTCCGAGTCCGGATACCTTGTCGGCAAATGCCTGGTGGCGATGCCGGCGATGGAGGACACCAACTTCAGCCGCACCGTCGTGTACGTCTGCGCCCACACGTCTGAAGGGGCCATGGGTTTGGTGGTCAACCGCACCATCGACCAACTGTCCTTCGACGACATCCTGGAGCAGATGGACATCGAGCCGGGGGTGGGCACCCAGTCGATCCGCGTCCACTTCGGCGGCCCGGTGGAGGCGGCACGCGGATTCGTGCTGCACACGGCCGACTACCGCGACGAGGGTACGCTGCCGGTGGACAGCAACATCTCGCTGACCGCCACGGCGGACGTGCTGAAGGACATCGCCAAGGGCAGCGGCCCGCGCCGCCGCCTGATGGTCCTGGGCTACGCCGGCTGGGGCTCGGGCCAGCTTGACGAGGAACTGAAGGAAAACGCCTGGCTGATCTGCCCGCCGGACGAGAAGCTTCTGTTCGGCGAGGACAACGAGGCCAAGTGGAACACGGCCATGAAGCTCATGGGCATCGACATGAGCCGCCTGAGCGATACGGCGGGGCATGCGTGAGCTAGTGCCAGGGCTTTAGGTGGCGCCACCGCTTGGGAAAGCCCATCTTTTCGGCCGGGACGTTCGGGTGGGCCGTCAACAGGTCGTCAAGTCGCTCGTGCCACCGATGGTCAGGCGCGATCCGGTCAAGCAGAAGTTTCAACACCATCGCCTGCGTGTAAAATGTGTTGTTGTCCAGGAAGAACATGGACAGCGGCTGATAGGTGGTTGGCGCCACGGAAAAATGCCGGTTCCAGAGGCGGCCGTGGTGCGCGCAGATGTTGCGAAGAACGGTCATCGATGCACCGATGCCGGAGCTTCCCGTCGAAAATGTAGAAGTCTAGCACGTCGTTGAACGTGGCGCCTGGAACGAGGCCTCCGAGTTTGTGTCGTCGACGAACGGCTTGAAGTGGGCCGAGAGCCGATAGTAGCCGACCGTGTTCAGGTAGTGGGCCGCCATTTCGGGCGCCGGTATCCTAAGGCCCCGCCCTCGCAGGACGTCCAGGTGCTGCGGCGTTGAAAGGTGCGGCTTGGTGAACAGACGTTCGGACACGAAAAAGCCCGCCTGGTGCGCGTCACGGAAGACAAGCTTCCGGCTAAGCGAGGCGGGCTGTGTTAAGCACGACTTAACGCGCCGACGCTGGGGCCGCAACCCATTTTGGCGCAGGCTAGTGCTTTCTGTCGTGCGCGGCAACGACCCTCAAGCCGCCAGCCGGCCGCGCACCGTGTCCAGCGTTTCCATCCGCTCCAGCGGGCCCAGCGAGGCGAGCGTCATGGGGGTTTCCACCAGGCGGCGGGCGAGGCGGGTCATGTCGTCGACCGTTACCGCCTCCACCTTCTCCACCATTTCCTCCATGGAGATGGGGCGGCCGTAGGCGAGCATCTGCCGGGCAAGTTGCTCGCACCTGTTGGTGGTGCTTTCCATGCCCATCAGAAGCCCCGCCTTGATCTGGGCGCGGGCGCGGGCCAGTTCGTCGGCGGTGATGGCGCGGCCGGCCTTGAGCAGTTCGTCGGCCATGACGGGCACCAGTTCGGCCACCTCGTCTTCGCCGGTGCCGGCGTAGATGCCGAACAGGCCGGAGTCGCGGAACGACCACGCGAAGCTGTAGATGGCGTAGACCAGCCCTCGCTTCTCGCGGATTTCCTGGAACAGCCGCGACGACATGCCGCCGCCCATCAACTGGCTGAGAACCTGGATGGCGTAGACGTCGGGGTCGTCGTACTTCACGCCGTCGAAACCCAGCACCACATGCACCTGCTCCAGGTCGCGGTCCTCGCGGAATTCGCCGCCGACGTAGGTGGCGTCCTCTTCCGTGCGGCCGGAGTGGGCGGGCAGGGTGCCGAAGCGCTTTTCCACCATCTCGACGAAGGCATCGTGCTCGATGTTGCCCGACGCCGTCAGCACGGTGTGCGGCGCGGTGTAGCGGTCGCGCATGAAGTCGAACAGGGTGTCGCGGGTCATGGACCGCACGATCTCCTCGGTCCCCAGCACGGGCCGCCCGAGCGCCTGGCCCGGGTAGGCGGCGGCCTGCCAGTGGTCGAAGATGATGTCGTCGGGCGTGTCCTCGGCCTGGTTGATCTCCTGCACCACCACGGCCTGCTCGCGCGCCAGTTCCTCGGCGTCGAAGGTGGAGTTCTGGAGGATGTCGGCGATGATGTCCGTTGCCAGCTCCGTGTCGTCCTTCAGCACCTTGGCGTAGTAGGCCGTGTGCTCGCGGCTGGTGTAGGCGTTCAGCATGCCGCCGACGGCCTCGATCTCCTCGGCGATGCGGATGGCCGAGCGCGTTTCCGTGCCCTTGAAGGCCATGTGCTCCAGCAGGTGGGAGATGCCGTTGATCTCCGCCGGCTCGTGGCGGGTTCCGACGTCCACCCAGGCGCCCAGGCTGACGGTCTCCACGGTGTCCACGCGGTCGGTGCAGACGCGAAGGCCGTTGGGGAGGGTGGTGACGGAGATGCTCATTCAGGGTCCTCGTGAACGGTTCAGGAAACCAGCAGGGTCTTCTTGATATGGGTGCGCACGGCGGCGACGTCATTCTCCACCACGTCGAACCGCTCCGGGCGCTCCAGCAGGTCGGCCAGGCGCTCGGGCAGGCCGGGGCGGACGCCGCTGGCGGCCTCCACGGCGTCGGGGAACTTGGCGGGGTGCGCCGTCGCCAGCGCCACCACGGGCACGCCGGCGGGCAGCCCTTTCGCCTCGGCGGCCGCCAGCGCGATGGCCGAATGCGGGTCCACCAACTCGCCGGTCTGTCGGTAGGTGTCGGCGATGACCCTGGACGTCTGCGCGTCGTCCAGGCGCAGGCCCGAGAACAGGTTGCGGATTTCGGCCAGCGGCTCGTCATCCAGCGTGAAGCTGCCCGACTGACGGAAGCCGCTCATCAGGTTCTTCACGGCCTGGCCGTCGCGCTCGGTGGCGTCGAACAGCAGGCGCTCGAAGTTGGACGACACCTGGATGTCCATGGACGGGCTGATGGTCGGCACCACGCCTTCCATGGTCATGGACCCGGTCTCGAAGAAGCGGGTCAGGATGTCGTTGCGGTTGGACCCCACCACGAACTTCTCCACCGGCAGACCCATGCGCCGCGCGACGTAGCCGGCGAAGACGTTGCCGAAGTTGCCCGTCGGCACCGCGAAGGAGCACGCACGGTCCGGCGCGCCCAGCGCAAGCCCGGCCCAGAAGTAATAGACCACCTGGGCCATGATGCGCGCCCAGTTGATGCTGTTCACCGCGCTCAGACCCATCTCGTCGCGGAAGGCGCTATCGGCGAACAGGGCCTTCACCGTGTCCTGGCAGTCGTCGAAGGTGCCTTCCAGGGCGACGTTGTGGACGTTGGCCGAGGTCACCGTGGTCATCTGGCGGCGCTGCACCTCGGACACGCGGCCCTTGGGGTGCAGGATGAAGATGTCGATGTTGTCGCGGTCGCGCGTCGCCTCGATGGCGGCGGAGCCCGTGTCGCCCGAGGTGGCACCGACGATGGTGATGCGCCGGTCATGCTTCTTCAGCACATGCTCGAAGGCATTGCCGACGAACTGCAGGGCGTAGTCCTTGAAGGCCAGCGTCGGGCCGTGGAACAGCTCCATCATCCAGCGGTCGGGGCCGATCTGCTTGAGCGGCGCGATCGCCTTGTGCTCGAACGGCGCGTAGGAGCGCGTGGCGAGGTCGGTCAGTTCCTCGTCCGTCAGGCAGCCTTCCACGAAGGGGCGCATGACGGCGACGGCCAGGTCCGGATAGGACAGCCCGCGGAGGCTGCGGATTTCGTCGGAGGATAAGTGCGGCCAGGACTCGGGCACGTACAGCCCGCCGTCGCGGGCCAGGCCCGTCAGCAGCACGTCGTCGAAGGAAAGAGCCGGAGCCTCGCCCCGGGTGCTCACATACTTCACCGTCTTCTCGCTCCCGTCTCCCGCGCCGAAGGTGGTCCGGCGCCCGCTTCACAGAGTGCGGCGCAGGGTACAGCGCGAGGAACCCAACGGCAACACGCAACGCCGGGGTCTGGCGCCCGCATGTGGGGCGGCGGCGCGAGATCGTCAAGCGAGCGGTTGACGCAGTCCCCGGTTTCCGTTACGGAAAGTGGACGTGGTGATTTGGGCGACCGGCTTGCGGCCACGTAAAACAAACCGCTAAAAGGTCGAGGCCGCCGAGACGCAGCCCTGACCGCCACGCAAACCGGTCGGGGCTTTTGTGTTTCAGGAGGCATTCCCGCCATGGCCGACGACGCCACCCCGCGCTTTCCCGCCATCGACCTGCCCACGCCGCCGTCGCCCGACGACTGGGCACCCCGCACGCGCATGGTGCGCGGCGGACAGACGCGCTCGGCCTTCAGCGAGACGTCGGAAGCGCTGTACCTGAATTCCGGCTTCGTCTACGGCTCGGCGGAGGAAGCGGAGGCCAGCTTCAACGGCGAGGCCGACCGTTACGTCTACTCCCGCTTCCGCAACCCCACCATCGAGGTCTTCGAGACCCGCCTGGCGCTGGTGGAGGGCGCTAAATTCTGCCGCGCCACGGCGTCGGGCATGGCGGCAGTGTTCGCCGCACTGGCCTGCACGGTGCAGCAGGGCGACCGGGTGGTGGCGAGCCGCGCCCTGTTCGGGTCGTGCCGCCACATCATCGCGCAGATCCTGCCCACCTGGGGCGTCGAGGTGGAGTTCGTCCACGGCCCCGACCTGGCGGCGTGGGAGGCGGCGCTGGCGAAACCGACCAAGGCCGTCTTCCTGGAGACGCCGTCGAACCCGACGCTGGAAATCATCGACCTGCCGGCGGTCTGTGAACTGGCCCATGCGGCGGGCGCCAAGGTGATGGTCGACAACGTGTTCGCCACGCCCATCCTGCAACGGCCCCTGGCACTGGGCGCCGACGTGGTGATTTATTCCGCCACCAAGCACATCGACGGCCAGGGCCGCTGTCTGGGCGGTGCGGTGCTGACCGATGACGAGGAATGGTTCACCGACAGCCTTGCCCTGTTCCTGCGCCACACCGGCCCGTGCCTGAGTCCCTTCAACGCCTGGGTTCTGGCAAAGGGCATGGAGACGCTCGACCTGCGCGTCGACCGCCATTGCGCCAACGCGCTGGACCTGGCGCGCTTCCTGGAAAGCCGCGTCGGCCGGGGTGTGGCGCGCGTGCTCTACCCCGGCCTCGCCAGCCATCCGCAGCACGATATTGCCATGCGCCAGATGAAGTCCGGCGGCAGCATCGTCGCGGTGGAACTGGAGGGCGGCAAAGAATCGGCGTTCGCCTTTCTCAACGCGCTGAAGCTGATCGACATCAGCAACAACCTTGGCGACGCCAAAAGCCTCGCCTGCCATCCCGCCACCACCACCCATGCCTCGCTGCCCGACGAGGAGAAGGCCGCCCAGGGCCTGACGCCGGGCCTGCTGCGGCTGTCGGTGGGGCTGGAGGATGCCGGCGACCTGATCCGTGACGTGGAGCGGGCGCTGGTTTGATCCACGGCTCGACGCCCATTGCGGCAGAGTTGCGGCTGATGCCTTTCAGGATGCCCGACAATTGACACCGTTTGGTCCTGCGTCCCGCCCAAGTCCTCGGCCATTGTTCTTATAACGGACAACGAGCCGAGGATCAGGAGGAGACCATGAACCGTCTCGCCACGACTATCGCCGCCGCCGCCATGACTGCCGCCGCCGCCTTCGCGGCCCCGGCCATGGCTGGCGCGCCCGAGGATACGCTGCCGCAGGAATGGCTGGGCGAACTGGCCGACGCGCGCAACCTGCTGGCCTCGCTGAAGGAGAACGGCACCCCCGCCCATGCCCTGCGCCCGGCTGAGGACGCGCTGGAGTGCTGGGCGGCGGCGGGGCCGGATGCCATCACCTGCCGCGACGAGTTCTTCGCCCGCGTCATAGACTCCAGCTACGCCGACCCGGCCGACGTGCAGGTCGCCCGCAACGCCATGGGTGGTGCCGACATGTGGATGCGCTGAGGCAGGGGCGCCGGGCGGTTGTCACGCGACCTCCGCGTCCCGGTGGCGTCTCGCCGCCTCCGTCTTCAGTTTCGGCAGGGCGACACGGAACACCGAGCCTTCGCCGGGCGTGCTGGTGACCCAGATGCGGCCGCCGTGGCGCTCGGCGATCTTCTTGCAGATGGACAGCCCGACGCCGGTCCCGTCGTACTCGTCGCGGCCGTGCAGGCGCTGGAAGATCTTGAAGACCTTCTCGAAGTAGCGGCCCTCGATGCCGATGCCGTTGTCGGCTACCGCGATGATCCATTCGCCCTCGCCTTCGGCAAGGGTTACCTGCACTTCGGGCGCGCGGTCGGGGTGGCGGTACTTGATCGCGTTGCCGATCAGGTTCTGGAACAGGCGCGTGATTTCGGGCTCGTCGCCCAGGATTACCGGCGGGTCGTCGGGCAGCGAGACGCTCGCCCCGTTCTCGGCAATGGCGCTCGCCAGCCCATGAACCGCCGAGGCCAGCGGGCGCGCCAGCGGCAGCGGCGCCAGCGGGCGTCCCATGCGGCCGACGCGGGAATACTGCAGCAGGTCCTGGATCAGTCCGGACATGCGGTGCGCCCCGTCGACGGCATAGCGGATGTAGTCCCGCGCGTCGCCGTCCAGCTTGTCGCCGTGGCGGCGTTCAAGGAGTTGCAGGTAGCTTGCCACCGTGCGCAGCGGCTCCTGCAGGTCGTGGGAGGCGACGTAGGCGAATTCCTCCAGTTCGACGTTGGAGCGTTCCAGCGCGCGGGTCTTTTCCTGGATCACTTCCCGCGCCGCCCGGCGGGACGTGATGTCGCGCGCCACCACCACGCTGCCGTGTGGCCGGACGGGCGCCAGGTCGCGGCTGGCGACGTCCAGCTGCGGGCTCAGGGAGACCTCCACCCAAACCGTTCCGCCGCCGGGCAGCAGGAACCGCTTTTCGTACTGTGCCGACAGCGCCTCGCCGCGGCGCACGGTCCACGCCTGCTCGGCGCTGCTTTCCAGGTCGTCCGGGTGACTCAGCTCCAGCAGGTCGCGGCCGATGAGGTCGCCGCGGTCGCGGTGGAGGATGCGGGCGAATTCCTCGTTCATCTCGGCCACCTTGCCGTGGTCGTCGACCAGGGCGATGCCGGCGCCGGCGTTGTTGAAGATGGAGCGGAAGCGGCGCTCGTTCTCGGTCACCTTCCGCTGGTTCTCCGACAGCGCGCGCACCGCCCGGCGCAGAGACAGTCCCGTCACCACCAGCACAAGGGTCAGCGTCACCAGCAGGAGGAAATAGCGGGTTGTGTCCTCGCGCCACCGGGCCAGCGCCTCGGCTTTGGGAACGGCGATGCCGACGGCGAGCGGCAGGGTGCCGACCCGGTCGAAGGCGACGATGTAGTCGCTGCCGTCGCTGGCTTCGGAAACGTCGGGGGCGGCGGCGCCGGGCTCCTGCGGATCCGTCAGCGCCTCGGCGAACTGCTCGGGCATCGGCACGGGCGGGTGTTCGGCGCCGGACGTCTGCGCGAGAACCGTGCCGTCGGCGGCGTGCAGGCCGACCACCGCCCCGTCCCACAGCCGCCCCGCATGCATCTCGCGTTGCAGGACGGCGCGGTCGAGCGTCATCAGCACCACGCCCATGAACCGCCCGTCCGGGCCGGTGATGCGGCGGCTGGCGGTAAGCGGCTCGTCGGCGCCGGGCCGCACGGACAGGCGCAGGATGTCGTCGGTTTCCGTCGCGTGGGCGCTGAAGGCCGCCCAGTCGGCGAGCGACAGGTCCACCGGTTCCGGTCGGTCGTGGCGGTGCAGGACGTTGCCCTGGGCGTCCAGAACGATCGCATCCCGCACCGCCGGCACGCCGCTAAGGCCCGTGCGCAGCAGGGCCGTGGCGCGGAAACGCTCGAAGGTGTAGCGCGACCAGTTGTCGCCGAGTTCCTGCGAGAGGTCGCGCAGGGCCGCGCCGATGTTCCCCAGCGTGGCGGCGGCGTTGAACGCCAGGGTTCCGGCGACGCCGCGGGCCATGTCGTGGGCGCGGTCTTCCTCTGTTGCGCGGGAATGCCAGGCGAACCCGCCGCCCATGAGCCAGATGAGCAGGGTCAGCGCCAGCCCGATGACCAGAAAGGAGCCGGGCTGCCGGCCGGTGCGGCGGAAGTAGCGTGCGGTTCGCGACATCGTACCGGCTCCCGCACCTAGCGTGGCAGCGCTTGCAGGGCGCTCCAACGGCGCGCCTGCTCGACGTATTCGCTGAGAGACGCCACCGCGTCGGCGGCCAGCGGATGACGGGAGGCTGCTTCTGCTACCACCTCGCGGGATACGGCACGGAGACGAGCCAGGACCGGGCCGGGGAAGCGACGCACCTCTATTCCACGCTCGACGGCAGCCTCGACGGCTTCCGTCTGTCGCGCAACGCCTTCAGCCAGCCCCAGCAGGACATTCTCGCGGCAGGTCTTGCGCAGGGCAGCCCGTTCGCGTTCTTCCAGGTTGTCCCAGACGGTGCGGTTGACAAGCAGGATGTTCAGGCTGGCCGGCTGATGCCAGCCCGGGAAGTAATAGTACTTCGTGAAGTGGTGAAAGCCGAAGCTCTGGTCGATCAGTGGGGCTGCGAATTCCACCGCGTCGAGGCGGCCTTCCGCCAGCGCGTCGTAGATTCGGGCCACAGGCTCCTTTGAGGGGACGCTACCCAGCCGCTTCAGGACCTCTGCGCCGAGGCCTGCGATCCTGATGCGCAGGCCCTTCAAGTCCTCGACCGTGCGGATTTCGGATTTGAACCAGCCGCCGGCAGCGGATGGCAGCATGTCGCATGGCAGGACGACGATGCCCAGGCGGGCGTAGGCCGCTTCGAGAAACGCGAGGCCACCGCCGGTATACAGCCAGCCCGACAACTCCCAGGGAGTGGGGCCGAATGGCATAGAGCCGACAAGCCCGCCAAGGGGAACGCGATCGGCATGATAGCCCATCCAATCGAAGCCGACGGGAACGGAGCCCTCGCGCACGGCTTCCAGCAGATGCTGCGGTTCGACGATCCCGCCGGCCCCCACAAAGCGGAGGGTCAAGCTGCCGCCGGTGAGTGACTCGACGCCCGCCGAGATGCGCGTCTCGCTTTCCGAGAACGCAGCCATTCCCGGCGGGAAGGCGCTCTGCACCACCAGGTCACGGGCGTCGGCGCGCGGCGGAAAAAGCATCGCCGGCGCCAGGATCATCAGTCCCGCCGCCGCGAATCGCGCCGCCGTCATCCAACGGCGGTGGCGGCGGGTGCGGATGACGGTCCTCTGGCCCACGGCGATCCTCCCCAGTCGGTATAATACCGGCCGTTACCCCTTCGGTTGTGGAAACTGTAATACGTCCGCGCCATTGGGGCCATCGGCCAGTACGGAAATGTCAGCGCGTGCCGAACCACGCGCCCCAGCCGTCCAGTTGCACAGCGCCGTCCGCGGCCGGGGCGGTGGCGGTCCAGCCGTGGCCTTCCGCGGCCGCCAAGCCGGCCGGCAGGGTCACCGTCGCCGGCTCCGCCCCAAGGTTGAACGCGCAGACGAGGCGGCTGCCGTCATGCTCCCGCACAAAGGCGAGCACCGGGTCCTCGGCGGGCAGCATCGCCAGGGTGCCGAAGCGCAGCGGGTCCTGCGTGCGGCGCCAGGCAACGAACCGTCGCCAGCAGGCCAGCACCGACTCGCCGTCGGCCTCCTGCCGCGCCACGCAGCGCTCCAGGTGCTCCGGCGGCAGCGGCAGCCAGAGGTCCGCTTCGCCCGAGTCGCTGAAGCCGCCGGCGGGCGCCTCGTCGGTCCAGGGCATGGGGGTGCGGCTGCCGTCGCGGCCCTTGAAGTGGGGGTAATAGGTGATGCCGTAGGGGTCGCGCAGGCGATCCCGCGGCACGTCGGCTTCGGTCAGGCCCAGTTCTTCCCCCTGATAGACGCAGACCGCGCCGCGCAGGGAAAGCAGAAGGGCGTTGAACAGCTTGGCCGAGGCAGGCGACCCGTCGCCCCAGCGGCTGGCCACGCGCTCAACGTCGTGGTTGGAGAACGCCCAGCACAGCCAGCCGGAATTGATGTGCGTCTCCACGTGATCGATGGCCTCGCGCAAGGCCGTCGCGGTGCCGGGCCCCTTCATCAGGCCGAGCGTGTAGGCCATGTGGATGCGCGGGTCATGGGTCTGCGCCGTGTAGTACTCGGCGCGCTCCAGCGGGGTCATCTTCGCCGGCTCGCTGCCCACTTCGGCGATGGCGAAGGTGTCCGGGTAGTCGTCCATCACCCGGCGCAGGCGCATGAGCACGTCCACCGTTTCCGGGTGGGCGAGGTCGTTCTCGTGGAGCTGCATGTTGTAGGGGCGCAGCGCGACGCGGCGCGTCGGATGCGGCGGGTTGTCCGGCATCTCCGGGTCGCTGACCATGAAGTCGACGGCGTCCAGGCGGAAGCCGTCCACGCCCCGGTCCAGCCACCAGGCTGCAATCTCCTCCAGCGCGTTGACCACCGGCTCGTGCCGCAGGTTCAGCTTGGGCTGGGTGCTGAGGAAGTGGTGCAGGTAGTACTGCCGCCGCCGCGGCTCCCACCCCCAGGCGCCGCCGCCGAAGACCGACAGCCAGTTGTTGGGCGGGCTGCCGTCGGGCTTGGGGTCGGCCCAGATGTACCAGTCGGCGTGTTCGCCCTCGCGCGAGACGCGGCTGTCCTTGAACCACGGGTGTTCGTCGCTGGTGTGCGCCAGCACGAAGTCGATGAGCACCTTGAGCCCGAGGCGATGCGCCTCCGCCACCAGCCGGTCGGCATCGGCCAGCGTGCCGAACATGGGCTCGACGGCGCGGTAGTCGCTGACGTCGTAGCCGAAGTCGTGCATGGGGGAGGCGAAGAAGGGCGAGATCCACACCGCGTCCACGCCCAGCGACGCGATATAGGGCAGTTTCTCGATGATGCCCGGCAGGTCGCCGATGCCGTCCCCCGATCCGTCGCGGAACGAACGCGGGTAGACCTGGTAGACCACGGCTCCGCGCCAGTGGTCCTCGGGGTTGGCGGCGCCGGTCATGTCGGGAGGTCCGTGTGTGGTGGAAGGAAGAGGGGCGGGATCAGCCGCGCGCGGGCGCGAGGCCCATGTCCCAGAAGCCGATTTCCAGGCGGGTGGCGGTCTCGAAGGTCTGGCGCAGGGTGTTCCAGCGCCCGCTTCCGATGGGCTCGGCCCCGATGCGGCGCTCGGCGACCTTCTCGATCAGCCCGCGCGCGCCCGCGGCCACCTCCTGGTACTCGGCGTCGGAATACATTTCGATCCAGGCGCGGTAGGGGTTGCCCTCGATCTTCGTGTCGGCGTGCTTGACCATCCAGGCACCGATCTCGGCGTAGCCGATGACGCAGGGCGCCAGCGCCACCAGAAGGTCCAGCAGGTCGCCGGAGTGGCCGCGATCCAGCACGTAGCGGGTGTAGGCGATGTTGGCGGGGTCTTCCGCCACCTCGGCCATCTGGTCTTCCGTCAGGCCCCATTCGGCGCAGTATTTCACATGCAGCGCCATTTCATGGTTGAGCAGCGCGTCGGTGACGGTGACCGCATGGCGCATCTCGTCCAGGTGCTCCGCCTTGGAAACGGCCAGCGCCCAGGCGCGGCTGAAGTGGATGAGGAACAGGTAGTCCTGCGTCAGGTAGTGCCTGAAGCAGTCCTCCGGCAGCGTGCCGGCGGCAAGCTGGCGGCAGAAGGCGTGGTGGACGTAGGCCTCCCACGAATCGGCGCAGGATGCCTTGAGGTGCGGGTAGATGTCCGCGCTCATGCCTGTTCCCCCTCCAAATGAAGAACCAGAGCCCATTCCGATCAGAAATGGGCGAATAGGGCGCCGACTGGGACCCCGCGCCGGTCAGGCGCGAGAGCCGCAGTGGCGCCTGAACGTCTTATTTGGTCCCGAACAGCCGGTCGCCGGCATCGCCGAGGCCGGGAACGATGTAGGCGTGGTCGTCCAGGCGCTCGTCCAGCGAGGCGACGTAGACCTGCACGTCCGGGTGCGACTCGTTGAAGGTGCGCATGCCCTCGGGCGCAGCCACCAGGGCCTCGAACAGGATCTGGTCGTCGGTGACGCCGTGGCGGTTCAGCACGTCGACGGCATGCACCGCCGAATGGCCCGTCGCCAGCATGGGGTCGACCAGGATGAAGGTGCGGCCGCCGGCTTCCGGCAGTTTGACCAGGTATTCGCTGGGCGTGTGGGTGACCGGGTCGCGCACCAGGCCGATGTGGCCGACGCGGGCGCCGGGCATCAGCTCCATCAGCCCGTCGGCCATGCCGTTGCCGGCCCGCAGGATGGGCACGATGGCGACCTTCTTGCCCTGGATGACGGGCGCGTCCATGGCGACCATGGGTGTGTCGATGCGCCGGGTTTCCAGCGGCAGGTTGCGGGTGATCTCGTAGCCCATGAGCAGAGAGATCTCGCGCAGCAGGGTGCGGAAGGTGCGCGTCGAGGTCGTCTTGTCCCGCATGTGCGTCAGCTTGTGCTGGATCAGCGGGTGGTCGAGGACGTGCAGGTTGGGAAACTCGGGGTGCGTGGTCATTGTCGCGCCGTCCGTGATCGGGGTGTCTCTGGTGGAGGTACGCGCATCCGGCGCGTCCGCGTTGGCCGCCTTATAGCACCGCACCGCCGCCGATCCCACCCCCGGACGCGACAACGCCCGCCGGGTGGCGGGCGCGCGCGGGTTTGGGGTGGCAGGGCGGGAATGGGATGGTCAGTGCTCGCGGTGCTGAAGCCGGCGGTCGAGCCCGCCCGGATGCTTCTCGCAGCACTCGCGCAACTGGGCCAGAAGCTCCAGCGCCGCCTGTTTGCGGCCGTCCCGGAGCGCGGCGGAGACTTCATCGAGCATCATCTGGCGCAGGGCCGGGTTGCCCCATTCCTTCTGGAGGAAGGCATAACCCTTCTCCACCGCGACGATGTCGGGCAGGTGCTCGTGATGGGCGATGACCATCAGTTCCTCGGGGGTCAGGTCGCTCAAGGCGATGCAGTCCTGAAGGGTCAGCATGACGGAACCTCCCTTGGACGGTGGACGACATGAAACGGGTCGTCCTTCATGCCCCGATGATAACACCGCCAAGCCTCCGCCTTTAGGGGGAAACGACGCTGCATCGCATCAATTCCGCACGATGTTTCGGGGAATTTTAGCGGCAATCAATCCAGGGCGCCGGCGAGGCTGTGCTTCACCACCTTGCGCATGACGGTGGGCAGCGCCTGCCCGCCCATTTCCGTCACATCCACCCAGCGCCCGGCATCTTCCGGTCCCGGATGCGGCAGGGCCGCCGTCAGCACCGCCAACTCAAGATGGAAGTGGGTGAAGGTGTGGCGCACCAGCCCCGGCAGCGGGCGCCAGCCTTCCACGGCAACGGGAGCGTGGGGCAGGGCGTCTGCGGGCGTCCAGGTGGTGTCTTCCAGCCAGGGGGTGGAGGGGACCTCCGTCATGCCGCCCAGCAGCCCCGACTCGGGCCGCTTGCGCAGCAGCGCCCGCCCGTCCCCGTCGATCACCCAGAAGGCGACGCCCCGGCGCACCGGCTTGGCCGTCTTGCGGCGCTTTCCGGGAAGCTGGTCCTGAATACCTTCCGTCTGCGCCGCGCAAGGCTCCCGCCACGGGCAGCCGAGGCAGGACGGCGAGCGCGGCGTGCAGACCGTCGCTCCCAGGTCCATGACCGCCTGGGCATAGTCGCCGGCGCGCCGTTGCGGCGTCAGCGTCGCGGCAAGGCGTTTCAGTTCCGTCTTGCTGTCGGGCAGGGGCTCGGTGACCGCGAAGAGGCGCGCCATGACCCGCTCCACATTGCCGTCCACCACCGTCGCCGGCCGTCCGAAGGCGATGGCGGCCACGGCGGCGGCGGTGTAGGCGCCGATGCCGGGCAGGGCGCGCAGGGCGTCCTCGGTGTCGGGGAAGACCCCGCCATGTTCCCCGGCCACCACCTTGGCACATTTGTGCAGATTGCGGGCGCGGGCGTAGTAGCCGAGCCCCGCCCATTCCGTCAGCACGTCGTCCTGCGGCGCGGCGGCCAGGTCCGCCACCGTCGGCCAGCGCGACAGGAACCGCTCATAATAAGGAATGACGGCGGCGACGGTGGTCTGCTGCAGCATCACCTCCGACAGCCACACGCCGTAGGGGTCGGGCGCCGGCCCGCCTGGCGGCGTGCGCCACGGCAGGCGGCGGGCGTGGCGGTCGTACCAGGAAAGCAGGGCGTCGGCGGAGGCTCTGGACGGCGGCATGGTTCGGGTCTAAGTCTCGCGAGGATCAGAAGCGGCGCAGGGTGCCATGGACGACAGCGGGAAGAAAGAACCGGCGGCGAAACGCAAACCCAAGGCCGGCGGCTGGGGCATCCGGCCGTCGGAGGACCGCCGCAACGGTGCCGTCAGCCTCGACCAGGTGGGCATGAAGCTCATGCGCCCCCTGCTGGGCAAGCGCGGGTTGGGCGAGGGCGACATCGCGTTTCACTGGGAAAGCATCGTCGGCGGCTCCATGCTGGCGCGCGAGTCGGCGCCGGAACGCATCGTCTTCCCCAAGGGAAGCCGGACGGGCGGGGTGCTGCACCTGCGGGTGCCCAACGGCGCGCTGGCGGCGCAGCTGGTGCACCTGACGCCGCAGATCATGCAGCGCATCAACGGGTACTACGGCTATCCCGCCATCGCGGATGTCCGCATCCACCAGCGCCCCCTGCCGCCCCGACCCAAGCGCCCCGGTGACCCGCCGCCCTTGGCGGAGGAAGAGCGCCGGGCGCTGGACGTCAAGCTGAAGGACATCGACAACCCCAAGCTCAAGGCGGCGCTGGCGGGCCTGGGGGAGGCGATGACGCGGCGGGGGAAGGGAGGCGGGGGCAAGCGGGGCTGACGGGGTGCGGCGAGGCCACAAAGACACCAAGAACACCAAGAAACCGGGAGAACGCGGATCAGCGGTGAGCGCTTTTTGACCAAGAGAGATTGCGGCTGCGCCGCAGGCACTTATTGCTCTATCCGCTGACGCAAGGCGTTGCCATCAGCACACCTTCTGGGTGTTCTTCGTGTCTTGGTGGCCTCGCTGCACCACGCCCGCCGCCTAAGCACCACCACACCGCTTGCCGCCCCGCCGTCGCCTCGCCTAAGATGCGCCACAGTGGCGCGGCAGGCTGTCCGTCGGTGGTAAGGGTCCGCCGGCACCGGCCGGCGTCGTTTCCCACCGCCGCAGTCCAAGCCGCACAGAGGAGACCTCCGTGAACCGCATCGCGTTCCTGTTTGCCGCCTTCATCCTGGTGCTGGCCGGCCCGGCCGCCGCCCAGTCCGACCTCGCCACCAAGGAGTACCAGGAGCGCGTCATGGGCGACCCCGACGCGCCGGTGACCATTCTTGAATACTCTTCGCTCACCTGCGGCCACTGCGCCAATTTCCATGCCGACGTGCTGCCCGAGGTGAAGGCAAAGTACATCGAGACCGGCAAGGCCAAGCTGGTCTTCCGCGACTTCCCTCTGGACCCCCTGGCCGCCGCCGCCGCCCTGGTCGCGCGCTGCGTGCCCGAGCAGAACTACTTCCCTTTCCTGGAAACCCTGTTCGCCGGCCAGGAGAACTGGGCCCGCGCCCAGGACCCGCTGAAGGCCATCCAGGGCTACGCCCGCCTTGCCGGCCTGTCGGCCGAGGGGTTGAGCGCCTGCCTGAACAACGAGGGCCTGTTCAACACCATCCAGCAGGTCAAGCAGCAGGGTCAGCAGGAATACGGCATCTCCGGCACCCCGACGCTGATCGTCGACGGCGAGGTGCTGCCCGCCTACACCGCGCTGCCCGACGCCCTGGCCGAGGCGGTGGAATAGTCCGCCGCGGCGCGTACCAGGGTAATCCGCGTTGATCCGTTTCTCCCGCCTGCGCCTGACCGGCTTCAAAAGCTTCGTCGACCCGACGGAGCTTTTGATCGAGCCGGGCATGACCGGCATCGTCGGCCCCAACGGCTGCGGCAAGTCCAACCTTGTCGAGGCGCTGCGCTGGGTCATGGGCGAAACGTCCGCCAAGCAGATGCGCGGCGGGGAGATGGACGACGTCATCTTCGGCGGCACCTCCCACCGCCCCGCGCGCAATATCGCGGAAGTGACCGTCGGTCTGGACAACCGCAGCCGCACGGCACCGGCCCTGTTCAACACCGCCGACGAGCTGGAGATCGTCCGCCGCATCGAACGCGGCAAGGGCTCCAGCTACAAGGTCAACGGCAAGGAGACCCGCGCCAAGGACGTCCAGTTGCTGTTCGCCGACGCCGCCACCGGCGCCCGGTCCACGGCCATGGTCAGCCAGGGGCGCGTCGGCGCGCTCATCAACGCCAAGCCGGCCCAGCGGCGCGGGCTGCTGGAGGAAGCGGCCGGCATCTCCGGCCTGCACACCCGCCGGCACGAGGCGGAACTGCGGCTGAAGGGCGCGGAAGCCAACCTGCAACGGCTGGAGGACGTGCTCCAGGCGCTCAACGGCCAGCTCGGCAACCTGCGCAAGCAGGCCCGCCAGGCCGCGCGCTATCGGGCGCTGTCGGAACAGATCCGGCAGGTGGAGGCGCTGGTTCTGCACCTGCGCTGGACGAAGGCCATCGACGGTCTTGAGGTTGCCAAGGCCGCCTTCCGCGACGCCGAGTCCCAGGTCGCCGACCTCACCCGCGCCGCCGCCGCCCATTCGCGCGAGCAGATGGAGGCGTCCGAGGCCATGCCGGCCCTGCGCGAGGCCGAGGCCGAGGCCGCCGCCCGCCTGCAACGGCTGGTGCTGGCGCGCGAACAGCTCGACGCCGAGGAAAAGCGACTTGCCGCCGGCCGGCAGGAAGCGGAACGTCGCCTCGCCCAGATCGCCGACGACATCCAGCGGGAAACCGCCCGCGCCCAGGACGCCGAGCAGGCCGTCGCCCGGCTGACGGAGGAGCGGGACGCGCTGGTGGAGGCCTCCGCCGACGAGGCCATCGAGCAGGAAGAAGCGCGCGAGGCACTGGCCGTCGTCACCGACGAGGTCAACGACCGCGAGGCCGAACTCACCCGCCTGACCGAACAGGCCGCGACGGACGAGGCCCAGCGCAGGGCCCTGCTGCGCCGGGTGGAGGAGTCCGAACTGCGTGCGGAGCGGGTCGAGCGTCGCCTGAAAGAGGCCGAGGACAGCCGCGCCTCCGCAGCCGCCGCCGGCGTCCCGGCCGAGGACCTGGAGTTGGCCGAGGAACGGCTCATGGCGGCGGAAGAGGCGGTGGAGACCGCGCGCCTCGCCCGTGCCGAGGCCGACGAGGCGCGCGATGCCCGCCAGTCCGACTACGAATCCGCCCGCGACGCGCTGCAGACCGAAAGCGCGGCCCGTGCCCGCCATACCGCCGAAATCGACGCCCTGGCAGACCTGCTGGCGGCGGAGCGCGAGGCCGACGACCTGGAAGGGCTGGGCGCGCCGGTGCTGGATGCGCTGACCGTGGCGCCGGGCTTCGAGCAGGCGCTCGGTGCGGCGCTGGGCGCTGATCTTTCGGCGCCCGAGGCCGACGACGGCCCGCGCCGCTGGCAGGCGCTGTCGCCGCTGCCCGATCCGGCGCCGCTGCCGCCGGGCGTGGAGCCGCTGGACCGGCACGTCTCCGGCGCCCCCGCGCTGGCGCGCAGGCTGGCGGCGACGGGCGTGGTGAAGGACCGCGAGACGGGGGCTGCGCTCGCGCGCGAACTGGCGCCGGGCCAGCGGCTGGTGACGGCCGAGGGCGACCTGTGGCGCTGGGACGGGTTCGCGTCGGAGGCCGGGGCACCGTCCGCCGCCGCCACGCGGCTGCGCCAGCGCAATCGCCTGAACGAGTTGCGCGAGGCGCTGGAGGAGCACGACGCCCGCGTGGAGGCGGCGGAAAACCGGGTGGAGGACGCCCGGCTGGCCGTCGATCACGCGCAGGAGGCCGCCCGTACCGCCCGCGATCGCGAACGCACTGTCGAAAGCGCCCTGACCGAGGCGCGCAACCGGCAGGTGGAACTGTCGCGCCGCAACGCCGCGACGGAAAGCCGCCTCTCGGCGCTCGATCAGACCATCGAGCAGCTTGCAGGCGACCTCGCCGAGGCCCGTGCCCAGGCCGAGGAGGCCCGCGAGGCGCGCGAGCGCCTGGGCGACGGCGGCGCCGACCGGGGCCGCATCGACACGCTGCGCACCAGGGTGGCCGAGCTGCGCACGCGGCTGGCCGAGGCGCGCTCCCAGCATGACCGGGTGTTCCGCGAGGCCGAGACCCGCGCCGCCCGCCTGAAGACGGTGGAGGACGACCTGGCCTCGTGGGCGCGGCGCAAGGAGGGCGCGGCGGGGCAGTTCGCCGAGCTTGAGGCCCGACGCGAGGCGGTGATGGAGGAGCTTCAGGGGCTCGCCGAGCGCCCGGTGGAAATCTCGGAGCAGCGCGAGGCCCTGGCGGAGCAGATCGACCGCGCCGAGACGCAACGCCGCGTGGCCGCCGACGCGCTGGCGGACGGCGACAGCCGTTTGCGCGAGGCCGACCGCGTGCTGCGCGATGCCGAACACGCGCTCGCCAAGGCCCGCGAGGACCGGGTGCGGGCGGAAAGCGCCGTGGAAAACGGCCGCTCTCAATGTCAGCAGATCGCCGCGGCGGTGTCGGAGCGACTCGACTGCAAGCCGGAGGACACGCGCGCGCTGGCGGGGCTGGACGACCCCGAGGCGCCGGCCGCCCCCGACCTCAAGGAGGCCGAGGACCGACTGCAACGGCTTTCGCGCGAGCGCGAGATGATGGGGCCGGTGAACCTGCGCGCCGAGCAGGAGGTGACCGAGCTGGAGGAGCAGGTCCAGACCCTGACGGCGGAGCGTGACGACCTGGTGGCCGCCATCGCCCGCCTGCGCCAGGGCATCAACGAATTGAACCGCGAGGGCCGCCAGCGCCTGCTGGCCGCCTTCGAGAAGGTGGACCGCAACTTCCGGCAGTTGTTCGTGCGGCTGTTCGGCGGCGGCCGGGCGCACCTGGCGCTCACCGAATCCGATGATCCGTTGCAGGCGGGGCTGGAGATCATGGCCTCGCCGCCGGGCAAGCGGCTGCAAATTCTGTCGCTGCTGTCGGGCGGGGAGCAGGCCATGACGGCGCTCGCGCTGCTGTTCGCCGTCTTCCTGGTCAACCCCGCGCCCATCTGCGTGCTCGACGAGGTGGACGCGCCGCTGGACGACGCCAACGTGGACCGCTTCTGCCACATGCTCGACGAACTGACGCGCATGTCGGAAGCCTCGACGCGCTTCCTGGTGGTCACCCACCACCGCATGACCATGGCGCGCATGGATCGCCTGTTCGGCGTCACCATGGCCGAGCGCGGCGTCTCGACGCTGGTGTCGGTAGACCTGAACGAGGCCGAGCGCATCCGCGACGCCGGCTGACGGCAGCGGCCTCTTGTGCGCACCCGCCCTGACGGGTAGTATGCCCGCACCGTGCCTGGGTGGTCTCTAACTCTCTGTTATCGAACGATTTTCAGCCTGCTGCGCCCGGTGACGGGCAGGGTTTTACGGCTTGACAGGGGGGCAGGCAAACCTTATGGTGCGCGCGATTTTGAGGGGGCTCACCCACAGTTTCGCGCGGTGCTCTGCGCATCGGGACCGGTCGGCGCATCGCTCCGGAACGTTGAGGACCGCACCGCGAAATGAATGATGGTAAAAAGCCCACCTTGGATGATATCGATGCCCGCATCCGGGCGGCCCAAAAGGCCACGGACGCAGGGCGGAAGGACGAGGAGGGGCCTGGGGCGCGCAATGTCTCGGGCATCGGGATCGCCTTTCGCATCAGCATCGAGTTCACGGCCGCTGTCCTGGTCGGAGTCGCCATCGGCTACTTCCTGGACCAGTGGTTGGGAACGGCGCCATGGTTCATGGTTCTGTTCCTCCTCCTGGGGTTCGCCTCGGGGGCGATGAACATCTACCGCGTGGTCCAGGGACTCGACCAGAGCGTCGGCCTTGGCAAGGCGGTGGAGCGCAAGAAGGAGGCGGAGCGCCGCTCCGACGACACGGGGTCCTGACGGGCTGTTTTTTTATGCCCGCGTGACCCCAGGGTTGGCCGGCCCGCAAGGGCCATAAAGAAGAGGAACGACCGTGGCTAGTCCGGTTGAGCAATTCGATATCAAGCCGCTCGTCGAGATTCAGGTCGGTGGCGTCGACATCTCCTTCACCAACTCGGCCCTGTTCATGGCCATTGCGGTCGGTCTTTCCGCGCTGTTCTTCTGGTACGGCACGCGCAAGCGCGCGCTGGTGCCCGGCCGGTGGCAGTCGGTGAACGAGGTGTTCTACGAATTCATCGCGAACATGATTCGCGACAACGTGGGGAAGGAAGGGATGAAGTACTTCCCCTTCATCTTCACGCTGTTCATGTTCGTGTTCCTGGGCAACATGCTGGGGCTTCTGCCCTACAGCTTCACCTTCACCAGCCACATCGCGGTGACGGCGGCGCTTGCCCTGTTCATCTTCGTCGCGGTCACGATCATTGGTTTCGCCCGGCACGGCACGCACTTCCTGCGGATGTTCTTCCCGCACGGTGCGCCCATCGCCACGGCGCCGATCCTGATCCCGATCGAACTGATTTCCTACCTGTCGCGTCCCTTCAGCCTGTCGGTCCGTCTGTTCGCCAACATGACGGTGGGCCACATCATGCTGAAGGTGCTCGCCGGCTTCGTCGTCGCGCTTGGCTTCTTCGGGTTCATTCCCCTGGCCGTCGTGTTCGGCGTCACCCTGCTGGAGATCGGCATTGCCGCCCTGCAGGCCTACGTGTTCACCATCCTGACCTGCATCTACCTCAACGACGCCATCAACATGCACTGATGGATCGGGTGGTCCGGGCGCTCAGGCGGCGTCCCGGCCCACCGGTAGCCCGCCCTGCGGGTCACGCATGAGCCTTCAACCTGTGCCTTTTTGACAAGGGAAGAGAGAAATGGACGCTGAAGCTGCTAAGATGATTGGTGCCGGCCTGGCCGCTATCGGCATGATCGGTTCTGGTATCGGTGTGGGTAACATCTGGGCCAACCTGATCGCCACCGTCGGCCGCAACCCGGCCGCCAAGAGCAGCGTCGAGCTGTACGGCTGGATCGGCTTCGCCGTGACCGAGGCCATCGCGCTGTTCGCCCTGGTCGTCGCGCTGATCCTCCTGTTCGCCGCGTAATTCGCAGCGAAGGAATGACGCCGGCAGCCGGCCGGCGGGGGTGCCCCTGCATCGCCCGCCGGCCGGCTTCCCGGCCCGTTTCGTGAAAGGGGGCCGTGGCACATCACGGCCGTCGGGCTTTTCATCCCATGGCGCACCCGTCATGACACGATGAGGAGGCCCTTCGGCGTGCGCCAGACAGGCGGCCGTCTTGCCACCAGGAGCCTAAGGTATGCCGCAGTTCGACTTCTTGTCCTTTCCGTCCCAGATCTTCTGGCTGGTGGTCACCTTCGTCGCCCTGTACTTCATCATCTCCCGGTTCGCGATCCCGCGCATTGGCGACGTGATGGAACAGCGCCAGAAGATGATCGACGACGATCTGGAGCGCGCCACGCAACTGAAGGCGGACACCGACGCCGCCATCCAGACCTACGAGAAGGCCCTCGCCGAGGCGCGCGCCAAGGCGCACGAGGTCATGAAGGGCGCGCAGGACGAAATGTCCCGCAAGGCGGAAGAGCGTAACCGCGACGTCGCCGAAAAGCTCGCCCAGCAGATCGCGGAGGGTGAGACCCGCATCTCCAAGGCCCGCGACGAGGCTCTGGCCTCCATTCGCGAGGTTGCGACCGATGCGGCCAAGGCCGTCGCCGACAAGGTGGCCGGCGTGTCGATCGCCGACGACAAGGCCGAGGCCGCCGTCGCTGCCGCCCTGAAGGAGACCCGCTGATGATCAGTGCCGCCATCGCCGCCGAAACCGCCGGTGACGCACATGCCACGGCGTTCTATGCGGACCCGACCTTCTGGGTCGCCGTTGCCTTCATCCTCGTCATCGTCGCCTTCTTCCGTCCGGTCGCCCGCGCCCTGACGGCGTCGCTAGACACCCGCGCCGAGCAGATCCGCACGAAGCTCGAGGAGGCCCGCAAGCTCCGCGAGGACGCGCAGGCCCTGCTTGCCGAGTACCAGCGCAAACAGCGCGACGCCATGAGCGAGGCCGAGGACATCATCGCCCACGCCCGCACCGAGGCGGACCGCATCCGGGCTGAGTCGGAGCAGGCGCTGGAAGAGTCCATCAAGCGTCGCGAAAGGCAGGCCATGGACCGCATCGCCCACGCCGAGGCGGAAGCCATGCGCCAAGTCCGCAACCAGGCGGTCGACGTTGCCGTCGCTGCGGCCGGAAAGCTGCTGCAGGAGAACATGTCGGCGGCCAAAGCCGACGCCCTGGTCGACCAGACCATCAAGGACTTGCCGAACAAGCTGCACTGATCGCAGCGCCCGCGGCATCCCGACCTGCCAAACCCCGCCCCGGCCCGCCGGCGGCGGGGTTTTGGCGTCTCCGGAGCCGTTGCCAGCGCCTCCTGCTCGCGTATCGTTGATTGGCGTGCTGGTGGAGTAGGCCGTGTCCCGGCCTCTCCGGCGCGGTGCCGCACCAGGTCGCTGCCCCAAATCAGCGGGAGCGCGAGGCGCCGAGCGCCTCGCAAAGCCCCAGCAGGCGCCGGCCCGCTCAGGTGGCGGTGTTCCGGCGCGCTGGGTCATCTTTCGCGCGGGCGCGCGAATGGAGTGATGCGAGGCCCCCGGCGCCTCGCGCTCGCGTTTCGCTGGCCGGTGTGGTGGCGGAGAGGCCATGTCCCGGCCTCTCCGGCGCGGTGCCGCACCAAGTCGCTGCCCCAAATCAGCGGGAGCGCGAGGCGCCGAGCGCCTCGCAAAGCCCCAGCGGGCGCCGGCCCGCTCAGGTGGCGGTGTTCCGGCGCGCTGGGTCATTTTTCGCGCGTGCGCGCGAATGGAGTGATGCGAGGCCCACGGGGCCTCGCGCTCGCGTTTCGCTGCCCGGTGTGCTGATGGAGAGGCCATGTCCCGGCCTCTCCGGCGCGGTGCCGCACCGGGGCCGCCGCCCCAAGCCAGCGGGAGCGCGAGGCGCCGAGCGCCTCGCAAAGCCCCAGCGGGCGCCGGCCCGCTCAGGAGGTGGTGTTCCGGCGCGGTACCTGGACTGCGGGTCGACGCGCTTCAGCCCCGGTCGCGGCCTTTAAGGAAGAAGGCGACGGCCTGGGCCCGGTTGCTGACGCCCAGTTTGTCGTAGAGGTTCTTGAGGTGGAATTTCACCGTGTTCAGCGAGATGTCGAGCTTTTCGGCGATCTGCTGGTTGGTGAAGCCGCTGGCAAGGCTGGTCAGCAGTTCGCGCTCGCGGCGGGTGAGGCCGGCCAGCGGGTCGTCGGACAGCTTGCTGACGTCGACGAAGGGGAACATCATGCGTCCGTCGGCCACGGCGGCGACGGTTTCCAGCAACTGCGCCGGTGGATCGGACTTGGAGCAGAACCCGGCTGCGCCCAGGCTCATGGCCATGCGCGGAATGTCGGGATTGCCGCTGCCGGTGTAGACGATGGTGCGCGGGCGCTCCTGCCGGCGGCTCAGGGCCTCCAGTACACCCCGGCCGTCAAGGTAGGGCATTTCCCACCCGATGATCCCCACATCGAAGGTCATGCGGTCACACACGGCCAGGAAGCGTTCGCCGTCCGGGCACATGTGCAGCAGGGTGAACCGCTCGTCGCCGGCGAACAGCTTGATCAGGCTGCTCTGGAGCAACGGGTTCTTTTCCGCGATGACGATCTCGATGGGACGTTTGGCTTTTTTGTCGTTGGCCATGAGCCTGGCGCCGCTCGGTCGTGATGATGGATTGCCTCCCCCGAACCCCCTCGGCCCGAGGCGCCCATAGGCTACAGCATGTATCCCGGAAGGCAAATGCCGTTATGACCGAAAGTGCGGGTCCATCCCGCCCGCTTGGGCGGGAAGCGGGGGTCCGGCCGATGATCCCGGCTTGGCCCTGGCCGGTCAGTCGGCCAGTTCGGCGGCGGTGAAGAACTGGTAGTTGGCCTTGCCCTGGCTCTTGGCGGCGTACATGGCGGTGTCGGCGTTGCGCAGCAGTTCCTCGGAATCGGCGGCGTCTTCGGGCAGCAGGGCGATGCCGATGGAGGCGGACACGCGGCCGGCCCGGCCGTCCAGGTCGAAGGGGACCTCCAGGGTGTCGATAACGCGCTGGGCGACCACGGCCGCGCCCTTGCAGCCCTCGACGCCTTCCATGATGACGGTGAATTCGTCGCCTCCCAGCCGCGCGACCGTGTCCGATTCGCGGACGCAGGTGCGCAGGCGCTGGCCGGCGCCCTTGAGCAATTGATCGCCGGCCTCGTGCCCGAGTGTATCGTTGACGGCCTTGAAGCCGTCCAGGTCGATGAACATGAGGCCCAGCGTGTGCTTCTGCCGGCGCGCGGCCGCCACCGCGTGCTCCAGCCGGTCGAGGAACAGGGCGCGGTTGGGAAGGCCGGTCAGCGCGTCGTAGCTGGCCTGATAGCGGATGCGCTCCTCGGCCCGTTTTCGCTCGGTGATGTCGTTGATGACGGCAACGAACTGGCGCACCGGCCCCTCGGCCTCGGGCACTGCGGAGCAGGCGATGCGCGCGGCGTACTGGGTGCCGTCGGCGCGGGTGGACCAGCGCTCCGTCTCCCAATGGCCGCCGTCATCCAGGGCGCCGAGCATGGCCGCCACTTCGTCTGCGGCGCAGCCGAGGACGGTGCCCAGGTCGTTGCCCGCCACGTTCTCGGCCCGACGGCGCACGATGGCGCGGAAAGCGGGGTTGGCGGTGGTGATGGAACCGGCGCGGTCGCACACCGCGATGCCCTCGGCCGTGGTCTCGAAGACGGTGGCGGCGACGCGCAGACGGTCTTCGGCCTTGCGGCGTTCGCTGACGTCGCGGAACATCACGACGGCGCCGGTGCCGCCGGCCTCGTGGTCCTCGATGGGGGCGGAGGTGTATTCGGCGGAAAACTCCGACCCGTCCCGGCGCATGAGCGTCAGGTCCGTGCGCTCGTGGAAAACGCCCCGGCGCAGCGCCGCGCGGACGGGCAGCGGCCGGCCGGCGCGGCGGCCTTCCGTCGGGCCGTAGCGGAATATGGCCGTGGCGTCCATGCCGGTCAGTTGCTCCACCGGCCAGCCCAACATCTGGGCGGCGGCGGGGTTTGCCACGGTGATGCGGCCGTTCATGTCCAGCGCCACGATGCCGTCGCCGGCCGATTCGAGGATGGATTCGTTCTGCCGCGACAGGGCGCGCAGTTCCTCGGTGCGCTCGCGGACGCGGGCTTCCAGTTCCTCGTTGTAGCGCTTCTGGGCCGCCTCGGCCTGCTTGCGGGCGGTGATGTCGCGAATGACGCCGGTGTACATGCGCGCCTTGCCGACGCGCATTTCGGCCAGCGACAGCTCGATGGGGAACACCCGGCCGCTGGAATGCAGGCCTTCAAGCTCCCGCGCCTTGCCGAAGGCCCAGCCTTGGCGCCCGGCGTGATAGTTGCGCATGTGCCCGTCGTGATAGGCGGCGAAGCGCGACGGCATGAGGATCGACAGGTTGCGGCCGAGCACCTCGTCCTTGCGGCGCCCGAACAGGCGCTCGGCGGCCGGGTTGAAGGTCTGGATGATGCCGCGTTCGTCGGCCGTGACGATGCCGTCGGCGACCGTGTCTAGCACCCCCTGAAGCCGCGCCTCGCGCTCGCGAAGGGCTTCGGCGGAGCGCATGCGTTCGGAAATGTCGCGCCCCTCCACCATGAAGGCGTCGCGGCCGAAGGGGATGACGCGGGTTTCCACGTCGTGTACCCGACCGTCCCGACCGCGCAGTTTCAGCGGCAGGACGTCGGCCTCGTCGGCCAGGGCGTCCAGGCCCAGGTCGACGATGGGGCGGTAGTCGTCGTGGATCAGGTCGATGAACGCCGCCCCGCGCAGGGCCTCGGGATCATCGCCGCCCAGCAGGCCGCGGGCGGCGGCGTTGACCACGATCATGCGGTTGCCCTGGACAACGAAGACCAGGTTCAGCGACATCTCCACCATGTTGCGGTAGCGATGCTCGCTTTCCATCAGCGATGCGACGGCACGGGCGCGGTCGGTGACGTCGCGGGCGTGGATCAGGACGGCATCGGCGCGGCCTGACGCCCCGTCGGGCGGCGCGACGCGGGTGACGGCCAGTTCAACCTCTACCACCCGACCGCCGAGCGTGGTCAGCAGCAGCGGCATCTTGCCGCCGTCGTCGGCGAGCAGGCCAAGGCCCAGGTCGACGATGTCGCGGTAGTCCTCGTGCACCAGGTCGCGGAACGCCGTGCCCGACAGGTCCGGATGGACGCCGGTGTCACCGTCGTTGAGCAGGCGTGTGCCGGCGGGATTGATCCAGGTCAGCCGGCCGTCGCGGCACACGCAAACCAGATCGTCGACCAGTTCCGCGAACTGGCGTCCCCAATGCTCCATGACCGCCGTCGACCCCATGCGGTCGCATGCCCCCTTGATGTTGCCGATGCCGGCACCGCGCGCCGGCCACCGCGGTTCCGTGATCCGCAGGAACCGCCGAGGCCATGATGCGCCCTCTCCTTACGGCGCACAACCACTGCGTAAAGGCATTATGACCTATGGAGTAGCTCGGGGTCGCCTTTTTGTGCGCCTTGCCGGTTTCCGGGCCGTCTGCCGCGCCGCTTCCGCAGCGAGAGCAAGGGGCGCGAGGCCAGCAGGACGGCCAGGATGCCGGCGTGGATCAGGGGCTGGGTGAGGTCGGCCTTGACCATCATGGCGTAGTGCAGCACCGCAAGCGCACCGGCGGCGTAGACGGTCTTGTGGAGCCGCTGCCAGCGCCTGCCCCCCAGGGCCTTGACCATGCGCCTGGGCGACGTGGCGGCCAGCGCGGCAAGGATCACGAAGGACGCCATGCCGACCGTGATGTAGTTGCGCTTGACGATGTCCGCCCAGATGCGGCCCCAGGCAAACAACTGGTCCATGCCCACGTAGGCCAGCACGTGCACGACGGCATAGAAGAAGGCGAACAGGCCCAGCATCCGCCGCAGCCGGGCCAGCCATTGCAGGCCCGTTAGTTCACGCACCGGTGTCACCGCCAGCGCCACCAGCAGCATGCGGATGGCCCAGTCGCCGGAAAAGCGGATGATGCTCTCCACCGGATTGGCGCCCAGGCCGCCCCACAGGCCCAGGTCGGCCATGCGCAGCAGAAGCTCGGCGAAGGGCACCAGGCAGAGCGCGAAGACCACCGGCTTGAGCGCCGGCGACCGGCCCCAGCGGGCGGGATGCGCTAGGGCAGAGCCCGCCGACGTCATCAGAACCACTTGCGCAGGTCCATGCCCGCATAGAGGTCGGCTACGGCCTCTTCATAGCCGTTGAACATCAGCGTGTCGCGCCGCTCGAACAGGGAGAAGAGAGAGCCGCCGTCCAGGCGGCGCTCGGTGGCCTGGCTCCAGCGCGGATGGTCCACCGTGGGGTTCACGTTGGCATAGAAGCCGTACTCCGACCCCCCGCCGTAGGCCGCCCAGGTGGTCGCGGGCATCTCTTCGGTGAAGGTGATGCGGACGATGCTCTTGATGGACTTGAAGCCGTACTTCCACGGCACGACCAGGCGCAGCGGCGCGCCGTTCTGGTTGGGCAGTTCCTCGCCGTAGAGGCCCGTCGCCAGGATGGTGAGGGGGTGCATGGCCTCGTCCATGCGCAGGCCCTCCACATAGGGCCAGTCGAGCACGTTGGTGCGCTGGCCGGGCAGCATCTCCTTGTCCAGGATGGTCTCGAGCCGCACGTATTTCGCGTTGCCGGTCGGCTCGAAGCGCTTGAGCGCGTCGCCCAGCGGAAAGCCGACCCAGGGCACCACCATGGACCACGCCTCGACGCAGCGCAGGCGGTAGATGCGTTCCTCCAGCGGATGGGGGGCGACGAAGTCCTCGTAGGACAGCGTGCCCGGCTTCGCGCATTCGCCGTCCACCTGCACCGACCAAGGGTCGGTTTTCAGGTAGTGGCCGTATTCGGCCGGGTCTTCCTTGCCGGTGCCCAGTTCATAGAAGTTGTTGTAGGTGGTGACGTCCTCGTAGGGCGTCAGCTTGTCGTCGGGGCCGAGCTGGCTCCACCCGCTTTCGCTGATGGGCTCAAGCGCCGGGTTATGGCCCGGACGCTCCACCAGCGCATGGGCGTCGCGGGCCGCGCCCAGCAGGGCGGGCGCGGCAGCCGTGGCGCCCGCGGCGGCCATGAAGGCCCGGCGCGAGACGTATTTCTCGTGCGGCGTAACGGCGTTTTCCGACAGGTCCCACGGGCGGCGGCGGCGAATGAGCATGGCATTTCCTCCATCTGCGTGCGGACCATATAGGTACGGCCCGCGCGGCGACGCGAGTCACGCTCCCGTGAGGATGGCGGAAAACGCCTCAACCGGCGGGGAAAGGGATAGCCAGCGGCCGTCCGTCCGGCGGGTTCACCAGGGCCTTGGCCGGGCCGAGGCGGCGAACGAACCAGCCGCGCCGCTCCGCCTCGTCCACCAGCGCGCGCGGCGAGATGGCGTTGAAGCCGTCCAGGTGCTCGGCATAGCCCAGGCCGTCGGCCCAGTGGGACAGTTCGCCCTTCAGCTGGTTGTCGTCCATGCGCCACGCCGCGCGTGCCTGCCAGGCCCGCAGGACCCGTTCGATCCCTGCCGAGCCGATGGCCGAGGCCAGGCCCTCGCGTTCCAGGGCGGCGCGCAGCGCCTGCCATGTATCATGCTCGTCCACGAGGTCGAGGGCGGCGGTCAGGGCGGGGCTGGCAGCATCTTCGGCGGGCATGAATCGTTGATCCCTTATCCGTATTGGGTAAGCCTCTTTTGGTTATCACGGCGCAGGCTGCAACCGCGACCTTCGGCGTGCCATTGATTATGCTTGTCTTTCGGGAAAGACGCCATGAAGGGTACGTGAAGCCATGCGGTAGTAGGATGCCGCGCCGTTTCAGCGGGCCGGGCCACTGCGGCGTCTCCCGCAGCCGCTTTCGCAACAGGGCGGAGGGGCACGCAGTCTGGATGACGAGGGGATATGGACGATCCGAGACAACAGATGCTGGACGAGCTGCCACGCCTGCGCCGCTATGCGCGCATGCTCGTCCGCGATTCGGCGCGCGCCGATGATCTGGTGCAGGAATGCCTCGTCCGGGCGATCGCTGCATTGAAAAGCTTCCAGCCCGGAACAAACATGCGGGCGTGGCTGTTTACGATTCTGCGAAACACGCTCTACAACGAGACCAAGAAAGCGCGACGGTCGGTGGAGCAGACGGAGGAGCCGGTATCGGCGATCTCCGGCGGTCAGGAGGAAGCACTCGCCATGCGTGACGTTCAGCGCGCCTTCGACCATCTGCCGCCCATCCAGAAAGAGGTCGTGCTGCTGGTGGCCGTGGAAGGCATGGAATACGAGGATGCCGCTGCCGTTCTGGGGGTTCCGGTGGGAACCGTGAAGTCGCGCCTGTCACGGGCGCGCCAGGACATCAGGGCGTTTCTCGAGCCGCACCGGAAGGCCGGCGGCAAATGACAGTCAAGGATCGGGACTCGATGACGCAATACCGCTCTCCCATGGCGTCGGAAACGCTGGATGCGGCGATCGACGACTACCTCGCGGGGCGCCTCTCCGCCGAGGACCGGTCGCGCCTGGAAGCGCTGATCGAGGAAAACCCCGAGGTGCGGCATCGGGTCGAAACCCTGCAGTCGCAGGAAGAGGCCCTGCGCCACCTGGGCGAAGAGATTCTCGACGAACCGCTGCCCGACCGCCTGCTGGAGGCCCTGGGGCTGGACCTGGAGGACGAGGCGGGAGGCGGGCGCTGACAGGCTCGCCGCAGGGGCGTTGAGGCCAGGACGAGGCGTGGCAGACCGGTCGCGCCTCGCGGTCGTTCGGGGAGATCTCCTTTCCGCATCTGGACATGGCGCTGTGCTGCACTAGATGCTGCCTGCCGTACACCGTCGACACATGCACTTTTCGAGTCGCGGGCGTGTCGTCCGGCGGCGGGATATGCCCAACGTCATAGACGACCTCTGGCTTCCGAACCATAATAGGTGTGCGGATGGTCCTTTCAGCGTAGTTTGAAGTGTGGTCGGTCGACAATGGTGCAGTGCGAAAACCCTAGGATTATTGCCGCATTGACAACGTTCCCTGCGTCGTGAGACTATCATGAGCAGGGGATACGAGGAGCGTCTACCGCGTCATATGCAGCCCGAACGGATACTGCGGGGTATGACTAAGGGCATAAGCGGAGCGCCGACGCTCAGGGGAATGGAAGCACTCGGGGAGACATGAACTGATGTTCACCATTCAAGACCTGCGCGCGCGTATCCCGCGCCTGCGTCGACACGCCTACCTCCTGACCGGCAACATGCACAGTGCCGACGCCGCCGTGGAAGCCTGTGTTGGCGCGCTCCGTCGCGGTGGCGACGGTCGACCGACGGCGGCCGATGACGTGGACCTGTTCCGCTCGTTCCACATGGGCCTGCTGGTGCCGACGCGCCCCGTTCCCGGACCGGATGCCGCCTGCGAGCGGGATGCCAAGCTGGCAGACGTCCGCGACCGGCTGTTCGGCCTGTCGCCCACGGAGCGTCGCGTCGTGGCGCTGGTGACGGTGGAGGGCTTCACGCCCGGCGATGCCGCCAAGATCCTGCGCATGGACCGGCGCCGGCTGGAGCAACTGCTCATCGAAGGCCGCCGCCACCTGTCGACTCCGCGCCGGCCGCTGCGCGCCATGATCATCGAGGATGACCAGCTGATCGGTCTGGACATCGCCGCCAGCCTGGAAGAAATGGGCTACGGCGACTGCATCCACGCCGCCAACAGCATCGAGGCCTTCGAGGCCGCGGCCGGCGGCGAGCCGGACCTGATCATCGCCGACGTCAAGCTGAGCAACGGCGACTCGGGCGTGGAACTGGCGCGGCGCCTGACGGGCCGCAGCAACACCCCGGTGGTCTTCGTGACTGCCTTCCCCGAGATCCCGCTGGCCGATCCCGCCGTCTCCAAGGACCGGGTGCTGCCCAAGCCGTTCTCCACCAGCGCCTTCAAGACCATGGTTCGCCGGACCATGACCATGCCGGCCGCCTGAAAAGACGGACCGAGCAGTCCGGAAGGCCGGGTGCGCCATCATTTCGAAGAGGGTCGGACAGGGTTGTCCGGTCCTCTTTCCGTTTCCGGCCAACCTTTGTCGAAAAACTGAATTCACCATGGAACTCTTGCGGCATCAGAGTGTTTGAGAGGCATTGGCTCTGTTTCGACGTGTACGGCATCCCAAGCACGTCACCACTCTCCGACAGGCCAATTCCCTCGACCTTGGCGGCGGTCCGGCGGACCGCCGCATTTTTTTGTGCCTGCCGCACCTGGGGGTAGGCGGTTTCCGGTGGTAGGCTGGCCGACCGATCTCCTCCAGCCCGGACCCGCCGTCGTCTGCCATGAGCCCGCCCTACGATCCGCCGCGTCTGTCCGTCGTCATCCCGACGTTGAACGCAGCCGCCACGCTGCCCGCCACACTGGCGCCGCTGGGCGAGGCCGGTGCGGCGGCCGAGGTCATCGTTGCCGACGGCGGTTCCATCGACGGCACACCGGATCTGGCGCCCCGCGCCGTCAGCGCACCCCGCGGGCGGGGCCCGCAACTGGCGGCCGGCGGGGCGGTCGCGCGCGGCGAGTGGCTGCTGTTCCTGCACGCCGACACGCGCCTCGCCGCCGGTTGGTGGGCGGAGGTGCAGGACCATATGCGGCGCCGCCCGGACATGGCGGCGGCCTTCCGTTTCGCGTTGGACGATCCGGCCCCCCAGGCGCGCCGGGTCGAGCGGCTGGTGGCCTGGCGCTGCCGGCGCCTGGGCCTGCCCTACGGCGACCAGGGACTGCTCATTCCCGCGGCGCTGTACGAGGCCGTCGGGGGCTATCGGCCGCTGCCGCTGATGGAGGACGTGGATCTTGTCCGCCGCCTGGGCCGGGGCCGCATCGCGCTGCTGAAGACCGCCGCCGTCACCTCTGCCATCCGCTACCGGCGCGATGGCTGGACGGCGCGTCCGGCGCGCAACCTGACATGCCTGGCGCTGTGGTGGCTCGGTGTCCCGGCCGAGCGGGTGGCTGCGCTCTACCGGGGACGGGGCGCGCGGTCATGAGGGCGCGGCAGACGCTGATCGTATTGGCCAAGCGCCCGGTGCTCGGCCGGGTGAAGACGCGGCTGGCCGCCGGCATCGGCCCGGTGGCGGCGACCGCCTTTTATCGCCGCACCCTGGCGCGCACCCTGCGCATGCTGGGCGATGATCCGCGCTGGTGTACGGTGGTCGCCGTCTCGCCGGACACCTGGCGCCCGCGCGGCTGGCAGGTCCTGCCCCAGGGCCGCGGAGACCTGGGCGCCCGCATGGCGCGCTGCCTGAATGCCGTTCCGTCGGGGCCGGCGGTGCTGATCGGCGCCGACATACCCGGCGTGATGCCCGCCCACATCGCCCGCGCCTTCGCGCTGCTCCGCCGGCACCCTTACGTGCTCGGTCCCGCCTCGGACGGCGGATACTGGCTCATCGGGGCCCGCAAGCCGGTGCCGCCGCTGGCGCCGGTGCGCTGGTCCTCGGCCCACGCGCTGACCGACACGGCAAGGCTGCTGCCGGGCGTCGCGCTGGGCGACACGCTCGACGATGTGGACGAGGCCGCGGATCTTCGCAAAGGCTTGTAGACAGGCCAGCCTCGACCACAAGCGTATCGGGTTGCGGCGCGTTCGCCACCCGTCTCCAGCCGCCGGGAGCGTCCGCCGTGCCGACCGGCTGACGGCGGCGCAGGCGGCGGCTTTACAGCACGCCGCGGGTGTCCTTCAGATGCTCCTGCAGGCGCGGCATCAGCTCCACGAAGTTGCAGGGCCGGAAGCGGCTGTCCAGTTGCTGGTGGAGGATGCCGTCCCAGGCGTCCTTGCAGGCGCCGGTGGATCCCGGCAGGGCGAACAGGTAGGTGCCGCGGGCGACGCCGGCGGTGGCGCGGCTCTGGATCGTCGAGGTGCCGATCTTCTGGTAGCTCTGCCAGCGGAACAGCTCGCCGAAGCCGGGGATCGCCTTCTCGTACAGGCCCTCGAAGGCTTCCGGCGTGACGTCGCGCCCGGTCACGCCCGTGCCGCCGGTGGCGATGACGCAGTCCACGTCCTCGCGGTCGATCCAGCCCGAGACGACGGCGCGGATGGCCTCGACATCATCCTTGACGATCTGGCGGTCGGCCAGGGTGTGGCCGTCGGCTTCCAGCCGGTCGACCAGCGTCTGGCCGGAACGGTCCTCTTCCATGGAACGGGTGTCGGAGACCGTCAGCACCGCGATGCGGACGGGAACGAAGGGGCGGTCACCGGTGATCTTGGACATGCTTGGCCTCTGCCGTCTGTGGGTCTTGTCGGTCGGCCGCAGTATAGAGCGGCCAGTCGCCCGCGACCACCGCATCCAGCGATCGCAGGGGCTGGCCCAGCCGGTGGCGATAGATCCAGAAGTTGGACAGCACGCGCTCCACGAACACGCGGGTCTGGCGGCTGGGGATGGCCTCGATGAACAGCAGCGGGTCGTCCATGTGGCGCTCGCGCGCCTTCCACTTCATCAGGTTGCCCGGCCCGGCGTTGTAGGACACGGCGACGAAGAAAAGGTTGTTGCCGACTTCGGGCTCTTCCATCAGGCGGTCGATGTAGGCCTGTCCCAGCGCCAGGTTCACCGCCGGGTCGTGGATGGAGCCCGCCTCGGCCGGGATGCCCGCGTGGCGGCGCATGAGCTGCGCGGTCGTTGGCATCAACTGCATCAGCCCGCGCGCGCCGGCCCAACTGCGGGCGCCCGGATTGAAGCCGCTTTCCTGGCGGATGAAGGCGTGGACCAGCGCGCGGTCCACCACCCAGCCGTCCATGGGCTTCCACGGGCCCAGAGGATAGCGCGCGGCCACGTCCAGTCGCGGGCCGGTCAGCGTCTCGGGAAAGCGCTTGGAGCGCACGAAGCCGAGCCGCATGGCGAGCGAGGGCAGGGCGGCGACGTCGGCCAGGGCCTCGATCGCGTGGGCAAGGTCCGGGTCCGCGCCGGGGTAGAGGTGGCGCAGTTCCGCCTCCGCCAGGTCGCGCCGGCCAACCTGCACCAGCGCCATGGCGCGGCGGCCGGCGGGTTCGGCATCCAGGCGGGCGAACTCCTCGGGGTCCAGCAGTTCGTCGCGCCAGCGGAAGGGCAGCGGCAGGCCGAGCGCCCGCCGGGCGAGCAGGCCGTAGAACGTGTGGTGCGCCTCCGCCGCCGTCGCCAGCAGGCCGGAGACCTTTTCGGGCTGGCGCGTGCGCAGGTAGGCGCGCGCCGCCCAGTAGGCGCCCGCCGCCCGCAGCCAAGGCGAGGCACTTTCCGAGCCGGCCAGGCGCTCGAACCACTTGGCGGAGGTCGCAAGGTCGCCCTGCCGCCAGGTGGCGAGGCCGGCCGTCCACAGGCCTTCCGGCGCGCGGTCGCCCGAGCCCTCAACGGCCATGGTGGCCCATTTCATGGCGTGGTCGTCCATGCCGTCAATGAAGTAGGCATAGCCGAGCGCGGCGCGCATGCGGTCGTGGTCCAGCTTGGTCAGCAGGCGGATGGCGTCGTCGTCGGTGACCACCAGCTTGGCGTTGAGCGTCGCGCCCCGGCCGATCCACTTGCGGAAGGCGCGCCACAGGCCGATGGCGATCTTGCGGTCGCGCGCACCCAGGTGGCGGTAGTCGTCGCGCGGCAGCCAGGCGTGATGCTCCGCCCCGCCCGCCCCGGTCAGCGGAGTCGACAGGCGCGGACGCTCGACCGGGCCGTCGCCGCGCTGGCGGGCGAGCGCATGGATGCGGTCGGCCCCCGGATGGTCGGCGTACCCCGCCATCCATGCCTGAAGCTCGGCGAACCGGCTGCGCCAGGCGGTGGGGTGCATGTATCGCTGGAACAGCACGTGGCCCATGAGGATGTCGTCGCCGACCTGGCCGATGAGCGCGTCGGCCTTGTTCATCTCGCCGGCGTCCTGCAGGGCGAAGATGCGGCGGTAGAGGGCGACGTCCTCCTCCCCCAGCACTGTCGGCGCCTGTCTGGCCTCCGCTCCGGCCGGATGGTCCGCCGCTGCCGCCGGCGGGTGCGGCGCAGGCACCATGGCCGTCTCCCCCGCCGCCGGCGCGGACAGGGCCGGGACAAGCAGGCTGAGGGCCAGGGCGCCCGCCGTCAGGCGGCGGCGCCGGCGCGGGCGCGGCAAGTCTTCACAAGTCATGGCGAATGCTTATATCGAAAGGAGTAAAATACCTCAACCCCGATACTGGGTGGGGCAGAGGTTGACCGGCCCGCTCACTACTGTGCGGCGCCCAACTCGCGCAGGCGTTCGCGCAGAAGCAGCAGGTCGCGCCAAGCCAGTTTCTTCATCTGAGGGCTGCGCAGCAGATAGGCCGGATGGAACGACGCGATGGCCGGCACGGCCGCCGGCAGGTTGGGAGAGGCGTACTCGAACCACCGGCCGCGCAGGCGGGTGATCCCCTCCGTCCGGTCCAGCAGGCTCTGCGCCGACAGGCCGCCGACCATGAGGATGGCCTTGGGCGCGGTTAATTCCACATGCCGGCGGATGAAGGGCAGGCACATGCCAACTTCCTGCGGCGTCGGCTTGCGGTTGCCGGGGGGGCGCCAGGGAATGACGTTGGTGATGTAGAAGGTCGTCCGGTCGAAGCCTATGGACGCCAGCATGCGGTCCAGCAACTGCCCGCTGGCGCCGACGAAGGGTTTGCCCTGTCGGTCCTCCTCCGCCCCCGGCGCCTCGCCGATCACCATCAGGTCGGCGTCGGGATTGCCGTCGGAAAAGACCGTGTTGGTGGCCGTGACTTTCAGCGGGCAGCTCTCGAACGCCTCCACGGCGGCGCGCAGGTCGTCGAGCGTCTGTGCCTCGGCGGCCATGCGGGCGGCGGAGCGAAGGGTTTCCCCCGCCCGGTCCCCCGGCCCGCGCGCCACCGACGGCGAGACCGGATGCTGCGCCGGCGGTGCCTGACGCGCGGGGGCGGCCCGGCCTGCGGGGCCTGCGCTTTCGGGGCGGGCGGCGGGGGCCTGCTTGCGCCGTGCCTCGGCCTCGGCCAGAAGCTCGGCCGACAGGTGGAAGCGGTCGACCGGCGCCTCCAGGATGCACTCGTCCACGCCCGCGTCGGCGTACCAGCGCAGGATGGCTTCGGGCGAGAGATCCAGGTCCATGGGGTCGGGGCGGGCGGTCTCGGTCATGGCCGTTTGCATACCACGACCGCGCGGGCGAATACAGATGGCGCCGCCCCAATGCGCGCGATCGTTGGATACAGTGGGACGCTGTGTGCTATAAGGCGTTCCACGGGAACGGGAAGCCTCTTCCGCGCAAGAGCGGGCCGCACGAATTTGGAGTGAAGGATGGAACGGGAATCGATGGAATTCGACGTCGTGGTCGTCGGTGCCGGCCCTGCCGGCCTCTCGGCCGCGATTCGGCTGCGCCAGCTCGCGATGGAGAACGACAAGGAGTGCAGCGTCTGCGTCATCGAGAAGGGGTCCGAGGTCGGGGCGCACATCCTGTCGGGCGCCGTGGTCGAGACCCGGGCCCTGGACGAACTGATCCCCGACTGGAAGGACAAGGGCGCGCCGCTGACGGTCGAGGCCAAGGACGACAGCTTCCTTTTCCTGACCGAGGGCAAGGCGACCAAGCTGCCGACGCCGCCGCAGATGCACAACCACGGCAACTACATCGTGTCGCTGGGCAACGTCTGCCGCTGGCTTGGCGAGCAGGCCGAGGCGCTGGAGGTGGAGGTCTACCCCGGCTTCGCCGCCGCCGAGGTGCTGTATAACGACGACGGCTCGGTCAAGGGCGTCGCCACCGGCGACATGGGCATCTCCAAGTCCGGCGAGAAGACCGCCAACTACGAGCCGGGCGTGGAGCTTCACGCCAAGTACACCATCTTCGCGGAAGGCTGCCGCGGCAGCCTGACCAAGACGCTGTTCGACAAGTTCGACCTGCGCAAGGACTGCGACCCCCAGACCTACGGCATCGGCATCAAGGAGCTGTGGGAGATTTCGCCGGAGAAGTCCAAGCCGGGCAGCGTGGTGCACACCATCGGCTGGCCGCTGGACAGCCACACCTACGGCGGGTCGTTCATCTATCACCTGGACAACAACCAACTCGCCATCGGCTTCGTGGTCGGCCTGGACTACCAGAACCCGCACCTGTCGCCCTTCGACGAGTTCCAGCGCTTCAAGCACCACCCGGCCATCAAGACCCTGCTGGAAGGCGGCCGCCGCGTCTCCTACGGCGCCCGTGCGCTGACCGAGGGCGGCGTGCAGTCCCTGCCCAAGCTGACCTTCCCCGGCGGCGTCCTGGTGGGCGACACGGCGGGCTTCCTGAACGTGCCCAAGATCAAGGGCACCCACACCTGCATGAAGTCCGCCATGCTGGCCGCCGACAGCATCTTCGCCGAACTGGGCAAGGACGAGCCGGCGCGCGAGGTCACCAGCTACACCACCGCCGTGAAGAACAGCTGGGTGTGGGATGAACTCTACAAGGTGCGCAACGTGCGCCCGTCCTTCCACAAGGGCCTGTGGTACGCGCTGGCCTATTCGGCGCTGGACACCTACCTGTTCCGCGGCAAGGCACCCTGGACCTTCAAGAACCGCGCCGACCACTCGGCGCTGAAGAAGGCCGGCGAGTGCCCGAAGATCGAGTACCCCAAGCCGGACGGCGTCATCAGCTTCGACAAGCTGTCCTCGGTGTTCATCTCCAACACCAACCACGCCGAGGACCAGCCGGTCCACCTGACGCTGAAGAACGACAGCGTGCCGACCTCCACCAACCTGCCGGACTACGACGGGCCGGAGCAGCGTTACTGCCCCGCCGGCGTCTACGAGTACGTGGAGGACGAGGACAAGGGCGGCCAGCGCCTGCAGATCAACGCGCAGAACTGCGTGCACTGCAAGACCTGCGACATCAAGGACCCCACCCAGAACATCAATTGGGTGGTGCCGCAGGGTGGTGACGGCCCCAACTACCCCAATATGTAAGGTGATCCGCCGGTTGCCGTCCCGCTTTTCCGGCGCGGGGCGGCGACCGGTCCGCCGACTGCTGATTGAAGGATTTGCATGACCTTCAGCCCCCTGCCGCACCGCCTTTTCCGCTCCACGGCGCTGGCCGTGGTGTTGACGCTTTCTGCCGCCGGCTGCGCGAGCGCCGGGGCGGAGGGAGAGGCCCCTGCGCCGCGCACCGCCGCCACCAAATCCGGCGAGGGCCGCGTGCTCGACCTGCGGGCCTGGGGCCTGGGCAAGGTGCGCGAGGCTGCGCCGCTGACGCCCGGCCCGGCCGCCGCCGGCAAGTACCTGGCCGCGCGCCAGGCCCAGCGCGAGAGCGATACCCGCGCCGCCGCGGACTATTTCGAGCAGGCACTGAAGGGCGATCCCGACAACCCGACGCTTCTGCGCCGGGCCTTCTTCTACATGATTGCCGAGGGCCGCGTCGAAGACGCGGTCCCGCTGGCCCGCCGGACGCTGGAGCTTGAGCCCGACAGCGGCGTGGCGCCGCTGGTCCTTGCCGTGTCCGCGATGGCCGACGGGCGTGCCCGGGCGGCGGAGGAAACCATTGCCCGCACCGATCCGCGCGGGCTGAATTCCTTCATGGCGCCGCTGGTACGCGCGTGGACGCTGGCCGCCCAGGACCGGCCCGCGGACGCCCTGGCGGCGCTGGAGCCGCTGGCGCAGCAGCCGCAGTTCCTCGACCTGCACGCCCTGCACGCGGCGCTGATCGCCGATCTGGGCGGACTGGAGGCAGAGGCCGCTACCCATTACGAAGCGCTGCTGGACGACGCACCGGACCTCTCGCTGCGCGCCATGCAGGCCGGGATTTCCTGGCTGCGCCGCACCGGGCAGGAAGACCGCGCGACCAACCTGATCGATGCCTACAACGCCCAGATGGCATCCTCGGGGCTGCTGAACGCGGCGGTGGAGGACATGCGCGCCGGTGCCGCGGCAGAGCCCATCGTCGGCACGGCGCGCGAGGGCATGGCGGAGGCCTTCTATGGCGCCGCCTCGACGCTGACCCAGGGCAACGCGCTGGATACCGGGCTGGTGTTCGCCCGCCTGGCAGAGCACTTGGACCCGGACCTGGACCTGTCGGACCTGCTGATCGGCGACGTGCTGACGCGCATGGACCGCCTGGAGGAGGCCAACCGGGCCTATGCCCTGGTGGAGCCCGGCGAGATCGGCTGGTACACCGCGCGCCTGCGCATGGCCGACAACCGCGAGCGCATGGGCGACCTGGACGGGGCGGAGGCGCTGCTGGAACAGGTGGCGAAAACGCATCCCGATCGCGCCGAGCCGCTGGTGGTGCTGGGCGACATCCTGCGCCGCAACGAGCGCTGGGACAGGGCCACCGAGGCTTACGACCGGGCGCTGGAGCGCGCCGGCGAGATCGGGCCGGAGCACTGGGCCTGGCTCTACAGCCGCGGCATCACGCACGAGCGCGCCGGCCGCTGGGAGCAGGCGGAAGACGACTTCCTGAAAGCTCTGGAACTGGAGCCGGGGCAGCCCTTCGTGCTCAACTACCTGGGCTATTCCTGGATCGACCGCGGCGAGAACCTGGAGCGCGGCCGCGAGATGATCGAGGAGGCCGTCGCCCAGCGGCCGCGCGACGGCTACATCGTCGACAGCCTGGGCTGGGTCTACTACCTGCTGGGCAACTACACCGACGCCGTGCGCCACCTGGAGCGGGCGGTGGAGCTGTCGCCCAACGACCCCACCATCAACGACCACCTGGGCGACGCCTACTGGCGCGTCGGCCGGCGCAACGAAGCCCGCTTCCAGTGGCGCCGGGCGCTCGACATGGGGCCGACGGAGCCGGGCCAGGCGGAAGAGCTAGAGCGCAAGATCGCCGAAGGCATGGAGCCGCGCGATCCCGCCGACGTGCCCGGTCAGTAGGTGCCGGCATGAGCCTGAGCGAGTTCGCGCCGGCCAAGGTGAACCTGACCCTGCACGTGGTGGGTAAGCGCGACGACGGCTATCACCTGCTGGACAGCCTGATGGCGTTCGCCGGCGTCGGCGACACGCTGACGGCCGAGCCGGCCGATGCCCTGTCGCTGACGGTCACCGGTCCGTTCGCCGGGGCGTTGGCGGCGGCGCTGCCCGAGGACGCGGAAAACATCATCCTGAAGGCCTCCCGCCGCTTGGCGGACGCCGCCGGCATCACGGCCGGCGCGGCGTTGACGCTGGACAAGCGCCTGCCGGTGGCGGCCGGCATCGGCGGCGGATCGGCGGACGCGGCGGCGGCGTTGCGGCTGCTCTCGCGGCTGTGGGCGGTGGACCTTCCGCGCGCCGACCTGTTCGCGCTGGCCCTGGACCTGGGCGCCGACGTGCCCGTCTGCCTGCACGGCCGGGCGGCCAACGTCTCGGGCGTGGGGGAGCGTCTGGAGGATGCGCCGGCCCTGCCGCCGGCGTGGCTTGTCCTGGCGAACCCGCTTGTCGGGGTGTCGACGCCGGCCGTCTTCAAGGCACGCCGCGGCCGCTTCAACCAGCCGGCGCCGCTGACGGAGGCCCCGGCGGATGCCCGCGCCCTGGCACAGGCGCTGTCGGTGCGCGCCAACGATTTGACCAAGGCGGCGGTGTCACTGGCGCCGGAGATCGGATCTCTGCTGGTGGACCTGGGGGCGCTGGAGGGGTGTCTGCTCGCCCGCATGTCGGGCTCCGGCGCCACCTGCTGGGGCCTGTTCGAAACCGAAGAGGCCGCCCGCGCCGGCGCCGCCCGCCTGGCCGGGACCCGGCCCGACTGGTGGGCGACGGCGGCGCCGTTGCTGTCGGAGGGTCAGGGAATCCGCCCGTAAGGGAGGTCGTCGGGCCCCACCTCGGCGCCGAGATGCCGCAATATCCGGCGCACGTTGCGGCGGTTGGCCTTGAAGCCGACGTCGATCAGGTCGCCGACCAGCGGCACCAGCCCGACGACGTAGTCCGCCCCCACCTCGGCGGCCATGCGGCCCAGCGTGCGTTTCGGGACTCCGAGCCGCCAGCCTTCGGCCACGATCCAGGCCGACAGCGCCAGCGTCGCGGTGTCCCCGATCCCCGGAATGAAGCCCAGGATGCCGTCCAGGCCGATACGCATGCCGATGCCGGGAATGCGGAAGCGGTCGTCCAGCCAATAACCCAGCGTTTGCAGCCGCTTGATGCGGCGGTTGCGGTCGTCGGCGGCGGCGGTGTCGCGCGTGGCGCTGGACCGGAAGGGCTGGGTCTCGGCCATGGGTGTCCGTTCCTGGTTTCGGCTGCGGGCTCCTGTCATCAACACCGGGAGCGGCCGCTGCGTTCTACCGCCCGCCTTTCGGCTTGCGCCGGCCGGCCGCCGCCTTCATGAGCCGCCGGAACGTCGGGCAGGCGAAATGGTCCGCCTCGGGGCAGGCGGCGGCGTGGCGCAGGCCGTCGCGCAGGGCGGCGAGGTGGCGGATCGTCCAGTCCAGGGCGTCGGCCTTGGCGGTCAGGGCGCCCCGGTCGATGCACGGCCGGCCGTCGGCGCCGAACATGGCGGCGAGTTCGTCCAGGGAGAACCCTGCCGCCTGCCCCAGCGAGATCAGCGACAGCCGCTCCAGCACGTCGGGATCGAAGATGCGCCGCAGACCGCGCCGCCCGACCGAGGCGATCAGGCCCTTCTCCTCGTAGTACCGCAGCGCCGAGGCGGGGATGCCGGAGTGTCGCGCGACCTCGGCGATATCCAGTTCTTTCACGGTTGACCTCAAGTTCACTTGAACTTGTAGCCTTCAACGATATCCGCTGAAGAGCAAGAGGGGACCACTGTCATGCCAGCCCTTCCCCCGTCGTCCGCGACCCGCGTGCCCACGTCCGCTCACGGGAGGCCGTGATGACGGCGCCGTGGAGCACCCTGCTCGATATCGCGCTGATCGGCATCGGCGCGACACTCGTTACCGACGCCTGGGCGATCCTCCAGCAGGCGTTGTTCCGCCTGCCCATGCTGAATCTGGCGCTGGTCGGGCGCTGGGTGGGGCACTTTCCGCGCGGGCGCGTCCGGCATGCCTCCATCGCGGCGGCGGAGCCCGTGCCGGGGGAGGTCGCGCTGGGCTGGATCACGCACTATGCGGTCGGCATCGCCTTCGCGGCGGTGTTGGTCACCGGCTGGGGGCCGGACTGGGTCCGCGCCCCGACGCTGCCGCCTGCCCTGATCATCGGAGTCGGCACGGTGGTATTTCCGTTCTTCGTCATGCAGCCGGCCTTCGGCCTGGGCGTGGCGGCAGCGAAGACGCCGAACCCGGCGATGGCGCGGGTCCGCAGCCTGATCACGCACCTGTCCTTCGGGATCGGACTGTATCTGGCGGGGCTGGCGGTCAGCCTGCTGCGGACGTGACCGCGCCGGCACCCGCCCAGCCCGTCAGGCGGCCGGCAGGTGCAGCGTCACGGTGGTTCCCGCGCCCGGCGTGCTGGCGATGTCCAGCGTGCCGCCGTGCATCTCCACGAATGCCTGGGTCAGCGGCAGGCCGAGGCCCGTGCCTTCGTAGCGGCGCTGCAGGCGGCTGTCGATCTGGTGGAAGGGCTTGAGGGCCTTGGGAATGTCCTCGGCCGCCATGCCGATGCCGGTGTCGGCCACCGTGATCTCCACCCAGCGGCCGCCCTTCTCGTCGCGGAAGGCGCGCGCGCCCAGGCGGACCGTGCCGCCCGAGGGCGTGAACTTGACCGCGTTGCCAAGGAGGTTGAGCAGGATCTGCTTGAGCCGCCGCGGCTCGCCCGTCACCGGCGGCAGGGCCGCGTCCACCGCCTGCTCCAGGATCAGGTCCGCCGTCTCGGCGCGCTGCGAGATGAGCCGTGCGGCGCTTTCGATCACCGCCTGCACGTCCACCGGCTCGGGCGTCAGGGTCATGTGGCCGGCCTCGATGCGCGAGACGTCGAGGATGTCGTTGATGACGTCCAGCAGGTGGCGGCCCGATTCCTCGATGTTGGCGGCGTATTCCTTGTACTGCGGCGGCGAGACCTGGCCGAACAGTTCGTGCGCGATGACCTCGGAAAATCCGATGATGGCATTGAGCGGCGTGCGCAGCTCGTGGCTCATGTTGGCGAGGAACTCGCTCTTGGCGCGGTTGGCAAGCTCCGCCTCGTCCTTGGCGCGGTGCAGGTCGCGCTCGGCCTCGCGCCGCTGGCTGACGTCGCCGATGGAGCCCGCCATGCGGTAGGCGACGCCATCCTCGCGCCGCATCGCCATGCCGCGATGGCGCACCCAGCGCGTGCGGCCGTCCACGGTGCCCACCAGCCGGTACTCCACGTTGAAGGTGGCCGTGCGGCCCTTCACGTGGTCGGCCAGCGCCTCGTGGTAGGCGGCGCGGTCGTCGGGGTGAATCAGCGCCCGCCAGTCGTAGGGGCGGCGCACCAGGCCGGGGTCGACGCCCAGCACCTCGCGCATGTGGGGGCTGAAGAACAGACGGTCGGTCGTCATGTCCCAGTCCCAGATGGCTTCGTTGGAGCCGGCGATGGCGAGCGCATAGCGCTCCTCCGACAGGCGCAGGGCGCGTTCGGCGGCCTTGCGTTCGGAGATGTCGCGCACCACGCCGGTGAACAGGCGCCGCCCGTGGACCTGCAACTCGGTCACGGCCAGTTCGATGGGGAAGGTCTCGCCGGTCTTGCGGCGGCCCTTCTCCTCGCGGCCGATGCCGATGATGCGCTTCTGCCCGGTGCGGGCGTAGTGATTCATGTAGCCGTCGTGGCGGGCGGCGTTCTCGGCGTCCATCAGCACCGAGACGTTGCGGCCGATCACCTCGTCCGCGGCGTAGCCGAAAATGCGCTCTGCGGCGGCGTTGAAGCTTTCGATGCGGCCGCGGTCGTCAATGGTGACGATGCCGTCGACGACCGTGTGCATGATGCCTTCAAGCAGGTTCTGGCGGTCGCGCAGTTCGCGGGCGGCGCGGCGTACCTCGGTCACGTCGCGGCCCACCAGCATGGCGCCCTGGCGGTTTCCGTCGTTGAACGGCATGACGGCGGCCTCGATCTCCGCCCCGGCGCCGTCCGGCGTCATGAGGCGCAGCGGCGTCCAGTCGTCGGCGGTCAGTCCGTCGGCCAGCATCGCCTCGGCGGCGTCGCGACTGTCGCGGTGCAGGAAGGCGAGCCAGCGGCGCCCGACGATGTCCTCCTCGGGCAGGGCGAGAAGCATGGCGCCGGCGGAGTTGATAAAGCTGATCCGCCCGTCGATGACGACGCAGATCAGGTCCGGCGCCATCTCGACCAATTGTCGGTAGCGCGATTCCGAATCGGCCAAGGCTTTTTGGGCGCGCTTGCGCAGCGTGATGTCGGACTGGATGCCCACCACGCCGCCGTCGGGCATGCGGGCCTCGCGCACCAGCATGCAACGGCCGTCGGCGTATTCCACCTCGCGCGGGAGGCTGGGCGCCCGGTGGTCGGCCAGTCGCGAGGCGACCCAGCCTTCGGGGTCCCTGCGGGCGGAGACGATCAGGTCGCGCGCCACCGCTTCGCGCAGGATGGTCTCGAAGGGAATGCCGGGGCGCACGACGTCCTCCATCCCCTCCAGCAGGCTCAGATAGTGGCCGTTGCACAGGACCAGCCGGTCCTCGGCGTCGAACATGACGAAGCCTTCCGTCATGCTTTCCACCGCCTGGCCCAGAAGCGCGCGGGCCGAGGCCGTGCGGCGTTCGCTGTCCACCAGGCGCGCCTCGCGCTGGCGCAGGTCGGTGATGTCGCGCAGGGTCAGGGCCCGCAGGGACCGGGCGCTGCGGCTCAGGCGCAGTTCGGCGACGCGACCGTCCGGGAAGGTGATTTCATGCGCGCCGTCGCCGGGGGCGCTGCCGCGGTCGTCGTCGGGCAGGCCGGCCACCCCGCGCGCCTTCAGCGCCCGCAGAAGCTCGGCCAGCGGCGCGCCTTCCTCCAGGTGCGCGGCGGCGGGCGAGAGCATGAGGGCGGCGCGGGCGTTGATGCTCAGCAGGCGATCCTGCCGATCGAACAGCGCGACGCCCTCGTGCAGGGCCTCCAGCACGTCCGTCAGGGCGGCGACGTGGGCGTCGTCGTGGCTCGTCCTGGTGGCGTCGTCCTTCACGCCGGTCTCTCTCCTCAGGCGGCGGGTCCCACCTTGGTCGCGTGTCGGGGCAGGGTGCCTCCACCCGCGACGTCCGAAGTCTGCACGGTCCCTAGTTAACATGGCGACAAAAAAGCGTATACGCATTATACTTCCGGCGGATCGACCATCTTGTCCGGTGCCCCTGCGGTGGTGTATCCACGGGGTGCGGTGCGCCCGGCGTGGGCGGTCCGGTCGACAGTCACGAACATGCAGACCCCCCGGCACCGCCGGCGGGGGAGGGAGATCGCCGCATGGCGCTGATTACCTGGCAGGACTCCTACAGCGTCGGGGTCGACATGATCGACGCCGATCATCAGTTGCTCGTCAGCCTCATCAACCAGCTGGATGACGCCATGACGTCGGGTGCGGGGGCCGACACCGTGGGCAGCGTGCTCAACGTGCTCATCGAGTACACCGAGACCCACTTCGGCCGCGAAGAGCTGCTGATGGAAAAGGGCGGCTATCCCGAACTGGAGCCGCACAAGAAGGAGCACGCCAAGCTGACCGGCCAGGTCCGTGCCATCGTCGACCGCTACAACGCCGGCGACATTGGCAGCGTGGACGCCGAGGTGATGGAGTTCCTCAAGAACTGGCTGACCGGCCACATCCTGGGCGTTGACCGCAAGTACACGCCCTACGTCGAGGGCCTGACGCTGACGCCGGAAGAGTTGATGGCGTCCATGAATTTCGGGCTTGAAGACGCCTCGACGGACGAGGAGGACGGCTGGGAGAAGGCGCTGGCGAGCAGCGGTTCCGGCCGCGGCTGAGCACGTCAGGGAGGCGGCGGCCAGGTGCCGCGATCAGAGGAACGACGGCCGCGTGGCGGCGTCGGCAAGGCGAGTGACACCATGACAAGAAAGCTGTTTTCCGCCGAACTGCGCCGCCTGCGCGATGCGGGCGTTGATCCGGGTCACACGGCTTCCGGCGGCGGGGGCGGCGTCTCGCGGGACGAACTGGACGCGCTGCGCGCCGACTTCAAGGCGCTGGACGCCTTCATCCGCGAGCGTCTGGGCGATCCCGAGATCGAGCAGCAGAAGGTCGAGGAACAGCTCGCCCGCGAGAGCGAGGAGATGTCGGCGCTGGAGAAGCAGCGCCAGGAAGTGGAACTCCTGAAGATGGAGATCCACGCACTGGCGAACTGCATCAACCAGACCAAGCAGGAAATCGCCCAGCTGCGCACCAACGACTCCGAGCAGGACCGCCTGATGGCGGTGGCGGGCGAGCTTGACGAGGTGGTGGGCGCCACCGAAGGGGCGACCGAATCCATCCTGGACGCGGCAGAGAAGATCGACCAGCTGGCGCAGGCCATCCAGGCGCAGGAACAGGACAGCTACATCCGCCACCAGGCCGACGAAATCACCGAGCGCGTGATGGGCATCTTCGAGGCCTGCAACTTCCAGGACATCACGGGCCAGCGCATCACCAAGGTGGTCAACACGCTGAAGTTCGTGGAGGACCGGGTGGAGCGGATGATCGAGATCTGGGGCCGCGACACCTTCGCCAGCATCGTCGTTGAACAGGACACGGGCGGCGACGACGAAAAGCGCCTGCTCAACGGCCCGCAGCTGGAAAACAGCGGCATCAGCCAGGACGAGATCGACAAGCTGTTCGACTGACGCCGCGCGGCATCACCGGCAGTCCGGCATTCCTGGGATGCACGGCTTGCGCTTCGGCACCAGCGGGTCCGTCTCTTCGCGGAAGCCCATGCGCTCGCGCTGGGTCGGCGGCCACGGCTTGGCGCCGGGCGGCGCGGGCTGCGGCGGGCGGACGTGTTCCGGCAGGGGGATGTCGGGCGGCGTGATCGTCGGGATGGCAGCGCGCGACCGCGCCGTGCCCGGTTCCTTCATCACATCGAAGATGGGCGGCGCCCGGCGCGCCGTGGCGGGATCGTCGGCGGCCTCAACCGGCGCCCCGGCCGCCGTCATGACAAGGGCGCACACGATGCCGGACAACCCGGAAGACCTGACGTGAGTCCAGTTCATCGACGTGACATGGACCGCGCCGGGGTCATGCGCAAGCGGACACGGGGCTGAGGGTCGCGGGAGCCGCCCGCCCGTGGCGGCCCGTCCCGGTCGCGAAACCGCTCACTCAACCCGCATGTCCACGTCGGGCGCCAGCGGGTCCGTCTCGGGGTCGGTGATCTCGAACTCGGGCACGTTGCCGGTTTCCGGACGGCCCAGCAGCGTGTCGTCGTCGCGGCCCGACAGCAGGTCCGACGGGCTTTCGCCGATCTGGGTTTCGTAGGGCGGCGGCGGCGTCAAGCCGTCCGCGTCGGGCTCCAGGTCCGGCGCGCCGCCGTAGTCGCCCACATCGGGGATGTCGTCGGGGTCCTCTACCGTCACCTCGTATTCCGGGGCCTCGCCCACATCCACGTCGATGGTGGTGCTGGTCGGGGCCTCCGGCGTTGTGTCGGTGATGGGCGCGTTGCGCGGAAGCGGCGTGTCCAGATCCACCCCCGGGTCCTCGTTCAGGACGTCGTAGTCGCCGGGATCGGCGGCCAGGGCTGGCGCGGACAAGGCCGTGGCGCCCAGCAGGAGAGCGGCGGCGGCGGCGGTCGTGGTGGTCGGACGGCGGGTCATGATCCATCCTCCCTTCGGCGTGGTTGCGGGGTGGTTCTCCCCCGTCAACCAATGCTCTGCCCCTCCGGTTGCCCGAACGGTAGGAGAGTGCCGCTAGTATCCGCTGGTGCGGTCCACCACGTTATAGGGCGCGCGACCGTCCTCCAGCCGCTTGATGTTATTGACGATCTGCTGGCAAGCCTCGCGCGGCAGGGTCTGCGCCGCGATGTGCGGCGTGATCAGCACGCCCGGGTGGCGGCGGAAGGGATGGTCTGCCGGCAGGGGCTCGGGGTCGAAGGCGTCCAGCAGGCAGCCGCGGATGTGGCCGTCATCCAGCGCCGCCAGCAGGTCGGCCTCCACCACATGGGCACCACGCGCCGCATTGATGAGGCAGGCCCCGCGCGGCAGCTTGCCCAGCGTGCGCGCGTTCAGGATGCCGCGTGTCTCGTCGGTCAGCGGCAGCAGGTTCACCAGGATGTCGGTGCGCGCCAGGAAGGCGTCGAACCGCTCCGCCCCCGCGAAGGCATGAACCTTGCGCAGAACCTTGGGCGAGCGGCTCCAGCCGGCGGTGTCGAAGCCGAAGGCCGTGCAGGCGTCCGCCACCTGCGCGCCCAGGGCGCCCAGCCCCAGCACGCCGACGCGGCGCTGGCCCGGCGCGACGAAGGGGCGCGGGTGCCAGGCCCCGTCCGCCTGGTCGCGGCGGTAGAGGTCCATGTCGCGATGGAAATGCAGCACGCCGTAGAGGCAGTATTCCACCATCTGGTCGCCCATGCCGGCGTCGGCCAGGCGCATGAGCGGCACGCCCTCGGGCAGGGTGGTGTCGCGCAGGATGGCATCCACGCCCGCGCCCAGATTGAAGATACCCGCCAGGTTGGGAAACCGCCCCAGCACGCCGGGCTCCGGCTGCCAGACCAGGGCGTAGCGCACGGCGGCCGGGTCGGGCACGTCGGGCCAGGTCCAGACGTCCAGGTCGGGCAGGGCCTCCGCCAGGACGGCGCGATAGGTGTCGAGAACTTCCCCGTGTTCCGCGGCGACGATGACGATGCTCATGCGCCGGCCTCCTTGGTGCTGGCGGTGGCGGCCGCAGGACTCATCAGGCTTTCCATGAAGGCGCGGATGTCATCCGGCAGGGGCAGGGCCTTGCCGGCCTTCAGGTCCGAGAGCACCACGGTTGCGGTGGCGGTGGCGATGCAGGTGTCGCCGACGAACAGGCCGTTGCCCAGCGTCACCGACTTGGTGCCGATACGCACCACCCGCGATCCGACCTCGCAGGTGCCGGGATAGTGTCCCTGGGCGCGGAAATCGATGTTCAGGTTGACGATCACCCAGTCGATGTCGCCGCCGCCGCCCAGCTTCTGGCCGCGGGCCTGGCTCAGCACCTCGACGCGGGCGCTTTCGCAGAAGACGGCAAAGGCGCAGTTGTTCAGGTGGCCCAGGGCGTCCAGGTCGTTGAAGCGAATTTTCTCCGTCGTCCAGTGGTGATAGGCCGAGCGGTCCGTGGGATCGACTGCGGAGCGGTCCGTCGAACCGACGGCATCGGGGGCGGGGGCAGCGGTCATGCGGCGTGTCCGGTGGTGGCGACAAGGGCTCAAAGCGGAGCGGCGAGCCTGCCACGGCCCCCGGCGCGGCGCAACTGTCCGCCCGGCGATCCCGTTGATGCGGATGTGCGGCCGAGCCGCCGCCCGCGCCGCCGCAACGGGCACGGGCCTTGCCCCGGCGGCGGCGGGGCGTCAGACTTGGCCGGCAAGGGCGCCATGCCGGTGCCCCCACAGGACATTTTCAAGAAAGGGATTGCTCGTGAGCATTGAACGCATCGACCCCGGACCGCGCATGAGCCAGGTCGTCATCCATGGTGACACGGTGTATCTGGCCGGGCAGGTGGCGGACGACGCAACCCTTCCCGCCGAGGGCCAGATGGAGCAGGTTCTGGCGAACGTCGACCGCCTGCTCAAGAAGGCGGGCACGGACAAGTCCAAGCTGCTGTCGGCCACCGTCTACGTCACCGACATGGCTGGCGACTTCGAGTCCATCAACAAGGTGTGGGACGCCTGGATCGACCGCACCAACCCGCCGGCCCGCGCCGCCGTGCAGGCACAACTGGCGAACAAGAAGTGGCTGGTGGAGGTGGTGGCGGTCGCCGCCCGCTGACGACCGCGGAGGCAGCGCCTCCCGCCGCACCGGCGTCGAATGGACGGGCGGCGTCTCCATTGTGGGGACGCCGCCCGTCCTTTGCCCGCATCGCGCGGGACGGTTGTCGGGAAACCGGGCTTCCTCGCGGGACGTTCGCAAGGCAAATCCACCGATGCAAAGGGGAGGAGCCTCATGAAGTTCCGCGCCATGCTTATGGCGAGCGCGCTCGCCATGCCGCTTGCCGCCGCCATGCCGGGCCTTGCCGCCGCGCAGGACCAGGACCAGGCGAACAACGGCAAGAGCTACGGCGAAAAGGCCGCCGAAAACCAGCCGGAAGAGGTTGAGGACATCCGCAACATCAACACCGGCGCGATGGAGAACCGGCTGGCCGAACAGACCAGCGTCCGCGGCGATCCCAGCTTCGCCTTTCCCGCAAGCCGAATGATCGGCAGGGACCTGGTGACCGGCAAGGACGAAGAGGTGGGCGAGATCCGGGATATCATTCTCGGCGCCGACAACACGGTGCGCGCCGTCGTCGTGGATCTGGACGGCTACGACCGGCAGGTCGGCGTGCCTTTCGAGCAGATCCGCCTGCGCACCGGCCGCGGCCCCGACGACGTGACGTTCACCAGCCGCATGTCGGCCGATGAATTGGCGGCGCTGGAGCCGTACCGGTTCGGTGACACCGCCGCCGCCATGACCGCGCCGCAGTCCGCCGCCGCCGACCTGCCGTCGGACGTGGAGACCGAGCAGGCCGGCGCGTTGAACCTGACTGCCGACCAGCAGGGCGGCGACGGCGAAATGACCACCCAGCGCCGCGACCAGGCGGAGGCCTCGGCCATGCAGGTGCCCGCCGACGCGCCCGACGCGCTGGAGCGCATCGACATGCACGTCACCACGCTGGGCGGCCGGATGGCCTCGTGGTACGAGCGCATGTCCGACGAGTGGCAGCAGGCCGACGTCTCCGATGATGTCCGCACCGAGGTGAACCGCCAGTGGACCAACGTCCGCGAGGCCTGGGGCGACGTCCGCCGCGCCAGTGCCGAGAACTGGGAGTCCGCCCGCCAGACCTTCGAGCGCGAACTGCAGGACCTGGAGAACCGGTACCAGCAGGCCGTGTCCGGCTGACGGAGGACTGTGTCCGCCGTGACGCACCTGTGGCAAAGGTGCGACAGCGGCATCCCACGCTATCGTTGCCCGGCGTTGGTGGTGTATTCCCGCGCCGGGCAACTCATGGGACAGGGCCTGGCGCCCGTTGCTGGAGGATCGATATGGGCCATCGCCTGATCCTGATCGCCGCCTTGGCGGCCCTGCCGCTGCTTTCTCCGCCCGCCATGGCGGAGGAGCCGCAGCCCGCGCCGCCGCTGGAAAGCGAGGAACAGCAGCAGGTGTCCGAGGCCCTGCGGGCGGTGGAGGACGCTTGGACAGAGCTTGAGTCCGCCACCGCCGAACGCTGGCAGTCGGCAAAGGAAACCTTCGACCAGGCGGTCATCGACCTGGAACGCACCTGGGACGAGGTCACCTCGGACGGCCCGTCGTTGTCCGATGAGGCACCCGACGGCCGGGACTGAGCCGTTTTCGGTTCTTCTGGCATCTCAGCATACCTTGTGCCCGGCCCTCGGAGGGTCGGGCATCTTTTTTTTGCCGATGGGCCTGTCGCGCATCAGGCGCGTTTGATGCAACCTGTGCCTCGTCTTTAAGATACCTCTTAAGGTGTTTCTTGTATAATATTCTCGCCAAGGAAGCCGGGGGGAGGCCTGTCATGTCGGCAGCCGGGTTGTACGGTCGCCTTTCGCGCGCCGTCATCCGCACGGTCGCGCTGGCATGGCTTTCCGGCTGTGCCGTCGTGGAGGTGACAGCGCCTGCGGGCGAGGTCGTGGCGACGGAGTGGCATCCGGGCGTGCTGGTGGTGCGGCTGGAGCCCGGCGACGGCGCCGACGCCGTGGTGGCCGAGGCGGCCGGGGCCGGCGTTCTGGCACGGCCAGGGGGCCTGAGTATCGGCGCCTGGCGCGAGACGGTGGCTGTCGTGGCGCCGGGCTGCCGACTGGTGGTCTGGCCGCGCTCCGCTGTCGAGCTTGAGGCGGTTCTGGCGCGCCTGAAGGACGTGCCGGGCCACTGCGTGATCGGGACACCGCCGGGGGGCGGGAAGACGGAGGGGGAAGACCAGCCATGACCAGGACGATGATCCGAGCGGTCCGGAGCACGCTCACGCTCGCGTTGGCGGCCGGGGCGGCCGTGCCGCTGTCGGCCTGCGCGCCCAACCAGGAGCAGCCGCTGATTTTCGTGTCGCGGGACGTCTACGGCGTATCACTGGACACATCACCGAGCGCCGCCGGGACGGTGGGGCTCACGTTGGGCTACAGCGCCGAGGACGTTTCGCTCGTGCCGGTGACGGTCATGAATGCCGCCGGAGACAAGATCTATCCGATCCGTGGCTGCTACACCACCGCCCACGGACCGGGGGTGGTTTCGTGCAGCGCGGATTCGTGGGCGGGCGACATGGCGCTTGCGGAAGAGCCGGAGGCCGAGGCGACGGATGAAGCCAACCCGGAGATCGACAACGACCAGGCCGGTCCCGGCCAGGCCCCGGCGACGAACGCCGAGGGCGCGGCCCTTCTTCCGGCGCGGCCCGCGTCGAGGACCGGGGTGCCGCAAGACGCCATGCTCATTCCCTCCCACCGGATGGCGATGACGTTTGGCCCCAGGGATCTCCGGATGGCCCTGCCTGTCGCGGATGTTCAGGTACCGGTGGGAGACGGTTCCGGGACGGTCGGGACCGTGGAGGCTGCGGCCCTCGCCACGGCTGACGAGAAAAAGCAGGTCATGCACGACTCGCTGTCGGTCTACAGCTCCTTCGACTCCGATGTGAACGCCGGCGGGCCGCAGACGCTGGGCGTCTCCCTCGGCAAGGTGTTTGCCACCGGTGTTGCGGCCCAGCAGCTTACGGAAGGCCAGAACTACTACCTGCAGTTCAAGGGCCGGACCGAGTATGCGGCGGCCGTCGCGGCCTGCATCACCGCCGCCAAGGACGGGGTTGGTGCGGCGATCTCCGCCGACATCGTGAGAGGCTGCGCCGGCCGGCCGGTCGTCGTCGCCGGGAGCCCCCCGCCGACGACTGACTCCGAAGGCCAGAACGGGAACTGACGGCGTCCGGCCTCACCCGCGCCCGTGGGGCAGGGTGAGGTCCATGGCCGGGCCCTTGGGAACGATGCCCGTCGGATTGATCATGGTGTGGCTGGCGTAATAGTGCCGCTTGATATGGTCGAGGCTCACCGTCTGGGCCACGCCCGGCACCTGGTACAACTCGCGCAGGTATCCAAGCATGTTGGGGAAGTCGGCGATGCGGTTGCGGTTGCACTTGAAGTGGCCGACGTAGACGGGATCGAACCGCACCAGGGTGGTGAACAGCCGCCAGTCGGCTTCCGTCAGCGTGTCGCCCACCACGTAGCGGTGGCGCGACAGGCGCTCCTCCACCCAGTCCAGCGCCGCGAACAGGGCGTCGTAGGCTTCCTCGTACGCCTCCTGCGTCGTGGCGAAGCCGGTCTTGTAGACGCCGTTGTTGATGGCGTCGTAAACGCGCGCGTTGACCGCGTCGATCTCCTCGCGCAAGGGCTCGGGATAGAAGTCCGGACCGCTGGCGAGGGCGCCGAAGTCGGCGTTGAGCATGCGGATCAACTCGGCGCTCTCGTTGTTGACGATGGTTTCGCGCTCGCGGTCCCACAGCACCGGAACGGTAACGCGGCCGGTGTAGTGCGGGTCGGCCTTGGTGTAGATCTCGCGCAGGTAGGACAGGCCGTAGAGCGGATCGCCGTCGTCGCCGAACTCCCAGCCGTTGTCGAGCATGAGCGGGTCGACGACGGAGACGCTGATGGCGTCCTCGAGCCCCTTCAGCGCCCGGAAGATCAGGGTGCGGTGCGCCCAGGGGCAGGCCAGCGAGACGTAGAGGTGATACCGACCCGCTTCGGCCGGAAAGCGGTCGGTGCCGACGCGGTCGCGGAATGCGCTTTCCTGGCGCTTGAAGCGACCGCCGGTGGACTTGGTGTCGTACCACTGGTCGTGCCACTGGCCGTCGATGAGCAGGCCCATGATGGTCTCCTGTGTCGCAGGACGGAGGCGGCGCCGATGCCGCCTCCGTCGTCCATCGATCATCCCGCCAGCTTGGCGGCGATCTCGGTCACGTGCTGCCCCTGGAAACGGGCGATGGCCAGTTCGCGCTCCGTCGGCTGGCGGCTGCCGTCGGGGCCCGCCATGGTGCCGGCGCCGTAGGGACCACCGCCGCGCACCTCGTCGATCTTCGACAGTTCGGGGCAGCTGTAGGGCACGCCGGTGATGACCATGCCGTGGTGGATCAGCGTGTTGTGGAAGCTGGTGATGGTTGTCTCGTTGCCCGCGCCGGTGCCGGTGGAGGTGAAGACGCTGGCGACCTTGCCGATCAGCTTGCCCTCGGCCCACAGGCCGCCCGTCTGGTCCAGGAAGTTGCGCATCTGGGCGGCCATGTTGCCGAAGCGCGTCGGCGTGCCGAAGATGATGGCGTCATAGTCCGCCAGTTCCTGAGGCGTGGCGAGTGGCGCCGCCTGGTCGGTCTTGACGTTGAACTTTTCCTGGATGTCCTCGGGCATCAGTTCCGGCACGCGCTTGATGACCACCTCCGCGCCGGGCACGGCGCGGGCGCCCTCTGCGATGGCCTCGGCCATCGTCTCGATGTGGCCCCAGGTGCTGTAGTAGAGGACGAGAACCTTCGCCATGATCTGAACTCCTTCATTCCGTGCGGGCCGGCATCGCGGCCTCTCGTTTCCGTGCCCACAAGGATAAGGATTACGTTTTCGTGGACAATGGGGGGCGTTGGAATAATATCGTTTCCGTATCGTGAACGATTGGAGGCGGCCATGGCGGGCGATCCGTTGGAGGGCTACGCGACATTCGCGGCCGTGGTGGACTGCGGCGGGTTTTCCGCCGCCGCCGACCGGCTGGGGGTCAGCAAGTCCGCCATCAGCAAGCAGGTCTCGCGGCTGGAGGAGCGCCTGGGCGCGCGGCTCCTCAACCGCACCACCCGCCGCCTTGCGCTGACCGAGGCCGGTCAGGCGTTCCACCAGCACGCCCTGCGCATCCTGGCCGAGGCCGAGGAGGCGGAACTGGCGGTCAGCCAGTTGCACGCCAGCCCGCGCGGGCTGTTGCGCGTCTCGGCGCCCATGAGCTTCGGCATCAAGCACCTTGGGCCGGTGCTCTGTCCCTTCCTGCAGCGCTACCCCGACCTGACGCTGGAGGCCGCCTACGACGATCGGCTGGTGGACATGGTGGCGGAAGGCTTCGATGTCGCCGTGCGCATCGCGCGGCTGGCAGACAGTTCCATGATCGCCCGCAAGCTGGCGCCCTGCCGCCGGGTGGTGGTCGCCAGCCCCGACTACGTGGAGCGGCGCGGCATGCCCATGCATCCGGCCGAACTGGCCGCTCACGACACCCTGCTCTACACGCTGCAGGCCACCGCCAACATCTGGACCCTGGCGCACGCCGACGGCAGCCGGGCCGACGTCAGCCTGTCCGGGCGGCTGCGGGTGAACAACGGCGACGCCCTGCGCTCGGCGGCCGTGGCGGGGCTGGGGGTCATCATCACACCCACCTTCATCGTCGGCGACGACCTGGCCGACGGGCGGCTGGTGCGCGTGCTGCCGGACTGGGAGGCCGAGCCGATCCACATCTACGCCGTATATCCACCGGGCCGCCATCTCTCGGTCAAGGTGCGCGCCTTCGTCGACTTTCTGGCCGAGGCCTTCGGGCCCAATCCCTACTGGGATTCCTGGGACCGATGAACCCTACGACGCCGTTGCGGGTCATCCCTTGGACTCCCGTGGTGGCATACCGGAAGGTCCTGTGGCACTGTGGGATACGATCAGATAATGACAAGGATACGAACGTATGTCGGAGGTCGGGCGGCCGGAGGCCACGGACAAAGGCTTGCCGGGCCGGAGCGGCGGCGGCAGCGGCGCGACGCCGCTGACCGTCGGGCCGGTTCTGGTTTGGCTGTCCTTGGCTGCGGTGGCGATCATCATTGCCGGCATCGTCGGCCATGTCCTGGAAGTGCGCGACACCACCCGTGCGGCCGCCCAAACCCAGGCCCGCACGGCTGCGCAGCTTCTGGCCGAGAACACGGCCCGCCTGATGGACTCGGCCGACTTCCTGCTCGATGACGTGGCCGATCGGGTTCAGGCTCGTCCCTGGGCCGACATCGCGTCCGATGCCGCCCTGTGGCGCGGAATGGCCGCCGACGCCGAGCGCTTCGAACACGTCGAGGCCGTGTGGCTGAACAACGCCGACGGCGAGTTGCGGCAGGTCAGCCTGCGGTTTCCCTCGCCGGCATCGAACGCCAGCGACCGCGATTTCTTCCGCCATTTCGCCGAGGGCGGCGCCGGGCCGTTCATCAGCGAGCCGATCATCGGCCGGGTCACCAAAAAGCCGACCTTCCTGCTGACCCGCGCGCTGACCGCGCCGGATACGGGCGCCTTCCGCGGGATCGTGTCGGTGACGCTGGACGCGGCCTACTTTTCCAGCTTCCTGGAAACCTTCGCCCTGCCCTACGACGCCAGCATCATGCTGGTGCGCGCCGCCGACGGCCGGGTGCTGGTCAGCGAGCCCGAGGCCCGCACCGGCAGGGTGGTGAGCGCGCCGCTGCTGGAGCGGGTCGAACGCGGCGTCTCCGTCGGCGCCTTCCAGGACGCGGACACGATCGGCTGGATGCGCCGCCTGCCGGAGTGGCCCGTCTATGCCGTGGTGCGATTCGACGGCCGCGCCATCGACGCCGAGTGGCGCGATTCGGTGGTCAACTACGTCGTGATCGGCGGCCTGGCGCTCATCGCGCTCATCGGTCTCGCGGGCTATGCCCGGGCGGTGGAACGGTCGGTAAGGGACTGACGGCGCTCGCATTCGATCGGTCATACCCGCGGTTTCCCTTACCGGGATACCCGCAATCTGATAGGATGAATGGCAGGGAATTGGTCCGGCCGACGGGCGATGTTCAGACCCGCGGCCGCCAGGTGCAGGAGGCAGCCATGCCCGACGTCCAAGCCATCATCCAAGCCATGCTCGCGGCGACAAGCGCGCCCGGCCACGAAGACAAGCCGCGGGAGCGCCTGCCCGCCATCGCGATTTCCCGCGACTACGGGTCGGGCGGGGACGAGATCGCCCAGCTTCTTTCGCAGCGCCTGCACCTCAAGGTCTATGACCGCGAGATGATCGACAAGGTCGCCAAGCGCATCGGCACCGACCCGCAGACGGTCCGCCAACTCGACGAGGGCATCGGCCGGGTGCGCGAAATGTGGCTGACCCGCCTGTTCAGCGGCCAGGACCTGTCGCCCGACACCTACAAGCGCCATCTGGTGGACGTGATCCTCAGCCTGGGCCGCGCCGGCGGCGTGCTGCTGGGGCGCGGCTCGCATGTGGTGCTGTCGACCTCCACGGCCCTGCGCGTGCGCATCACCGGCTCGCCCGAAATGTGCGCCCGCCGCGTCGCCGCCGCCGAGGGGCTGTCCTACGACGACGCCCTGGAGAAGGTGCGCGAGATCAACCACAACCGCAGCAAGTTCGTGTGGGACCTGTTCCACGTCCGCACGTCGGAAGCCCACAACTTCGACATCGTGGTCAATACCGACCGCCTGGTGAACTTCCATCAGGCCGCCGCCATGCTGGAAAACGCCTACCACGCCATCGGCGGCATGGAGACCGAGGCCGACGCGGCCGCGGGATGACCGGGCGCCGAGTCGGGCGGCATCCGAACGAAGGGGCGCTGCGGCGCCCCTTTTTCGTTCCAGGGTCCGTCTCAGCCGACGGCGCAACTGCGCGGATTGACGTAGGCGCGGGCGTCGGGGCCGAACCGCCCGGTGTGCTCCATTTCCCGCCCGTCGGGCGCGCGCAGCGTGACGCGCACGCCGCCGCCGTCGAACTCCGGCCCGGCGATGCGGGTGCGGCCCCAGGGGCTGTCGTCCAGCGCGTCGTCCACGTCGATGGAGAACACGACGCGCTCCCCCTGCCGCAGCCCCGATAGCTTTAGCGTCAACAGGCGTCCACCGTCCTGCCCGCCGGCGGCGCCGATGATCTTGTCGCCGCCCTCCCGCGGGATGAAGGGATAGGCGGCGTTGGACCCGCCGCCGCCCGCTTCGGTGTCGAAGACCAGGCCGCCGACGGTGCCGCCCAGGTCAATGGTCACCGACATCACGGTGGCAAGGCAGGTGCCCGTGTTTTCCACGTGGAAGAGGTCGGGGCCCATGCCCTCCTCGAAGCGCACCGTCAGGTCGGCGGGCGGGTTGTCCAGGCCGAAGCCCTGCGCCACCGCCGGGGCGGCCGCGGGCAGGGCCAGCGCGAGGGCAGCGGCGGCGGTGGCGGAACGCCGGACCATGGCGGGACCTCCTGCGCGGGACGCGATCTCTCCACATTTGGCGCCCTCGGCCGTCGATCAAGGGGGCCGGGGACGGGGCTGGCTAGTCGCGCCGCCTGGGCGGGCCGTCCAGGGGGCGGTCGGGGCGGCGGTAGTGGGGCAGGGACCAGCCCCGCGCGATCGCCAGCGCCCGCACCGTGAAGGCGAGCGCGAAGGCCGCCAGCGCGCGCACCTCCTGCCCCACGCCCAGGCCGTGCAGGACCACCAGCGTGCCGGCGCCGGCGAAGGCGGCGGTGACGTAGATTTCCTTGTGCAGCACCAGCGGGCTTTCGCCCGCCAGGACATCGCGGATGATGCCGCCGAAGGCCGCCGTCATGATGCCCATGGCGATGGCGACCGAGGGCGGCGCGCCCAGCGTCAGCGCCTTGCTGGCCCCCGTCACCGAGAACAGCGCCATCCCCAGCGCGTCGGCCCACACCAGCCCGGCATAGCGGCTGTGGAACAGGCGGGCGAGCCAGAACATCGCCAGCGACACCACCACGGGCGCGATCAGATACAGGCTGTCGGACACCCAGAAGACGGGCTGTGCGCCCAGCACCAGGTCGCGGAGCGTGCCGCCGCCGATGCCCGTCGCGGTGCCCAGCGCGATGAAGCCGATGGGGTCCATCTCCTTCCGGGCGGCGACCAGCGCGCCGGATATGGCGAAGACGCAGACGCCCAGAACGTCCAGAACGGTGACGATGCCGGTGATGTCGAGCGGGGAAAGGGGCGGCATGGATGCTTTCTTTCGTCCATCGGCGGCCGGGCGAAACTCTTTGGCGCAGCCGCGAAGTCGGGTACAACAAGGGCCGGGACTATAAGGGAGGCCGAAGACCCATGCACAGGAAACCCGCCGCGATCGCTGCCGCCATCGCGCTTGCCGCCGCCACCGCCGTTTCGCCCACCGCCGCGCTGGCGCAGGAGCCGGTGAAGATCGGCATGGTCACGACCCTGTCCACCGGTGCCGGATACCTGGGCGATCATGTGCGCAAGGGCTTCGAGCTGGCGCTGGAACAGTCGGGCGCCGCCGACCGGGTGGAGCTTCTGGTGGAGGACGACGGCCTGGACCCGGCGCAGGCCGGTCAACTGGCCCAGCGCATGGTGGAGCGCGACGGAGTGAAGCTGATGACCGGCTCCATCTTCTCCAACGTCGCCATGGCGACCATCCCCAAGCTGGTGCGCAACAACGACGTGGTCTACGTCAGCCCCAACGCCGGGCCGGCGCCGCTGGCCGGCAAGGACTGCCATCCCAAGTATTTCAACGTCGCCTGGCAGAACGACAACCTGGCCGAAGTCATGGGCCAGTACGCCACCGGCCAGGGGTATGAGCGGGTCTACCTGCTGGCGCCGCAGTACCAGGCGGGCAAGGACAGCCTTGCGGGCTTCAAGCGCTACTTCAAGGGCGAGGTGGTGGACGAGGTCTACACCAAACTGGGCCAGACCGACTACGCCCCGGAAATCGCCGAGTTGCGCGATGCCGCGCCCGATGCCGTGTATTTCTTCTACCCCGGCGGCATGGGCATCAACTTCATGAAGCAGTTCGCGCAAGCCGGGCTGGCCGACAAGATCCCGGCGCTCGGCCCGGCGTTCAGCTTCGACGACACCCTGCTGGATGCCGTCGGCGAGGCCGCCATCGGCTTCTACAACGGCAGCCAGTGGTCGCCGGACCTGGCCAACGAGCCCAACCGCAAGTTCGTCGCCGCCTACATCGCCAAGTACGACGAATACCCCACGCTGTACTCCAGCCAGGGCTACGACGCCGGCAACCTGATCGTCTCCGCCCTGACGGAAACGGGCTGGAGCACGGACGATACCGACGCACTGGCCGCCGCCATCAAGAAGGCGGAGTTCGACAGCGTGCGCGGCGACTTCAAGTTCGGCAACAACAACCACCCGATCCAGGACCTCTACGTGCGCGAGGTCTACAAGGACCAAACCGGCAACATCACCAACCGAATGGTCGCCGAGGTGTTCGAGGATCACCAGGACGCCTATGCGGCTGAGTGCAAGATGTGAGTGAGCGCTGACGCGCTTGGGGCTCCCGCCCCAAACCCCAGGCCGGGGCGGAAGCCCCGGACCCCACTTTTTCTATTAGAAGACTGAGGGGGCCGGGGGACCGAGGTCCCCCGCGTCTGCTTGGAACCTGAACCGTATGCTTCTCTTCCTCGAACAGCTCCTGAACGGCGTGCAGTTGTCGGTAACGCTGCTGCTGATGGCGTCGGGCCTGACGCTGATTTTCGGGATCATGAACCTGCTGAACCTGGCCCACGGGTCGCTGTTCATGACGGGCGCCTTCGTCGCCGCCTGGGTGACGGGCGAGACGGGGTCGTGGCCGCTCGGGCTGCTGGCGGGGGCGGGCGCGGCGTTCGCGGTCGGGCTGCTGATCGAGACCGTGGTCATGCGCCGGCTTTACGACCGCGACCACCTGGACCAGGTGCTGGCGACCTTCGGCCTGATCCTGTTCTTCAATGAAATGGTGCGGCTGGTCTGGGGCATCCGCCCCATGCGGCTGGACGTGCCGGATGCGCTGTCCGGCTTTGTCGAAGTGGTGCCCGGCGCGCCATACCCGGTCTACCGGCTGGTGGTGATCGGCGCCGGCCTCGCCGTCATGCTGGCGCTGGGGTGGCTGGTGCGCGGCACGCGCGTCGGCATGCGCATCCGGGCCGGCAGCGTGGACCGCGAGATGATCGGCGCGCTGGGCGTGGACATCGGCAAGCTCTACACGCTGGTCTTCGCGCTCGGTGCCCTGCTGGCGGGGCTGGCCGGCGTGCTGGCCGGGCCGTTCCTGGCCGTGCAGTCGGGCATGGGCGAGCCCATCCTGATCCTGGCCTTCGTCGTCGTGGTGATCGGCGGCATCGGGTCCCTGAAGGGTGCCGTCGTCGGCTCCCTGGTGGTCGGGTTGACCGATACGCTCGGGCGCGTCTACCTGCCCGAGATCATGGAATTCCTGTTCGGCGAGGGCGCGGCGGAGGCCGGGGCGGCGGCGCTGTCGTCCATGCTCATCTTCCTGGTGATGGCGGTGGTGCTGGCGGTCTTCCCCTCGGGCCTTTACGGGCGCAAGGGATGACCATGCGGCCCGATAGCCCGACCCTTCGCCGCCGGCTGATCCGCGACGGCCTGCCCATGCTGCTGCTGGCGGTGGCGCCGCTGGCCGCCATGGCAGTGGATGCCGGATGGCTGGTGCCGGTGTTCACCCGCATGGCCGTCTTCGCGCTCGCCGCCATGGCGCTGCACTTCATCTTGAGCATCGGCGGCATGGTGAGCCTGGGCCATGCGGCGTTCTTCGCCATCGGCGGCTATGTGGTCGGCATCGGCAGCCAGCACGCCTATGACGAAACGCCGGCGCCCTTCGGCCTGCCCGGCTGGAACGACATGCTCATATCCCTGCCGGCGGCCTTCGTGGTGGGCGCGCTGATCGCTGTCCCCTTCGGCTGGGTGAGCCTTCGCACGCGCGGCGCCTATTTCATCATGATCACGCTGGCGCTCGCACAGATGGTCTTCTACCTGCTGGTCTCCTTGCGGGCCTACGGCGGGGAGGACGGCATTTCCATGTGGTGGGGCCGAAACACGGTGGCGGGCCTGGAGATGTCCGACCGCCTTGCGCTGCACGCCGTCTGCCTCGTCATCCTGGCGCTGGCCTGGTGGGTCCTCACCCGCATGACCACCGCCCCCTTCGGCCGCGTGCTGGACGGCGCGCGCCAGAACGAGGGGCGCATGAAGGCGCTGGGCTACCGGCCGCTGGCCTACCAGATCGGCGCCTTCGCGCTGTCCGGCGGCATCGTGGCGGTGGCCGGCGCATTGATGGCAAACGTCGACGAGTTCGTCAGCCCCGGCCTCGGCCACTGGACGGTTTCCGGCGAGCTTCTGGTGATCGTCATCCTGGGCGGGCTGGGCAGCCTGTCGGGTGCGGTGTGGGGCGCGGTGGTTCTGCTGGGGCTGGAGGAAATCCTCATGGAATTCACCCAGCACTGGGCCGTCATCCTGGGGCCGCTGCTGGTGGTGATCGTGCTGTTCGCCCGCGGCGGCGTCGGCGGGTTCCTCGACCGGTTGAACATGGGGAAGCGCCATGACGCCGACGCCTGACGCCCCGGTTCTGGAAGCGCGCGGGCTTCGCAAGAGCTTCGGCGCCCTGGTCGCCACCAACGGCCTGTCGCTGACGGTGCGCACCGGCCAGATCCACGCGCTCATCGGCCCCAACGGCGCCGGCAAGTCCACAGCCATCGCCCAGCTTGCCGGATCGCTGACACCCGACGAGGGGGAGGTGCTGTTCTCCGGCCAGCCGGTCACGCGGCTAGACGAAGCAGGCCGCGCGCGCCTCGGCCTTGCCCGGTCCTTCCAGATCAGCGCGCTGTTCCCGGAAATGACGGCGCTGGAAAGCGTCATGCTGGCCGTCCAGGCCGGCCGCCGCCACCATGCCCGCTTCTGGAAACCCGCCAGCGCCGACGAGTCGCTGCTGGAGCCCGCCCGCCAGGCGCTCTACACGCTCGGCATCGGGCATCTGGCGCGGACAAGGGCGTCGGACCTGGCGCACGGGCAGCGGCGGCTGCTGGAGATGGCAATGGCGCTGGCCCGCGAGCCGAAGGTGCTGCTGCTGGACGAGCCCATGGCGGGGTTGGGCTTCGTGGAGACGCGCAACCTGTCGGCCGTCATCCACGCGCTGAAGGCCGACATGGGCATCCTGCTGGTGGAGCACGACATGGACGTGGTCTTCCGCTTGGCCGACGTGGTGACGGTGCTGGTGGACGGCGCCGTCATCGCCAGCGGGCCGCCCTCGGCCATCCGCGACGACCCGGACGTGCGCCGGGCGTACTTAAGCGAGGACGACGCATGCTGATCGAGGCGCGCGACCTTTCCGCCGGCTATGGCGACGTGCGGGTGCTGGAGGAGGTTTCCCTCGGCGTGGCGGAAGGGGAGATCGTCGCCCTGCTCGGCCGCAACGGCATGGGCAAGACCACCACGGTCCGCGCGCTGACGGGCATGCTGCCGGCCATGGGCGGCGCGGTGCTCATGAGCGGCGCGGACGTCACCGCCCTGCCGTCGCACAAGCGGGCGACGCGGGGCCTCGGGCTGGTGCCGGAGGGGCGGCGGGTGTTCCCCAACCTGACGGTGGCGGAAAACCTGCGCGCCACCGAGCGCCCCGGCCGCTGGACCTATACCAGCGTGCTGGACCTGTTTCCCCGCCTGGGCGAGCGCCTGGGCAACCTGGGCAGTCAGCTTTCGGGCGGGGAGCAGCAGATGCTCGCCATCGGCCGGGCACTGCTGACCAATCCGTCCATCCTGATCCTGGACGAGGCGACGGAGGGCTTGGCGCCCGTCATCCGCGCGGAAATCTGGCAGACATTGGCGCGGCTGAAGGACGAGGGCCAGGCCATCCTGCTGGTCGACAGCCGCCTCGGCCCCGTGCTGCGTCTGGCGGACCGGGCGGTGGTGCTGGTGAAGGGCCGCATCGCGTGGGAGGGCGCAACGGCCGACCTGCGGGCCGATGCGGACTTGCAGCGGAAATATCTGGCGGTGTGAGCGACTGTCTTTCCGATCAAACGATTTGCTCGCGCCATGGCTGGGCCTCCCGGATGATTGCATTGAGGATTGTGATGAGCTTGCGGGCGACGGCGATGATGGCAACGAGCTTGGGTTTGCCCTGAGCGACGAGGCGATCCCGAAACCCCTTGAGCAGGGGATTGTGCCGCGCGGCGACGAGGGCCCCCATGTAGAGGGCAGTTCGGACGGCGGCACGGCCGCCGCCGATGAAGCTCTTGCCACGCCATTTGCCGGATTGCCGCGTCCACGGCGCCAAGCCGACCAGAGCGGCGATTTGCCGGCGGTCGAGGGTGCCGAGTGAGGTGGCCCCAAGAATCTGGACAGGTCGGTAAGCTCTGGGTTTTGCTCCTGGGGCGAGACAGGAGAAGACCGCATGAGCAAGAATCGTCGCAACCACAGCGCCTCCTTCAAGGCGAAGGTGGCGATGGAGGCGCTGTCCGGCGAGAAGACGGTGGCCGAGCTGAGCGCGAAGTACGACGTCCACCCGACGATGATCAACGCCTGGAAACGTACGCTGCGGGACCAAGCGGCCACGGCATTCGAGAAGGGCCCATCGAAGGCCGACAAGGACAAGGAGGCGCTGGTCGATGAGCTGTACAAGCAGATCGGCCAGTTGAAGGTCGAAAATGATTTTTTGGCCGTCAGGCTCAAGCGCTGAAGCGGGTGGAGCGCCGAGCCATGATCGACATTTCCCACCCCACGCTGAGCCTTACACGGCAATGCCGCCTGGTCGGCATCAGCCGGTCGTCGCTGTACTACCGTCCGGTGAACGACGACACGCCGAAGAACACCGAGGACCGGATGCTGATGGCGGCCATCGACCGCCACTTCCTGGATATGCCCTACTTGGGCAGCCGTCGCATGGCCGCCCTCCTGCGCCGCGAGGGCTGGTCCGTCGGCCGCAAACGGGTGCGACGCCTGATGCGGCTGATGGGCGTTCAAGCCGTCTATCGCCGGCCGCGGACCACGGTGCCGCACCCCGAGCACCGGGTCTATCCCTACCTGCTGCGCACGCTGGTCATCGACCGGCCGAACCAGGTGTGGGCTGCCGACATCACATACATTCCGATGCGTCGCGGCTTCCTGTACCTGGTCGCCATCATGGACTGGCACAGCCGCAAGGTGCTGTCGTGGCGGTTGTCCAACACCATGGACGCCGATTTCTGCGTCGCGGCGCTGGAACAGGCCCTGGAAACCTACGGCCCGCCCGAGATATTCAATAGCGACCAGGGCAGCCAGTTCACCAGCCTCGCCTTCACTGGGACGCTGAAGGCGGCGGGCGTGCGCATCAGCATGGACGGCAAGGGCCGCTGCATGGACAACATCTTCATTGAGCGCCTGTGGCGCAGCCTGAAGTACGAGGAGGTCTACCTGAAGGCCTACACCACTGGCAGCGAGGCCAAGGCCGGCATCGGCGCCTGGGTGCAAACCTACAACGAGCGGCGCCCGCACCAGGCCCTGGCCTATGCCACCCCCGATGAGGTTTACTGGCGAGGCCTGCCGGGCTCCGGGCTACGCTCCCGCTCCGCCCTCCGCCCGGCAGGCCTCGCCGCCTGACCGCGACTACCCACCAACCAAGCCCCAGGAGCAGAGCTTACAGAGCGCGCTGATCTGCCCGAACAACCGGGACCACTTCACAGGGCTGCCGCGACGACGGTCTCGAAGCCGCCAGTGGCCTCGATCGCGATCCGCTCGGCGCCGAGCGGCTTCAATCGCTCGACCAGATCCGACAGCCCGCCATGATCGCGCGGAACATGGAAAGCGGCCATCGAAGGCGAGGTGGTGGCGACATCCAACCGATCCTTCGAGACGTCGATGCCGATGTTGAGAGCGTCCATCCGATCCCATCCTTGCGCAAGCGGGCTTCGCTTCGAGCGGCCCAAGCGACTGTTGGGGTTCGATGGAACGGCGGACGAGGACCCTGGCTCACACACGGGCTTGGTGTCCCTGAGGGGCGTCGGTCTCTCGTCCGCCACCGCAACCGGTATCATACCGGATTCGGCACATGCTAAGTTACAAGGGGCCGATGCGGGCGGAAGGGTGACGAAAGGCCGCATGGCTGGTAAGGTGCGGGCCTTCCCGTCCATCCATCCACGCAAGGCCGCCACAGGAGAGCGCCGTGCTCGTCCGCGTCTACCGCAACATTCCCCGCAACTGCCTGACCGTTGCCCACATCGGCGACGACGACAACTGGAAGGTCGCCCACTATTCCAACAGCGTGCTGCTGGCCGACGTGGAAATGGTGGTGATCGAGGCGAAGCGGTTCGACTATCTCCGCTCGGGGCGGGTCAACCTGCACGCCTGGCTGGAGGGGCAGCTTGTGGCGGCGGACACCTTCGCGCTCGACGACGCCGAGGCGCCGCGCTCGGACATCGTGGAGAACCGTTTCCCTTGGGTGCCCGAGGCCGACGTGGTGGCCGACGTGGCGCGCGACTGCACGGCGGTCGGCTACAATCCCGACCGGGCGCGGTTCTTCTATGAAAAGGAAACCATGGACGCCATCGAGTCGGCGCCGCTGACGCTGGCCGAGGCCCCGGCGAAATGCTTCGCCTTCGCTCCCGACGACGTGCCGGCCGACGTGGCGCTGGACCAGTTGCTGAAGGAAGCCGCCTGATCCGGCGGCCTCGCTTTGCAGATGGCGAAGGTCAGATGGTCTGCCTGACCTTCAGTTCCTCGTGGCTGTCCACGAAGTGCTTGAGCACCAGCTTCAGCTTGGCGGCGTGGGCCATGTGGCCGTGCGCCTTGGCGGTGGCGATGTCGTCCAGGATGAACCGCTGGACGCACAGGCTGCCGTCGGGGCACTGCATGATGTAGTTGCCAAGCTCCGCCGCCACGATCTCGGGGATGTGCTCGTGCTCGGCGATGGCGTCGATTTCCTCGGGGCTCAGTTCGCTCATGGCGATGCAGTCGTCGATGGACAGCATGACGAACGTCTCCTGCTCGTGACCCGCCGCCGCGCCTGGCCTGTGCCGGTATCCCGGTCTTTTCGTATGGCGCTTGCGCGGCGACCTCCCGTGCGGCGGTCCGCATGACACGCCGCATGTCGGGATAACCGCCCAGGCCCCGATTCGATCCGCATTGAATCGCCGAAATTCCTTACGGGTTTAGATCGCGCAGCGCGGACAGGGCCTTGGACTTGAACTCCCTGCGGTAGAGGACCAAAGCCACCCCAGTGGTCAGCACGGCGAAGACCGCCGGTCCGATCAGCCACCCCAGCGCCGCCAGCGCGAAGAAGTACGCCCGAAGCCCCCGGTTGAAGTGGTGACCGGACCGCGCCGAGAGCATCGCCGCCACCTCGGCCATGCGCCTGCTGTGCGCGCTATCGCCGTCGACCGCCGCCGGCAGTCCGCCGACGGTGATGGAGCAGTAGTTCGCCAGCCGGAAGGCCCAGGCGAACTTGAAGAAGGCGTAGATGAAGATCACCAGCAGGCCCACGGTCTTCACCTCCAGCGCGGCGGGCTGGGTGGCGTCGGTCAGCGGCAGGCGGGCCAATGCCAGCGCGCTCTGATCGGCCACGCCGATCATGGCGATCAGGCCGCCGATGACGAAGATGGTGGTCGACGAGAAGAACCCCACGCCCGTCAGCAGGTTGCCCAGGATGTTGGTGTCGATCATGCGCAGGTCGCGCCGGGCGGCCTCGTGCATCCAGGCACGGCGGCGGGCGTTCATGGCCGCCGTGATGCTGCGGGCGTGCGCTGGCCCGTGGTCGGCATAGGCGGTGTAGGCCGCCCACACGGCGAAAAACCAGACGAGCGCGGCGCCGTCCCAGACGTCCATCCATTCCAGCATGTGCGGATAAGGCCCCCTCGATGAACTTTCGGGGCCAAGGGTAACCCGGCCGCATCGGCGGGGCTACCGCCCCCGTCGCTCCGGCAGGGGGGAAGGGTCGGGCGGCGACGGGGGCGGGTGCCAGCGGTAGCCGTGCAAGACGGCGGAGGAAGGTGATCAGCGCGCCCCCACCTTCCAGGCTGACCCTCAAAGCGTCGCCGTTTCAGCCCGTTGCGAACAGTGTGCGGAAGGGGCAGCGGCATCGGCAGCCGGCGTACCCCGTCGGACGGTTCCGCCTCCGCCCTGCCGACCAGCCGCCAGGTCCCCGGTCCCGGCGGCTGGAGGGGTCAGAGCGGCATGCGGTCCTGCACGGCCTCGATGCCGGCCTTGGCGCAGGCGGCGTCGTCCTCGCCCGTGGGGGCACCCGACACGCCGACCCCTGCGATCAGCCCGCCGTGCCATTCCATGGGCTCGCCGCCGCCGAGCATGAGCACGCCGGGAATGTCCCGTGCGCCCGCCTGCTGCTCGCCGGCCGCCGTGGTGCCGATCAGGTCCACGGTCGCCGTGCGGAAGCTGACGGCGGTGTAGGCCTTGCGGATGGCCGTCTCGGGTGTATGCGGCCCCGCGTAGCGGGCGCGAATCAGCGATTGCGGCACGCCCCAGCGGTCGGTGACGGCGACGGCCACCTGATAGCCCTGCTCCAGGCAGTGCTCCATGGCCGCCTGGGTGATGGCGTGCGCCAGCTCGGGCGTGAGGGCGTTGTGCTGGACGATGGCGTTCTCCTCGCTCTGCGCCAGCGCGGGACCCGTGGCGGCGAAGGCGGTGCCGAGGGCGAGGGCGGCAGCGGCCATGTGCTTGCGCTGTATCATCGGCGTTTCTCCCTGTGTCTCCCTGTCTGCGCCCGCCCGTCATGGAGGGGCGCGCCGAAAGTGTAGCACGGCGAAGGAAGAGGGCGGACGCACCGGCGGCGTCCTCCAAAAGGGGAAGGCGCCTCAGGTCAGCGCCACGACGCTGGCGATGATGCCGGCGGCGATCGTCACCAGGCCAACGACGCCGCCGCTGATGGCGCCCTTGCGCCACAGGACCACGGCCATCGCCACGATCAGCGGCGCCAGCGCCAGCATGGCGAATTCCTTGTCGGTCATCTTGAAAGGACTCCATGCGAAGTGCGGATGGCCGATGGTCGCCCCGCTTCGGAGCCGCACGCCTTGATCCCCGACAAGCGGAAAGGCACCCTTCTCGTGCCACTGAAGAGGGAGGACCCATCCGCATGTCGCTGACACAGGACCGCGCCGCCTTGATCCGCACCGAGCTGAAGGCCGTCGACGGTGCGCCGCCGCGGCCGAAGGACCCGCTGCCCAAGCATCTGAAGATGGCGCGCTCGCCGTTCCGGTTCTTCCGGGGCTCGGCGCAACTGTTCTACGCGGACCTGGCGTCGGGGCTGCTGCCGGTGCCGGAGGCGCTGCGCGACGTGCCGCTGACCCGCGTGCAGGGCGACTGCCATTTCTCCAATTTCGGCTTCCTGACCGAGGAAGGCTCCCACGGCGACGCCGTCATCTGGTGCCCCAACGACTACGACGACGCCTGCATGGGGCGGGCGGCCTGGGACCTGCTGCGATTCTCGGTCAGCCTGGTTCTGGCGGCGGAATACGCGGTCGGCGTCTGTGGCGGCACCTACGACACCGAGGAAGACGCCGTGCCGCCCGGCACCGGCCCCGAACCCGAGGAGGCTGCGCGCGCCATCGAGTCGTTCCTCACCGCCTATGCCCGCGCCTGTGCCGATGTGGTGGGCGACCCGGACGCCCGCGACCGCGTCATCGCCGGCTTCAAGAAGAAGCACGCCCTGGGGCCGGCCGAGCGCAAGGCCCGCAAGCGGACCGCCGGCGGCAAGAACTTCGAGACCAAGTCCAGCCTCGCCAAGGCGGCCGAGGTGCGCGACGGGGCCTGGCGGTTCCGCGACATTCCGGGGCGCCACGGACGCCTGAATGAAGCGGAAAGGGCCGAGATCGTCGACGCCTTCCGCCCCTATGTGGATGACGCGATCCTGGACGTGGTGCGGCGGCTGGGGGCCGGAACGGGGTCGGTGGACGTGGACCGATTCTATCTGCTGGTGGGGCCGCCCGTGCTGGACCCGGCGCGGCCCCACCTCAACCACGTGGTGGAGGTCAAGCGGCAGAAGCCGGCGGCGCCGCTGCGGCACTTCCCCGACATCAGCCCCACCAACCGGCTCGACCCCGCCCACCTGACGGTCGACTGCCAGCGCGTCATGCAGCGCCGCCCCGACATGGTGCTGGACGAGGCCAGGTGGCGCGGTCACCACTGGCTGATCCGGTCGCGCCACTTCTCCCGCGTCGGGCTGGACCCGGAGGTGCTGATCTGCGAGAAGCCGGCGCGCATGATCGAGGAATACGCCGAAGCCTGCGGCGAGGCCCTGGCCCTGGCGCACGCCCGCGGCGACCGACGCTCCACCGATCTGGAAGCCGCCATGGCCGGGGCGCTGGTCATGGACCGCACGCGCGAGACCATCCGCCGCGCCGCCGTGGACTACGCGGGCCAGGTGGTGGAGGACTGGGCGACGCTGCGGGGGGCGCTGAACGACGGCTGAGAAAGAACCTTCCGGCTGCGGCGTAACGACGCGCGAGGGAGCCGGGCGCTCCCTCGCGCGTCCCCCGGGAAGCTCTACCGTTCCGGCCTGAGGGCGGCGGCCGGTTCCGCGGTGGTCGGGTCCGGGCCGGCCGGCGGCTGCGCCGGTGCCGTTTCCGGCAGGCGCGGCAGGTGCGGCGGTGGGCCGAAAAGCTGGCGGGACAGGTCCACCAACTCGGCGTCGAACAGCCTCAGGTATTCGGTATCGTCGGCATAGGCTCGCCACCGCTCGGTCACGCGCATGGCCCCGGCGCGGCCGTCGTAGGCCAGCCCGTCGAAGGAACTGCCGCCGTTGCAGGCGGCCACCGTCTCGATGCCTTCGTCGGTGAAGGACAGGCCGAGCCGCGCAGCAATCTCCGCCCGATAGGCCCGACTCGAGGCCCAGCGGTTGTAGAGGATGGGCAGCGGCTGTCGGCGGCTGCCTTTTCGCGGGCGGGTGTTCAGCGCCTTCAGGGCGGTGCGGGCATGCTGCTTCCACATGCGGACGGCGGTGGCGCGGGGCAGGTCGGCGCCCATGGCCCGGCGGCTGGCGAACAGGTTGAACGGGTCGCGCAGGATGACGACGTCCAGGCGGCTGTCGGACGGGCCGACCCAGGCGTCGTGGTTGTCTTCGAAAACCCGGCTGAAGGCGTGGGCGTTGTAGCTGTCCTCGTAGGAGTGCAGCAGCAGGTCCTTGGGACTCAGGCGGCCGCCGGCCTCGGCATCAAGGTCGAAACCCTCCCACGAGGCCCGCCACGGTCGGCCGTCGCTCAAGGGTCGGCAGCTTTCAAAGGGATTGGTCTTGCCCTCGGCACAGTTGAGGAAACACACGCGGCCCTCGGCCTGGCGCATGATCCAGTCGATGATGGCGTGGTTGCCGCTGCGCGACATGCCGCTTAGTCGGATTTCCGTCCTGTTCACGGTCAGTCCGTCCTCCTGTGGCAGAAGCTTTTGTTTTCACCGGGGTATTTGGCCCCCGGTGATAAGGCTGCCTGAAGTAGAACGCTACCGTTTTTTATGGCGATCTTAGGATCTTCTTCTGTATCTTCCCGCTGCTGCCCACGTCTTTCGATGGAAAGAGGAACTTGATCATGTCCCGCCGCCGCTCGTCTTCCCGTGCTGCCGTCACTCCGGCCGATGCCCTGCGTCTGTCGCGCAGCGTGCTGACATCCGGCGAGATGCTGACGGCCGCGGCGGCCACCATCACGCTGCGCACGTCGACGCTGGGACTGGCGGCGCTCGGGCTGGTGCCCCACGATGCGCGGGAGTCCCAGCGCATGGTGGCGGAGAAGGCGGAAGCCGCCGTGGACGCGGCCGCGGCCGCCGCCGCCGCCCTGCCGGCGGCACAGAGCCATGTGGCCGGGGCCATGGCGGCGCACTGGATCGAGTGGGGCCGCTGGGCCGCGATGCCCTTCGCCGCTGCCCCGCCGGTTGCCGCCACGGCCGGGTTGTCGACGGCAGCCTGGACGGCATGGCTGTCGGCTTACGATGCCGCGCTGCGCCCCTACCACAAGCGCACCACGGCCAACGCCCGACGTCTGTCCCGCAAGGGCGGCAAGAAGGTCTGAGAAGCGCTACATTTCCGGATGGTGCGAAAAGTAAATATGGCGTATGGACCGTCCGTCCGTGCTGTGGCGTTTTCACGTTTTGGCAGTCGCGCAATCATCTCTAAGTCAATATCCCAAAATTATTTTCCAGCCGACTTCGCGTGCGCGCAACAGGCGCTGCACGAACAGCGTTGTGCGGGAAAACTATGGGAGGTCGAACCATGGCGACTTCATCCGACGTCCGCCATCACGGCCGGACCGCCCGCAAGGCCGGGCGCGAGGCCGGGCGCCAGGCCGAGAAGGGCGGCCGCAAGGGCCTGACCATGCTCGCCCGAGCCGGCTATGCGGCGCGCGGTATCGTCTACATTGTCGTCGGCGTGCTGGCCGTGCTGGCAGCCGTGCAGGGGCTGGGCGTCTCCACCGGGGGCGCCGAGGGCGGTACCACCGGCACGAAGGGCGCCATTCAGGCGATTCTCGACCTGCCCGCCGGCCCATGGCTGGTGGGTGCCATTGCCGTCGGCCTGCTGGGCTTCACCCTGTGGAGGCTGGTCCAGGGCTTCGGCGACGCCGACAGCCACGGGGGCGGCGCCAAGGGCTGGGCCATTCGGATCGGGCTGGTTTTCTCCGGCATCATCCACCTGGGTCTGGCCCTCTACGCCGCCTCGCTGATCTGGACCGGCCTGGCGATGGCGGGCGGCGGTTCGGGCGGTGGCGGTGGTGGCGGCGGTTCTGCCGGCGTCACGGCCTGGATCATGCAGCAGCCCTGGGGCTACTGGGTGATCGCCGCCTTCGGCGTCATCGCGATCGGCGTCGCCGGATCGCAGGTCGTCAAGGCGGTTAAGAAGAAATACAAGGACAAGCTTGATCCCCGCGCCGCCAACGCCGACTGGCTCGACAAGGTCGCCCGCTTCGGGCTTGGCGCCAAGGCGCTGGTGCTGGCGATGGTGGGCGTGTTCCTGATCTCGGCCGCCTTCGGCCCGGGCAGCGCCCAGTCTGCGGGGCTGCCGCAGGTGCTGGCGACCCTGCAGGCCCAACCGTATGGGGCGTGGCTGCTGGGCATCACGGCGGCCGGGCTGGTGGCGTTCGGCGTGTTCGGCCTTGTGCAGGCCAGGTACCGCATCATCCCGCAGCCGTGACGGCGTAGAAACGGAAACGGGGCGTCGGTCCCCGTTGGACCGTCGCCCCGCTTTCGTATGACCGGCCCCCACAAGGCCCCGGGAGCCGTTCAGGATCTGTCAGCGCGCGGTCCGGCCCTTTCCCTCCCCGGGCCGGGTGCGGCTGAGATCGTCGCCGTCGTCAGGCGCTGTTTTCGAGAAACGTCAGGATCGCCGCCTGCTGCTTCTTGCCGAGGCGATTGAAGGCCACCAGCAGGCGCAATTCCTCGGTGCTGATGGCGTTCTCGCCGCTGGACTGCGGCAGCGTGTCGGCGCCTTCCTGGAAGTCTTCGAAGAAGAACGACACCGGCACCTTCAGCACACGCGCGATTTCCCACAAGCGCGAGGCGGAGATGCGGTTGGTCCCGCGCTCGTACTTCTGGATCTGCTGGAAGGTGACGCCGATCTGCTCGCCCAGTTCCTGCTGGGTGAGGCCGAGAAGCGTGCGACGCAGGCGAACGCGGCGCCCGACGTGACGGTCGAGCGGGTGACCCTCGCGGACGGCATCCTCTTCGGGTGCCGCTGCAGAGGCCTGATTGGGGAGGGGCATCATGGTTCCTCGCAATGCATAGTTACTTACGACCTGTTCATGCTACCTATTGCTTCCGTGCCCCCGCAAGCCCTATCTTCCCGTAAGAGGAAGTAATTCGGATAAGATTGCGCCACATAACTGTGTGTGGTGATCTTACAATTATTTGGAGTGGGCGACGTTGGTCTTAAGAGGCCTCGATCGCCATTCTGGGGGCGTCTGAACACCGCGGCGTGGTACTGTGGTACGCTCGGTGTGCGGCGAGGGGTGACCGCCATGTCCATTGCGCAATTCGTGGATAACTCTCAGCAAGCCGGGTCGCTGGACGAGCTGCGCGCCCTTCTGGTGGAGGAGGCGCGGGCGCACGGGTTCGACTACACCGTGTACTGCCAGGTCTCGCGCTACCAGGCCAGCGGCGACCCGGCGAGCCTGGTTCCCGTCAGCACGCTGCCGGACGTCTGGGTGGCGCACTACCTGCGCAACGGTTACAGCGACATCGACCCTGTCATCCACCGCGCCCGCCACACGGCGCGGCCTTTTCTCTGGCGCGATGTTTGGGAGGCCGATCTACTGCGCAAGCAGAAGGACCTGCGCGAGGAGTCGGCGATGATGGGCCTGCGCAGCGGCGTGACGGTTCCCCTGTTCGGGCCGGGCGGGCAGGCGGCGCTGCTGTCGGTCTCCGGTGCCGATGCCGAGGCCGAGAGGCCCGACGTCGCCCGCGCCATCGGCGCCATCGGCATGCAGTTCCAGCTGGTCTACCAGGAGCTGGCGCAGGAGGGGGGCGGCGACACGGTGCCGGCCTTCGTGCCGCTGACCCCGCGCGAGCGCGAGGTGCTGCTTTGGACGGCGCGCGGCAAGAGCAACTGGGACATCAGCCAGATCCTCAGCGTCTCGGAGAGCGCGGTGAACTTCCACATCACCAACGCCATGCGCAAACTTGAGGCCAGCTCGCGCGTCCTGGCGGTGCTCAAGGCGATCCGCCACGGCCTCATCATACCCTGAAGCAACGTCAGGTCTGCGCCTCCAGGGCCTCGCGGCGGAGTTCATAGAGTGCCACGGCGGCGGCGTTGCTCACGTTCAGGCTTTCCATGGCGCCGGTCATGGGCAGGCGCACCAGGTGGTCGCACGCCTCCCGCGTCAGGCGCCGCATGCCCGTGCCCTCGCTGCCGAGAACCAGCACCACCTTGCCGCTCAGCCTGGCGCCCGCGAGCGTGGCCGGGGCGTCGGCGGCCAGGCCGGCGACCCACCAGTTTTCCGCCTTCAGCTTTTCCAGCGCCTGCTTGAGGTTGCCGACACGCACCAGCGGCACCCGCTCCACCGCCCCCGAGGCGGACTTGGCAAGCACCGCCGTTTCCTCGGGCGCGTGACGGTCCTGGGTGAGCACGGCCAGCGCCCCGAAGGCCGCCGCGCTGCGCAGGATGGCGCCGACGTTGTGCGGGTCGGTCACCTGATCCAGTGCCAGGATGACGCCGGTCTCCACGTCTCCCGCCTCCCGCAGCAGGTCCTCGATGCCGGGGACTGGCAGGGGCGCTGCCGACAGGGCCAGTCCCTGGTGGACGGCGCCCTGCGGCAGCATGGCGTCCAGTTCCGTCTTGTCCACCGCCCGAACCACCGGCAGGTCGTCGCGGGCGTCCAGCAGGGCGCGGACGCCTTCCAGCGCATCGGGCGTGCCCACGACCGTGCGGACCTTGCGGATCGGATTGGCGAGCGCCGCCTCCACCGGATGGCGGCCGTAGAGCCATCCCTCGCCGCCGGCCGAAGCGCCTGCCGGAGCGGTCCCCCGCGGCGGCTTTCCGCCGGCGCGGCGGTGGGGCTTTCCTTTGGATTTGTCGCGGTGGGCGGCCATGGTGTGTCCTCGATGTTTGGGGAAAAGCGGCAGCGTCCGCCCGCGGCGACGGCGCCGCTAACATTTGTGCCCTAAACGCTTTTTTTCTCGTTGACAAGGTGCGCCGTTTCCAATAGTTCAGGGCCTCCGTTGTCGCGGCGATCCCACGGGGCGCGGCGGACGATGGAGGGGTGGCCGAGTGGTTAAAGGCACCAGACTGTAAATCTGGCGACGTAGTCTACGCAGGTTCGAATCCTGCCCCCTCCACCACATTCCCTCGCCGCGATCGGCGGTGTCGGCGGGACGACGGGGCTTGCGGGTGTAGCTCAATGGTAGAGCCCCAGCCTTCCAAGCTGGTTGTGCGGGTTCGATTCCCGTCACCCGCTCCAGCTTCTTCGCATTGTCTCTCCGACAATTCCCTACTTTCAGGCGCACCTCCAGGACACGGGTTGGACGATGGCCAAGGAAAAGTTTGAGCGCTCGAAGCCGCACTGCAACATCGGCACCATCGGGCACGTCGACCACGGCAAGACCACGCTGACTGCCGCGATCACCAAGGTGATGGCGGAGACGGGCGGCGGGTCCTTCATGGCCTACGACATGATCGACAAGGCCCCGGAAGAGCGCGCCCGCGGCATCACGATCTCGACCGCGCACGTCGAGTACGAGACCGAGAACCGCCACTACGCGCACGTCGACTGCCCGGGCCACGCCGACTACGTGAAGAACATGATCACGGGTGCCGCCCAGATGGACGGCGCGATCCTGGTCGTGTCCGCCGCCGACGGCCCGATGCCGCAGACCCGTGAACACATCCTGCTGGCCCGCCAGGTGGGCGTGCCCGCGATCGTGGTGTTCATGAACAAGGTCGACCAGGTGGACGACCCCGAGCTGCTGGAGCTGGTCGAGCTGGAAATCCGCGAGCTGCTGAGCAGCTACGACTTCCCGGGCGACGACATCCCCATCGTCAAGGGCTCGGCCCTGGCGGCGCTGGATGACAGCGACGCCGAGATCGGCCAGAAGGCGATCGTCGAGCTGATGAAGGAAGTCGACGCCTACATTCCGCAGCCGGACCGTCCGAAGGACCAGGCGTTCCTGATGCCGATCGAGGACGTGTTCTCGATTTCGGGCCGCGGCACCGTGGTGACCGGCCGCGTCGAGCGCGGCATCATCAAGGTGGGCGAGGAAGTCGAGATCGTCGGCCTGAAGGACACCAAGAAGACGACCGTCACCGGCGTCGAGATGTTCCGCAAGCTGCTGGACCAGGGCGAGGCGGGCGACAACATCGGCGCGCTGATCCGCGGTCTGAAGCGCGACGAGGTGGAGCGTGGGCAGGTCCTGGCGAAGCCGGGTTCGATCACGCCGCACACCAAGTTCACCTCGGAGTGCTACATCCTGAACAAGGAAGAGGGTGGCCGTCACACGCCGTTCTTCTCCAACTACCGTCCGCAGTTCTACTTCCGGACCACGGACGTGACCGGCACCATCGCGCTGCCCGAGGGCACCGAGATGGTCATGCCGGGCGACAACATCACCATGGAGGTCACGCTGATCGCGCCGATCGCCATGGACGAAGGTCTGCGCTTCGCCATCCGTGAAGGCGGTCGTACCGTCGGCGCCGGCGTCGTCGCCAAGATCATCGAGTAACGCCGCAGACGGTCGCGCGGGCCCCGGCCGGAGCCCGCGCGACTTTTTTCTTGTCAAACCGGTTTGGGATCGTTATATCGTCCCGTCCCGGCCGACAGGTTTCCGGCCGCATCCGTGACCGCCACCGTTCAGGCGGCGGTCATCCGGGCCCTAGGGGTGTAGCTCAATTGGTAGAGCACCGGTCTCCAAAACCGGGGGCTGCGGGTTCGATCCCTGCCACCCCTGCCAGCCCTTTCCGGGTTGGCGCCCCAGCCCAGCGGCTCGCCATCGTGCGGTTCGACAGACGCCGGGCGGTCCGGGTTTCTTGACCGCAGGTTATCGCGCCGGGTCGGTATCCGACTCGGCTTTTGGAATTTTGGACGCTGAACAGCATGGCTAAAACCACCCCGGGCCAGTTCGTCCGACAGGTCCGCCAGGAGTTGTCGAAGGTCACCTGGCCCACGCGCAAGGAAACCACGATCTCCACGGTCATGGTTTTCATCATGGTGACGCTGGCCGCGCTGTTTTTCCTGATCGTCGACCAGCTTCTGGCCTGGGGCGTTCAGCTGGTCTTCGGGCTTGGAGGGTAATCGGGGAATGGCCGCGCGCTGGTACGTGCTGCACGTCTACTCGGGCTTCGAGAACAAGGTCGCCCAGTCTATCCGCGAACAGGCGGAGCAGAAGGGTATGGCCGATAAGTTCGAGCAGGTTCTCGTGCCGACCGAAGAGGTCGTGGAAGTGCGCCGCGGGGCCAAGGTCCAGGCCGAGCGCAAGTTCTTCCCCGGCTATGTCCTTCTGAAAATGGATCTCAACGACGAGACCTATCACCTCGTCACCGGCACCGCCAAGGTCACCGGCTTCCTGGGCGCCAAGGGCCGCCCTGCGCCCATCACGGAGCGCGAGGCCGAGCGGATCATGAAGCAGGTGCAGGAAGGCATTGAGCGGCCCAAGCCGTCGGTCACCTTCGAGGTGGGCGAGCAGGTCCGCGTCTCCGACGGCCCCTTCGCCAGCTTCAACGGCCTGGTCGAGGAAGTGGACGAGGAGCGTGCCCGTCTCAAGGTCTCGGTATCGATCTTCGGGCGTTCCACCCCGGTCGAGCTGGAATACTCCCAGGTGGAAAAGGCTTAAAGAAGCCGCCCGATGCATGGAATTCCGGCCCTGGTGCACCCGGGTCCGGCAAGCGCGTGGGAGGTTGGGCCCGGAAGTCCTCGGGCGCCGCGTACCACGCAGCCTCTCGCAAGCCCCGCGCGATGATCGCGCGGGCATGATTTAGAGGACGACATGGCAAAGAAGATTGCTGGTTACATCAAGCTGCAGATTCCGGCTGGCAAGGCGAACCCGTCGCCGCCGGTCGGCCCCGCGCTGGGTCAGCGCGGTCTGAACATCATGGAGTTCTGCAAGGCGTTCAACGCCGCCACGCAGAACATGGAGCCGGGCATGCCGATCCCCGTGGTCATCACGGCCTACACGGATCGTACCTTCTCCTTCGTCACCAAGACCCCGCCGGTGTCCTACTTCCTGAAGAAGGCCGCCGGTCTGTCCAAGGGGTCGCAGACCCCGGGCAAGGGCACGGTCGGCAAGGTGACCGTCGCGCAGCTGCGCGAGATCGCCGAGCAGAAGATGCCGGACCTGAACTGCGCCGACGTCGACGCGGCCGTCGCCATGGTGCGCGGGTCCGCGGAGTCCATGGGCCTCGAGGTGACGGAGTAAGACAATGGCGAAAATTGGCAAGCGTCTGAAGGCCGCCTACGAGGGTGTCGACCCCAACGTGGCCGTTGACCTCCCCGAGGCTCTGAAAACCATCAAGGATCGCGCCAGCGCGAAGTTCGACGAGACCGTCGAGATCGCCATGAACCTTGGCGTCGATCCGCGCCACGCCGACCAGATGGTCCGCGGCATGGTCGAGCTGCCCCACGGTACCGGCAAGACGGTGCGCGTGGCGGTGTTCGCCAAGGGCGACAAGGCCGCCGAGGCGACCAACGCCGGCGCCGACATCGTGGGCGCCGACGACCTGGCCGAGCAGATCCAGAACGGCCAGATCGACTTCGACCGCTGCATCGCGACCCCGGACATGATGGGCGTGGTCGGCCGTCTGGGTAAGGTGCTGGGCCCGCGCGGCCTGATGCCGAACCCCAAGCTCGGCACCGTGACCCCGAACGTCACCGAGGCCATTCGCGCCGCCAAGGCCGGCCAAGTGCAGTTCCGCGTGGAAAAGGCTGGCATCGTGCACGCCGGCATCGGCAAGGCCAGCTTTTCGCTGGACCAGCTGGTTGAGAACGCGCGCGCCTTCGTGGATGCCATCGCCAAGGCCAAGCCGACCGGCGCGAAGGGCACCTACATCGAGAAGATCGCCGTCAGCTCCACCATGGGGCCCGGCCTGAAGGTCAACACGGCCACCGTCAGCGGTGAGTGACGCCGTGTGAGGTTCCCGGGCGGCCCCTCGGCAAGGGGGCCGCTTCGGGTGCAATGGGGAGAGGCAGTGCTCCCCACACCTGTCCGAGACCGCAGGAGCCTTCGGGCTTAAAAAGGGACAGCGTCCCGGTCCTGCATAGACGGGAGCAGCAAGCGGAATTCCTTTCTCCTGAGTGAGTTGGGTGCCGGCTTGGGCTTCTGGGGCAGGTTGACCCCGTCGCTCCCTTGGGGGCGGTCGGGGAAACTCGCAACCTCTCGTGTCCGGCCCCGCCGGGCGCGGGAACAGAGAAGCGGAGACGGAAGTGAACCGTACCGAAAAGCAGGAACTGGTTGCCGACCTGCACAACCTTTTCACGGAGAAGACTTCCGTGGTCGTCGCCCACTACAAGGGTCTGACGGTCTCGGATGTTCAGGCTCTGCGTGCGAAGGTGCGTGAGGCGGGTGCCGGTTACAAGGTCACGAAGAACCGTCTGACGCGTCTCGCCCTTGCCGACACGAAGTTCGAGGGTCTTGCCGACCTGTTCACCGGTCCGACGGCGATTGCCTACTCGGACGACGCGGTGGCGGCGGCCAAGGTCCTGAACGACTTCGCGAAGACCAACGACAAGCTGGTCATCCTCGGCGGCTCCATGGGAGACGGCAAGGTCCTCGACGTCGAAGGCGTCAAGGCCCTGGCCTCCCTGCCGTCGCTGGATGAGCTGCGTGGCAAGATCGTGGGCATGATCCAGACTCCGGCGACCCGTATCGCCGGCGTCACCCAGGCTCCGGCCGGTCAGCTCGCGCGGGTCTTCGGTGCCTATGCCGACAAGGGCGAAGCCGCGTAAGGCGCGTCTTTCATTCACGAAACAGTCATGGCCCTGCGCATCGACGCGGGCCGCATGAAACCTCAGGAGAAGTTTGAAATGGCCGATCTCGAGAAGCTGGTCGACGAGCTGTCCAACCTGACCGTCCTGGAAGCCGCCGAGCTGTCCAAGATGCTCGAGGAGAAGTGGGGCGTCTCCGCCGCGGCGCCGGTCGCCGCTGCCGCCGCTCCGGCCGCCGGTGGCGCTGCCGCCGCGGAAGAGAAGACCGAGTTCGACGTGATCCTCGCCTCCGCCGGCGAGAAGAAGATCAACGTCATCAAGGAAGTCCGCGCCATCACCGGCCTGGGCCTGAAGGAGGCCAAGGAACTGGTCGAGGGCGCGCCGAAGCCGATCAAGGAAGGCGTCGACAAGGACGAGGCCGCGAAGCTGAAGAAGCAGCTCGAAGAGGCCGGTGCCAGCGTCGAGCTGAAGTAAGTCGGCGACACGCCATAAGGCGTTCTGGGCCGGATGGGCATGCCCCTCGCAAGAGGGGCATCGCCCTCCGGCCCGCCGATGTTTCTGCTTCCGCCCGGCGGTTCGCGTGTTGCGCGCATCCGCCGGGTTCGGACGCAGCCCCGGCCCCCGGACGAAAGCCGCGCCGCGCCAAGCGCGTCTTTCGCCTGCGGGCCGCCGGCCGCTCCCCCACCCCCGCACCGGTCACGCGGGGACGACTGACGGGGACGGGCGCCGGGTGGAACGAAGGCGGTGCTGGCCCTGGTTGGTCGGCCTCCACCGCCGGATGGCGCGGCAACGCCCCGTCGCATTCGCGCGCGTCGGGCGGGGAACGGGTCGCGATGGACCAACGCGTTATGAACGAGGAGCGGCAATGGCTAAGTCCTTTACTGGTCGGAAGCGGGTGCGGAAAGACTTCGGGCGCATTCCGTCCGTCGCCCCCATGCCCAACCTGATCGAGGTGCAGAAAAGCTCCTACGACAGTTTCCTGGAATCGGGCGTCAACGGCCGCACCGCCAGCGGTCTCGAGGAAGTCTTCAAGTCCGTCTTTCCGATCAAGGATTTCGCCGGCAAGGGTGAGCTGGAGTTCGTGTCCTACGAGCTCGAAGAGCCCAAGTACGACGTGGAGGAGTGCCAGCAGCGCGGGATGACCTTCGCCGCGCCGCTGAAGGTTACCTTGCGCCTGGTGGTGTGGGATGTGGACGAGGACACCGGTGCCCGCTCCATCCGCGACATCAAGGAGCAGGACGTCTACATGGGCGACATGCCGCTCATGACGGACAAGGGCACCTTCATCGTCAACGGCACCGAGCGCGTCATCGTCTCGCAGATGCACCGCAGCCCGGGCGTCTTCTTCGACCACGACAAGGGCAAGACGCACTCGTCGGGCAAGTACCTGTTCGCCGCCCGCGTCATTCCCTACCGCGGCTCCTGGCTGGACTTCGAGTTCGACGCCAAGGACTTGGCCTACGTGCGCATCGACCGTCGCCGCAAGCTGCCGGTGACGACGCTGCTGTACGCGCTGGACTCCGCCGCGACCGAGGCCTTGCGCGCCGAGCGCAAGGCCGAGGGCAAGCCGATCGATCCGGCCGAGATCAACGGCATGAACAGCGAGGACATCCTGTCGTACTTCTACGACAAGGTCCTCTACACCCGGGATTCGCGCGGCTGGAAGACCGGCTTCAACGCCGACGCCATGCGCGGCGTGAAGCTGGTGTCCGACCTGATCGACGCCAAGACCGGCGAGACCCTCATGGAGGCCGGCCAGAAGGTGACGGCCCGCGCCGCCCGCAAGCTGGCCGAGCAGGGCCTGGAGGAGATCCGCGTCCAGGCCGAGGACCTGACCGGCCGCTACGCCGCCGAGGACATCATTGACCCGGCATCGGGCGAGATCTTCGTCGAGGCCGGCGAGGAGATCACCGAGGACGTGCTTGCGAGCCTGGAGCGCGGCGGCCATGACGAGCTGCCGGTGCTGCACATCGACCACGTCAACGTCGGCCCCTACATCCGCAACACGCTGGCGGTGGACAAGAACACCTGCCGCGAGGAAGCGCTCATCGACATCTACCGGGTCATGCGCCCGGGCGAGCCGCCGACGCTGGAGACTGCCGAGGCGCTGTTCCGCGGCCTGTTCTTCGACAGCGAGCGCTACGACCTCTCGGCCGTCGGCCGCGTGAAGATGAACGCGCGCCTGGGCATCTCCATGGAGGACGCCCCGGACACGCAGCGGACCCTGCGCAAGGAAGACATCCTGCGCATCGTCAAGCAGGTGGTCGAGCTGAAGGACGGCCGCGGCGAGATCGACGACATCGACCACCTGGGCAACCGTCGCGTTCGCTCCGTCGGCGAACTGATGGAAAACCAGTACCGCGTCGGCCTGCTGCGCATGGAGCGCGCCATCCGCGAGCGCATGTCGTCGGTGGACATCGACACGGTCATGCCGCACGACCTGATCAACGCGAAGCCGGCGGCGGCGGCGGTGCGCGAGTTCTTCGGCAGCTCGCAGCTGTCGCAGTTCATGGACCAGACCAACCCGCTGTCCGAGATCACGCACAAGCGGCGTCTCTCGGCGCTTGGTCCGGGCGGTCTGACGCGCGAGCGTGCGGGCTTCGAGGTGCGCGACGTGCACCCGACCCACTACGGCCGCATCTGCCCGATTGAGACGCCGGAAGGCCCGAACATCGGTCTGATCAACTCGCTCGCCACCTACGCGCGGGTGAACCAGTACGGCTTCATCGAAAGCCCCTACCGCAAGGTCGAGGGCGGCAAGGTGACCGACGAGGTCGTCTACATGTCGGCCATGGAAGAGGGCAAGTACACCATTGCCCAGGCCAACGCCGAACTGGACGACGACAACAACTTCGTCGGCGACCTGATTTCCTGCCGCAAGGCGGGCGACTTCGTGCTGATCTCGCCGGACCAGATCGACTTCGTGGACGTCTCCCCGAAGCAGCTGGTGTCGGTGGCCGCGGCGCTGATCCCGTTCCTCGAGAACGACGACGCCAACCGCGCGCTGATGGGCTCGAACATGCAGCGTCAGGCCGTGCCGCTCATCAAGGCCGAGGCGCCGTTCGTCGGCACCGGCATGGAGAAGGCGGTCGCCCGCGATTCGGGTGCGACCATCGTCGCCCGCCGCGCCGGCCTGGTGCAGCAGGTGGACGCCACCCGCATCGTCGTGCGCGCCACGGAAGACGTGGTCAGCACGGAATCGGGCGTCGACATCTACCGCCTGCTGAAGTTCCAGCGCTCCAACCAGTCGACCTGCATGACGCAGCGCCCGCTGGTGAAGGTGGGCGATGTGGTGGCCAAGGGCGACATCATCGCCGACGGTCCGTCCACGGACCTGGGCGAGCTGGCGCTCGGCCGCAACGTGCTGGTCGCCTTCATGCCGTGGAACGGCTACAACTTCGAGGACTCCATCCTCATCTCCGAGCGCATCGTCCGCGACGACGTGTTCACCTCGATCCACATCGAGGAGTTCGAGGTGATGGCCCGCGACACCAAGCTGGGCCAGGAGGAGATCACGCGCGACATCCCGAACGTGGGTGAGGACGCGCTGAAGAACCTCGACGAGGCGGGCATCGTCTACATCGGCGCCGAGGTGAAGGCCGGCGACATCCTGGTCGGCAAGGTCACGCCCAAGGGCGAGAGCCCGGTCACCCCGGAAGAAAAGCTGCTGCGCGCCATCTTCGGCGAGAAGGCCTCCGACGTGCGCGACACGTCGCTTCGCCTGCCGCCGGGTACGCAGGGTACCATCGTCGACGTCCGCATCTTCAACCGCCGCGGCGTGGAGAAGGACGAACGTACGCTGGCCATCGACCGGCACGAGATCGAGCGCCTGGCCAAGGACCGCGACGACGAGCGCAAGATCCTGGAGGGCAGCTTCTCGGCCCGCCTGAAGGAAATGCTGCTCGGCCAGATCGCGGTCGCCGGCCCCAAGGGCGCGCCGACCGGCGTGAAGATCGACGAGAAGCTGCTGTCCGACTACACCCCGGGCCAATGGCGCCAGTTCGCCGTCGAGGACGACGCGGTGATGTCCGAGATCGAAGACCTGAAGAAGGCCTTCGAGGACAGCATCACGGCCCTGCAGCAGCGCTTCGAGTCCAAGGTCGAGAAGCTGGAGCGTGGCGACGAGCTGCCCCCGGGCGTGCTGAAGATGGTCAAGGTCTTCGTCGCGGTGAAGCGCAAGCTGCAGCCGGGCGATAAGATGGCCGGCCGTCACGGCAACAAGGGCGTCATCTCGCGCATCGTGCCCATCGAGGACATGCCGTACCTGGAGGACGGCACCCAGGTGGACATCGTGCTCAACCCGCTCGGCGTGCCCTCGCGCATGAACGTCGGTCAGATCCTGGAGACGCACCTGGGCTGGGCCTGCCGCGGCCTCGGCCACCAGTTGCGTGACGTCCTGGATTCTGTGACCTACGCCGGCGCGTCGGTCGATGCCCTGCGCGACAAGCTCAAGATGATCTATGGCGATGCGGCCTATGCCGACGAAATCGCCGACCTCGGCGACGAGGAGATCAAGGAGCTGTCGGCCAACCTGCGCACGGGCGTGCCCATCGCCACCCCGGTGTTCGACGGTGCCCGCGAGGCGGACATTGCCGACATGCTGGGCAAGGCGAACCTGCACGTCTCCGGTCAGGTCACCCTGCACGACGGGCGCACGGGCGAGCCGTTCGACCGTCAGGTCACGGTGGGCTACATCTACATGTTGAAGCTCCACCACCTGGTCGACGACAAGATCCATGCCCGCTCCATCGGGCCGTACTCGCTGGTCACCCAGCAGCCGCTGGGCGGCAAGGCCCAGTTCGGCGGCCAGCGCTTCGGTGAAATGGAGGTGTGGGCCCTGGAAGCCTACGGCGCGGCCTACACGCTGCAGGAGATGCTGACGGTGAAGTCCGACGACGTGTCGGGCCGCACCAAGGTCTACGAGGCGATCGTCCGCGGCGACGACACCTTCGAGGCCGGCATCCCCGAATCCTTCAACGTGCTCGTGAAGGAAATGCGGTCGCTGGGCCTTGACGTGGAGCTTGGCCAAAGCGAGGGCTGATGCTGCTTTAGCATTTGTGGAAGAACGGGTTGCGGGCGTCTCGCCCGCTCCCCACACTCTAGGGCCCGGCGGCCCGATCCAGAATTGGGCCGCCATGTAGTGCGTGGCACGGGCGGGCGGATCGCCCACGGGATCCGGGCATGGTCCCCGCCCGACGCCCGCAGCGGGAGAGTAGGCATGAATGAGCTTATGAAGATCTTCGGTCAGGCCAGCGGCACGCAGTCGTTCGACCAGATCAAGATTTCCATCGCGAGCCCCGAGAAGATCCGGTCCTGGTCCTTTGGCGAGATCAAGAAGCCGGAGACCATCAACTATCGTACCTTCAAGCCTGAGCGCGACGGCCTGTTCTGTGCGCGCATCTTCGGCCCGGTGAAGGACTACGAGTGCTTGTGCGGCAAGTACAAGCGCATGAAGTACCGCGGGATCATCTGCGAGAAGTGCGGCGTCGAGGTCACCCTGTCCAAGGTGCGCCGCGAGCGCATGGGGCACATCGAACTGGCCGCCCCGGTGGCGCACATCTGGTTCCTCAAAAGCCTGCCGAGCCGCATCGGCCTTCTCATGGACATGACGCTCAAGGATCTCGAGCGCGTCCTGTACTTTGAGAACTACGTGGTGATCGAGCCGGGCCTGACCCCGCTGAAGCTCCACGAGTTGATGACCGAGGAGCAGTACCAGCGCGCCATCGACGAGTACGGCGAGGACAGCTTCACCGCCGGCATCGGCGCCGAGGCCATCCGCGACATGCTTGTGGTGCTCGACCTGCCGCAGCTGCGCGAGGAACTGCGCGCCGAGCTTCGCGAGACCTCGTCCGAGGCCAAGCGCAAGAAGCTGGTCAAGCGCCTGAAGATCCTTGAGGCCTTCATCGAGTCCGGCTGCCGCCCGGAGTGGATGATCCTGGAAGTCATTCCGGTGATCCCGCCCGAACTGCGCCCGCTGGTGCCGCTGGACGGCGGTCGGTTCGCCACGTCGGACCTGAACGACCTGTACCGTCGCGTCATCAACCGCAACAACCGCCTGAAGCGGCTGATGGAACTGCGCGCGCCGGAGATCATCATCCGCAACGAGAAGCGCATGCTGCAGGAGGCCGTCGACGCGCTGTTCGACAACGGGCGCCGCGGACGCGCCATCACGGGCGCCAACAAGCGCCCGCTGAAGTCGCTGTCGGACATGCTCAAGGGCAAGCAGGGCCGCTTCCGTCAGAACCTGCTGGGCAAGCGCGTCGACTACTCCGGCCGTTCGGTCATCGTGGTCGGTCCCGAGCTGAAGCTGCACCAGTGCGGCCTGCCCAAGAAGATGGCGCTGGAGCTGTTCAAGCCCTTCATCTACTCCAAGCTCGAACTCTACGGCATGGCGACCACCATCAAGGCCGCCAAGCGCATGGTGGAGAAGGAGCGTCCCGAGGTCTGGGACATCCTGGAAGAGGTGATCCGCGAGCACCCGGTCATGCTCAACCGCGCGCCGACGCTGCACCGCCTGGGCATCCAGGCGTTCGAGCCGGTGCTGGTGGAAGGCAAGGCCATCCAGCTGCACCCGCTGGTCTGCACCGCCTTCAACGCCGACTTCGACGGCGACCAGATGGCCGTGCACGTGCCGCTGTCGCTGGAGGCGCAGCTGGAAGCGCGCGTGCTGATGATGTCGACGAACAACATCCTCAGCCCGGCCAACGGCAAGCCGATCATCGTGCCGACGCAGGACATGGTGCTGGGTATCTACTACCTGACCATGGAAGGCGACGAGCAGCCCGGCCTGCGGCTCAAGTTCCAGGACATGGACGAGCTGAAGGCGGCGATCGACGCCGGCGACGCCTACTTCTGGAACCCGCGTGACCCGCTCAACGCGGTGCCCACCGACAACCTGGAAACGCTGTCGGCGGACGTGGCGAACGGCAAGATCTGGGCTCATCGCGTGGTCAAGATGGACGACGCGGCGGCGGTCGAAAAGGGCGTCAACGAGGGCAAGATCGGGGTCTTCAACAAGGAGAACCCGGGCCAGGCCTTCAACTACGACGGCATCGAGGCCCTGATGGCGGCGGTCAAGGACGACCGGGCGATGCTGTTCCCCGTGCCCATCTTCTCGACCTCCAACGAGATCGAGGAGGCCCTGCACGAGAAGGTCGTCGGCCTGCACACCAAGGTGCTTGCCCGCCTGCCCACGGTGGACTCCGAGGGCAACCACGTCATCCGTCTGGTGTCGACCACGCCGGGCCGCATGATGCTGGGCTCGGTGCTGCCGAAGAACAAGATGGTGCCGTTCGAGTTGGTCAACCGCCTGCTCCGCAAGAAGGACATCTCCGAGGTCATCGACGTGGTCTACCGCCACTGCGGCCAGAAGGAGACGGTGATCTTCTGCGACCGCATCATGTCGATGGGCTTCAAGCAGGCCGCCAAGGCCGGCATTTCCTTCGGCAAGGACGACATGGTCATTCCCGACAGCAAGGCGGGCATGATCGCGGAGACCGAAGCCCAGGTGAAGGAGTTCGAGCAGCAGTACCAGGACGGCCTGATCACCCAGGGCGAGAAGTACAACAAGGTTGTCGACGCCTGGGCGCAGTGCACCGAGAAGGTCGCCGACGCCATGATGGGCGAGATCTCCAAGGTCGATCCGGCCAAGGGCGTCAACTCGGTCTACATGATGGCGCACTCCGGTGCCCGTGGCTCGGCCGCCCAGATGAAGCAGCTCGCCGGCATGCGCGGCCTGATGGCCAAGCCGTCGGGCGAGATCATCGAGACGCCGATCATCTCGAACTTCAAGGAAGGCCTGACCGTGCTGGAGTACTTCAACTCCACCCACGGTGCCCGTAAGGGTCTGGCCGACACCGCCTTGAAGACCGCCAACTCGGGCTATCTGACCCGCCGTCTGGTGGACGTGGCGCAGGATGCCATCATCATCGAGGACGACTGCGGCACCGAGGAAAGCCTGACGGCCACTCCCGTGGTTGACGGCGGCGAGGTGGTCGTGTCGCTGGCCGACCGCATCCTGGGCCGCACGGCCGCCGAGGACGTGTACGACCCCAACACCGACACCACGATCGTGGCCAAGGGCGACCTCATCGAGGAGCGCCACCTGGAGATGATCGAGGCGGCCGGCGTCGAATCCGTGCGCATCCGCTCGGTGCTGACCTGCCAGACGCAGGGCGGCATCTGTTCCAAGTGCTACGGCCGCGACCTGGCGCGCGGCACCAAGGCCAACATCGGCGAGGCCGTGGGCGTCATTGCCGCCCAGTCCATCGGCGAGCCCGGCACCCAGCTGACCATGCGCACGTTCCACATCGGCGGCGCGGCCCAGCGTGGTGCGGAGCAGTCGAGCATCGAGGCGGCCTTCGACTCCAAGGTCAAGGTGCTCAACCGCAACGTCGTGCAGAACTCCGAGGGCGTGGCCGTGGTCATGGCGCGCAACTGCGAGATCCTGCTGCTGGACGTGAACGGCCGCGAGAAGGCACGCCACCGCGTGCCCTACGGCGCCCGCATTCACGTGGCCGACGACGACACGGTCGAGAAGGGGCAGAAGATGGCGGACTGGGATCCGTACACCCTGCCCATCATCACCGAGCGCGAGGGCATCGTGAACTTCGTCGACCTGGTCGAGGGCATCTCCATGCGAGAGGTCACCGACGAGGCGACGGGTGTCAGCTCCCGCGTCGTGGTGGACTGGAAGCAGCAGCCGCGCGGCTCTGACCTCAAGCCCCGCGTCACCCTGCGGGACGAGAACGGCGAGGTGGTCAACCTGCCCAACGGCATGGAAGCCCGCTACTTCATGTCGGTGGACGCCATCCTGTCGGTCGAGAACGGCCAGAAGGTCCACGCCGGTGACGTGCTGGCGCGTATCCCGCGCGAGTCGTCCAAGACCCGCGACATCACGGGCGGTCTGCCGCGCGTGGCGGAGCTGTTCGAGGCGCGGCGTCCGAAGGACCACGCCATCATCTCCGAGGTCGACGGGCGTGTGGAGTTCGGCAAGGACTACAAGAACAAGCGCCGCGTGGTCGTGACCACGGAAGAGGGCGATTCGTTCGAGTACCTGGTGCCCAAGGGGAAGCACCTGTCCGTCCAGGAAGGCGACTACGTCCGCAAGGGCGACCCGCTGATGGACGGCAACCCGGTGCCCCACGACATCCTGCGTGTCATGGGCGTCGAGGCGCTGGCCGATTACCTGATCAAGGAGATCCAGGACGTCTACCGACTCCAGGGCGTGAAGATCAACGACAAGCACATCGAGGTGATCTGTCGCCAGATGCTGCAGAAGGTCGAGATCACCGAGCCCGGTGACACAACCTTCCTGGTGGGCGAGCAGGTCGACCGTCTCGAGTTTGCGCTCGAGAACGAGAAGACCATCAAGGAGAACGGGCGCCCCGCCACGGCGGAGGCGGTGCTGCAGGGCATCACCAAGGCGTCGCTGCAGACCCACTCCTTCGTCTCGGCCGCCTCGTTCCAGGAAACCACCCGCGTCCTGACGGAAGCGGCGGTCTCCGGCAAGGTGGACAGCCTGATCGGCCTGAAGGAGAACGTCATCGTCGGCCGCCTGATCCCGGCGGGCACGGGCGCGATGATGAACACCATGCGCCAGATCGCGGCCACCCGCGATAAGGAGATGCAGGACCTCAGCCAGGCGGCGGCCGCGGCCGCGCTGCCGGGCGGGCCGGAAGAGGGTGGCGACGTGCCGCCGGCCTCCGGCGACACCGGTGGGGAAACTCCGCCGCCGGCCGGCGAGTGATCGCCGTAACCCGGTGATTGACGACAGCGACTCGGGGCGTCTTTCCGAAGACGCCCCGAGCGGCGTTGTTCAAGACGGAAGGCTAGGGGAATTCGGGATTCTTTCCCTTGACGGCCCATGGGGGCGTCACTAGTATTCCGCCCTCACCGGGCCGCTGGTGGTGGCGTCCTTCGGGCGTCAGACACGCGGTCTGGTACAGCGATATTTCCATAGGGTCCGCCGCCCAGGCCGGACCACGGGGAAACGCCCACGGGGCCACCATTTGGTGTGGTCCGCTGGGTTTTTTGTCTTGGTCGCGCGTGCGGCCTGTTTGTTGTGGCCGCAGTGACGGCCCGTCGGTTTAGGTCGCGCCTGCGACATGTTGCGCAAGAGCGTGAGGAAAAGGGAAGGTTAATGCCTACGATCAACCAGTTGATCCGCATGGGCCGCGAAGCGCCGGTTAAGCGCAACAAGGTGCCGGCCATGCAGGCTTGCCCGCAGAAGCGCGGTGTCTGCACCCGCGTCTACACGACCACCCCGAAGAAGCCGAACTCGGCCCTTCGTAAGGTCGCGCGTGTGCGTCTGACCAACGGCTACGAGGTGTCCTCGTACATCCCCGGCGAGGGTCACAACCTCCAGGAACACTCGGTCGTGCTGATCCGCGGCGGCCGCGTGAAGGACCTGCCGGGTGTCCGCTACCACATCATCCGCGGCACGCTCGACACCCAGGGCGTCAAGGACCGTCGCCAGCGTCGTTCCAAGTACGGCGCGAAGCGTCCGAAGTAAGAGGGAAGCAGAACCATGTCTCGTCGCCGCGCAGCGGTTAAGCGCGAGGTCCTGCCGGACGCAAAGTTCGGTGATCTGGTCCTCGCCAAGTTCATCAACAACATCATGCTGGACGGCAAGAAGGCCGTGGCCGAGAAGATCGTCTACGGCGCTCTCGACCGTCTCGGCGCCAAGGGCAGCGACCCGGTGGAGATGTTCCACGAAGCCGTGGACAACGTGAAGCCGGCGGTCGAGGTGCGCTCCCGCCGTGTCGGCGGCGCCACCTACCAGGTGCCCGTCGAGGTCCGCCCCGAGCGTCGCCAGGCGCTGGCGTTCCGCTGGCTGGTGGATCATGCGCGCAAGCGCTCCGAGACCACCATGGTGGATCGTCTCTTCGGCGAGCTGATGGACGCCGCGAACAACCGCGGCGGCGCCGTCAAGAAGCGGGAAGACACGCACCGGATGGCCGAGGCCAACAAGGCGTTCTCGCACTACCGCTGGTAACCCCGCCGGTCCTTCCGAACGCAGCACGCAGCGAAGAGTAAGCGATATGAAACGCGAAACCCCGCTCAATATGTACCGCAACATCGGCATCATGGCGCACATCGATGCCGGCAAGACCACGACGACCGAGCGAATCCTGTATTACACGGGCAAGTCGCACAAGATCGGCGAGGTCCACGACGGCGCGGCCACCATGGACTGGATGGAGCAGGAGCAGGAGCGTGGCATCACGATCACCTCCGCTGCCACCACCGCGTTCTGGAAGGACCATCGGGTCAACATCATCGACACCCCGGGTCACGTGGACTTCACCATCGAGGTGGAGCGTTCCCTGCGTGTGCTCGACGGTGCCGTGGCCGTGTTCGACTCGGTGGCCGGCGTTGAGCCGCAGTCCGAGACGGTGTGGCGCCAGGCCGACAAGTACCATGTGCCCCGCATGTGCTTCGTCAACAAGATGGACCGCATGGGTGCGGACTTCTATCGCTGCGTCGACATGATCGTCGACCGCCTGGGTGCGCATCCGCTGGTCATCAACCTGCCGATCGGCAGCGAGTCCGACTTCGTCGGCCTGGTCGACCTGGTGAAGATGCAGGCCGTCATCTGGAAGGGTGACGACCTGGGTGCCTCCTACGAGTACACCGACATCCCCGAGGACCTGCAGGACAAGGCCGCCGAGTACCGCGAGAAGCTGGTCGAGGCTGCCGTCGAGCAGGACGAGGAGGCCATGGAGGCCTACCTCGAGGGCACCGAGCCGACCGAGGAGAAGCTCAAGGAGCTGATCCGCAAGGGCACCATCGGCATGGCCTTCACGCCGGTCCTGTGCGGCACCGCCTTCAAGAACAAGGGTGTCCAGACCATGCTGGACGCCGTGATCGACTTCATGCCGTCCCCGCTGGACGTGCCCGCCATCCATGGCGTGCTGCCCGAGAGCGATGAAGAGGTTGAGCGTCACGCCGATGACTCCGAGCCGTTCTCGGCGCTGGCGTTCAAGATCATGAACGACCCGTTCGTCGGTTCGCTGACCTTTGCCCGCATCTACTCGGGCATCGTCGAGTCCGGCAGCTACGTGCTCAACACGGTGAAGGGCAAGCGCGAGCGCATCGGCCGCATGCTGCTCATGCACTCCAACAACCGTGAAGAGATCAAGTGGGCCGCGGCCGGCGACATCGTCGCCATCGTGGGCCTGAAGGACACCACCACGGGCGACACGCTCTGCGACCCCGCCAAGCCGGTGGTTCTGGAGCGCATGGAGTTCCCGGATCCGGTCATCGAGGTCGCCGTCGAGCCGAAGACCAAGGCCGACATGGAAAAGATGGGCATGGCCCTGGCGCGCCTCGCCGCCGAGGACCCGTCCTTCCGGGTGACCACCGACCACGAGTCGGGTCAGACGGTCATCAAGGGCATGGGCGAGCTGCACCTCGACATCATCGTCGACCGCCTGCGTCGCGAGTTCAAGGTGGACGCCAACGTCGGCGCCCCGCAGGTGGCCTACCGCGAGACCATCTCCAAGAGCTTCACGGTGGACTACACCCACAAGAAGCAGACGGGTGGTTCGGGCCAGTTCGCCAAGGTGGTCATCCGCTTCGAGCCGAACGAGAACGACGAGTTCGAGTTCAAGTCCGAAGTGGTCGGCGGCTCGGTGCCGAAGGAATACGTCCCGGGCGTGGAAAAGGGCCTGCGTCAGTCCATCGACTCCGGTGTGCTGGCCGGCTTCCCGATGACCAAGCTGAAGGCGACCCTGGTGGAAGGCGCGTACCACGACGTCGACTCCAGCGTCATGGCCTTCGAGATCGCGGCCCGCGCCGCCTTCAAGGAGGGCGTGCCGAAGTGCGGCCCGAAGCTGCTCGAGCCCATGATGAAGGTCGAAGTCGTGACGCCCGAGGAATACATGGGTGACATCATCGGCGACCTGAACAGCCGTCGCGGCAACGTGTCGAGCATGGACCAGCGCGGCATCGCCCGCGTCGTCAACGCCCATGTGCCGCTGGCGAACATGTTCGGTTACGTGAACAACCTGCGCTCCATGTCGCAGGGTCGCGCCCAGTACACCATGCAGTTCGACCACTACGCGGAAGTTCCGAACAACGTTTCGGAAGAAATCCGCGCCAAGATGGCCGGCTGAGGCCCTTACAGCCGATTTGAAGCTGGAGACATTTGAAAGATGGCGAAGGAAAAGTTTGAGCGCTCGAAGCCGCACTGCAACATCGGCACCATCGGGCACGTCGACCACGGCAAGACCACGCTGACTGCCGCGATCACCAAGGTGATGGCGGAGACGGGCGGCGGGTCCTTCATGGCCTACGACATGATCGACAAGGCCCCGGAAGAGCGCGCCCGCGGCATCACGATCTCGACCGCGCACGTCGAGTACGAGACCGAGAACCGCCACTACGCGCACGTCGACTGCCCGGGCCACGCCGACTACGTGAAGAACATGATCACGGGTGCCGCCCAGATGGACGGCGCGATCCTGGTCGTGTCCGCCGCCGACGGCCCGATGCCGCAGACCCGTGAACACATCCTGCTGGCCCGCCAGGTGGGCGTGCCCGCGATCGTGGTGTTCATGAACAAGGTCGACCAGGTGGACGACCCCGAGCTGCTGGAGCTGGTCGAGCTGGAAATCCGCGAGCTGCTGAGCAGCTACGACTTCCCGGGCGACGACATCCCCATCGTCAAGGGCTCGGCCCTGGCGGCGCTGGATGACAGCGACGCCGAGATCGGCCAGAAGGCGATCGTCGAGCTGATGAAGGAAGTCGACGCCTACATTCCGCAGCCGGACCGTCCGAAGGACCAGGCGTTCCTGATGCCGATCGAGGACGTGTTCTCGATTTCGGGCCGCGGCACCGTGGTGACCGGCCGCGTCGAGCGCGGCATCATCAAGGTGGGCGAGGAAGTCGAGATCGTCGGCCTGAAGGACACCAAGAAGACGACCGTCACCGGCGTCGAGATGTTCCGCAAGCTGCTGGACCAGGGCGAGGCGGGCGACAACATCGGCGCGCTGATCCGCGGTCTGAAGCGCGACGAGGTGGAGCGTGGGCAGGTCCTGGCGAAGCCGGGTTCGATCACGCCGCACACCAAGTTCACCTCGGAGTGCTACATCCTGAACAAGGAAGAGGGTGGCCGTCACACGCCGTTCTTCTCCAACTACCGTCCGCAGTTCTACTTCCGGACCACGGACGTGACCGGGACCATCGCGCTGCCCGAGGGCACCGAGATGGTCATGCCGGGCGACAACATCACCATGGAGGTCACGCTGATCGCGCCGATCGCCATGGACGAAGGTCTGCGCTTCGCCATCCGTGAAGGCGGTCGTACCGTCGGCGCCGGCGTCGTCGCCAAGATCATCGAGTAAGCTCTTTAAACAACAAAGTGGGCGTCCCGGGCTTGGTTAAGCCGGGCCGGGGGCGCCCCTTTCCATTACGGGTTGGGCCATGATGGACAGTCAGAACATTCGTATCCGTCTCAAGGCGTTCGATCACCGCGTGCTCGACCAGTCGACGCTGGAGATCGTGAACACCGCCAAGCGTACGGGTGCGCAGGTGCGCGGGCCCATCCCGCTGCCGACGCGGATCGAGAAGTTCACCGTCAACCGCTCGCCGCACATCGACAAGAAGTCGCGCGAGCAGTTCGAGATCCGCACGCACAAGCGGGTTCTGGACATCGTCGACCCGACGCCGCAGACAGTCGATGCTCTCATGAAGCTCGACCTGGCCGCCGGCGTCGACGTCGAGATCAAGCTCTAAGGGACAGGTACGATGCGCACCGGTCTTATCGCACAAAAAGTCGGCATGACTCGCATGTACAACGCTGCGGGTGAACACGTGCCGGTCACGGTGCTGAAGGTGGACGGCCTGCAGGTCGTCGCCCGGCGCACCGCCGACAAAGAGGGCTACACCGCCGTCCAGCTGGGCGCCGGCAAGGCCAAGGTCAAAAACGTTTCGAAGGCGCTCCGGGGCCACTTCGCCAAGGCGAAGGTGGAGCCCAAGCGGAAGCTCGCGGAGTTCCGCGTTTCCGAGGATTGCCTTCTGGACCCGGGCGTGGCATTGTCGCCCGCTCATTTCGTCGCCGGCCAGTTCGTCGACGTTACGGGTATCAGCATCGGTAAGGGTTTCGCCGGCGGCATGAAGCGCCACAACTTCCGTGGCCTTGAAGCGACGCACGGCGTGTCCATCTCGCACCGTTCCCACGGTTCCACCGGTCAGTGCCAGGACCCCGGCAAGGTGTTCAAGGGCAAGAAGATGGCCGGTCACCTGGGTGCGGAGCGTGTTACCACGCAGAACCTGACCGTGTTCTCGGTTGACGAGGAGCGCGGTCTGATCCTGGTGCGCGGGTCCGTCCCCGGCCATGCCAATGGCTGGGTCCGGATTCGCGATGCCGTGAAGAAGCCGGTCCACGGCGAGGTCCCGATGCCCGCGGGCATCTATCAGGCCGCGTCCGAGGCTCCGGCTGCCGCTCCCGCCGAGGAGGCTCCGGCCGCCGATGCGGGTGAAGGTGAAAGCAAGGAATAATCGGCCATGAAGGTTGACGTAATTACTCTGGACAACAAGAGCGCCGGCTCTGTCGAACTGGCCGAAGATATCTTCGGTCTCGACGTCCGCGCCGACCTTTTGCACCGCGTCGTCCGCTGGCAGCTGGCGAAGCGGCAGGCCGGGACCCACAAGACGAAGGGGATCTCCGAGATCTCCGGCACCACCAAGAAGCCCTTCCGTCAGAAGGGTACGGGCCATGCCCGTCAGGGTTCCATGCGGAGCCCGCAGTTCCGCGGTGGTGCGACGATCTTTGGCCCGGTCGTGCGATCCCACGCCCATGATCTGCCGAAGAAGGTCCGCAAGCTGGGCCTGAAGACGGCGCTCTCGGCGAAGGCGAAGGACGGCAAGCTGGTCGTTCTGGACGCCGCCACCTCGGAGTCGGGCAAGACCAAGGATCTGGTCAAGCAGCTCGCCGCCCTGGGTTGGTCGTCCGCCCTCATCATTGATGGGGAGAACGTGAACGACGTGTTCGCCCGCGCCGCCCGCAACATCGTCGGCGTCGACGTCCTGCCGCAGCAGGGCGCCAACGTCTACGACATCCTCCGTCGGGACACGCTGGTCCTGACCAAGGACGCGGTCGCGAAGCTCGAGGAGCGCCTGAAATGAGCAAGCAGGTCGTGATCAGCAAGGAACGCATGTACGACGTGATCAAGAGCCCCGTCATCACCGAAAAGGCGACGATGGGTTCGGAGCACAACCAGGTCACGTTCCGTGTGCCGCTGGATGCCTCCAAGCCGGAGATCAAGGCGGCCGTGGAGGGCGTGTTCGACGTCAAGGTCGACGCCGTGAACACGCTGATCCAGAAGGGCAAGGCCAAGCGCTTCCGCGGCCGCATGGGTCGTCGGAGCGACGTCAAGAAGGCGGTCGTGACCCTTGCCGAGGGTCACTCGATCGACGTGACGACGGGAGTGTGACGAAATGGCTCTGAAGAAGTTCAATCCGGTCACGCCGGGCACCCGTCAGCTGGTGCTCGTCGACCGGTCCGATCTGTGGAAGGGCAAGCCGGTCAAGAAGCTGACCGAAGGCCTGACCAAGTCGGGTGGCCGCAACAACACCGGCCGCACGACCGCCTGGAACCGCGGCGGCGGGGCCAAGCGTCGGTACCGCATCATCGACTTCAAGCGCACCAAGATGGACGTCACCGCGACCGTCGAGCGCCTGGAGTACGACCCCAACCGCACCGCCTTCATCGCGCTGGTGACCTACACCGACGGCGAGCAGGCCTACATCCTGGCGCCGCAGCGTCTCAAGGTTGGCGACACCATCGTCACCTCCGAGCGCGCGGACATCAAGCCGGGCAACGCCATGCCGCTGAAGAACATGCCGGTCGGCACCATCGTCCACAACGTGGAGATGAAGCCGGGCAAGGGCGGCCAGATGGCGCGCTCGGCAGGCTGCTACGCGCAGCTCATCGGCAAGGACCAGGGCTATGCCCAGCTGCGCCTGTCTTCGGGCGAGCTGCGCATGGTGCGCGGCGAGTGCGTGGCCACCGTGGGGGCCGTCTCGAACCCGGACAATCAGAACCAGAATCTGGGTAAGGCCGGTCGCGCCCGCTGGATGGGCCGTCGTCCGAGTGTCCGTGGCGTCGTGATGAACCCGGTCGACCACCCGCACGGCGGCGGCGAAGGCCGCACCTCGGGCGGTCGTCATCCGGTCACGCCGTGGGGCAAGCCGACGAAGGGCAAGCGCACCCGCAATAACAAGGGGACGGACAAGCTCATTATGCGCACCCGTCACCAGGCGAAGAAGAAGTAACGGAGGCCGCTCGTGGCTCGCTCTGTTTGGAAAGGTCCGTTTGTCGACGGATACCTGCTGAAGAAGGCCGAAGCGGCCCGGTCCGCTGGTCGCAACGAGGTCATCAAGACCTGGTCGCGCCGCTCGACCATTCTTCCGCAATTTGTTGGTCTGACCTTCGGCGTATATAACGGTCAGAAGTTCGTCCCGGTGCTGGTTACCGAGAACATGATCGGGCACAAGTTCGGCGAGTTTTCGCCGACCCGTACGTTCTACGGCCACGCCGCCGACAAGAAGGCGAAGAGGAAGTAAACGATGGGCAAGCAGTCCGCACCCCGCAGCCTGCCGGACAACGAGGCGAAAGCGACCTCGGCGTCCATCCGCACCAGCCCGCGTAAGCTGAACCTCGTCGCGTCCATGATCCGTGGCATGTCGGCCGAGGCGGCGTTGTCGGCGCTGACGTTCAACACCCGTCGCGTCTCCAATGACGTGAAGAAGGTGCTGGAAAGCGCCATCGCGAACGCGGAGAACAACCACCAGCTCGACGTCGACCGCCTGGTCGTCGCCGAGGCCTTCGTGGGCAAGAGCCTGGTGATGAAGCGCTGGCGCGCCCGCGCCCGTGGTCGGGTCGGCCGCATTCAGAAGCCGTTCTCGAACCTGACCATCGTGGTGCGTGAGCGCGAGGAGACTGAGTAATGGGTCACAAAGTCAATCCGATCGGCCTGCGTCTCGGCATCAACCGCACCTGGGACAGCCGTTGGTTCGCCGACGAAAACTACCCCAGGCTGCTGCACGAAGACCTGTCGCTGCGCGACTACCTGAAGAAGCGCCTGCAGCAGGCCGGCGTGTCGCGCATCATCATCGAGCGCCCGGCCAAGAAGGCCCGCATCACCATCCACACCGCCCGTCCGGGCGTGGTGATCGGCAAGAAGGGCGCCGACATCGAAAACCTGCGCCGCGAGCTGGCTCGCCGCACGGGCAACGAGGTGATGCTCAACATCGTCGAGATCCGCAAGCCGGAGCTGGACGCGCAGCTGGTCGCCGAGAACATCGCCCAGCAGCTGGAGCGCCGCGTGGCCTTCCGTCGCGCCATGAAGCGCGCCGTGCAGAACGCCATGCGCCTTGGCGCCCAGGGCATCCGGATCAACTGCGCCGGCCGCCTGGGCGGCGCCGAGATCGCCCGGACCGAGTGGTACCGCGAGGGCCGCGTGCCCCTGCACACCCTGCGTGCGGACGTCGACTACGGCGTCGGAACCGCGAAGACCACCTACGGCACCTGCGGTGTCAAGGTGTGGATCTTCAAGGGTGAGGTGCTGGAGCACGACCCGATGGCGCGGGACAAGCGCGCTGCCGATCAGGGCCGCTAAGGCGGCCCGACCCGGTTTGAATTGAGGATGTAGAGCGATGCTTTCTCCGAAACGGACGAAGTTCCGCAAGCAGCACAAGGGCCGCATTCACGGCGAGGCGAAGGGCGGCTACACGCTGAACTTCGGCTCCTTCGGCCTGAAGGCCCAGGAGCCCGAGCGGATCACCGCCCGCCAGATCGAAGCCGCCCGCCGCGCCATGACCCGCTACATGAAGCGTCAGGGCAAGGTGTGGATCCGCGTCTTCCCGGACGTGCCGGTCTCCAAGAAGCCCCTCGAAGTGCGTATGGGTAAGGGCAAGGGCTCGCCGGAAGTGTGGGTCGCCAAGATCAAGCCCGGCCGCATCATGTTCGAGGTCGACGGTGTCAGCGAGGAAATCGCCCGTGAGGCGTTCCGCCTGGCGTCGGCGAAACTGCCCTTGAAGACCAAATTTGTTGCACGCATCGGCGAAGGGGTCTAAATCATGGCGTCCGCGACGGATATCCGTGCGAAAAGCGTCGACGAGCTGAAGGACCGCCTCGTCGAACTCAAGAAAGAGCAGTTCAATCTGCGCTTCCAGAAGGCCTCCGGCCAGCTGGAGAATACCGCCCGCGTTTCCGCCGTGCGCAAGGAAATCGCGCAGGTGAAGACGGTTCTGAACGAGCGTCGGGCCCAGCCCGGCGCGTGAGTGCCTGAAGGAGTGACGGTAATATGCCTCGGCGCATTCTTCAGGGTGTGGTGACGAGCGACAAGACCGACAAGACCGTGACGGTCGTGGTCGAACGCCGGTTCATGCATCCGGTGTACAAAAAGTTCATTCGCCGCACCAAGAAGTACGCCGCCCACGACGAGGCCAACAACCACAAGGTTGGCGACGTGGTGCGGATTCGTGAGTGCCGCCCCCTTTCCAAGACCAAGTCCTGGGAAGTGGTGGCGGAAGGTGCTGAATAAACACACCAACCTCTAGCGTTTAAGGAATTGGTGCAATGATTCAGATGCAAACCAACCTTGACGTGGCCGACAACTCCGGCGCGCGTCGGGTTATGTGCATCAAGGTGCTGGGTGGTTCCAAGCGGAAGACCGCCAGTGTCGGTGACGTCATCGTGGTGTCCGTGAAGGACGCGATTCCCCGTGGCCGCGTGAAGAAGGGTGACGTGCAGCGTGCCGTCATCGTGCGCACGGCCAAGGAAATCCGTCGCCCGGACGGGTCGATCATCCGATTCGACCGTAATGCCGCGGTGCTCATCAACAAGCAGAACGAGCCCATCGGCACCCGTATCTTCGGCCCGGTGACCCGCGAGCTGCGCGCGAAGAAGTTCATGAAGATCATCTCGCTGGCTCCGGAGGTCCTGTAAATGGCTTCGAAGGTGAAGAAGGGCGATCGCGTCATCGTCCTGACGGGCAAGGACAAAGGCAAGACCGGCGAGGTCCTGCGGTCCATCCCGTCCGAGAATCGGGTGGTTGTCCAGGGTGTGAACGTCGTCAAGCGTCACCAGCGTCCGACCCCGATGTCGGCCGGCGGCATCATTGAGAAAGAGGCGCCCATCAACGTCTCCAATGTCGCCCACATCGACCCGAAGGACCAAAAGCCGACACGCGTTGGCTTCAAGACGCTCGAGGACGGCTCGAAGGTGCGCTTCGCCAAGCGCTCCGGCGAGGTCCTGGATAAGTAAGGAGTTGGGCGATGACTGCGCGTCTGCGTGAACATTACGATACCGTCGTCCGTAAGGCTCTCCAGGAAAAGTTCGCCTACGCGAACCACATGGAGTTGCCCCGCCTGTCCAAGATCACGATCAACATGGGTGTCGGTGCCGCCGCCCAGGATCGTAAGAAGATCGAGGGCGCGATCGCGGACATGACCGCCATCTCTGGTCAGAAGCCGATTCTGACCAAGGCCAAAAAGTCGATCGCCGGCTTCAAGCTGCGTGACGGCATGGTGGTGGGCTGCAAGGTCACCTTGCGGCGCGAGCGCATGTACGAGTTCCTCGACCGTCTGGTCACCATCGCGCTGCCGCGCGTGCGTGACTTCCGTGGCATTCCGACCACGGGCTTCGACGGCCAGGGCAACTACAACATGGGCCTGAAGGAACAGATCATCTTCCCGGAAATCGAGTACGACCAGGTCGACGTCGTCCGGGGCATGGATATCTCGTTCAACACCACGGCCAAGACCGACGAGGAGTGCCGCGCGCTTCTCGAAGGTTTCGACATGCCGTTCATCAAGTAAGGCCGGAGGTCTAAAGATGGCAAAGGTTTCTGCCGTTCAGAAGAACAAGCGCCGCGAGCGCCTGGTGGCCAAGGACGCCGCCAAGCGTGCGGAGCTCAAGGCGAAGATCAAGGATCAGGACATCTCCCCCGAGGAGCGGTTCGAAGCGGTCATGAGGCTTGCGGAACTGCCCCGCAACGGCTCCAAGGTCCGCGTTCGCAACCGCTGCGAACTGTCGGGCCGCCCGCGCGGCACCTACCGCAAGTTCAAGCTCGGCCGTGTCATGCTGCGCGACCTGGCCTCTACCGGCCAGATCCCCGGCATGGTCAAGTCGAGCTGGTAAGGGGAGACTTCACCCATGTCCATGACCGATCCGTTGGGTGATCTGCTCACCCGCATCCGCAACGGCCAGCAGGCCCGCAAGCAGAGCGTGCTCGCGCCGGCGTCCAAGCTGCGCGCGAACGTTCTCGAGGTTCTGGTCCGCGAGGGCTACATCCGTGGTTGGGAGCGCTACAACCTGCGCCAGGGCATCGACGAGATCCGCGTCGATCTCAAGTACCTGGACGGTGAGCCCGTGATCAAGGAGATCAGCCGCGTGTCCAAGCCGGGCCGTCGCGTGTACTCCAAGATCAAGGATCTGCCAAAGGTCTACAACGGCCTGGGCATTTCCATCCTGTCGACGCCGCGTGGCGTGATGTCCGATCACGAAGCGCGCCAGGCGAACGTCGGCGGCGAAGTCCTCTGCAAGGTGTTCTAAGGGGCGTTTGACAATGTCGCGAGTTGGTAAATATCCGGTCGAGGTTCCCTCCGGCGTGACCGTCACGCTGGGCGAGGATGCCGTCACCGTGAAAGGCAAGCTCGGTGAGATGTCCATGCCTCTTCTGTCCGACCTCGTGGAGGCCAAGATGGAAGAGAACCAGGTCGTCATCTCGCCGAAGTCCGAGCACAAGAAGTCGCGCATGATGTGGGGCACCACCCGCGCCAACATCGCCAACATGGTGAAGGGCGTGTCGGAAGGCTTCACGAAGAAGCTGGTCATCACCGGCGTCGGCTATCGTGCGCAGGCTCAGGGCAACACCCTGAAGCTGTCGCTCGGGTTCTCCCACGACATCGACTTTCCGGTGCCGCAGGATCTGAAGATCACCACGCCGCAGCCGACCGAGATCGAGATTTCGGGCTCGGACAAGCAGCGCGTCGGGCAGATCGCCAGCGAAATCCGTGGTTTCCGTCCGCCGGAGCCCTACAAGGGCAAGGGCGTCCGGTACGCGGACGAGCAGATCCTGCGCAAGGAAGGCAAGAAGAAGTAAGGGCGAGAACCATGCAGCAGAAGGCACTGTTCCTGCGCCGTGCTCGGCGCAACCGCTTCGCCCTGAAGAAGAAGGCTGGTGGCCGTGCGCGCCTGTCCGTCTTCCGTTCGGGCAAGCACATTTACGCCCAGGTCATCGACGATGCCCAGGGCAAGACCGTCGTTTCCGCCTCGACCCTCGACAAGGAGTTGCAGGGCCAGGTGGAAAAGGCCGGGACCGTGGACGCCGCGACGGCGGTCGGCAAGCTCGTGGCCAAGCGTGCCACCGAGGCCGGCGTCAAGGAGGTCGTCTTCGACCGTGGCGGCTACGTCTATCACGGCCGCGTCAAGGCTCTGGCCGATGGCGCGCGCGAGGGCGGTCTTTCGTTCTAAGGGATTTTCGGTATGGCACGTACACCCAACGCTGAGCGCTCCGAGCGCAGCCCCCGGGATCGCGACCGTCGCGGCGACCGGGACCGCAACGCCGAGCGCGACGACGAGTTCGTCGATAAGCTCGTACACATCAACCGCGTCGCCAAGGTGGTCAAGGGCGGCCGCCGCTTCGCCTTCGCCGCGCTGGTCGTGGTGGGCGACGGCAAGGGCCGCGTCGGCTTCGGCGCCGGCAAGGCCCGCGAGGTGCCCGAGGCGATCCGCAAGGCGACCGAGCAGGCCAAGCGCGAGATGGTTCGGGTGCCCCTGCGCGAAGGCCGCACCCTGCATCACGACGTGAAGGGCCACTTCGGCGCCGGCCGCGTGATCCTCCGTTCGGCTCCGGCCGGTACGGGCATCATCGCGGGTGGCCCGATGCGCGCCGTCTTCGAGACCATGGGCGTGCAGGACGTCGTCGCCAAGTGCACCGGCACGACGAACCCGTACAACATGATCAAGGCGACCTTCGACGCGCTCGTGAACATCAACTCGCCGCGTCAGATCGCGGCGAAGCGGGCCAAGAAGGTCGGCGACATCGTGGCCCGTCGCGACGGTGCCGCGGCTGCCGCCGCCGGCGCGAAGGAGTAAGGCTCATGGCGAACACCGTGAAGGTCACGCAGATCCAGAGCCCCATCGGCCGCAAGAAGGACCAGCGCGCGACGCTGGTCGGCCTGGGCCTGAACAAGATGCACCGCACGTCGGTCCTCGAGGACACGCCGTCGGTCCGTGGCATGATCGCCAAGGTCGCGCATCTGGTGAAGGTGGAGGCGGCGGAGTAATCCGCCGCTTCTTTCCTCCCCAACTCTGAAAGTCAGGGCGTATCGCTATGAAACTCAACGAGCTCCGCGACAACCCGGGTGCCACGAAGGCGCGCATGCGCGTCGGCCGCGGCATCGGGTCGGGCAAGGGCAAGACCGGCGGCCGCGGCGTGAAGGGTCAGACCTCGCGCACGGGCGTCGCGATCAACGGCTTCGAAGGCGGCCAGATGCCCATCTACCGCCGCCTTCCGAAGCGTGGCTTCAACAACATCTTCCGCAAGGACTATGTTGCGCTGAACCTCGACCGCATCCAGGCGGCCTTCGACTCCGGCAAGCTGGACGCCGGCCAGCCGGTCACCGCCGAGGCCCTGGTGGCGGCCAACGTCATCAGCCGCGCCAAGGACGGCGTCCGCCTTCTGGGCATGGGCGAGCTGAAGACCAAGGCGACCTTCAAGGTGGCGGGTGCTTCCGCCTCCGCCAAGGACGCCATCGAGAAGGCCGGCGGCACCATCGAGGTGCTGGCCCCGGCCAAGACGGAGGAGGGCGGCGCGTAAGGCGCCGCCCCTTTCCCTTTTTCCGACCGTTTGTGACCTGAGAGAGTAGGGCATGGCATCTGCCGCCGAACAGCTCGCCGCGAACATGAACTTCAGCGTCTTTTCGAAGGCGACTGAACTCAAGAAGCGGATCTGGTTCACCCTGGGGGCGCTGATCGTCTACCGGGTTGGCACCTACATCCCGCTGCCGGGCGTGAACCCGCAGGCGCTTGCCGACGTCTTCGCCCAGCAGGGCGGGGGCATCCTCGGCATGTTCGACATGTTCGCGGGTGGTGCGCTGTCGCGCATGACCATCTTCGCGCTGAACATCATGCCCTACATCTCGGCGTCGATCATCATGCAGCTGATGACCGCCGTCAGCCCCACCATGGAGGCGCTGAAGAAGGAAGGCGAGTCGGGCCGGAAAAAGATCAACCAGTACACCCGCTACCTGACGGTGCTGATCGCGGCCATGCAGGCGTACGGCATCGCGGTCGGCCTCGAAGCCATGAGCGGCTCGGCCGGCGCGGCAGTGTACGACCCCGGCTATTTCTTCCGCTTCACCACCGTGGTCACGCTCGTGGGTGGCACGCTGTTCCTGATGTGGCTGGGCGAGCAGATCACCGCCCGCGGCGTCGGCAACGGGATTTCGCTGATCATCTTCGCGGGCATCGTGGCCAACCTGCCCGGCGCGCTGGTCGGCATGCTGGAACTGGGCCGCACCGGCGCGCTCAGCCCGGCGATCATCATCGGCATCATGGTCCTGGCCGTGGCCGTCATCGCCTTCATCGTGTTCATCGAGCGCGCTCAGCGCCGCATCCTGGTGCAGTACCCGAAGCGCCAGATGGGCAACAAGATGTACGGCGGCGAGAGCACCCACCTGCCGCTCAAGATCAACACGCCGGGCGTCATTCCGCCGATTTTCGCCAGTTCCATCCTGCTGGTTCCGGTGACGGCGGCGAGCTTCAGCGCCGGCCAGGGGCCCGAGTGGCTGCGCGAGGTCGTCGCGCTGCTGGGCATCGGCCAGCCGTTGCACATCGTTCTGTTCGCCGCCCTGATCATGTTCTTCGCGTTCTTCTATACGGCGGTGGTGTTCAACCCGGCCGATACCGCGGACAACCTAAAGAAGTACGGCGGCTTCATTCCCGGCATCCGGCCGGGCAAGAACACGGCCGAGTACCTGGACTACGTCCTGACCCGGCTGACCGCCGTGGGCTCCATCTACCTGGTGGTGATTTCCATTCTGCCGGAGATCCTGATTGCCGAGGTCGGTGTGCCCTTCTACTTCGGCGGCACCTCGCTTCTGATCGTGGTGACGGTCACCATGGACACGGTGGCCCAGATCCAGTCCCACCTGCTGGCGCACCAGTACGAGGGACTCATTAAGAAATCCAAGCTGAGAGGTAAGCGCGGATGAAGGGGAAGCGCATCATCTTCATGGGGCCTCCGGGCGGCGGCAAGGGCACCCAAGCCCAGCGCCTGGAGGACAAGTTCGGCATCAAGCAGCTGTCCACCGGCGACATGCTGCGGGCGGCGGTCGCCGCCGGGACCGAGCTGGGCAAGCAGGCCAAGCAGGTCATGGATGCCGGTCAGCTGGTTTCCGACGACCTGATGATCGGCCTGATCTCCGAGCGCGTGGACCAGCCGGACTGCGCCAACGGCTTCATCCTGGACGGCTTCCCCCGCACCATCCCGCAGGCCGAGGCGCTCGATGCGCTGATGGCCGACAAGGGCATGGATCTGGACGCGGTGATCGAGTTGCGCGTCCCCGATTCGCTCCTGGTGGAGCGCATCACGGGCCGCTTCTCCTGCGCCAAGTGCGGCCGCGGTTACCACGACAAGTACCAGCAGCCGAAGGTTGAGGGCGTCTGCGACGCCTGCGGCTCGACGGAGTTCAAGCGCCGGGCCGACGACAACGCCGAGACGGTGACGTTGCGCCTGGAGGCCTACCACAAGCAGACCGCGCCGGTTCTCGAGTACTACGAGAAGAAGGGCAAGGTTCACGTGGTCGACGGAACCAAGGATATCGACCAGGTCACGGAAGATCTGGTCGCCATCCTGGAAAAGTGATTGACGGTGGGTTGACTCGGGGGTGGCGATGCATATAATCGCGCACCTTCGGGCCACCCGCCCCGCAATGGAAATCGACAACAGTCGCACGAGAGTAAGGAGTACGGGCTTTGGCGCGTATCGCTGGCGTTAACATTCCCACCAACAAGCGGGTGGAAATCGCGCTGACCTACATCTACGGCATCGGCCCGAAGAAGGCCAAGGACATCCGCGAGCAGGTCGGCATTGCCGACTCCGTTCGCGTGAACCAGCTGTCCGATGACGAGGTCATGCGCATCCGTGAACTCATCGACAACGAATACCGGGTCGAGGGTGACCTGCGGCGTGAGACGGCGATGAACATCAAGCGTCTCATGGACCTGGGCTGCAACCGCGGCCTGCGTCACCGCAAGGGTCTGCCGGTCCGCGGCCAGCGCACGCACACCAATGCGCGCACCCGCAAGGGTCCGGCCAAGCCGATCGCCGGTAAGAAGAAGTAATTTCGGGCAAGGGATAGGTTCGGCACATGGCCAAGGCTGCTCAGACCGCGCGTCCGCGTCGCCGCGAACGGAAGAACATCTCTTCCGGCATCGCGCACGTGAACGCGTCGTTCAACAACACCATGATCACCATCACTGACGTGCAGGGGAACGCGATCTCCTGGTCGTCCGCTGGCGCTCAGGGCTTCAAGGGCTCGCGCAAGTCGACCCCGTACGCGGCACAGGTCGCCGCCGAGGACGCCGGCCGCAAGGCCGCGGAGCACGGCATGCGCACCCTGGAGGTCGAGGTGTCGGGTCCGGGTTCGGGACGTGAGTCCGCCCTGCGCGCGCTGCAGGCGACCGGCTTCACCATCACGTCCATCCGCGACGTGACGCCGATCCCGCACAACGGCTGCCGGCCGCGCAAGCGCCGCCGCGTGTAAGACGCGCAGGCGCCGCGCGTCCGCCGCGGCGCGCCAACGGTCCGCAAGGTTACGCCGGCCCGAGCCCAGGCTCTGGCCGGCGCCGTGCCGTCCCGGATCGCGGTCTTCGGCCCAGTGGGGCGCGGGCCGCACCCGCGCCAGGCCGGCGGTCAGGCGTCATCGGCACACCGCCGAGCCGGCGCAAAGGTAAGGACTTCGGCGTACCCGGGCGCCGGTCGCAAGGGCCCGGAGACAACCGGATAGAATAGGGGCACGCCCGTGATTCAGAAGAACTGGCAGGAACTGATCAAACCGTCCAAGCTCAGCGTCGAGCCTGGCGACGATCCCGCGCGTCTGGCGACGGTGGTCGCCGAGCCGCTTGAGCGTGGCTTCGGCATGACGCTCGGCAACGCGCTGCGCCGCGTGCTGCTGTCGTCCTTGCAGGGCGCGGCGGTCACCGCCATCCAGATCAAGGGCGTCCTGCACGAGTTCAGCAGCGTCGAAGGCGTCCGCGAGGACGTGACCGACATGATCCTCAACATCAAGACGCTGGCGCTGCGCATGGGTGGCGAAGGCCCCCGCCGCATGACGCTGAAGGCCACCGGCCCCGGTCCCGTCACCGCCGGCCAGATCGAGCCGGGCGCCGAGATGGAGATCATGAACCCCGACCTCGTGATCTGCCACCTCGACCAGGGCGCGACCCTGGACATGGAGTTCACGGTGAACACGGGCAAGGGCTACGTCCCCGCGGCGATGAACCGCAACGAGGACAGCCCCATCGGCCTGATCCCGGTGGACAGCATCTTCAGCCCGGTCAAGCGTGTCTCCTACAAGGTCGAGAACAGCCGTGTCGGTCAGGTCACCGACTACGACAAGCTGTCCATGGACGTGGAGACCAACGGCTCGGTCACGCCCGAGGACGCCGTGGCGCTGGCCGCCCGCATCCTGCAGGACCAGCTGCAGCTCTTCATCAACTTCGAGGAGCCGCAGGCCGCCTACGAGGAGAAGAAGGAGGAGGAACTCCCCTTCAACAAGAATCTCCTGCGCAAGGTGGACGAGCTGGAGCTGTCGGTCCGTTCGGCGAACTGCCTGAAGAACGACAACATTATCTACATCGGCGACCTGGTTCAGAAGACCGAGGCGGAGATGCTCCGCACGCCGAACTTCGGCCGCAAGTCGCTGAACGAGATCAAGGAAGTGCTGGCCTCCATGGGCCTGCACCTGGGTATGGAAATCCCCAACTGGCCGCCCGAGAACATTGAGGAACTGGCCAAGAAGCTGGAAGAGCCGTACTGAGGCGCCTCCCGTTTTCGGGGTTTACCTTTCGGGCCGCCGGGTCTAAAACCGGCGGCCCATCCGGTTCCATGAGGGAGCCATCCCGCCGTGCATGCCGCATACGTCCATTCAACCGGGCGCGGCGGCGGGACATCGCAATCGGTTTCGCGTCGCGAGATCCAGTTACAGGAGAGCACCCATGCGTCACGGCATGTCGGGCCGCAAGCTCAACCGCACCAGCAGCCACCGCAAGGCCATGTTCGCCAACATGGCGACTGCCCTGCTGAAGCACGAGCAGATCAAGACCACCGTGCCCAAGGCCAAGGACCTGCGTCCGGTCGTCGAGAAGCTCATCACGCTGGCGAAGCGCAACACCCTGCACACCCGCCGCCAGGCCGCCGCGATCATCCGCGAGGATGCCGTGGTCCGCAAGCTGTTCTCCGAACTGGGCGAGCGCTACAAGGACCGCAACGGCGGCTACACCCGCGTCCTGAAGGCCGGCTACCGCTACGGCGACGCCGCGCCGATGGCCGTCATCGAGCTGGTTGACCGCAACGTCGACGCCAAGGGCGCCGAGGACAAGGCGCGCGTCGAGGCCGAGGCGGAAGCCGAGGGCGAGGAGTAATCCTCCTCCGCATTCGCGGTGTCCGGATATGATCAAGGGCGGCCCTGGCGGGCCGCCCTTTTTCATGCCTGCTTGCCGGCGGGAGAACCAGGCCGCGGGCGCCGCGTCCCCGGCTGGTGCGGCGCGTGCCGAACAGCCGGGGACGCGGAAGACCTGATCAGGCGCTGCGGACCTGCCGGAGGAAGCGCGCCATCTCCGCCTGCAGGGTGTCGGAGTTGCTGTTCAGGCCGGTGACCGACGTCAGCACCTCGTCGGAGGCCGTACTGGCCCGTTCCGCTGCCGAGGTGACGCCGCTTATGTTGGTCGTCACTTCCCGCGTGCCCACGGCCGCCTGCTCCACGTTCCGGGCGATTTCGGCCGTGGCGGCGTTCTGTTCTTCCACCGCCGAGGCGATGGAGGACGTGATTTCGTGAACCTCGCGGATCACGTCGCCAATGGACTTGATGCCGTCGACGGCCGCGAGGCTTTCCTTCTGCACATCGGTGATCTGCGCCGAGATGTCCTCGGTCGCGCGCTGTGTCTGCTGGGCGAGGGCCTTCACCTCGTTGGCGACGACGGCGAACCCCTTGCCGGCGTCGCCGGCGCGCGCCGCCTCGATGGTGGCGTTGAGGGCCAGAAGGTTGGTCTGCTCGGCGATGTCGGTGATCAGGCTGACGACGGCGCCGATCTTCTCGGCGGCGTCCGACAGGCCGCGCACCTGCTCGTTCACTTCTTCCACACGCCGGGTCGCGCGGCCGGCGACCGCCGACGACTGGGACACCTGCCGGGAAATCTCGGAGATGGAGGACGCCAGTTCCTCGGCGGCGGCGGACACGGTTTCGACGTTGGCAGAGGCTTCCTCGGCGGCCGCGGCCACGGCGGACGCCTTGCTGGTGCTGTCGTCGGCGGTGCGCGACATGTCTCCGGCGGTGGTTTCCAGGACTCCGGCAGCCGACGAGACGGCCTTGATGATGCCGCCGACGGAGGCTTCGAAATCGTCGGCCAAGCGGTTCATGGCGGCGCGCTTGTCGGCTTCGGCCTGGCGTTCCAGGGCCTTCTGCTCTTCTGCCAGGCGCTCCGCCTCCTGGCCGTTCTCCTTGAAGAAGGCAACGGCGGCGGCCATCTGGCCGATCTCGTCGCGGCGAGTGCGGCCGGGGATGGCGGTCTCCCACTCCTTGCGGGCGAGGCGTCGCATGGCCTCGGTCATCCCCGCAACGGGCCGGCCGATGTTGCGGCCGATGAGGACGGCGTTCAGCACGCCGACGACGACCGCCAGGACCAGGACGGCGATCATGACGGTCCAGGCGCGGTCGATGTCGGTGGCGAGTTCGGTCTTCTGGTCGGCGCGCAGCTTTTCAGCGGCGGTTTCAAGGTCCCGCGCGGTCTCGATCAGGCGAGGGCGGAGGTCCTGCTGCTCCTGTCGGCCGTCGACGAATGTCCGGAAGGCGGTCTCGAAGCCGTTGATCTCGGCCAGCACGGCGTCGGCGACCTCGCGCGTCGCCGGCCGGTCGGCGCCGTCCCGCAGGGCCTGGGCGCCGCCGCGCAGCGTGTCCACGCCGGCGAGAACCTGGTCGCGCGACTCGACATCGTCGCGGATCTGGTAGTTCTTTTCGTCCCGGCGAACCTCCAGCATGGTCTTGATGAGGCGGTTGGCCGCGTCGGCCTCGCGCAGTTCCTCCAGCACGGCGGCGCTGGCGGCGTTGCCGTCCAGCAGGTCGCGCACCTGGGCCTTCTGCTGGGCCCGCAGGTCTTCCAGCACGTTTTCCACCTCGCGGGCGGCGGCCTCCATGGCGGCCAGGGCCGTGGCGGCTTCGCGGTCGATCTCCACATAGCGATCAAAGGTGCCGGCGTAGTCGGCAGTGACGTCCGCCAGGTCGTCCATCAGGCGGTCGTTGGCGGCGGACTGGAACTGCGCCTTGGACTCCCTGGTCTGCGCCTGAATGCCGTCGACCAGGCTGCGGACGTCTCCCGCCTCGTCGGGATTGCCGCGCAGCATGTAGTTCTTTTCCTCGCCGCGAAGGTCGAGCACGAACTTGAGGATGCGGTTGGCGTCGTCGGCCTTGTCGACCCGGTCGGTGACGTCGGTCAGCGCAGCCAAACCCACCGCGCCGAGGATGATCGTCAAGGCAAGGACGCCGCCGAAGGCCAGCGCAAGTTTTTTGCCGATGGTCAGGCCGGGCGACCTCCGGCCGGTCGTCTGTTGAGCCATGGTCTGGGGGTGCTCCTGGGGAAGGGGAGGGTCGGGTTTTCCCTGCCCGTCGTGTAGAACGGATGCTTTACGTTTGATACGGGATGTATGATCCTTTCGGATCACCAGAATAGCCCTAAAGTTCCCCTGGCCGCAGACCCGTGGCCGCTGTCGGCGGCGCCGCCGTTCGCGTGCGTGCAAGCCATGGCTGCGGGCGGTACCCTTGCCCGAAAGCGCACGCAAGAGGCAGTTCGCACCGGGAGGCGCCCGCCATGGCCACCGCCACGACCAAGAACCGCGACCAGGATGTCCCGTCCACCTTCAGCGGCCCGGAACTCGGGGCCATCGCGCATCTGTACAGGGGTGAGGTCTACCGCTCGACCATCTGGCGATCGCGGCTGGACAACACCACGAACTGGGCGGTCCTGACCACGGGCGTCGCCCTGTCCATCGCCTTCGCCAGCCCGCAGGCCTCGGCGCTGCCGCTGATCCTGGTGGGGCTTCTGGTGGCGGCATTCCTTGCGTTCGAGGCGCGGCGTTACCGCTATTTCAACGTCTGGCGGGCGCGCTGCCGGTTGATGGAAACCGACATCTACGCTCCCATGCTCCGCGGCGAGGGCGTCACCCTCGACGGCAAGTGGAACGCGCTTTTGTCCAGCGACTACCTGCGGCCGCACTTCCACATCAGCTACACCCGCGCGCTGGGACGCCGGCTGCGCAAGAACTACGCCTATATCCTGACGGTTCAGGCGGTCGCCTATGCCGGCAAGCTGTCGGTGCATCCGGCCGCCCTCGACAGCGTGCCGGCATTGCTGGAGCGCGCGGCGGTCGGCCCGGTGCCGGGCGTCGTCGTTCTCGGCGGCGGCCTGCTGTTCCATGGCGCGTGGATCACCCTGGCGCTGGTGACCTTGCGCATAGAAAAACGCTATCGCCGCTCGGGCGCCTTGATCGCCATTGCATGATCCGGTCGGCTTGCGCCTTTTGCGCCGTCGGGCGGGCCGGTGTATACCGGCGTCACGACCACCGCCCGGACAATGACGAGGATGGACATGCGGCGCCTGATCGCCAGCCTGATGTTGACAACCCTGGGCCTTGTCGCCCTTGCCGCCCCCACGATGGCCCAGCAGCGCGTGGTGCCCGACAGCAAGGCAGAGGCGCTGCTGTCGTTCTCGCCTGTGGTGAAGCAGGTGACGCCGGCGGTGGTCAACATCTACACCAAGACGGTGGTCAAGACCCGCGCGCCCATGTCGCCGCTGTTCAACGACCCGTTCTTCCGCCGCTTCTTCGGCGACGCCCTGCCGCGCGGCGGTACGCGGGAGCGGGTGGAGACCAGCCTTGGCTCGGGGGTGATCGTGCGCGACGACGGCATCGTCGTTACCAACGACCACGTGATCGCCGGCGCATCCGAGATCACCGTCATCCTGGCCGACCGCCGGGAGTTCGAGGCCGAGGTGCTGGGCACCGACGAGCGGACGGACCTGGCCGTCCTGCGCCTGGAGACGGAAGGCGAGGCCCTGCCGACCCTGCCGCTGGCCGATTCGGACGCGCTGGAGGTGGGGGACCTCGTGCTGGCGGTGGGCAATCCCTTCGGCGTCGGGCAGACGACCACCATGGGAATCGTCTCCGCGCTGGGGCGGACCACGGGCGGCGGCGACAGCCAGCACGATTTCCGCTCCTTCATCCAGACCGACGCCGCCATCAACCCCGGCAATTCCGGCGGCGCCCTGGTGGACGGCCAGGGGCGTCTGGTGGGCATCAACACCGCGATCTATTCGCGCGACGGCGGCAACGTGGGCATCGGCTTCGCCATTCCGTCGAACATGGTGCGGGTGACCGTCGACAGCCTGATCTCCGAGGGCCGGGCGGTGCGTCCGTGGTTCGGGGCCGGCGGGCAGGGGGTGACCAACGACATCGCGCAGTCGCTGGGCATGGCGCGGCCGGTGGGCGTGCTCATCAACGAGATCTATCCCGGCGGCCCTGCCGACCGTGCGGGGCTGAAGGTCGGCGACGTGGTGGTGGCCGCGGGCGGCCTGCCCGTGGTCGGGCCGGCGGACCTGCGGTATCGCATCGTCACCGCTCCGCTTGGGGATGACCTGGACCTGACCGTCCGGCGGGCGGACGGCGAGCGGGTCGTGCGCGTCGCCCTGATCCCGCCGCCGGAGGACCCGCCGCGCAACGTCACGCGGCTGGAGCGTTTCGACGGCCCGTTCGAAGGGGCGGAGGTCGCCAACCTGAACCCGGCGCTGGCCGAGGAGATGGGACTGGACAGCCTGCAGCGCGGCGTGGTGGTTCTGGCGCTCAAGCGCGGCGGCACGGCGGCGCGGCTGGGTTTCCGCCCGGGCGACATCATCACCCGCGTCAACGACCGCGAGACCCCGACCATCAAGGAACTCCAGCGCGCCGTGCGGCCGACCGTGCGGTGGACCATCACGCTGCTGCGCGACGGCCGCTCGCTGACCACCACGCTGTCTCAGTAGGCAAGGAAGGATCGCGCTGCCGTGGCCGGCCCCTCGCTGTTCGACGCCCGAGCCCCGCGCCCGCTGGCCGACCGCCTGCGTCCGAGAACGCTGGACGAGGTGGTGGGGCAGGATCACCTGATCGGCCCCGACGGGCCGCTGGGGCGCATGGTGCGCGCGGGCAAGCTGCAATCCATCGTGCTGTGGGGCCCGCCCGGCTGCGGCAAGACCACCATCGCGCGCCTGCTGGCCGATGGCACGGACCTGCACTTCGAGCCCCTGTCGGCGGTGTTCTCGGGCATCGCCGACCTGCGCAAGGTGTTCGAGGCCAGCCGCAAGCGGCGCGAGGCGGGGCAGGGGACGCTGCTGTTCGTGGATGAAATCCACCGCTTCAACCGCAGCCAGCAGGACGGTTTTCTTCCCTACGTGGAGGACGGAACGGTGGTGCTGGTGGGCGCGACCACCGAAAACCCCAGCTTCGAGCTGAATGCCGCCCTTCTCTCGCGCTGCCGGGTGCTGGTGCTCAACCGCCTCGACGAGCCGGCGCTGGAAAAGCTTCTGGCCCGCGCGGAGGCGGAGCTGGGCGCGCCCCTGCCGCTGACCGGCGAGGCGCGGCAGGCGCTCAAGGCGCTGGCCGACGGCGACGGGCGGTTCCTGCTGGGCATGGCGGAGGACATCGCCAACGCCGGGATTTCCGAGCCGCTGGACCCGGCGGGGCTGGCGGGCATCATCCAGCGCCGGGCGCCGGTCTACGACAAGGACCGCGAGGGGCACTACAACCTGATCTCGGCCCTGCACAAATCCCTGCGCGGCTCCGACACCGACGCGGCGCTCTACTGGATGAACCGCATGATCGACGGCGGCGAGGACCCGATCTACCTCCTCCGCCGCCTGACGCGCTTCGCCGTGGAGGACATCGGTCTGGCCGATCCCGGCGCCGTCACCCAGGCCATCGCGGCGTGGGAGACCTATGACCGGCTCGGCAGCCCGGAGGGGGACCTGGCGATTGCACAACTGGTCATCTATCTCGGCACCGCGCCCAAGAGCAACGCCGGCTACAGCGCCTTCAAGGCGGCGCGGCGGGCAGCGAAGCAGACCGGCAGCCTGATGCCGCCCAAGCATATCCTCAATGCGCCGACGCGCATGATGAAGGACCTGGGCTACGGCAAGGGCTACCGCTACGATCACGACGCGCCGGAGGCGTTCTCGGGCCAGAGCTATTTCCCCGAGGAGATGGAGCGCCAGCGCTTCTATGATCCGCCGGAACGCGGCTTCGAGCGCGAGCTGCGCAAGCGCATCGACTTCTGGGACCGCCTGCGCGCCCGCCGCCGCGCCGAGGACGAGGGGGAGGACGGCGCGTGACGCTGAAAATGCTGCTGGCCGTCGCCGCCGGCGGGGCGCTGGGCTCGGTCGGGCGCTATGCCACGGGCGTGCTCATGGGGCGGCTTCTGGGCATGGGCTTTCCGTGGGGAACGCTGACGGTGAACATCGTCGGCAGTTTCGTCATGGGCGCGCTGATCGAGTGGGCGGCCCTGCGCGGGGTGATGAGCCAGGAGGCGCGGGCCTTCGTGTTCGTCGGCGTGCTGGGCGGCTTCACCACCTTTTCCAGCTTTTCGCTGGACGTGGCGACGCTGGTGGAAAGGGGTGCGCTGGCCCCGGCGGCGGCCTATCTGACGGCGACCATCATCGTGGGCGTGGCGGCCCTGTTCATCGGACTTTACACCGCGAGGACCCTTCTGACATGAGCGGCGTGCAAACCCTTTCCGTCACCGACGACGAGCACGAGCTGCGCGTCGACCGCTGGTTCAAGCGCCATTTCCCGGACCTCAAGCACGGCAGGCTGGAGAAGCTTCTGCGCACGGGCCAGATCCGCGTCGACGGCAAGCGCGCCAAGAGCAACCAGCGGCTGGAGGCCGGCCAGGCCGTGCGCGTGCCCCCGCTGGGCGAACAGCCCGACCTGCCGCCGGACGACGAACCCAAGGTCTCGCAGGCTGACGCGGCGATGATCCGCGCCTGCGTCATCCACATGGACGATGACGTGATCGTGCTCAACAAGCCGCCGGGCCTCGCGACCCAGGGCGGCACGGGCACGACGCGCCACATCGACGGGATGCTGGAGGCCCTGCGCTACGACTACCCGGACAAGCCGCGCCTGGTGCACCGCCTGGACCGGGATACGTCCGGCGTGCTGGTGGTCGGTCGCACGGCCAAGGCGGCGTCGGTGCTGGCGGCCGCCTTCAAGAGCCGCGACGCCCGCAAGGTGTATTGGGCGGTCGTCGTCGGCGCCCCCAAGCTGGCGGAGGGGAAAATCTCCGCGCCCATCGCCAAGGCTCCCGGCAAGGCCGGCGAGCGCATGGAGGTGGACGAGGACTGGGGCAAGCCGGCGGTCACCGTCTACCGCACGGTGGAGTCGGTGTCGGGCAAGGCGGCATGGCTGGAGATGGAACCGCTGACGGGCCGCACGCACCAGCTTCGCGTTCATGCCGCCACCATGGGCACGCCGATCCTGGGCGACGGCAAGTATGGCGGCGCCGAGGCGCATCTGTCGGGCCACGGCGTCTCCCGCAAGCTCCACCTCCACGCCCGCGCGCTGCGGCTCCCGCACCCGCGCGGGGGAATGCTGGAGGTGAAGGCGGAGTTGCCGGAACACATGGCGGAAACCTTCGAGTTTTTCGCCTTTGATGTGGCGGAGGCGGGGGATCCGTTCGGGGAAGAGTAACCCTGTCGCTTCGACGGATGCGGTAGGATGCCTGCACGACGTAAAGAGAAAGCCTTGAGAACCATGACCCACACCCCCCTCCGCCTCTGCGTCCTGGACGTGGACGGCACGCTGGTCGACAGCATCCACAACATCGTCGCCGCCATGGAGATGGCCGCCGGCGTCCACGGCATCGTCTGTCCGCCGCCGGAACGCTGCCGGCGCGTCGTCGGGCTGGAACTGGTGGAGGCCGTCGCGACGCTGTTCCCCGAGCACGAGGACGCCCTGCACCGGCGCGTCGCCGAAAGCTACAAGCAGGCGTTCCAGACCCTGCGCGCCCGGCCCGACCACGAGGAGCACCTTTATCCCGGCGCGCTCGAGGCCCTGGACGCGCTGGAGGAGGCCGGCGTCATCCTGGGCATCGCCACGGGCAAGAGCCGGCGCGGCGTTGCCGCGATGATCGAGCGGCACGGGCTGGAAGGGCGCTTTCTCACCATCCAGACCGCCGACGACAACCCCGGCAAGCCGCACCCCGGCATGCTCCAGCGCGCCATGGTGGAGGTGGGCGCGGAGCCCGGGAACACCGTCATGGTCGGCGACACCAGCTACGACATGAAGATGGCCCGCGCCGCCGGTACGGGTGCGCTGGGTGTTGCCTGGGGGTATCATCCGGTTGTTGAGCTGAAGGAAGCCGGCGCGCACGTCGTCATCGACGCCTATGCGACGCTGACGGACGCGGCGGCGGGCGTATGGACTCAGATTGGGGGGACGGGGCAATGCGCGTGAGGACGGTTCTCAAGGGACTCGGCATCGCGGTGGTGGCGGCGGTGGTCGCCGTCGCCGCCATCCTCATGTCGGTGGACGTCAACCAGTACCGCGGCGTGATCGAGGAGCAGGCGGAGGCCGCCACAGGCCGCGACCTCAGCATCGGCGGCCCCATCGAGTTGTCCATTTCGCTCAGCCCCGCCGTGGTGCTCCAGGACGTGGCGTTCGCCAACGCGCCCTGGGGCTCGCGGCCGGAGATGGTGACCGCACGGCGCCTGGAGGCGCAGGTGGAACTGCTGCCGCTGCTGTCCGGCGAGATCAAGGTGCGCCGCCTCGTGCTGGTCGGCCCGGACGTGCTGCTGGAGGTCAACGAGGACGGTGTCGGCAACTGGGCGCTGGACCTGCCGGCCTCCGACGGCGCCGCCGAAACCGCCGCCGACGAGGCCGCGACCGCCGGCCGGCAGGCCCTGCCGGACCTGCAACTGGTGCGGGTCGAGGATGCCGTGGTGGTCTACAACGACCGGTCCACCGGCGAAAAGCGGTCCCTGTCGCTGGCAGCGCTGGAGGCCGCCGCTCAGGGCTGGAACGCGCCGCTGGCCGTGCAGGGCTCGGGACGGCTGGACGACCTGTCGTTCAGCCTGGCGGGCACGCTGGGTCCCCTGTCGGACCTGATGAACACGGCCACGGTCTATCCGGTGGTGATGAAGGTCGAGGCCGCCGGCGCCACTGTCAACGTCGACGGCAGTATCGAGGCGCCGGAGGAAGCGCGCGGGATCGACCTGGGCGTCGCCGTCTCCGTGCCAGAGCCGGCGGCCACGGCTCGGGCCTTCAATGCGGCGGCGCCGGCCGACCTGCCCGCGCTGCGCATCGACGGTCGCCTGTCGGACACCCAGGAGGGCGGCTGGTCGGTGCGGAACCTGGCCGCCTCGCTGGGCGATACTTCGCTGGCGGGCGCGCTGACGGTAACGCTGGACGGCCCCCGCCCGAAGGTGACTGGCACCCTGTCGTCGCCACTCATCGACCTGGCGGCGCTGCTGCCGTCGGAGGGCGGCGAGGGTGACGCGGCCGGTGCCGGCCAGTCGGCCGACATGCCCAGCCGCCTCTTCGCCGACACGCCGCTGCCGCTGGCCGGGCTGAAGGCGGCCGACGCCAACGTGGAGCTGGCCGTCTCCCGCCTGGTTCTGCCCGACGGAATGGCATTGGCCGACGTCACGGGCAAGGTCTCGCTGTCCAACGGTCGGCTGATGGTGGCGCCGGCCTCGGCGCGGGCCGGCGGCGGCACCGTGCGCGCCGAGGTGACGCTCGATGCGTCGTCCGAGGCTGCGCCCGCCGTTGCGCTGACGCTGCGGACCGAGGACGTGATGCTGGGCCGGGTTCTGGCGGAGGTCGGCCAGGGCGACCTGATCCAGGAGGGACCCGCCGACGTGCGGCTCGACCTGACCGGCCGGGGCGGCAGCGTCGCCGCCATCATGGGCAGCCTGGACGGGGCGGCCGTCGTCAGCGTCGGCCAGGGCACCATCAACAACGATGCCGTGCGTTCCTGGACGCAGGACATTGCTCTGCGCCTGATCGACAGCCTCAATCCGTTCGCGTCCAAGGACAAGTACACGGTCCTGCAGTGCGGGGTGGTGAACCTCAGCCTTCAGAACGGCGTCGCCACCAGCGACCGGGGCATTGCGGTGCAGACGCCCAAGTTCCACGTCACCGGCTCGGGCACGGTCAACCTGGGCACGGAGACGCTGGACATGGCCGTGAAGACCGGTGTGCGCGAGGGGGCGGGCCTCGCCACGGCCAATCTTGCCAACCTCGTGCGCCTGCGCGGCCCGCTGACCGACCCGACACTGGCCGTGGACCCGCTGGGGGCGGCGCGCACAGCCGTCTCCGCCGGTGCGGCCATCGCCTCGGGCGGGCTGTCGCTGCTGGCCGAGCAGGTCATAGAGCGCACCGCCGAGCCCGAGGACGTCTGTGCCGTCGCGCTGGGCCGGAAGCCGGCGCCGGCACCCGCACAGGAGCAGCAGGCGGCGCCGGCTCAGCCGTCGGTTCCCGATAACCCCCTCGACGCCGTCAAGGGCATGGGCGAAAATCTGGGGGAGGGCCTGAAGGGCCTGTTCGGCCGCTGAACCACCATCGCATGGCAGGCGGCGGAGGCATCGGGAAAAGGCTCCCCGTGCCTCCGCCGTCGCCGTTTCCGATCATTCGCACAAGGTGCCTTAGGACATGAGTTCGCTCGTCAATCGCCCCATGAAGCGTTTCTACAAGACCGCCGAGGCCGTGCCGGCCGAGGGCGGCCTGCACGCGGTGCACCTGGACGGCCGCCCGGTGCGCACGCCCTCGAAGGCGGCGCTGGCGGTGCCGTTTCCGGCGCTGGCCGACGCCATCGCGGCGGAGTGGAACGAGCAGGGCGAGACGCTGGTGCTCGACAACATGCCGCTCACACAGCTCGCCAACAGCGCCATCGACCGCGTCGCGCCGCTGCGCGACGCCATGATCGAGGAGGTCTTGCGCTTCGCCGAGACGGAACTGCTCTGCTACCGCGTGGCTGAGGCCGAGGACGCCGATCTGGCCGCGCGCCAGGCGACGGCGTGGCAGCCGCTGCTGGACTGGGCGCGGCAGCGCTACGACGCCACGCTGTGCCACACCGCCGGCCTGATGCCCGTGGACCAGCCGCCGGAGGCGCTGCGGGCCCTGCGGGCGGCCGTGGCGGAACTGGACGACTGGCGCCTGACCGCGCTGCAGGCCGCCGTCGCGCCGCTGGGCTCGCTGGTGCTGGCCCTGGCGCTGCTGGAGGGCCGCCTGGACGCCGAAGCGGCGTATCGGGCCGCCTATCTGGATGAACTGTTCCAGATGGAGCATTGGGGCGTCGATGCCGAGGCCCAGGCGCGACTGGAGCGTCAGCGCAAGGATATTGCCGACGCAGCCCGTTTCCTTGCTCTTTTGGGTTCGTAAGTCCGACAAACGGATTGGCTTTATTGCGAAAAGTGAAGGCGTCCCGCGGGTTCGGGGCGCCTTTTCTATGGCAACACGGCGCGCAAGGTGCTATTCCAACTCCCCACCAAATCGGGTGGGACCTCCGCCAAGTTGAGGGAGCCAATGCAAGAGATCATTCGTCTGCTCGAGGAGAAACGCGACCAGGCCCGCGCTGGCGGTGGTCAGCGACGCATTGACGCGCAGCACGGCAAGGGCAAGTTGACGGCGCGCGAGCGCCTGGAACTGCTGCTCGACGAAGGGTCCTTCGAAGAATGGGACATGTTCGTCGAACACCGCTGCGCCGATTTCGGCATGCAGGAGAACAAGACGCCCGGCGACGGCGTGGTGACCGGCTACGGCACCATCAACGGCCGCCTCGTGTTCGTCTTCAGCCAGGACTTCACGGTCTTCGGCGGCTCGTTGTCGGAAGCGCACGCCGAGAAGATCTGCAAGATCATGGACCAGGCCATGAAGGTCGGCGCGCCCGTGATCGGCCTGAACGACTCGGGCGGCGCTCGCATCCAGGAAGGTGTGGCGTCGCTGGGCGGCTATGCGGAGGTCTTCCAGCGCAACGTCATGGCGTCGGGCGTGATCCCGCAGGTGTCGATGATCATGGGGCCCTGCGCCGGCGGTGCCGTGTACTCCCCGGCCATGACGGACTTCATCTTCATGGTGAAGGACAGCTCCTACATGTTCGTCACCGGCCCCGACGTGGTGAAGACGGTGACGCACGAGCAGGTGACGGCCGAGGAACTGGGCGGCGCCATCACCCACACCGGCAAGTCCGGCGTGGCCGACCTGGCGTTCGAGGACGACGTGCAGGCGATCGCGCAACTGCGCCGCTTCATGGACTTCATGCCCTCCTCCAACCGCGAGGACCCGCCGCAGCGCCCGACCGACGACCCGTCGGACCGCGCGGAATACTCGCTGGACACGCTCATCCCCGACAACCCCAACATGCCCTACGACATGAAGGAGTTGATCACCAAGGTGGCCGATGAGCAGGACTTCTTCGAGGTCCAGCCCGAGTACGCCAAGAACATCATCACCGGCTTCGCCCGCTTCGAGGGCCGCACGGTGGGCATCGTCGCCAACCAGCCGATGGTGCTGGCCGGCTGCCTGGACATCGACTCCAGCCGCAAGGCCGCCCGATTCGTGCGCTACTGCGACTGCTTCAACATCCCCGTGGTGACCTTCGTCGACGTTCCGGGCTTCATGCCGGGCACCACGCAGGAATACGGCGGCATCATCAAGCATGGCGCCAAGCTGCTGTATGCCTATGCCGAGGCCACCGTGCCGAAGGTGACGGTCATCACGCGCAAGGCCTATGGCGGGGCCTATGACGTCATGGCGTCCAAGCACCTGCGCGGCGACGTGAACTATGCGTGGCCGACGGCAGAAATTGCGGTGATGGGGCCGAAGGGCGCGGTGGAGATCATCTTCCGCGGCGACCTCGGCAACGAGGAAAAGATTGCCGAGCGCACCGAGGAATACCGCCAGAAGTTCGCCAACCCGTTCGTGGCCGGCTCGCGCGGGTACATCGACGACGTGATCATGCCGCACAACACCCGCAAGCGCATCTGCCGCTCGCTGGCCATGCTGCGCGACAAGCAGCTGGAAAACCCGTGGCGCAAGCACGGCAACATTCCGCTTTAATGCCTACGAGTTTGGCGGTGTGAGAGGGTGAGCCACCAAGACACCAAGAACACCGAGGAAGCCGTGCCAGCGGCGCTGGACGCCCTGGAACGGCAGACGGTTGATGCGGCCTTCAAGGTCCATTCCGCGCTGGGCCCCGGCCTGCTGGAGACGGTCTACGAGAGCTGTCTTTGTCACGAGTTGGAAAAGCGACGCATCAAGGCCGTCCGGCAGGTGCCGCTCCCGGTCGTTTATGACGGCCTTCGGCTTGAAGGCGCGTTCCGCGCAGACATTCTGGTTGAGGATGTTCTGATCGTGGAGGTCAAGGCGGTCGAGAAGGCCAATCCGTTACACGAGGCGCAGTTGCTCACATATTTGCGCCTTAGTGGATGCCGTATCGGCCTGCTGATCAATTTTAACGTCCCAATGATACGGAACGGCATTCGCAGATTTGTGACGTAAGCACGATTTCTTGGTGTACTTGGTGTCTTGGTGGCCACGCCGCACACCGTTCGGGACGCCTCCGTCGATGAGGGGACGAAAACGACGATGTTCAAGAAAATCCTGATCGCCAACCGCGGTGAGATTGCCTGCCGCGTCATCAAGACGGCGAAGAAGATGGGCATTGCCACGGTCGCCGTGTATTCCGAGGCCGACCGCGACGCCCTGCACGTGCAGATGGCCGACGAGGGGGTGCTGCTGGGGCCGCCGCCGTCGAACCAGTCCTACCTGCTGATCGACAAGATCGTGCAGGCCTGCGTGGACACCGGCGCCGAAGCGGTCCACCCGGGGTACGGCTTCCTGTCGGAGAACCAAGCCTTCCAGAAGGCCCTGGCCGAGAAGGGCATCGCCTTCATCGGTCCCGATGCCTGGGCCATCAGCGCCATGGGCGACAAGATCGAGTCCAAGAAGCTCGCCAAGGAAGCCGGCGTGAACACCGTTCCCGGCTACATGGGCGTCATCAAGGACACCGAGGAAGCGGTGAAGATCGCCGAGGAGATCGGCTTCCCGGTCATGATCAAGGCCTCCGCCGGCGGCGGCGGCAAGGGCATGCGCCTGGCCTGGAACGTGAAAGAGGCCCGCGAGGGCTTCGAATCCGCCACCAACGAGGCGCGATCCTCCTTCGGTGACGACCGCGTCTTCATCGAGAAGTTCATCGAGCAGCCGCGCCACATCGAGATCCAGGTCCTGTCGGACGGCGAGACCTGCCTCTATGTCGGCGAGCGCGAGTGCTCCATCCAGCGCCGCCACCAGAAGGTCATCGAGGAAGCGCCGTCGCCGTTCATCGACGAGGCCACCCGCAAGGCCATGGGCGAGCAGGCCGTGGCCCTGTCCAAGGCCGTGGATTACAAGTCGGCCGGTACGGTGGAGTTCATCGTCGACGCCAACCGGAACTTCTACTTCCTGGAGATGAACACCCGCCTGCAGGTGGAGCATCCGGTGACCGAACTGGTCACGGGGCTGGATCTGGTGGAGTGGATGATCCGCATCGCCGCCGGCGAAAAGCTGACGCTGACCCAGGACGACATCAAGCTGACCGGTTGGGCGATGGAATCCCGCATCTACGCGGAAGACCCCTACCGCAACTTCCTGCCGTCCACCGGCCGCCTGGTGTACTACCGGCCGCCCAAGGAAAGCGACACCGTCCGCGTCGATACCGGCGTCTACGACGGCGGCGAGATCAGCATGTTCTACGACCCCATGGTCGCCAAGCTGATCACCTACGGCGCCGACCGCAACGCCGCCATCACCGAGATGCGCAAGGCGCTGGACGAGTTCTACATCCGCGGCATCAGCCACAACATTCCGTTCCTGGCGTCGCTGATGAGCAAGCAGCGCTTCGTGGACGGCAACCTGACCACCAACTTCATCGCCGAGGAATACGCCGACGGCTTTTCCGCCGACGACCTGCCGGCCGAGGACCCCTCGGTGCTGGTGGCGGTGGCGGCGGTCATCAACCGCCTGTACGCCGACCGTGCGGCGTCGGTCTCGGGCCAGCTTCCCGGCCACGAGATGCACATCCGCACCGACTGGGTGGTGCGTCTGAACGACGACTACCACCCCGTCCGCGTGGAGCGCGCCGGCAACGGCGAGCACTACGCCGTGGAGATCGAGGGCGAGTCCTATCCCGTCATGACCGACTGGACCTTTGGCGAGCCCCTGTTCGTGGGCACCGTGAAGGGCAAGGAGGTCACCGTTCAGGTGGACGGCCTGGGCATCGGCTACCGCTTGTTCAACAACGGGGCGCAGGCCCTTGCCACGGTCTACACGCCGCGCGGGGCCGAACTGGCCAAGGTCATGCCCAAGAAGGAGCCGCCCGACCTGTCCAAGTTCCTGCTCTCGCCGATGCCGGGCCTGCTGGTCTCGGTGGCGGTGTCCGAGGGCCAGGAGGTCAAGTCCGGCGAGACGCTGGCGGTGGTCGAGGCCATGAAGATGGAAAACGTGCTGAAGGCCGAAATGGACGGCACGGTGAAGAAGATCCATGCCGCGCCCGGCGCTTCCCTCTCGGTGGACGAGATCATCATCGAGTTCGAGTGAGGCTTCGGCCCGGCGGGTTGAAGGAAGGACGGCGGCTCCGGTTGGGGCCGCCGTTTTTCGTGACCGGGGCGTTGGTATCGAAGGGCGGGTTTTTGCCCTCGTCTTCGGGCCGTGCATGCCCCCATGCTGCGCTGCCGCACGTCCGGCGCTTGGGAAACCGGCTCAAGGCGCGTATAAAGCCCAAGGAAGCCGCCGCTTTCGGGCGTTTAACCGGAATTCAGTTAAGGCAGGGCGCATGACTCGCGATTTCAACGAACTGGCACTGACGTACCATCGCTGGCCGACCCCCGGGAAGCTCGCGATAACGCCCACCAAGCCGATGGCGAACCAGCGCGACCTGGCGCTGGCCTACAGCCCCGGCGTGGCGGCCGCGTGCGAGGCCATCGTCGCCGATGCCGCCCAGGCGGCCGAGGTGACGGCGCGGCAGAACCTGGTCGCGGTCGTCACCAACGGCACCGCCGTGCTGGGCCTGGGCGACATCGGCCCGCTGGCCTCCAAGCCGGTGATGGAAGGCAAGGCGGTCCTGTTCAAGAAGTTCGCCGGAATCGACGTCTTCGACATCGAACTGAACGAAAAGGACCCCGACAAGCTCGTCGAGATCGTCAAGGCGCTGGAGCCCACCTTCGGCGCCATCAACCTTGAAGATATCCGCGCCCCCGAGTGCTTCGAGGTCGAGCGCCGCTGCCGCGAGAGCATGTCCATCCCGGTCTTCCACGACGACCAGCACGGCACGGCCATCGTGGTCGCCGCCGCGGTGCGCAACGGCCTGACCATCGCCGGCAAGAAGGCCGGGGACGTCAAGGTGGTCTCCACCGGTGGCGGCGCGGCGGGCATCGCCTGCCTGGACCTGCTGGTGGAAATGGGCGTGAAGCGCGAGAACGTCTGGCTGGTCGACCGTGACGGACTGGTCTACGAGGGCCGCCAGATCGGCATGAACGGCTTCAAGGATGCCTACGCCCAGGCCACCGATCTGCGCACGCTGGACGACGTGATGCCGGACGCAGACGTGTTCCTCGGCCTGTCGGGGCCCAACGTGCTGACGCCCGAGCACGTCAAGGGAATGGCCGAGTCGCCCCTGATCCTGGCGCTCGCCAATCCGGTGCCGGAGATCATGCCCGATGTGGCGAAGGAGGCCCGCCCCGACGCCATCATCGCCACCGGCCGGTCGGATTTCCCCAACCAGGTCAACAACGTGCTGTGCTTCCCCTTCATCTTCCGGGGCGCCCTGGACGTCGGCGCAACGCAGATCAACGAGGCCATGAAGCTGGCCTGCGTGGAGGCCATCGCCCGGCTGACCCAGGCGGAGCCGTCGGACGTGGTCGCTTCGGCCTACGGCGGGGAAAAGCTGCGCTTCGGCCGCGACTACATCCTGCCCAAGCCCTTCGACCCGCGCCTGATCCTGGAGATCGCGCCGGCGGTCGCCAGGGCGGCCATGGAGACCGGCGTCGCGACCCGCCCCATCGAGGACTTCCGCGCCTACCGCGAGCGCCTGGCGCAGTACGTGTTCCGCTCGGGCCTTGTCATGAAGCCGGTGTTCGAGCGCGCCCAGGCCCACCCCAAGCGGATCGTCTATGCCGAGGGCGAGGACGAGCGCGTGCTGCGGGCCGCCCGCACGGTGATCGACGAGGGCATGGCCAGGCCCATCCTCATCGGCCGCCGGGACGTGATCGCCGAGCGCTGCAAGCAGATGGGCCTGCGCCTGGACCTGGACGAGGACGTGGAGGTCGTCGAGATCATCCGCGACATCCGCTACCACAGCTATTCCGACGCCTATCACCGGCTGATGCGCCGGCGCGGCGTGTCGCCGGACTACGCGCGGACCATCGTGCGCAGCCGCAACACGGTGTTCGCCGCCCTCATGGTGCAGCGGGGCGAGGCCGACGGCATGATCTGCGGCTCAACCGGCCGCTATGCGTCGCACCTGCAATACATCGTCGACGTGCTGGGCGTGCAGCCCGGCGTGAACACCGTCGCGGCCATGAACCTTCTGATCCTGCAGAAGGGCACGTATTTCCTCACCGACACCTACGTGAACCCCGACCCCACGGCCGACCAGTTGAGCGAGATCACCCTGCTGGCGGCCGAGGAGGTGCGGCGCTTCGGCATCGAGCCCAAGGCGGCGCTGCTGTCGCACTCCAACTTCGGCAGCCACGACGATGCCTCGGCGGCCAAGATGCGCCGCGCCGTGGAGGCCGTCTGGCACCGCGCGCCGGACCTGGAGGTGGAGGGCGAGATGCACTCCGACGCCGCCCTCTCGGCAATCATCCGCGAGCGTATCTTCCCCGGCAGCCGCCTGTCGGGCGAGGCCAACCTGCTGGTCATGCCCAACCAGGATGCCGCCAACATCGCCTTCAACATGCTGAAGGTGCTGGGCGACGGCCTGAACATCGGCCCGATCCTGCTGGGTGTGGCGCAGCCGGCGCACATCGTGACGCCGTCGGTGACGGTGCGGGGGCTGGTGAACATGACGGCGCTGACGGTGGTGGATGCGCAGCTCGACACGCCAGTGCCCACCATCCCGCCGCGCCCCAGCGCCCCGCCGCCGACCCTGGACCCGGCAGAGTAGGCGGGGCGTTGCTCCGTCACGGAATGCAGGACTGCACAGGGGAGGATGAGACGATGAAGACCGTTCACGCCGTCATCACCGGCCGGGTCCAGGGCGTCTTCTACCGCGCCTGGACCGAGGAGCAGGCGCAAGCCCTCGGCCTGTCGGGCTGGGTCCGCAACAGGCAGGACGGCAGCGTCGAGGCGGTCTTCCACGGGCCGGAAGAGGCCGTGGACGACATGCTCCGCCGCTGCCACGACGGCCCGGCCGCAGCCCGTGTCGAGCAGGTGGCGGCGGAACCCTACGACGGCGATCCGGGGCAGGGGTTCAGGAAGACGGGGTGAGGGGGCTGTCAGTGGAGCGCCGTCAGTAATGATAGCGGCACTGGGCGACGATCAGCACGCGGTCGTCATCGTCGCCGCTGGCGCGGTAGACCAGGCGGTGTTCGCCGGCGATGTGCCGCGACCACCAGCCGGAAAGGCTCTCCTTCAGCGGTTCGGGCTTGCCGAGGCCGGTGAAGGGAGCGCGTTGAGCGTCCTTGCGCAGCGTGTTGATCTTCTTGACGACGCGCTTGTCGGTCTCCTGCCAGCTGCGGAACTCGTCATAGGACATCAGCACGACCGGCCGCGCCTTCTGGCGCGTGACGACGACGGAGCCGTTGGAGCCCGTTACCTCGTCCATGACGGAGGCAAGGTTCTGGCGCAGATCAGGTTGAGGTCTGGCGTCAAGCCCCGCCCCGCTCACCCCATCCCCAGCAGCCACGCCGCCGTCACCACAAACCAGGCGGCGAACAGGCCAAGCGCGGCGCCGCCCAGCATCTTGTGCGCCCGCGCGCCCAGCACCGGCTCCAGCGGCGCCAAGCCGTGATAGAGGATCATCAGCCCCAGCGTCAGCCCGCCGGCGGCGATCAGCAGGGCGAGCGGGTCGGCGTCGAGTCCCGGCAGGCGCAGGGCGGCTTCGGCGATGGTCGGCATGGGACGGGGCTCCTGGGTGGGCGTCCGGCGGGCGGCCGGGACTTCGGGATGAAACGACACCATCCGGTTTACGCGCCATTTCCCAAGAAATCGTAAAGCCCTCTACCGGAACAGGAATCGCGCACTACTTGATGCGGCCAAGGAGAGACCGCGCGGGGTCCGGCCGGGGTCCGACTCGAACCCGGTTCAAATCTGTTCCGGAATCTGTTATAAGGCGCGTCCTCCTTACAAAAGGAACAACAGGAGCTTTTGATTATGACGAAGGATATGGTTCCCGGGGTGAAGGTTGCCGTCGTGGGTGTCACGGGTGCCGTCGGGACCGAAATGGTCACCGTCCTGCACGACCGGAACTTCCCGCTGACCGACCTGCGGCTGTTTGCGTCCGCGCGCAGCGCCGGCAAAACCCTGGAGACTCCCTTCGGCAGCAAGACCATCGAGGAGTTCACGGTCGACTCGGTTGCCGAGTGCGACGTGGCGCTGCTCGCCGTTTCGGGTGATTTCTCCAAGGAATATGCCCCGCAGCTGGCTGAGCGCGGCGTGACCGTGATCGACAACTCCTCGGCCTTCCGCTACGACGACGACAAGCCGCTGGTGGTGCCCGAGATCAACGCCGACGCCATTGGCGACGCGAAGATCATCGCCAATCCCAACTGCACCACCGCCATCCTGGCCGTGGCCCTGCAGCCGCTGCACGCCAAGTTCGGCCTGAAGCGCGCCATCGTCTCCACCTACCAGGCGGCGTCGGGCTCCGGCGCGCCGGGCATGAAGGAACTGGAGGAGGAGACCCGCAACATCCTCCAGGGCGGCCAGAGCAGCAACAAGGTCTTCGTCCACCCGCTGCCGTTCAACGTGATCCCGCACATCGACAAGTTCCAGGACAACGGCTACACCAAGGAAGAGATGAAGGTCACCTGGGAGACGCGCAAGATCATGCGCATCCCCGACCTGCCGCTGTCCTGCACGGCGGTGCGCATCCCGACCCTGCGCGCCCACGCCGAGGCCGCGACCCTGGAATTCGACAAGCCCGTCACCCCGCAGGCCGCCCGCGAGGCCCTGTCCGACGCGCCGGGCGTGAAGATCGTCGACGACCCGGAGGCCAACGCCTACCCCATGCCGCTGAACGCCAGCGGCCACTACGACGTGGAAGTGGGCCGCATCCGCCAGAGCATCGTCTTCGGCGACCACGGCCTGGACATCTTCGTCTGCGGCGACCAGCTGCTGAAGGGTGCTGCCCTGAACGCGGTCCAGATCGCCGAGTGCGTGGTGTCCGGCAAGGTGCGCTGATCCGGCGCTTCGCCAGACGCGGAATGAAAGACGGCGCGGCTCCTGAAAGGGGCCGCGCCGTTTTCTTTGCTTCCTGCGCTATTCTTGGCCACGAAGAAAGGGCGCGAGGACAGCGCTGCGCGGACCCGGTCGACGCCTCCTTCCGACGGCTATTCCGCCCGGCACGCCCGCGCGGTCTTGCCCTCGCGCTGGAACACCTCGTCGAAGGCGTCCTGCAGGGCCATGTCCACCTCTTCCATGGTCGCGGTGATGCCCAGGTCCCACAGGCTGGTCACGCCGTGCTCGCGTATGCCGCAGGGGACGATGCCGGTGAAGTGGGACAGGTCGGGCTCCACGTTCAGGGCGATGCCGTGGAAGCTCACCCAGCGGCGGACGCGCACGCCGATGGCGGCGATCTTGTCCTCGCGGCCCATGCCCCGGTCCACCCAGATGCCGACCCGCCCCTCGCGCCGCTCGCCCTTGATGGTGAAGCGGTCCAGCGTGCGGATGATCCATTCCTCAAGATCATGGACGTAGCACCGCACGTCCGCCCCGCGCTGCTTGAGGTCGAGCATCACGTACCCGACCCGCTGGCCGGGGCCGTGATAGGTGTACTGGCCGCCGCGCCCCGTCTGGTAAACCGGAAAGCGGTCGGGCGTCAGCAGGTCGCCCGCGTTGGCCGAGGTGCCGGCGGTATAGAGCGGCGGATGCTCCAGCAGCCATACCAGTTCCGGCGCCCCGTCCTCGCGGATGGCGCGCACGCGGTCTTCCATGGCGGCGACGGCGTCGGGATAGTCGACGTATCCATCGCTGAAGCGCCACTCGGGCTCGGGCAGGATATTTTGCGGATCGGTCGTCATGTCCCTTGATTTAGCGCGTCCGATTTGTTAAGTCACGCTTCCTCGAACGGCGCGGGGCGCCTCCGGATCGGTCCGGCGGCCAAACAGTCCCAAGCCGGTCTACCGTGCGGTCGTGGCGGAATTGGTAGACGCGCAGCGTTGAGGTCGCTGTCCCCGAAAGGGGGTGGAAGTTCGAGTCTTCTCGACCGCACCAGGTTTTCAGCCGGGGCCGATCGCATGCATGCGGCGGCCCCGGTTGCCGTTTCAGCCTTGGAAAAACTGGAAAAAGCCCGCCACCCGTGCTTTAACGGGCGCACCGGAACGCGTACATGACGGGAGAGGGCTCCCCCCGCCGCTCCCGTCATGCAGGCGTCCCGGACATGGGCAAGACCTCGGGCACAAGGGGGACGTCCGTCATGGAGAACCGGGTACGCAGCCTGCCGCGCGAGGAATCGGGTCAGCCGGAGGACATCTTCGGCCTGGACCCTGATTTCGTGGCGGAAATCGATGATGCCCTCGAGAACGGGCACGAGGATGTGGTGCGCGAGCTGGTCGTGCCGCTGCACTACGCCGACTGCGCCGACCTGATCGAAAGCCTGCACGGCGACCACCGCCGACGGCTGATCGAACTGCTGCGGCCGGACTTCAATCCGGAAGTCCTGCCGGAACTGCCCGACGACATCCGCGACCAGATCGTCGAGACCTACGGCTTCGCCGATTTCGCGGCCATCATCGAAGAACTGGATTCCGACGACGCCGTCTACATCCTCGACCGCCTGGACGAGGCGGAACAGGCCCACGTTCTGGCGCGCCTGCCCATCGAGACGCGGACCATCATCGAGCAGGGCCTGAACTATCCGGAATATTCCGCCGGCCGCATCATGCAGCGCGAACTGGTGGCCGTGCCGAACTACTGGACCGTCGGCGAGGCCATCGACTACCTGCGCTCCAACGCCGTCCTGCCCGAGGATTTCTACGTCCTGTTCGTGGTCGATCCGCGCCACCGGCCCGTCGGCGTGGTGCGCCTGAACCGGCTTTTGCGCGCCAAGCGCCCGGTCAAGCTGCGCGACGTGATGTCGACCGAGATGGACATCCTGCCCGTCGACATGGACCAGGAGGACGTGGCCTTCCTGTTCCGCCGCAAGGACCTTTTGTCCGCACCCGTCACCGATGCCTCGGGCCGTCTGGTCGGGCGCATCACCATCGACGACATCGTCGACGTCATCGACGAAGAGGCCGAGGACGACATCCTGCGGCTGGCCGGCCTGTCGGAAAGCTCCATTTACGTCAGCACGTGGGAAACGGTGCGCAGCCGCTTCACATGGCTGCTGCTCAACCTGGGCACCGCCATTCTGGCGTCGCTGGTCATCGGCCTGTTCGAGGACATGCTGAGCAAGGTCGTCGCGCTGGCGGTCCTCATGCCCATCGTCGCCAGCATGGGCGGCAACGCCGGCACCCAGACGCTGACCATCGCCGTACGCGGCCTGGCCATGAAGGAACTCAATCCCTCCAACGCCATGCGCATCCTCGGCAAGGAAATGCTGGTGGGCGGCATCAACGGGCTTGCCTTCGCGGTGCTGACCGGCGCGGTCGCGTGGATGTGGTTCGACGAGCCGATGATCGGCGCGGTCATCGCCATGGCCATGGTCATCAATCTGGTCATCGCCGCCCTGGTGGGGCTGCTGATACCCTTGGGGCTGGAGCGGTTGAAGATCGACCCCGCCGTCGCCTCGGCCGTTTTCCTTACGACCGTGACGGACGTGGTGGGCTTCTTCGCCTTCCTGGGGCTTGCCACCATCTTTCTTCTCTAGCAGGCTGCGGAAAAACCGGCTTTTACGGCCCCCTTTCCCCAACTGAGCGGCGAAAGTCGCGCTTCAGAAGGGGCCACGAGGCGGCCGTAGCGGCCGGTTTGGCCGGACCTGCCCGTTTGCGGACAGGCTCCGGCCAACGTCAGGCCGCCGCCATCAGCTTGGGCAGCCTTGTCAGGTTATAGGCGGCGGCGGTCAAGGTGAACATCCAGCCGACGCGATCTTTGCCACGGTGGCGGGTCTTGCGCAGGACGCCCGTGGTCTTCATCCAGCCGAAGATCTCCTCGATCCGCTTGCGCACCCGAAGGCTGACAGCGTAGCCGGCATGGCGCGTGGTGCGGCCGTCAATGCTGCTCTTTCGCCGCTTTCCCGTCTTCGTGACATGGTCGTTCCGCGCGATGTGCGGCGTGACCTTGCGGGTCCGCAAATCCCGGATGAAGCCCGCCACGTCGTAGCCCTTGTCGGCCCCCAGCGTCACGCGGCGGTTACCGTGGCGGCCGTCTTCCAGCAGGGCCAGCGCCGCCTCGCGTTCGGCGGTGCCGGTGGCGTGGGTGAGGGCCGCGCCGACAACCAGGCCGTTGCGGTTCTCCATGAGCACATGGCCCAGATAGGCCATCTGCGACGACTGGCCGTTGCCCTTGCGGAAGAGCCGGGCGTCGGGATCGGTGGTCGAGGCATGCGTCTCGTTGGACCGCTTCTCGCCCCGGAAATTCCGCTCGCTGTTGCGTCCGCCGCCGGAGGTATCGTCGTCGTCCCCACCCTTGGGCCGGAAGCTCTTCATCGACGCCCACGCCTCGATCATCGTGCCGTCGACAGAGAAGTGATCGTCCGACAGCAGGTCACGCCCCCGCGCCTGGCCGACCACGGCGGCCAGGAACTTTGCGGCCACATCGCCGCGCAAGAGGCGGTCCCGGTTCTTGGTGAAGACCGTTACATCCCAGATGGCGGCGTCCATCGACAGCCCGACAAACCAGCGGAAGAGCAGGTTGTAGTCCATCTGCTCCATCAGTTGGCGTTCGGAGCGAATGGAATAGAAAGCCTGCAACAGCAGGGCGCGCAGCAGCTTCTCCGGCGGGATGGACGGCCGCCCGACCTTCGAGTAGAGCCCCTCGAACTCTGGCGACAGGACCTCAAGCGCTTCGTCGGTGATGGCGCGGATGGCCCGCAGCGGATGATCGGGCGGCACCCGCGCCTCGCAACTCACGTACGAAAAGAGCCCTTCCGTCTGCTGGTCCTGACCGCGCATCGCGTCCTTCCAAGTGCATCAAGAGGATCGAATCACGCCGCCGTCCCGGACGGAAGGGTTTTTCCGCAGCCTGCTAGACCCTCGGCGGTCCCGCCGCCGCGCCCGATCCACCGCAGGGGAGCCCCGCCCGGTTCATGCTGTTCCGCCGCCGCTACCTCAGCCGCCTGGAAAAGGACCTCGATCGCTGGATCGACAAGGGCTGGGTGGTCTCCATCCGCCGCGACGCCATCCTGAACGACGCCGCCGAGGCCGCGGCCCGCGACGGAAAGCCCCGCACTGCGGCGCTTCTGGCCATGCTGGGGGCGCTGCTTCTGGCCGCCGGGGCGCTGGCCTTCGTCGCCGCCAACTGGGACCAGATGGGCCGCGCCGACCGCCTGGCGGTGCTGTTCGCCGCCCTGACGGCCGCCTTCGCCGGCGGCTGGTGGTTCGAGGGGCGCGGCGGCCGGCCGCGCGTGGGGCAGGGGCTGATCCTGCTGGGGTCGGTGCTGTTCGGCGCCGGCATCATGCTGGTGGCGCAGATCTATCACATCCAGGCGCATTTCCCCGACGGCATCCTCCTGTGGGGCGCCGGCGCCCTGGCGGCGGCCGTGCTGATCCCCAACCAGGGCTCGCTGTGGCTGGCCTTCGGGCTGGCCGGCATCTGGTCGGTGCAGGAGATCCTGGCTTTCGACGCCGTTCCGCACTGGCCCTTCCTGCCGGCGTGGGCGGTGCTGGCGGCGGTGGCCGTGCGTTGCCGCTGGTGGACCTGCCTGGACTTCGGCGTGCTGGTGCTGGCCGGCTGGTATGCGCTCGCCGGTACCCGCTTCGCCTTCGAGGTGGCGGACATCTCGGGTGCCGGCGCGGCGGCGGTGCTCATGGTGCCGGCCCTGGCCGCATGGGTGGCCGGCGACGCCGTGCCCCGCATCGGCTGGCTGCTGCACGCGCTGGGGCTTCTGGGAGCGGTGCTCTGCGCCTACATCGTCACGCAGCCGGACCTTGACGCCCCCGCCGCCGACGTGGCGTTGGGCGCCGCCGGAGCCGGTCTCGGCCTGGCGGTGCTGGCGGCCCTGGCGGTGCGGTGGCGCGGGCTCGACAGCGGCGGCCTGTGGGAGCGCCTGGCCCTGGCCGCGCTGGCGGGCCTGCTGGCGCCCCTGCGGATTGGGCTGGAAACCTGGAGCGGGTCCGTCGCCGCCGACTGGGGCATGATCGCCGGCTTCCTGCTGCTGGTGGTGGGCCTGGCGGTTCACGGCGGGCGCAGCGGCAGCCCGCTGGCGCGGCGGGTGGCCTATGGCGCCTTCGCGGTCGACATCGTCGGGCTGTATTATCGCGGCGACGTGTCGCTGCTGTCCTTGTTCGTGTTCTTCACGCTGGCCGGGGCCGCGCTGGTGGTCTCGGCCCTGCGGCTGGAGAAGCAGGCATGAGGTGGCGGCTGTCCCGCGGCGCGCGCGTGGCCCTGGTGGCGGGGGCGATGATGGGCGTCCTGGTCGCCATGATCGTCTGGCGCCAATGGCCCCTGTTGACGGGGCGCGAGATCGTGCTGGAGACCGAGCCCGTCGACCCGCGCAGCCTGTTCCGCGGCGACTATGTGGACCTGACGTACGAAGCCTCCATTCTGACCCAGGCGGAGATGCCCTTGCCGGACGTGGCGCCGGGGCAGACCGTCTACGTGCCGTTGGCCGGCCCCACCGAGCCCGGCGGCGGCTGGCGCGCGGCGGGCGTGATGACGCAGCGGCCCATCGGTCCGATCCTGTACCTGGAGGGGCGTGTGGCGACGGTTCACCGCAATCCGCCGGTGCCCGCACCCGCCGGCGAGCCGGAGCCGCGCCTGCCGCCCTCGTGCGGCGCGGAGGGATGCATGGTCATGGGCATCGACTATGGCATCGAAAGCTATTTCGTGCCCGAGGACACGGGCGGGCGGCTGGAGGCCCTGGCGGCGGAGGACGGCCGCCTCGGCGTCATCGTCGCCGTCGACCGTCGCGGCCGGGCGGCGGTGGCCGGCTTGATGGTGGACGGCGAGCGGATCAGCCGCGAAGGTCTGTTCCAGACCCTGCCGGGGCTGCCGTAACGGAAACTGCGCTTGCTTTACGTTTACGTTCACGTAAACTAAGGTCTTATGATGACCGAGCGCACCTATTCCATCAGCGACCTGTCGCGCGAGTTCGACGTGACCGCGCGCGCGATCCGTTTCTACGAGGACAAAGACCTCATCCAGCCCATGCGGGAGGGGCAGCGGCGGATCTACACGCCGCGCGACCGGGTGCGCCTGAAGCTCATCCTGCGCGGCAAGCGTCTGGGCTTTTCGCTGTCGGAAATCAAGGACATCCTGGATCTCTACGACACCGACATGGGCGAGAGCCGCCAGCTGGAACTGCTGCTGGACAAGATCGAGGAGCGCCGCCGTGCCCTGGAGGCCCACCGCCGCGACATCGACCTGACGCTGGCGGAAATGGACGACCTGGAGCGCCAGTGCCGCGAAAACCTCAAGGAACGTGCCGGGGCGGACTGAACCTGCGGCGTCCCCTGTTCGTCCCGTCCCGTCGCGGGTGGTCAGACGTGGCCCAGGAAGGCCACCGCGATGGCGGCCACCGTCATGATGCCCACCAGGAACCAGCCGCGCAGATGGTTGGTCTTTTCATCGGTCTTCTCGGCACGAAAGCCCGACAGCGCCCAGATCGCGGCCGACGCGACCGCGAACAGAATTCCGAACTTGATGACGTAGAGCATGAGGTCCATGGGCTGACCCTACACCGTGTCGGGCCTTGCGGAAAGGCGGGAGCCCCTGTGGCGCTTGAACGCCTTCAGGCGCGACCGCGCCTGACAGGAAAACGTCCTATTCCTCCCGCACGACGCGACCGTCCTCGTCGATCTCGAAGCCGGGCTTGATCTCGCCGGGGCCGGGCGGCGCCTGGAAGCCCCAGCGCAGCGGCGGCAGTTCCGCCAGCGCCACAGGGCCCAGGTAGAACATGCGGTTTTGGATGGTGATGGGCAGTTCCAGCGCGGCCGGTCCGCCGTCGGGCGGCTGCCTGGCCATCACGCCCAGCACCACCTTGGCGACGCTGGCGTCGCGCGGGCGGATGACGCCCTGGTCCTCCAGCTGTTCCAGCGCTTCGAAGAACCCGCGGATCTGCGCCGTCAGGGCGGCCTGGGGCTGCAGCCAGTCGTCCAGCGCAATCGTGCCGACGGCGCCGATGCGCATGGGCCCGGCGGCGAGCGTCAGGCGGTCGACCTCCATGGTGCCGCCGTTGTCCTGCCAGGCGCGCAGCCGGGCCTTGAGGTTGGGGCCGGACGGCAGGTCCTGGGTCACCACGGCCTTGAGCGTCACCTCCTGCAGCATCCGGCCGGTGGGCAGGGCGGCGTCGGGCGGCAGGCGCAGGTCGCGCAGGTCGATGGACAGCGCGCCGAAGATGCCGGTATCGCGCGCCTCGGTGCGCTCGAACAGGCTGGCGCGGCCGCCGGGGTTGTGCTCGAAGGCCGCGGTCAGAGAGTCCAGTTCCACCACCGCAGCGTCCAGGGCCAGCCCCTCGGTCCGCACCTCCTTCAGGTCGATGCGGCCGTAGGACAGGCCGCCGCCGTCCGCCAGGTCCACCTGGGCGACGGCGTGCGCGGCGGTGGTGCGGGTGGTGAAGACGCGGCCGTCGGCGACAAAGTTGACGAAGTGCTCGCCCGTGCCGTTCACCGTCAGCAGGCTCGGGTTCCACGGCCGGGCGGAAATGGTCACGGCGGGCGCGGCCCAGCCGCCGCCGCCCTCGTCCTCGGGAAAGCGCACCTGCGGGTCGCGCAGGGTGACCGTCACCGCACCGGGAAAGCCAGACGTTTCCAGCGCCGACCACATGACCCCGTAGCCGGCCTCGCGCCGCTCCTCCGCCCAGTCGCGCACGGCGTCGCGGGCGGTGTCGGCGGCCAGCAGCCAGGCCGCGCCGTAGCCGCCGGCAAGGACGGTGAGCAGCGCAAGGCCGGCGAAGAGGGGGGCGAAGCGGGATGTCATGACGGTCGGTCTTGCCAGAGTGGGGCCGGATGGCGACGATGGGCCTCCCGCACCATGATCCGAAAGGCGTGGTTTGGGGAAGCCATATTCGCAATCGCGCGGCGATCGGTGCTGTGCCGTTCGTCACCCGCGCGACCAGCCCGTGACGCAAAGGACGCGACGCCCATGACAACCCTTGTCCCGCCGCCGGATCCCGGTTTCCATCCCGGAGGCGCGCCCGAGGGGGATTTCTGGGTGTTCGCCTACGGTTCGCTCATGTGGCGGCCGGACTTTCCGTACAAGGAAATGATCCCCGGCGTCGTGCGCGGGTACCATCGCGCCGCCTGCATCCTGTCCATCCGCTACCGCGGCACGCCCGAGGTTCCGGGCCTGGTGCTGGGCCTGGACCGGGGCGGCGCCTGCCGGGGGCGCGCCTATCTGGTGGACGGGGCGGACCGGGCGGAAGTGGTGTCCTATCTGGACAACCGCGAACTGGTGACGGGCGTCTACAAGCGCCGCAACCTGACCTGCACGCTGGACGACGGCCGCCGCGTGGCCGCCTACAGCTTCGTCGCGGACCCCGCGCACCGTCAGTACGCCGGCCGCTACACGACGGCAGAGAAGGTGGCGGTCATCCGCCAGGGCGTGGGCAGGAAGGGGCGGTCGCGCGACTACATCGCCGAAACCCTGGCGCAGCTCGAGGACCTGGGAATCCACGACGGCCAGCTTGCCGCCCTTCTGCGCGTGGTCGACCACGCGGAGGCGGTGAGCGGCGTTCTCGGCGACTGACGACGACGCGCACGCACGAAAGGGGCGGCTTCTTGCGGAGCCGCCCCTTCCTTGTCAGGCCGTGCCGGATATTATTCCTTGTAGGCTTCTTCCGGGCCCGGCACGATCTTGATGTAGTCGCCGTTGTCCGACTTCATGAAGCCCGGCTCCCACGTGTCACTGCGGATGATGGAAATGGTTTCACCCTTGGCTTCCTCGGTCGGGGCCAGCAGCACGTAGTCGCCCTGGTCGGACTTGACGTAACCCGGCTTCCACGAATCGCTGCGGATGATCTGCATGGGATAGCCTTCGGCTTCCTCCTGCGTCTCCGGGACGATCATGGTATAGTCGCCGTTGTCACTCTTGGTGTAGCCCGGCTTCCAGGTGTCGCTGCGCATGATGTCGGTCTCGTAGCCCTCGGCCGCGATCGACGGCGTGGCAGCGAAGCCCGCAACGGCAGTCATGGCGGCGGCGAGCATGAGATTGCGATGCATACCCATCGGTGATCTCCTCCTTTTTCTTCACGACACGGAAGCGGCGCCCGGTTCCAAGGATGCGGCGCCGCCGCCGCAAGCTCTCTATGCCCACCCAACGACTGCCCCCGGGGAGAGGTTCAGAAGGTTTTCGCGACGATTAGGAGAAAAGTTTGCCGGGCGCGCGCCAGTGCCGGGCACACGGCGCCGGCGAGACTGGTCCTGGTGCTGGCAAACGGAAACTGAACGGTTTAGTATGGGGTAGGCGTTGATGCGCCAGTGACCGTCCACCGCGCCAGAGGTTCCATGCCCGATTCCTCCTGTTCCGAGACCGCCGCGTCCGCGCCGGCGAAGGCCGAGACCCGCAGCGAGCGCAAGCGCCGCTGCATTCTCGAGGCCGCTCGCGCCCTGTTCGCCGACCACGGCTATGCCGCCACCAGCATCGACATGGTGGTCGAGCGTGCCGGCGTCTCCAAGCCCACCGTCTACGGCCACTTCAAGAGCAAGGACGATCTTTTCGCCGCCGCCGTGCAGGCCCAGGCGGACGCCTTTACCGGCCACACCTGCGAGGTCATGTCCTTGCCGGCGGAAAAGGGCATTCGAGCGGTCGGCCAGATGTACCTGGACATGGTGACCGGGCCGGAGGCGCTGGCCATGCACCGGGCCATCGCCGCCGAGGGCCACAATTTCCCGGAGCTGGCGCAGACCTTCTATGAAAGCGGCCCGGCGCGCGTGGCGGGCATCATGGAGGAATACCTGCGGGCCCTGGACGCGCGCGGGGCGCTCGCGGTGCCCGATCCCGGCCTGGCGGCGGAGATGTTCCTGGGCATGCTGCGGGTGGCCTTCTATCGCGCCGTCTTCGGACTGCCGAACACGGCGCGCTGCCGCAATGTGGTGGTGGACGAGGCGGTGCGCGTCATGCTCAGCGCCTATGCCGCGTCCACGCCGGCAGGCGGCGGTCAGGAGCACCGCGAGTAGCCGCAGGCGGTGCAGGTGTCGCACCCTTCCTGCCGCACCAGCGCCGGCTGGCCGCACTTGGGACACGTGCGCAGGCGCGCCGCCCCGCCGGATCCGTCTGCCCCGCCCGGGCCGACGCCATTGCCGTTGGCGAGCCCCAGGCGCGGCAGGTCGTCCTCCTTGAGGAAGCCGATGCGGATCATGTGCTGCTCGATCACGCCGCCGATGGCGGCAAGGATGGACGGCACGTAGCGCCCGTTCATCCACTGCCCGCCGCGCGGGTCGAACACGGCCTTCAGTTCCTCCACCACGAAACCGATGTCGCCGCCGCGCCGGAACACGGCCGAGATCATGCGCGTCAGCGCCACCGTCCAGGCGTAGTGCTCCATGTTCTTGGAGTTGATGAACACCTCGAAAGGCCGGCGGCGTCCGTGCTCCACCACGTCGTTGATCGTGATGTACGTGGCGTGGTCGCTCTCCGGCCAGCGCAGCTTGTAGGTATAGCCGGGCAGGGTTTCCGGCCGGTCCGGCGGCGCGGTGGTGGTCTCGGGCACGCGCGGGCCGGGGTGGGGCGGTGTGGGCGCGCCGGGTTCGGGCGGCAGGGTGTCGGTGGGCAGGCCGGCGGCGGCGTTGCCTTCCTCGCGCGCCAGTTCCAGCACCGCACCGGTCACTGCGTTGGGGCGGTAGGTGGTGCATCCCTTGCAGCCCAGGTCGTAGGCCTGGCGGTAGACGTCCTGGAAGGCATCGAAGTCGATGTCCTCGGGCACGTTGATGGTCTTGGAGATGCCGCTGTCGATGTACTTCTGCACGGCCGCCTGCATGACGAGGTGGTCGCGCGGGCTCAGTTCCATGGCCGACACGAAGGTCGGCGGCAGGGGAGCCTCGGGGCCGAAGCGCTCGCGGAACAGGGCGTAGGCGAAGTCGGCCACCGTCTCCTCGCGGCGGCTGCCGTCGGGCATGAGCACCCGGCGGGTGTAGGTGTAGGAAAACACCGGCTCCAGCCCCGACGACACGTTGTCGGCATAGAGCGAGATGGTGCCCGTCGGCGCGATGGAGGTCACCAGCCCGTTGCGCATGCCCTTGGCGGCGATGGCCTCGCGCACGTCGGCGTCCAGCGCCTGGATGGTGGGCGACGCCATGTAGGCGTCCCGGTCGTAAAGCGGAAACGGCCCCTTTTCCGCTGCCAAGTCCGCGGAGGTCAGATAGGCCGTCCGCCGGAGCCGCGCGAGCCACGCCTCCGTCAGCCGGACGGCATCGGCACTTCCGTAGCGGGCGCCGCACATGACCAGGGCGTCGGCCAGCCCCGTCACCCCCAGCCCGACGCGCCGTTTGGCCTGCGCCTCCTGCTGCTGGGCGTCGAGCGGGTAGCCCGAGACGTCGACGACGTTGTCGAGCATGCGCACCGCCACCGCGACGCGCGCCTCCAGAAGGTCCAGGTCCAGCGCCGCCCCGTCCTCGAACGGCCGGTCCACCATCTTCGCCAGGTTCACCGAGCCCAGCAGGCAGGTGCCGTAGGGCGGCAGCGGCTGTTCGCCGCACGGATTCGTGCTGCTGATCTCCTCACAGTACCGCAACGGGTTGCGTTCGTTGATGCGGTCGATGAAGACGACGCCGGGCTCGGCCACGTCGTAGGTGGCGCGCATGATGCGGTCCCACAGGGCGCGGGCGCGAATGGTGCGGTAGGTGACGCCGCCGAACACCAGCGGCCAGTCGGCATCCTCGCGCACCGCATCCATGAAGGCGTCGGTCACCAGGACCGAGACGTTGAACATGCGCAAGCGCCCCGGATCACGCTTGGCGTCGATGAACTCCTCGATGTCGGGATGGTCGCAGCGCAGGACGCCCATCATGGCGCCGCGCCGGCTGCCGGCGGACATGATGGTGCGGCACATGGCGTCCCACACGTCCATGAAGCTGATCGGCCCGGAGGCGTCGGACTGCACGCCCTGCACCGGCGCCCCGCGCGGGCGCAGGGTGGAAAAGTCGTATCCGATGCCGCCACCCTGCTGCATGGTCAGGGCGGCCTCCTTCAGGTGCTCGAAGATCGAGGCCATGTCGTCCTCGATCCGCCCCATGACGAAGCAGTTGAACAGCGTCACCCGCCGGCGCGTGCCGGCGCCGGCCAGGATGCGCCCGCCGGGCAGGACCACGAAATCGCGCAGGGCTTCCAGGAACCGCGGCTCCCAGGCCGCCGGGTCGGCTTCCGGCGCGGCCAGGGCGCGGGCGACGCGCGCCCAGGTGTCTTCCACCGTGCGGTCGATGGCGGTGCCGTCGGCCTGCTTCAGCCGGTACTTCATGTCCCAGATCTGCTGGGCGATGCCGGTGGGCTCGTGCATGCGCGGCCGACTCCGAGGAATCTCAATGCTTTCCCGAAGACAACGATGGGCGCGCGCAACCCGTGCGTCAAGCGCCGCGGCCGCACGTCATCCACAGGTTCCGCCATGCAGCGACTCCCGACAAAGCCAGGGAATCAGCGGTTTTCCACAGTCATCCACACCCTGTGGATCAAAAACTGTCCACCAGGTTATCCACAGGCTTGGGCGCGGGCGAGGGGGCTGCCTATTCCGCCGGAAAGCCCGAGGCATCGGCGCCGGTGGCGGTGAAGCCGGCCTCGCGGTTGAGGCGGGCGCAGGCGTCTTCGATGCGCTCGTGCAGGGTTTTCATGAAGACGCGCTTGTCCTGCCCCGGCGGGATGGGCTCCAGGAACTCCACCACGATGGTCCCGGGATACTTCATGAAAGACTGCCGCGCCCAGAACAGGCCCGAGTTCAGGGCGACCGGCACCACAGGCAGGTCGAGCCGCCCGTAGAGCGCGGTGATGCCCGGCTTGTAGGGGCGAGAATCGCCCGGTGGCGTGCGCGTGCCCTCGGGGAAAATGACCAGCTGGCGCTGTTCGTCGGCGGCCTGGTTGGCGGCCCTGACCATGAACTTCAGGGCCTTCGCGCCGGTGGAGCGGTCGATGCCGATCTGCTGGGTGCGGGCCATGTACCAGCCGACGAAGGGGATGCGCAGCAGTTCCTTCTTCAGGATGTAGACCGGATCGGCCAGGACGCCGTGAAAGAAGAAGGTGTCCCACGCCGACTGGTGCTTGGCGGCGACGATGCAGCGCCCGTCCGCCGGCAGGTTCTCCAGCCCCCGGATCTCGTAGCGCAGGCCGACCATCCAGCGGGCGAGTGTGAGGATGCCCCGCGTCCACAGCCGCGCCGCGCTTTTCATGACGCCCTTGGGCAGCGGCAGCAGGGGGATGAACATAAGGCAGCAGATGACCGTCCACGACAGCCAGGCGACATTGAACAGAAGCGAGCGCAGGAAGGTCACGGCGGCGGGAATCCCAGAATGCTCAGGAAGAGACGGGCGGAAGGGCGGCGGCGGGGCCGGCGCCGGTCAGAAAGTGGCGCAGGCTCGCCAGGAGATACTTCGTGTATTCGGTGGCGATCAACAGGGTCGTGCCCGGCCAGCGCCACCAGTCGTTCTGGCGCACGCGCTCGGGAAAGACCGGGTGCGGCACGATGGCCACCTGCGGCATGGCCCGCTCGAACTCCAGCAGGCTGCGGCGCATGTGGTAGCCCGCCGTGACCAGCCGCAGCGAACGCAGGCCCCGGTCGCGCACGAAAACGGCCGTTTCCACCGCGTTGCCGATGGTGTCGCCCGCCACCGTGCCCAGGCGGATGCGACGGCGCAGCGACTCGGGCAGGTCGTCGGGCAGGTCGGGCGTGCCCTTGAGCACCGCCGACAGGTCCAGCGAGGGATGCACGCCCGAGATGAACAGCATGTCGGCGCGGTCGGCCAGCAGCAGGGACAGGCCGGTCTGCAGCCGCTCCGACCCGCCCGTCAGCACGACGATCGCATCGGTGCGCGTGTCGCGATCGGCGACCTCGTCGGGGATGTCGGCGGCGTACCAAACCAATCCCGCCGCCCAGGCCAGCGCCAGCACGAGCGCAATGCCGGCGCCGCTCCACAGCCAGCGCAGCATGCGGCGCCACAGCGGACGCGCGCCGCGACCGCCGTGGTCGGAGGTGGAGCGGGGGCGGGAGCGGGATCGGAACTCGTCGGCCATGGCGGCGGCCCTTCGCCTAGACCATGCGGCGCAGGGCCCGGCGCACGGTCATGCGCGCGGTCACCAGCGCCAGCAGCGCGGCACCGGCCGGCACCAGGGCAAGCGCCATCCAGTCCCAGAACGACAGCGAGAACGGCGGCAACAATCCCTGCTCCATGTCGGCCGCCAGCCAGCTCACCAGCATGAGCGTCGGCATGGCGACCAGCAGGCCGATCAGGCCGCCCTCCAGCGTCCAGCCCACCATGCGGGCGGCGAACTGCTGGGCGATGTAGCGGTCGTGCGCGCCGATCAGGTGCAGCACCTCGATCTGCTCCCGGTGCACCTCCAGCCCCAGGCGGGTGGCGTGGACGACGGTGGCTGCGGTGGCGGCGGCGACCAGTCCCACCACCAGCACGCCCAGCAGCGACAGCCCCTCTGCCAGGTCGATGATGCCGGCCAGCCAGACCTGGTGGTCGTCCAGCGAGGCGCCGGGCACCGCCTCGCGCAGGGCCTCTCCCAGGGCCTGCAGGTCGGGCCGGGCGTCGGCGGCGACGCGCACGTCGATCAGGCGCGGCAGCGGCAGGTCGCGCACCAGGTCCGACGCCCCGAGCCACGGCTCCAGCAGGGCGACCAGGCGCGGCTCCTCCAGCGGCTCGGCACTGGCGACGAACGGGCGGTCGCGCAAGACGGCCAGCGCCTGGTCGACCCGCCGGTCCGTCTCGACCCGCGCGCTGGCGGGGTCGACGCCGGTCGCCGGCACGATCTGCACGGTCACCGTGCCGGCCACGTCGCGGCGCCACTCGTCCAGCACGCCGCCGACGGCCAGCGCCCCGGCCAGCGACAGCACGGCCAGGAACACCATCATGGCGACCAGCCACGGCAGATAGCGGCCGGTCGAATCGGCGCTGATGGGCAGGTTGGCGCGCGGTGCGAAAAACGGGATCATCAGCCGTCGCTCCGTGCCGCCAGCGAGGCCGGGGGAACGGGGCCGACGCCGGCCATGGCGCCGGGCGCGGCCGGGCCGCCGCCCTCGGCCGCGCCTTCCTCCACGTCGGCCAGTGGCGGCAGCACGTCCAGCCGGCCGCCGCCGGCCAGGTTCAGGCGCGGGAAGCGGAAGCGGCGCACCAGGGTTTCGTTGTGGGTGGCGATGACGACGGTGGTGCCCAGGCGGTTCAACTCGGCGAACAGGTGCAGCAGGCGCAACGCGATGCGGTCGTCCACGTTGCCCGTGGGCTCGTCGGCGACCAGCACGTCGGGCCGGTTGATGACGGCCCGCGCGATGGCGACGCGCTGCTTCTGCCCGCCCGAAAGCGTCGGCGGCTTGGCGTTGATGTGGTCGGCCAGGCCCACCCAGGTCAGCAGCTCCGGCACGTGCTTCTGGATGTCGGACTCGGACACGCCGGCCACCCGCAGGGGCAGGGCCACGTTGTCGAGCGCGCTCAGGTGGTCGAGCAGGCGGAAATCCTGGAACACCACGCCCAGGCGGCGGCGGATGGGCGGCAGGTCGTCGCGCTTCATGGCGGTGACGTCGCGGCCGAAAATGCCGATCAGCCCGCGCGAGGGCCGCCGTGCCAGGTAGAGCAGCGACAAAAGCGACGTCTTGCCGGTGCCCGAGGCGCCGGTCAGGAAATGGAACGAGCCCGGGCCCAGGGCGAAGGTCACGTCCTGCAGCACTTCGGGGCCGTTGCCGTAACGCAGGCCGACGTTCTCGAAGCGCACGACGGCGTCCTGGGTATTCGGGGAAGTCCGCACGGTTTCCTCACCTTCACCGGGCCGCAGGTTTACATGGCCGCCGCCGATCCGTCCAGCCGGACCGGTGAAGCTTGTGTTGATAAAGCGCAAGTCCTATAAGTATCAGAGCTTTTTTGCGAGACAAGCAGAACGAATGATCGTCAGCTGCCCGAACTGCGAGACCCGCTTCACGCTTCCCGACGGTGCCATCGGTGCATCCGGTCGCAAGATGAAGTGTGCCAAGTGCGGGCACAAGTGGCACCAGATGCCGGAGGACAACGAGGCCGAGGCCGGGGCCGCTCCCATGGAAGACATGGCGGCGGGCGATGTTCCCGCCGGCGCGGCGCCCGAGCCCGCCACCGCAGGCGGCGCCGACGTGCCGCTGGAGATGGACCCCGGCGGCCCGGCTCCGCGCCAGGCGGCGGAGCCGGACGGCGGCGACATCCCCATGGAGTCGGGCCCCGGCGGACGGCGGCCGGAGGCGGATGACGACACCACCGACCTCAGCGCCATCGCGGCCATGCTCGACAACAACGACCTGGGCGGCGACGACGACCTTGACGACGAGGCGGAGCGCCAGGACCTGGGGCGCCTGCTCGACGCCGACGAGCCCGATCCCATCCCCTCCATGTTCGGCTCGCCCGACGACGAGGACGAAAAGCCCAAGCGCCGCTGGCCCATGGTGCTGGTGCTGCTGCTGGTCGTGGTCGGCGGCCTGGCCGCCGGCGCGTGGTACGGGCGCCAGCAGGTGGTTGCCTGGGTGCCGCAGACTGCGCCGCTCTATGCCGCGCTGGGCGCGCCGGTGCAGACGCTCGGCATGGGCCTGCGCTTCCAGAACGTCGCCGGCGAGCGCGTGGTGGAAGACGGCGTCGACACGCTGATCGTGCGCGGCTTCATCGCCAACGTGGCCGGCGACGAGCGGACGGTGCCGCACCTGCGTCTGACCCTCTACGACGCCGAGGACAAGCCGGTGCAGTCCATGGTTTCGCGCCCGCCGCAGGAAACGGTGGCGCCCGAATCGACAACCGGCTTCCGCCTGACGCTGGAAAACCCGCCCGCCACCGCCCGCCGCTTCGAAGTGGACTGGACCGATGCGCCCGAGAGCGGCACGGTCCCCAAGGCAGAGGAGCCGGCCTCGGCCAACGCCCAGGGCTGACACCGGCCACCCGTCCTCTGCCGCCCGCCCGCGTCCTCAGTGGATAGATGTGGGTATCGTGGCACCACCCCTGCGCCCGTGACGGTGGGCTCTCCATCCTACCAAGATGCTCCCGAACGGTCTGGCCGCCGTCAGGGGGAGTATCATGACGTCCACGTTGTTCGACCGTGTCAGCGCCGATGTGCGCCGGCAGATGCCGGCGCTGTTCCTGTTCAGCTTCCTGGCAAATCTGTTGCTGCTGGCCAGTTCCATCTACATGCTTCAGGTGTTCGACCGGGTGCTGTCCAGCGGATCGCTGGACACGCTGGTGTGGCTGACCGTCGTCACCCTGGGCGCCATCGCGGTCTACGGCCTGCTGGAGCAGGCGCGCCGGCGGCTGCTCGCGCGCATCGGCGCCTGGCTGGATACCGAACTCAGCGCCCCCGTGATCCGCCGCGCCATCGAGCGGCGGCTGACGCGCGGTCCGGCTTCCGCCGCCGCCGCACCCGACGCCGGCCTGTCGGACGTGGCGGACGTGCGCGGCTTCGTCGGCGGCGAGTCGGTGCTGGCCTTCCTGGACGCGCCGTGGACGCCGGTGTTCATCGCCATCATCTGGCTCATCCATCCGGTGCTGGGCGGCATCGCGCTGGGCGGGGCGGCCGCTCTGTTCCTCTGCGCCGTGCTCAACGACCGATTGACGCGCGGCCCGCAGCAGAGCGCCGGCGCCCGCGTGCGCCAGGCGGCGGCCGCGGCGGGACGGTACGTCGACAGCGCGGAGACCGTGGCGGCGCTGGGCATGACGCGGCCGCTGCTGGACCGCTGGCGCCGCGCCCATCAGGACGCCCACGCCCAAAGCCTCGCCGTTACCGACACCACGGCGGGCCTGTTCAACATCTCGCGGTCCGTGCGTCTGGCCCTTCAGGTAGCGATCCTGGGCACCGGCGCATGGCTGGTCCTCCAGGGGGCCATCACCGCCGGCGCCATGATCGCCTCCTCCATCATCCTCAGCCGCGCCCTGTCGCCGGTGGAGCGCTCCATTTCCGCCTGGCGCGGCTATGTCTCCTACCGCGGCGCGCGCCGCAACCTTGCGGCGCTGTTCGAGGGGGCGGGCCCGGAAGGCTGCACCGCCGTCTCGCTGCCGCGGCCCGAGGGGCGGCTGACGGCCGAAGCCGTCCGTTTCACCCCGCCCGGATCGGTCGAGCCCATCCTGCGCAAGATCGACTTCGAATTGAAGGCCGGCCAGACCTGCGGTGTCGTCGGGCCCTCGGGCTCGGGCAAGTCGACGCTGTGCCGGCTGATCGTCGGGGCCTGGCGCCCCACCCACGGGCACATCCGCCTGGACGGCGCCGATGTCGGCCGGTGGGAGTCCGACGACCGGGGGCGGTATCTCGGGTATCTGCCGCAACAGGTGGAGCTTTTCCCCGGCACGGTGGCGGAGAACATCGCCCGCATGCGCGACGTCGACGACGGCGAAATCATCGCCGCCGCAAAGCTGGCCGACGTCCACGACATGATCCTGCGCCTGCCCGACGGCTATGCCACCGACGTAGGCGTCCACGGCGCCCGGCTTTCGGGCGGGCAGCGCCAGCGCATCGGGCTGGCGCGCGCCCTGTTCGGCGACCCGGCCCTGATCGTGCTCGACGAGCCCAACAGCAACCTCGACGCGGACGGTGACCGCGCCCTGCTGCGCACGCTGGAGCACCTGAAGGAAAACGGCCGCACCGTCGTGCTGGTGGCCCACCACCCGGCCATGCTGCGCTCGGCCGACGTGGTGCTGGTGCTGCGCGAGGGGCTGGTGGCCGCTTTCGGGCCGCGCGACGAGGTGCTTAAGGCGGCGCTCGGTCATCGCGCCGCGACACGCCCGGCGCCGGCGGTGGCCGCTGCCGCTCCGGTTCACCCCAAGGCGGCGGAGTAGGGCCATGATCGCCCGCTTGAAGACCTTCATGGGCCGCACCCCCGCCGCCGACGCCGACGCCGACGCCGACGCCGAGGCCCGGGCGGCGGGCGACCGGCCGGCGGCCTCGCTGTCGCGCCTGACGCGGGGATCGCGGCTTCTGGGCTACGGCGTCGCCATCGCCTTTTTCGGCGGGCTCGGCACCTGGGCGGCGGTGGCGCCGCTGGCGGGGGCGGCGGTGGCACCCGGTGTCGTCAGCCCCGACGGCCACCGCAAGACGGTTCAGCACCTGGAAGGGGGCATCCTGCGCGCCATCCATGTCCGAGAGGGCCAGGCCGTCCAAGCCGGCGAGCCGCTGGTGACCCTGGAGGACACCCGCGCCCTGGCCGAGTACCGCGAACTGCGCGAGCGCATCCTCCACCTGACGGCAACCGAGGCGCGGCTGACGGCCGAGCAGTCCGACGCCGGAGCCATCGCCTGGCCGGAGGCGCTGGCGGCGCCGCCGGCGGAAGATGACACCGCCACGGCCACGGCCGCCATGGCCGGCGAGGCGGCGCTGTTTGACAGCCGCCGGGCCGCGCGGCAGGGACGCGAGCGCATCCTGTCCCGCCGGGTCGCGCAACTGGACGAGGAGATCACAGGCCTGCGCCAGGTAATCGCGGCGCAGGAGGAGCAGGTCGCCCTGATCGCGGAAGAAATCGCCAACGTCGAACAGCTCTACCGCAGCGGCCTGGAACGCCTGCCGCGGCTTCTCGGGCTCAAGAGGCAGCAGGCGGACATACGGGCGGAGATGGCGGCGAACCGCGCCTCCATCGCCCGGAACGCGCAGAAGATCGGCGAGACGGAGATGGAGCGCCTGACGCTGCGTCAGCAGGACCACGAACGGGTGAGCGAAGAGTTGACGCGCGTGCGTGCGGAACTCGCGCGGCTGCGCAGCCAGGCGCCGTCGCGGGCCGACGTCCTTGCGCGCCGGCTGGTCCGTGCGCCGATCGACGGCCGGGTGATGAACGTCCGCGTCACCACCGAGTCGGGGGGCGTCCTGGGCGCGGGCGAGCCCATCCTGGACATCGTGCCCGAGGCGGCGCGTCTGGTGGTGGAGGCGCGCGTCAAGCCGGTGGACATCGACACGGTGCGCCCCGGCATGGCGGCGCGGGTGGTGCTGACGGCCTACCGCCAGCGCTCCATGCCGCAGATTGTCGGCACGCTGCGGTCGATTTCCGCCGACCGGCTGACGGACGAGGCCACGGGCGAACCCTATTTCCTGGCGCGGGTCGAGGTCGACCCCGCGGCGCTGAAGGCCGCCGGCGGCGAGACCGTCCGCCTGATGGCGGGGATGCCGGCCGACGTGATGATCCTGACGGGCACCCGCACCATGCTGGACTACCTGATCCAGCCGCTGGCCGAAAGCGTCCGCCGCAGCTTCCGCGAAAGCTGAGAGACGGGAACGCCGGCTCCGACGAAAAAGAGGGGAGGCCCTGCAGCAGGGCCTCCCCCAGTGTCGGCCGTTGATCCGTGTACGCGGTCGGCCTGGGAGGGGTACCGGTTATTCCGCGGCGGTGGCCGTCGCGCGGTTGACGGCGGTGGGGCGGGTGCGCTCGGCGGTCTTCTTCAGCACGTCGAACACGGGCTGGAAGGCCGGGCGGTCGATGTAGCGGCCGGCGCCGCGCTCGACGTTCAACTGGCCGTCCTTCCACACCACCTTGCCCTGGCTGACGGTGACCACCGGTAGGCCCGTGACCTCCATGCCCTCGAAGATGTTGAAATCGATGTTCTGGTGGTGGGTCTTGGCCGAGATGGTCTTGGTCGCCGCCGGGTCCCACACCACGATGTCGGCATCGGCGCCCGGCGCGATGGTGCCCTTGCGCGGGTGGATGTTGAAGATCTTCGCCGTGTTGGTGGAGGTGACGGCCACGAACTCGTTCATGGTCAGGCGGCCGGCGCCGACGCCGTGGGTCCAGAGCGCGGCCATGCGGTCCTCGATGCCCGCCGTGCCGTTGGGAATCTTGGAGAAGTCATCCTTGCCCATGGCCTTCTGCTCGGTGCAGAAGCAGCAGTGGTCGGTCGCCGTGGTCTGGAGGTTGCCCGACTGCAAGCCCTTCCACAGCGCCTCCTGATGCTCCTTCGAGCGGAACGGCGGGCTCATGACGTGGGCGGCGGCGTAGTCGTAGTCCGGGTGGCGGTAGACGCTCTCGTCGATCAGCAGATGGCCCGCCAGCACCTCGCCATAGACACGCTGGCCGTCGGCGCGGGCGCGGGTGATGGCGTCCAGCGCCTCCTTGCAGGAGTTGTGGACGATGTAGAGCGGCGTGCCCAGCACCTCGGCGATGCGGATGGCGCGCTGGGCGGCCTCGCCCTCCACCTGCGGCGGGCGGGACATGGGGTGCGCCTCCGGCCCCATGATGCCCAGGTCCTTCATCTTCTGCTGAAGCCGGAAGACCAGCTCGCCGTTCTCGGCGTGGACGGTGGGAATGGCGCCCAGTTCCAGCGCTCGGCTGAAGCTGTTCGCCAGGATCTCGTCGCCGGCCATGATGGCGTTCTTGTACGCCATGAAGTGCTTGAAGCTGTTGACGCCGTGCTCGCGCACCAGCGTGCCCATGTCCTCGGACACGCTTTCGTCCCACCACGTAACGGCGACGTGGAAGGAGTAGTCGGCGCAGGCTTTCTCCGACCATTCGCGCCACTGCTTCCAGGCGTCCATGAGGCGCTGCTGCGGGGCCGGGATCACGAAGTCGATGATCATGGTGGTGCCGCCTGCGAGGCCCGCGGCGGTGCCGGTGTAGAAATCCTCGCTGGCGACGGTGCCCATGAAGGGCAGCTGCATGTGGGTATGCGGGTCGATGCCGCCCGGCATGACGTAGGCGCCGCCGGCATCCACGATTTCCGCGCCGGCGGGGGCGTCGAGATTCTCGCCCACCGCGACGATCTTGCCGTCCTCGCACAGGACGTCGGCGCGGGTGGTGGTCTCGGCGGTGACGACGGTGCCGCCCTTGATGAGAAGTGCCATCGGATATACTCCCAGGTCTCGTTTTGGCCGTCTTGTCGTTGCTTTGGGAAAGGGTGGGGGAGCCGTTCCGGGCTCCCCCCTCCCGTCAGGTCAGGCGGTGGGGGCCGCCTCGGTTTCCATCTGCGCGGCTTCCGCGTGCCGCTTGCCCCACATCAGGCCGCCGTAGAGGAGGCCGGCGATGAACAGGCCGACGAACCAGGCATAGCCGTAGAGGGTCTTCCAGAAGGGACCCACGCCCTCGATGATGCCGGCGGCGTCAAGGAAGCCCGGCAGGTTGGGCAGGACGCCGACCGCGAAGGCGAAGATCGCCACCCAGTTCCAGCCGTTCGTGTAGGTGTAGCGGCCGTGGGCGCGGAACATGTCCGACACCTTGGGCGCGGTCTTGCGGATCAGGAAGTAGTCGACGATCAGGATGCCCGCGATGGGGCCCAGCAGGGCCGAATAGCCCACCAGCCAGGTGAACAGGTAGCTCCCCGCCGTCTCCAGCAGCTTCCAGGGGAACATGGCGATGCCGATGCCGGCGGTGATGTAGCCGCCCATCTTGAAGCTGATCTTGTTGGGCGCGAGGTTCGAGAACCCGTAGGCCGGAGCCACCACGTTGGCCGCCAGGTTGGTGGTCAGCGTCGCGACCATCAGGGCGGCCAGCGCCACGATGATGCCGACACCGCCCATCTTGCCGGCCAGCGCCACCGGGTCCCAGATGGGTTCGCCGAAGATGACGACGGTGGCCGACGTCACGGCGACGCCGATGAAGGCGAACAGCGCCATGGGCAGCGGCAGGCCGACCATCTGGCCCACCACCTGGTCCTTCTGGCTGCGGGCGAAGCGGGTGAAGTCGGGGATGTTCAGCGCCATGGTGGCCCAGAACCCGACCATGGCCGTCAGGCCCGGCCAGAACACGGCCCAGAACTGGCCTTCCTTTTCGCCGCCTTCCACGAAGGCCGACGGGGTCGACAGCATCTCGCCGAAGCCGCCGGCCTGGATGTAGGCCCAGCCCAGCAGCGCCAGGCCCATCAGCAGCAGGAAGGGGGCGGCCAGGTTCTCAAGCCAGCGGATGCTTTCCGTGCCGTGGCGGATGAACCAGACGTGCAGCGCCCAGAAGGCCAGGAAGCACAGCGTCTGCGCCCAGTCGATGCCGAGCACCGGCAGCGGGTCGCCCTTGAAGATGCCGCCGGTCAGGGTGTTGAGGATGACGTAGATCGCCATGCCGCCGACCCAGGTGTTGATGCCGAACCAGCCGCAGGCGACCAGCCCGCGCATCAGCGCCGGCAGCTTGGCGCCGCGCGTGCCGAAGGAGGACCGCAACAGCACGGGAAACGGAATGCCATGCTTCGTGCCCGCATGGCCGATGAGCATCATGGGGATGAGCACGATGACGTTGCCGGCCAGCACGGTCAGCACCGCCTGCCACCAGGCCATGCCCTCCGACACCAGGCCCGCCGACAGCATGTAGGTGGGCACGCAGACGACCATGCCGACCCAAAGGGCGGCGATGGACGACCACTGCCAGGTTCTGGCCTCCGGCGTGGAGGGGGCTAGGTCCTCGTTGTAGAGGCCGGGGTCGGCGCCGGCGAAGCGCTCGTGCGCCACGCCGAACTCGTCCCGGACCTCCGTATAGTTGGTCTCAGTCATGAGAGAAGCTCCCTGTTCATTCCCGTGGGGGATGGGCGCTCCCGCTTTTTGTCAGGCGGGTTCCTTGCGCATCGGATTGTTGGGGTGCTGGGTCCAGTTCCGGTACGTCTCCCCGTCGTCGACGCGCTCCATGGTGATGCAGTCCGGCACGGGGCAGGCGAGCATGCACAGGTTGCAGCCGACGCAGTCTTCGTCGACGACCTCGAACTTGCGGTCGTCGGGCTCCGCTCCCTGGTGGAAGCGGATCGCCTGGTGGCTCGTGTCCTCGCAGGCGATGTGACACAGGCCGCACTTGATGCACTTGTCATCGTCGATGCGGGCCTTGATGTCGTAGTTCATGTTCAGCTGGTTCCAGTCGGTCACGTTGCCGACCGCCATGCCGCGAAAGTCCTCGATGGTGCGGTAGCCCTTGGCGTCCATCCAGTTGTTCAGGCCGTCGATCATGTCTTCCACGATGCGGAAGCCGTGGTGCATGGCCGCGGTGCACACCTGGACCGAGCCGCAGCCCAGCGCGATGTACTCCGCTGCGTCGCGCCAGGTCGAAATGCCGCCGATGCCCGACATGGGCAGGCCGTGGGTGGCGGGGTCGCGGGCGATTTCGGCCACCATGTTCAGGGCGATGGGCTTGACGGCGGGGCCGCAGTAGCCGCCGTGGGTGCCCTTGCCGTCGACCACGGGGTTGGGCGCCATCTGGTCCAGGTCCACCGACACGATGGAATTGATGGTGTTGATGAGCGACACGCCGTCCGCCCCGCCGGTCTTGGCGGCGCGCGCGGGCACGCGGACGTCGGTGATGTTGGGCGTCAGTTTCACCAGGCAGGGCAGTCTGGAATACTTCTTCACCCAGCCGGTGACCATCTGGACGTATTCGGGCACCTGGCCGACGGCCGCGCCCATGCCGCGCTCGCTCATGCCGTGGGGGCAGCCGAAGTTCAGCTCCACGCCGTCGGCGCCGGTTTCCTCCACCAGCGGCAGGATGTACTTCCAGTCCTCCTCGTTGCACGGGACCATGAGGCTGACGACCACGGCGCGGTCGGGCCACTTCTTCTTGACGTCGGCGATTTCTGCCAGGTTGACGGCCAGCGGCCGGTCGGTGATCAGCTCGATGTTGTTCAGGCCGGCGATGCGGGTGCCGTTGTAGTCGATGGCGCCGTAGCGCGACGACACGTTGACCACCGGCGGGTCGATGCCCAGCGTCTTCCACACGACGCCGCCCCAGCCGGCGCGGAAGGCGCGCTCGACGTTGTACTGCTTGTCGGTGGGCGGCGCGCTCGCCAGCCAGAAGGGGTTGGGCGACTTGATGCCGGCGATGGTGCAGGAAAGGTCCGCCATGTCTCGGTTCCTTTAAGCTTGTCGGGGCGCGCGTCAGGCGGGCTGGGAAGCGGTGGCGCCGGCGCCGGGCCCGGTGCCCGTGGCAGCCGCCGTGCCGGTGGCGAGACCGGCGCGCAGCCAGGCGTCGATGGCATGGGCCGCGATCTTGCCGTCCTCCACGCCCTGGACCGTCAGGTCCTGGCCGCCGGCCACGCAGTCGCCGCCGGCCCACACGCCGTCCATGGAGGTGCGGCGGGTCTCGTCGACGGCGATGCGGCCGCCGTCCATCTCCAGCACCGCCGCACCGTCCTCGGAGACGCTGGCGGGGACGAACATCTGCCCGATGGCCTTGAGCACCGTGTCGCAGGGGATGACGGTGGTCTCGCCGGTTTCCGTCAGCCTGCCGTCGGGGCCGGTGGCGGTGTAGGCGAATTCCACGCCCGCAACCGTGCCGTCCTCGGCGATCACCCGCTTGGGGGCGAGCCAGTGCTTGACGGTGACGCCGTTGGTTTGCGCGAACTGCTGCTCCACCCAGGTGGCGGACATGTTGTCCTTGCCGCGGCGGTAGACGAGGGTGACGTCCTCCGCTCCCAGCTTCCTGGTCTGCACGGCGGCGTCGACGGCCGTGTTGCCGCCGCCGATCACCACCACGCGGCGGCCGACGGGCAGGGCGGACAGGTCTTGCGCCTGGCGGATGTCGGCGATGACGTCGACGGCGTTGTACACGCCCGTCAGGTCCTCGCCGTCACAGCGCAGGGCGTTGACCGCGCCCAGGCCCAGGCCGAGGAACACGGCGTCGTACTGGGCGCGCAGGGCGGCCAGCGTGAAGTCGCGGCCGAGCGCCTTGCCGGTCTTTACCGTGATGCCGCCGATGGAGAGGATGTAGTCGACCTCCCGCGCGGCATAGTCGTCGACGGTCTTGTAGGCGGCGATGCCGTATTCGTTCAGGCCACCCAGCTTCTCGCGCGCCTCGAACACCGTCACGTCATGGCCGAGAACGGCCAGACGGTGCGCGCAGGAGAGCCCGGCCGGGCCGCCGCCGACCACGGCGACGCGCTTGCCCGTGGGTGCCGCGCGCTCGAACAGCTGCGTGCCGGCGGCGAACAGCTTGTCGGTGGCGTAGCGCTGGAGGTTGCCGATCTCGACCGGCTTGTGGCCCTCGGCGTTGCGGACGCACTTGTCCTCGCAGAGGATTTCCGTCGGACAGACTCGGGCGCACATGCCGCCCATGATGTTGGCGGAAAGAATGTCGGCCGCCGAGCCCTTCAGGTTCCCCGTCGTGATCTTCTTGATGAAGCTGGGGATGTCGATGCCCGTCGGGCAGGCCTTGATGCACGGTGCATCATAGCAGTAGTAGCAGCGGCTGGCCTCGATGACGGCGTTCTTGTCGTCCAGCGGCGGGTGGGCGTCGGCGAAGTTTTCCGCCAGGGCCGCCGCGTCCAGGCGGCCGGCCTTGATGTCTCCCATGGGTCCCATGGTGCTCCCCGTTCTTCTTTGCGGTTGTTGGGTCGGGCGTGTGGAGAGCGGCCTTACTCGGCCGGCTCCGGCTGCGCCTTGGCGGTTTCGTTGGCCTTCTGCAGCATGGCGTGCAGCAGCACCTCGCAGCCCGCGGCGATCCATTCCGGCTTGGCGTCCTCCACCTCGTTGTGGCTGATGCCGTCGATGCAGGGCACGAAGATCATCCCGGCCGGCGCGACGCGGGCGAGGTAGCAGGCGTCGTGACCGGCGCCCGAGACCATGTCGCGGACGCTGAACCCGCCTTCCTCCACGCCCTTGCGGACGGCGGCCACACAGCTTTCCTCGAACTTCACCGGCTTGTAGTAGAAGATCTGCTCAAGCTGGCTTTCCAGGCCGATCTCGGCGGCTATGCGCTCGACCTCGGCGCGCATCTCCTTGTCCATCTCGGCCAGCACCTCGTCGGAGGGATGGCGGAAGTCGATGGTGAAGAAGACGTTGCCCGGAATGACGTTCCGCGAGTTGGGGTAGACCGTCATCATGCCCACGGTCGCGCAGGCGTTGGGCGCGTGCTTGAGGCCGATGCGGTTGACCGCGTCCACCACGCGCGCCGCGCCCAGCAGGGCATCCTTGCGGCGGTTCATCGGCGTCGGCCCGGCGTGGCTTTCCACACCCGTGAAGGTCACCTCGTACCAGCGCTGGCCCTGCGCATCGGTGACCACGCCGATGGTCTTGTCCTCGGCCTCCAGGATCGGGCCCTGCTCGATGTGCGCCTCGAAGTAGGCGCCGACCGGGTGGGCGGCGTGGCTGGCGTCGTCGGGGCCGGAGTAGCCGATGCGCTCCAGTTCCTCGCCCATGGTCCTGCCGTCCTGGTCCTTGCGCGACAGGCCGTAGTCCAGGTCGAACACGCCCGCGAAGACGCCCGACGACACCATGGCCGGGGCGAAGCGCGAGCCTTCCTCGTTGGTCCAGACCGCCACCTCGACCGGCGCTTCGGTCTCGTAGTTCAGGTCGTTGAGCGTGCGAATCACCTCCAGCCCCGCCAGCACACCATAGACGCCGTCGAAGCGCCCGCCGGTGGGCTGGCTGTCCAGGTGGCTGCCGGTGACGATGGGCGGCAGGGCCGGGTTCTTCCCTTCGCGGCGGGCGAAGATGTTGCCCATCTTGTCGACGCGGATGGTGCAGCCGGCGTCCTTGCACCACTGCACGAACAGATCGCGGCCCTGCTTGTCCAGGTCGGTCAGCGCCAGGCGGCAGACGCCGCCCTTGGGGGTGGCGCCGATCTTCGCCATCTCCATCAGGCTGTCCCACAGACGCTCGCCGTTGATTTTCAGGTTCTGAAGCGCGGTCATCGTGTGCTCCCTGGGTCGGGGGATGCCCCTTCGGCCGGCTGGCGTCGGGCAAGCCGGGGGCGTTCGCGGCCGGCGGGGGAGCCGGACGCGGCGGTCATGGTCGGTGCGGGCAGACCTCTCCCGGCGCCGCGCTGGCCGACGATGCGGCGAGGCGCGAGCGTCTTCGCCCCGCGATGACGGGCGAAGGGGCGGAGGATCAACCGCGTGCGGATACACCTATCCCGTCAGCCGGCGCGCGGGTCGGGCGCGGGCGGGGCGGGCGTGTCCGCGAATGTCGTGGACAGTCGACGGCCGAAGTGCGGCCGCGCGGCCGTCGTCAGGTGGTGTCGGGGGTACTGAGGATGATGTCGCGCATGATGATCTCCCAGTTTTCGCCATCCCGTGCGCGCGGGATGGGCGGGTGTATCGGGTGGCGTGTCGAGTCCTCCGGGCATCAGCCCGCGGCTCACCTTTCCCGAGACGTTTCCGTCGGTGCGTCCATCGGCGCCTCCCTAGCTCCGGTGGACACGGACGCGCCCTTATGGTTTTTGTGGGTCGAGTCCGCTTCCGACATATTCATGCTAGCCATCGCTTGACCGATTGGTCAAGTTTGTATTCGAGCAATTTTCTGGGAAATTCACATGGCCTCGGCGCGAAAACCCGCATTGAAGTCCAACAAATCCGGTAACCGCGAGGAAACTCAGGCACTTATACTCAGCGCCGCCGAGCAGGTGTTTGCCGAATTCGGCTACAAGGGCGCCACAACCGGGCGCATCGCGGAACTGGCCGGCGTGCCGAAGGCCAACCTGCACTACTATTTCAAGACCAAGGAAAACCTGTATCACCAGGTGCTGGAAGACATCGTCAACACCTGGTTCGCGGCGGCGGCCGAGTTCGATTCGATCGAGGACCCGGAAGAGGCCATTTCCCACTACGTGCGGCTGAAGCTGCGCCTGTCGCGCGAACGCCCGCTGGGCAGCAAGGTCTTCGCCAACGAGATCATCCACGGCGCGCCCAACCTGATCGGGTATCTGCGCACCACGCTCAAGGACTGGACGGACGCCAAGGCGCGCGTGATCGAACAGTGGATCGCGCAGGGCCGCATCCGCCCCGTCGATCCGCACCACCTGCTGGTGATGATCTGGGCGACGACGCAGACCTATGCCGACTTCGGCGTGCAGGTCGCCGCCGTGCTGGGGAAGCAGGACCTGGACGACGCCGATTTCGAGACCGCGGCAGAGACGCTGACGCGCATCATCCTGCGCGGTCTGCTGGCCGACGCGGACTGACGCGGTGACGGAAACCCTCGGCATCGTCCTGCCCATCTTCGGCGTCATGGCGCTGGGATGGATCTTCGCCCGCCGGTCGCTCATATCCGAGGCCGGCGTTTCGGGCATCGTCAACTTCGTATTCTTCCTGGCCATTCCGGCGCTTCTGTTCCGCACGCTCGCCAACGGTGCGGTGGAGGGGCGGTTCGACGCGCGCCTGATCGCCGGGTTCTTCTCCGCCGCCCTGCTGCATTTCGCGCTGGGCTGGCTGGTGTCGCGCTTCGTCTTCCGCAACAGTGCCGAGGCCTGCGGGCTGGCGGCCATGTCGGGCGGCTTCGGAAACCTGGTGCTGGTGGGCCTGCCGCTGGTCCAGCGGGCTTACGGTGACGCCGGACTGGTGCCCTTGATGCTCATCATCATGGTGCACTCGGCCATCCTGTTCACCGCCACGACGCTCGCCATCGAGGCCGGACGCAGCGGCGGCGGCAGCTGGGTCCGGCGCCTGGGCGGGACACTCAAGTCGGTGTTCCTCAATCCCATCGTCATCGCGGCGTTGTCTGGACTGGTGTTCGGCATGCTCGGCCTGCGCCTGCCGGGCGTGGTGGACGAGACGCTGGCGCTCGTCGGCCGGGGTGCTGCGCCGGTGGCGCTGTTCGCCGTGGGGGCGACGCTGGCGACCTGCCGCATCGCCGGCGATCTGCGCGAGGCGCTGGTGATGACGGCGCTGAAGCTTCTGGTGCTGCCGGTGCTGGTGTGGGTCTTCGCCGCCCTGGTGTTCGAGCTGCGCACCGAATGGGTGACGGTGGCCGTGCTGGCCGGCGCCATGCCGGCGGGGGCGAACGTCTACGTCTTCGCGCGCAAGTTCGACATCTACGTCAACCGCGCGACGGCAGTGGTGCTGCTGTCCACCGTGCTGTCGGTGGTGACGCTGACGGCGCTGATCGCCACCCTGCCGCCGCCGTGAGGCATGAGCGCCTGACGGCGTTTGGGGCCAGCCCACCACCGGTCCGCGCGCCCGGTCAGTCACTACCGCCCAGTTCAGCGCGGAAGCGCGAGGGAGGCCGGGCCTCCCCCGCGAAAAACAACCCGCTTATTCCGGCTTGCGGAAGTGCAGGATGCCCCACGCCAGGTGACCGGCGGTGCCGGCCGTCACCCAGTTGTCCAGGCCGACCAGCATGCGGTCCATGTAGCCGCGGCTGCACACCTTGGCGACCTGGTTGTACTCCTCGCGCAGCACCTCGGCGACGCGGCCGTAATGGGTGGGCAGGTGGCCGGTGTAGTCCGTCACCGACACCACCTCGAACCCGACGCGGGCCGCCGCGTCCTTGTAGAAGCCGATGGATCCCAGGTTTTCCAGGTGGATGCGGTCGTAGACCGGCTGCAGGACGCCCTCGGGCACGTCGTCGGCTTCCATGGGGTCGGTGAAGATCATGTGCCCGCCGGGCTTGAGCACCCGGAAGGCTTCCTCCAGCACCCGCTCGCGGTCGCCCGAGTGCAGGATGGCATCCTGCGACCACACCACGTCGAAGCGGTTGTCGGGCTCGGGAATGTCCTCGAAGCTGCCGTGCACCACGGTCACCTTGTCGGACAGGCCCTGTTCCTCGGTCAGGCGGCGGTTGGTGGCGTTCTGCGTCTCGGAAATGTTGAGGCAGTGCACCTTGCAGCCGCGCGTCGACGCCAGGCGCCGCGCCGCGCCGCCATAGCCCGCGCCGATGTCGAGAACACGCGACGTCTCGTCCAGCGAGACCTGCTCGGCCATGGTATCCACCGTGCGGCGGCTGGCGTCCTTGATGGTTTCCCCGGCCTTGTCGGAATAGAGGCCGATGTGGATGTCCTCGCCGCCCCAGATGGTGAAGTAGAAGTTGTCGGCGTCGCCGCTGTCGTAATAGGTCTCGGCCACCGAGGCGATCTTCTCGCGGTCGTGGTCGCTGCGGCCGCGCTCGTGGGTCTTTTCGGCGATATGGATGAAGAAGTCCGGTTCGTCCTCCTGGTACGTCTCCTGGAAGTCGCCGAAGGTGCGCACGTACTGGAAGCCGGCCTCCGACAGCAGGCGGCGCGTATAGTTCTTGCGCAGCGGGAACATATTCAGGGTGTACTGCGACCCGTCGGGGAAGGAGTACTGGAACCGCGCCAGGCCGTCATCCATGTGCGCCGGCTCGGCCGTGACCTTGTCGCCACAGTAGTAATACTTGTGCTTGGACGAGTATCCGCTGTCCAGGATGGCGTCGTAGTTGCGCTGGTCGATGATCAGCACGCCGTCATGCTTCAGCGCGGCATAGAACTCCGCCAGCGCGCGGCGGCGGTCGTGTTCGTCGTGCAGGTGCGTGAAGCTGTTGCCCAGGCAGATGATGGCGTCGAACTTGCCGTGCAGGTCGCGGTTGAGAAACCGCCAGTCCGCCTGGCAGGTGCGCAGGATCAGACGGTGGTCCTTGGCGTTCTCGAACGCCTTGGCCAGCATGGCCGCCGAGCCGTCGACGGAGGTGACGTCGAAGCCGGCCTTCATCAACTGGACGGAGTGGAAGCCGGTGCCGGTCGCCACGTCCAGGATCTTCTTCTTGCCGCGGGCCTTGAGGATGTCGATGAAGAACTGTCCCTCGCTTTCGGCGCGGGCGTCCCAGTCGATCAGCTCGTCCCACTTCTCCACGAAGGTCTTCACGTACTCGTTGCGGTAATGGTCGCTGTCGCGCACCGCAAGCGGATCGTCGCCATAGTGCTGTGTCTTCGCCACCAGTTCGGCGTTCGGTTCCTTGGTGTCGATGGTCGCCATGGGTCGGCTCCTCTTATTCCGCGGGCACCAGCTTGCCGGCCTCGGCCATCAGGGCCTCGGCCTTGTCGGTCTTTTCCCAGGGGAAGCCGGACCGGCCGAAATGCCCGCCGGAGGCGGTGGGGCGGTAGATGGGCTTGAGCAGGTCCAGCATCGCGACGATGCCCTTGGGCCGCAGGTCGAAGTGCTCGCGCACCATGGCTTCGATGCGGGCTTCCGGCACCTTGGACGTGCCGAAGGAGTCGACGCGGATGGACACCGGCTGGGCGACGCCGATGGCATAGGCCACCTGGACCTCGCAGCGTTCGGCCAGGCCGGAGGCGACGATGTTCTTGGCCACATAGCGCGCGGCGTAGGCGGCGGAGCGGTCGACCTTGGACGGGTCCTTGCCCGAGAAGGCGCCGCCGCCGTGGCGGCCCATGCCGCCGTAGGTGTCGACGATGATCTTGCGTCCGGTCAGGCCGCAATCGCCCACGGGGCCGCCGATGACGAAGCGCCCGGTCGGGTTGATGTGGAAGGCCGTGTTGTCGTCCAGGAAGCCCTGCGGCAGACAGGGGCGGACGATTTCCTCGATGACGGCCTCGCGCAGGGTGGCGTGGTCGACGTCCTCGTCATGCTGGGTGGACAGGACGACGGCATCGATGCCGGTGGGCTTGCCGCCCTCGTAGCGCACCGAGACCTGGCTTTTGACGTCGGGGCGCAGCCACTTGAGCGTGCCGGACTTGCGCACCTCGCGCTGGCGCTCGGTCATGCGGTGGGCCAGTTCGATGGGCATCGGCATCAGCTCGTCGGTTTCGCGGCAGGCATAGCCGAACATCAGGCCCTGGTCGCCCGCGCCCTGGTCCAGGTCCAGGCCCGCGCCCTCGTCGACGCCCTGGGCGATGTCCGGCGACTGCTTGTCCAGCGCCACCAGCACGGCGCAGGACCGCCCGTCGAAGCCAAACCGCGGGTCGTCGTACCCGACGTCCAGGATGGTGTCGCGCGCGACCTGCGTGTAATCGACGTTGGCGGTGGTGGTGATCTCGCCCGACAGGATGCACATGCCGGTGTTCACCATGGTTTCGCAGGCCACGCGGGCCTTGGGGTCCTGCTCCAGGATCGCGTCCAGAACGGCGTCGGAAACGTTGTCGGCCAGCTTGTCCGGGTGGCCGGCGCCCACGGATTCGGACGTGAAGATGTAGGAGTCCGTCAAGGCTCTCTTGCTCCCTCTGTCAGGCGCGGGGGCGGGCGGCCGCGTGGCGTTGGCCGCGCGGGTCCGTGCCGCCCTCGGGCACATGGCGTTGTCGTCGGACGCGAGGCTCTCTCCGGCGGTCGCGCAGGCGTGCCGGTTGCCGTCCGCGGTGCGGGCGTGCTGTGTTTGTTCCTGCCGCGTGGCCCCCTTGCGGTGGTGCCGTATCGGATCTGGAACTCGCGCCGATGTGGGTCCGGAGCGCGTGGCCGGCTCCGGTCGGTCTGACGGGGCGCGCCACCCGCCGGTTCGGGGCGGCGTCATCCTCTGGAATGGGGGGATCATACAAGAAGGTTGCGTCCGATCCAACCCAGGCATGCCATTTTTGAGGCACGGATTAATTTTTGTGCAACATACGACCGTGCCGGAAGCCTGCGCGGAACACCGTCTGTGCCGCTGTTTCCGGCGTCTTCGGGACTGGAAGCGCGCGTCCCCGTTCGAACAATTGCGCCTGGGCATGGCGGGCCCTTTTCGCCTCGCTTTCCACCGACTCCAGTGTGTGGGCAGCGGTGGTCGCCAGTGCCGAGCGCCCCCGGGAACTGGTGGATACCGTCAGCATGTACCGATCGGGAATGCGGGGCGCAGTCTGCCATAGCGTGACGCTATGGGCCCAATGGGGATTTCCTATTTGCCGGGTCGGGTTCTTCCGCCGCTTTATGGAGCGGTACACCCCCGGCCCGAGGACCCGCGCGCCATGCTCTGCTTCCACCATCCCGACACAGCCCTGCACCAGCCGCCGCAGTTTCTGGTGCGCGGCCAGCCCCGGCCGGTGCCGGAGCGGCCCGAGCGCGTGGCGGCGGTGCTGGAGGCGCTGCGGGCGCGCGGCGACCGGGTGGAGGATGCGCCGCCCGCCGGCCCCGCCCAGCGCGCCGCCGTCCACACTGCCGAGTATCTGGCCTTCCTGGAGACCGCCTTCGCGCGGTGGTCGGCCCTGCCCGATGCGGCGCCGGTGGTCATTCCCAACGTCCACCGCGGGCCGGACATGCTGTCGTATCCATCCAGCGTGGTCGGGCAGGCGGGATTCCACATGAGTGATACCGCCTGCCCCATCGCCGACGGCACATGGCGCGCCACCGTCGCCGCGTCCGATTGCGCCGTGGCGGCCGCGCGGGCGGTGGCGACGGGCGGGGAGGGGGCGGCCTACGCCCTCTGCCGGCCGCCGGGGCACCACGCCGGCCGCGACATGGCGGGAGGCTTCTGCTACCTCAACCACGCCGCCATCGCCGCCGAGGAAGCACGCCGGCTGCTCGCCGCCCAGGGCCGGCCGCCGCGGGTGGCGGTGCTGGACGTGGACGTGCATCACGGCAACGGCACGCAGGGCATCTTCTGGCGGCGGGATGACGTGTTCTTCGCCTCCGTCCACGGCGATCCGGCTGAGTTCTACCCCTTCATGGCCGGCCATGCGCACGAGCGCGGCGCCGGCGCCGGCCTGGGCGCGACGCTGAACCTGCCGCTGCCCCTGGGATCGTCGGAGGATGCCTTCCTCGACGCGGTGGAGCGGAGCCTGGCGGCGGTGGCGCGGTTCGCGCCGTCGGTGCTGGTGCTGTCGCTGGGGTTCGACACCTTCAAGGACGACCCGCTGGCCGCCTTCGCCGTCACCACGCCCGGTTTCGCGCGCCTGGGTCGGGCCATTGCCGGCGCCGGCCTGCCGACGGTGCTGATTCAGGAAGGCGGCTATGCCGTCGACCACCTGGCGGCGAACCTCTCCAGCTTCCTCGACGGCTTCGAAGGATAGAGCCCTTTTCGATCATACTTTAGAAAACCCGGCCGAACAGGCGCAGCAGCGGGTCGAGCAGCGGTTTCCAGCTCTCCAGCGCCGGCGGCTCGGTGATGCTGTTCTCCAGGTCGCGGTCGAACCGGTCGTTCAGGGCGGCGATGAAGGTCGGGTCCCCGGACGTCACGCCGTTCTCCAGGTTGAGGCGGCTGCTCAGGCGGTCCAGGTTGTGGCTGGAGACGCAGGCCCAGGCGTCGTCCACGATGGCCACCTTTGCGTGCATCATGCGGTGGCGAAAGAAGTGGACGGTGCACCCCGCCCGCACCAGCCGTTCGGCGAAGGCGCGGCCGAGGATGTCCAGCGGCGGATGGTCGCTCACCTCGGGCAGCAGCAGCGTCACCACCACCCCGCGCCGGGCGGCGGCGGTCAGGTGGCGCAGCAGGCGGTGTTCGGGCACGAAGTAGGGTGTGGTCAGCCGCAGGGTGTGCGTCGCCTCGTCGATGCGCTCGAGGACGCAGCGGAACAGGTCGCGGCGGATGGGTTTTTCCGGGCTGTTGACCATGTAGCGGAACGGCCCGTCCTGCCGGTGGTAGACGTCGCGTTCCGCCTCCGCGCGGGTCATGCGGCGCTTGGCCGTGGGATGCTCGGCGCGGCGCCAGGACAGGTCGAACATCTCGGCCATGGGGCGCGGTACGGTACCGCCGACGCGCATGAAGGTGTCGCGCCAGTCGCACATGCGGTCGGTAAAGCAGATGCCGCCGAGCCACGCGACCTCGCCGTCGATGAGGACGATCTTGCGGTGGTCGCGGTGGATGCGCGTCGGCGCCATGAGCACGGCACGCGCCGTCAGCGGATTGTAGAAGCGCACGGTGCCGCCGGCCTCGTGCAGGTCGCGCACCGCGTCCGAGTCCTTCAGCGGCAGGCTTCCGAACCAGTCCAGCAGCACGCGCACCCGCACGCCGGCCCGCGCGCGGTCGGCCATGATGCCCAGGATGCGGCGGCCGATGGCGTCGTTGCCCACGATGTACTGCTCGAAGTCGATGGAACGCCGCGCCGCCGCCAGGTCATCGGCGACGGCCTCCCACGCCTCGGCAACCTCGTGGCACAGGCGGAACGGGGCGGGGCTGTCGGCGGGGTCGCGCGGCTCGGCGAGCAGGGCGCGGGTCATGCAGGGGCTCCGTCGGCGTCGGTAGGCGCGGCGCGGTCGGTTCACGGTCGGTTCAGCAAACCCGACGCGGGAAAAACGCGAGGGCGCGACTTCCGTTCCTCTTCCGGCACGAAAGTCCGAAAGACGTGCAGGGTGCAGGCATCCTGATACCGCAACAGTTCTTCGGTCTGGGTGGGCGCCCGACCTTCGTCGCCTCTCGCTCGCCCTTATTGCGGTTCGTTCAAAGCGTGTCCCCTGCGACAGTTGCCGCGCGAGAGACGAAACGGAGCCCCTGCACATGCCTGCGCAAACCACCGCCGACACCGGCATCCTGAACGTCAACGGTTTCACCGACGCCGAGATCATCGATGCCAGCCGCCTGTCGCTGGCCGTCTACGACCGTCCCGGGTCCGGCCCCACCACCGTCGAGGGCTGGTCGCCGCTGCTCGAAGACCTGACGCTGCCCGACGGCGACCCCGGCACCTTCGACCCCACCACCGGATTCTACATCAACGGCAATGCCTCGGCCGTGGTGATGATGAGCGACGACGGCACGCTCGCCATCAGCTTCGCCGGCACCTCGTCGGAGGAGCCGTGGTACGACATGCTGGAATACTGGACGCTGGATTCCGACCGGTTGCGGTCGCAGTACTTCAACGACCTCAAGGGCCTGGTGGAGACGGTGTTCGACTACGCCATGGGCAACGGCATCTCCGATGTCCTGCTGACCGGCCACAGCCTGGGCGGGGCGGCCACCACCGGCACCTTCGACTGGCTGGAAACCACCGGCAGCACCTATGACGCCCTGAACATCGAGGGGATCACCTTCAACTCGCCGGTCACCGGCTACCATCCCGACAAGCCGATGGTCGAACTGGCCTTCACCAACGACCTGATCGGCGAGATCGTCGGCCAGGACGCCGCCAACGTCATCAACAACATCTGGTACGCCGTGAATCCCAGCGCCGTGGCGCCCGAGTACGATCCCACCAACCCGCTGTCCTACGCCGCGCAGCTGTTCCAGGCATCGACCACGCCGGAACACGACATCACGCGGTTCACCGAATCCTTCCCGGAACTGCTGAAGTCCCCCATCTATGGGGACCTGGGCGCCGACGACTTCCTGATTATCGACAACTTCGACTATGGCGTCTCCGTCGACACCATCACCACCCTCTCGCCCGCCGCCGCCGACATGGTGGCGGCCGCCGACGTGGTCGGCATGCTGGGCGACGACATCGACGACGTGCTGGTGGGCTCGGGCAAGACCGACCTCATGGACGGCCGCGAGGGCAACGACATCCTCAAGGGCCGGCAGGGCGACGACCGCATGTGGGGCGGCGAGGACGACGACGTTCTTTTCGGCAACGGCGGCTCCGACATCCTGAACGGCGAGGAGGGCAACGACCGGCTGGAGGGCGGCGGCGGCAAGGACACCTTCGTTCTGGACGGCGTCTTCGGGCACGACGTCATCGCCGACTGGCGCAACGGCGAGACGCTTTCGTTCACCGATCCCGGCTACGGCGCCGAGATCGGCAACCAAAAGCAGCTCAAGGACTGGGTGGACAGCACCGAGGGTGTCTCCGTGGTTTCCGGCTCGGGCGATCCGCTGACCATCGCCGTGCGCGACGACGGCATGGTGACCTTCGAAAACATCCAGACGTGGGACGACGCGGCCGTGGCGTGACGGCTGACGCGGCGGCGGCGGGCTGGCAGGATGGTCGCATGTCCGCAAGGAGGTGCCCATGATCCGCCGTCCGTCGTCGCCGTCGCCGCGCCTGCCGCTGCCCCTGGTCCTGCTGCTGGCGCTGACCTGCGCGTTGCCCGGCGCCGCGCTCGCCCAGGTGGCCCACGACCTGATGCTCAGCCTGGACCCGGCCAAGGGCCGGCTGGAGGGTACCGACCGCCTGACCCTGCCCGCCGGCCACACCGGGCCGTTGACCCTGACGCTGGGCGAGGGCCTGGCGGTCGAGACCGCCACCGTCGGCGGAGAGCCCGTCGAGGTGCGGCGCGACGGGGAGACGCTGCGGCTGTCCCTGCCGGCGGGGGCGGAGGTGGCGACCATCACCTATGCCGGCACCCTGGCCGCGCCGGAGCCGCCGGGCCTGGCACCGGAGGGAACCTGGCTGCCGGGCGGCTACGCCTGGTTCCCGCGGGCCACCGACGCCGACCGACTGGAGGTCACGGTGATCCTGCCGCCCGGCCAGCGCGCCGCCATGACCGGCGCCCTGGTGGCGGAGGAGGAAACGGCCGAGGGCCGCATGCGCGCCACCTTCCGCGCCTATGCCGGTGAGCCGCCGACCCTGTTCGCCGGTCCCTACGGCGTGACGGAGCGCATGCACGACGGCATTCGCCTGCGCACCTACTTCCACAACGACGTGCCCGGCCGGCTGTCCGGCGCCTACCTGGACGACGTTGCGCGGCACATCGACCATTACGCCGGTGTCATCGGGCCGTACCCCTACGACGGTTTCGCCGTTGTGTCGGCGCCCCATCCGGTGGGGCTGGGTTATCCCGGCATGACCTATGTCTCGCGGCGCATCCTGCACCTGCCGTTCATGCGCACCCAGTCGCTGCCGCACGAGGTGCTGCATGTGTGGTGGGGCAACGCCGTGCGCGTGGCGCCGGGCAGCGGCAACTGGGCCGAGGGGCTGACCACCTACATGGCCGACTACGCCCTGGCCGACCCCGCCCGCAAGGACGCCATGCGCCGCGATTGGCTGCGCGACTACGCCGCCCTGCCGGCCGGGGAAGACCAGCCGCTGACCGCCTTCCGCGGCAAGCTGCACGCCCGCGACCAGGTGACCGGCTACGGCAAGGGCGCCTTCGTCTTCCACATGCTGGAGCGCCGCATCGGCGAGGAGGCTTTCCGTAACGGCGTCGCCGCCGTCTACGCCGACCACCGCGGCGGCACCGCCGGCTGGAGCGACTTCCGCGAGGCGTTCGAGGCGGCGTCGGACATGGACCTGTCGGCCTTCTTCGACCAGTGGTTGACCCGCACCGGTGCGCCCACCCTGGCGCTGGAGGCGGCGGAGGCCGTGGACGGCGGGGTGCGCGTCACCCTGGCGCAGGCCGGCGAACCCTATGCCCTGCGCGTGCCGGTGGAGGTCGAGACGGCGGCGGGAACGGAGCAGCATCTGGTGCCCCTGTCGGCCCGGCGGCGGACGGTCGTGCTGGACACGGATGCCGCGGCCCGAGCGGTGCGGGTCGATCCCGACCACCACCTGTTCCGCCACCTGGCCGAGGGCGAGCGCACGGCCACGCTGCGCGACGTCACCCTGGCCCCGGACGCGCAGGTGGTGGCCCAGGGCCTGCCGGAGACAGCGGAGGAAACGGCCGCGACGCTCGCCGCCCGCATGCTGGGCGCGCGGTCGGTGGACGTGGCGGCGGACTGGGACCGCGACCGCCCGGCCCTGATCGTCGCGCAAGGGGCGCCGCGCGCGGTGGCCGATCGGCTGGGCGTCGCCGCCCCGCCGGAGGTGCCCGAGGACGCCTCGGCCGTCGTCTGGTCGGTCCGGGAAGCCCCCTCTCCGACGCTGGTGGTGGCGGTGCGCGATGCCGCGGCTCTTGAGGCTCTGGTCCGGCCGCTGCCGCACTACGGCCGCGAGAGCTGGCTTGCCTTCCGCGGCGGAGAGGCCATTGCGAGAGGGTCCTGGGAGCCGAAGGCGGAGAACGCCCTGGCACGGCGGCTGTAGCCCGCCGCCCCACCCGGACGCATGGCGCGGTCGTGGAATTAGGTGTTGCATTCGCGGGCGTCGGGGGCTAAGTCCCGACCGACTTCCCGCGCGTGCGCGCGACCACTCCGCCGGGTAGGGTCTGCGACCGGCGGACCATCGCCCGCGCCGCATGCCAGGGCGGCGCGGGGACAGGGAACCGACGATGTATCATGGCTCCTCGGCGGCGGCTCCGGCCGATCCGCCGCCGTTCCAAAGTGCGTTCACCTACGCCCTGCGCGCCGCCACCGAGGCGGCGGCCGTGGCCGCGCGCGCGTGGCTGAGCGAGGGCGATCGGCCCGGCGCCGCCCGCGCAAGCGCCGAGGCCATGCGCCGGGCGCTGGGCACCCTGGCCCTGAACGGCACGCTGGTGGTGGGCGACGAGGCCGATGTCGCGGGGCCCGTCCTGCCGCCGGGCCTCGTGCTGGGCAAGGCCGATGCGGCGGATGCCTTCGACATCGCCGTCGACCCGGTGGAGGGGACGTCCTACCTGGCCCAGGGCGGGCTGAACAACGCCCTGTCCGTGCTGGCGCTGGCACCCGCCGGCAGCCTGTTCCGCCCCGGTCCCGCCTTCTACATGGAAAAGTTGGCCGGTCCGCCCGCCGTGGTGGGGCGCATCGATCCGGCCGCGCCCGTGGCGGAGCGCCTGCGCTGCCTGTCCGACGCCCTGGACAAGCCGGTGGGCGAACTGGTCGTCTACGTTCAGGAAAAGCCGCGCCATCGCCGCCTGGTGGAGGCCATCCAGGCGACCGGCGCCGGAGTCGCCCTGCACGCCGCCGGCGACGTGGCCGGCGCGCTGATGGCTGCCATTCCGGGTTCGGGCGTCGATGCCATGATGGGCACCGGCGGCACGCCGGAGGGCGTCATCACCGCCTGCGCGATCAAGGCGCTGGGCGGGTCCTTCCACGGCCGCATCAATCCGCAGCTCAACACGGAGCGCATGGCCGTTTCCGCCGCAGGCATGGACACGGATCGCTGGATGAGCCTGGACGACATGGTGTCCGCTCCGGCGCGTTCCCTGCATTTCTGCGCCACCGGCATCGCCAACGGGCTGCTTCTCAACGGTCCGGCGGAAACGCCCGAGGGCCTGTGCCTGCAAACCCTGCTGGTGGGCGGCGGGCTGTCGGGGCGGCAGGTGCTGACGTCGTGGGTGCGCAATCCGGGAGCGGGGCGATGAGCGCGACGGCCGTGCCCTTTCCCGGCATGACGCAGCCGGGGGCCGTGCTCGACCGGCCCATCATTCTGGGGATCGTCGGCGACAGTGCGGCCGGCAAGTCCACCTTCGCCGCCGGTGTGGCCCAGATCCTGGGGGCGGAGCGGGTCACGGTCATCTCGCTGGACGACTATCACCGCCACGACCGCGCCGAGCGCAAGGCGCTTGGCCTGTCGGCCCTGGACCCGCGCGCCAACCACATGGACATCATGGAGCAGCACCTGCGCCTCCTGCGCCAGGGGCAGCCCATCCTCAAGCCCGTCTACGACCATTCCGACGGCAGCCTGAAGGCGCCGCAGTACGTGCGGCCTGGGGATTACGTCATCGTCGAGGGGTTGCACGGCTACACCACGCGGGCCATGCGCGACTGCTATGACGTCAAGGTCTACCTGGAGCCGGAAGAGGACCTGCGCGTTCGCTGGAAGATCGACCGCGACACCAGCCAGCGCGGCTATGACGAGTCCGAGGTGCGCGAGTCGCTCCAGACCCGCGCGTCGGACAGCGACCTCTACATCCTGCCGCAGCGCACCTTCGCCGACATGGTGGTGAAGTTCGTCCGCCCCGAGGGCCGGTTCGACGAGACGGGGCCGCACCTGAACGTGCGCCACACCCTGCGCCCGACGTTGCCGCACCCCGATCTTTCGCCCATCCTGGAAGGCTCCAAGGACAAGGTGTCCCTGACGCTGGCGCGGGATATCGACGGCAAGCCCGTCGACGAACTTGAAATCTCCGGCGATCTGGATAACAAGCGGGCCAAGGCGATCGAGGACCTGTTGTGGAACCTGATTCCGGAGGCCAGCCACCTGCGCGCCAACCTGGGCCAGTACATGGACGACCGCGAGCACCGGGCCAAGATGAGCCACCCGCTGGCGCTGTCGCAGCTGATGATTACCTATCACCTGGTCAAGGCGGCCATGGGCCACTATGCCATCTGAGCCATCCGGCCCAAGCACCGACCCGTCGTTTCAGCACATCGCGCCGACCTGCACCGCACCACGGAAAGTGAGAGAATGACCGATACCGCCACCAAGAGCCCCGTCGACATCCGGAAGATGGCCAACGCCATTCGCTTCCTGTCCATGGACGCCGTGCAGAAGGCGAACAGCGGCCACCCCGGCATGCCCATGGGCATGGCCGACGTCGCGGCCGTCCTGTTCACCCGTTTCGCCAAGGTCGACCCCACCGCGCCGCGCTGGCCGGATCGCGACCGCTTCGTGCTGTCGGCCGGTCACGGCTCCATGCTGCTCTATTCCCTGGCCTACCTGCTGGGCTACAAGGACGTGGACATCGAGCAGATCCAGAACTTCCGCCAGCTGGGCGCCCGCACCGCCGGCCACCCGGAATACGGCCACGTCGACTTCGCCGAGACCACCACCGGCCCGCTCGGCCAGGGCATCGCCAACGCCGTCGGCATGGCGCTGGGCGAGCGCATGATGAACGCCCGCTTCGGGTCGGACCTTGTCGACCACTACACCTGGGTGATCGCCGGCGACGGCTGCCTGATGGAAGGCATCAGCCAGGAAGTCGTCTCGTTCGCCGGTCACCAGAAGCTGGGCAAGCTGGTGGTGTTCTGGGACGACAACCAGATCACCATCGACGGCGAGACCTCCAAGGCGACCAGCGAGGACCAGCTCAAGCGCTTCGAGGCCGCCCACTGGCACACCCAGGCCGTCGACGGCCATGACCCCGAGGCCGTCGCCGCCGCCATCGAGAAGGCCAAGAGCGACCCGCGCCCCAGCCTGATCGCCTGCCGCACCGTCATCGGCTACGGCGCGCCGTCGCTCGCCGGCACCGCCAAGACCCACGGCGCGCCGCTGGGCGAGGCCGAGATCAACGCCACGCGCGAGGCGCTCGACTGGCCGCACGCGCCCTTCGAGGTGCCCGAAGACGTTCTGAACGCCTGGCGCGCCGCCGCCGAGCGCGGCACCAAGGCCCGCCGCGCCTGGGAGCAGACGGTGGACGCCGAGCCCGCCGACAAGCGCGAGGCCTTCTTCGATTTCGTCGCCGGCAAGCTGCCCAAGGGCTGGGAGCGCGGCCTGGACGACTACAAGAAGAAGTGCGCGGAAGATCAGGTGAAGGTCGCCACCCGCAAGGCCAGCCAGCAGTGCCTGGAGCACATCGTGCCGGCCCTGCCGCAGATCGTCGGCGGCTCCGCCGACCTGACGGGGTCGAACCTCACCAACACCAAGCAGATGAGCGGCGTCGAGGCCGGCCACTATGCCGGCAACTACGTCTACTGGGGCGTGCGCGAGCACGGCATGGCCGCCATGATGAACGGCCTCGCCCTGCACGGCGGCTTCATCCCCTACGGCGGCACGTTCCTGGTCTTCACCGACTACCTGCGCCCGGCGCTGCGCATGTCGGCGATCATGAACCAGCGCGTCGTCTACGTGATGACGCACGACTCCATCGGCCTGGGCGAGGACGGCCCGACCCACCAGCCGGTCGAGCACCTGGCGTCCTTGCGTGCCATGCCCAATGTGCTGGTCATGCGCCCGGCGGATGCCATCGAGACCGCGGAGTGCTGGCAGATCGCCCTGCACACCGACGATCAGCCGAGCGTGCTGGCCCTGTCGCGCCAGAACCTGCCGACCATCCGCCAGTACACCCCGGAAAACCAGTGCGCCAAGGGCGGCTACGTCCTCAGCGAGCCCGAGGACGGCACGCGCGACTGCACCATCATCGCCACGGGGTCTGAGGTGCAGCTTGCCCTGACCGCGCAGGTCATGCTGAACAACGTCGGCATCAAGGCGGCCGTGGTCTCCATGCCCTGCCAGGAGCTGTTCGACCAGCAGCCCACCGACTACCGCCAGCAGGTGCTGGGCAAGGGCGTCTTCCGCGTCGCCGTCGAGGCTCTGTCGACCTACGGCTGGGAGAAGTACGTGGGCGACGACGGCGCGGTCATCGGCATGCGCCAGTTCGGCGCCAGCGGTCCGGCCGACCAGCTCTATCAGTTCTTCGGCATCACCGCCGAGGCCGTGGCCGACGTGGTGACCGCCCGGCTGAAGCGCTGATCCGCTTTCACGGCCGCCTCCGGGACCCCGGGGGCGGCCGTGGTGCTTTACTCTTTAGGTCATTTATCGGGAGACACGTACCATGGCCCTCATTTCCCTGCGCCAGCTTCTCGACCACGCCGCCGAGCATTCCTACGGCATGCCGGCCTTCAACGTGAACAACATGGAGCAGGTGCTGGCGATCATGAACGCCGCCAAGAAGGTGGACGCGCCGGTGATCCTGCAGGCCAGCCGCGGCGCCCGCGGCTATGCCGGCGACATCATGATCAAGCACATGATCCTGGCCGTCGCCGAGATGTACCCCGACATTCCCGTCTGCATGCACCAGGACCACGGCAACAGCGCCGCGACCTGCCTGTCGGCGATCTCGGCCAACTTCACCTCGGTGATGATGGACGGCTCGCTGGAGGAAGACGCCAAGACGCCGGCATCTTATGAATACAATGTCGACGTTTCGCGCAAAGTCGCCGAGATGGCCCACATGGTCGGCGTGTCCGTCGAGGGCGAGCTGGGCTGCCTCGGCTCGCTCGAGACCGGCTCCGGCGAGAAGGAGGACGGCCACGGCTTCGAGGGCACGCTCGACCGCGAGTCGCTGCTGACCGACCCCGAGCAGGCCGCCGACTTCGTCGCCCGCACCAAGGTGGACGCGCTCGCCGTCGCCATCGGCACCAGCCACGGCGCCTACAAGTTCACCCGCAAGCCCACCGGCGACATCCTCGCCATGGACACGGTGAAGAAGATCCACGCCCGCCTGCCGGACACCCACCTGGTGATGCACGGCTCCTCGGCCGTTCCGCAGGACCTGCAGGACCTCATCAACGCCCACGGCGGCGCCATGCCGCAGACCTACGGCGTGCCCGTGGAAGAGGTGGTCGAGGGCATCAAGCACGGTGTCCGCAAGGTCAACATCGACACCGACTGCCGCATGGCCATCACCGGCACCATCCGCAAGGTGTTCCAGGAAAAGCCGGCCGAGTTCGACCCGCGCAAATACCTGAAGCCGGCCATGGAAGCCATGCAGAAGGTCTGCGAGGACCGTTACGAGCAATTCGGTGCCGCCGGCATGGCCAGCAAGATCAAGGCGATCCCGCTGTCCGACATGGCCAAGCGCTACGCCGCCGGCGAACTGGACCCGAAGGTCAAGGCCGGCGCTCCGGCCGCCGCCGAGTAAGGTCTGTTGTTGCCCGCCCGTCCTGGAGTTCGTGCTTCGGGGCGGGCGGGTGTTTATTTGGGCCACAAAGACACAAAGAACACCAAGAAACCGGGAGAACGCGCTACAGCGGATGTTGGTGGGTGAGCAGGACGGCGGCTTCGCCGCAATTCTTCTATCGCCGCATCCGCTGACTCAAGGCGTCGCCGTCAGCACATCCTCTTGGTGTTCTTTGTGTCTTGGTGGCTATCACCGCACCCCCTCTCCCCCTTGAGCACAGAGCCTCCAGCCATGTCCGTGAACATCGCCCCGTCCATCCTGTCCGCCGATTTCGCCAAGCTGGGCGAGGAGGTCCGCGCCATCGACGCCGCCGGGGCCGACTGGGTCCATGTGGACGTGATGGACGGCCACTTCGTCCCCAACATCACCATCGGCCCGGACGTCGTGAAGGCCCTGCGGCCGCACTCCGACAAGGTGTTCGACGTCCACCTGATGATCGACCCGGTCGACCCCTACATCGAGGCCTTCGCCAAGGCCGGCGCCGATTACATCACGGTCCATGCCGAGGCCGGCGTGCACCTGGACCGCACGCTGCAACTCATCCGCAGCCATGGCAAGAAGGCCGGCGTGTCGCTGAACCCGGGAACCCATGAAAGCTGCCTAGAATACGTGCTCGACCGCCTGGACCTGGTGCTGGTCATGAGCGTCAATCCCGGCTTCGGCGGCCAGTCCTTCATCGAGAGCCAGGTGGAAAAGGTCCGCCGCATCAAGCAGATGATCGGCGACCGCCCCATCGAGCTGGAAGTGGACGGCGGCGTGAACCCCGAGACCGCGAAGCGCTGCATCGCGGCCGGCGCGACGGCGCTGGTGGCGGGCTCCGCCGTGTTCAAGGGCGGCCCCGACGCCTACGCCGGCAACATCGCCGCCCTGCGGGGGTAAGGCGGCCGCCGCGCCGCCACGCCGCCACGCCGCCGCGCGCTACCGCAACAGGGTCGCCAGCGCGTCGGCCACTGCGACGGTGGCCCGCTTGAGGTCGTCCAGCACCAGTTTTTCGTCGGCGCGGTGGGCGTTGGCTTCCAGCAGGGTGCGCGGCCCGGCGCCGTAAAGGACGGTCGGCACCCCCGCCGCCGCGTAGTGGCGGGCGTCTGTATACAGCGGAATGCCGGTCGTGCCGATGTCCGTCCCGAAGGCCGCCGTCGCCGCCTCGGCAAAGGCGGCGGCCAGGCGGTCGGAGCCCTCCACCGGCCCGAAAGGCTCGGCCAGCATGATCCGGCGGACGTCCACCGAGACCTCGGGGAACACCTCGGCCGCCTCGCGGATCAGCGCCTCGATCTCGCCCTGCGCCGCCTCGGCGGTCTCTTCCGGGATCATGCGGCGGTCGATGCGCAAGGTCACCTTGTCGGGCACCACGTTGGTGTTGATGCCGCCCGAGATCAGGCCCACCACCAGGGTCGGCGAGCCGATGCCCGGCACCGCGCTCTTGCGCTCCGCCAGCCGCGCCCGCCCGGCATAGAGGGCCGACAGGATGCCGGTCGCCGCTTCCATGGCGTCGACGCCCGAGTCCGGCTGCGCGGCATGGGCGGAGCGGCCGCGCACCGTCACCTCCAGGTGCAGACAGCCGTTGTGCGCCGTGACCACCTGATAGGAAAAGCCGGCGGACACCGCGTAGTCCGGCTTGGAAATACCCTCGTCCAGCAGCCACTTGGGGCCGATGGCGCCGCCGGCCTCCTCGTCGTAGGTCAGGTGCAGTTCCGCCGTGCCGCGCAATCCGTCCGCGCCAACCTGCTCCAGCGCCCTCAGGGCATAGGCGTAGGTGGCGAAGTCGGACTTGGAGACGGCGACGCCGCGCCCGTACATGACGCCGTCCTCCACCGCCGCGCCGTAGGGGTCGCGGGTCCAGCCGTCGCCCGGCGCCACCACGTCGCCGTGGGCGTTGAGCGCAATCACCGGCCCGCCATCGCCATCGCCGTCGCCGTCGCCGCCGAAGCGCTTGCGCACCACCAGGTTGGTGGCACGGATCATGCCGTTGGCCTTCACCAGGTCGTCGGGAACGGCGTGGCGCTCGACCGTGAAGCCCATGGCCTCCAGCAGGTCGGCGGCGCGCTCGGCGTGGGGCAGGCAGTCGCCCGGCGGGTTGTCGGAGGGCACCTTGACCAGTTCCGCCAGGAACCGGGTCTGCTCGGCGTGCAGGGCGTCCACTGCGCGGGTCAGGGCGGCGCGGCGGGCGGCGGTGTCGGTCATGGGCGAGGCTCCTGGGGATGGAAGGGCGGCCGCTCGGCCAGCAGGGCGAGGGCGTCGGACAGTACGTCGGCGGCCACGGCCACATCCTCGGCCGTCACGCTTTCCGCCGGGTTGTGGGAAATGCCGCCGGCGCAGCGCACGAACAGCATGGCGACGTCGCACAGGTCCGCCATGGCCATGGCATCGTGGCCGGCGCCGCTCATCAGGCGGTGGGCAGGCAGGCCGTGGTCCTCCACCGTCTCGGCCAGCAGGTCGGTCAAGGCCGGGGAGCACGGGCAGGCGTCGTTCTCGTGCAGGGTCTCGGCGGCCAGCGTCAGGCCGCGCCGGGCGGCGATCATCTGAATCCGCCCGCGCAGGTTCTCCAGCGCGCTTTCGCGGGCGGCGTCCCCGGCGGCGCGCAGGTCGACCGTGAAGCGCGCCCGGCCGGGCACCACGTTCACCGCGCCGGGGGCAACCTCCAGCACGCCGACGGTGGCCACCACGCCGTGCTCCTGCGCCACCGACTCCACCGCCAGCACGGCCTCCGCCGCGCCGGCCAGGGCGTCGCGCCGGGCGTCCATGGGCACGGTGCCGGCGTGGCCGGCCTCGCCGCCCAGGGTGAAGGCGAGGCGGGTGGCGCCGGCGATGGCGGTGACCACGCCCACCGGCAGGTTGAGGCGCTCGAGCACCGGGCCCTGCTCGATGTGAACCTCCAGGTAGGCCCGCACCCGCGCCGGATCGAGGGCTGCTTCGCGCCACCCATCCGGCGCCAGCCCGAAGGCCTCCAGCGCCTGGGCGAGCGTGGTGCCGCCGGCGTCGGTGGCGGACAGGGCGGCCTCGTCCAGCGTGCCGGCGAGCGCGCGGCTGCCCAGCAGGGTGCGGGCGAAGCGGACCCCTTCCTCGTCGCCGAAGCCCACCACCTCCACCGCGAACGGCAGGCGGCGGCCGGCGGCGTTGAGCCGCGCCACGGCGTCGATGCCCAGCAGCACGCCCAGCATGCCGTCATAGCGCCCGGCGTCGCGCACCGTGTCCAGGTGGCTTCCGATGACGACCGCCGGCGCGTCCGGCTCCGCGCCCTCGTAGCGGCCGATGAGGTTCGCCATGCCGTCCATGCGGACCGTCATGCCGGCGGCCTCCATCCAGCGGCGCACCTCCGCCGCCGCCGATGCGTGAACGGGGGTGAGGAAGGTGCGGGTCAGGCGGCCCGGTTCCTCCGTATGGGCGGCGAGGGCGTCGCAGCGCGCAAGGACGGTCTCGGCCGAGGGGGCGGCGGTCATGTGGTGACGATCCCGAGCCAGATTGTCGACAATTGGCGACAACCGTAGCCGCTGCCGCTCTGATGGGCAAGAGGCGGTTGATCTTCGCTCCTGCACAAATCTTCGGCAGGCGGCGCGGCTTGTGCCGGCCGGCCCTCGCGGCCATCCTGGGAGCGCAATCACGGGAGGATGAAGCGTGCGGATCGGTTCAACAATGGCGCGGCTGGCCCTTGCCGCCGCGCTGGCGGCTGTGCCGGCGGCGGGCGCGGTGGCGGCCGAGGCCCTGGTCATCGCCCATCGCGGGGCGTCGGGCATGCTGCCGGAGCACACGCTGGCGGCCAAGGCCGCCGCCCACGCGCTGGGGGCGGACTGCATCGAGCAGGACGTGGTGTTGACCGCCGACGGCGTGCCCATCGTCCTGCACGACATCCACCTGGACACGACGACGAACGTCGCCGCCGTCTTCCCCGACCGCGCCCGCGACGACGGCCGGTACTACGCCGCCGATTTCACGCTGGCGGAGGTGCGCCGGTTGTCGGTGACCGAGCGGCGCGACCCGGATACCGGCGCGGCGGCTTTCCCTGGGCGCTTTCCGGTGGGGCAGGCGCGGTTCTTCGTGCCGACCCTGGCGGAGGAGTTGCAGCTTATCCAGGGTATGGACGCGGCGACGCGGCGGACCACCTGCGTTTATCCCGAGATCAAGGCGCCCGCCTTCCATCGGGCGGAAGGGCTGGACGTCTCTGCCGCCACGCTGGCGGTGCTGCGCGATCATGGGTATGCGGATGAGGGCGATCCGGTCTTCCTTCAGACCTTCGATTTCCAGGAACTCAAGCGCCTGCGCCGGGACCTGGGCTGGCGGGGGCGGCTGGTGCAGTTGATCGGCGAGAACCGGTGGGGGATCGCGCCCGGCACCGATTACGACCACCTGCGCACGCCCGAGGGGCTGGCCGAGGTGGCGCAGGTCGCCGACGGCATCGGGCCGTGGATTCGGCAGGTGGCGACGGGCGCCGGCGTGACATCGCTGGTCGCCGACGCTCACGCCGCCGGGCTGGTGGTGCATGCCTACACCGTCCGCGCCGACCGCCTGCCGCCGGGCATGCCCGACCTGGCGGCGCTGGTCCGCCTGCTGGTGGTGGAGGCGGGCGTCGACGGGCTGTTCACCGACTTCCCCGGCCGTACCCGCGCCGCGCTGGAGACTCTGGCGCCGGTGGACTGACCATCCGGCAGGGCCGGTGCCGAGCTTTCCGCAAGGCTAGAATAAACAAAAGGATGTTTCCGTGCTGCAAAATGTAACTTGTAGGAGATCATGTAAATAGCATAGCGGTCACGCCTTTAGTTTTTTGCGAGGAAGTTAAAAGTAAGAACAATCCTTCCTGTACTGTGAACCTAATTTTGCTTGTGGCGTTTGTTCGACACGGAGCCATCGCCGGCGCCGCCTGCCGGGTGCGGCGGGACGCAGCGGTGGCGCTCACCGTCCAAGGAGAACATCACCATGCGTCATTTTGCGACCGCGACCGCCATCGCCGCCCTGTTCGCCGCCATGCCGGCTGTGGCCCAGCAGCAGGGTTCACAGCAGCAGCAGCCGCAACAGCAGCAGCAGCAGGCACAAAGCGGCCAGCAGCAGGGCCAGGTGGCCCAGCAGGCCAAGAAATTCGCCGAGGACGCCTATGTGGGCAACCGCCTGGAGATCGCCCTGGGCGAGGCAGCCCGGCAGCAGGCGCAGAACCAGCAGGTCAAGGACTTCGGCCAGCAGATGGTTCAGGATCACGGCGAAGCCAACAAGAAGCTGAACCCCATCATCGAGAACCTGGGCATTCAGGCCCCGACCGAGCTGCCGCAGGACAAGCAGCAGACGGTCGACCAGATGAAGCAGAAGCAGGGCCAGGAGTTTGACAAGGCCTACATGCAGAAGATGGTCGAGGAACACCAGAAGGACGTCGACCTGTATAAGAAGAACGCCGAGCAGCTTCAGAATGAGGAGCTGAAATCCTACGCCCAGAACACCCTCTCTACCCTGGAACAGCACCTGCAGAAGGCGCAGCAGATCAGCCAGCAGGTCGGCGCCATGGCGCAGTCCGGCCAGCAGCAGCAGGGCCAGCAGCAGCAGGGCCAGCAGGGCCAGAAGCAGCAGGCTCAGCAGCAGCAGGGCCAGCAGGGCCAGCAGCAGACCGCCGAGGCCCAGGGGACCGACGTGATCGTCGAGCAGGGCGCGCCCAAGGTGGGCGTCGACCAGCCCCGGCCCGAGGTGACCGTTGTGGACCCCGAGCCCAAGGTGCAGGTCGAGACGCCGGAGCCTCAGGTGACCGTCGATCAGCCCAAGCCCGAGGTTCAGGTCGAGCAGGCCGAGCCGAAGGTCACCATGGACAAGGCTGAGGGCGCCGACGTGAAGATGGTGGAGCGCGAAACCACCACGACCGGCGAACAGCAGCAGGCTCAGCAGCGTCAGCCGCAGGACCAGCAGCAGGCCGAGACGCAGCAGCGTCAGCAGCAGGACCAGCAGCAGGCCGAGACGCAGCAGCGTCAGCCGCAGGACCAGGAACAGACGGCCATGGAAGAGGCCGGCCAGGAGGTCGAGCAGACCGCCGAGCAGGCCGGGCAGGAAATGGAGCAGGCCGGCGAAAGCACCGTGCAGACGACCGAGCAGACCGCTGAGCGGGTGACCGGTCAGGATCAGCAGAGCGCCAGGCTGCCCAACCTGGAAGGCATCGTCGGCATGTCCGTCTACGGTCAGAACAACGAGGAGGTCGGCGAGGTCTCCGAGGTGCTGATGGACCCGCAGGGCAAGGTCGAGCGTGTGGTCATCGACCGTGGCGGCTTCCTGGGCATCGGCGAGAAGGAAATCGCCATCGGGATGGACAAGCTGCAGATGCAGCAGGACCGCCTGATCGTCAACATGACCGACCAGCAGATCTCCGAGATGCCGGAATACGAGGGGCAGTAAGCGTCGCCGCGCATCTTTAAGTGTTGCTCCTAACGGAAAGGCCCGCCGGATCATCTCCGGCGGGCCTTTTCATGCCGTGGCGGGCGGGACTGTCAGTCCGCCACCTTCACCACCAGCTTGCCGAAGTTGCGGCCCTCAAGCAGGCCCATGAAGGCTTCCGGCGCGTTCTCCAGCCCCTCGGCCACGTCCTCGCGATAGGTGATGTCGCCGTTGGCGACCCAGGGGGTCATGTCCTTCAGGAACTCGGGGTAGCGGGGCTGATAGTCGAAGATGATGAAGCCCTGCACCTTCAGCCGCTTGACCAGCACGTTGCGCAGCAGAATGGGCGTGCGATCCGGCCCTTCCGGCAGGCCGGTCAGATTGTAGTTGGCGATCAGCCCGCACAGCGGAATGCGCGCGCCCGTGTTCAGGCAGGGCAGGATCGCGTCCAGCACCTTGCCGCCGACGTTCTCGAAATAGACGTCGATGCCCGCATCTCCGGCCGTGTTCTTCAGCGTTTTGGCGAAGTCCTCGGCGCGGTGGTCGACGCAGGCGTCGAAGCCGAGCGTTTCCGTCGCGTAGCGGCACTTTTCCGCGCCGCCGGCGATGCCGATGACGCGGCAGCCTTTCAGCTTGGCGATCTGCCCGACCACCGAGCCCACGGCGCCGGTGGCGGCGGCGACGGCGACCGTCTCGCCCGGCTGGGGCCGGCCGATGTCCAGAAGCCCGATGTAGGCCGTGAAGCCCGGCATCCCGAGCACGCCCAGCGCGTAGGACGGCCGCGCCATGTCGCGGTCCAGCTTCTGAACGCCCGTGCCGTCTGACACCGCGTAATCCTGCCAGCCCGTGTAGGCCAGCACGAGGTCGCCGGCGGCAAATCCGTCCAGGTTCGACTCCTCCACCCGGCAGACGGTGCCGCCGCACATCACCGCGTCCACCTCCACCGGCGGCGCGTAGGACGGCGCGTCGCTCATCCGCCCGCGCATGTAGGGGTCGAGCGACAGCCACAGCGTGCGCAGCAGCATCTCGCCGGGGCCGGCGGCGGGAACCTCCACCTCCTCCAGGCGGAAGTTCTCGGGCGTGGGCGCGCCCTGCGGACGGCTGGCGAGGACGATGCGGCGGTTCTTGGCGGCCATGAAGGCGTCTCCTGCTTGAAAGTTTGGTGCCGCCTCAGGTGGGACGCCCCGCCGCCCGCCGAAAGGGCCATTCCGGGCGTTGATCCCCAGGACGCCACCACCACCGAGGGGAGCCTTCCATGATCCGACTCTTCGCCCTCGCCGCCGTCGCCGCGGCCGCCGCCCTGTCCGCCACCCCGGCCGCCGCCCAGGATGCGCGCGGGCCGCTGACCATCGTCACCTGGGGCGGCGCCTACACGGCCAGTCAGATGCGCGCCTACGTGAACCCCTTCCGCGAAACCTCCGACCGCTGGGTGAAGGTGGAAACCTATGCCGGCGGCCTGGAAGAGGTGCGCCGCCAGGTGGCATCGCTGAACGTCACCTGGGACGTGGTGGACCTCAACCTGTCCGATGCCGTGCGCGGCTGCCGCGAGGGGCTGCTGGAAACCATCCCCACCGACATTCTGCCGCCCGCGCCCGACGGCACCCCGGCCGCAGAAGATTTCTTGGAGGCCGCGCTTCAGGACTGCGCCATCGGTCAGAACGTCTTCGCCACCGTCATCGGCTATGACCCCAATCGGCTGCCGCGGCGGCCGGATTCGGTAGCCGCGTTCTTCAACACCGACGACTATCCCGGCAAGCGCGGCGTGCGCTCCAACCCGCGGGTGGTGCTGGAATGGGCGCTGCTGGCCGATGGCGTGGCGCCGGAAGATGTCTACGCCACGCTTGGCACCGACGACGGGCTGGAGCGCGCCTTCAACCGGCTCGACTCCTTGCGCGGCAACATCGTCTGGTGGGACGCGCCGGACGAGGCGGTCGATCTGCTGGACCGGGGTCGCGTGGTGATGACCCAGACCTACAACGGGCGGGTCCAGGACGCCATGGACCGCGGCGCGGACTACGAGATCCTGTGGGACGGCGCGGTGCGCGACGTGGAGCTGTGGGGCATCCCCAAGGGCAGCCGCGACCGCGAGGACGCCCTGGACTTCATTGCCTTTGCCTCGCAGCCCGCGCGCATGGCCGAGCAGGCCCGCCACATCGCCTATGGCCCGGTGCGCGAGTCGGCCTTGGCCATGCTGTCGCAGGGCGAACGCGCCGACCTGCCCACCGCCCAGGAAAACGCCCGCCACGCGCTGTGGGCCGACGAGCAGTGGTGGGCGGAGAACCAGGCCCGCATCAACGCCCGCATGATTCAGTGGCGGCAGGGCGGCCCGCTCATGACGCCTTTGAAGGGCACGGCCCGCTAATCCTTTCGGAGGGGCTTGCGCCGGATGAAAAAGCCTGTGAGACTTCCTCGGGTAAATGAGGGTGTACTAACGATCCGACCGCGCGGCGTCTCCGCTCCGGCCGGGCGGAACCCAGGAGGCCGAGCCCATGGCCGCCCCAGCGCAAGCCCCTACCTCCGGCACGCTCGTGATCCGCAATGTCGGACTGATGCTGTCGGGTGATCTGGCGAACCCCATCCTGGACGCCGACTGCATCGTCTGCGTCGACGGGCGCATCCATGCGGTCGGGCGGGAGCGGGACCTGGACACCGACCGCGCCGACCGGGTGGTGGACGCCCACGGCACCACCGTCGCGCCCGGCCTCATCGACAGCCATGTGCATCCGGTGCTGGGCGACTGGACGCCGCGGCAGAGCCAGTTCAACTGGATCGACAGCTTCCTCAACGGCGGGGTGACCACCATGGTCTCTGCCGGCGAGGTTCACACGCCCGGCCGCCCCAAGGACATTCCCGGCCTCAAGGCCATGGCGATCTTCGCCCAGCGTTCCTTCCTCAACGCCCGCCCGGCGGGGGTGAAGGTGCACGCCGGCGCGCCGGTCATCGAACAGGGCATGACGGAGCAGGACTTCAAGGACCTGGCCGACGCCGGCGTGAAACTGCTGGGCGAGGTCGGGCTCGGTGGCGTCAAGCAGGGCGAGGAAGCCCGCCAGATGGTCGCCTGGGCCCGGAAATACGGAATCCAGAGCACCATCCACACCGGCGGCCCCTCCATCCCCGGATCGGGCCTCATCGACGCCGACGTGGTGCTGGAGGCCGACGCCGACATCATCGGCCACATCAACGGCGGCCACACGGCCCTGCCGCAGGATCAGGTGCGCTGCCTGTGCGAAAGCTGTTCGCGCGGGATCGAGATCGTCCATAACGGCAACGAGAAGATGGCCCTGTTCGCCATGCGCACCGCCTTCGAGCTGGGCGCGCCGGAGCGGGTGATCCTGGGCACCGACAGCCCGGCCGGCTCGGGCGTGCAGCCGCTCGGCATCCTGCGCATGGTGGCCATGCTGTCCAGCCTGGGCGACGTGCCGGCGGAAACGGCCTTCTGCTTCGCCACCGGCAACACCGCCCGCATGCGCGAGTTGGATTGCGGGCTGATCGAGCCCGGCCGGGCGGCGGACTTCGTCATCATGGACCGCGCCCAGCACACCGCCGGCAAGGACATCCTGGACAGCGTGCGGCTCGGCGACCTGCCGGGCATCAGCATGACCATCATCGACGGCGTGGTGCGCACCGGCCGGTCGCGCAACACGCCCCCGGCAGAGCGGCTGGCGGAACTGGTTGCGCCCGGCTAGCCGCGCCGTTGCACACGTTTCCCATCCCGCGCCGGGTGCTGCTCCTCCACACTCCCTCCCAGCCCCGGCACGGAGCCTGACGGGGGCGCCCCGAGCCGCCCCGCCCCGGCGCCCCCGTCCTTTCTTTTCTGGTCCCGAGGAGCCTTCGGATGGCCGAGTACCTGCGTGCCCGAACGGTCGATGAAGCGCTGGAGGCGCTGGCGCGCAAGCCGTTCCGCATCCTGGCGGGCGGGACGGACGTCTATCCGGCCGCCGTCGGCGGACCCATCCGCGACCCCATTCTCGATATCTCGGGCCTCTCGGCGTTGCGCGGCATCACGCGGGAGGCGCAAGGCCACTGGCGCATCGGCGCGCTGACCACCTGGACGGACGTTCTGCGCGCCGACCTGCCGTCCTGGTTCGACGGCCTGAAGTTGGCCGCGCGCGAAGTCGGCGGCGTGCAGATTCAGTCCGCCGGCACGGTGGCGGGCAACGTCTGCAACGCGAGCCCCGCCGCCGACGGCGTGGTGCCGCTGATGGCCATGGACGCGGCGGTGGAGGTTTCGGGCGCGACTGGAACGCGGGTGGAGCCGCTGGACGCCTTCATCACCGGCCCGCGCCAGACCAACCGCCAGCCGGGGGAACTGGTGACGGCCCTGCTGATCCCCGACGTTGACGCGCCGGGGGTGTCGGATTTCCTGAAACTGGGGGCGCGGCATTATCTGGTGATCTCCATCGCCATGGCCGCCGTCGTCCTGCACCGCGATCCCGAGTCGCGGCGGATCGTGCGCGCCGGTGTGGCGGTGGGCTCGTGCTCGCCGGTCGCCCGCCGCCTGCGCGGGCTGGAGGCGGCCTTGTGCGACGCCGAGGCCGGCGCGCTGCTGGAGGATTTGGTGGAGGAAAAGCACTTCGCGGTGCTCTCGCCCATCGACGACGTGCGCGCCACCGCCGGCTACCGGCGCGGGGCGGCGCGGACGCTGGTGCGCCGGGCGCTCCGTACCTGCCGGGGGGCGCTGGCATGACCTTCGACAGCCCCGCCGTCACCATCGCGTTTACGATCAACGGCACGCCCGCCCGCCTCGTGACCCAGCCCCTGCGCCGGCTCACCCAGGTGCTGCGGGAAGACATGGGACTGCGCGGCACCAAGGTCGGCTGCGACGCCGGCGATTGCGGCGCCTGCACGGTCCTGCTGGACGGCGAGCCGGTCTGCGCCTGCATGGTCCACGCCGGCCGCCTGGACGGCGCGACGGTGGAAACGGTGGAAGGACTGGCGCGCGACGGCGTGCCCGATGCCCTGCAATCGGCCTTCCTGCGACTCGGGGCGGCGCAGTGCGGCATCTGCACGCCGGGAATGCTCATGAGTGCCACCGCCCTCCTGCGCCGCACCGCCCGGCCGACGGAGGCCGAGGTCAAGGATGCGCTGGGCGGCGTGCTGTGCCGCTGTACGGGCTATTCCAAGATCATCCAGGCCGTCATGGCCGCCGGCGGGGCATTGCCGGAGGCCGCGCGGGCGGAGGCCGGGCGGGCGGTGGGCGCGCGGCTCGACCGGGTGGACGGACTGCCCAAGGTTCTGGGCTCCGACCTCTTCGGCGACGACTTCCCGCCCCTCGATGCCCTGACGGTGCGCGTGGTGCGCAGCCCCTATCACCACTGCGCGGTCAAGCTGGGCGACGTGGAAAGCTGGCGCCGCGCGCATCGTGGCGTGGAAGCGGTGCTGACCGCCGATTACATTCCCGGCCGCAACTGCTTCGGCGTCATCCCGCCGCTGGCCGACCAGCCCGTCTTCGCCCGCACCCGCTGCCGCTTCAAGGGCGAGGCGGTGGCGGCGGTCGTTGGCCCGGCGGCGGTGGTCGACGCGCTGGACCTGTCCGACTTCCCCGTCACCTGGACCGAGAAGCCGGCCCTGCTGACGCCCGAGGACGCGCTTGCCGAGGGGGCGGAGGCCGTCCACCCGGAGCGGCCGGGCAACGTGTTGGTGCGCGGCCTCGTGCGGCGCGGGGAGCCGGAAACGGCCCTGGCCGCCGACGATGTGGTGACGGTCTCCGGCACCTATTCCACGGGCTTCATCGAACACGCCTACATCGAGCCCGAAGCCGGCTGGGCGCGGCGCGTCGGCGATCGGCTGGAGATCGCCGCCTGCACCCAGGCCCCCTACATGGACCGCGACGACACCGCCGCCATCATGGGGCTGGCGCCGGAAGCCGTGCGCATCCTGCCGACAAGCGTCGGCGGCGGCTTCGGGTCGAAGCTGGACCTGTCGGTGCAGCCCTTCCTCGCCCTGGCGGCCTGGGTCACGGGCAAGCCGGCACGCATGGCCTACACCCGGCCGGAGAGCATGGCGACCACCACCAAGCGCCACCCCGCCCGCATCACCGCAACCGTCGGCGCCACTCGCGACGGCAGGCTGGCGGCGATGACCTTCCAGGGCACCTTCAACACCGGCGCCTATGCCTCCTGGGGCCCGACGGTGGCGAACCGGGTGCCGGTTCATGCCTCCGGCCCCTACCTGCATCCGGCCTATGAGTGCCGGTCGGTGGCCGTCCACACCCACTGCGCCCCGGCCGGCGCCTTCCGGGGCTTCGGCGTGCCGCAGTCGGCGGTGGCGCAGGAAACCCTGTTCGACGAACTGGCCGATGCGGTGGGGCTCGACCCGCTGGAGTTCCGCCTGCGCAACGCGCTCACCAACGGCCAGCCCACCGTGACGGGGCAGGTCTTCCAGCAGGGTGTCGGCATCCGCGCCTGCTTCGAGGCCCTGCGCCCGGCGTGGGAGAAGGCTCGGGCGCAAGCGGAGGCGTTCAACGCCGCCTCCGACGGCAGGATCAGGCGCGGCGTGGGCGTCGCCGGCATGTGGTACGGCTGCGGCAACACCTCCCTGCCCAACCCGTCGACCATCCGCGTCGGGCTGAAGGCGGACGGGCGGCTTGTGCTGCATCAGGGCGCGGTGGATATCGGCCAGGGCTCCAACACCGTCATCACGCAGATTTGCGCCGATGCGCTGGGGCTGCCGGTGGAGCGCTTCACGCTGGTGGGTGCGGATACCGACCTGACACCCGACGCCGGCAAGACATCGGCCAGCCGCCAGACCTTCGTCACCGGCAAGGCGGCGTTCCTGGCCGGGCGGGCGCTGCGGACGGCCATCCTCCAGCGGCTCAACGCGCGGGACGACTCGCCCCTGGTCCTCGATGGTACCTGCCTGCGCGCCGGTGACCGGGAACTGGACCTGTCCACGCTTGAGGCCGACGCAAACGGTTTCGTGCTGAAGGCCGAGGAAACCTTCGACCCGCCGACCGCGCCGCTGGATGAGAACGGCCAGGGCGAGCCCTACGCCGCCTTCGGCTGGGGCGCCCATGTGGCCGAGGTGGAGGTGGACACGGAGCTGGGCCGCGTTTTCGTTCGCAAACTCACCTGCGCCCACGACGTCGGCCGCGCCATCAACCCGACGCTCATCGAGGGGCAGGTGGAAGGCGGCTCGGCGCAGGGCCTCGGCCTCGCGCTGATGGAGGAGTTCATTCCGGGCCGGACGGAAAACCTGCATGACTACCTGATCCCCACCGTCGGCGACATGCCTGAAATCGAAACCATCCTGGTGGAAGATCCCGACGCCCACGGGCCCTACGGCGCCAAGGGCATCGGCGAGCAGGTCTTGATCCCGACCGCGCCGGCTATCCTCAACGCCATCCGCCACGCCACCGGCGTGCTGATCCGCGACCTGCCGGCGACGCCCGACCGCGTCCGCGCCGCCATCAAGGGGAGGGGGTGACCATGCCCGAAGCCGGCCCCGCCACCGCCGACGGCAAGATCCGCTGCGATGCCTGCCCTGTCATGTGCTACATCGCCGAGGGCAGGGCCGGCGCCTGCGACCGCTACGCCAACGTCGGCGGCGACCTGACCCGCGTCGACCCGCTGGTGATCCTGGAGGAAGCCGGCGAGGACCGCGCCGTGGTGCCCTTCCTGGCCTCCGACGCCGAGTGGGACGGCGACATGCTGAACACGGCGGAACGGTTCGTCACCGCCGTCGGCGCCGGCACCACGTACCCCGACTACAAGCCCGCCCCCTTCATCGTCGCGAGCGAGGTCGACGGCGTGGACATGGTGACGGTGGTGACGGAGGGCATCTTCAGCTATTGCGGCGCCAAGGTGAAGATCGACACCGACCGCCACCTCGGCCCCGAACGCGCGCTGGTGCGCCGCGACGGGGAGCCGGTGGGCCATGTCACCACCGGCGAATACGGCTCGCAGATGCTGTCCATCGGCGGGGTCAATCACCTGACCGGCGGCGGCAAGAGGGAAGGCCGCGTCACCTGCGATGCGATCATGGACCTGTGCAACCGCGAGGCCGTCGACCTGACCATCGACGGCGGCGCGTCCGTCACCGTTCAGGCGGGGCAGGCGCCCGTGGTGGACGGAGAGCGCGAGAACCGGATGCGCGTGGGCTGCGGCTCGGCCACCATCGGCATGTTCGCCCGCCAGTGGCGCGACCATGTGGACGAGGTGGTGGTGGTCGACGATCACATCACCGGCGTGCTGTCGGAACATCAGGCCGGCAAGGTGCTGGACGTGCCGCCGACCGGCATCAAGATCAAGGGCCGTCGCTCCACCCCCGGCCGCTATTTCCAGGTGGCCGAGCCGGGCACCGGCTGGGGCGGGACCAACATCACCGACCCGCTGACCATCCTGGGCGACTTCAATCCCAAGCAGGCTTGGCCGGGGCTGACCATGCTCATGGTCTCCACCACCGGCGATCACTCCGCGTACTATGTGCTCGACGACGACCTGAAACCCCGGCGCCGCGACCTGCCCGACGCCATGCGGTTTTCCGTGGAGCGAATCCAGGAGAACTGCGAGCCGGCGCTGTGCTCGGTGATGTTCATCGGCGGGGCCGGGGGCTCGCTGCGGGCGGGCGTGACGGAAAACCCGGTCAAGCTGACGCGGTCGGTCAAGGACACGCTGACCTATGTGTCCAGCGGCGGTGCGCCGGTCTTCGTCTGGCCCGGCGGCGGCATCACCTTCATGGTGGACGTCACCAGAATGCCGGAACGGTCCTTTGGCTACGTGCCGACACCTGCCATCGTCGCCCCCATCGAGTTCACCATGCGGCTCGCCGACTATCAGGCGCTCGGCGGGCACATGAAGGCGGTGGTGCGGCTGGAAAAGGTGCGCGACGTCGCCCGCAAGCGAAACCTGGCGGCCAGCACGGACAATCCGTGGCCCATGGACCGCCTCAACTTCCGCTGGCGCGGATAGGGAAGGACATGGAACAGCCCACCCGCAGCATGCTGCCCGACGGCCGACGGATGCACCTGTCGCACGGCCCCATCGACCTGATCATCCAGGCCGATGGCGCGCCCGACGAGGTGGCGGCGGCCCACGAGCAGGCGGCCGCCCGCTTTCGGCACCTGTTGCCGGAGCTGTGCGAGGAACTGCCGCTGCTGCGAACCATGGTCGCCGCCGGGCCGTGCCCGCTGGCCGGGCCGGTGGCGCGGCGCATGTGGGCGGCGGCGGTCCCGCACCTACCCACCTTCATCACGCCCATGGCGGCGGTTGCCGGCGCGGTGGCCGACGAGGTTCTGACCGCCCTGGTGGCGGGCCGCAGGCTGGACCGCGCGGCGGTCAACAATGGCGGCGACATGGCGCTGTACATCGCGCCGGGCCAAAGCTGGCGCGTCGGCGTGGTGGTGGACCCGCTCAACCCGCGCCGCCCTGCGGGTCTGGAGATCACCCACGCCATGCGTCCGCGCGGCATTGCCACCAGCGGGCGCGGCGGGCGGAGCCACACCCTGGGCATCGCCGATTCGGTGACCGTTCTGGCGGGCGATGCCGCGACGGCCGATGCGGCGTCGACGCTGGCCGCCAATGCCGTGGACCTGCCGGGCCATCCGGGCATTACCCGCGTGCCGGCCTGCGAGCTTGCGCCCGACAGCGACCTGGGCGACCGGCCGGTCACCGTCTCGGTGGGGCCGCTGACCGAGGCCGAGCAGGAAAGCGCGCTAGACGCCGGCACGCAGGTTGCAGCGCGCATGGTGCGTCAGGGCCTCATCAAGGCCGCCTTCCTGGTGCTGGGGACGCGCATGCGGGTGGTCGGCCAGCCCGACGGCGTTCTGACGGCGCCGGAGCGCGACGAAACAAGGGAGGAACCAGCCGATGCCTGAGGTGGTCGTGCGCAAGCAGCAATTGATCGTGGAGGAAATCTTCCACGAGGGCGGCCCGCCGCCGGACGTGCCGCTGAGGAAGGCGGCCATGCTCAACGTCATCGCCAACCCCTTCGCCGGCCGCTACGAGCCCGAGATCGCCGGCTTCATGGAGGACCTGAAGCCGCTGGGCCTGTCCATGGCCAACCGGCTGATCGAGGCGCTGGGCGGCGATGCGAAGGCCATCCAGGGCTATGGCAAGGGCGCCATCGTCGGCACCAACGGAGAGCTTGAGCACGGCGCGCTCTGGCACGTCCCGGGCGGCTATGCCATGCGCGAGGCGCTGGGCGGGGCCAAGGCCATCGTGCCGTCCACCAAGAAGGTCGGCGGGCCGGGCACGCGGCTGGACGTGCCGGTGACGCACATCGACGCCTCCTACGTGCGCAGCCACTTCGACGCCATGGAGGTCTGGATCAACGACGCCCCGCGCGCCGACGAGATGATCGTGGCGCTGGTCATGACCACCGGGCCGCGCGTCCATGCCCGCGTCGGCGGCCTGGCGGCGGCGGACATTCAGGGGGAGGACGGACTGCGATGAGAGCCGACATTCGCAAGCTCATGGTCGTGGTGGACGAAATCCATCAGGAAATGGGCAGGCCCATCGACCCGCCCACCCGCCGCGCCGCCGCCGTGGCGGTGATAAGGAACCCCTTCGCCGGACGGTACGAAGAGGATCTGACGCCGCTCATGGACATCGGCGCGGAACTGGGCGCGCTGCTCGGCCACCGCTGCGTGGAGGCGCTGGGCATCCGTCCCGACCAGGCGGAAAGCTACGGCAAGGCCGCGCTGGTCGGGGAAAATGGCGAGCTTGAGCACGCCGCCGCCCTGCTGCACCCCAAGATGGGCGCGCCGCTGCGGAAAGAGGTGGAAAAGGGTGCCGCCCTGGTGCCGTCGTCCAAGAAGCGCGGCGGGCCTGGGCAGGTGCTGGACATTCCACTCGGCCACAAGGACGCGGCCTATGTCCGCAGCCACTTCGACGGCATGGAGGTCTCCATCAACGACGCCCCGCGCGCCGACGAGATCCTGGTCGCCATCGCCGTGACCGACAGCGGGCGCCCGTTGCCGCGCGTCGGGGGGCTGACGAAGGACGAGGCCAAGGGGGAAGACGGGCTGAGATAAGGACTTTCCATCCGCCGGTCGATCCGCCACAACAAGACAGAGAAACTGTTTCCGGCGGTGCAACAGGGACAACAGGAGGCATCACAATGGCTTGGACCAAGCGACTGACGCACGGGGCGGTATCGGCGGTGGCCGGCATCGCGGCCCTGGCGGCGAGCGGCCTCGGGGCCGGTGGGGCTGCGCTCGCGCAGGATGCAATCAAGATCGGCGAGATCAACAGCTACACGGCGCTGCCCGCCTTCACCGAGCCCTACCGCATGGGCTGGCAACTGGCGCTGGAGGAGATCAACGCCGCCGGTGGCGTCAACGGGCGCGAACTGGAGGTGATCTCGAAGGACGACGCCGGCAAGCCCGGCGACGCCGTCACCGCCGCCAACGAACTGACCCAGCGCGAGGACGTCGCACTTCTGATGGGCACGTTCTTCTCGCACGTCGGGCTGGCGGTGTCGGACTACGCCAAGCAGCGCGAGGTGTTCTTCCTGGCCGCCGAGCCGCTGACCGACGCGCTGGTCTGGTCCAAGGGCAACGACTACACCTTCCGCCTGCGCCCGAGCGTGACCATGCAGGCCGAGATGCTGGCCGAGGAAGCCGCCAAGCTGGACGCGACGCGCTGGGCCACGGTCGCGCCCAACTACGAATACGGCACGTCGGCCGTGGAAGCGTTCAAGAAGGCCATGGACCGCCGCCGCGACGACATCGAATGGGTGAACGAGCAGTGGCCGCCGTTCGGCAAGATCGACGCGGGCTCCACCGTCCAGGCGCTGGCGCAGTCGGAGCCGGACGCCATCTTCAACGTCACCTTCGGCCCCGACCTGACCAAATTCGTGCGCGAGGGCACCACGCGCGGCCTGTTCCAGGACCGCGAGGTCGTCAGCCTGCTGACCGGCGAGCCCGAGTACATGGACCCGCTGGGCGGCGAGACGCCGGAAGGCTGGATCGTCACCGGCTATCCGTGGGACCAGATCGACACGCCGGAGCACAACAAGTTCCTTGAAGCCTATCAGGCGAAGTTCGACGACTACCCGCGGCTCGGCTCCATCGTCGGCTACGCCACCATGTATTCGGTCGCCGAAATCCTGGAGAAGGCGGAAAGCCTGGACACCGAGGACCTGATCGCGGCCGCCGAAGGCATCGAGGTCGGCTCGCCGCTTGGTCCCATCACCTACCGCGCCGCCGACCACCAGAGCACGCTCGGCGCCTACGTCGGCCGCACGGCCGTGCAGGACGGCAAGGGCGTGATGGTGGACTTCGAATACCGCGACGGCGCCGACTACCTGCCGCCGCCGGAAGAGGCCAAGGCCATGCGGCCGGGGTCCTGATTATCTGTCCCGGTGACCGCTTGCGATCACCGGGACGCCCTCGGGCGCCGGGTGCGCGTTGACCGCGCGCTTGGCTCACGCCGCAGGGGCGGTGGCCCGCAGTGTCCGCAAGCGCACGTCTTGCGACTCCGCAGGCTTGGGGAGCCCGGCTTTCTACAGGGTGCTCCTGTACCGTTCCAAAGTTTGCCCTTCGCAGGCAAAGGACCCGCCGGTGGATTTCCTGTTCGTCCAGTTCCTCAACGGGCTCGCCAGTGCCTCGGCGCTGTTCCTGGTGGCGAGCGGGCTGTCGATCATCTTCGGCGTCACCCGCATCGTGAACTTCGCCCACGGCGCCTTCTACATGCTGGGCGCCTATGTCGCCTACACCCTGACGACCACCCTGACCGGACCGCTGGGGTTCTGGGTCGCGCTGCCGCTCGCCGCCCTCATCGTTGCCGCCCTGGGCGCGCTGGTGGAGATGACGCTGCTGCGCCGCATCTACGAGGCGCCGGAGCTGTTCCAGCTTCTCGCCACCTTCGGCCTGACGCTGATGGTCGAAGACCTGGTGGTGCTCATCTGGGGGCCGGAGGACCTGCTCGGCCCCCGCGCGCCGGGGCTGGAGGGGGCGGTGAACATCTTCGGGCAGCTGTTCCCGGCCTATGACCTGATGCTGATCGCGCTCGGCCCCATCGTCCTGGCGGGGCTGTGGCTGCTGTTCCACAAGACGCGCTGGGGCGTGCTGGTGCGCGCCGCGACGCAGGACCGCACCATGGTCGCGGCGCTGGGCGTCAACCAGGCGTGGCTGTTCACCTCGGTCTTCACGCTGGGCATCTTCCTGGCCGCACTCGGCGGGGCGGTGCAGATCCCGCGCGAGGCGGTGCATCACATGATGGACCTGCAAATCATCGTGGAAGTCTTCGTGATCGTGGTCATCGGGGGCTTGGGCAACGTCTTCGGCGCCTTCCTCGCGGCCTTCATCATCGCCGAGCTGAATGCCTTCGGCATCCTGCTGTTCCCCAAGATCACGCTGGTGCTGGTGTTCCTGGTGATGGCCGTCGTGCTCGTGGTGCGGCCGTGGGGCCTTCTGGGCAAGCCGGAAGGGGCGGCGCGGGCGGCGGTCGGCACCGCGCTCCAGCCTTGGAAGCGCCTGGGCGCACGGGGGCGGAACCTGTCGCTCGGGCTGCTGCTGGTGCTCGCGCTGCTGCCCATCTTCGCCGGCAACTACCTGCTGGCGGTGTCCACGGAAATCCTGATCTTCGTCCTGTTCGCCGCCAGCCTGCACCTGATGATGGGCGTCGGCGGCATGGTGAGCTTCGGCCACGCGGCCTATTTCGGCCTGGGAGCCTATGGCGCGGCCCTGCTGGTGCGCTTCACCGGCGCCCCCATGGAGGTGGGGCTGTGGGCCGGGCCGCTTCTGGCGGTGGCCGGGGCGGCGCTGTTCGGGTGGTTTTGCGTTCGGCTGTCGGGGGTGTATCTGGCGATGCTGACGCTGGCGTTTGCGCAGATCGTCTGGTCCATCGTCTTCCAGTGGTACGAGGTGACCGGCGGCGACAACGGCATCCTCGGCATCTGGCCAAGCAGTTGGGCGAGCGACCCCATGGTGTTCTACTACCTGACGCTCGGCATCGTGACGCTGGGCATCCTGGCGATCCGCCGCATCGTCTTCGCGCCCTTCGGCTATGCGGTGCGCGGCTGCCGTGACAGCGTGCTGCGGGCGGAAAGCATCGGCATGAACCGCATGTCGCTGCAATGGCTGTGCTTCACGCTGGCGGGGTCCTTCGCGGGGTTCGCCGGCGTGCTCTACGCCTACCTGAAGGGCAGCGTGTTCCCCGACGTGCTGGCGATCCCCACCAGCGTGGACGGGCTGGTGATGGTGCTGCTGGGCGGCATCCAGACCGTCGCCGGGCCTGTGGTGGGGGCGGCGGTCTACGAGGCGCTGTCCATCTACATGACCAGCGAGACCGACCTGTGGAAGCTGATCCTGGGCGGGTTGATCGTGGTGCTGGTGGTGGCTTTCCCCGAGGGCATCGTCGGCTTCTGGCAGCGCCGCGTGCAGCCTCTGATGTCTGACAGGGACGGCCGCGACGAGGAACCGGCGCGGGAGGGCACGGCATGACCCATGCGCTGGAGGTCCGCGACCTCGCCAAGGCCTTCGGCGGCGTGAAGGCTGTCGACGGCGTTTCCTTCGGCCTGAAGGAGCGGGAAATGCTGGCGCTGATCGGCCCCAACGGGGCGGGCAAGAGCACCTGCTTCAACATGCTGAATGGGCAGCTCAAGCCCGACAGCGGCTCAATCCGCCTGTTCGGCGCGGAAATCCTGGGCCTGCCGCCGCGCAAGGTGTGGCGGCTGGGGGTGGGGCGGACGTTTCAGATCACCGCCACCTTCACGTCCATGACGGTGATCGAGAACGTGCAGATGGCGCTGATCTCCCACCACCGCCGCCTGCGTGCCATGCTCCCGTTTGCCGGCGCGCTTTACAAGGACGAGGCCTACGACCTGCTGGAGCTGGTCGGCATGGAGGACCAGTCGGGCCGGGCCTGCGGGATGCTGGCCTACGGCGACCTGAAGAGGCTGGAGCTGGCCATCGCGCTCGCCAACGACCCGCGCGTGCTGCTCATGGACGAACCGGCCGCCGGCATGGCCCCGCAGGAGCGTGTGCAGCTCATGGAACTGGTAGCGCGCGTCGTGCAGGGGCGCGGCGTGTCGGTGCTGTTCACGGAACACGACATGGACGTGGTCTTCGGCCATGCCGACCGGGTGATGGTGCTGGACCGCGGGCGGCTGATCGTGGAAGGCACGCCGGCGGAGGTCCGCAACAACGCCGACGTCCAGGCGGTGTACCTGGGCACCGGCGCGGTCTATGGCAAGGAAAAGGGCGCGGACGCAGCCCCGCGGGCGGAGGCGGGCGAATGAAGCTGGAAATCCATCACCTGAACACCTGGTACGGCCGCGCCCACATCCTGTTCGATCTCCACGCCCGCGTGGATCATGGCGAGGTGGTGGCGTTCCTGGGCCGCAACGGAGCGGGCAAGACGACCGCGTTTGCCAGCATCGTCGGACTGGTGCCCGGCATCACCGGCGACATCGTGTTCGACGGCGTGACGGTCAGCGGCCGCAAGGCGCACGAGATCGTCCGCCTCGGCCTGGGCTACGTGCCCGAGGACCGGCGCATCTTCACCGACCTGACGGTGGAGGAAAACCTGATGGTCGGCCGCCAGCCCCCGCGCGAGGGCGCGCCCACCTGGACGCCCGACATGCTCTATACCCTGTTCCCCAACCTGGCCGAGATGCGCAAGCGCCCCGGCGGGCAGATGTCGGGGGGCGAACAGCAGATGCTGACCATCGCGCGCACCCTCATGGGCAATCCGTCGCTGGTGCTGCTGGACGAACCGTCGGAAGGCCTGGCGCCCAAGATCGTCGAGCAGATGGCCGAGGCCCTGACGGAAATGAAGCGCCAGGGCCTGACCATCATCCTGTCGGAACAGAACCTCCACTTCGCGCGGCTTATTTCCGACCGGGCGTACATCATCGAGAAAGGCCGCATCCGTTATGAAGGCACCATGGACGAGTTGGAAGCGAACCCGCAGGTGCGGGACGCCTACCTTGCGGTGTGAGCGGTCATGACGATCCGGGACGACGATACAGAAACCCTCACCGACGCCCCCGATGCGCCGGCCGGCTACAGCCTGGACGTCCAGGTGGGATTCCTGCTGCGCAAGGCCCAGCAGCGGCACCTGGCCATCTTTTCGGCGCACATGGCCGAAGACCTGACGCCCATGCAGTTCGCCGCCCTGGCGAAGCTGCACGAGGTGGGGCCGTGCTCGCAGAACAGCCTGGGACGGCAGACGGCCATGGATGTCGCCACCATCAAGGGCGTGGTCACGCGGCTGAAGGCGCGCGGGCTGGTCGACAAGACCGACAGCCCCGCCGATCGGCGGATGCACCTGATCGCACTGACCGAGCCGGGTCGCGCCCTGGTCGAGCGCCTTTTTCCGGCGGCGCTGGACATTTCCGGCCGCACGCTGGAACCGCTGTCGGCGGAAGAGAAGGCACACTTCATGCGACTTCTCGCAAAACTCACATGAAACGGTATCCTGTAACCTGAATGTAATCCTTTCGGCAGGCAGGGGGCGACGGCAGGGGAATGGGCGGAGTCTCTTGCGCCTCCGATAATGAAGCGGTTCTGGCGACCTGTTTCGTTGCGGAGAATTTTGATGTTTCGTCGTGCTGCCGCCGTTGTTGTTCTTGGCCTTGCACTCGCGCCCGCCGCCGCGGACGCTGCCGTCACCGAATACCGCTGTTCCTTCGACACCCTGCCGGACCTGTATATCCGCATGTCCGAGCCCGACCGCGTGCGCGTCGGATTGGCGCCGGGCATCGGCAACCGAGGCACGGTGGTGCGCACGGACGCGGCGCTGGTGGTGATCGAGAATGACCGTGCCGGCACGCCGATCACCTTCACCACCATTCTTCGGCCGTCGCTGCGGGCGGTGCACAGCCGGCACGTTGTGGACATGGGCAGCGTGATCCCGGCCCAGGGCAAGGGCGCCTGCGAGATCGTCTCCCGTACCCGCCCGTCCGCCGACGCCGGGCAGCCCGCCACCCAGTAAGGGCGCCAGAACAGGTGTGCTCCGCCCACGCCTCCGGCTCCGCGATCCCCGCTATTCGGCGGGAATCGGCGGGCGCCCGGGCGAGGCGTGCGCCAACAAGGCACCCAGGCCGTCGGCCAGCGACACGTCGGCGGTTACGCCCAGTGCGCGCGCCATCACCCCGGGATCGCCCAGGGAATGGCGGATGTCGCCGGTCCGCGCCGGCCCGCTGGAGATGGCCGCCGTGCTGGCGGTCAGGGTCGCCAGCGTCTCCGCCAGGGTCCGCACGGTGGTGGCGCGGCCGGTGCAGACGTTGGCGACGGGGGCGGTGACGTCGGCCTTCCGCATGGCCGCCACCAGGGCACGGGCCACGTCTCCCACGTACACGAAGTCCCGCGACTGGCCGCCGTCGCCGTGGATGGTCACCGGCTGGCCGCGCGCCAGGCGGTCGGCAAAGATGCTGACGACGCCGGAGTAGGGCGAGGCGGGGTCCTGGCGCGGACCGAATACGTTGAAGAAGCGGAGCCCGAAGGTGGGCACGCCATGGACCACGCCGGCGACGCGGGCGTGTAGTTCCGACCCCAGCTTGTCGGCGCCGTAGGCCGTCATCGGCCGAGTGGGGGCGTCGTCCTCGCGCAGGGGCAGCCGGTCGCAGTCGCCATAGACGGCGGCGGACGAGGCGTAGACGACGGGAAAGCCGAAACGCCGTGCGGCCTCCAGCACCGAGATGGTGCCGCGCAGGTTCACGTCGTGGGTCGCGAGCCACTCCTCGTTGCAGCGCTGCACCGACGCCACGGCGGCCAGATGAAAGCAGCCGTCCAGCCCGTCGGCCGCAATGCGGTCCAGCGCGATGGCGTCGTTGACGTCCGCCACCGTCAGCGCGGCGTCCGCCGGAAGGTTCTCGCGCCGGCCCGTGGACAGATCGTCCAGCACATGGACCCGGTGGCCGGCGCCCAGAAGCGCGTCGGCCAGGTGGGACCCGATGAAGCCGGCGCCGCCGGTAATCAGATATGAAGCCATGCCATGCCCGCTTGGTTTCCGCCCCGCGCGGGGCGGCCCCTGGCATGTCTTTCCCCATGTCTTTCCAGGTAGCACGGGGCGCCCGCACGATCATTGCTCCAGGCGGCGGGGCGGCGGCGGGCAGGCGTGTTACCCCATGGGCGTCGACCACGAAAAAGGGTGCCCGGACGTGGTCCGGGCACCCTTCCTTCGGGGCAGCCTTGAGCCGGCGCCGTTTACCGGCTGATGCGGTAGTTGGGCGCCTCGGCGGTGATGGAGACGTCGTGGACGTGGCTCTCGCTCAGGCCTGCGTTGGAAATGCGGCGGAACTGGCAGTTGCGCTGCATGTCGGCGACGGTGGCGTTGCCCGTGTAGCCCATGGCCGCCTTCAGGCCGCCGATCAACTGGTGGACGACGCCCGCGACCGGCCCCTTGTAGGGCACGCGGCCCTCGATGCCTTCCGGCACCAGCTTCAGGTTGTCCGTGACCTCCTGCTGGAAGTAGCGGTCGGCGGAACCGCGCGCCATGGCGCCGACGGAGCCCATGCCGCGATAGCTCTTGTAGCTGCGGCCCTGGAACAGCACCACCTCGCCCGGCGCCTCGTCGGTGCCGGCCAGCAGGCTGCCGACCATGACGCAGTCCGCGCCCGCCGCGATGGCCTTGGCGAAGTCGCCCGAGAACTTGATGCCGCCGTCGCCGATGACCGGCACGCCGTGCTTCCGCGCCTCTTCCACCACTTCCATGATGGCTGAAAGCTGCGGCACGCCGACGCCCGCCACGATGCGCGTGGTGCAGATGGAGCCGGGGCCGATGCCGACCTTCACGGCATCGGCACCCGCCTCGATCAGGGCCTTGGCGGCCTCGGGCGTGGCGATGTTGCCGGCGATGACCTGGGAGTCCTTGGACATGCGCTTGATCTCGCGCACCGCCGTCATCACGCCGGCGGAATGGCCGTGGGCGGTGTCGACCGTGATGACGTCCACGCCGGCGGCCAGCAGGGCCTCGGCGCGGGTGAGGCCGTCCTTGCCCACCCCGGTGGCCGCGGCCACGCGCAGGCGGCCCGACGGGTCCTTGGCGGCGTGCGGATAGGTGGTGGCCTTCTCGATGTCCTTCACCGTCACCAGGCCGATGCAGCGGTATGTGTCGTCGACAACCAGCAGCTTCTCAATGCGGTACTTGTGCAGCAGGCGCTTGGCCTCGTCCTGGGTGACGCCCTCGCGCACCGTGACCAGATTGTCGCTGGTCATCAGGCTGGCGACGGGCTGGGCCATGTCGGAGGCAAACCGGACGTCGCGGTTGGTCAGGATGCCCACCAGCTTGTCGGTGCCGCGCTCCACCACCGGAATGCCGGAGATGCGGTTGTCGGCCATCATCTGCAGGGCGTCGGACAGCGTGGCGTCGGGGTAGATGGTCAGCGGATTGACGACCATGCCCGACTCATAGCGCTTGACCCGGCGAACTTCCTCGGCCTGCTGGTCGACGTCCATGTTCTTGTGAATGACGCCGATGCCGCCCAGCTGCGCCATGGCGATGGCCAGCGCGTTTTCCGTCACCGTGTCCATGGCGGCGGACATGAGCGGGATGTTGAGCGTGACGTCGCGGGTCAGGCGGGTCTTGACGTCGGCGTTGGCCGGCAGGACCTCGCTGGCGGCCGGGACCAGGAGGACGTCATCGAACGTCAGGGCTTCGGGGAAGGACATGGCACCTCGCAGGGGGACTGATCAGGGTGCCCGCCAATATACACAGAACCCGCCCCGCCTCAAGCAACCGTAAAATGCCATCTGCCATGCGCCGGCCGGGAAAAGCGACGCCCCGCGCCGGAAGGCCGGGCGGGGCGTCAGACAACGGCCGTCAAGGGGCTGAAACGTTAGTACATCTGCCCCGGCAGCCACATGACGATGTCCTCGAACAGGAAGACCATCACCAGCACGAAGATCTGGATCAGCACGAAGGGAATGACGCCCTTGTAGATGTGCCTGATCTCGATCCCCGGCGGGGCGACGCCCTTCAGGTAGAACAGCGAGAAGCCGACGGGCGGCGTCAGGAAGCTGGTCTGAAGGCAGACGGCGAACAGCACCGTGAACCAAGCCAAGTCATAGCCCAGCGCCTCAACCACCGGCGCCACCAGCGGCAGGATGATGAGGCTGATCTCCAGCCAGTCCAGGAAGAAGCCGGACAGGAAGGCGATGAACAGGATGAACGCCACCACGCCCCAGTCGGGGAAGGGCAGGCCCGTCAGCAGGTCGCCGATGAACTCGTCGCCACCCAGCGACCGCATCACCAGCGCGAACGCCGTCGCGCCCAGGAAGATGCCGAAGATGAAGGCTGTGGTGAGCGAGGTCTCCCGCGCCACCTGGCGGACGACGTCCATGTTCAGGCGCTTGTTGGCGGCGGCCAGAAGCGTCGCGCCCAGCGCGCCGATGCCCGACGCCTCCGTCGGCGTTGCGATGCCGAAGAAGATGGTGCCCAGCACCGCCAGGATCAGGCCGAAGGGCGGAATGACCGCCAGCAGCGTGTCCACCACGTCGGCCCAGGTGATGCGCTCGTGTTGGGCCGGGGCGGGGGCGGCGGCCGGATTGAAGATGCCGACGCCGATCACGTAGAGCACGTAGCACACGCCCAGCAACAGGCCGGGGAACACCGCGCCCATGAACAGGGTGCCGACGGGCAGCGACAACTGGTCGGCCATGATGACCAGCATGATCGACGGCGGGATCAGGATGCCCAGCGTGCCGGACGAGGCCACGACGCCCGTCATCAGCGGCTTGGAGTAGTTCTTCTCCAGCATGATGGGCAGGGCCAGCATGGACAGCAGCACCACGGATGCGCCGACGATGCCCGTCGATGCCGCCAGCAGCACACCGATCAGGATGACCGTGATCGCGAGGCCGCCGCGCAGGCCGCCGAACAGCTTGACGAAGCTTTTCATCAGGCGCTCGGCGACGCCTGATCGGTCGAGCATCAGGCCCATGAAGATGAACATGGGCAGGGCGACCAGCACCCAGCTCGACATCTGCGCATAGATGCGGTCGACAATGACCGCGAAATCATCCCAACTGCGCAGGAAATACGTGTCGACGTTGAACCAGTCCGCCAGCCCGAAGGCGATGACGGTGAACAGGAAGGAAATGCCACCCAGCACCCACGCGAGCGGAAAGCCCGTGAAGATCAGCGTGATGAAGCTGAGCAGCAGGATGACGACGATGATTTCGAATGATTCCACGATTCTTCCCCTGCCTCGGCCCTAGTCACGCGGCCAGATCGGGCGCGGCAGCCCGAAGATGAACGCCGTGCACCGCAGGAAGCGGGCAAGGGCGGCGATGATAAGCAGCAGGAAGCCCCAGAACATGAAGGACTTCAGAATCCAGCGGTACGGCAGGCCGCCGGGGGCGGCCGACGTCTCGCTCTGGATGAAGCTGGACCAGATATAGGGCACCGACTGGATCAGGATCGTCGTCAGGAACGGCAGCAGCAGGAGCACCAGCCCCAGCATCTCGATCCAGGCGCGCGTCTTGGGGCGCAGCCGCTCGGCCACGACGTCGACGCGGACGTGCCGGTCCTCCACCAGACAGTAGGACAGGCCCAGGATGAAGCCGACGGCATAGATATGCCACTGCAGCTCCTCCAGCTGGATGGAGCCCATGTTGAAGATGTAGCGCAGGGCCACCTGCAAAACGATGACCAGGACCAGGAGGACCCAAAGCCACGCCGTCGCGCGGCCGATCGCCCGCACGAACTTGTCCAGCACGTTGGATACGCGGGTGCGTGGCAGGTTGAAGTCGGCCGGCAGGGCGTCGTGATCGCCGGCGCTGTCCTGGCGGTCCACGGGCTTTGCGCTCATGGAGTCTCCGCTATCGAAGCGACGGGGCGTTATGCCCCGCCCAGATGAGGGAAAGGCCGGTGGCCGACGCGCGCGCCGGCCACCGGTATTCAGGCGTCACCGCCCTTGATCGGATCGCCGATCAGTTGCCGGTGGTGGCGGCGTCGTCGCCGTACAACTCGGGGTGGTTGGCGCGCCAGTCACGCGGCAGGTAGCCCATGCGGTGCCACTGGCTGTTCTCGTCCATGAACTCCGTCATGCTGTCGTAGACGCGCTTGAAGTTCTCGTCCTTGGCGGAATACTCGGCCATGACTTCATTGGCGGCCTTCTTCAGCGCGACCAGGACCTCTTCCGGAACCTCGACGGCCTCGACGCCGTGCTCGTTCTGGAGGCGCTCCAGGGCCGCGCCCTGGGTGCCCTCGGCGCGGGCGATGGACTTGGCGACGCCGGCGGTGCAGGCGGTGCGGAACATGGCCTGGGTCTGCTCGTCCAGGTCGTCCCACTTTTTCTTGTTGATGTAGAGGTACTGGTTGGTGGACGGCTGGTGCCAGCCCGGCAGGTGGTAGAACTTGGCCACCTTGTAGAAGCCAAGCTGCTCATCCACCACCGGCAGCGAGAATTCGGTGGCGTCGATCACGCCCTTCTCCAGCGCCTCGAACAGTTCCGACCCCGGCAGCAGGGTCACCGACGCGCCCAGCTTCTGCAGGATCTCGCCGCCCAGGCCGGCGAAGCGGATCTTCAGGCCCTTGACCTGGTCCAGGTTCTCCAGCGGGAAGGTGAACCAGCCGGCGGATTCCGGCGAGATCGTGCCGCAGAACAGCGGAACGATGTTCTGGGGAGCGTAGATCTCCTCCATCATTTCCTGGCCGCCCTTCTCGAGCATCCAGGCGGCGAACTGCGCCGGCTCCATGCCGAACGGGACGGCGCCGTACAGGGCGGCGGCCGGCAGCTTGCCGATTTCATAGCCGGCCCAGACGTAGCCCGAGTCGACCTTGCCGGAGCCCACGGCGTCGTAGATCTCGGTGCCCTTGACCAGCTTGCCCGGTTCGAAGACGCGCAGATCGATGTTGCCGCCCGACATCTTGTCCAGTTGCTCGGCGACCCACGGGCCGGTGTCGGCCAGGGCGGGCAGCGTGGACGGGAAGCCCATGGTCATCTGCCAGCGCACCTTGTCCTGCGCCTGGGCGCCGGCCGTCACGCCGGCGGTCACCGCGGCGGCCACGCCGATGGCCAGCGCGTGCTTCGTCACTCGCTTGAGCATAAACTATTTCCTCCCTGGTCGCGTTAAGCCGGCCGTTGGCCGACCGTTTAGCAATCTTGCGGCGAGGCGGGTCCACCCGACGGACAGCCCGACCCCTTACCTATACCGTAGTGGCGCACTCAGGCTAGCCAAAGTGGCCCCCACGCACAAGCGCCGTATGCGCGCCAGCGGCGTCCTGCGCACGATTAAACCCTTGGATGAAACCGGAAACGAGATTTCCGTGCGTCCGGTGATGCGGCGCTGCCGCTTGGCCGTTTCCGGCGCCGGATGGCGCATTGCCGTGGGCGGGGGGAGGTCGGGCGAAGCGGCCGGCATGGAAAAAGGGCGCCGATCCAGCGGATCGACGCCCTTTTACATGGTCGGAGTGAGAGGATTCGAACCTCCGGCCCCTGCCTCCCGAAGACAGTGCTCTACCAGGCTGAGCTACACTCCGTTCGCCTTGGAGGCCCGGTATATAGACCCCCGGACCGGGGCATTGCAAGAGGTTTTTTCGCGGAAGAAACGGAAGGAAAACCAAGGGGGACCAACGTGGTCCCCCTCGGGCTCCCCCGCAGTGAGAGGGAGCCCGAAAGGACCGATCAGTAAGCCCGCTCCACCGTGAAATCCACGATGTCCAGCAGGCACTGCCGCACCGGGCTATCGGGGAAGACCTCCAGCGCCGCACGGGCCTGGGCGCCGTAGTCGCGGGCGCGCTTGAGCGTTTCGTCGAGCGTGCCGTGGGCGCGCATCAGCTCCATGGCGTGGGCGAGGTCGGCGTCGGTCTGGTCCATGTCCTCCAGGCAGCGGCGCCAGAAGGTCTTCTCGTCCTCGGACCCCGCCTCGAAGGCCAGGATCACCGGCAGTGTCAGCTTGCCCTCGCGGAAGTCGTCGCCGACCGTCTTGCCGAGCGCCTCCTGCCTGGCGGAGTAGTCGAGGAAATCGTCCACCAGCTGGAAGGCGATGCCCAGCGCCATGCCGTAGTCGCGCAGCGCCTTCTCGCGCGCCTCGTCCTGCTCGGCCACCACGCCGCCCACCTGGCAGGCGGCGGCGAACAGTTCCGCCGTCTTGCCCTGGACGACGCCGAGGTAGGCGGCCTCGTCGGTATCGGTGTCGTTGGTGGTGATGAGCTGCGCCACCTCGCCCTCGGCAATCACCGAGGATGCGCGCGAGAGGATCGCCAGCACCTTCAGGCTGCCGTCCTCCACCATCAGCTCAAACGCGCGGGAGAACAGGAAGTCGCCCACCAGCACGCTGGCCTGGTTGCCCCACACCGCGTTGGCGGACTGCCGGCCGCGCCGCAGGGCGCTTTCGTCCACCACGTCGTCGTGCAGCAGGGTGGCGGTGTGGATGAACTCCACGCAGGTCGCCAGGTTGACGTGGCGCATCTGGCCGGCCTCCACGCCCGCGTAGCCGCACATGCGGGCCGCGGCGAGCGTCAGCAGCGGGCGCAGGCGCTTGCCGCCGGCGGCGACGATATGGCCGGCCAGCTGCGGGATCAGCGCCACCGGGCTGTCCATGCGCTCGACGATGGTGCGGTTGACGGCCTCCAGGTCGTCCTTCACCAGCGCCACGAGGGCGTCCAGCGGCGCGGCCTTCGGCTTCTGGTTCTCTTCCACGATCGTTCCTATACTATAAAGTCAGCGGCGGGACGCGGTCCGGGTTTGGGCGCGGCCGCTCGCGCGCCGGGAGAATAGAAGCGGCTTTCGCACAGGGTCAAGCGCTACCGGGGCTTTGCGCCGGTTTCCTTGCGCGGGCCGGGGGTATTTCGGGAGGCACGGTGAAGGAAATCCTGCGGACCAACGATCCGGTGCTGCTGTCGGCGCTGCAGGCGGCGCTGGCCGAGGCGGACATCGAGCCCCTGGTGTTCGACGCCTATACCAGCATCGCCGAGGGCTCGCTGGGGGTGCTGCCGCGCCGCCTGATGGTGGCCGACGAAGACGCCTGGCGCGCCGAGTCCATCCTGCGCGATCTGCGCTCCGAGGCCGGGGAGTGAACCCGCCGCCGCCCATCCCCGAACTGACGGAGGACCGCCTGCTCGGCGGCCGCCTGCGCCTGATGCAGCCCGCCAGCGGCTACCGCGCCGCCGTCGACCCCATCCTGCTCGCCGCCGCCTGCCCGATGATCGCGGGGCAGACGGTGCTGGACGTCGGCGTCGGCACGGGCGCTGCCCTGCTGGCGCTGGCCCGGCGGGTGAGGCGGGGGCGGTTCGTGGGGCTGGAGGTGCGGCCCGAGATCGCCGCCATCGCGCAGCGCAACGCCGTGCTGAACGAGATCGCCGCCGAGGTGGTGACGGGCGACGTCCGCCGTCCGCCGTTCCCGCCCGATTCGGTGGACCACGTGCTCACCAACCCGCCCTACGCCGCCGGCGGCACTCCGCCCCCCGACCCGGCCAAGGCCATGGCCCACATGGAAGGCGACGTGGACCTGAAGGACTGGCTGCGGGGGTGTCTTTATGTGTTGCGCGCGCGGGGATGGATCACGATCATCCAGCGGGCCGACCGGGTGGACGACGTGATCGCCGCCCTGGCGGGGCGCTGCGGAGCGGTCTCCATCATCCCTATATGGAGCCATGCGGGCGACCCGGCCCGGCGGGTGATCGTGCGGGCGCGGAAAGGCACCCGGTCTCCGGCGACGCTGCACGCCGGGCTGGTGCTGCACGGAACGGAGACCAAGTACACGGACGCGGCGGAGGCGGTGCTGCGCGAGGGCGCCCCGCTTTTCCTGGACACGCCGGAACGGAGGCGATCATAACACTGGCATGATGGGGCTTAGCTTGACGAAGATTCTGTTCACGATTCTGGTGGTCGTGGTGGTGTGGTGGATGTTCAAGACCATCCAGCGCCGCCACCAGCAGATGACCGGCACCCCGCGCGAAAGCGTCTCCGAACGCGCCGCCCGCTCGGCGCGCGAGGCCGTGCGGGCGACAATGGAAAAACGCGGCAACGCGCCGGTGGTCGAGGACCTTGAGCCGTGCCCGAAGTGCGGGGCGTATGTGCCGAAGGGGACGGAGTGTGGGTGTGGGAAGGGGTGAGGGATAGAGTTCGAAATTTCACGAGAACCTTTGCGCGCCACTACGTTTGGCCTCTTCCGATAAGACCTCCAGCGATTCTTCGTGATCTGCCGCAGATGAAATCGCCTGAATGATTTCTTCCCGTGGCAGCCGAGCGAGTCTGGAGCGAGCAATTCCGAAACGTTGCGCGCCAAGTTCAACCAATTCTTTTTTTAAAGGTTGGCCTTGACGAATCAGGTCGTGGACCGCGTTGCGGCTGAGCTTTGTATAGTCACTGGGTGCTGGCGCCGGAAAGTTCCGTTCCCGTACCCCCTTGATAGCGTGCGCAGGATCTACGTGCCCAGACTTAATGAGTGCCTCGGCTAGGTCGCTGAGAGATCTGTAAAGCGCGCGGTTTCCTAGTTTCGGGTCTTTGTGGGCAGCCGCCACTTTTTTCAAGAAGCGGCCGAGTTCGGCCGCTTCAAGTTTTTCCTCAGCCTGCAAATGCGAGGTGGTGGTAGTTTTGTTCCTAGTGGACGCCATCACAACCCATCAATTCGGTTTTTCAACTCATCGGTCAGGTCTTTATACAACGTATGAAAGCCTCGTTGGCCGATATTCTGCGTGTGAGCCCGTTCGTAAACCGGCACGCCGTCAGCAAGTGCCTGCGAAACCCCAGTGCCATCCTCAATGTATGGCTCGACGAGCCGGTTGCCCCACTTGCGCTGCAGAGATGTGAGGTGCTGGTAGTGATCGTCGGTGTAGCCGGAGGCTGCCGGACCATGCGTCCGAATCCTTGTCACCGCAAGGCCAACGAGCTTTGTGTCAGACACATAGAGTGAGCGGTGCTCACCCATCGGAGCTAAGGCGTTCAGTCGCTTGTCGATTCCGTTTTTCATCATTTCAACAAGATGGGGGGCGCCGCGTTCCATAACTGCTTCTGGAACTACAGGAATAATGTAACCATCGCTGGCTGCAATGGCATTCTGTGAAACTATCTTCGTAGCTGGAGGGCAATCGAAGATAATATAATCATAATCACCATCAACTTTGTTGTCTTCGAGCCATTTGCAGAGAAGAGTTCTTTTGTTCCATTCTGAGTGAATGGCATTCCCCTGGTGCGATGCGGTAAGTTCAATCTCTATATCGTCAAGCCCCAGGCTGGCGGGGAGAATGTGAAGGTTCGCATAGTCGGCCGGAAGGTTATTGGTTGTAGTAATTATGTTTTTTCCGGGCTGGGTTGCTCCTTGACGCACAAATGGGCCGAATATTTCATTGACGGTGTTTCTGTTGTTTACCGCGCTTTGCCACGCTTTTGCTCCAAGATAGATGATCGATAGGCTGCTTTGGTGGTCCATGTCCACGAGGAGGACGCGTTCTCCCGGGTAATGTTTAACGATACCTGTCGCAAAATTAAATGCCAAAGTTGTTTTGCCGACGCCGCCCTTGAAGTTAATAATGCTAACTCTCTTGGCCATCTATATAGTCCTTTTTCAGATTGTGAGGATTACTCCTTGAGATTGTACGGATAAAATTAGCTTAGGTAAATGTTGATCTGATGCGCGGTGCGTGAGAGGAGGCGGGTTTCTTTAGCTGTGAGAGGTGCACCAGGCAGACCACCCCCCAACCCCCACCCCCCGCTTGCATCCCGCCCCCTCGGTCGGTAGCTTCTAGCCTCCTTTTCCACCTGGCTTCGAAGAGACCGAGTCCCATGGCCGTTTCCGGCAGCCAACGCCGCAGTTTCCAAGACCTGATCCTGACCCTCCAACAGTTCTGGGCCGACAAGGGGTGTGTCATCCTCCAGCCCTACGACATGGAGGTCGGTGCGGGCACCTTCCATCCCGCCACCACCCTGCGGGCGCTCGGTCCCGAAACCTGGAACGCCGCCTACGTGCAGCCCTCGCGCCGGCCCACCGATGGCCGCTATGGCGAGAACCCCAACCGGCTTCAGCACTACTACCAGTTCCAGACCATCATGAAGCCCTCGCCGGCCAATGCGCAGGAGCTGTACCTCGACAGCTTGCGCGCGCTCGGCATCGACCCGGACATGCACGACATCCGCTTCGTGGAGGACGACTGGGAAAGCCCGACGCTCGGCGCCTGGGGGCTGGGCTGGGAGGTCTGGTGCGACGGCATGGAGGTCACCCAGTTCACCTACTTCCAGCAGGTCGGCGGCATCGAGTGCGACCCGGTCGCCGTGGAGCTGACCTACGGCCTGGAACGCCTCGCCATGTACATTCAGGGGGTGGAGAACGTCTACGACCTGGACTTCAACGGCCGCGGCGTGAAGTACGGCGACATCTTCCATCAGGCGGAAGTGGAATATTCCAAGCACAACTTCGAGCACGCCGACACCGACATGCTGTTCCAGCACTTCAAGGATGCCGAGGCCGAGTGCCAGCGGCTCATCGACGCCAAGCTTGCCCTGCCGGCCTATGACCAGTGCATCAAGGCCAGCCACCGCTTCAACCTGCTGGACGCGCGCGGCGTGATTTCCGTTACCGAGCGCGCCGCCTACATCGGACGCGTCCGCGCTCTGGCGAAGGCGTGCTGCGAGGGCTGGCTCGCCAGCCGTGGCCATGCCGTGGCGGAGGGCTGATCCGATGACCGAATTTCTGCTGGAAGTCTTCTCGGAAGAAATCCCCGCCCGCATGCAGGCCAAGGCCGCCGAGGACCTCAAGACCCTGCTGGTCAAGGGCCTGGAGAAGGCCGGCCTGACGCCGGAAAACCCCCGCTGCTTCGTCACGCCGCACCGCCTGACGGTGGTGATGGAGGGCCTGCCGCTCAGCCAGCCCGACGTCCGGGAAGAGCGCAAGGGCCCCAAGGTCGACGCGCCGGAAAAGGCCATCGAGGGCTTCCTGCGCTCCACCGGCCTGACGCTCGACCAGTGCGAGCAGCGCGACACGCCCAAGGGGCCGGTCTACTTCGCCGTCATCGAGAAAAAGGGGCGGGAGACCATCGAGGTCCTGCCCGAGATCATCGTTGATGCGCTGGCGAACCTGCCGTGGCCCAAGTCCATGCGCTGGGGCACCAACCCGACGCGCTGGGTGCGGCCGCTGCACCGCATCGTGGCGCTGCTGAACGGCCGCCAGATCGATGTGGAATACGCCGGCGTGAAGGCGGGGGCGGAGACCGAGGGGCACCGCTTCCTCGCGCCGCAGCCCTTCCCGGTGGGCGACTTCGACACCTACCGCGAGAAGCTGACCAGCGCCTACGTCATGCTCGACCCCGAGGAGCGCCGCCGCGTCATCCGCACCGAGGCCCAGCGCCTGTGCGAGGGCGAGGGCCTGACGCTGAAGGAAGACGAGGGCCTGCTGCGCGAGGTCATGGGGCTGGTCGAATGGCCGGTGGTCATGATGGGCCGCATCGACGATGAGTTCATGGACGTGCCCGAGGAGGTTCTGACCACCTCCATGCGCAGCCACCAGAAGTATTTCTCGGTCAACACCAAGGACGGCGCGCTGGCGCCGCGCTTCGTGGTGGTCTCCAACATGATCGCCGAGGACGGCGGCCAGGCCATCATCGCGGGGAACGAGCGCGTGCTGCGCGCGCGGCTCTCGGACGCCAAGTTCTTCTGGGACCAGGACCGCAAGCAGCCGCTGGAAAAGCGGGTCGACGGCCTGAAGGACCGCGTCTTCCACGCCCAGCTGGGCACGGAGTACGACAAGGTCCAGCGCATCCGCAAGCTGGCCGCCGAGATCGCCGCCCCCATGATCTCCGCCAACCAGCTGGAGCTGGTGGACCGGGCGGCGGCGCTGTGCAAGGCGGACCTGCCGACCGGCATGGTCGGCGAGTTCCCCGAGCTTCAGGGCATCATGGGCCGCTACTACGCCCTGCACGACGGCGAGGCCCCGGCCGTGGCGGATGCCATCGCGGAGCATTACTCGCCGCTTGGGCCGAACGACGACTGCCCGCAGGCGATGGTGTCGGTGGCCGTGGCGCTGGCCGACAAGATCGACACGCTGGCGGGCTTCTGGGGCATTGATGAAAAGCCGACGGGCTCGAAGGACCCGTACGCGCTGCGCCGTGCCGCGCTGGGCGTCATCCGCCTGATCCTGGAAAACAAGCTGCGCCTGCCGCTGAAGGTGATCTTCAAGCACGCCGCCGCCGCTTACGCCGAGCACGCGCGCGCCATCAAGGGCCTGGCCCTGGAGCAGAAGCACGAGAGCGTGGAGGCCGACCAGGCGACCGCCGATCACTGGCGGGCGCTGGCCGACAAGTACGAGACGCTGGCGAAGCTGTTTGACGGCGACGGCCGGGGCGAGGAGATCGCCGCCAGCCTGCTGGACTTCTTCGCCGACCGCCTGAAGGTCCACCTGCGCGAGCAGGGCGTGCGCCACGACCTCGTCACCGCCGTCTTCGCGCTGGGCGGCGAGGACGACCTCGTCCGCCTGCTGGCCCGCGTCGATGCGCTGTCGGGCTTCCTGGAGACCGAGGACGGCGCCAACCTGCTGGTTGCGTATCGTCGATCTTCCAATATTCTTCGCATCGAGGAAAAGAAGGACGGCGTATCCTACTCCGGCGCGGTGGATGCCGATGCGCTGGCGCTTGCGCAGGAGCAGGCGCTGGCCGCCGCGCTGGACAGCGTGGAGCCCGCCGCCCGGCAGGCGATCGCCGAGGAGGATTTTGCAAACGCCATGGCGGCGCTCGCCCGCCTGCGCGCGCCCGTGGACGCCTTCTTCGACGACGTCACCGTCAACGCGGAGGACGCCGCGCTGCGCGAGAACCGTCTGCGCCTGCTCTCCCGCATCACCGCGGTGATGGGCGAGGTGGCCGATTTCAGCAAGATCGAAGGCTAGGGAACGACGATCATGAGCAAGTGGGTGTACACCTTCGGCGACGGCAAGGCCGAGGGCCGTGCCGACATGAAGAACCTGCTGGGCGGCAAGGGCGCCAACCTGGCGGAAATGTCCTCCCTGGGCGTGCCGGTGCCGGCGGGCTTTACCATCACCACAGAGGTCTGCACCCACTTCACGCAGAACGACCGCACCTATCCGGCCGGCCTGGAAGAGCAGGTGGCCGACGGCGTGGCGCAGGTGGAAAAGGTGATGGGCGCGCGCTTCGGCGACCCGGACAACCCGCTGCTGGTGTCGGTGCGCTCCGGCGCGCGGGCGTCCATGCCGGGCATGATGGACACGGTGCTGAACCTGGGCCTGAACGACACCACCGTGCAGGGCCTCATCAAGCAGTCCAATGACGAGCGCTTCGCCTACGACAGCTACCGCCGCTTCGTGCAGATGTACGGCGACGTGGTGCTGGGCGTGGAGCATCATCACTTCGAGGAACTGATCCAGGACCTCAAGGATGACCGTGGCGTCGACCTGGACACCGATCTTTCCGCCGATGACTGGAAGGACCTGGTCGCCCGCTTCAAGGCCCGCGTCGAGGAAGAACTCGGCCGGCCCTTCCCGGAAGACCCGCAGGAACAGTTGTGGGGCGCCATCGGGGCGGTCTTCGGCAGCTGGATGAACCAGCGCGCCGTCACCTACCGCCGCCTCCACAACATTCCGGCCGAATGGGGCACGGCGGTGAACGTGCAGGCCATGGTGTTCGGCAACATGGGCGACGACTGCGCCACGGGCGTGTGCTTCACCCGCGACCCGTCCACCGGCGAGAACGTCTTCTACGGCGAATACCTGGTCAATGCCCAGGGAGAGGACGTGGTGGCCGGCATCCGCACCCCGCAGCACCTGACCATCCACGGCAAGCAGCTCCATGGCTCGGACCTGCCGGCCATGGAAGAGACCATGCCGGAGCTGTTCAACGACCTGTGCGACGTGCGCACCCGCCTGGAAGCGCACTACAAGGACATGCAGGACATGGAGTTCACCATCCAGAGCGGCAAGCTGTGGATGCTCCAGACCCGCACGGGCAAGCGCACCTCCAAGGCATCGTTGAAGATCGCCGTCGACATGTGCCGCGAGGGCCTGATTTCCGAACGCGAGGCCGTCGACCGCATCGACCCCGCGCAGCTCGACCAGCTTCTGCACCCCATGCTCGACCCCGAGGCCGAGAAGGACGTGCTGACCAAGGGCCTGCCGGCCTCGCCGGGGGCGGCCTCGGGCAAGGTCGTGTTCTCCGCCGACGAGGCCGAGGATTGGGTCAAGCGCGGCGAGAAGGTCATCCTGGTGCGCGTCGAGACCAGCCCCGAGGATATCGGCGGCATGCACTGCTCCGAGGGCATTCTGACCACGCGCGGCGGCATGACCAGCCACGCCGCCGTGGTGGCGCGCGGCATGGGGCGCCCCTGCGTGGCCGGTGCCGGCGACATCCGCGTCGATTACAAGGCCAAGACGTTCACCGTGCGCGGCCGCGTGGTGAACGAGGGCGACATCATCACGCTCGACGGCTCCAAGGGCGAGGTGATCCTGGGCTCCGTCGCCACCATCCAGCCCGAGCTGACCGGCGATTTCGGTACGCTCATGGAGTGGGTGGACGGCATCCGCCGCCTGCGGGTGCGTGCCAACGCGGAAACGCCGGAAGACGCCGCCATGGCGCGGAAGTTCGGGGCGGAAGGCATCGGGCTCTGCCGCACCGAGCACATGTTCTTCGATCCCAAGCGCATCATTCACATGCGCCAGATGATCCTGGCAGACGACGAGGCCGGCCGCCGCAAGGCCCTGGACAAGCTGCTGCCCTACCAGCGCCAGGACTTCGTGGAGCTGTTCGAGATCATGCACGGCCTGCCGGTGACGGTGCGCCTGCTGGACCCGCCGCTGCACGAGTTCCTGCCCGCGACCGACGAGGAGATCGAGGACGTCGCCCAGGCCGCCGAGGTGACGCCCGAGACCATCCGCGCCGCCATCACGCGCCTGCACGAGACCAACCCCATGCTGGGCTGGCGCGGCTGCCGCCTTGGCGTCTCGTTCCCGGAAATCTACGAGATGCAGGCCCGCGCCATCTTCGAGGCCGCCGTGCAGGTCCACAAGGACAGCGGCGACACCGTCACGCCGGAAGTGATGATCCCGCTGGTCAGCTCCAAGAAGGAGGTCGACCTGCTGCGGGCCGTCATCGACACCGCCGCGAAGGAGGTGTTCGACGCAACGGGCGCGTCGGTGGACTACATCGTCGGCACCATGATCGAACTGCCGCGCGCCGCCCTGCGCGCCGCCGACATCGCCGAGACGGCGCACTTCTTCAGCTTCGGCACCAACGACCTGACCCAGACCACGCTGGGCATGTCGCGCGACGACTCCGGGCCGTTCCTGCAGTATTACAGGGAGAAGGGCATCTACGAGAAGGACCCCTTCGCCAGCCTGGACATCAACGGCGTCGGCGAACTGGTGGAACTGGCCGCCGAGCGCGGCCGGAAGACCCGTCCCGACATCAAGCTGGGCATCTGCGGCGAACACGGCGGCGATCCGGCCTCCATCGGGTTCTGCGAGAAGAACAAGTTGGACTACGTGTCGTGCTCGCCCTTCCGCGTTCCCATCGCCCGCCTTGCCGCCGCGCAAGCCGTGCTCGGCCGGCACCAGGACGCGACGGCGTAAGGCAGGTGGCCGGCGTTCGTGCGGGATAGCCACCAAGACACGAAGAACACCAAGAGGGTGTGCGGGCCGCTGTCACTGCGGCCCGCCGCCGGTGTTCGTGGAGGGGTGGACCACCAAGACACCAAGGCACCAAGGCGGCGGCGCATTGCCGCCCCGCCGCGCCAGCGGCCTCATCATTCCCGGCCGGATGCGACGGCGCGGGACGATGATGCGATGGCGCGCATGGATGCTCGGCCTCCTTGGTGTCTTGGCGCCTTGGTGTTTCCCGATCACGGCGTGCGGCCCGATCCGCGCCGCCTCAGCCGGCACGGCCTCTTGGTGTCCTTTGTGTCTTTGCGGCCTCGCCGCGCCATGCCTGCCATCGTGCCGCAGTTCTCATCCGCCGGAGCCAGACAATGGACCTGAAGACCCTGCAAACGGGCGGAAAGGCCGCATTGGCGCGCGCGCTCGCCCATGTGGAGGCCAAGCCCGACGCGCCGGAGACCGTCCGCTTGCTCTCCGACGCCTACAAGGCGCCGCGCGCCCACGTGGTGGGCATCACCGGCCCGCCGGGGGTGGGCAAGTCGACGCTCATCAACGCGCTGATCGCCGGCTGGCGGGCGGACAGGCGGACGGTGGGCGTGATCGCCGTCGACCCGTCGTCGCGCAAGTCCAAGGGCGCGCTGCTGGGCGACCGCACGCGCCTTCAGACGGACCCCGAGGACACGGGCGTTTACGTGCGATCGATGGCCGCGCGCGACCGCCTGGGCGGGCTGGCCGGACTGACGGTCGCCGCCATGGTGCTCATGCGCGCGCTGTTCGACGTGGTGCTGATCGAAACCGTCGGCGTCGGCCAGTCGGAGACCGACGTGGTGCGGGTGGCCGACACGGTGGTGTTCTGCGTCCAGCCGGGGTCCGGCGACTCGTTGCAGTTCATGAAGGCCGGCATCGCGGAAATCCCCCACATCGTGCTGGTGACCAAGGCCGACATGGGCGCGGCCGCCGAACGCGCCGCCGCCGACGTGCACGGCGCCCTGTCCCTGGCGGAGGCGGACATGGAGGGCTGGGAAATCCCGGTCCTGCAAATCTCCAGCATGCGCAAGCAGGGCATGGACGAGGTGATCGGCGCCATGGACCGCCACCTGACCCACCTGCGCGACCGCCACATGCTGGCCGAAACCCGCCGCGCGCAGGCGACCGAATGGCTGGAGGAATTCATCCGCGAACGCTTCGGCCGCGAGGGCCTGAAGAAGGTGGCTCCGGTGACGCTGGACGCCGCTGACAGCCCCTTTGCCCGGCTGGCGGAGGTGTCGGAGAGGCTGGTGTAGATAGGCACCGCCGCCTGGCGATATTTGTGTCGATTTGCAGACACCTGTTGCGGCCGCGCAACGGGTGTTTCGCAATCGGTCGTTCGACCCCTATCGAAGGGTGTAACTCTACGCCCACCGGGTGGATACTAACTCGTGCCGTTCAACCTGGCCGAGGTGTCCGTCATGCTCCAGAGCACACCCGTCCCCGCTGATCCGCCGACAGTTCCCGAGGCCGCCGGACCGGAAGCGCCGATCCTGCGCGTGCGCCGGTTCGAAGGCCACTGGATCGTCCACCGTGACGGCGAGCCCCACGCCCACCGGTTTCCCACCCGACAGCGCGCGGCCGAGTTCGCGCGGGAGTTGGGGGCACGGCTGGGCAGCTATCGCCTGTTCCTGGAACGCGGCGATGGCCGCACGGTCTGCGAAATGCTGAACATCGCCTGTCGCGGCGCGGCGGCGGAAACGGCGCACTGACGCCGGGGAAGAGGGGAGGGGACGGCGCCGCCGTCCGCCTCGCCCTGACCGGCTGACCTACACCGCGAACCCGGCGAGCTTGGTCTCCAGGTACTCGTCGATGCCCTCATGGCCGCCCTCGCGGCCCAGGCCGCTTTCCTTCATGCCGCCGAAGGGGGCGGCGGCGGCGGTGGGGTTGATGTCGTTGATGCCGACGATGCCGAACCGCAGCGCCTCCATGGCTCGCCAGGCCCGGCCGATGTCGCGGGTGTAGACATAGGCCGCGAGGCCGTACGTGGTGTCGTTGGCCATGGCCAGCACCTCGGCCTCGTCGTCGAAGGGAATGACGGGCGCCACGGGGCCGAAGGTTTCCTCGCGGTAGATCTTCATCTCGGGCGTCACACCCGCCAGCAGGGTGGGGGCGAAGAAGTGCCCTTGCGCCAACGCCCCCTCGGTCAGCCGCCGACCGCCGGTCACGGCGGTCGCGCCCTTGGCGACGGCATCGTTGACCTGGTCCTCGACCTTGGCGACGGCGGCCTCGTTGACCAGCGGCCCGATCTGCACGCCGTCTTCCAGGCCCGACCCCGCCTTCATCTTCGCGACGCGGGCGGCGAAGACCTCCTGGAACTGGTCGACCTTGCTGCGGTGGACGAAGAAGCGGTTGGGCGAAATGCAGGCCTGCCCGGTGTTGAGGAACTTCACCAGGCTCGCACCCTTGGCGGCGTGCTCGGCGTCGGCGTCGTCGAACACGATGAACGGCGCGTGGCCGCCCAGTTCCAGCGACACGCGCTTCATCTGCGCCGCCGCCCGGCTCGCCAGCATCTTGCCGACGGGGGTGGAGCCGGTGAAGGTGATCTTGCGCACCGCCGGGTTGGAGACGAATTCTTCTCCGATGGGCTTGGGATCGCTGGCGGTGACCAGGTTTACCACGCCCTTGGGAAATCCGGCGTCATGGAACACCTTGAACATCTCGACCGCACACAGAGGCGTCGCCTCCGCCGGCTTGAGCACCACCGTGCAGCCGGCCGCCAGCGCCGGACCGACCTTGCGGGTGATCATGCTGATGGGATAGTTCCACGGCGTCACCGCCGCCACCACGCCGACCGCCTGCTTGAGCACCATGAAGCGCTGGTCGCCGCGCGGGGCGGGAATGGTTTCGCCATAGACGCGCTTGGCCTCCTCGGCATACCACAGCAGGAAGTCGGCGCCGTACTTGACCTCGTTGCGGGCGGCCTTGAGCGGCTTGCCCTGTTCGGTGGACATGGTGCGCGCCAGATCCTCGGAGCGCTCGGTCATGATCTGCCAGGCACGGTAGAGGTAGGCGGAGCGCTGGTAGGCCGTGGTGCGGGACCAGTCGGCGAAGGCGGCCTCGGCGGCGGCGATGGCGGCGGCGGCATCCGCCGCGCCCCCGTCGGGCACGTGGTCGATCACTGCGCCCGTCGCCGGGTTGGTCACCGCGAAGGTGGCGCCCGACTCGCCCCGGGTCCACTGGCCGTCGATGTACATGGAGGTCTCCTCGTTCTATCCGATGCGTCGGTTCTTGATGGGCGAAAACGGTCCTGCCCGGCCGTCGCGCCCGCGGAGTTTGAAACCGCACGTCTTGCTTGGCAACCGCTTCGTCGCGGTCGAGACGCCAGGACCGGTCCGGCGCGAATTTTTGCCATTGCAAACCATCTGTCTTTCCCCCACTCTTTTCGAAACCAACAAGGACGCGCACACCCATGCTCACCACGCTTCCGGCGGAAGCGCTGGGCGCCGTCATCGACGCCATCGGCGCGCCGGTCTTCGTCGTCGAGGTGACGGAGGAGGGCGGTTTCCGCTTCGCCGCGCTCAATCACCGTCTTGAAGCCCTGGCCGGCGTCTCGGATGCCGGCTTGCGCGGCCGCACGCCTGCGGAAGCTCTGCCCGCCGACCTGGCCGGGCGGCTGACGGCACGCCTGCAACAGTGCCTGACCGAAGCCCGGAGGCTGGACTACGAGGGCTTCATCGATACGGAGAATGGCCGCCGCCGCCTGCGCGTGACCCTGACGCCGCTGGTGGGGGGCGACGGCGTCATTCGCCGCATCATGGGCACGCCGCTCGACATCACGGAGAGCTTCACGCTCGCCAGTCAACTGGAGCAGGAGCGGGCGCTGTTCGGCGAACTGGCCGAACTGTCGGGCGACTGGTTCTGGAAAACGGACGAAACCGGCCGCTTCGTGCCCTTCGACCTGGTGCTGGAGCGCGACGGCGTCCGGCATGTGGGCGTGCTGGCCATGACGCGCCGCGACCTGCTCGACACCGCCCTGCCGCCCGAGGACATGGCCGCCATCGATGCCGCCATGGCCCAGCGCAAGCCCTTCCGCGACCTGGTCTATCCGCAGGTGCTGCCCGACGGCACGCGGCGCATCGTGCGCATCAGCGGCAATCCGCGGTTCTCCCTGGACGGCCGGTTTCTGGGCTTTGTCGGCACGTCGTCGGACATCACGGCGCGGCACAACTGGATCAAGATGCAGTATGCCCGCCACAAGCGCGAGGCGCTGGGACGCATGGCCGGCGGGCTTGCACACGAACTGAACAACCTGCTGCTGCCCGTCGTGTCGCTGTCGCGCCGGGCCCGCAAGCGCCTGGCGGCGCTGCCCCAACCGCCGGAGGCCATCCTTGCCATGCTCGACGACATCACTGCCGCCGGCCGGGCGGCGCGCGACGTGGTCGGCGGGGTGCTCACCTACTCCGGCGGCGGCATGGCCGACCAGGGGCCTGTCGTGCTGTCGGAGGTCGTCGCCAGGGCGGTGGACACGGCTGCCGGGCTGCTGACCCGGTCGGTGCGGGTGGAGCGCTCCATCGAACCCCTGCAGGACCTGGCGGCCGTCACGGCCTCCGACGTGTCCCAGGTCGTCATCAACCTGATGAGCAACGCCGCGGACGCCTGCGGGCCCGGCGGCACCATCTGGGTCTCGCTTGGCACCGAACCGGCCTCCCAGCGCGCCGATGGCGCGGTCCCGCGCGCCATCCTGCGCGTGCGCGACAACGGGCCGGGGCTTCAGACCGGCGTCGACGAGCGCGTGTTCGACCCATTCTTCACCACCAAGCCCGTCGGCGAGGGGAGCGGCCTCGGGCTTTCGGTGGTCTACGGCATCGCCCGCAACTGGGGTGGTGACGTATCGGTGGCCAGCACCCCGGGAGAGGGTGCGGTCTTCGAAATCCGCCTACCGCTGCTTGAGACGGCGGACGCGGACCATGAGACGACGCAGACACCACAGACGAGGACCATCCTGTCGTGAAGCAGATACTTCTGGTGGAGGACCAACCGCTTGTCCGCAAGGCGGTGCGGGGGGCGCTAGAGGACGCCGGGTTCGCGGTGACCGAGGCCGCCGACGGAGAGGAGGGGCTGACGGCGGCGCGCCGCGCGGCCTATGACCTGGCGATCGTCGACATCTGGATGCCCAGGGTCGATGGCATCACCTTTCTCAAGGAGGTGCGCACCATCCATGCCGACCTGCCGGTGATCATCATTTCCGGCGGCGGCCCCAGCGCGCCGCTGGAGGTCAAGGCGCACCTGGCGCAGGCTCACGGCGCGCAGGAGGTGCTGTTCAAGCCGTTCGAGGACGAGGAACTGCTCGCCGCCGTCGGCCGCGCGATTCCCGGCGCCTGATTCGTCATCCGCGGCGCGTCTTCCGCTTGCCGCGGACGGCGCGCCGCACGATCCAGGGCCGCAGGCGCAGAAACAGCCGGTAGCCGCCTTCCAGCAGCGCCGGCAGCGGCGGCATGCCTGCAATTCGGCCCAGCCAGCGGAAGCGCGGCACCCGATGCCACAACAGAATGAAGGCCCGCGCGCCGGAGACCATCCGGCCGTCGGACCGCTGGACGTGGAAGCGCGCCAGCAGCGCCGCCCGGTCCAGCGGACAGGCGGCCCCGCCGCCGTCGGCCGCTTCCGCGCCGGGCGGCTCTCCCTCGCCGGGCGGCTCTCCCTCGCCGCCGGCGACGTTGACCCAGCGCACGCCCAGCGGCTTCAGCGCGCGGTAGGTGGCGATCTCCCGCCGACAGAGGGGGCAGCCGCCGTCGTAAAAGACGGTAAGGGTGTCGGATCGTGTCATCGTGCCAAGGTGTACGGCACGGCCCCGGCGGCGGATCGGTCGCCTGGGGCGACTGTGGGGGTCAGGCCGTGCCCGGCTCAGGCAGGTATTGTTCGGTGTCGGCCCGGCCCATGCCGTCGTCGGGCAGAAGGCGGCTGGCGGGGAACAGGGCCGTGATGGCCGTGCCCTGGCCGGGTTCGGACTCCGCCACCAGTTCGCCGCCGTGATGCTCCACCAGCGCCTTGGTCAGCGGCAGGCCCAGGCCGGTCCCCTCGTAGCGGCGGGCGAGGCGGCTGTCCACCTGGCCGAAAGGCTCCATGGCCTTGTCCAGATCCTCGGCCGTCATGCCGATGCCGGTGTCGGCGACGCGCAGGGCCAGGCGTCCGTCCGCCGTCACCCGGCACGACAGGTCGACCCGGCCGCCGATGTCGGTGAACTTCACGGCGTTGGACAACAGGTTGAGCAGGATCTGCTTGATGCGACGGTCGTCCGCCAGCAGGCGCGGCAGGTCGTCGGGCACCGCGGCGTGCAGCGCGACGTCGGCGCTGTCGGCCCGCTTGCTGACCATCTTCACGCAGGCGTGGACGACCTCGACCAGGTTGACGGGCTCCTCGTTCAGGTCGATTCGGCCGGCCTCGGCCTTCGACATGTCCAGGATGTCGTTGATGAGGTTGAGGAGGTGCGTGCCCGAGTCGTAGATGTCGGCCACGTATTCGCGGTAGGTGGCGTTTTCCAGCGGGCCGAACAACTCGCCGGAAATGGCTTCGGAAAAGCCGATGATGGCGTTCAGCGGCGTGCGCAGTTCGTGGCTGACATTGGCGAGGAAGGCGGCCTTGGCGCGATTGCCGCGCTCCGCCGCCTCCTTGGCGTCGCGCAGGATCAGTTCGTTGCGCTTGCGGCTGGTGACGTCGATGTAGGTTGTCAGCGCCCCGCCGTCGGGCATGGCCGCCCGGCGGACCTCCAGCACGGTGCCGTCGGGCATGGACCACTCGGCGCGGTCGCGGGTGAGCAGGCGCAGGGCCTCGGTCTTTTCCGACACGCAGGACTCGACGTCGCACTCGCCGAAAACGCCGGCTGTGGCCAGGTGGCGGATGATGGCCGCGTAGTCGGTGCCGTCGCGGGTCAGGCCCGGCGGCAGGTTCAGCATGCGGCGGAACAGGCGGTTGTGGTCGACCAGCCGGGTGTCTGAGTCGAACACCGCGATGCCTTGGGGCATGTTGTCCAGGATGGCGGCCAGGCGCCGGCCTTCCAGCACCACCTGTTCCTCGCGGCGGCGCAGGGCGGTGGCGTCGGTGTAGACGCCGGCGATGTAGCCGTCGGGCGTGCGGTGCTCGGAAATGAGCAGCCAGCGACCGTCGCGCTGCATCAGTTCCATGCCGCTGGCGCCGCGGCGGTGGCTTTCGCGGCGCTGCGCCATCCAATCGGCGCGCTCGTCCTCGCTCAGTGGAACGTTGCCCGCATCGAGCTGCAGGCGCAGCAGATCGTCAAAGCTCATGCCCCCGCGGACCTTGGCGGCGGCGGAGCCGAACAGCTTGCGGTAATTTTCGTTGAACAGCACCAGGCGGTCGTCCGGTCCCCACAGGGCGAACCCGTCGGAAATGCTGTTGATGGCTTCCATCAACTGGTGCTGCGCCCATTGGGCGGCGGCGCGCGCCTCCACCTCGGCGGTCACGTCCGTCGCCGTGCCGCGGAAGCCCTGGAAGCGGCCGTGGTGGTCGTGTACCGGCCGGCCGCTGAGTTTCAGGTGCTTGACGCGGCCGTCGGGCAGCATCTGGCCCAGGCCGACGTCGCGGAAGGGCTGGCGGCCGCGCAGGCGCTCCATCTGGTGGCGCAGAGGCAGCGGGTCCGGCGCGTCGTCGGCCAGATCCATGAGCGTGCGCCCCAGGAAGTGGCGCGGGTCCACGCCCATGACCGTCAGCACGCGCGGGCTGACGAAGGTGAAGCGCAGGTCGGCGTCGGTCTCCCAGAACCAGTCCGAGGCCGCTTCCGCCAGGTCCTTGAAGCGCTGCTCGCTTTCCCGCAGGGCCCGTTCGGCCTGCTTGCGCTCGGTGATGTCGGACCGCACCGAGACACGGCCGCCCTCGCTGGTGACATATTCGCGCAGGAGCATGACGCTGCCGTCGGCCAGCTCCTGCTCCACCGGCCCCTTGGGCGCGCGGTGGGCGGCGACCCGTTCTTCGATCCAGGCGTCGCGGCGGCCCAGGCTCGCGGTGGCGAGGCCCCGGTCGGCGGTCTGTTCGCACAGGTCGCGGAAGGTCATGCCCGGCACGACCGTGATGCCGGCGCGTTCCATGACCTCGCGGTAGCGGCGGTTGGACAGCACCAGCCGGTCGTCGGCGTCGAACAGGCTGAAGGCCTCGGTGATGCTTTCCACCGCGTCGACGAGCTGCGCCTGCGCGCGGTTCGCGCGGTCGGTCTCGGCGGCGGCGGCGATCTGCAGCCGGCGGAGCACCACCACCAGCAGCGCCACCGCCAGCATCACCGCCAGCACCTGATGGGAGACGAACAGCCACGGCAGCAGGCCGCCGGAATGCATGAAGGGCGTCACCAGCCCGTGCAGGCCGCCGACGACGAACAGCAGGCCCGTGGCGCGATAGGCGGCTTCCCCCCGGCTTTCGCGGCCGATCAGGAAGGCGCCGCCGGCAACGATCAGCGGCAGCCCCAGAAGGCCGAAGACCACCGGCTGGTCGGGGTCGTGGAGCGTGGTGACGACTGCGGGCCAGGCCAGCATCACCACCGCCCCGAGCGCCAGCGCCCGGCGCCCGACCCGCCGGCCCGTGAAGCTCCAGACGCCGGCCAGCACCAGGATGCCGGCGGCCGATTGGAGGGCCTCGGCGGCCAGCGTCAGGACCCTGTCGTCCAGGGTCGGCGCCAGGAACAGCACCAGGAAGGCGGCCGTCTGGGCGGCAAAGGCCGCCGCCCACCACGACAGGGCGCGCGGCGCCTGCGGCAGGGTGCGGGCCAGCACCATGGCGAAGGTAAGCACGGCCGAACCCAACACAGCGCCCAGGGTGGCGGCGTCGAGGGGCAGGCTCATCATCATGGGCGGGGTCCGGAACGGGCGGGGAAAGGGGGGATCGGGCACCGTCCGGGCGCGCGCGACGGCGCACCGCCGGCGAGGCCCGAATCCTTACTCGTCGTAGGTTATGAGCGCGTCGAAGGGAACGTCAAGGCGCTTGCGGCCCTCGAGGAAAGACAGTTCGATGATCGAGGCGACGCCCACCACCTCGGCCCCGGCCTCGCGGAACAGGTTGATGGCGGCCAGCGCGGTGCCGCCGGTCGCCAGCAGGTCGTCGCAGATGACCACGCGCTGGCCGGGCTGCACGGCATCGGCCTGGATTTCGACGGTGTCGGACCCGTATTCCAGGTCGTAGGTGTGGCTCTTCACGTCGCCCGGCAGCTTGTTGGGCTTGCGCACCATGACGAAGCCCATGCCCAGCTTGAGCGCCAGGGGCGCCGCGACCAGGAATCCGCGCGACTCGATGCCGGCCAGCACGTCCGGCTGCCACGCCGCCACCTTCTTCGCCAGCCGGCCCATGCTCACCTGCCAGGCGTCGGGGTGCGCAAGCAGGGTGGAGATGTCGTAGAAGTTGATCCCCGGCTTGGGGAAATCGGGGATCTGGCGGATGTGGTCCTTGATGTCCATCGGACGAGGGGCCTCTTCGTTCGCTCTAAAGAAATCAGGCGGTTCGGCGCCGGGGCCGGCGCGGCTCATCCTAGCCCGTCCGCTCGCGTCCGGCAAAGGGAATGGGACGCCCGAACGGGTGGGGATTGGCCCCTGGACGAAGTGGTGCGGCTTGGGCCAAGGTGAATCAAATGTTGCGCGCCGGCGGCCGGGTGCCTAACGTTCAAGCAGGAAACGCCCAGAAAAAGAAGACGCCGGAACCCATGGAACTCGTCCAGGACAGACCCGCGGCCGACCAGATGGACGTCGCCCGCGTGCAGGAGCGCATCCAGCAGCTCTACGAGGAACTCAGCCCGCAACTCAAGCAGGCGGCCCGCCATGTGCTCGCCCACCCGGAGGAGGTGGCGCTGACGTCCATGCGCCGCCTGGCGCAGCATGCGGGCGTGAAGCCCTCGACCATGGTGCGGCTGGCCCGGGCGCTGGGCTTCGACGGGTTCGAGGTGATGCGCGAGCCCTATCGCCAGTGGCTGCGCGGCGGCGAGGGGGCCTATGTGGCCCGCGCCCGCAACCTGCAGGCCCGCGGCGAGCAGGGGGCGGTGTCGCTGGTGCGCGAGATGATGGAGGCCGACGCCGCCGCCATCGGCGGCATGGCGGGCGACGACGACCGGGTCTCGGCCCTGCTGGCGTGCCGCAAGACGCTGGTGGACGCGCGCCGGGTCTACGTTCTGGGCCTGCGCAGCATGTTCTCGCTGGCGCACTACTTCCACTATGCCTACGGCATGGCCTACGACAACGGCCGGCTGGTCCACGGCAATGCCGGCACGGTGTTCGACGGCCTGCGCGGCGTCGGGCCCGAGGACGCCCTGATCTGCTTCAGCTTCCGCCCCTATGCGCGCGAGACGGTGCTGGCCGCCGATGTCGCCGCCGATGCCGGCGCCTCCATCATCGCCATCAGCGACAGCGTCGTATCGCCGATCGCCTTGCGGGCGAGGCACGTTCTGGCGGTGGAGAACGCCAGCCCCAGTTTCTTCAACTCCATCGTGCCGGCCATGGGGCTGGTGCAGGCGCTGGTGGCGGCGGTCATCGCCGACGGCGGAGACAAGGCGCTCGACACCATCAGCGAGGCCGAGGAGCAACTCGCGAAGTTCAACGCCTATTGGCAGGAACCCCGGCGCAGACGGAAAACCTGATGACCCATGTGTTCCACCGGCAGATCCATGCCGACTACCCCACCGCCGTCGCCGGCGACGGCTGCTACATCGTCGATGCGGACGGCAAGCGGTACCTCGATGCGAGTGGCGGCGCCGCCGTGTCGTGCCTGGGCCACAGCGACCGCCATGTGATCGACGCCGTGGTGGCGCAGCTTCAGACCCTGCCTTTCGCCCACACCGGCTTCTTCACCAACCGGCCGCTCGAACGCCTGGCCGACATGCTGACCACGGCCGCGCCCGGTCCGCTGGACCATGTCTACTTCGTTTCCGGCGGGTCCGAGGCCATCGAGGCCGCGTTGAAGATGGCGCGCCAGTACTTCCTGGAGATCGGCCAGCCGGCGCGCTCGCGGCTCATCGCCCGGCGGCAGAGCTATCACGGCAACACGCTCGGCGCGCTCGCGGCCGGCGGCAACCAGTGGCGCCGCGCCCAGTTCGAGCCCATGCTGGTGGACGTCAGCCACATCGCCCCCTGCTACCCGTACCGCGACCGCGCCGAGGGCGAGAGCCTGGAGGCGTACGGGCGTCGCGTCGCCGACGAGCTGGAGGCGGAAGTCCTGCGCCTGGGGCCCGAAACCGTGGCGGCCTTCGTCGCCGAGCCGGTGGTGGGGGCGACGGCCGGCGCGCTGGCGCCGGTGCCGGGGTATTTCAAGCGCATCCGAGAGATCTGCGACCGATACGGCGTGCTGCTGATCCTGGACGAGGTCATGTGCGGCATGGGCCGAACCGGCAGCCTGTTCGCCTACGAGCAGGAGGGAATCGTCCCCGACTTGGTTACCGTGGCCAAGGGGCTGGGGGCGGGCTACCAGCCCATCGGCGCGACACTGGTGCATGACCGGCTGTATGACGCCTTCCGCGACGGCACGGGCTTTTTCCAGCACGGCCACACCTACATGGGTCATCCCGCCGCCTGCGCGGCCGCCGTGGCGGTTCAGGAGCGCCTGACGGAAAGCGGCATGATGCGGGGCGTCAACCTGCGCTCCGACCAGCTGTTCGCGGCGCTGCGCGACCGCTTCGGCGAGCATCCGCACGTCGGCGACATCCGCGGCCGCGGCCTGTTCATCGGCCTGGAGTTCGTGGCCGACCGCGCGACCAAGGCGCCCTTCGACCCGGCGCGCGGCGTGGGTGCGAAGCTGAAAAAGGCCGCCATGGCGCAGGGCCTGATGGTCTACCCCATGGGCGGCACCATCGACGGCCGGCGCGGCGACCACTGCCTCATCGCGCCGCCGTTCATCATTTCGGAGGCCCAGGTGGCCGAACTGGTGGACAAGCTGGCGGCGGCGCTGGACGCCGTCCTGCCCGAGGCCAAGGCCGCATGAGCGGGGTCGCCTTCGATCAGCCCATGGCCGTCTGCGTCGCCCCCAACGGCGCCCGCAAGACCCGAGACGACCATCCTGCCGTTCCGGTCACCGCCAGAGAGGTCGCCGAGGGCGCCGTGCGCTGGCGCGAGGCCGGGGCCGCCATGCTCCACCTGCACGTCCGCGACGCCCAGGCGGGTCATGTGCTGGACGCCGACCTTTATATCGAGGCGACAGCGGCGGTGCGCGCGGCGGTGGGCGACGACATGGTCATCCAGATCACCACCGAGGCCGTCGGCAAGTACACGGCGGCCGAGCAGATGGCCGTGGTCCGGGCGGTCAGGCCCGAGGCCGTGTCGCTGGCGGTGCGGGAACTGATCCCCGACGCCGACCACGAAAAGGACGCCGCGGCCTTCCTGTCGGAGGTGGTGGGCTGGGGCTGTGCGCCGCAGTACATCCTCTACGCTGCCGAGGACGTGGCGCGGCTGCACGACCTGAGGCGGCGCGGCATCATCCCCGGCAACCGGATGAACGTGCTGTTCGTTCTGGGGCGGTATTCGCGCAACCAGGATTCCGATCCCCGTGACCTGCTGCCCTTCCTCGAGCGCTGGAACCCGGCCGTCGACGGCCCCTTCAGCGTCTGCGCCTTCGGCCGGCGCGAGGGGACATGCGTGCTGGCGGCAGGCGCGCTGGGCGGTCATGCGCGCGTGGGGTTCGAGAACAACACCCTGCGCGCCGACGGATCAGCCGCCGCCGACAACGCCGACCTGGTCGCCCAGGTGGCGGAAGGGGCCCGTCTTCTGGGGCGTCGAGTCGCCTCGGCCGACGACATCCGCAGGCTCATGGACCCCCTCTGACCCCGCGCGCGACTCGGGATGCTACTGGGGATACTCGGATTTTTCTGTGGCAGAACCCGATGGCCGCGTTAGGATATTGAAACGTCTATGCGACGGCGCACCTGTTCATGGAACGAATGGTGCGCCGGTCCGTCCTCCCGGTCGGGAGGCGTCGGCTGCTTTAGGGAGGCAGCCGGGCGGCACGGTCCGCGTATTCTGCGCATCCCGTGCAGGCGGCCGTGTTCATCGGCAGCAACGGCCGGCATCCATTTCGCCGGCGATAAAGCAGACACACATTTAAGGGAGCTTCGACATGAAGAATTTTGGCGCCAAGACCATCGCCGCCGCCGTGGCGCTGGGTGCGGCGGCCGTCGGCCTGTCCGGCGGTTCGGCCGTTGCGCAGAATCAGCAGTTCATCACCATCGGCACCGGTGGCGTGACCGGCGTCTACTATCCGACCGGCGGCGCCATCTGCCGTCTTGTGAACAAGGACCGCAAGGACCACGGCATCCGCTGCTCGGTCGAGTCCACGGGCGGTTCGGTCTACAACATCAACACCATCAAGCAGGACGAGCTGGATTTCGGCATCGTGCAGTCCGACGTCCAGGGCCGCGCCTACGAGGGCGGCATGGGCTTCGGCGAGCCGTTCAAGGACCTGCGCGCGGTGTTCTCCGTGCATGGCGAGCCGCTGCACATCGTCGCCCGTGACGATTCCGGCATCAAGGACTTCCAGGACCTGCAGGGCAAGCGCTTCAACGTGGGCAATCCGGGGTCCGGCCAGCGCGCCACCATGGAACTGATCATGGAACACCTGGGCTGGAGCATGGACGACTTCAGCCTCGCCGCCGAGCTGAAGCCCGCCGAGCAGGCCCAGGCCCTGTGCGACAACAAGGTGGACGCCATCGCCTACACCGCCGGCGTGCCGAACGGGTCGGTGAAGGAAGCCACCACTGCCTGCGACGCCCATCTGGTGCCCATGGAAGGCGATTGGGCAGAGGGCTTCATCGAGAAGTATCCCTCCTACGCCTTCAGCACCATTCCCGGCGGCGTCTACGAAGGCACCGACAGCGACGTGACCACGCTGGGTCCGAAGGCCACCTTCGTCACCTCCACCGACATGCCGGATGACGTGGTGTACAACGTGGTCAAGGCCGTCTTCGAGAACTTCGAGGACTTCAAGAAGCTGCACCCGGCCTTCGCCGACCTGGACAAGGAGACCATGGTGAAGGACGCGCTGGCCGCGCCGCTGCACCCGGGTGCCGAGAAGTACTACAAGGAAGCAGGCCTCCTGTAAGGCGTTCGCCTCCAGCCGATCCGACGGGAAGCCGGTGCGCCGGCTTCCCGTTTCGGCTTCTTCTTCTTTCTGACGTCCGGCCGGTCTCCGGCCAGGCGGCGGCGCATGGCAGAGCCCGCCCCCTGACCCGACGCCGGCACTGGTTCCGACGCATTCACACGCATCAAGACAGCGACCCCGGGGGCGCGCCATGGCCGACCGACAGCATCACGACGACTCCGAGAAGAAACCGCGCGGCGCCCCGCCGCGCGAGGCCGACATGGCCCGCCCGCGCGACGATGCCGCCGCCGAGGCCGAAGCGGACTACGGCGATTTCGTCGCGGAAACGGAAACCGGTGCGCGGCAGCCGGTGGGGTTTGCCGGCAAGCTGCTGGTCGGCGTGGCGCTGGCGTGGTCGCTGTTCCAGCTCTATTACGCCTCTCCGCTGCCCTACATGGTCGGCAGCGTGCTCAACTCCACCGAGGCGCGGTCCATCCACCTGGCCTTCGCCATCTTTCTGGCCTATACGGCCTATCCCGCCTTCAAGCGCAGCCCGCGCGGCCACATTCCGCTGCTGGACTGGATTTTCGCCATCGTGGGCGCGGCCTGCGCCGGCTATCTGTTCGTTTTCTACCGCGACCTGGCGCAGCGGCCGGGCCTGCCAATCACGCAGGATCTGGTGGTCGCCGTGGTGGGCATGATCCTGCTGCTGGAGGCGACCCGCCGGGCGCTGGGTCCGCCGCTTATGATCGTGGCGGCGGTGTTCCTGCTCTACACCTTCGGCGGCCCCTACATGCCCGACGTCATCGCCCACCAGGGCGCGTCGCTGAACAAGGCCGCCTCGCACTACTGGCTGACGACCGAGGGCGTCTTCGGCGTGGCGCTGGGCGTGTCGACGTCGATGGTTTTCCTGTTCGTGCTGTTCGGATCGTTGCTGGAGCGCGCGGGCGCCGGCAACTGGTTCATCCGCGTCGCCTTCGCGCTGCTCGGCCACTTCAAGGGCGGCCCGGCCAAGGCGGCGGTGGTGAGTTCCGCCATGACCGGCCTGATCTCGGGCTCCTCCATCGCCAACGTGGTGACGACGGGCACCTTCACCATTCCGCTGATGAAGCGCGTCGGCTTCACGTCGGAGAAAGCCGGCGCCGTCGAGGTCGCCTCGTCCACCAACGGCCAGCTTACGCCGCCCATCATGGGCGCGGCGGCCTTCCTGATGGTCGAGTACGTGGGCATCAGCTACATCGAGGTGATGAAGCACGCCATCCTGCCGGCGCTCATTTCCTACATCGCCCTGGTCTACATCGTGCATCTGGAGGCCGAGAAGGCGGGCCTGAAGGGCCTGCCGCGGGCCGAGGTGCGGCCTTGGCAGAAGGCGCTGGGCGGGTTCCTGTTCTCGTTCCTGGTGATGGCGGTCCTGTCGGCCGTGGTCTACTTCGGCCTGGGCTGGATGAAGGACGCCTTCGGCGACGCGACCATCTGGATCGCCATGGTCCTGCTGTTCGCCGGCTACGTCTACCTGCTGTGGGTGTCCACCCGCGTGCCGGAAATCAGCACATCCGTCGAGATCAGCGAATGCCCGCCGGTCGGGCCGACGGTGAAGGCGGGCCTGTTCTACCTGCTGCCCGTCGGCGTGCTGATCTGGTGCCTGATGATCGAGCGCATGTCGCCCGGCCTGGCAGCCTTCTATGCCGCCACGTTCATGATTTTCATCGCCGCCACCCAGCGTCCGTTGAAGGCCATGCTCAAGCGCGCCGGCAACGTGGCCTGGGAAGCGCGCGAGGGCGGCAAGGAGCTGTTCGAGGGCCTGGTCATGGGCGCGCGCAACATGATCGGCATCGGCGTCGCCACGGCGGCGGCGGGCGTGGTCGTCGGCACCGTGACGCTGACCGGCGTCGGCCTGGTGATGACCGAGTTCGTGGAGTTCATCTCCGGCGGCAACCTGATGCTCATGCTGATCTTCACCGCGATCATCAGCCTGCTTCTGGGCATGGGCCTGCCGACGACGGCCAATTACATCGTCGTCTCCACCCTGATGGCCCCGGTGATCGTGACGCTGGGCGCCGAGGCGGGGCTGGTGGTGCCGCTGATCGCGGTGCACATGTTCGTGTTCTACTTCGGCATCCTGGCCGACGACACGCCGCCGGTGGGCCTGGCGGCCTTTGCGGCGGCGGCCATTGCCAAGTCGGACCCTATCAAGACGGGTATCCAGGGCTTCACCTACGACATGCGCACGGCCATCCTGCCGTTCCTGTTCATCTTCAACACCGACCTGCTGCTGATCGGCGTGACCAGCGTGTGGAAGGCGCTGCTGGTGTTCGTGGTGTCGGTGATCGCCATGTTCGCCTTCGCCGCCGCGACGCAGGGCTGGTTCTTCACCCGCAACCGCCTGTGGGAGACGCTGGCGCTGCTGCTGATCGCCTTCACCCTGTTCCGGCCGGGCTACTGGATGGACATGATCTACCCGCCCCACACCTGGGTGGAGGCCGACCAGATGGCGCCGCTGGTGGCCGACGCGCCGCCGGGCGCGAGCATCCCCTTCCGCGTCTCCGGCGTCACGCTGGAAGGCGAGGAGGTGGAGCGCACGGTGGTCCTGCCGCTGGGCGCGGCCGGCACCTTCGAGGACCGTTTGGCCAACGCCGGCATCACCGGCGTGCGCGAGGAGGACGGCCAGGTTGTCGTCGACATGCTGGCCTTCGGTGGTCCGGCGGAGCAGGCGGGCGTGGACTTCGACTTCGTGATCGAGAGCGTGCGCGTGCCCAACGACGTGCCGCCCAAGGAGTTGATGTACATCCCGGCGCTGCTGGTGCTGGGCGGGTTGGTGGCGTGGCAGCGCCGCCGCCGGCCGCACGACCTGGCCGCGGCCCGCGAGGCCTCGCTGACCACATCACGACCGTAACGGACGGAACGACGACCCATGTACCAGAACATCCTCGTCGCCATCGACCTGGACGATCCCAGCGACCTCAAGCGCACGCTGGCGACCGCCGTGGAACTGAATCAGGCCACGGGACAGTGCCTGCACGTCATGACCGTGCTGCCTACCTTCGGCATGAGCATGGTGGGCCAGTTCTTTCCCAAGGGGTACGAGAAGGAAATGGCCGACAAGCTGCTCCACCGCCTGCGCGAGGAGATCAAGCCCTACATCCCCGACGGCATGCATGTGCAGCACATCGTGGGCGAGGGCAACGTCTATGAAACCGTGCTGCGCATGGCGGAGAAGACCAGGGCCGACCTGATCGTCATCGGTGCCCACCGGCCGGAGCTGAAGGACTACCTGCTGGGACCCAACGCCGCGCGGGTGGTGCGTCACGCCAATGTGTCGGTGCTGGTGGTGCGCGACCAGTGACGGCGGTCATTGCCGGCTGACGCATCTGCCTATACAAAGGTCTGGCAGCGGTGTACCGTTGCTTCGCGCCGCACGGGCGTCGTGCGGTTCCTTCAAGCCTTCGTCCAGGGTGTCCCGTTCCCGTCATGGCCGACCAAAAGCTTTCCGCGGAAGACGTCAACCGCCTGCTCGCCGACCCCTCGGGCTTGGCGCGGGCCGAAACGGCCGACAAGCTGTCCCGCCAGTTCGGCGAGCTTGAGCTGACGGAGGCCGAGCGGCAGCTTGCCGTCGACATCTTCCGCATCATGGTGCGCGACGCCGAGGTGCGCGTGCGCGAGGCGCTGGCGACGAACCTGAAGGAAAACCCGCTGGTGCCCAACGACGTGGCGATGTCGCTGGCGCGCGACGTCTCCAGCGTGGCCATGCCGATCCTCGAATTCTCCACGGTCCTGACCAACGAGGACCTGATCGAGATCGTGCGCTCCCAGGACCCCGACAAGCAGAAGGCCGTTGCCCGCCGGAAAGAGGTCGACGCCAAGGTGGCCAACGAACTGGTGGAGCGCGGCGATGCCGACGTGGCCGCCACGCTGGCCGCCAACCAGGGCGCCGACCTGACCGAAAACGCCATGCTGCGCATGGTAGACCGCTTCGGCGACGTGGAAGGCGTGCAGGACCCGCTCGCCAACCGCGCGCGCCTGCCGGTCACGGTGGCGGAGCGGCTGGTGACGCGGGTGTCGGAAACCCTGCGCCAGCACATCCTGGAAAACCATGAGCTGCCGGCCGACCTGGCGGCCGACCTGGTGCTGCACAGCCGCGAGCGCGCCACCATCAGCCTGTCGACCGAAAGCAACGAGGACGAGGTGGAGCGCCTGGTGCGCCAGATGCAGGAGCACGGTCGCCTGACGCCGTCGATCGTCCTGCGCGCGGTGTGCATGGGCGACATCAAGTTCTTCGAGTACGCGCTGGCCGTGCGCACCGGCATTCCCATCGTCAACGCGCGCGAGCTGATCCACGACAACGGCGACCTGGGCCTGAAGGGCATTTACGGCAAGGCCGGCCTGCCGCAGGCCTTCTATCCGGCCATCCGCGCCGCCGTCGACGTGGCGGGGGAAACCGATTACGACGGCGAGGAAAACGATCGCGAGCGCTACTCCCGCCGCATGATCGAGCGCGTGCTGACCCAGTACGGCGACCTGGGCGTCGACTTCGAGAGCGCCGACCTGGAATATCTGCTGGCCAAGATGAACACCCTGCCGCCGACCCTGCACGCGGAAGGCTGAGCGGCGGTTCCATCCCCATGCCCCAACGAAACGGGCCGGCTCCGTGCCGGCCGTTTGGGAATGGTATGCTCGCAGTGGCTGCATGTGCTAGAATCCCTCGCCGATTCGTGATCTGTGGGGGATGCACGTGCCGAAGAAAAATTCGGAAATTGTAGCGCCTCGCTTTCCACCGCCAACAGATGGCGCGGGCGTCATTTCTGTCGCTCGTCGGAATGCGGCAACTCTGATCGGCCAGATCCACACGATGTTCATCCGCGGCGGCCATCTTCGGCCAAGCCGCCGCAACTGCCGTCGCCTCGGGCGCGGGCGCGGCCGCGACGGCGAAGGTCCGGCTCGCGTGCTGGGCGTTCGCGATCCTGACCCGGTGCGTCGCGACGATTGGAAGCGCGCTCGTCCCGCCCGTCGCCCTCGCCGTCCCCTCTGCGGCGGTCACGACCCATGTCGTCGTCGCAGGAATCGCCGAATTCCTTGAATTCGACGCCCTCGCCCGCGGCTGCGGCCGCACCCTCCGCCAAAGCTTCCGCGCCTCGCGCAACGCCGTCCCCGACGCCTGGACGGACGCCCTGCGGCTCGCCGGACCGCGACTGGCCTGATGTCCCTTCCGCCCCCGCACAAACGTCCGCAAATCTCGAACGAAGAAGGATATTCCCCGCCATGAACATCGTCCGCGCGCTCGGCGCCCTCATCGGAACCGCAAAACGCGACCGCTACAGCCGCTTCTGCCGCGAGTACGCGCAGTTCGTCGCCGATCAGTGCGCGGCCGGAAAGGCCGACTTGTTCTACCTCGTGCAGGAGCCTTCCGACCTGACCGTCTACCGGGATCGCAAAGTGATCGAGATCGAGGAAAACCAGTACATCACCCCCGAATTCGGCGCCCGTTCCCGCTCGTTCGTCATCTTCAGGGGAGCGCACGTCAAATCCGCCAACCACGAGCGCGGATGGGGCGGATGGCGGCACGGCTTCGGCCACCACGATCTGACCTTCACGTATCCCGATCCCGCCGAGATGACGGATCACGAACGCGAGTACTTCGAGAGCGAGATCAAAGGTCGCGAGACCGCCAGCCTGCCCGTCTACACCGACGTCCTGGCCTACCTCGAAGAGAACGACATGATTCCGGCCGACCGGGATTACCTCGTGCGGACGCCCTTCTAGAGCGTCGAGCGCGGAACACCGGCTTGGCGCGGCGTCGCCGATCGGCAGAAAGACGCGCGTAAAGGTCGTCGACGATTTCGCCCTCTTCGACAGACGCCGCCCGACCATCCGCCTCGCCGGCACCGGCAGGAAGGCGTGGCGACCCTGGCCTCCGGGGCCGAGCCCCGGCGGCGGGCGCGGATGATGGTTCGCACTCACAGATCATCGACGCGAGCGGCGATCCCTAACGCGCCGGATTGCGGGCAAGACGCCGCCGGCTGCGGACCGCTACCCGAAACCGGAACGGCGTCTCGACGTCAGCCTTCTTCGCGGGCCTGGGCGATGGCCTGCTGCAGGCGTTCCAGCGGCACCGCGCCGGGCATGAGCGTGTCGCCGACCACGAAAGCCGGGGTGCCGCCGATGTCCAGGGCGCGGGCCAGGGCCATGTTGGCGGAGATCTGCTTGTCCACCTCGGGCGCGGCCATGTCGACCTTCAGTTGCTCCAAATCCAGGCCCACGTCCCGGGCGGCGGCGTCCACGGCTTCATCCGTCAACTGGCCCTTCAGGGTCATGAGCGCCTCGTGGAACTCGGCGTACTTGTCCTGCTCGCGGGCGGCCAGGGCGGCGCGCGCGGCATAGACGCTGGCGGGGCCGAGTATGGGGAATTCCTTCATCACCAGGCGCACGTCGCCGTCATCCTCCACGGCGTCCATGACCGCCGGGAACACCGCCTTGCAGTAGCCGCACTGGTAGTCGAAGAACTCCACCAGCGTCACGTCGCCGTCCGGGTTGCCCAGCACGGGGCTTTCCGGGTCGAAGTTCAACTGCTCGGCATGGACGGCGATGGATTCCTTCTGCGCCTGCTCGGCGGCGGCCTGCTGCTTGCTGCGGAGGCGGTCGATGGCCTCGGCGATGATCTCGGGGTTGTCCAGGATGTACTCGCGCACGAGGCCGCGCACGGCGTCTTCCTGCGCGGGAGTCAGGGCCTCGTCGGCCAGGGCGGGGGCCGGCGCGGCGGCGGCGAACGCCACACCCAGTGCCACGGCGGCGACGGCCAGGGCCTTGCGGGGCTTGGAGAACATCGGGGTCATGCGTCGTCTTCCGGTCAGCGGTCAATGTGGGGTGATGATGACGGGACGGCGGCCCCGGAGCAACAGGTGTCGTGTCACGTCTGCGCGAGGCGGCGGGTCAGCCGTCGTTCTTCATTTCCGTCATCATGGTGTCGGCGCGCTGCTTGACGTCCTGCACGCGCAGCCAAACGGGATCGCCGGTCTTGAGGCCGCGTTCTGCGCGTTCGGCGTGGAACGCGGCCTGGGCCGGGTCGCCGTGAAGCAGCGCGCTTTCCGCCATGGCGTAGGATGCCATGGTCATGTCGCCGCGGCGGCCGTGGATGGTCGCCAGCAGCCGCCAGGCGAAGCCGGCCTGGGGTTCCTTCTTCACTGCCTGGGTGAGGTGCTCGCGCGCGGCCTCCAGATGGCTGTCGTCGCCGGTCTCGACCAGGGCGTGGGCCAGCGCGATGCGGATGAGCGGCTCGCGCGGGGCCAGCTCCACGGCGCGGCGGTAGCTGGCCAGGGACTCTGCGACGCGGCCGTTCTCCAGCAGCATCTGGCCCTTCAGCTCATGGAAATACGGGTCGTCCGGGTAGTCCGCCAGCAGGGCGTCGATGATGGGCAGGGCCTCGGCCAGCTTGCCCTGGCGGTACCAGGCGATGGCGCGGGCGTAGCGCGCCGGCAGGCTTGTGTCGGTATCGGGGTAGCGCTGAAAGGTGACGCCGGGCGTCTTCAGGAAGCCCACCAGCTTGGCAACCATCCGGGCATGGCGCATCCTGTCGGCGGCCGTGGCGCCGGCAGGCGGCAGATCGGAGGCCTCCACCTCGTGCTGCAGGGTGGTGATGCGCTCGCGCGTCAGCGGGTGGGTGCGCGCATAGGCGTCCTGCTGGCTGGACAGCAGCATTTCCTGGTCGCCCAGGATGTCGAAGAATTCCACCAGGCCGTCAGCGTTCTGGCCGGTGGCCCGCAGGTACTTGAGCGCAGCCTGGTCGGCGCTGCTTTCCTGGGTGCGGCTGTAGCTGAACAGGTTGCGCATGGCCGCCTGGCTGCCGCCCAGGATCACCGCCGAGCCCACATCGCCGCGTCCGGTGCCAGCCGCCGCCGCCATGCCGAGCGCCGACGTGATGAGCGACAGCATGCGGGCGCGTTCCAGTTCGTCCTTCAGGCGCACCGCATGGCCGCCGGCGATGTGGCCGATTTCGTGGGCGATGACGCCGATCACCTGGCCGGGATTGTCACTGCGCATCAGCAGACCGGTGTGCAGGTACATCTTGTTGCCCAGGGTGACGAAGGCGTTCAGGCTGTCGTCGTTGACCATGCGGAAGGTCACGGACTCGGGCGCGACGCCCGCGGCGCGCAGAAGTGGCGTCGCCCAATCGCGAATGGTATTTTCGATTTCCGCGTCCCGGATCAGGGACATCCCCTGGGCTCGCGCCGTCTGTGCGGGCCACGTCAGCACCAGCGTCACGGCCGCCGTCAGCGCCATGAGCGCCATGGCCAACCGCCGCAGCGCGCCGGCGCCGGATGAATGGGCGACCGCCCGAGAGAACATGCTATTGACCAAGGACCGACCCTCGATGTTGTCCATCAAAGCTAGTGACAGCCCGCCCCGCCGTCAACGCGGGCGCCTCGGCGCGTTCCTGCTCGCCGCCTGTGCCTCCGCCACGCTGGCCGCCTGCGGCGGCGGAGCGGCCGTGGAAAAGGGCACCGTCGGTGCCGTGACGGGCTTTGCCGGCATTGCGGCAGCCGACGAACCCCACGCCACGCTGGCCGCCCGCGACGTGCTCTCGGCCGGCGGGTCGGCGGCGGACGCGGCGGTGGCGGCGGCCTTCACCATGGCGGTGACGCTGCCCAGTTCCATGGGCATCGGCGGCGGCGGCGTCTGTCTGGTCCACAACCCGGAAACCGAGCGCATCCGCGACCGCAGCAGCGCCGAGGTCCTGGAGTTCCTGCCCGATCTCGCCCCCAGCGACGGTCAGCGGTATCCCGCTGCCGTGCCGGCCCTGCCGCGGGGGCTGTTCGCCCTGCACGCCAAGTACGGTGACCTGCGGTGGGAGACGCTGCTCAACGACGCCGAGAAGAAGGCGCGGCTGGGCTTCCCCGCGTCGCGGGCGCTTGCCAAGCAGTTCGTCGCCGGCGGCGCGGTGCTGCGCAACGATCCCACGGCGGTGCGCACCTTCGCCGACGCCCGGGGCATGTCGCCGGGCGAGGGCTCGACGCTGGTGCAGGAGAACCTGGCGACCACGCTGGCCCGCCTGCGGCTGCGCGGGGTGGGCGATTTCTACCAGGGGATGCTGGCGCGCGAGCTGGTGGAAAGCTATCGCCGCGCCGGCTTCGCCCTGACCACCGAGGCCCTGGCGAACTTCCGGCCGCGCTGGGTGGAGGCGGCCACCACCGCCCGGGGCAACGAGATCGTCGCCGCCCCGCCCGCCGGCGTGGCGGGGCATGGCGCCTTGCAGGTGTTCCAGGCGGGCGGCGTCGCCGGCGCGGTGGAAGGCGGCCAGCCGGTGCCCGGCGCTGCCGGCCTGCTGACCGTCGACCCCCAGGGGCAGGCCGTGGCCTGCGCCTTCACGCTGAACGGCCCCTTCGGCACCGGCCGCATGGCGCCGGGCTTCGGCTCCATGATCGCGGCCCCGCCGCCGGCGCCTGAGCAGACGCGCCAGCCGCTGGCGGCCCTGCTCGCCTGGAACCCCTACGTCAAGGAGTTCCATTTCGCGGCTGTCGCCGGCGGCACCGGCGCGCAGACCGCCGTCGGCACGGTCGCCGCCCGCGCGCTGAAGGACGACGTGCCGCTTGGACAGGCGGTGGAGGGCGTCGTGGCCGGGCGCCAGGACATTGCCGGGCAGGTTTCCGCCGCATGGTGCCCCAAGGGCGCGCCGTCCCATGTGGCGCTGTGTCGCGTCGCCACCGACCCGCGCGGCAGCGGCTACGGCATGATCGCCGGCCAGCGCTGACCGTTCTCCCTTCCTGACGACCGCTTCCCCCAAGGACCCTCATGGCTCTGAAGATCGCCCGGCGGGGCACCGTTCCGCCCTTCATCGTGATGGACGTCATGCGCGCCGCCGCCGAGCGCGAGGCCACCGGCGCCGACACCCTGCACCTGGAGGTCGGCCAGCCCTCCACCGGCCTGCCGCGCAAGGCCGCCGAGCGCGTGGCCGAACTGCTCGGCTCGGGCGCGCCGCTCGGCTATACGGTGGCGCTCGGCCTGCCCGACCTGCGCGAAAAGATCGCCGGCCACTACAGGGCCGCCCATGGCGCCGCGGTCGACCCGCGCCGTATCGTCGCCACCATGGGCTCTTCGGCCGGCTTCATCCTGGCGTTCCTGTCGGCCTTCGACGCGGGCGACAGGGTAGGGGTCACACGGCCGGGCTATCCGGCCTACCGCCACATCCTCAAGGCGCTGGGGATCGAGCCGGTGGCGATTCCCGTCGGCCCCGACACCCGCTTCCAGCCCACCGCCGAGGTGCTCGAGGCGCTGGACGGCCCGCCGCTGGACGGCCTGATCGTCACCAGCCCGTCAAACCCCACCGGCACCGTCATGCCGCCCGAGGAGCTCAAGCGCGTCGTCCAGTGGTGCGATGCCCACAAGGTGCGCCTGATCTCCGACGAGATCTACCACGGCATCACCTTCGGCATGGCGGCCGAGACCGTGGCCGAGATCGCGCCCGACGCCATCGTGGTCAACAGCTTTTCCAAGTACTTCTGCATGACCGGCTGGCGGCTGGGCTGGCTGGTGGTGCCCGAGGACATGGTGCGCCCCATCGAGTGCCTGGCGCAGAACCTGTTCATCAGCCCGCCGACCCTGTCGCAGCACGCCGGCATCGCCGTGTTCGACTGCGCCGAGGAACTGGAGGCCAACGTCCGGCGCTATGCCCGCAACCGCGAGGTTCTGCTGGACGGCCTGCCGGGCGCCGGTTTCGATCGCCTGGCGCCGGCGGACGGGGCATTCTACCTCTATGCCGACGTGGCGCACCGCACCAACGACTCCTTGACCTTCTGCAAGCGGATGCTGGCGGAGACGGGGGTCGCGGCCACGCCGGGGGTGGATTTCGACGAGGCAGAGGGCGACCGCTACGTCCGTTTCTCCTTCGCCGGCTCGACGGAGGACATGGAACGGGCCGTGGCCGCCCTCAAACAGTGGAGGCCCTGAACCCATGGCGACCATCGCCGTCGTCGGCGCCGGCCTGATCGGCGCCAGTTGGACCGCCCTCCTGACCTGGAAGGGCTACGACGTCGCGGTCTGCGATCCGTCTCCCACGGCTTCGGGCCGGCTGGACGCGGTAACCGCCAAGGCGTGGTCGGCCCTGCGCCAGATCGAGGGCGCGCCCGCCACGCCGGGCGCACGCCGCCTGTGCGCCACCGTTGCCGAGGCGGTGGAAGGCGTCGACCTGGTGATCGAGGCGGGGCCCGAGGCGCTGGAGACCAAGCAGGCGCTCATCGCCGAGATCGACGCCGCCTGCGCCGAAGAGGTGCCCATTGCCTCCAGCACCACCGCGCACACGCCGTCGGATCTTCAGAAGGGCACCCGGCGGAACCCGGCGCGGGTGATCGTGGCGCATCCCTTCAATCCACCGCACCTGATCCCGCTGGTGGAGATCGTGCCGTCGGCGGCCACCGCGCCGGACGTGACGGATCGCGTGCGCGCCTTCTTCGACGGCATCGGCAAGACCACGATCCTGGTCAAGCGCGAGGCCACCGGCCACATCGCCAACCGCCTGGCCGCCGCCCTGTATCGCGAGGCGGTGCATCTGGTGGCCGAGGGCATCGCGTCGGTGGAGGACGTGGACAAGGCGGTGACGGCGGGGCCGGGCCTGCGCTGGTCCGTGATGGGGCCGCACATGCTCTATCACCTGGGCGGCGGCGCCGGCGGGTATCGCGGCTACCTCGACCACCTGGGCCCGGCGCAGGAACGCCGCTGGGCGGACCTGGGCGCGCCTTCGCTGACGCCGGCGGTCAAGGATGCGCTGGTTGAAGGCGTGAAGGCGGAAGCCGACGGCCGGACCCTGAGCGAACTGGAGAACGAACGCGACGCCGCCCTGATCGCGCTGCTCAAGGCCCGGGGATAAGGACGGTCCCCACACCCGAATGAATAAAAACGGCCGGGCGATTGCCCGGCCGTTTCGCATTGTGCCTTGCGGTGTTTCAGGCGGCGTCAGCTGGCGCGGACCTGCATCAGGAACTGCTGCATCTCGTGCGTCAGGCGGTCGGCCTGGTTGGACAGGTCCTGCGAGGCGTCCAGAACGTGGGTGGAGGCGGTGCCCGTCTCGCTGGCGGCCTTGGTGACGCCGGCGATGTGGGTGGAGACCTCCTGCGTGCCCTGGGCGGCTTGCTGGACGTTGCGCGCGATCTCCTGCGTCGCGGCCGTCTGCTCCTCCACCGCTGCGGCGATGGTGGAGCCGATGCTGTCGATCTCGCCGATGATGCGCGAGATGCTGCCGATGGCGTCCACCGTGTCCTGGGTGGCGTTCTGGATCTCGGTGATCTGGGCGCTGATCTGGCCCGTCGCGTTGGAGGTCTGGTTGGCCAGCGCCTTGACCTCGTGTGCCACCACCGCGAAGCCCTTGCCGGCGTCGCCGGCGCGAGCGGCCTCGATGGTGGCATTGAGCGCCAGCAGGTTGGTCTGTTCGGCGATGTCGGTGATCATGGCGACCACCGTGCCGATCTTGGTGGCGGCTTCGGCCAGGCCGCGCACCATTTCGTCGGTGCGCTGGGCCTCGCGCACGGCGTCGTGGGCGATGTTGGACGACTGGCTGACCTGCCGCCCGATCTCGGCGATGGAGGCGTGCAGTTCCTCCGACGCCGCCGCCACGGTCTGCACGTTGCTGGACGCTTCTTCCGACGCGCTGGCGACGAAGGTGGCCTGGCGGCTGGCGTCCTCGGCGGAGGACGCCATGCCCTCGGCGGTCTGCTTCATCTGGCTGGAGGCCGCCGACACAGAGCTGACGATGCCGCCCACGGTGTTCTCGAAGTCGTCGGCCAGCCCCTGCATCAGCGAGCGGCGCTCCTCCTCGGCCTTGCGGGCCATTTCGGCGCGCTCGGTCTCCATGCGCTGGTTGGCCTCGGCATGTTCCTTGAAGACCTCCACCGCGTCGGCCATGCGGCCGATCTCGTCGCCGCGGCCACGGGCGGGCACGTCCACCGACAGGTCGCCGTCGGCCAGTCGGGTCATGGCGCCGGTCATGGCCTGGATGGGACGCGACAGGCCGGTGCCGATCAGCACCGCCAGCACCAGGCCGATCAGCAGCCCGGCACCGCCGACGATGGGCGTGATGGTGGTCGCCATGTCAGTCATCGCCAGCGTGGCGTCCTTGATGCGGTTTTCCTCCTCGCGCACGCCGGTCTGGATGGCATCCACGGCGGCGTCCAGGGCGCGGGCGCGGCTGGACAGGGTGAAGGTCTGGATGGCCTGGAGCTTCTGCGTCGACTCCGCCACCACGGCGAAGCTTTCCGCCACCTCCTTGTGGGCGGCTATGAGGCCCATGTAGGTCTCGTTTTCCTTGGCCTTGGGAAGGGCATATTCCACCAGCCGCAGGGGCGTGACGATGTCCTCGATGTTGCGGGTCACCGCCTCGGCCGTCTCCTGGTCCTTGGTGCCCAGGAAGCGGGCGATGTTGTAGCGCATGCTCAGCGCGTGCTCGCGCGCCGGCCGCAGGTAGGACGCGACCTCCGCCTGGTTGTTGAGCAGCGCGTCGTCGATCATGATCGAAATGGACTCGAGCACTGTCTGTGCGTTGGGCTGGAGGCGGTTTTCCACCTCGGCGTCCCAGGCGGTGCGGACCTCCACGAAGGACGTGAAGGCGCTCATGTATTCGGTGAAGGCCTTGGCGCCCATCTGGGCTGTCGACCGCAGACCGTCGCTGTGCGCGCTCTCCACCGTCTCGGCCAGCAGAGGCTCAAGGTCGGCGGCGGCGTTCTGGAGCAACTTGGCGGCGCCGGGTGTGCCCTCGGTCGCGAAGATCTGCTCCTGAATGCGCATGGCGGAGAACTTCTGCCGGATGTCGGCGGCCCGCTGTTCGGCGGCGACCATGCGCGCGAAGCGGTCCACCTCGGTCCCCGTGCGGTCGGCGCTCCACAGGCTGGTGCCGGAGACCGCCACCAGCACCGCCAGCACGGCGGCGAAGCCCAGCGTGATCTTGGTCCGAATGCCCATGGCCGGCATGCTCGGCATCAGCCGGCGGGCAAGGCCGCGCCCATTGGTCGTCTGTCCCATCATTCTTCCCTGTTCACCGGCGGGACGGTGCAGCCGTCCACACTTGAAATTTTTATGCACGCCTATGCTACGGAAGACGTAGGGAATAGCCAACCGGTGAAATCGGGTACACTGCGACCAAACCAAGGTATAGCGAGGCCTGCCGCGGGGTTGCCTACTTCCGGCTGAGCCACGCCAGCCGCCAGTCGCCGCCGCCCAGGTCGGTCCGGCCCAGCACGCGCGTCAGCCAGGGCAGCAGGTCGTTCAGCGTGTCTTCCAGCGTCCACGGCGGGTTGACCAGGACCATTCCGGTGCCGTTGAGGCGGTTGGTGGACTCGTCCACCGGCATGACGGTCATTTCTGCCACCAGCACGTCGCCCAGGCCCGCCGTCGCCAGTTCGCCCTGGAACGCCGGAACCGCGCCTCCCCCCTTCACGGGATACCAAAGCCCGTAGATTCCGGTCGGCCATTTGCGGAAGGCCGCCGTCAGGGCGCGAACCATGGCGGGAAACTCGTCGGGCTGTTCGAAGGGCGGGTCCATGAGCACCAGTCCGCGCCGCTCCTTGGGTGGCACGTTGGCCTTCAGCGCGGTGTATCCGTCCAGTTCCAGCACCTTCGACTGGCCGTCGCGGGCGAAGACGCCCTTGAGAACGGAGGCGTCCTCCGGATGCAGTTCCGACGCCACCAGGCGATCGCCGGGCCGCATGAAATGGCGGGCGATGCGCGGGCTGCCGGGATAGCGGGAGGGTGGGGTTCCCCCGCCCAGCGCGCGGACGGCGTTCAGATAGGGGCGCAGGGCCTCCGGCGGGTCGGGCTCGGCCAGGATGCGGCCAATGCCGTCGCGCCATTCCCCGGTGCGTTGCGCTTCGTCCGCCGTCAGGTCGTATTCGCCGAGTCCCGCGTGGGTGTCGAGCACGAAGAAGGGCTTGTCCTTGCGCGTCAGGTATTCCACCACCAGCGCCAGCAGGGCGTGCTTGAAGACATCGGCAAAGTTGCCAGCGTGGTAGATATGTCTGTAGTTCATGCCTGATCCGCTATTCCTGCAATGCACCGCCGTCGCCCGGGCCGGGAGCATAGCGCGCCGGCCGTTCGCCGCGCCAGTGGGCGGTTGTGCGGCGCGTCATGCGGGAGTGCGCTGCATGAACTTTCCGCTATGCGGGAAGAAAAGGCGCGCGCACTATCCGGCGCGGCGGGTCCGATCGGCGGCCCGCTTTTTCTTGGAGGATTTCATGGCGCGCTTTGTCCGCTCCGCGACGATCGTGCTGACGCTCGCTTTCCTGTCCGCCTGTGCCGCCTCGCCCGAGGACACCGGCGCCACCGCCGGCTCCGGCAACGGCCTGTCCACCGGCATCTCCGCTGACGCCGGCGGTTCCACCGGCGCCTATGCGCCGGGGTCGGCCGCCGAGTTCCAGGCCACCGTGGGCGACCGCGTGTACTTCGGCCTCGACCGCCATGACCTGTCGGCCGAGTCCCAGGCCCTGCTGGCCCGCCAGGCCCAGTGGCTGAAGACGTGGCCCGACCGCCGCCTGCTCATCGAGGGCCATGCCGACGAACGCGGCACCCGCGAGTACAACCTGGCGCTGGGCGAGCGCCGGGCCACCTCCGTCCGTGACTTCCTGGCCGCCCAGGGCATCCCGTCGGCGCGCCTGACCACGGTGTCCTTCGGCAAGGAGCGTCCCACCTGCGTCGAGGCCGGCGAAGCCTGCTGGTCGCAGAACCGCCGGGGCGTCTCGGTCGTCGAGTAACGCCGGCCCGGGCACAGCCCACGGCTCGCTCGTTTCCTCCGGTCGGTGGTGATACCATGGTGGTAGAGCCGAACCGGCCGGAGGACGCGCCATGACACACTACCGCCTTACCCCGCTGAAGGGCGCCGGCTGGCACCGCCTGGGGCTGCTGGCCGCCATCGCGTTCGCCCCGATCACCGTCATGCTGTGGACCACCGACGCCTTCGGCGGCGGCGAGATCGGGGTGCAGTCGGCCCTCATCTTCTATGGCTGCGCGCTCGTGCTGGTGGCGCTTCTGTCCTTCGGGCTCGGCTGGGTCTTCAAGGGCTTTGCCGTGCGCACCCATGCCGAGGGCGAGGAGGACGAGCGGGAGCGGCCGCACCGCCCCGCTCCCGCGGCGCACGCCGCGCCGACTGGCAAGAAGGCCGCCGCCCATCACTGATAATCGGTGACGGCGGGCTGGACAGCGGCGCCGCCGCTCCCCATAAACACCGCCGCCGCCGGTCTCTTGCCGGTGGTCCGCGTCCGGCGACCGTCCGGAGCGGTTCCCTCCCGAAGGGCGTTCCGTCCTCATGCTTTATCTCTCCCTCATCGGCGGCCTGGTGCTGCTGCTGGTTGGCGGTGACGTGCTGGTGCGCGGCGCCGTGGCCGTGGCGCGCAAGGCCGGTGTCTCTCCGCTCGTGATCGGCCTGACGCTGGTAGGCTTCGGCACCTCGCTTCCCGAACTGGTGACCAGCCTCCAGGCGGCCATGATCGGCTCCCCCGCCATCGCCGTCGGCAACGTGGTGGGCTCGAACATCGCCAACATCCTGCTCATCCTCGGCGCCTCGGCCCTGGTGGTTCCGGTGGTCTGCGCCATCCCCGGCGTCAAGCGCGACCTGCTGGTGATGACGCTGGCGACCGCCGCCGCCGTCGGGCTGGTGATGCTGGGCGCCGTGCCGCGCTGGGCCGGCGTGGTGCTGATTCTGGCGCTGCTGGGCTACACCGGCCTCGCGCTGGTGCTCGATCGCCGCGAGTCCGCCACCAGGGCCATGCGCGAGGGCGAGGTGGACGCCGCCGAGCACCTGCCGCCCGCCAGGCTGGGCGTGGTCGGCGGCATCGTGCTGACCGTGCTGGGCATCGCCGGCGTCATCCTGGGCGCCCGCCTTCTGGTGGGCGCAGCGGTGGACCTGGCGCAGGCCGCCGGCATCTCGGAAGCCGTCATCGGCGTGACGCTGGTGGCCGTCGGCACCTCGCTGCCCGAACTGGCGACCTCCATGGTCGCGGCCGTCCGTCGTCAGGGCGACGTGGCGGTGGGCAACGTGGTGGGCTCCAACGTCTTCAACATCCTGGGCATCCTGGGCGTGACGGCCGCCGTCTCTCCCATCGCGGTGCCCGAGGAAATCGCCAGCCGCGACATCTGGGTGATGATGGCCGCGACCCTGGCCCTGCTGGCCGTCGCGCTGGTCGGAAAGCGTATTCTCAACCGCATGGGTGGTCTGCTGTTCCTGGCCGCATATGCCGCTTACACCGCGTGGCTGATCCTGGCATGATGGCGTCCGCAGCTTCTTCTGTCGCAGCTTCTTCCGGAGTTTGGGTTCCCATGCGTTCCCCCATCGTGGCCGCCCTGGCCGCCGCCGCCGCCTGCGGCCTTCTCATCGGCGGCGAGACCACCGCCTTCGCCTGGGCCGTCGACCTGGTCCTCATGGAGCGCCTGGGCCTGAGCCGCGAGGCCGCCGTCATCGGCGGTTTCGTCGGCATCGGCATCGGGCTTGCCGCCAGCCTGTGGGTGGCGGTGAAGGTCTACCGCGCCGAGCTGGCGCTGGCCGCCGCCGCCCTGATCCCGCCGCCACCCCCGGCCGCGCCGGAGGCTTGACGCCGCAACGGGTCGGCATGGCACGGTCGTTCCTTGTGACGCATCCGGACGTCAAAGCGTCCGGATGCGCGTTCATGCGCCACGCAGGCTCACGCGCCTGACCGGCGCGCGGGGTTGCAGTCACGACCCTATGTCGCCCGCTCCGGCTCCGCAGGGCGGGACCGGGCTCAGGTAGTCGACGCGGAAGAGGAGCCCGAGACACATGACCGACCCGCTTCCCAAGGTTCTCGTCACCGGCGGCGCCCAGGGCATCGGCCGGGGCGTCTGCGAACGGCTGCTGGACGACGGCTGGCACGTCGTCATGCTGGACGCCGACGCCGCGGCGCTGGAAACCATGGCCGAGCGCTTGGCCGGGCGGGGGACGCTGACGGCCATTCCCTGCGACGTGGCCGACGAGGCCCAGGTGGCCGCGGCGGTGGCGCAGGCCAAGAGCCTGACCGGGCCGCTCAAGGGGCTGGTGAACAACGCGGGCATCATGCACCGCCAGCCGGTGACCGAGCTTTCGCTGGCGGACTGGCGGCGGGTGATCGACACCAACCTGACCGGCGCCTTCCTCTTCGCCAAGCACGCCGCGCCGGTCATGACGGCCGACGGCGGCGGGGCCGTCGTCAACATGGCATCCACCCGCGCCCACATGAGCGAGCCCGACACGGAAAGCTACGCCGCCTCCAAGGGTGGGCTGGTGGCGCTGACGCACGCGCTGGCGATCAGCCTGGGACCGGACGTGCGGGTGAACGCGGAGTCTCCGGGGTGGATCGATGTCAGCGCCTGGCGCGCCGATCCCGACGCCGCGCCCGAGGACCTGACGGCGGAAGACCACGCCCAGCACCCGGCGGGCCGGGTGGGGCGGCCCGAGGACGTGGCGGAGCTGGTCGCCTATCTGCTGGAGGACCGCAGCGGCTTCGTCACCGGCTCTGAATTCGTGATCGACGGCGGCATGACGCGAAAGATGATCTACGCCGAGTGAGCCGCCGCGTCGGGACGTCAGCGCGCCTCCACCAGTTTCAGGAACCCCATCATCAACTCGTTGAAGCGCTCCGGCCGCTCCAGGCCGATCTGGTGGGCCGTGCCGGTGAAGGTCTCCAGCCGCGCCCTGGGGACGGCGTCGCGGATCATCGCCTGCAATTCGGGCGGCGTGCTGGTGTCCTGGTCGGCGGAGAGAATGAGCGTGGGTACGGAAATCTCACCCAGCCGCGCCGTCAGGTTCAGGTCGCGGATGGCCGCCGCGCAGCCCGCATATGCCTCGGGCGGCGTGCGGCGGATCATGGCGGCGCACAGGCGCACCGTCTCCGGGTCGCCGTCGTGGGTGGGCGGCGTGAACCAGCGTTGCAGGGTGGGCTCCACCAGCTGTTCGACGCCGTCGCCCTCCACCGAGGCAATGCGGTCGTCCCACACCTTGCGGCGTTCCTCGTTCATCTCGCTGGCGGTGGCGGCAAGAAGCAGGCTTTTCACGCGGCCCGCGTGGTTCAGCGCCATGGTCTGGGCGATCATGCCGCCGATGGACAGGCCGACGACGTGCGCCGCCTGCACGTCCAGCGCATCCAGGATGGCCGCCATGTCGTCGGCCAGTGTCTCCATGGTGTAGGGCGGGGGCGTGGCGCGGCTTTTGCCGTGGCCGCGGATGTCCGGGGCGATGACCCGGAAGTGCTCCGTCAGCGCCGGGATTTGCGGCCGCCAGGCCTCGTGGTCGGCGGACAGGCTGTGGATCAGCAACACCGGCGGCGCGTCGGGCTTGCCGGCGGTCTCGACGAAGAAGGTGGTGCCGTTGGCCTCGATGTGCATGGACGCTCCTTCCGCTTGGTGGTGTGTCGGCTGCCTTCAGGATGCCGACACACGGCCAACGCGGGAAGGGGCGTTACCGCTTGCCGAGCGTCCGCACGGCCGCATCCAGCCAGGGCACCAGGTCGTCGGTGATGTGGTGGCAGTGGCTGAGGTCGTGGCTCTGCTTGAACCACGGCGCGTCCTTCGGGCGCACCCAGACGGTCGTCATGCCGATCTCGGCGGCGGGCTTGAGATTCGCCGCGCTGTCCTCGAAGAAGGCCGACTCGGCGGCGGTGACACCGAAGCGGTCGATCATCGCCTGATAGGTCTCGGGCTGGGGCTTGGGGATGTAGTTGGCCGCGGCGATGTCGAAGATGCCGTCGAAGTGATGCGCCAGCTTCAGCGCCGCCAGGACGTCCTCGGCGTGCTTCTCGCTGCCGTTGGTGAAGATCAGCTTGCGGCCGGGCAGGGCGGTCAGCGCCGCGTCCAGCTCCGCGCGCGGCTCCAGCACCGAATGGTCGATGTCGTGGACGTAGGCCAGGAACTCGTCGGGCTCCATGCCGTGGTTGAGCATGAGGCCGCGCAAGGTGGTGCCGTACTCGTGATAGTACTGCTTCTGAATCTCGAAGGCGCGGTGCGGGTCGACGCCCAGGAATTCGGAGATGAACGCCTTCATCCGCTGGTCCACCTGGGAGAACAGGTTGGACGTGGCCGGATAGAGCGTGTTGTCCAGGTCGAAGATCCAGTCCTGGATACGCTCAAGGCCGGGCAGGTGCGGGCTGTCGGGGGTCTCGGCGCGGTCCAGCGGGGTCTGCGACACGGGGACGTCCTTCTCAGATGGATACGGCAGGTCTCACATGGGCCGGCGGTGTGGCGGCCGCAACCGGTTGAGGAGCGAGGGGAGGTCGGACCTCCCCTCGCGCTCTCCGTCCTTAATCATTCCAGACGGCCGTGCCGGCACCGTGGGGGGTGAAGATTTCCAGCAGGATGGCGTGCGGGACGCGGCCGTCGATGATGACGGCGCCGTCCACGCCCTGTTCCACGGCGGTCAGGCAGGTCTCCACCTTGGGGATCATGCCGCCCTTGATGGTGCCCTCGGCGATGTGCTTGCGGGCTTCCGTGACGGTCATGTCGGGGATCAGCACGCCTTCCTTGTCCAGCACGCCCGTGATGTCGGTCAGCATGAGCAGGCGATAGGCGCCCGTCGCCGCGGCGATGGCGCCGGCGGCGGTGTCGGCGTTGATGTTGAAGGTTTCGCCGTTGGGGCCGATGCCGATGGGGGCGATGACCGGGATCACGTCGGACTCGCGGAACATGTCCAGCAGGTGCGGCGTGATCTCCGTCGGCTCGCCCACGTAGCCCAGGTCCAGAACACGCTCGATGTTGCTGTCGGGGTCCTTCTTGGTGCGGCGCAGCTTGCGGGCGCGGATTAGGTTGCCGTCCTTGCCCGACATGCCGATGGCGAAGCCGCCCGCCCGGTTGATGGCGGTGACGATCTCCTTGTTGATGGAGCCCGACAGGACCATTTCCACGATGTCGACAGTCGCCTGGTCGGTGACGCGCAGGCCGTCGACGAAGTCCGATTCGATCTTCAGGCGGTCGAGCATGCGGCCGATCTGCGGCCCGCCGCCGTGCACGATCACCGGATTGATGCCCACCTGCTTGAGCAGCACGATGTCGTTGGCGAACTGCTCCGCCAGCGCCGCGTCGCCCATGGCATGGCCGCCGTACTTGATGACGACGGTCGCGCCCGCGTGCTCGCGCATGAAGGGCAGGGCTTCGGACAGGGTCCGGGCCTTGCGCATCCAGACGTCGCGCTCTTCCGGCGGCAGCGGGGTCTTCTTCGGCGGGGTCATGGTCGGGCGGTCTCCTGCGGAACGTCTTGGATGCGCATGAACGAATCGGGCGCGATCCTAGAGCAATTCCGCGGGAGAACGAATACCGTTTTCAGGGCCGGCGGGGGCGGGTGGCTGGCGGTTGTGCGGCGAGGCCACCAAGACACGAAGGACACCAAGACGGTGTGCCGGCCGATCCGGTCCGCTCCGTCTCGGCTACCGTGCATGGCTTTGAGAGACAAATGCTGCGCCCGAAGGGCGCGATCCTCTCTCTCGCCGTTGCCGATGATGCAGGGTGCCACCGTCGGCATGGTCTCTTGGTGTACTTCGTGTCTTGGTGGCTATAACCGCACCCTGCCGGGCCCCGCCTCACTCCGGCAGCGCCAGCGCGCCCAGTTCCGCCCGTAACTCCGCGATGCCGTCGCCCTTGGCCGACGACGTCGGGATCACCACCGGGTGGGCGGCGACGTGCTTGGCGAGCGCGGCTTGCGTTTCCGCCACGCACTTGTCCGCCTGGCTGCCCTTCAGCTTGTCGATCTTGGTCAGCACCACCTGATAGTTCACGGCGGCCTGGTCCAGCATCTTCATGACGTCGTGGTCGCTGTCCTTCAGGCCGTGGCGGCTGTCGACCAGCACCATGACGCGGCGAAGCTGCGCCCGGCCCTGGAGGTAGGCCATGGTGATGGCCGTCCAGGCCTTGACCTTCTCCTTCGGCGCCTTGGCGAAGCCGTAGCCGGGCAGGTCGGCGATCATCAGCCGGTCGCCCAGGTTGAAGAAGTTCAATTCCTGGGTGCGGCCGGGCGTGTCGGAGGTGCGCGCCAGCTTGTTGCGGTTGGTCAGTGCGTTGATAAGGCTGGACTTGCCGACGTTCGACCGTCCGGCAAAGCAGACCTCGGGCAGCGGGTCCTCGGGAATCTGCACGAGCGCGGCGGCGCCCAGCACGAAGGTGGCTTCCTTGGCGAAAAGGCGCCGCCCGGCTTCCAGCCAGGCGGCGCGCTCTTCGGCACTCATGGTCTCGCCGGTGAAGGCGGGTTCCTTCTGTCGGGTCATGCGGCTCCGGCGCGTCTCATGATGATCCACTGCTGGGCAATGGACAGGGTGTTGTTCCAGGCCCAGTACAGCACCAGACCGGCGGGGAAATGGGCCAGCAGGAAGGTGAACACGATGGGCAGCATGTTCATGATCTTGGCCTGCATGGGGTCCGGCGGGGCCGGGTTCAGTTTCTGTTGCAGGAACATGGTGATGCCCATGATGAGCGGCAACACGCCGATCATCAGGAATTCCGGCGGCGTGAAGGGCAGCAGCCCGAACAGGTTGAAGATGGACGTCGGGTCCGGCGCCGACAGGTCGTTGATCCAGCCGTAGAAGGGCGCGTGGCGCATCTCCAGCGTCACGAACAGCACCTTATAGAGCGCGAAGAACACCGGAATCTGCACCACGATGGGCAGGCAGCCGGAAACCGGGTTGGCCTTCTCGCGCTTGTACAGCGCCATCATTTCCTGGTTCAGGCGGGTGCGGTCGTCGCCGAAGCGCTCCTGCAGCTCCTTCATCTTGGGCTGCAGCTTCTTCATCTTGCTCATGGCCTTGTACGACTTGTTCGCCAGCGGGAACATGGCAAGCTTGATGAAGACCGTGAAGACCAGGATGGCAACGCCGAAGTTGCCGACCAGACCGTGAAGCCAGTTCAGCACGTAGAAGAACGGCTTGGTCAGGAAGTAGAACCAGCCGAAGTCCACGGCCAGATCGAAGTTCGGGATGTTGTACTGCTCGGCGTACTGGTCGAGCAGTTTCACTTCCTTGGCGCCGGCGAAAAAGTTGTTGGTGACCGAGGCACTCTGGCCGGCGGCGATGGTCATGCCGGGCTCCAGGTAGTCCACCTGATAGCGGTCGGACGGACCGGCGCTGGCCGGGCGGTGGGCGAAGCGGGCCTTGGTCTCCAGGCCCGGATCGAAGGCCAGCGCCGTCAGCCAGTATTTGTCGGTGATGCCGATCCAGCCGCCGGTGGTGGTCTGCTCGATGGTGCCGTCGTCGGCCAGGTCGTCGTAGTCGACTTCCTTCAGGGTCTCGTTGAAGACGCCCAGCGGGCCCTCGTGCAGGATGTAGAAGCCGGCGGTCTGCGGCGTGCCGACGCGCGCGATCAGGCCGTAGGGATACAGCGTGACCGGCTGGTCGGTGGTGTTGGTCACCGTCTGCTCGACCCTGAACATGAACTTGTCATTGATGCTGATGACGCGCTGGAACTCGATGCCCTGCGGGTTCTGCCAGGTCAGCGTCACCGGATTTCCGGGGCTGAGCGTCTGCGCGTCGGTCGTCCACACCGTGTCGCTGCCCGGCACGTCGATGCCCGTGCCGCCCGCGACCCAGCCGAATTCGGCGTAGTAGGGGTTGGGCGAGCCGGCCGGGGACAGCAGGTCGATGAGCGGGCTGCTCTCGTCCGGCTCCACGTGGTATTCGCGCAAGGTCAGGTCGTCGATGCGCGCGCCGACCAGGTTCATGGAGCCCTTCAGCGCCGGTGTGTCGATGCGCACGCGCTGGTTGGACTGCGCCAGGGCGGCGTCGCGGCTGGAGGGCGCCGTCATGCCAGGCGCGGCACCCGGCGCCTGCGGCGCGGCGCCCGGAGCGGGCACGTCGGCGCCCGGCGTCGGCACGTCACCGGACTGACCGGGGGCCTGCGTCTGGGTCTGCTGCGCCTGCTCGACGGGTGGCTGGTCCGGCTTCGGCCAGAGGAATTCGAACCCCAGCAAGATCACCAAGGAGGCGACGATGGCTAGGATCAGGTTGCGCTGTTCAGACATGGGTTCGTCTTCCGCTCGACCGAAACATCAGCTCTTTCAGAACTCTCAGGAGTGGGTGTGGCCGCAACCACAGCCATGACCGGCCTTCTTGGTGCCGGTGTCATTGCCGGAGGCGGGCGGCACGGGATCGTATCCGCCTTCCATCCACGGGTTGCAGCGCAGGACGCGGCGTGCCGCCATCCAGGCCCCCTTCAGGGCGCCGTGGCGGGCCAGGGCGTCCATGGCGTAGTGGGAACAGGTGGGTTCGAACTTGCACGACGGCGGCAGCAGGGGAGAGACGAAGAGCTGGTAGCCCCTCACCAGTCCACGCAGGACGCTGCTCGCGATGCTCATGGTCCGTCGACCTTCGTTCCGTTGCCGCCGCGGCCGCGCACGGCCCCCAGTCGTTTAAGCGCCCAGCGCAGATCATGCAACATCTGATCGAACGGCAAAGAAACCGTAGCCTCCGCCCGGCCGATCAGGACGTAGTCATAAGCGGGGTCGGCCCAGGCGGGCAGTCCCTGGTCGGCCACCTCGCGCAGGCGGCGGCGGGCGCGGTTGCGGGTGACGGCCTTGCCCACCTTCTTGCTGGTGGTGAAACCCACGCGCGGCATGTCGGGCGTGGCGCCGGTGCGGTCCGGTGCCGCGTCGTCGCGGGGCAGGTCGTCGCGCGGGGCCATCTGGATGATGAACCCGGGCGTGACCCATTTCTTCCGCGTGTTGGCCACACGCAGAAAGTCCCGCCGCGCCTTCAGGCGCGGGGGACGCTTCCGTCGTTGGTGCGTGTGCGCGTCGTCCGCCCCCATGCCGGGGCCCCGCGCGACCGCTTTACGCGCTAAGGCGCTTGCGGCCCTTGGAGCGGCGGTTCGCCAGGACGCGGCGGCCACCCACGGTGGCGCTGCGGCTGCGGAAGCCATGGCGGCGCTTGCGGACGAGGCGGCTCGGCTGGTACGTGCGCTTCACGGTAACTCTCCATCTGCGGGCGGCGCGCGCCGTCCGGCGGGCGGGCGCCTGAAATGTCTTCAGGTCTCGACAGGGATCGCGCGGCGGCGACGGGTGTTCGAGGAAAGCGGCGATATACCCTCAGGCACGGGGGCAAGTCAACCACGGACCGCGCGATCGTGCATGATTTTCGCCGTCACGGCCGCCCGTCGCTCACGCGGACGTTAATTGAGGGCGGCGCCGCGCAATGCTACCTCGGGAAGCATGAGCCCGCATCCTTGCAAGAAAGGCGGTTCCCGCATGGCGTCCCGATCCGAGACCATGGAAACAGAGCGTCCCGCCCGCGCCCGGCTGTGGAAGCTGGGCCTTCTGGCCGCCTTCGTGGCGGCGCTGGTGGGGCTGTGGGCGTCGGGCGCGACGGACGTCCTGTCGTTCGAGACCCTGCGCCAGCACCGGATCGCCCTGCAGGAATGGGTCGCCGCAAACTACCTGCTGGCCGTCCTCGCCTTCATGGCGGTCTATGCCCTGGGGGTGGCCTTCTCGGTGCCGGGCGCGGTGTGGATGTCCATCGCCGGCGGGTTCCTGTTCGGCACCTGGCTGGGGTCCGTCTACATCATCATCGGGGCGACCATCGGCGCTGTCGCCATCTTTCTGCTGGCGAGCACGGTTTTTCGCGACGCCTGGCGCGCCAAGGCCGGCCGCGCCGTCGCCCGTATGGAAAAAGGCTTTCGGCGCAATGCCTTCAGCTATCTTCTGGTGTTGCGGCTGGTACCTGTCTTCCCGTTCTGGCTGGTGAACCTGGTGCCGGCGCTGCTGGGCGTGAAGCTCTCCACCTACACGGTGGCGACAGCCATCGGCATCATTCCCGGCGCCCTGGTCTACGCCAGTGTCGGCAACGGCCTGGACGCCGTTTTCGCCCGTGGCGGCACGCCGGACCTGAGCATCATCTGGAGCCCCGAAATTCTCGGCCCGCTGCTGGGCCTGGCGGCGCTCGCCCTGGTGCCCGTCGCCTGGCGGGCCTGGAAGGAAAGGAAGGCCGATGCGCGCGATGACGCCTGAAACCCTCACCCCCGACCTCTGCGTCGTCGGCGCCGGCTCGGGCGGGTTGTCGGTGGCCGCCGGGGCGGTGCAGATGGGCGCGTCGGTGGTGCTGGTGGAAAAGGGCCGCATGGGGGGCGACTGCCTCAACTATGGCTGCGTGCCGTCCAAGGCCCTGCTGGCCGCCGCCCACGCCGCCGCCGATGCCCGCGCCATGGGGCGGTTCGGCGTCTCTGCCGCGGGCGGGGTGGCGGTGGATTTCGCCGCCGTCATGGGGCATGTGCGCGACGTCATCGCCGGCATCGCCCCGCACGACAGCCAGGAGCGGTTCGAGGCGCTGGGCTGCACGGTCCTGCGCGAGTCGGCGCGGTTCGTCGATGCCCGCACGCTGGAGGCGGGCGGGGTGCGCATCCGTCCCCGCCGGGTGGTGCTGGCGACCGGATCGCGCCCCCGCCTGCCGGACCTGCCGGGGCTGGCCGAGGCGGAGCCGCTGACCAACGAGACAGTCTTCGACCTGCGCGAGGCGCCGGAGCGGCTGCTGATCCTGGGCGGCGGGCCCATCGGCACGGAGATGGCGTCGGCGTTCCTGGGACTCGGCGTGCCGGTGGCGTTGGCGACCAGGGGGGAAATCCTGCCCAAGGACGACCCGGAACTGCGCGCCGTCGTCCGCCATCGCCTGCGCGCCGACGGGCTGGTGCTGTATGAGAACGCCGACATCACCGAGGTCGCGCGCGCCGACGACGGCGGCCCCGTCCTCTGCTTCCGCGACGGCCGCTGGGTGGCGGGCTCGCACCTGCTGGTGGCGGTGGGGCGCGAGCCGGGCATCGGCGGCCTGAACCTGGAGGCAGCGGGCATCGGGCACACGCCCAGGGGCATCACCGTGGACAACCGCCTGCGCACCTCCAACCGGCGCGTCTTCGCCATCGGCGACGTGACCGGCGGGCTTCTGTTCACCCACCGCGCCGGGCATGACGCGGGCATTGTCGTGCGCAACGCCCTGTTCCGCCTGCCCGCCAAGGCGCAGCACCATGCCGTGCCGTGGGTCACCTATTGCGACCCGGAACTGGCCCAGGTGGGGCTGACGGAAGGGGAGGCGCGGGAACGCCACGGCGACTCCATCCGGGTCATCACCGAAGGCTTCGACGGCAACGACCGCGCCCGCGCCGAACGCCGCACGGAAGGGCGGCTCAAGCTGGTCACCGACCGCAAGGGCCGGGTGCTCGGCTGCGGCATCGTCGGCCCGCACGCCGGGGACCTCATCCAGCCGTGGGTGCTGGCGGTCTCCCAGGGTATGAAGGTGGGGCCCATCGCCACCATGATCGCCCCCTACCCCACGCTCGGCGAGATCAGCAAGAAGGCCGCCGGCGGCTTCTACACGCCCAGGCTTTTCAGCGCCGGTACGCGGCGGCTGGTGCGCGCCCTGGCGCGTCTGGGGTAGGGTGGGGAGTGCCGAACAGGACAGACCCCCTTCCATGCCCAAGGACAACGATCGCCCCGACGCCACGCCCACGCCCGCCGGTGCCCCCGGAGCGCCGCGCCGCCGCGCGCCCCTGCACCGCGGCCTGCCGCTGCGGCTGCTTCTGTTGACGGTGCTGTTCGTCATGCTGGCCGAGGTGCTGATCTTCGTGCCCTCGGTCGCCCGCTACCGGGTCGAGTACCTGAAGGAGCACCTGGAGCAGGCGCACCTCGCCCTGCTGGCCCTGGAGGCCACGCCCGACGGCATGGTCGACGAGTACTTGCAAAAGCGCCTGCTCGACCATGCGGGGGCGTTGGGCATGACCGCGTGGCGGCCGGAGCGCACGACGCTCATGCTGGGGGTGGAGCCCGAGGACCTGGACGCGCGCTTCGACCTGCGCGGGGCGGGCTTCCTGGAGCTGCTGAGGGATGGCCTCGCCGCCATGGCGCGCACCGACGACCGCATGATCGGGGTGATGGGCGTCAGCCCCAAGGACGCCGACGTGCGCATCGACGTGGTCCTGCGCGAGGCCCCCATGCGCCAACAGATGTTCGCCTACGGCGAGCGCATCTTCTATCTGTCGCTGATCATATCCCTGTTCACCGCCGGGCTGGTGTACCTGAGCCTGCACCTTCTGCTGGTGCGGCCGCTGCTGCGCATGGCCGACAACATGGCCGACTTCCGCGCCGCGCCCGAGGACCCCGATCGCACGCTGCGCCCGAGTCGCCGCCACGACGAGGTGGGCATGGTGGAACGCTCGCTGGCCGAGATGCAGACGGACCTGCGCCGCGCGCTGATGCAGCAGGCGCGGCTGGCGGCGGTGGGCACGGCGGTGTCCAAGATCAGCCACGACCTCAAGGGCGTTCTGTCGGCCGCGCTTCTGGAAAGCGACCGGCTGGAGGCCTCGGCCGCCGACCCGGAGGTCAAGCATGTGACCGCAGGCATCGCGCGCGCCCTGGACCGGGCGGTGGAGCTATGCACCCGCACCCTGCGCTTCGCCAAGGAAGGCCCGCCCGAGGTGCGGCCGGCGCGCGTCGACCTGCCGGCCCTGATCGAGGACAGCGCGGCAACGGCGCCGGGTGTGGCGGTCTCGGTCGCCATGCCCGAGGGGCTTGCTGTGCGGGCCGATCCGGGACAGCTGTCGCGCGTGTTCGACAACCTGCTGCGCAACGCCGCCGAGGCCGGTGCGACGACGGTCACGGTCTCGGCCTGGGCGCGCGGCGACCGGGCGGAGGTGGAGGTGGCCGACGACGGTCCCGGCCTGCCCGCCAAGGCGCGCGAAAACCTGTTCCAGCCCTTTTCCGGCTCGGCCCGGGCCGGCGGGACGGGGCTGGGCCTGCCGCTCTCGCGCGAGATCCTGCGGGCGCTGGGCGGCGATCTGACGCTGGCGCGCACAGGCGGCGAGGGGACGGTCTTCCGCCTGTCCCTGCCGTTGCCGAGGGGGTAGGACATCTCCGGGAGGCGCTCAGCGGTGCGCGTGGGCCCCGGCTTTCGCTGGGACGGCGGGGGATTTTCGACAGACAAAACAGTCGTCTAGTTATTCGGCTTTCCGGCGACGGCAGGAATTCGCATCCTCCGTCAGCCACCCCGGTTGAAATGCTCCACACCTCCCTCGGCGAAATCCTCTCACCCTCTGCCACCCGATCAAGCCGCCCGTCGGCAGGTTTTTGCCCCTTTTGCCCTTGACGGGCGGGCCGGTGATCTGTAAACAACCGGCCTTCCAGCGTTCATTCACAGATTTCTGAGATCGAGAAGGACAAGGCCATGCCCCGTCGTTGTGCCATTACCGGCAAGGGCGTCATGACCGGGAACAATGTGAGCCACGCTCACAACAAGACCCGCCGCACGTGGAACCCGAACCTCCAGGTCACCTCGGTGATGAGTGACGCCCTGGGTGAGCCGGTCCGCCTGCGCCTGTCCGCCCACGGCCTGCGCACCGTCGAGCACCGGGGCGGCATCGACGCCTTCCTGCTGTCCACGCCCAGCACCAAGCTGACCAGCGAGGCCCGCAAGCTGAAGAAGCGCGTCCAGAAGGCGGTCGAGGGTGGCGAAGCCGCCGCCTGATCACCCGGTCACGCCGTTCAGGCAAAAAACTCCGAAAGGGCCGTCCGCAGCGCGCGGGCGGCCCTTTCGGCGTGTGGGAGTGGTCCCTGCCGCGAAAGCGGGACTCGACAGCACCGAAAAACGCCCTGATATGAGGCAGCGGCAGTGGAAGCCGGCGCGTTCCGGCTTGCACTCGCGTCTCATTGGATTCAGGGAGGGAAGTCACCCATGATCGCGCGCCGCACCGTCGTGAAGAGCCTGGCCGGAGTGCCGCTCGCCGCCATTCTCGCCGATCCCAAGCTGGCCGCCCTGGCGGCAGAGGAACTTGAGCAGGTTTCCACCACCACCGCCGACGGCCGCACGGTCAACGCCGTGCTGGCGACGCCGGAGAACGTCACCGACGACAAGGCGCCGGGCGTGCTGCTCATCCATGAATGGTGGGGGCTGAACGACCAGATCAAGTCCATGGCGCACGAGTTCGCCCGCCAGGGGTTCGTCGCACTGGCCGTCGACCTTTACGGCGGCGCGGTGGCCCAGGACCGGGAAAAGGCCCGCTCCCTCATGCAGTCGGTCGAGCAGGACCAGGCCGTCGCCACCATGCAGGCCTGGACCGAGTGGCTGCGGAACCACGAGGCGACGACCAGCCAGGTCGGCGTCGTCGGCTGGTGCTTCGGCGGTGGCTGGGCCTTGCGCACCGCCGTCCACGCGCCGGTGGATGCGGCGGTCGTCTACTACGGCAACGTTGACGTGCCGACCGAGCAGCTCCGGCAGATCCAGGGGCCGGTGCTGGGCCACTTCGCGACCCAGGACCAGCACATCAACGAGGAGATGGTCTCGCGCTTCAAGAGCCGCATGGAAGAGGCCGGCAAGCCACTGGAACTGTACTGGTACGAAGCCGATCACGCCTTCGCCAACCCCACCGGCGCGCGCTATGACGCGGGGGCCGCGGCACAGTCGTGGACGCGCACGCTTGCCTTCCTCATGGAGAACCTGCGCCAGGTGCGCGAGGAAGGCCGCACCGATATGGGCACCGATCCCGTCCAGACCGAGACCAAGGCGACCGAGTGATCCGGCGGCGACCCGCACCGGGCGCGACGGCGGCGGCCCTGGCGGTCGCGGCCTTCGTCCTGGCCGCGACTCCGGCCGGCGCGCAGGACCGCGACTCGGTGGCGGAGGCGCGGGTGACGGTGGTCAACGCCGCCGCCGCCCCCGTAACCGCCGTCATGACGGAAACGCCGACGGCGGCCGTCCTCGCGCCCTGGCCGCGCGCGCTGGCGCCGGGGGAGGACCTGGAGGCGGCGTTTGTCTTTCCCGCCATGACGGGCGCGGTGTCCATGGTGCAGTACGCCCTGCCGCCCGAGTCGGACGGCGACACCCGAACGTGCCTGTTCCGCTGGCGCGCCGATGCCAGCGCCGTGGTGCGTTGCGCCGCCGTTCTGACGGCCCAGCGCATCGGCGTCGGCGCCGTCTCCTGTGACGCCCGGCTGGTGGAGCAGGACCCGCAGACCTGCAGCTTTCGCGCGGTGTTCGAGGTGCGTTGATATTCGTCCGGCCCGCAGGCGGCGACTCCTGGACGGCGCCGTCCGACCGTTATGGACCTTTGGCGCCAGGGGGCTCATCCCTACGGCTAATAGGTTTTCCCCGCCCGACCGGGTAGCATCTCTCGTGGCCGCGAAAGAGCCGTCGCGGCCCGATTCGGCACGCCGCGCGGACCCCGTCCCGCAGCGCGATATCCCGTTTTTGTCGATCTGCGAAAGCAAGTTTCGTTTTTTTCGGGAAAAATGGGGGTTTATTACCGCGCGGGATTCTTCTAAAAGGGTTGTCGCAGGGTTCGTGATTTCACCTAGGCTTTTTCACGGGAGGGAAGTTTATGTCCAAGGGACGTGTTGCGCTTGTGACCGGCGGCACCCGCGGCATCGGCCGCGCCATCAGCGAGCATCTTCGCGACGCCGGCTGCAAGGTCGCCGCCAACTACGGCGGTAACGACGCCGCTGCCGAGCAGTTCACCAAGGAAACCGGCATCGCCGCCTACAAGTTCGACGTCTCCAGCTTCGACAGCGTCAAGGAAGGCATCGAGAAGATCACCAAGGAACTCGGCCCGGTCGAGATCGTGGTGAACAACGCCGGCATTACCCGCGACGGCACGCTGCACAAGATGAGCTACGAGCAGTGGGAAGCGGTGATCCACACCAACCTGACCAGCTGCTACAACACCTGCAAGTGCGTCATCGACAGCATGCGCGAGCGGGGCTTCGGCCGCATCGTCAACATCGGCTCCATCAACGGCCAGGCCGGCCAGTACGGCCAGGTGAACTACGCCGCCGCCAAGTCCGGCATCCACGGCTTCACCAAGGCGCTGGCGCAGGAAGGTGCGGCCAAGGGTATCACCGTCAACGCCATCGCGCCCGGCTACGTGGACACCGACATGGTGCGCGCCGTGCCGCACCACGTGCTGGAAAAGATCATCGCCAAGATCCCCATGGGCCGCCTGGGCCGTGCCGCCGACATCGCGCGCGGCGTGGTCTTCCTGACCGCGGACGACGCCGACTTCATCACCGGCTCGACCCTGTCCATCAACGGCGGGCAGCACATGTATTGATCCGTCGCGCCTCGCCCGGTCCGTTCCCGAGGACCGGCGCGCGACACAAAAACACCCCCGGGCGCGCCCGCCCGGGGGTGTTTTCATGTGCGCGGCATGGCCCGAGGATGGGGGAAGGGGGTCCGCCGGGATTGCCGCGCACCACCGGCACCGGGGAAGGGTGCCGGATGCCGCCGTGGCGTCGTCAGAAGGCCGGATAGTCTTGGCCGGCGGGGGGCATGCCTTCTTCGCCGAGGGAGATGATGCCCTCCGCTCGCACCGCCACCCGGCCGGACTGGAACAGCCGCACGGTCATCAGGCGCCCGCGCCGTCCCTGGTGGTTGCACAGCACATGCACGACCTCATAGGCGGGGTGCTCGGTCCGTGCCGCGCGAGCCGAGTCCGGACGGGTGCAGCGGCGGTCGGAGGCGGCCGCGGCGATCGCCAGGCCTTCCGCCGAGCGATCGGCCGGCGCCTGTTCCGTCAGGGCGGCCACCTGCGACGGGACCGCTTCCGGCCCGGCTGCCCGCGCCGGAAGCCCGGCGCTCACAAGGGCCGTGGCCACGGCAAGTAGACGCACAGTCCGAGACATCGGTGTTTCCTCCCATGGATTACGACCTTGGGAGGAAGATGATTGCCCCTTCCGGAAATAAGGTCAACACGGACAACCGTCATATGACCAAAGCAATTCCCCCGCAGGCGGCATGCGAAAGGAAGGGCCGGCACCCGTGGCGGTGCCGGCCCCTTGAGCATGAACACGCCATTACTGCGCCTGGCGGTTCCGCATCATGCCGGGCCCCATTTCGTCGGCCGTGATCTGGCCGTCGTTGTTGGCGTCCATGTGCTGCATGCCGGGGCCCATGTGGGCGGTGAACTCGTCCTGCGAGACGGTGCCGCTGTCGTCGGCGTCCATGCCGCGGAACATGAAGTCCCGGCGCTCCTGCATCATGGCTTGCATGTTGGCGGGCATTTCGTCCCAGTTGCGAGCGCGCCAGCCGAAACCCTGCGGCCCGGCGTCGCGGAACTCCTGTTCGGAGATCTGGCCGTCGCCGTCGGCGTCGAACTGCGTGAAGCGCTCAGCCCGCCACGTCTCCATTTCCTCGGTGGAGATGGCGTTGTCGCTGTTGGTGTCGAGCTGCTGCATGTGCCAGCCGGGGCCGCCCATCATGCCGCCGCCCATCATGCCGCCGCCCATCATGCCGGAGCCGGGGCCCATGCCCTGGCGCGGGCCGCCGCCCATGCCGGGGCCGCCACCGCCGCCGCCCTGGGTCTGCATGAAGCCGGGGCCGCCGCCCCAGCACGGTCCGCCGCCGAACCCGAAGCCCGGACCCGGCCCGGCCGCCCATGCGGCGGCGCCCAGGCCGACGACCACGGCGGAGGCGGTGAGGATGGTCTTCAGGCTGCGTTTCATGATCGTCCTCCATCGGTTTCGGGTCCGGGCCGCGAGGGCGCTTCGGACCTGTGCTCCATGAAAGACAGTATAAACCCGCGCCCGTAACGGGGGCATGTCGGCAGGCGGCTGAGTCGGTAACACAGTGTAACGAGGGCGGGCGCCGAAGGGAGGGGAGGCAGGCGGCGTGCGCGGGTCCACATCCGCTGCAAAACGCCCTGTCGCACTTCCGTCAGAGGGCCGGGGGGCAGCATTCACCGCCGCCCCGGCCCGCCCCGGTCCCTCACGCCTGCTTGGCGTCGATGATGGCGCGGCGGATGGCGCGGGTGCGCGTGAACAGGGTCTCCAGCGTGTCCGCCTCGCCGCGCCGTATGGCCCGTTGCAGGGCGGTCAGGTCCTCGGTGAAGCGCTGCATGATTTCCAGCACCGCTTCCCGGTTGTTGAGGAACACGTCGCGCCACATCACCGGGTCCGACGCCGCGATGCGGGTGAAATCGCGGAAGCCCGAGGCCGAGAACTTGATCACCTCCTGCTTCAGGTCCTCTTCCAGGTCTGTCGCCGTGCCGACGATGGTGTAGGCGATGAGGTGAGGCAGGTGGCTGGTGATGCCCAGCACCTTGTCGTGGTGCTCGGGCTCCATCACCTCGATCCACGAGCCGATGGCCCGCCACAGCGCCGCCACCTTCTCCACCGCCGCCGGATCGGTGCCGGCGGGCGGGGTGAGAATGCACCAGCGGTCCATGAACAGTTCCGCGAACCCCGCCGCCGGGCCGGAATGCTCCGTCCCCGCGATGGGGTGGCCGGGCACCAGATGGCCGCCCTCGGGCAGGGCGGGCGCCAGGTCGCGCACCGTCGAGGTCTTGGTGGAGCCGACGTCGGACAGAATGACGCCCGGCTTCAGGTTGCCTTTCAGCTGTTCGGCCACCTCTGCATAGGCGCCCACGGGCACGCAGACCACCACCAGATCCGCATCCCGCACCGCCTCGGCGATGGTGGGCGCGGTGTCGGTGGTCAGCTTGAGCCCATGGGCGACCTCCAGGTGTTCAGGGTCCTTGGCCGTGCAGACGGTGCTGCGCGCAAGATTGTGGTGCGCCACGGCGCGTGCCAGCGACGAGCCGATCAGGCCGATGCCGATGAAGGCGATGCGGTCGAACAGCGGCGCCTCGGGGCGCGGGCCGGGCTGCGGTGCTGCGCCGGCGGGGGCTGGGGTGCGGAAGGTTTCGCTCATCGCGCCCCCCGGTCGTCCAGGAACGCCGCCAGCGCGTCGATGAGCGCGTGGTTTTCCTCGTCCAGGCCGACGGTGATGCGCAGCCAGTCGGGCAGGCCGTAGCCGCCCATGCGGCGGACGATCAGCCCGCGCGCCCGCAGGAAGGCGTCGCAGGCGTCGGCGTCGGGCACCTTCACCAGGGCGAAATTGCCGACCGAATCAGTGGTTTCCAGGCCCATGTCGTGCATCTTCTGCTCCATCCAGGGCAACCAGACGTCGTTGTGCTGGCGCGACAGGTCGGTGAAGGCGACGTCCTCGATGGCGGCCTCGCCGGCGGCCAGCGCCGGGCTGGTCACGTTGAACGGGCTGCGCAGGCGGTTGAGGATGTCGACCACCTGATCGGGCGCGTAGCACCAGCCCAGGCGGGCGCCGCCCAGCCCGTGGATCTTGGAGAACGTGCGCGTCATGACCACGTTGTCGTGGGCGTCCACCAGGTCGCGGCCGTCGGTGTAATCGTTGCGGCTGACGTATTCGGCATAGGCCGCGTCGACCACCAGCAGGATGTCGCCGCGCAAACCCTCGCGCAGGCGCTTGACCTCGGCCGCCGGCAGGTAGGTGCCGGTGGGGTTGTTGGGGTTGGCGACGAAAACGATGCGGGTCTTCTCCGTCACGGCGGCCAGCAGGTTGTCGACCGAGGCCGTCAGGTCCACCTCGGGCGCCGTCACCGGCGTCGCGCCGACGCTGAGCGCGTAGATGGAGTACATGAGGAACCCGTGGGCAGAGTAGAGCACCTCGTCGCCCGGCCCGGCGTAGGCGCGGCAGAGCAGGCCGATCAGCTCGTCCGAGCCGCAGCCGCAGACGATGTTGTCGGCGGTCATGCCGTGGCGGGCGGCGATGGCGGCGCGCAGGCGGGTGGCGCCGCCGTCGGGGTATCGATGCAGGGTGTCGGACGCGGCGCGATAGGCTTCGCGGGCGCGGGGGCTGGCGCCCAGCGCACCTTCGTTGGAGGACAGCTTGATGACCTTGGAGACACCCTCGACCTTGGACTCGCCGGGCTTGTAGGGGGCGATGTCGAGGATGCCGGGACGCGGGGTCAGGCTGCTCATGGCGTCAATCCTGCTTTCAGCGAATGATGAATGAAGGGGTCGGGAAACAAAAAAGAGGCGCGCGGCGGGGTGAACCGCCGGCGCCTCGCGTCCTGCCCGGGGCAGGATCGGGTCAGACCGGCCGGGGCTGGGCGTAGGCGCCGATGACGTGGATATAGGCCACGTCGCCGGACAGACGATCACGCGCGAACTGCAGGCGCGGATCATCGGCGGCGACGAAGTCCTCCACGGCGATGAGGTCGATGCGGCTGTCGGCCGTCACCTCGCGGGTATCCCACAGATGGTTGGGCGCCAGGCCCACGGCCTCGAGCTGGCTGCGCATGCCGGCGCGCGACATGTCGTTGGAGCATTCGACGGCGAGCACGGTGACGTCGTCGCCGGTGGCCTCCAGCGGCAGGCGGCCGACGGCCAGCGCCTCCAGCCCGTCGCCGCGGCCGGGGCCGGGGCCGTGGAAGGGCAGGCGGGCGACGATGCGCGGCAGGTCCGGCGAGGCGCCCACCAGCATGGTCCACCAGCTTTGCGCATCGTCCAGGTGCGGCATGGGCAGGATGCCGACGCTGACCTGCCCGTCCATCACGGCGCGCGCCACCTGGCCGGCGCTGGCATAGGTGTGGGTCTGGGTGTAGGCGCCGTACTGGTCGCGCGCCAGGGACAGATAGCCGGCGCCGCGCTCGGGCATGTAGACCGACAGGCTGAGCGGCGCCTGCAAGGCGGTCAGGGCCGAGATCATCTCGCGCCAGATGCGCACCATGCTGGCGGCCGGAAAATGCCCCTCGTGGCGGTCCAGCAGGCGGCGCAGAATGGCGGCCTCGCGCGCCGGGCGCAGCACCACGCCGTTGCCCTTGGCCGCACGGATGCGCTCCACCAGGGCCGTGCGATCCATGATCAGGTCATGGATGGCGTCGTCGATGCGGTCGATTTCCTGGCGCAGGGTATCCAGCGTGGCGGCGTCGTCGTTGGTCATGGCGGGCGCGGCAACCTTTGTGAAATGCCGGATAGTCTTACCGGCGCCCATGCGCGAAATCAAAGAAAACGTTGAAAGTCGACGGCGGCGGTCATAGTTTTCCAGCCTCCCGGCGGCCCGGTGCCGCGCGGGCGTTCGACAGTGCCGGAAGGACTTCCTCGCGGTGACCGATCAGGTGGACAGCCACGATACGCAGACGCAGGGCGAGACCGCCGCGGCCCGGGTGCCCGAGCGGGGCGCCGAGCTTCCGCGCGGCCAGGACCAGCGGGTGGTACTCGGCCACGACAAGCCGCTGCGGCTGGACTGCGGCATCGACCTCGGGCCGTTCACCCTGGCGTACTCCACCTACGGCACGCTCAACGCCGAGAAGACCAACTGCATCCTGGTCTGCCACGCGCTGACCGGCGACCACTTCGTCGCCGATCCGCACCCCACCACCGGCAAGCCGGGCTGGTGGCACCAGATCGTCGGGCCGGGAAAGATCGTCGACACCGACCGCTTCTTCGTCATCTGCATCAATGTGCTGGGCAGTTGCATGGGCTCGTCCGGGCCGGCGGAGACGGACCCCGCCACCGGCAAGCCCTGGGGCATGCGCTTCCCCGTCATCACCATCGGCGACATGGTGCAGGCCCAGGCGCGGCTCATGGACGCGCTGGGGATCGAGCGGCTGTTCGCGGTCATCGGCGGGTCCATGGGCGGGATGCAGGCGCTGGAGTGGGTGCACACCTTTCCCGACCGCGTGTTCGCCTGCGTGCCCATCGCCACCAGCTACCGCCATTCGGCCCAGAACATCGCCTTCCACGAGGTGGGGCGCCAGGCCATCGTCTCGGACCCCGACTGGTGCGGCGGCGATTATCTGGAGCATGACAAGCGCCCCGAGCGCGGCCTGGCCGTCGCCCGCATGGCGGCGCACATCACCTATCTGTCGGAACAGGCGCTGCACCGCAAGTTCGGGCGGCGGCTGCAGGACCGCTCGACCATCACCTACGGGTTCGAGGCGGACTTCCAGGTGGAAAGCTACCTGCGCTACCAGGGCTCCACCTTCGTGGACCGTTTCGACGCCAACAGCTACCTCTACATCACCCGCGCCATGGACTACTTCGACCTGGCGGAGGAGAACGGCGGCCGGCTGGCCAACGCCTTCATGGGCACGAAGACCCGGTTCTGCGTGATCTCGTTCAGTTCGGACTGGCTGTTCCCCACGTCGGAGAGCCGCGCCGTGGTGCATGCCCTGAATGCCGTGGCCGCCAACGTGTCGTTCGTGGAGGTGCAGTCCGACAAGGGCCACGACGCCTTCCTGCTGGACGAGCCCGAGTTCCACGAGACGCTCCAGGGCTTCCTGGACGGCGCGGCCGAACACCTGGGCCTGCCCCGCCGGGGCGCGGGCTGAGGCCGGGGCCGGAGGAAAGATGCCGCCATGACGCACATCGACACCGCCAACCAGACGGTCGCCCAGGCCGGCACGGTCGCCGCCGCCGGCGCGCCGCCGGGCGCCAACGCCGGCATCCGTGTCGACCTTCAGCTCATCGCCAGTCTGGTCGCCCCGGAAAGCCGCGTGCTGGACGTCGGCTGCGAGGACGGCACGCTGCTGTCCTACCTGTGGCAGACCAAGCGCGTCGACGGGCGCGGCATCGAGTTGTCCATGGACGGCGTGCAGGCGGCGGTGGCGCAGGGGCTGTCGGTGATCCAGGGCGACGCCGACACCGATCTCAAGGACTATCCGGCCGGCGCCTTCGACTACGCCATCCTGTCGCAGACGCTGCAGGCCACGCGCAACCCGCGCGGGGTGCTGGAGGATCTGCTGCGCATCGGCCACCGCGCCATCGTGTCGTTTCCCAATTTCGGCTACTGGCGCAACCGGCTGCACCTGGTCACCCAGGGGCGCATGCCGGTGTCGCGCTGCCTGCCGTCGCAATGGTGGGCGACGCCCAACATCCACCTGTGCACCATCCGCGACTTCCGCGACCTGTGCCGCGAACTGGGGGTGACGGTGGAGGCAGCCTACGCGCTGGACAGTCAGGGCCGCAAGAGCCGCCTGTCCGCCGACGGCAGCCTTGCCAACCTGATGGCGGAACAGGCGCTGTTCCTGCTGCGGCGGAAGTAGACCGCGCTCTAGGCCCCGTCGTCGTCCGCCACCCGGTCGCGCCGCACGCCGGCCGGGCGGGCACCGCCGCGGTGGCCGTTGCGGAAGGGGTTGGGCACCACCGCATAGGCGCGCCGGCGCTCGGCGACCTTGTGGTGGGGGGCGGCGTAGATCTGCTTGGCGGCCTCCACCACCAGCACGCCGGCAAACGCATCGGGCCAGCGCCAGCGGCCGAGCAGATCCTCTATCGGGCGCGCCCACGCCAGCGCCCCACGCCAGCGCACCGGCGGCATGTAGAGGGCCGCGCCCACCTCCAGCGGCGTGAACATGGTGTCCCGCAGAAGCCGCGTGATCTGGCTTTCGGAGTAGGGGCGGCCGGTGCCGAAGGGCGTGCGCTCCATGCGCGCCCAGATGCCGCGCCGGTTGGGGGCGACGATGATCATGCGCCCGCCGTCGGTCAGAACGCGCCAGCATTCGCGCATCATGGCGCGCATGTGCTCGGTGTGCTCCAGCCCGTGGGCGATGACGAGGCGGTCGATGGAGCGGTCGGGCAGGGGCAGTTCCGCCTCGTCGGCCAGCATGACCCGGTTGGGGCCCTCGGCGGGCCATCGCATGACGCCCTGGGCGCCCGGCATGGCCGCCAGGACACGCTCGCTGCCGTCGAGGAAGGGGCCGAGGAAGGGCGTCGCAAATCCCACGCCCAGCACGCGCATCCCACGGGTGTCGGGCCAGATGGCGCGCAGGCGGCGCTGCAGCAGCCGGCGCGACACCTGCCCCAGGCTGCCGTCATAGAAATCCCGCAGGTCGACGACGTCCATCCACATGGCGACGAGCTTACCACGTCGGGGCGCGTCTCACAGCATGTCGGCGCGCAGCCGTTCCCCCAGGACGATGGATGCGCGCACCAAGGCATGGTCGACCCGGATGCTGCGCCGGTCCCGCAGCAGCGGCGCCAGCTTGGCCGCCAGCGGGTCACCACCGGCGGCGGCGTGCATCACGGCCTCGGTGTCCAGCTTCCGGCGCGAGGGATCGCGCAAGGCCTTGCGATGGTGCGAGGCCTCGTGGGCGAGACGTTCGATCTGCAGGATCTCCTCGACGGTGAACCCCCGCAGACGCAGGGCTTGCAGAGTGCGATCATTAAGCATGGCGTTATCCTCCACGGTCCAGATTACACCCCCGCGCCATGTCGGGGGATTGATCGCGGTCACAATATCCGCGAGGTTTTTCCGTTCGCCCTTCGATCGCCGCCGCCGGCGCGGCCGGGGGCCTGACGGGGCGCGCGCGCGTTGATAGGATACGAGCCAAGGAAACCGAACCAACCACCTGAAGGAGGCCCTTCGTGTCCCGCCTGGAAATCGAGCAGATCCCGGTCCTGAACGACAACTACGTCTATCTGGCCCATGATCCCGAAACGCAGGCGACGGGAGTGGTGGACCCCGCCGTGGTGGCCCCGGTGATGGAGGCGCTGGAGCGCCGCGGCTGGCGGCTGACGCACATCCTCAACACCCACCACCACGCCGACCACACCGGCGGCAACCTGGAGATCAAGCAGGCCACCGGCTGCACCGTCGTCGGGCCGCGCGCCGACGCACACCGTATCCCCGGCATCGACGTGCAGGTGGGCGAGGGCGACACGGTCCGCCTGGGCGATGCGGTGGCGCGCGTCTTCGACGTGCCGGGGCACACCAGCGGGCACATCGCCTACTGGTTCGAGGACAGCGACGCCCTGTTCTGCGGCGACACGATCTTTTCGCTGGGCTGCGGACGGATGTTCGAGGGCACGCCGGAGCAGTTCTGGGACAGCCTGTCGAAGCTGCGCGCGCTGCCCGACGACACGCGCGTCTACTGCGCCCACGAGTATACTCAGGCGAACCTGCGCTTCAGCCTGTCGGTGGACCCGGACAACACGGTGCTGCGCGACCTCGGCACCGAGATCGAGCGCCTGCGCGCCGAGAACCGCCCCACCGTGCCGTCGCTGCTGGGCGTGGAGAAGGCGGCCAACCCCTTCCTGCGCGCCGACGACCCGGCGCTGGCCGACAAGCTGGGCTTGGCGGGCGCGGCGCCGGAGCGCGTATTTGCCGAGGTGCGGGCGCGCAAGGACAGTTTCTAGGGCTTCCGGTTCCTCAGGCGCTGCAACTGGCCCCGCCAAGCACGCAGAACCGGGCGCAGTGCGGATGGTTGAGGGGCACCGGCTTTGCGCTGTCTTCCAGCGTTGCGCCCAGTTCGAAGCGCGGATCGTAGGGCAGTAGGGTGCAGGCGACAACCGCCGGGTGCTCTGCGCCCCTGCGCTTGACGATCATGCGGGACGAGGCGCACATCACGTCCGACGGCGTCTTGCCCAGGATGCCCCAGCAGGCGGTGGTGATCTCGGGCACGTCGGCGCTTTCGTCCATTTCCGGGAACAGCACCAGCCGCGCCGGATCGGCCGCGTTGATGCGGATGCCCTCGCGCGCGAAGAGGTCGGCATAGCCGGCGCGCTCGGCCTCCAGCGGCTCGCCCCAGCGGGTGCGGCCGGCGACGGCGACGGAAAAGCCCTCGTCCGACAGCCATTTCAGCCCCTCCAGGGCGATGGCGAAGGTGCCGGGGCCGCGTTCCTCCTCGTGGTGGCGGGCGGTGAAGTGGTCCAGCGAGACGCGCAGTTCCAGGGCGTCGCCGAAGCGGTCGCGCAGGTCCAGAAGGTCGGCGCGCTTGTGCGTCATGGGCTTCATGGCGTTGGTCAGCACCAGCGCGCGATGGCCGGCGGTCAGCACCACGTCGAGCATCTCGATCATGTCGGGGTTCATGAACGGCTCGCCGCCGGTGAAGCCGATCTCGCGGGTGCCGAGGCCAAGCCGCTGCACCTCCGCCAGGTAGGGCATCAGTTCGGATGTGGTGATGTAGGCCAGGCGGTCGTTTTTCGGGCTGCTCTCGATGTAGCAGTGGGCGCACTCGATGTTGCAGAGCGTGCCGGTGTTGACCCACAGCGTATCCAGGCGATCCAGATGCACGGTGGCGCGGCTCTCGCCCCTGGCGGTGACGCAGGGGTCGGAAAACTTGGCCCGCACGGGGCCGGCGGAATGAAGGTCTGTCTTGCGGCCGTCGTCGGGCACGGGCGGCTCCCTGGCTGGCGGTCGTAGGTATTGCGATTTATACGGCCACCATGGCGGCGCGGACCGCCGGGCGCAATTCACGGCTGCGTGTGGGGTGCGGAATCTGCGGGCGACGCGCCCTCTTGCGCGGCGGCGCGGCTGCGCCTATAACTGTGTCCCTGCCGCGCGATGCCGCGCCGGATGCGGGTGTAGCTCAATGGTAGAGCAGCAGCTTCCCAAGCTGACGACGGGGGTTCGATTCCCCTCACCCGCTCCAATCTTTCTCCCCACATTGCAGCCGAAGTCATTCCGCCGCGTCGGCGTTTTCCGGCGAATTGGTGAAGTACGCGCGTGAAACGCCGCAAGACTGGCACTCCGCGAAGAAGTCTCGGCCCTGTTTGCGCACGCGGGCCGGCTTGCCGCACGCCTCGCAGGTCGCCTGGGCCTTGGTGTTGCCGCCGCAGGCACCGCACTTGAAGTAGTAGCCGTAGGGACCGTAGAGGATGCGCAGGGCGGCGTTATCCCCGCACTTGCCGCAGGTGTGCGCGAGTTCGAGCGGTGCCGCGACCTTTGTTTTGTGAGCCCGGCGCGGCTTCTCCGGCACCAGTTCCGGCTCCGCCCGCATCCCGAAACCAGGCCAGGGGCTGGGCTCCACCACGTACGGCGCGGTGGTGCCGACGGGGCGGTGGTTCTCCACCAGGAAGGTGGCGATGCTGTCCATGTCCGACAGGCGGAACGTCGGGCGGCTGTCCAACAGGCGCAAGCCGGGCTTATAGCTCTTGTAAATGTCCCGCACCCGGTCGACCACCTCGTCGGCCTTGCAGATGCGCGGGTCGAGCGCGCCCTTCTCGCAGGTGATGCGGCCGTTGTCGGAAATGGCGACCAGCACGTCGTAGGCCCGCCCGCCGAGGCCCTGCTGGATGCCGAACAGCGTGCCGATCACCTCTTCCTTCCGATCGTCGAAAACGGTCTTGAGGAAGTCCACCTGCCGTTCCGCCTGGAGAATCGGCGATCCCATGCCCTTGCGCTGCCCCTTGAACGTCCGGCTCCAGTGGCCGTGACGGTCGATGTGGACCGTGTCATGGACGCTCTTGCTCTCGACGATGATGAAGCCGTAGGGGTGAAGGATCAGGTGGTCGATCTGGGCCGCATCGTCGTCGTGCTCAATCCTGACGCCGTTCAGGACGTGGATCTTCCTGTCCCGGCCGAACCCGCGCTTCAGATAGAACGCCAGGTCCTTCTCCGCCCTGTGCCCCGCCAGCGAAAACCGGTCGGCGGCCGGCACATCGTCCAACTCCTTCAGAATCATCTCGCCTCGCCCTGTCCGTCCTCGCGCATCGCCCTTCGTTTATTACGGGCAGAGGCCGCCGGTCGCAACCAGACGAAGGTCGTGGGCCAGACGACCCAAGCCCCTCAGATCACCCCCTTCTTCCGATACATCGCCAGTTCCTCGTCGGTCAGGCCGCAGAGCTTGCCGTAGATTTCGGCGTTGCCTTCCCCCAGTTCCGGCCCCAGGCGCTCCACCCGGCCGGGCGTGTCGGAGAGGCGGGGGACCACGTTGGGCACCACCACCTCGCGGCCGCCTAAGCTCGCCTCCACCACGCGATGAAGGTTGCCGCGCGCGGCGAAGTGGGGGTCTTCGAAGATGTCGGCGATGGTGTTGATGCTGCCCGCCGGCACCTCTTCCGCCAGGCACGCCTCCATGACGGCGGCGCGGGTGTGGGTGCGGGTCCAGGCGGTGACGGCGCCCTCCACTTCCTCGCGGTGGGCCAGGCGGTCGGCGACGGCGGCGAAGCGTTCGCCCAGGTCGGGGCGCTTCATGGCCTTGGCGAGGCGGGCGAACATCTTGTCGTTGGTGCAGGCGATGGCGACCCATGCGCCGTCGGCGCATTCGAAATGGCCGTGCGGGCAGGCGTTCAGCGTCGCCACGCCTTCGGGCCCGCGCACCGTGCCCTCCCAGGCGTAGCGCGGGGCGAGTTCGTCGAGCACGCGGAAGACGCTTTCGTAGAGGCCGATGTCGATCATCTGGCCGTGCCCGGCCGCCTGTGCGTGCCGCAGCGCCACCAGCACGCTAACGGCGCCGTAGAGCCCCGTCATGTAGTCCCCAAGCGACGTCGAGCCCGGCGTCACCGGCGGCCCGTCGGGCATGCCGGCCAGGTGGGTCAGCCCGCCTACGGCATGGGCGATGCGGGCGAAGCCGGGGCGCTGGGCGTACGGCCCGTCCTGGCCGTAGCCGGTGACGCGCAGCATCACCAGCCGGGGGTTGACGGCGCGCAGGTCCTCCCACCCCAGGCCCCACTTTTCCATGGTGCCGGGGCGGAAATTTTCGCACACCACGTCGGCCTCGCGCGCCATCTGGCGGAACAGCTTGGCCCCCTTGGGGTCGCGCAGGTTGAGCGTCACGGAACGCTTGTTGCGGGCCTCGGACAGCCAGGCGAGGCTGTCGCCACGCTCGGTCATGGTGCCGAAGCGGCGGAAGGGATCGCCGGCGCCGGGCTGCTCCACCTTGATGACCTCGGCCCCGAACTCCGCCAGGATCGCAGCGGTGTAGGGCGCGGCGATGAAGGTGGCGCAGTCCAGCACGCGCACGCCTTCCAGCGGGCGCGGCGACGACGTGGCGGCGGGGTCGGCGGCGGTCATGGCGGAGGGTCCTCGCGCGGTGTCTGGGTCCGGGGCGGGCGATCTTGCCCGCATCCACAACGCCCGCGCAAGCTATCCGCCGCGCGCCCGCCACAGGCGCCAGGCGTAGAGGGGCAGGGCCGCCGCCTCCCAGGCCACCGCCGCCCACCAGCCCGGGCCGAAACGGCCCGGTGCAGGTGCCGGAGCGGGGCAGAGCGTCACCGCCATCCGCCGCCGCCGGGCCAGGGCGCGAAAGCACCACAACGCCCGCGGCATGTGCGGCCCGTCGGTCACCACCAGGGCGGAGCGCCAGCCGCGCCGGTCCATCTCCGTCAGGCAGAAGGCGGCGTTCTCAAGGGTGTTGCGGGCCCTGTCCTCGCGCAGCACGGCCGAGGGCGGAAGGCCGTGGTCGGCGGTCAGGTGCATGGCGATGAGGTGCGCTTCCGTCGGCGCGTCGGCCGGCCCGGCCGTCTGTCCGCCGCTGGCCAGCACCACCGGCGCGCGGCCCGCCCGCCACAGGGCGCTCGCGTGGTCGGCGCGGCGCAGCAGAGCCGGCGAGGGCGTTCCATCGGGCCGCACGGCGGCGCCCAGCACCACGATCACGTCGGCCGTCGGAAAATCCCCAAGGGAAACGGGGTTAGCAGGCTGCGGAAAAACCCTTCCGTCCGGGACGGCGGCGTGATTCGATCCTCTTGATGCACTTGGAAGGACGCGATGCGCGGTCAGGACCAGCAGACGGAAGGGCTCTTTTCGTACGTGAGTTGCGAGGCGCGGGTGCCGCCCGATCATCCGCTGCGGGCCATCCGCGCCATCACCGACGAAGCGCTTGAGGTCCTGTCGCCAGAGTTCGAGGGGCTCTACTCGAAGGTCGGGCGGCCGTCCATCCCGCCGGAGAAGCTGCTGCGCGCCCTGCTGTTGCAGGCTTTCTATTCCATTCGCTCCGAACGCCAACTGATGGAGCAGATGGACTACAACCTGCTCTTCCGCTGGTTTGTCGGGCTGTCGATGGACGCCGCCATCTGGGATGTAACGGTCTTCACCAAGAACCGGGACCGCCTCTTGCGCGGCGATGTGGCCGCAAAGTTCCTGGCCGCCGTGGTCGGCCAGGCGCGGGGGCGTGACCTGCTGTCGGACGATCACTTCTCTGTCGACGGCACGATGATCGAGGCGTGGGCGTCGATGAAGAGCTTCCGGCCCAAGGGTGGGGACGACGACGATACCTCCGGCGGCGGACGCAACAGCGAGCGGAATTTCCGGGGCGAGAAGCGGTCCAACGAGACGCATGCCTCGACCACCGATCCCGACGCCCGGCTCTTCCGCAAGGGCAACGGCCAGTCGTCGCAGATGGCCTATCTGGGCCATGTGCTCATGGAGAACCGCAACGGCCTGGTTGTCGGCGCGGCCCTCACCCACGCCACCGGCACCGCCGAACGCGAGGCGGCGCTGGCCCTGCTGGAAGACGGCCGCCACGGTAACCGCCGCGTGACGCTGGGGGCCGACAAGGGCTACGACGTGGCGGGCTTCATCCGGGATTTGCGGACCCGCAAGGTCACGCCGCACATCGCGCGGAACGACCATGTCACGAAGACGGGAAAGCGGCGAAAGAGCAGCATTGACGGCCGCACCACGCGCCATGCCGGCTACGCTGTCAGCCTTCGGGTGCGCAAGCGGATCGAGGAGATCTTCGGCTGGATGAAGACCACGGGCGTCCTGCGCAAGACCCGCCACCGTGGCAAAGATCGCGTCGGCTGGATGTTCACCTTGACCGCCGCCGCCTATAACCTGACAAGGCTGCCCAAGCTGATGGCGGCGGCCTGACGTTGGCCGGAGCCTGTCCGCAAACGGGCAGGTCCGGCCAAACCGGCCGCTACGGCCGCCTCGTGGCCCCTTCTGAAGCGCGACTTTCGCCGCTCAGTTGGGGAAAGGGGGCCGTAAAAGCCGGTTTTTCCGCAGCCTGTTAGGGGGCGCATCAGTCATGGACATTTGGTAGTAGAGCCTCCATGATCGGCGCTCGCCTCGCAACCCCGGTCGCGTCCGGCCGCAGTATAAAGTCGTTCGAGCCAAGAGATGGCCTCCGTCACCGGCATCACGCTGTTCCGTGAAAAGACCACCGTCCACAGTTTCTCCTTCGACGCCGGGTCGGAGGGGAACGCGGCGGCGATGTCCATTCGCTCCAACCGCATCGCCATGACGCTGAAGGCGCCCGATGTGACCGAGACGGTGGTGGTGCGCGGCCAGAACATCCCCTCCACCCTGCGCTGCGCCGCCATGGTGGTGGAGACCTTCACCCGCAATCCCATGGTCTTCCGCAAGGACGACGCGGTCGACTGGGCCGAGAAGTGGGAGAACCGCCAGTCCTCGTACGAGCGCAAGTTCGTGCCGGAAAGCTGGGTGTCGCTGCACCACGCGGGCAACACGCTGTTCTCCACCAACACCTCGCGCCACATCGACGCGCTGGAGGCGCTGGCCCAGGGCGGCGACATCAACGAGCAACTGGTGCGCCGCGTCAGCCAGACCCTGTTCGGCCGCGACGAGGAGTTCGTGGTGCAGCACGACAGCCAGACGGCCGTCGTCTTCACGCCCTTTTCCAGCTACCACCGCGCCGCCATCCTGGAGCGCCGGGGCGGACGCACGGGCTCGTTCGCGGTGTCGGTACACCACCCGCCCAAGCCCAAGAAGAACGTGCGCTACGACACCTTCATCCACTTCTGCGCCGACCTGATCGAGGCTGTGAACGTGCGCATGTTCCTGGAGCGCATCAAGGCCATGGTGGAGGAAAACCGCATCTCGGGCCCGCCGATCACTCCGGCCCAGGTGCAGGCGGCCATGGACCGCCGGCGCGAGCTGGTGGCCTACGTCAACGCCTTCGAGCGCGCGAACAAGGTCTCCTACCGGCCGGAACGGCCTGAACTTTTCTAGCATCCGGGCGCCGTTTCGGCGCATCATGAGGGTTTGGCGGCGGCCCGTCCCGGCCCGCGCCCGCCGTGTCCGGACAGTCTGGTGAAGCCATGGAATACAAGAACAGCCGCGACGTTCTTTTTGAGTCCCTGGAGCTGGAGGACCGCGCCGTGGTCGACGTCGGCTGCGGCGACGGTGGCCTGGCACGCGCCGTCCGCCGCGCCGGCGCCGCCCGCGTCATCGGCGTCGAGTGCAGCCCGCGCCAGCTCGACAAGGCGCGCGCGGCCGAGCCGGTGGACGGCGTCGCCATCATCGACGGCGTGGCCGAGGCCCTGCCGGTGCTGGCCGGAACCATGGACGCCGTGGTGTTCTTCAACAGCCTGCACCATGTTCCGCCCGAACACATGGACACCGCCATGGCCGAGGCCGCCCGCGTCCTGCGCTCCGGCGGCCGGGTGTACTGCTCGGAGCCGTTGGCCCAGGGGCCGTTCTACGACCTGTGCAAGGCGGTCGACGACGAGCGCGAGGTGCGCGCCAAGGCGTGGCGGGCCCTGCACGACGCCCATCGTGTCGGCCTGCATGTGGAGCGCGAGACGGTGTTCATCCACGTAGTGCGGATGGCAAGCTTCGAGGCCTTCCGCGATCGCATCGTTTCGGCCAACACCGAGCGCGAGGCCCGCTTCGACGCCCGCGAGACCGACCTGCGCCGCCGCTTCGAGGATCTGGGCCGGCGCACCGACGAGGGCGACGGCTGGCTGTTCGACCAGCCCACCCGCGTCACCGTCCTGTGCAAGGAACGGCGCGAGGACTGGGATCTGCACGCCCACGCACGCGGCGTCTGACCCAACCCCAGGTCGCCTTTATTTCAAACGTCCAAGACCCCCTTCGACTCAGGTCGAAGGGGGTCTTGCCGTATCTGAACGGAGGTCGAGGCTCGGGCGATGCCCTCAGCTTCACGGAATAGCTGTCCTAAGACCTGCGGCGATGAAGCGCATGCGACACAGGTCCATCCTGGCGCGATTTACCTTCGGTTGCGCGCTTCCAAAGCCGCCAAATAAAAAGCGATTCTCTTTTCGTGTCGAGCAACATTTGATGGCGCTGGAACAACTTTAAGTATGTGCCACGTCTGAACCCCCGGTTACCATGGATCTGTCGCCGCCTCCATGGGGGCGCGTACCTTTCATCAAAGGGGGGAATATCCTCATGTCTGAAGCTTATATCGGCGAGGTCCGGCTGTTCGCCGGCAACTATGCGCCGGAGGGATGGGCGCTATGCAATGGGCAGCTGCTGTCTATCTCCACCAACACTGCGCTGTACTCGCTTCTCGGGACCAACTTCGGTGGTGACGGCGTGACGACGTTCGCGCTGCCGGACTATCGCGGCCGCATGAACATCCATCCGGGGCAGATCAACGGGAATCAGGGGACCAACTACTCGCTGGGCCAGAAGGGCGGCCTCGAGGATGTGACGGTGACCACCAACCAGTACCCGGCCCACACGCACCAGGTGTCTGGTCACGCCGCCGCGGACGCCGCGGCCAACTCGCCGCAGAATGCCTATCCGGGCACGGTGCCGAGTAACGGGGCGCCCATCTACAAGCAGGGTGCCACCACCGTCGCGCTGAACGCCGAAACGGTGAACTATTCCAACGGTGGCAACCAGTCGCACGAGAACATGCAGCCCAGCCTGGCGGTGAGCTACATCATCAGCCTGAAGGGCGTCTATCCGTCGTGGAATTAGGGAGGGGATGAATTATGTCTGATCCGTTTATTGGCGAAATCCGCCTGCTTCCTTACCGCTATGCACCCGTCGACTGGATGGCGTGTGAAGGGCAGGTGCTTTCGATTCAGCAGTACACGCCGCTCTACGCTGTAATAGGCACCGCTTACGGTGGTAATGGCGTCACGAACTTCAAGCTGCCGGAAATGCGCGGGCACGTTGCCATGGGCACCGGCACGGGTGCCGGGCTTTCGACGCGCACGATCGGCCAGGACGTCGGCTACGAGAATGTGGTCCTGAGTCCGTCCCAGGTCCCGCAGCACAACCATGCGATGATGGCATCGTCGGCCGCGGCCGATCTGAAGTCGCCGGCGGGCGACGTCTACGCCGACGGCGGGAACCTCTACATCGACGGGCCGCAGACGAGCAAGGTGACCATGGGGGCGCAGATGGTCGGCGTCGCCGGCGGCAACGGCTCGACCGGCCTTGCCAATCCTCATACGAACATGGCGCCGTACCTCGCGCTGCAGTACTGCATCTGCGTCAACGGCGTCTTCCCGGTGCGCTCTTAAGGAAGGTGGAATACCATGCCTGTTGATCCTTTCATTGGCGAAATCGCCCTGTATCCGTACACCCACACCGTGAAAGGCTGGATGCGCTGCGAAGGGCAGACGCTGCCGATCCAGCAGTATCAGCCGCTGTACGCCCTGCTCGGCACCACCTTCGGCGGCGACGGGACGACCAACTTCAAGCTGCCGGACCTGCGCGGGCGCTGCGTGCTCGGGGCCGGCACTGACCCGCACTCCGGGACGACGTTCCCGCAGGGCCAGGCCGGCGGGCAGGAGACGGTGACCCTGACGCTGGACCAGGTGCCGGCGCACAACCACACCGTGGAGGCGGTGGCCACGGGCGGCACGACGCCGACGCCGACCAACAACACGTTCCTGGCGCAGGGGAGTGCTGAGAACAGGGGGCGCACGACGCCCTTTTACGCCTACTCGACCGAGGCGCCCGACCAGCAAATGGGCGACGGCATCATCAGCCCCGCCGGCGGCGGCCAAGGGCACTACAACGTGCAGCCCTTCAGCGTGATGGCCTGGTTCATCGCGACCACGGGCATCTGGCCCTCGCAATCCTAGGCGGAGGATGTCGGCGGCCGGTTCATCCGGCCGCCGATGCGCCGCACCCGTGCCTCCAACAGGTTTGCATCAATGCACGTTTTTCCCGATGGCCAGGTGGCCGGCTTCCGCCTGCGCCCTCAGCGCGACCAGGCCGACATGCCGTTCCTGGTCTCTCTCATGTCCAGCGCGCGCGAGGCGGAGCGGGCCTTCTTCGCCGGTGACGCCCGCATGTGGCACATGCTGATGGACCATCAGGCCCGCGCCCAGACGCACCACTACCGCGCCACGTATCCCGGCGCGTCCATGGACATTCTGGAACGAAACGGCCATGGCGCCGGCCGCCTGTGCCTGCACCAGCGGGACGACGCGATCCTGGTCCTGGACATCGTCATCATCCCCGGCCTGCGCGGGCGCGGGCACGGCGGCGCCATCCTGCGGGCGGTCATGGACGTCGCCGCCGCGCGCGGCCAGGCGGTGCGCCTGCACGTCATCGCCCACAATCCTGCCCGAAGGCTGTACGAGCGCCTGGGCTTCCGCGTGGCGGGGGACGACGGACTCGGACAGCGCCTGGCGATGGAATGGCGCGCCGCCGCACACTGACGGGCCGCCGCGTTCGCATACGACGTCTCCGCTCAATCATTTCGTCGTAGACGCGGCTATGCCCTTCATCCTGGTTTTCCACGCCGCACCTCTTCCGCATAATGTTTTAAACCTATGGATGCGCGCAGCGCTTCCGGGTAACGTGAGTTTTGTCGCGGAGCGCGCGAGCATGACGGAACTCGCAACCGCAGGCGGGCGCGGCAGGCGCCGCCGGCCGCAAGAGAATTTCATGGGACCGCGGCGTTTGCGCCGACGGCCCCTCAGCGTGAGCGCCCCCGGCCGGGGGCGCGGACGCGCACGGCACGACAGGCCATTCAACCGGCGATGGACCGCCGGCAACGCAAGAACAGACGCCGGCCGCGGGGCGCACAGCCGCGGCGCACAGGGGAAGTCAGGGGAACCGGTTTCATCGGAACCGGAACAATCAGCAAGGGTCCCAGCCGTCATGAACCAGATCGTCAAGCCCGCCCGCGCCGCCCGCCGCCTGAAGGACAGCATGATGTCCCACGCGGCGCCGATCGCCATCGCGCTGGAACCGCGCTACATGTTCGACGCCGCCGGCGCCGCCACGGGCGTGGACGCCGTGCGCGAGGCGACGGCCGAGGCCGTGGCGGCCGAGCATGACGGGGCGATCGCCGGCGGCGACGGCGGCGATGCCGCGCTGGAAGCCGCGGTCGCGGCCGTGGCGCCGGAGCAGAGTCGCAAGGAAGTGATGTTCATCGACGGCAACGTCCGGGATGCCGCACTGCTGGCCGCCGCTGTGCGCGACGGCGTCGAGGTCGTGATGCTTGATGGTACGGCGGATGGGCTCTCCCAGATGGCCGCGTGGGCCGAGGGCAGGACAGGGTACGACGCCATTCATGTAATCTCTCATGGCGCCGCGGGGGCCGTTTATCTCGGGACGGCGACCCTGACAGCGGAAACCGTGGATGCGAGGGCGGATGATCTGGCCGCTCTGGGCGGCATGCTCAACGCCGATGGCGACCTTAACCTTTACGGCTGCGGGATCGGCGCTGACGAGGGAGGCGCAGCGTTTGTCGCCGCCTTGGCAGCGGCCACGGATGCGGATGTAGCCGCGTCCGAGGATCTGACGGGGGCGAGTGCTTTCGGCGGCGACTGGGATCTAGAGGTTCGCGAGGGCGATATCGCGGACGTGGCCGTATGGCGGAACGGCGTGCCGGACTATGATGGCATTCTTGTTACCTTCGACATTACGACCAGCGGTACAAACTCTGGCGGCGGCTCGTCGACGTTCTGGCAAGAAATCGGAGGCGTGCGGATGACTGCTACGGCGGTTGGCGCAACCTTCGACATTGCAGCCAATGATCTTGGTCTGACCTTTGACGCAAGTGGGACGACGAACAGTTTTGTAGTTGCACTTGCTAATGGATCATCGTTTACTTTTGGAGGACTGGACTGGTACAGCACAACAGATGAGACATATACTATTACGGGCGTTACCGCCGATTCTGGAGATGTTGATCCTTCAACGTCTTTCTTCGCAAATAACTTTGCAACCGGTTCTGTTGCCGCGGGCGCTCTATCAGGGACGTTCACGTCTCTGATCGTCAGCGACAGTGCAGACCTCCTCGACCTATACATCGACAACATCCAGCTTACGCCCGTCGTCACCAACGCCAATCCCTCGATCACCGGCCTGCCGACCGACGTGACGGTAACCGAGGAGACTGCGGGCAACCTGGATCTTTCGGCGGCAACGGTGAGTGATGACGATGCCGGCGACACCCTGACTGTCACCCTGGCGGCCGACTCGGGCACCATGACCGCCTCCAGCGGCGGTAGCGTCACGGTGGGCGGTTCGGGCTCGGGCACCCTCACCCTCACCGGGTCGGCCGCCAACATCGACACCTACCTGAACACGGCGTCCAACATTCAGTACACCGGCGCCGCCAATGTCAGCGGCGACAACGCCGCGACCGTCACTGTAACGGTTCAGGACGACGCCGGCAGCCCCGTGGTCAACGCGGGCACCGTGAACCTGGACATCACAGACATCAACGACGCCCCGACCGTCAGCGCCAACGCCACCCAGCCCACCGGCGGCTTCACCGAGGGCGGCGCGGCGCAGCAGCTGTTCAACCTGGACAGCATCGACACGATCGAAACCGGCCAGACCGTCAGCTCCTTCGCCTTCTCGGTCAGCGGCGTGCAGGACGGCGCCTCCGAGGTGGTGACCATCGACGGCCAGGACTTCGCCCTGAACGGCGGCGGCGGCACGGTGAACGGCCACACGGTCGGCATCGCCGGCGGCACGGTGACGGTGACCTTCGGCACGGGCCAGTCGACGGCCGCCGCGGTGTCGTTCATCGACGCCATCACCTACAAGAACACCAGCGAAAACCCCACCACCGGCAACCGCACCTTCACGCTGAACGCGATCCAAGACTCCGGCGGCACCACCGGCACCGGCGCGGCCGACACGGTCAACCCCAACCTGGTGCGCACCATCGGCGTGACGGCGGTGAACGACGATCCGACCGCCACGGGCCTGCCCGCCGGTCCCATCGCCGCCGCCGAGGAAACGGCCACCGACATCGACCTGTCGTCCCTGACGCTGTCGGACGTGGACGGCGACACGGAGGTGACCCTCAAGCTGGGCGTGAGCAACGGCACGCTGGCGGCGGCGGCCGCGGGCGGCATCACCGTGGGCGGCTCGGCCACGGCGCTGACCCTGACGGGCACCGTCAGCGCCCTCAACACCTATCTGGATACCACGACCAACATCACGTACACCGGCAGCATCAACTACGTCGGGACCGACACCCTGACGGTGGCGGTGACCGACAACGGCAACACGGGCACCGGCGGCGGCGCCGACCAGTCCATCGGGTCCATCACCATCAACGTCGCCAACGTCAACGACAACCCGAGCCTGTTCACCAACACCGGCATGACGGTGAACGAAGGCGCGGCCGACACCGTCATCACCACCGCCATGCTGCGCACGATCGACGCGGACGCCGGCGACACGCTCACCTACACGGTGACGACCCTGCCGACCTTCGGCACGCTGAAGGTGGGCGGCACGGCGCTGAACACCAACGACACCTTCACCCAGGCGCAGATCGACGCCTCGCAGGTGACCTACGGCCATGACGGCTCCGAGGTGGTGGCGGACTCCTTCCACTTCACGGTGTCGGACGGCAACGGCGGCACCATCGGCGCGCAGGCCTTCTCCATCTCGGTGACGCCGCAGAACGACGCGCCGGTCTTTTCCGGCCTGAACGGCACGCCCGCCTATACCGAGGACGGCGCGGCCGTGCAGCTTGACGCCGACGTGGCGATCTCCGACGCGGAACTGAACGGCAGCTCATACAACGGCGCGAGCCTGACCATCGCCCGCAACGGCGGCGCCAACGCAGCCGACACGTTCGCCAACGCCGGCAACCTGGGCGCGCTGACCCAGGGCGGCAACCTAGTGCTGAGCGGCGAGACCATCGGCACGGTGACCACCAACTCCGGCGGCACCCTGGTGCTGACCTTCAACGCCTCGGCCGACACGGCCAAGGTGACGGAGGTCCTGCGCTCGCTGACCTACGCCAACACCTCCAACGAGCCGCCGGCCTCGGCCCAGCTCGACTGGACCTTCAGCGACGGCACCACGGTGGCCCAGGGCGCCGGCGGCGCGCTGACGGCCACCGGCTCGACCACGGTGTCCATCACCGCCGTCAACGACACGCCCACCGTCACCCCCGCCGGCGTCCAGCCCACCGGCGGCTTCACCGAAGGCGATGGCGCGGGGCAGCAGCTGTTCGACCTTGACGCCATTTCGACGGTGGAAAGCGCGCAGGGCGTCGCCTCCTTCGCCTTCACCTTCACGGGCGCGGCCGACGGCGCATCCGACGTGGTGACCATCGGCGGCACCGACTTCCCGCTGAACGGCGCCGGCGGCACGGCCGGCGGCCACACGGTCGCCATCTCCGGCGGCACGGTGACGGTGACCTTCTCGGCGCCGCAGACCGTGGGCGACGCGGTGACCTTCATCGACGGCATCACCTACAAGAACACCAGCGAGGCGCCGACGGCCGGTGACCGCGTCTTCACGCTGACGGCCGTGACCGACAACGGCGGCGGCGCGGCCACCGTCAATCCGGGCATCGCGCGCACGGTCGCGGTGACGCCGGTCAACGACGCGCCCGTCATCGCCAACCTGAACGGCGACACCCAGACCTTCAGCATCGGCGGGTCCGGCGTGGTGATCGACACCGGCACGGCGGTCGCCCTGACCGACGTGGACAACGCCTCCCTCGCCAGCGCTACCGTTCAGATCACGGGCAACTACACCAGCACCGAGGACGTGCTGGCCTTCACCAACACCGACGCCGCGACCATGGGCAACATCACCGCCTCGTGGAACTCCACCAACGGCACGCTCACGCTCTCCTCGGCCGGCGCCACGGCGACCACGGCGCAGTGGGCGGCGGCGCTGGCGGCGGTGACCTACCGCAACACCAACAGCGACGTCGGCACCGTCACCAGCACCGACCGCACGGTGACCGTGACCGTCAACGACGGCACCGCCAATTCCGCCAGCGCCGCGACCACGGTGAGCATCGTGGCCGCCCCGGTGATCGACCTTGACGGCGACGACTCCACCGGCGGCACCAACGGCGGGCTGAACGCCTCGTTCACCGAGGGCGGCGGGGCGGTCGCCATCGTCGACGCCGACGCGACGCTCGCCGACGACGGCGCAAACCTCAACCAGCTGGTGATCTCCCTGACCAATGCGCAGGCGGGTGACATCATCACGCTGAACGGGCGCGCGTCGGGCGTCGTGGTGAACGGCATCACCATTACATACGACAGCGCCAGCCAGATCACGCTGTCGGGCAGCGCCACCAAGGCCCAATACCTGGCGCTGATGCAGGAGGCGCGGTTCAACAACACATCGGACGCGCCGAACACCACGGCGCGCACCATCACCTTCACCGCCCGCGACACCGACAACAACAGCGGCTCGGCGGTGACGGCGACCGTTTCCGTGACCGCCGTCGACGACCAGCCGACCATCGGTGGCGCGGCGGCGAACCAGGCGGTGCTCGACACGGCGACCGTCCAGCCGTTCTCCGGCGTCACCTTCACCGAGGTCGACGGCGAGAACGTCACGGTGACCGTCAGCCTGGACACCGCCGCCAAGGGCAGATTCACGACGCTCAACGGCTTCACCGACGCGGGCGGCGGGTCCTATACCTTCACCGGCACGGTGGCGGCGGCGCAAACGGCCATACAGGGCCTGGTGTTCACGCCGACGCCCGACCGCGTGGCGCCCGGCCTGACGGAAACCACCACCTTCACCATTTCCGTGGAGGACGCCGACGGCACCGCCGACCCGGTGACCAACGCGACCACGACGGTAATCTCCACCTCCGTCAACACCGCACCGACCATCGGCGGCGTGGCCGGCGAGACCTCGGCGGTGGTGGCGGGCGCCGGGGCGCAGGCGCTGGGCCTGTCCGCCGACGCGGCCATCGGCGACGTCGACTCGGCCGACTTCAACGGCGGCTCCCTGGTAATCACCCAGGCCAGTGGCACCGCCAACGGCAGTTGGGGCCTGGACGGCACGACCGTGACCGCCGGCGGCGACGGCGTGCTGGCGGCGGGCGAGGCGGTCATGGTGGGCGGTGTCGCCATCGGCACGGTGCACGCCACCAATACCGGCCAGGGCGGCGCCACGCTGGAGATCACGTTCACCGCCGACGCCACGCCGGCGCGCGTGCAGACGCTGGTGCAGAACCTGACGTACACGGCCCCGAGCGGCCTGGGGGCCCGCGGCTTCCAGATGACCCTGAACGATGGCGACATCACCGCCAACGGCGGCGATGCCGACACGGCCGCCAGTTTCTCCATCGACGTCACGCCCAATCCGCCGGTGGTCAGCGGCCTCGACGGCGGCACCGTGGCCTTCATCGAAGGCGGGGCGGCCGTGCGCCTGGATGCGGAGGGCAACGCCACCGTGACGGATGCCGACAGCGCCAACTTCAACGGCGGCACCATCACCGTCTCCATCACGGCGGGCGGCACCACCGCCGAGGACGTGTTGAAGGTGCTCGACAACGCCACCGACGGCGTCTCCGTGGCCGGCAGCAACGTTTCGGTCGGCGGGACGCTGGTGGGCACCTTCGCGGGGGGCACCGGCGGCGTGCCGCTGACGCTGACGCTGAACGCCGATGCCACGCCGGCGCGCGTGCAACTTGTCCTGCGCAACATCGCCTACGAAAACACCAACGGCGACAACCCGTCCAACGCCAACCGCACCGTTTCGGTGCAGGTGGCTGACGGCACCGGCGGCACCTCGACCGCGTCGACGGTCACGGTCGGCGTGACGCCCGTCAACGACGCGCCGACCATCACGACGGCTGCCATCGGCGGGGCCAACATCGAACACCAGGGCACGCTGGTCTTCGGCGCGGACTTCGTCGACGGCATTGCCGACGTGGACGCCGGCGACAGCTTCGCCAACGCCACCATCACCGCGCGGGTGGACACCGGTGGCGGCAACCCGTACCTGACCGGCGACCAGTTGGGCATCACCAGCGCGAACAACCTGGCCTACGATCAGAACACCGGCGTGCTGACCTATTTCGGCACCAAGATCGCCGATGTCGGCTGGGACGGCGCGACGGGCACCATGACGGTGCAGTTCGTCAATGACGCCGGCGTCACGGGCGCTCACATCGCGCACGTGATGAACCACATCACCTTCTGGACCACCAACGACGACCCGACCCAGAAGGACGCCACGCCCAACCGCACCATCGCCGTCACCGTCGGCGACGGCGGCAACACCGGGACCGGCGGGCCGCAGACGGCCAGCATTTCGGGCACCATCACCATCACCGACGCCAACGACACCGGCACGCTGACGGTGAACAACTCCGCCGCGCCGGTCTTCCAGACCTCCGCCGTGACGGTGGCGCCCAACCTGACGCTGACCGACGTGGACGACACCCAGGTCACCGGCGCCACCATCAGCATCGTGTCGCCGCCGGACGGGGCGGCCGAGACGCTGTCCCTGACCGGCACCTTCGGCACCATCTCGGCCGGCAACATTGCGGGCTCGGGGACCGGCACCATCACCATCACCGGCACCCACTCGCTGGCCGACATCCAGGCGGCCATGCGCGCGGTGCAGTACGCCGACGCCAGTGGCACGCCGACCGCGGGCGACCGCACGGTGCGCTTCGCGGTGGACGAGCGCGGCAGCGCCGGCGCCACGGCCGACGCCACCGTCTCGGTCAACGCTGTTCCGGTGATCGCGGTCAACGCCGGCGTGCCGGTGGACGAGGGCGCGACGGTGACGCTCACCACCGCCATGCTGTCGGCGAGCGATGCCAACCACGGCGCCGCCGCGCTGACCTTCACGGTGGGCCAGGCGCCGGCCCATGGCGTCCTGCTGCTCAACGGCGCGGCGCTGACAGCCGGCGGCACCTTCACCCAGGCCGACCTAGCGGCGGGCAGTGTCACGTACCGCCACGACGGCAGCGAGACCACGGCCGACGGCTTCACCGTCACCGTCAGCGACGGGCTGGCGACGACGGCGGCGACCGGCGTCTCGGTTACCGTGACGCCGACAAACGATGCGCCGTCGGCTGATCCGGGCGTGCTGACGCCGCTGGAGGGCGAGAGCGGAACGGCGCTTGGCTACGCCATTCCCTCGACCCTGTTCACCGACGCCGACGGCGAACCGCTGACAATCACCGCCAGCGGCCTGCCGGAAGGGCTGGCGCTGTCCGCCGACGGCACCCGCATCAGCGGTGTTCCCAGCGGGGCCCCGGGCACCTTCAGCGTCGTCCTCACGGCGACGGATGCGACCGGCGCGACCGTCAGCGCGACGCTCACCGTCACCATCCAGGCAGCGCCGCAGGCCCCGGCCGGCGGCGATCCGGTGGGCGCGCCGCCGAGCCCCACCCCGCCGGGTCCCCCCGGTCCGCCGCCGGGCCTCAACCCGCCGGGCCTCGGTGACAGCGGTACGCCGGTGGCCGCCGGGCTGAACGGCGGCGGCTTCGGCATGGGCCAGAACGGCGGCGGCGCCCGCAGCCCCGTCACCGGCGGCCTGGGCAGCCAGTCGCCCATCGACAACAGCGGCTCGCCGGTCAAGACGGGCCTCGGCACCAACGCCTTCGGCACGGGCGGCTTCAATCCGGCCCGGTTCTACGGCGCGAGCGGCGCGGGCAACGGAGGCGGTCTCGGAGGCGGTCTCGGGGGCGGCGGCCTCGGCGGGGCGCTCAACGGTGGCTTCGGGGGCGGTGACGGGTTCGGCGGCTTCGGCGGCGCCGGGTCGGGCAATCCGGGCAATCCGGGCGGGCAGACGGCCGGTGGTCCGGGCCTCATGCCGGCGCCGGGCGACGACGGTCCGGTTCTGCCGGGCCGGGCCATCGAGGACCAGGAGGGGGCGGCCGGGCAGCCGGCCGAAGGCGAGACGGCGATGCAGGGTGCGCCCGGCTTCACGTCCCGCCTTGCCATCCTTCATCAGCAGTTCGACCAGGAGGCGGACCGACTGGCCCGCTCGGTGGCCGAACTGGAGGGCAGGGCGCCGCATAAGGTCGCCTGAGGATCATAACCGTGATAGAGCAACCCACTGACGCTTTTGGGGGGAAGAGAGTGAGAGAAGCTATGACCGGGGTCACCGGACCGGCGCGCACCGCGCCGGTCCGCGGTCCGAAACGTGCGGCGATGGTTGGGGCCAGCGCCGTGGTCCTGTCGGTGATGCTGGCCGGCTGTGCGGTGCAGACCGAGCCGTTCAGCCAGGCCGAGCACCAGGCGCGCGCCGTGGCAGACCTGGCCCAGATGTTCGAGCAGCAGGAGGCCATTACCGGTCCCCTGACGCTGGAAGAGGCGGTGGCGCGGGCGCTGAAGTACAACCTGGACCGACGCCTCAAGCTGATGGAGGAAGCCGTCTCCCGGCGTGAGGTCGACGTCTCCGAGATGTCGCTCCTGCCGACCATCGCGGCCTCGGCGGGCTACACGGCGCGGTCGAACTACGACGCTTCGCAGAGCCGCGTCGTCCGCGACGCCACCAATCCCTCCCGTGAGGGCACGGTGGGCGACAGCTTCTCGGCGTCCGACGAGAAGACCTTCGGCACCGCTGACCTGACCATCAGCTGGAACGTGCTGGACTTCGGCATCTCCTACATTCGCGCCAAGCAGCAGGCGGACCAGGCGCTGATCGTTTCCGAGCGCCGCCGCCAGGTGGTGCAGACCATCGTGCAGGACGTGCGCGCCGCCTACTGGCGCGCCGCGGCGGCCGAGCGTGCCATCCGGCGCCTCGAGCCCCTGCTGGCGGACGTGAAGGCCGCCGTCGCCGATGCAGAGGAAGCCGTGGCGCGCCGGGTGGGGCGTCCGCTGGACGCGCTGACCTACCAGCGCGACATGCTGCAGGCCGAGCGTCAGCTCAAGTCCCTGCGCGGCGAACTCCAGCGCGCCCGCACGGAACTGGCGACGCTGATGAACGTGCGCCCCGGCACCGGCTTCACCATCGCCGCCGCCGACGCGCCGACGCCCGACACCATCCTGGACCTGCCGGCGCCGGTGGAGGACCTGGAACTGGCGGCGCTCACCAACCGCTCGGAGGTGCGTGGCGAGAGCTACCAGGGCCGCATCAACGCCCGAGAAACCAAGGTGCAGATCCTGCGCATGCTGCCGGGCCTGGAATTCTCGGGCTCGGGCAACTTCTCGGGCAACACCTACCTGCTCAACAACACCTGGGCGACGGGCGGGCTTGAGCTGACCTGGAACCTGCTCAACCTGATTTCCGGCCCGCGCAACATCGAACTGGCGGAAACCCGCGAGCAGCTGTCGGATGTCCGCCGCCAGGCCCTGTCCATGGCGGTGATGAGCCAGGTGCACATCGCCAACCTGGCCTACCGCACGGCGGTGGAAGACTACCGCATGGCCGACCGCCTGGCGGACGTGGACACGGCGATCCGCGGCCAGATGGAAGCCGCCGGCACGGCGCGCCAGATGAGCCGCCAGCAGGTCATTCAGAGCCGCATCAACGCTGCCCTGACGGAACTGCGCCGCGACATGGCCTATGCCGAGATGCAGGCCGCGTGGGGCCGCATCTTCGCCACCATCGGCGCCGACCCGCTGCCCGGCTCGCTGCCCGACGGCGATGTCCACACGGTGGCGGCGGCGGTGGCCAACACCTTCGACCAGTGGCAGTCCGGCACCATCACGGCCGAAGACCCCGCCGACCTGGCCGCGCCCGGCGCCGTGCAGGCGGTGCTGGACGACGAGCCTCTGGCCGAGCCGGCCGGCGCAGCCGCCGCGGTGGAACCCGTCGAGGCGGCATCCGCCACGGCTCAGCCGCCGGCCGAGGAGCCGGCCGAGGAGCCGCTGGTGACCTCCGCGCCCCTCGCGGCGCTGCCGGATGCGGCGCCGGTCGAAGCCGTCGCGCCGGCGCCGGCCGCATCCGCCGCGGCTGCCGCTCCGGCCGAAGCGATGGACTACGTGCCGGAACCGGCCGCGCCGCCGGCGCCCGTCGAGGCATCGGGCGACCGCATCCTGCTGGTCGAGCCTGCCGCCTCCCAGGCCCGTGCCGAGGTGGCGCCGGCCATCTGGGCCACCATGCCCCGCGGCATGAGGTTCTGACGTGCGGGCTGTGCTGGCCAGGACCCTGATGACCGCCGCCGCGCTGCTCCTTTGGGGCGGCGCGGCGGTGCCCGTTTCCGCCCAGGAGCCGGCGGCGTCCGGGGCCGCTCCCGGTGCCGCGCTGCCGGCGGTCGACCCGGATCTGGCGGCGCGCGGGCTGCTGGTGCCGGCGCGCGAGGCGGTGCTGTCCTCCGACATCGCCGGCCGGTTGATCGACATGCCCGTGCGTCCGGGCGAGGCGTTCGAGGAGGGGCAGGTGCTGGCCGCCTTCGACTGCCGCCTCTACGAGGCGCGGCTGAGCGAGGCCGAGGGGCGGCTGGCGGCGGCTCGGTCGAAGCTGGCGTCCAACCAGCAACTGCGGCAGTTGGGCTCCATCGGCGACCTGGACGTGGCGATCGCGCGCGGCGAAACCGCCGAGGCCCAGGGTGCGGTGAATGCCGCCGCCGTGCTGGTGGACCGCTGCCGGGTGAAGGCGCCATGGTCGGGTCAAGTCGTGGACTGGCGGGCGCGGCCGCAGGAAAGCGTCGAGGCCGGCGCGGAGCTTCTGGAAATCATCGACGACGCGGCGCTGGAGGTGGAGGTCATCGTGCCCTCGGCGTGGCTGGGGTGGCTGGCGCCGGGGCATGACCTGACGGTGCTGGTGGACGAGACCGGCACCGAACATCCAGCCACGCTCACCCGGCTGGGCTCGCGGGTGGACCCCGTCAGCCAGTCGGTGCCCGTGGTCGCGCGCCTGGCCGAGGACGCGCCCCGGCTGGTGGCCGGCATGAGCGGCTCCGCCCGCTTCGCGCCGCCCGGACCGTCGCCGGCGCCGCCGCAAGGCGGTGCGCGCACGCCGTCAGAGAATTAACCGCCTGTTCAACCGTCGCGCGGTATGGTGAGCGCCGGCGCAGCCTTGGTGCGCCGCCGATTTCGACCGCCGAACGCCGACCCCATGAAGGCGCCATGACCGAGCAGAGCAGCGTCTATTCCCGCCTCCTCCAGTTGGAACGCGAGGCCCGCCACGCCGAGACGGAGGACGCCCTGCGTTTCGTGCTGGTCAACCAGACCCGACGCCTGGTGGCCTACCGCCAGGCCGTTCTGGTGCGGCTGGAAGGGCCGGGGCGGTTCGCGGTGGAGGCCGTTTCCAACGTGCCCGTCATCGACCGCGACGCGCCCTTCGTGCGGTGGCTGACCCGCGTGCTGAAGACGCTTCGCCCCGACCAGCCGCCGACCGCCGACGCCGTCGCCGAAGAGGCGCCGGGGCAGCCGGAGTCGCGGTGCCTGGACGCGGCCGCCCTGCCGGAGCCGCTGCGGGCGGAGTGGTCCGAATGGTGGCCGCCCGAGGTTTTGTGGCAGCCCCTGAAGGGGGCGGACGGGCGCCTTCTCGGCGGTCTGGTGCTGGCGCGGGAACAGCCGTTCCAGCCGGCCGAGCAGGTGCTGGCCGATCGTTTGGCCGATGCTTACGGCCACGCCTGGGAAGCCCTGCGGCGGCGGCTCGGGCTTACGGTGTCGGCCGGGCAGAAGCGGCGCCGGCGCACGGTGCTCGCCTGGGCCGTGGCGCTCGTCGTGGTGGCGGTGCTCGCCTGGCCGGTGCGTCAGTCGGCGCTCGCGCCGTCGGAGGTGGTTCCCATGGAGCCCCAGGTGGTCGCCGCGCCGCTGGAGGGTGTGGTGGAGACCGTCCTGGTCGAGCCCAACCAGCCGGTGGAGGCCGGCCAGCCCCTGTTCCGGTTCGAGGAAGCGCCGCTCAGGGCGCGCCGCGAGGTCGCCGCCAAGCAGCTTGCCGTCGCCGAGGCCGATCTGCGCCAGGCCCGCCAGTCGGCCTTCCGCACCCCCTCCCGCAAGGGCGAGGTGGCGCTGAAAGAGGCGGCGGTCGACCTGCGCCGGGCCGAACTGGCCTATGCCGAGGAACTTCTGTCGCGGGCCGTGGTCAGCGCACCGACGGCCGGCGTGGCGGTTTTCGCCGACAAGGACGACTGGACCGGCCGCCCGGTGGCGGTGGGCGAGCGCGTCATGGTGGTCGCCGACCCCGAGCGAACGAAGCTGCGCGCCTGGCTGCCGGTCTCCGACGCCATCGCCCTGGAGCCGGGGACGGACGTCCGCGTCTTCCTGGCCGTCGATCCGCTCAACCCCGTGCCGGCCATCCTCAACCGTGCCAGCTATGACGCCGAACTGACGCCCGAGGGAACGCTCGCCTACCGCGTCGACGCCACGTTCCTGGACCGGTCGGCGCCGCGCATCGGCCTTCAGGGCACGGCCAAGCTGTATGGCGAGCACGCCCCGCTGGCCTTCACCCTGTTCCGCCGTCCCATCGCCACCATCCGCCAGTTCCTGGGGCTCTGACGCATGGGCGGCCTGGCCGGCATCTCCACGGGCGCCCTTCCTTCGTCGGGCGCAGGCATGGGCCAGCCCGACCCCATGACGGTGCCGCTGCCGCCGTTGCGCGATGACCTGCGGCTGCTGCCGGGGCCGCGCGCCCGCGACGGATCGCCCTCCTGGACCATCCACGACCCGGTGCGCAACCGCTTCCACCGGATCACCTGGACGGGTTTCGAGATGCTGGCCCGCTGGCACCACGGCACCGGCGCCGCCGTCTGCGAGGCCGTGGCGGCGGAGACCGTGCTGACGCCCGGACGCGACGAGCTTCTTCAGGTGGTGCGGTTCCTGCGCGCCAATGCCCTGGTGGACATGGCCGCGCCGTCCGACCGCGAGATGTGGGAGCGTCAGGCCAAGGCCATGCGGCGGCACTGGAGCACCTGGCTGCTGCACAACTATCTGTTTTTCCGTATCCCGCTGGTGCGGCCCGACCCGTTCCTGCGCGCGGCGTGGCCGCTTGTGCGCCCTCTGTTCAGCCGGGGTGCGGTGCTTCTGCTGGCGGCCCTGACGGTGGCCGGGGTCTATCTGGTGGCGCGGCGGTGGGACGGCTTCGTCCACACCTTCACCCAATTCGCCAACCTGGAAGGACTGGCGTGGATGGCCCTGGCGCTGGTGGTGACCAAGATCCTGCACGAGCTGGGGCACGCCTTCACCGCGCACCGCTACGGCTGCCGCGTGCCGACCATGGGCGTGGCCTTCATGGTGCTGTGGCCGGTGCTGTATACCGACACCTCGGAAGGCTGGAAGCTGACCGACAACCGCCGGCGCCTAGCCATCGGGGCCGCCGGCATGATCACGGAACTGGCCGTCGCGGTGCTGGCGACGCTGGTATGGGCCTTCACCGACGACGGACCGGTGCGCTCGGCGGCGTTCTTCCTGGCGACGGCGGGATGGACGGCAAGCCTGATCATCAACCTGAACCCCTTCATGCGGTTCGACGGCTATTACCTGCTGGCCGACTGGCTGGACGAGCCCAACCTGCAGCCGCGCGCCTTCGCCTTCGGCCGCTGGGCGCTGCGGGAGATCCTGTTCGGCTTCGGCGACGCGCCGCCGGAACCGCTGCCGCGCGGCCGGCGCCGGCTGTTCGTGCTCTACGCCTGGGCGACGTGGCTGTACCGGCTGATGCTGTTCATCGGCATCGCGCTGCTGGTTTATGCCTTCTTTATCAAGGCGGTCGGCATCCTGTTGTTCATCGTCGAGATCGCCTGGTTCATCCTCAAGCCCATGACCAACGAAATGACCGAATGGTGGAAGCGGCGCAGCGACATGCGCCTGAACGCCCACGTCCTGGCCACGCTTGGCGTCCTGGGCCTGCTGCTGGCAGCCGTCTTCGTGCCCTGGCGCGGCACGGTGGTGCTGCCGGCGGTGCTGGAGGCCGAGCGGAGTCACGAGGTGCACGCGCCCGAGGCCGCCCGCGTCGCCCGCGTGCTGGTGGAGGCGCGGGATACCGTGGAGGCCGGCCAGCCGGTGGCGGAACTGGTCAACCCCGACCTGGTCTTCAAGCGGCGGCTCACCGACCTGCGCCTGGACGTGACGCGCCTGAGCCTGGACCGGGCCTTCGCCGACCAAGAGGCCCGCGCCGACGTGCCCCTGCTGGCTGCGGACCTGAGCAAGCTGGTGGCCGAGGCCGACGGCCTTGCCGCGCGCGAAAACCGCATGACGCTGCGCACCGCCGTCGCCGGGCGGGTCACCGACGTCATGCCGGGGCTGCGGCCCGGACTGTGGGTGGAGCCGCGCGCCGTGCTCCTGCGCGTGGTGGACGCCGAGCGCGGCCGGGTCACCGGCTACGCCAGGCAGGAGGACCTGGCACGCCTGACGCCCGGCGCACCGGCGCGCTTTCATCCCGACGATGCCCTGGCGCCGTCCCGGACGGGGCGGGTGACGGCCGTGGATGCGGTCAACCGTCCGGTGCTCGACCATCCGATGCTGGCGGCCGACCAGGGCGGCGACGTGGCCGCGCGCCGCGACGAGGAGGGCCGCATGCTGCCGGAGCACTCGCTGTACCGCGTGGTGGTGGTGCTGGATGCCCCCGACGCCCCGGCGCAACTGCGGCGCGGCACCCTGCGCGTGGACGGCGAGCCGGAAAGCCTGGCCGTGCGGCTGTGGCGCACTGTGGTGGGCGTCCTGATCCGCGAGAGCGCGTTCTAGGGGCCGGCTCTGTGTGGCGGCTGAGCGGCATTATACGCGCCGGTGATTGAAATCACCGGCGCTGCGGTGTGCGCGCTTCGCGCACCCCTTCGGCTCCAATCGGCACGCAGCCTCACGCGCCATAAGGCGCGGCGGCCGGTGTCCGCGTCGCGTTCGTCAGGACTCCGGCCTTGCCGGGCGACAGGTGGACGATTTCAAGTATCGCCCGGTGTTACCGCCCGCTGTCGTCGGGAATGACGAACACCTGCCCGGGATAGATGAGGTCCGGGTCCCGGATCTGCGCGCGGTTGGCCTCGTAGATCACCGTGTATTCCGTGCCCGCACCCAGGCGCTCGCGCGCGATGCGCCACAGGCTGTTGCCCGGCTGGACCACCACCCGGACGCCGTCGCCGGAGGGCGCCTCGACGCTTTCCGGCCGCAGGAAGGGGATCTCGGCGCGGGCGGCGACCTCTTTTTCCGGGCCGAGCACATCCGCCCGCAGGGTGTGCCGTCCGGTGGCGACGGGGTCCGCCGACGTTACCGACCAGCGCCCGTCGGGTCCGGCCACCGCCCGGCCGACGAAGCGGTTGTCCACATAGGCCAGCACGATGCTGCCCGACGCGGCGCGGCCGCCGAAGCTGAGGTTGCCGGCGGCGTCGTAGTCCACCACGTCGATCACGACGGACGGCGCGGCGCCATCCTGTCCGGGCGGCGGCAGCGGAGCATCGCCCGTTTCGGTACCGGCAACGACCGGTGCCGGCGCCTGAAGCACGCGGCTGGGGCGCCCCGGCGACGTCTCTACCGCCAGGGGCGGGCGGCCCTCGTCGGCCGACCTTTCCGGCACGACCAGCACCACCGAGGACTCCGCTTCCGTCTCCGCGCCATCGGTGCCGAGGGCGCCCAGCCGCAGTTCCCGGGTGCCCGGCGGCAGGGGCTTGTCGGGCAGGAAGACCCATTCCCCGCGTTCGTCCGCCCGCACGCGGCCCAGCTCCGTCTCGCCGTCGCGGATGATCACCTCGGCATCGGGCGTGGCGCGGCCGGCCATGACCGTGTTGCCCCCGCGATCCACCCGCACGACGTCGAAGGACGGACCCGTGTCGGCGGGGCCGGGCTCCGGCGCGGGGACCGGTGCGCCCGTCGCCTGCGCGGCGCCCGCCGAGTCGATCCGCGATGCCTGGGGGTCTGCGGTGGAAGCGCTCTCGTCCTCGTCCTCGCCCTTGCCCCCGGCCTCGCCCCCGTCCTCGCCCCCGTCCTCGCCCCCGTCCTCGCCCTCGTCCTCGCCGTCGCTCGTGTCGTCGCCGGCGGGCGGCGCCGTTTCCGAGGGCGGCGCTTCCACGCGCACGGGCGGCGGCGCGTCGGGGGCGGCGTCCTGCAGGCCCGCCAGCCAGCTCAGGCCCAGCGCGAAAACGACGACGAAAGCCCCCACAAGGGCAACGATGAGCGGGCGGTTCACGGGCGGTCCTCTGACAGGGCATGGCCGGGCGACTAAAGGCGGCAATGCCAATTCAACATGCGCACAAGGGTATTACGTCCCCTGATATGGCGCAATCGCCTCAGCCGCTGACCATTTTTGCCGCCACCTGGGCCAGCAGGCCGGCCAGCCCGGCAGGCAGGGCTGCCACCAGCACCAGCCAGCCGGGGCGCGCCAGAAGGGCGGTGCGCGGGCCTCCCGCCGGCAGTCGGGCCGCCGTCGGTTCCGCCAGGAAGACGAGCGCCAGCACCGCCAGAGCGCCCGCCGCGCCGGGGGTCTCCGCCAGAAGGGCCGCCGCCAGGGCCACAAAGGTGCCGCCGCCGGACAGGGTCACGATCCATCCCGGCGCACCGGGCGCGGCCGGTAGCCAGGGCAGGACGCCAAGCACCGCCACCGCCAGCGCCAGCGCCGCCGCCGACACGCCGCCGGCACCCAGAGCCGAGGCCGTAGCGCCCAGTCCGGCGCAGGCCACCGCCAGCAGCAGCGCCGGGGCCCAGGGGGCACGCTCCCGCGCCGTACCCAGGCCGCCGAGCACCACCGCGAACAGCAGCGCCAGGCCGGCGGCGGGCAGGGCGGCGGCGGCGAGGGCCTGCATGGAGACCGGCAGTCCGGCCAGCGCCCACAGGCTCAGGACGGCGAAAACCGCCGCCACCGCCCAGGCCGCTGTGCGGCGGGCGGCGGCCCAGGCGTTCACGGCGGCGCCTGCCGCCAGTCCCGCCAGGGTGACGAGCGGAGCGGTGCCCAAAGGCGTCAGGCGTCCGAGCGGCTCCACGCCGTTGGCCCACAACCACCAGCCAAGAAAGCCGACCCCCAGGCCCACGCCCATGAGCCGCGCCCCGCGCTCGGTCCCGGCGGACAGGCGGACGACGCCGCTGACCGCAAGGGCCACCAGCAGGGGCAGGGCCAGCGACAGCACCATGTCGATCATCGGGCGGGGGCGGTCCTTGTGTTAGAAGAGTTGCATTTACCCAGGCTGGAACACCACTTATCCTCCCGCCGGGTTCTAAAGCAACAGGCGGGCTTCGCCCAGCCTTCACCGCAACAGCAGCGAGCACGACGCCATGGACATGGACAAGACCAAGCCCAAGCCCAAGCCGGCGCCCGCCTCTCCCGCCCGCGCCGCGCAGAGGGACCTGGGCAGCCTAAGGCCCGTGCGGGTGTGGGACGTGCCGACGCGCCTGTTCCACTGGGTGCTGGTGGGGCTGCTGGGATATCTGTGGTGGACCGGCGAGAACGGCCCCATGAGCGACCACATGCTGGCCGGCTATGCCGTGCTGGCGCTGATCCTGTGGCGGTTGATCTATGGCGTCTTCGGCTCGACCACCGCGCGGTTCACCGACTTCGTTAAGGGGCCGGGCGCCGTGGCGGGCTATCTGAAGACCGCCTTCGGCAAGGGGACGACGACGCGCACCAAGGCCTATGTGCTGGGCCACAACCCGGCCGGCGGCTGGATGGTGCTGCTTCTGCTTCTGCTGGTGCTGGCGCAGGCGGGGACCGGGCTGTTCGCCAACGACGACATCTTCAGCGAGGGGCCGCTGGCCAACCTGGTCAGCAAGGACACCAGCGACGCCCTGACGGGCTGGCACAAGAACATCCTGTTCCCGGCCTTGCAGGTCCTGGTCGGCCTGCATGTGCTGGCGGCCGTCCTCTACCTGTTCGTCAAGGGCGAGAACCTGATCCGCGCCATGGTGACGGGCAAGAAACCCGCGCCGCCCGAGGCCGAAAAGGGCCTGCGCTTCGCCTCGCCGCTGGTGGCGGTGGCGGCGGCCGTGGTGGCCGGCGGCGTCGTCTGGTACATCGTCGAGGTGATGTGAGCGACTGTCTTTCCGGTCAAACGATTTGCTCGCGCCATGGCTGGGCCTCCCGGATGATTGCATTGAGGATTGTGATGAGCTTGCGGGCGACGGCGATGATGGCAACGAGCTTGGGTTTGCCCTGAGCGACGAGGCGATCCCGAAACCCCTTGAGCAGGGGATTGTGCCGCGCGGCGACGAGGGCCCCCATGTAGAGGGCAGTTCGGACGGCGGCACGGCCGCCGCCGATGAAGCTCTTGCCACGCCATTTGCCGGATTGCCGCGTCCACGGCGCCAAGCCGACCAGAGCGGCGATTTGCCGGCGGTCGAGGGTGCCGAGTTCCGGCAGTTCGGCGATCAGGGTGCGAGCGATCTGGTCGCCGACGCCGGGAACGGATTTGAGGAGCTCGACTTTTTCCAGCCAGCTGGGCGACCGGCGGATGCTGTCGTCGATGTCCAGGTCGATGTCGGCGAGTTCCTTCTCGAGTGCTTTCAGCAGCCGCCTGATGCTCCTGGCCGTCCGGGAAGAGGCCCGTTTGAGCCTTTGGTTCTCCGCACCGATCATCGCAATGATCTGCCGTCTGCGAGCGACGAGATCGGCCAGCGCCTCGGTCTCGGCGTCAGGCAGCGGGCGCACTTCAGGCTTGGTGGCTTCGGCGAAACGAGCGATCACCGCAGCGTCGATCGGATCGGTCTTGGCCCGTTTCCCAAGGGCTTGGGCGAAGGCACGCACGCGCGCCGGATTGACCACGACGACCGGAAGGCCGGCGGCGGCCAGGGCTGCCGCGACGACGGTCTCGAAGCCGCCAGTGGCCTCGATCGCGATCCGCTCGGCGCCGAGCGGCTTCAATCGCTCGACCAGATCCGACAGCCCGCCATGATCGCGCGGAACATGGAAAGCGGCCATCGAAGGCGAGGTGGTGGCGACGTCCAACCGATCCTTCGAGACGTCGATGCCGATGTTGAGAGCGTCCATCCGATCCCATCCTTGCGCAAGCGGGCTTCGCTTCGAGCGGCCCAAGCGACTGTTCGGGTTCGATGGAACGGCGGACGAGGACCCTGGCTCACACACGGGCTTGGTGTCCCTGAGGGGCGTCGGTCTCTCGTCCGCCACCGCAACCGGTATCATACCGGATTCGGCACATGCTAAGTTACAAGGGGATAAGGCGCCGCATTCGCCACGCAAAAAAGAGCCGGAGGCGCCTCGCCCCCGGCTCTTTCCGTTTTGGCCGACGCCTTCGGCGCGGCTTACTTCTCGCGGAAGTTGTCGTGACAGTTCTTGCAGGTCTCGGCGACGGCCTGCACGGCCTCGCCGATGGCGCCCTTGTCGCCGCTTTCGACCGCCGCGACAAGCGTGTCGGTGCGCTCCTGCATCATCTTGATGCCGCCCGAGAACTTGTCCCAGTTGTTCCAGACATCGGCGGTGGCGGTGGTCTTCACGCCCGAATCGGCGGTGTTCTCCTCAAAGGGCAGCAGCGCCAGGTCGGCCGTATCGGCCAGCATCTGCGCGCTGGGCAGCAACTGGTCGGAGTACGGCACTTCGCCCTTAAGGATCATCACCACGTTGTTGGTGTGCCCGCCGATGGCCTTCATGACCTGCTGGCGGTACTTCACCGCATTCTCGGCGTCCATGGCGTTGGCGGCCATCGGGGCGACGGCGGCGGCAGCCAGCGCGGTGGCGGCGGCAATGGCGCGAAGCTTCATGAAACGTGCTCCTTCCTTGTGTGCCCGAAGGGGATCGGGATGATCGATCGACGGGAAGAACTCTGCGGCAAATGTCCCAGAGCGCGCGGAGGATCAAGACACGTTTTGGGGACGCGGTCGGTGACTCCGTCACACAAACCCGTGGGCGCCGTCCCTGCGCCGGGCAAACCCGCCGTCCGGGGTAGGCCATGCACCCCCCTGGCGCGGGCGTGCGTTGGCTCCCATAGATAAAGAAAGGGACGGTCGCATGGGCCGCCCCTTTTTTCGCCGCCGGGCCCCGGTCTGGGCCTTGGTCCTGCGGCAGAAGCACAACAAGAACAGACGCGAGGTCACCGCCATGGGCCGACTGACATCTCTTTGCCTCTTCTGTGGCTCCAACGTGGGCGACAACCCCGCCTTCGCCGAGGCGGCCGACGAACTGGGCGCCGCCATGGCGCAGTCCGACGTGCAGCTTGTCTACGGCGGCGGGCACGTCGGCATCATGGGCGTGGCGGCCGAGGCCGTCATGCGGGAGGGCGGCCGCGTGGTCGGCTTCATTCCCGAGCACCTGACCCGGCTGGAGGCGGCCTATCAGGGCGCGACCGAGCTGCACGTGGTGGAAAACATGCACGTGCGCAAGTTCGCCATGTTCGAGCGCGCCGACGCCTTCGTGGTGTTCCCCGGCGGTTTCGGCACCATGGACGAGACGTTCGAGATCCTGACCTGGCGGCAGTTGGGCATTCACAACAAGCCCATCATCATCGCCAACATCGAGGGCTACTGGGATCCGTTCCTGGACCTGGTGGACAGCATGATCGCCCGGCGCTTCGCCAAGCCCGTCAACCGCGACCTGTTCACTGTGGTGGACGACTGGACGCGGATTCTCCCCACCATCGAGCAGGAACTGGGCCGGGCCGGCGTCGGCACGGTTGCGGCGGACGCGGCCGAGCGCCTGTAAAACCGCAAGATTCCCGCCTACCCCCATCCCGCCCGAACGGGCGGGTCTTGCTCTCGGCGGCGGTGCCGTCTATGGTGCCGCCGTCCGCGGCGATTCGCTTCCGGTAGTGGTCCAACCATGCACATGGGGCGCACCCCATCGGACACCCGAGTTCGTCACCCATCGGGAGAACCGCTTAGATGAGCAAGATCAAGGTCAAAAATCCGATTGTCGAGCTGGACGGCGACGAGATGACCCGGATCATCTGGTCCTTCATCAAGGACAAGCTGATCCTGCCGTACCTCGATGTCGACCTGAAGTACTACGACCTCTCGGTCGAGAACCGGGACGCGACGGACGACCAGGTGACCATCGACTCCGCCAACGCCATCAAGCAGTACGGCGTCGGCGTGAAGTGCGCGACCATCACCCCCGATGAGCAGCGCGTGGAAGAGTTCAGCCTCAAGAAGATGTGGAAGTCGCCCAACGGCACCATCCGCAACATCCTGGGCGGCACCGTCTTCCGCGAGCCGATCATCTGCAAGAACGTCCCGCGCTACGTCCCGGGCTGGACGCAGCCGATCGTCATCGGCCGTCACGCCTTCGGCGACCAGTACCGCGCCACCGACTTCAAGGTTCCGGGCCCCGGCACCCTGACGGTGAAGTTCGTGCCCGAGGACGGCGGCGAGCCGATCGAGCACGAAGTCTACAAGTTCCCCTCGGCCGGCGTCGCCATGTCCATGTACAACCTGGACGAGTCCATCAAGGGCTTCGCGCGCGCCTGCATGAACTACGGCCTGGACCGTGGCTGGCCGGTCTACCTGTCCACCAAGAACACGATCATGAAGGCCTATGACGGGCGCTTCAAGGACCTGTTCGAGGAGGTCTTCCAGACCGAGTTCGCCGACAAGTTCAAGGCCGCCGGCATCACCTACGAACACCGTCTGATCGACGACATGGTCGCCTGCGCCATGAAGTGGAGCGGCGGCTTCGTCTGGGCCTGCAAGAACTACGACGGCGACGTGCAGTCCGACACGGTGGCGCAGGGCTTCGGCTCGCTGGGCCTGATGACGTCGGTGCTGATGACGCCGGACGGAAAGACCGTCGAGGCCGAGGCCGCGCACGGCACGGTGACCCGTCACTTCCGCCTGCACCAGCAGGGCAAGGAGACGTCCACCAACCCGATCGCGTCCATCTTCGCCTGGACCCGCGGCCTGAAGTTCCGCGGCAAGTTCGACGACACCCCCGAGGTGGTCGAGTTCGCCGAGAAGCTGGAGCAGGTCTGCGTCGAGGCCGTCGAGGCCGGCAACATGACCAAGGACCTGGCCATCCTGATCGGCCCGGACCAGCCGTGGCAGACCACCAACCAGTTCCTGGAGACCCTGGACGCGCGCCTGCGCGAAAAGATGGGCATGTAAGCCCGTCCGTCCATCCAGGACAAAAGCGGTTCCGACCGACGGATCGGCCCGCCGGAGCAAGTCTCCGGCGGGCCGTTTCCGTTTCGGTGCCGCGAGGACGGCTGGCGGCGCGAGTGGATGCCAGCTTTCGCTGGCATGCCGGGTAACCGACTTCCTGATTCTCCGTCGACCCTTCCCGTCACCTCAGCGAAGGCTGGGGTTCCACCTCCGGCGTCTGCCGTCCTGGTGCTCGCGTCGAAGGTCAGAACTCGATATCCATGTCCTCCATGCCGCCCAGGTCCTCCTCCAGGCCGGCCATATCCTCTTCCCCCGCGGCGGGGTCCTCGGCGCCGGCCGTGTCAGGCATCATCGCCGCGCCCAGCAGGTTGCCGAGCATCACGCCGCCGGCCACGGCCATCAGCGTGGAGCCGGCGCCGCCCATGAAGCCGCCGTGTCCAGGCTGCGCCGCGCGGGCCAGGATGGGCGAGCTTTCCGTCGCCGGGCGCGGAGCCGGCACCGTGCCGCGGCCGCCGCTCGCGCCGCCGCCGAACAGCCCGCCGAGAAATCCCCCGCCCGCACCGGCGGGGCGGCGGCGCAACTCGTCTTCAAGCTGGGCGATGCGATCCTCGGCCACGCGCAGGCTTTCCTCCAGCATGACCAGCCCCTGCGCCATGTAGTAGGGCGCGTGCGGCTGCTCGGCCACATGGGCGGCGATTGCGGCTTCGGCGTCGGCGTCGCGCGGGCCGCCCTGCTCTTGGGCCTGCCGCACCTTGTCGAACACGCCGTCGATGAGGGCGCGATCCTGGGCATCCATCTGATGATCCTCCGGTTGGATGATGCTTGGGTGCGCGTGAAGTGGACGCGCTTCGGACGGCTTCAAGCGCTGTTTCCGTGACATCTTCAACATCCCCTTCCGCCCTGCGCGGAATCGGGGTATTGGATACATGCCGTGTTCCACTCCCCCCGCGGCGGTTCCTTCAACCAGCTTCGACAGAAGAGGGAGTGTTCATCCATGTCCACGGTCATGATCAAGGTCGCCGGCGAAGGTCTGGTGGCCAAGGCCCACCGGCTGGCCGATCCCGGCCCCACCAGCGGCTCCAGCATCGTCTACGAAGTCACCGATGTGCCCGAAGGCCTGTCGGCCGACGACGTCGTGGCCCGTTTCAAGGGTTTCGCGGCCCCTCAGGACCGTTACGAGATCGCCTTCTCGGAGCTGCCGGCATAACGGCTCGGGCGCCTTCAGGGGGCCTTGTGCCCCCTGGGGCCTTGACGCGGCCCGGAACAGGCCCGATCCCTATGCCATGACCGACGCAGCCCTCGACCCCGCCGCCCGTGCCTTCCTCGACCGCATCGCCTCCGGCAACCGTCCGCCCACCAGCGCCCTGCCGGTGGACGAGGCCCGCCGCCAGTTCGCGCAGCTTCAGAAGCGCGCCGGCAGCGCACCGCCCGACGGCGTCACGGCCGAGGACATGACCGTGCCCGGCGGCGACGGGCCTCGTCGGGCACGCCTCTACCGCCCTGAAGCGGCGACAGGCGACCGGCCGTTGCTGCTGTGGCTGCACGGCGGCGGCTGGATGCTCGGCGACCTGGACACGCATGATGTGCCCTGCCGCTGGATCGCCAAGGGGTATGGCGGCCCGGTCCTGTCGCTGGCCTACCGCCGTGCGCCGGAAGACCCGTTTCCCGCTGCCCTGCACGATGCCGAGGCCGCCTATGCCTGGGCGGTTCAGACCCAGGGCGCGGCGGCGGTCGGCGGCGACAGCGCCGGCGGCAACCTGACGGCGGCGCTGTGCCTGCTGTTGCGCGACCACAAGCGCCCGCCGCCGGTGCATCAGGCGCTGGTCTATCCCAGCCTGGACGCGACGCTCGCCGGCGACAGCCATCGCGCCCACGCCGAGGGACGGTTCCTGGAAGAGGCCGACGTGCTGTTCTTCCTGGAGCAGTATGCGACCGGCCACGGCGTATCGGTCCTGGACCCGCTGCTGTCGCCGTTGCAGGCCGACACCCTGGCGGGCCTGCCGCCAGCGACGGTGGTGATCGCCGGGCATGATCCGCTGGCCGACGATGGTCGCCGATGGGTCGCGCGCCTGACGGCCGAGGGCGTGCCGGCGCGGCTGGTGGAGCACCCGGGGCTTATCCACGGCTTCCTGCACATGACCGGGCTCATTCCGGCGGCGGATGCGGCCTTGCGCGCGCTCGGCGAGGAGATCGGGCGGGACGTGGGGCGGTAGGACCGGCGCTCTCAGCCCGGCGTTCCGGTCCGCACCTCGGCCAGTTCAATGATGAACCCGCCAAAGCCCGTCGTCGGCACCACCACCCGCAGCGGCACCGCCACGGGCAGGCCCAGGGCCGCCGGCGGGGCCAGGGTGACCGACGCCGTCGCCTCTTTCCGGCTGTCCCACTTGCGCGAGGCGCCGCCCAGGCGCTCGTAGCGCAGGTCGGCGCGCAGCGCCGGGCCGGTGAAGCCGCGGACGCTCACCGATGCCGGTTCGGGATCGTCCAGGGCGAGGGTGTAGAGGCGGCGTCCGTCAAAGATCTTCACCGGCCCGGCCTCGCCGTCGCCATCCGCCACCAGTTGCAGCGCGCCGGACAGCGGGTCGACGCTGCCCACCGTCTCGGCCGGGTCCACGGGCTCGCGCTCGTCGGCTTCGGGCGGCGGCTCCACCAGCGCCTCCGGCATCGGCGCCGTTTCGTCGTAGGCGAGCCGCACCTGCCGCGTCTCGCCGCGCCAGACATTGGCGACCTCGTGCAGGCGCGGGCGCACGGTGGCGCCGGCCAGGGCGCCGTCGGTGGCGGCGCTGGAACGGAAATCCGTGAAGACGCTCAGCATGCCGCTGGCGGCGACGTCGGCGGAAATGCGGTAGGGCCCTTCGGCGACCGAGGGCGGCAGGGCGACGGACACCTCAGCCCGCCCGATGTCGAAGCCGCCCAGGCGCAAGTCGTAGGTCAGCACGGCCTGGTTCGGCAGAGCGGCGCGGGCCTCCTGCTCGCGCGGGGCCAGCAGCAGGCCCGCCGGCAGGGCGAGCGCAAGGAACACGGCGGCGGCAAGCGGTCGGCGAAGGGCCATGGCGACACTCTCCCGGCGGATGACGCGACAGTCCGTCCTTACAGATAATATCGCCGAACGCTTCGCCAAGGTGCGGCGGCCGCATCAGGCGGCGCGGTGGTCCTTCAGGAGATCAAGGTAGGGCGCCACGGCCAGCAGTTCGGTCGCCAGCGTCGCCATCAGCCGGTCGGCGGTGACCGGCGTCTCCAGCGGCACGCGGCGGCCAAGGATGATGCGGCGGTCGCGGCGGATGCGCGCCACCGGGCCCAGGTGCTCGCGCGCGGCGTCAACGATGGCGCGCAGGTTCGCGTTGGTCTCCGGCGTCTCGGCGGCGTAGGGCAGCGGGCCGAAGTCCGCCGCATAGCGCAGCCGGGCGCCCTGGCCGTCCTGGCGGTAGCGGGCGACGAAATCCACCCCGCGCCACCGGAAGCGGAAGCGCTGCACGGTGCGGTCGTGGGCGGCGGCCAACGTGCCGTCGCGGCGGACCCGCACGCCGCGCAGGCGCATGGGCAGTCCGTCCTGTTCGATCCTGAGTTCTGCCATGGTATCCGGGCGATCTAGAAGGTAGGGTTATTGGCCGAGAGTTTAGCACTTTCGTTCGCGCCGCTGCCACGGCCTTGAAAAATCGCGTTCCGCCGATTGGCGCGACCACCCGCTGCGGGTAATGTCTCGCAACGGGCCGCGCCGCGGCTCCGTTGTCTTGTCCTGATGGAGGCAATTCCCCCGTGACCACCGAGTTCAATGTTTCCTGGCGGCGCTACCTGCTGCCTCCCCTGGATCGTGAAGGCCCGAAGTTCGTGGCGATCTTCGCCATCGCCGCGCTTCTGCTGTTCTGGGCGTGGGAGCCGCTCGGCTGGGTTGGCGTCGTCCTCACGGTGTGGTGCTTCTACTTCTTTCGGGACCCCGATCGCTACACGCCCATGCGCAAGGGGCTGGTCATCACGCCGGCCAGCGGCGTGGTCAGCCTCATCAAGAAGGTTCCGCCGCCCAGGCAACTGGAGATGGGCGAGGAGGAGCGCTGGCGGGTTTCGGTGTTCATGAGCGTCTTTGACTGCCACGTGAACCGCATGCCCGTGGGCGGCACCATCCGCAAGGTGGTCTACATTGCCGGCAAGTTCGTCAACGCCAGCCTGGACAAGGCCAGCGAGGACAACGAGCGCAACATGGTCTTCGTCACCACCGACGACGGCAAGGACCTGGCCTTCGTGCAGATCGCCGGCCTGGTGGCGCGGCGCATCCGCTGCGACATCAAGGAAGGCCAGACCACCCGCACCGGCGAGCGCATGGGCATGATCCGCTTCGGCAGCCGGCTCGACATCTACCTGCCGCCGGGGGTGGAACCCATGGTGGCGCTCGGCCAGACCTGCGTGTCCGGCGAGACGGTCATCGCCGATATCGAGGCCGATGAGTTGAAACGCGACGCGGAGGCCCGCTGACCCCATGATTTCCAAGCCCCGCCGCCCGCGCCTGCGGGCGCTGCCCATCAACAAGATGATCCCCAACATGGTCACCCTGCTGGCGCTCGCCGCGGGACTGACAGGCATCCGCTACGGCCTGCGCGGCGAGTTCGAGCGCGCCGTGGCGGCCATCCTGCTGGCGGGGCTGCTGGACGGCATGGACGGCCGCATCGCCCGCATGCTGCGCGGCGCCACCAAGTTCGGCGCGGAACTGGACAGCCTGTCGGACTTCCTGTCGTTCGGTGTGGCGCCGGCGGTGCTTCTGTACCTGTGGACCATGAACGACGCCGGCGGCGCGGGCTGGGCCCTGGTACTGTTCTTCGCCACCTGCGGCGCGCTGCGCCTGGCGCGGTTCAACACCATGCTGGGCGATCCCGACCCGCCGCCGTGGTCGCGCAACTACTTCGTGGGCGTGCCGGCCCCGGCGGCGGCCGGGCTGGCGCTGCTGCCCATGATGCTCAGCTTCCAGTTCGGGGCGGATTTCTTCAGCCAGCCGTGGGTGGTGGCCATCTTCATGGTCGGCGTCGGGCTGCTGATGGTCAGCCAGATTCCCACCTATTCCTTCAAGCGCGTGCGGGTGCCGCGCGCCATGGCGCTGCCGCTGATGATCGTGGTGGGGCTGCTGGCGGCTTTTCTGGTGACCAATCCCTGGTCGACCCTGTCGGTGCTGGGGCTGGTCTATCTGGCGACGCTGCCGCTGGCCTGGCGCAGCTATCGCCGCCTGAAGGCCAAGACCCGGCAGGAGGACCTGGAGCGCCTGGAGGCCATGGAGGACGGCGGTGCCGACGATCCCTTCGCCGCTCCCGAGGGCGAGGATGACGCCGCGTCCGGCGACACCGACCGCGAGCAGCCCAACCGCCGGAGCTGACTGAACGGGTGCGCCGGGACCTCCGGCCCTCGGCGCCCCGCCCCTCACGCGGTGCTCAGTTCAGTTCCTTTCCGGCCATCTCGGCACGGAGTTTCTGGCGCAGGAGGTCGATGGCGACCATCTGGTCGCCGGTCTTGAAGTGCCAGAAGGTCCAGCCATTGCAGGACGGCGCGCCCTGGATCGCCGCGCCCACCTTGTGGATGGAGCCCTTGTGCTCGGCCGAGACGATGGTGCCGTCGGCCTTCACCTTCGCCACCGCCTTGCCGCGCGGGTCGTAGAGCACGTCGCCCGGCTTCAGCATGCCGCGCTCGACCAGGTTGCCGAAGGGCACGCGGGGCTCGCTGCGCTTGGACGGCGTGACCAGCAGGCTGGTGTCGCTGATTTCTTCCACCGAATTGATGCGGGTGCGGGCGGCCTCGATGTAGTCCTGCTCGCGCTCGATGCCGATCCACTTGCGGCCCAGCTTCTTGGCCGCCGCGCCCGTGGTGCCCGTGCCGAAGAAGGGGTCCAGCACCACGTCGCCGGGGTTGGTGGACGCCATGATGACGCGGTACAGCAGGCTTTCCGGCTTCTGGGTCGGGTGGACCTTGGAGCCTTCGGCGTTCTTCAGGCGCTCGGCGCCCGTGCACAGCGGCAGGGTCCAGTCGCTGCGCATCTGAAGGCCCTCGTTGAGTTCCTTCATGCTTTCGTAGTTGAAGGTGTACTTGCTGCTTTCCGACTTGGCGACCCAGATCAGCGTCTCGTGCGCATTGGTGAAGCGCCGGCCGCGGAAGTTGGGCATGGGGTTGGTCTTGCGCCACACCACGTCGTTGAGCATCCAGTAGCCCATGTCCTGCAGCGAGGCACCGACGCGGAAGATGTTGTGGTAGCTGCCGATGACCCACAGCGTGCCGTCGTCCTTCAGCACGCGGCGCGCGGCGGCCAGCCAGCGGCGGGTGAAGTCGTCGTATTCGGCGAAGCTGGCGAACTTGTCCCAGGCATCGTCCACGCCGTCGACCCGCGTGTTGTTGGGGCGGTGCAGGTCGCCGCCCAGCTGCAGGTTGTAGGGCGGGTCGGCGAACACCATGTCCACCGACTTTTCGGGAAGGCTTTCCATGATGGCGATGCAATCGCCCTGGAAGATGCGGTTGGTCTTGAGAGTCTTCATGGGATAAGTCGCCACTGCGTCGGGTCGTCCGTCTTGCTGGAACAGACGATTATCCACAGGCGACTCGGCGTCAAGAATCCGCTTGACTCAGTGGCTTGGCGGATTCGGTGAAAGTGGGGTCTCAAAAGCGACTCGGCAGGAGTCCTGCCACATGATCTTGTGAGTCGCCTGGGGGCGCGACTCCATGATCTAGCGCCTGTGTCCCATCGGCCACAGGCTTTGTAAAAGTGTCACGCGCACAGCTCGCGCACCGGTGCGAAGGACCGGCGGTGGTGCATGCAGACCCCGTGTTCGAGCATGGCGGCCCGGTGTTCGGCGGTGCCGTAGCCGGCGTTGCGTTCCCAGCCGTAGTGGGGAAAGTCCGCCGCCAGCGCCGCCATGATGCGGTCGCGCGTCACCTTGGCGACGATGGAGGCCGCGGCGATGGACAGGCTGAGTCCGTCGCCGCCGACCACGGTCCGCACCGCGCACTCCAGGGACAGGCTGGGCGGCTGGTTGCCGTCGACCAGGGCGACGTCCACCGCGCGCCCGAGCGCGCCGCAGGCGCGGTCCATGGCCATGTGAGTGGCGCGCAGGATGTTGTGGGTGTCGATCTCCGCCACGTCCGCCTGGCCGATGCCGATGGCGGCGGCGCCGCAGGTTTCCAGCACCGCCAGCAGCTCTTCCCGCTTGTTCGCGGTCAGCTTCTTGCTGTCGTTGAGGCCCTCGACCAGGGCCTCGGGCACGCAGGCGCGGTCCAGGATGACGGCGGCGGCGACCACCGGCCCGGCCAGCGGCCCGCGCCCGGCCTCGTCGATGCCGCAGACCACGCCCGTCTCGGCCCATTCCAGCTGGAAGTCAGGCATCGCGGGTGCGGTCCGTGTCGGCGGTTTCGCCGGCGTCGGCGGTCTTGTCCGTGTCGGCCACGGTGGCGGGTTCCTGCTCGAGCGGCGGTTGGTCGGGGGCGGTGTCATACGCCTCCGCCGGCGCCGGCGCAAGGGGTTCCTCGGCGGGCTCGGCCTCCATGGCGGGCATGGGCTCGGCGGCCGGTTCCGGCGGCGGCTCGGCGGGCTCAAGCGGCGGCGGCGGGGCGGGGCGGCCGCGCAGGCGGCTCACGGCGGCGTGGGAGACCCAGCCCACCTTGCGCGCCTCAGGGCCGTAGACGGTGTCCAGCACCGCGCCCAGGGTCTTCATGCGGCGCCGCCGCGCGAGGCCGCCGCCCAGGCGCCGCAGGGTCGCGAGCCACAGCGGGCTGAACATCAGGCTGAGAACGGTGACGGCGACGACGAACTGCGCCTCCTGCGGGTCCAGCAGGCCCAGCGCCGCCCCCTGGCTGGAGAGCAGGAACGAGAATTCCCCGATCTGCGCCAGCGCCACGCCGGCCAGGAAGGCTTCCGGCCATGGCGTGCGCAGAAGCCGCAGGGCGCCCAGGTTCAGCACCGTCTTGAACAGCGTCACCCACAGCAGCACCGCCAGCACCGCGCCCAGGTTGTCCCAGACGTAGTCCAGGTCCAGCAGCAGCCCGACGGACAGGAAGAATACCATCAGCAGCAGGCTCTGGATGGGGTGGGCGGCGTGGATCATGCGGCTGCCGATGGAACTGTTGCCCAGCACCAGCCCAGCCAGGAAGGCGCCGTAGCCCGCCGACAGGCCGAGCAGACCCGAGGCCGCGGCCCCGCCGAAGCACAGGCCGAAGGCCGCCAGCGGCGCCAGGTCGCCGTGGGCGGCGATGGTGCGGGCAAAGGGCAGCTTGACCTCGCGGCGCAAGAGCAGCCAGATCAGCCCGGCCAGGATCAGCACAGCGGCGGCGATGCGGGCGCCGTCCAGGTAGCTGACCTGCTCCGGCGCGCTCAGCATGGACAGCGCCAGCATCATGGGCACCACGGCCATGTCCTGGGCGATGAGGATGCCGATGGTTAGCCGGCCGGCCGGGGTTTCGGACTCGCCGGACTGCTCCAGCAGCTTGATGACGACGGCGGTGGACGACAGGGCCACGGCGAACCCCAGCAGCACCGACATGCCCAGGTCCCAGCCGGCGAAGCGGTACATCAGCAGCATCACGCCGACGCTGCCGCCGACCTGCAACAGGGTGGTGACCAGGGCCTGCTTCCACACGGTCATGAACTTCTTGACCGACAGCTCGAGGCCGATGATGAACAGCAGCATCAGCACGCCCAACTCGGCGAGGAGGGCGACGGACTCCCGGTCCTCCACCAGCCCCAGCGCCGAGGGGCCGAGCAGCACGCCGGCGATGATGTATCCCACGATCGCCGGCTGCTTCAGCAGATGCATCAACAGCCCGCAGGCCATGGCGGCCAGGGCGGTGAGGGCGATGCCCGTGACGTCCACATGGGCGGCATGGGCGGCGGCGCTTGCGGCTTCTGTCTCCATGGGGCGCGAGCGTAGCGCAGGCAAGCGCCGGGTGGAACGCGGATGTGATACCGGACGACACATGAAGCCGTACACCAGTCGTCCCCCAAGGCCGACTGGTGTACCGCGCCCTTTGGCGCGTGAGCCTGCGTGGCGCTTGAACGCAGCGTCGATGATTTCGATCATCGGCGCGTGGGATCCGCCGGGGCGGCATCATCCATTGGCGTCGCAACCGCGTATCCAGGCAAGATGCCCGAAACGCCCGCCGCCGCGCGAACGTTTGACGGGGAGGAAGAAGCCTGACGGAGGGGACGGGCCACCATGACGCTCGACATCGACGCCGCCTGGCGGCTCATCCTGGCGGTTCACGCCGGCCCGGAGGCGAGCCATACCGCAGAGCACGTCACCGTCCATCCGGGCGGCGGCTGGGCCGCCAACCGCGCGCCATCGCCCGAGGTCGCCGCGTTCCTGGATCTCTACCTGCCGCTGGCGGCGGCGCCGGCCTTCGTGCTCGGCCACCTGGGGCAGAGCCTGGACGGCCGCATCGCGTGCTCCGGCGGGCATTCGCACACCATCAACGACGCGCCCAACATCGACCACATGCACCGCCTGCGGGCGCTGGCCGATGCGGTGGTGGTGGGCGCCGGCACGGCGCGGGCCGATGATCCCCGGCTGACCACGCGGCGGGTGCAGGGCGCCTCGCCGACCCGCGTCATCATCGCCGGCCGCGGACCGCTGGACGAGGGGCTCGGCGTGTTCACCGACCATGCCGCGCCGACGCTTCTGGTGCGCACGCCCCAGGGGCCGGCGGCGCCCCCGGGGATCGACGCGGTGACGGTGGCGGCGGACGAAGAGGGACACGCCCGCCCTGCGGCAGTGGTCGCGGCCCTGCGGGAGCGCGGACTGGCGCGGGTGTTCGTGGAGGGAGGCGGGCGACTGGTCTCCGCCTTCCTGGGCGCCGGCGTTCTGGACCGGCTGCAGGTCTGCGTGGCGCCGCTGCTGCTGGGGTCCGGCATTCCCGCCGTCACCCTTCCGCCCGTCGAGCACGTTGACGACGCCCTGCGCCCCGCCGGCCGCTGGCTGCCCATGGGGCGGGACATGCTGTTCGACTGCGTGCTCACGCCCGCCCACCGGGACGCGGCGCGGCATCAGCGCCTGAGCAGGACCAGCGCGCCCGGCGATGCCGACAGCAGGATCACCACCCCGTAAAGCACGCTGATCGCCACGCCCTCCGAGGCCGGCAGCCCGACCACGGCCCACAGGGCGGCGGCGGCGCCCTCGCGCACGCCCCAGCCGCCGACCGTGACGGGTACGGTCATGGACAACAGCACGATGGGCACGGCCGAAATCGCCAGCACCGGGTCCAGGGTGATCCCGATGGCCTTGCCGGCCAGGTAGAAGGTGCCGAGGAAGCTCGCCACCACCGGCAGCGAATACAGTACGTGCATGACGAAGTGGCGCGGCCCGAACAGCACCCGCCGCCCGTCGCGCAGGAACCGGAGGACACGCCCCGGCTTGTCGCCGGTGCGGGAGCCTGCCTCCAGCCGGCGCAGCACCAGCATCGTCGCCCCAACAACCGCTGCCAGGCCAAGCGGTACGAGCGCGAATGCCCACAGCGGCAGGTTGTCGCGGATGGTGCCCGGCAGCGTCAGCACGCCAACAAGCGCCACCAGGACCAGCGTGATCTGGCCCGAGGCGCGCTCGAACAGCACGCCGCGCGCGGCGGCGCCAAGCCCCTCGGTGTGGCGCCCGAGACGGCTGTTCCCGCCATTCCCATTGCCATTCCCATAACCATTCCCGTTGCCGTTGCCGTTGCCGTTGCCATTGCCGCTGGCGCGGCCCCTGTCGCGCCAGGCGCGGACCAGATCGCCGGGAACCCCGCCGGGCAGGGTCTGGTTGAGCAGCACCGCCAGAAAGTATTCCGGCACGGCGCGCTTCAGGCTCAGGTCGCCACCGAACCGGCGCGTCATGTAGCGCCAGCGCAGGGCCGAGAACACATAGTGGGGCATGGCGGCGGCCAGGGCCGCCACCAGCCACTCGGGCCGCACCCCCGCCAGCTTGTCGATGATGGCGCGGGTATCCAGGAAGTAGGCGACTATACCCAGCACCGCCGCGGTGGCGGCCAGGCGCAGGGCGCCCAGAGCGCGTTTCCGGCTCTTGTTCATGGTGTCGTCCGGCCGCGGCTCAGGGATGCGCCAGCAGGTCGCCGTGGCCGACTCGCAGGCGGCTGTGGCCGTCCTCGATGGCCTGCAGGCGGCGGTCGAGCCACTGGCGCACGCGCGGCTGCTTTTCCGACGGCGCCAGTTCGGCCGCGGCGGCGGCGATGCCGCGCGCCATGGTCCGCTGGAAGCCTCGGGCGTCGGGCGCGGCGTCCCAGTCGCTGGGCTCGGTGGTCACGCTGTAGCCGGCGGCGGTGAACAGGTCCGCCATCACCTGCGGCGCGTCCGGACCCATCGCCGGCCCGAAGCCCTTGTCACCGCGCTGGTGGCGGTTGAACAGGGCCAGGATTTCGTCGTCCATGGGGTCCACCGGCGTCCACCGCATCTCGCCGTTGTAGGTCAGGGCGAAGTAGGTCAGCGCGCCGGCCCCCACGACGTGGTCGACCAGGGTCTTCACCCACTCGCGCGAGACCAGGTCCATGAGCGCCGCGCTGGTCACCAGGTCGTGCCCTGAGAAGTTCAGGGAGGACACCGTTTCGGCCAGATCCTGAACCTCCAGCACGATGCGGTAGCGGAACCGCTCGGCTTCGTCGTCCAGGCTCAGGACCGTCTCGTCGGCGTTCTCCCAACGCTGCACCAGGCCCTGATTCTCGGCCCAGGGGCGGATGCGGTGGGCGAGGTCGGACAGAAGCACCGGATCGTTGTCGATGACGTGCCAGGTCTGGCGCGCGTCCAGCGTCGGGGCCAGCGCGCGCAGGTTGGAGCCGGTGCCGCAGCCCAGGTCCACGATGGTCAGCGGCCGCCCGGTCGGCAGGCGCGAGGCCAGGCGCTGGACCAGCGCCACCGGGCGGGCCTCCAGGTCCAGCGGCTCGCGCAGGGACAGCCAGTCGGTGGAGAAGCCCCCCGACGGAGGCTCGGGCGCGGACGACGGCGCGGGCGTGTCGGCGGCGGCGGGGGCGGTCATCGGGAAACCTCCAGGGCGGCGGCGAAGCGGTCGGTGGTGTCGGTCCAGTCGGGCAGGGCGTCGCGGGCGGCCATTGCGCCGTCGCGGAGGCGCCGGCGCAGGGCGGGCTCGTCCATCACGCGGGCGAGCGCCTGTCCCAGCGCCACGGCATCGCCCGGCGGCACCAGCAAGCCGGCGCCTTCGGGTACGGTGGCGGGAATGGCGCCGCCGGTGGTGGAGACGATGGGCAGCCCGCGGGCCAGCGCCTCGGTCAGCACCATGCCGAAGCCTTCGTAGTGGGAGGCCAGCACGAAGACGTCCGCGTCGGCATAAGCCCGGTCCAGGCGGTCCGGCGGCAGGGCGCCGGTCAGCGTCACCCGGTCGTCCAGCCCGCGGGCGGCGATCAGGTCGCGCAGGGCCTGCGCGGTGGCGGGATCGTGTTCGCCCGGCCCGGCGACGGTCAAATGCCAGGGGCGGCCGGCGAGCGGGGCCAGGGCCTCGATGAGCACGTCGTGGCCCTTGCGCGGGATCAGCGAGCCGACGCTGAGCAGCGCCAGATCCTGCGTTTCCTCGCCGGAGCCGGCCGCCACCTCGGCGCGGTCGGTGCCGGGGGCGACGACGGCGCAGGCCTCGGCCGGCACGCCGAAGTCGCGCACCAGGCTGTCGCGCGTCACCGGGCTGGTGACGATCACCCGGCGGGCGGCCTTCAGCGCCACCGTCTCGCTGGTGCGCAGGCGGGCGGCGGCGTCGGACGAGAGGCCGGTCTCCAGCGCCAGCGGATGATGCACCAGGGCCACCAGCCGCAGCCGCCCGGCGTGGGCGGTGGCGGCTTCGGGCATGGCGCCGAACGCCAGACCGTCGACCACCGCCGCCGCGCCGTCCGGCAGGGACGCCAGAAGATCGTCGGCGGCCTTCAGGTCGGCGGCGTCGGGAATGGGGAAGCGGTCGGGAAGCTCGTGCACCTGCACCGCCATGCCGCGCGCGCGCAGACCCTCGACCACGCGCCGGTCATAGATGGTGCCGCCGGTCTGGCGGTCGATGCTGCCAGGCAGGACGAAATGCAGGGTCATTCCGCCTCCGGGCCCGGCGCGGCGCCGTTCAGCAGCCCCTCGAAGGCGGCCCAGGCGACGTGGCTTTCGTGCAGGGTGACCTTCATGCCCGTCAGCCCTTCCGCGTTGGCGCCCAGGGCACCGTCGTGGACGTGGCGGGCGATGCGTTCGAACACCGCACCGGCCAGGAACTCGGTGGTGGTGTTCTGCCCCGCGAAGGACGGCTCGTCGTCCAGATTGCGGAAGTTCAGCTCCGACAGGACATCCTTCAGCAGCGCGTGGGCGGCGCCGATGTCGACCACCACGCCGTCCGGGTCCAGGCGCGGCCGGCGGAATTCCAGGTCCACCGTGTAGGTGGCGCCGTGCAGGGCCTGCGCGGGGCCGAAGGTCTCGCCGGTGAAGCTGTGGGCGATCATGAAATGGTCGCGAACGGTGACGCTGTACATCGGCGTCGCGGTCTCCTGTGGTTGTGCGGTCAGTCGTAGACGATGCGGTGGCAGAGCGCGCCCGAACCGGGCGCGGTGAGGCGCGGCATGGTCTCCGGCAGGTCGGAAAACCGGCTCTCGCCCGAGATCAACGCCTCCAGGGCCGGATCGGTGAGCAACTCCAGCGCCGTCGCCATGCGCTGGGCGTGGGTGCGGCGGGCCCGGCGCGCCGGCGAGACCCCGCCCACCTGGCTGCTGAGCAGGCGCAGGCGGCGGCTGTGGAAGGCTTCCCCCAGCGGCAGGGGCACGGCGGCATCGCCGTACCATGACAGGCAGAGCACCGTCGCCTCGTACCCCGCCAGCCCCAGCGCCGTCGCCAGGGCGTCGGGGGCGCCGGAGGCCTCCACCACCAGGTCGGCGTCGGCGGGCGCCTCGGCCGGTGCGGCGAAGTCCAGGCCGAGCGCCGCCGCCAAGTCGGCGCGGGCCGGCTCGATGTCGCAGAGCGTGACGCGGGTGCCGGGGATGCGGGCGGCGAGCCACGCCGTCAGCGCCCCGACCACGCCCGCGCCCAGCACCGCGATGCGGTCGCCCAGGCGCGGGCCGGCGTCCCACAGGCCGTTGACGGCGGTCTCCATGTTGGCGCCCAGCACCGCGCGGGCCGGCGGCAGTCCGTCGGGCAGGGGCACCAGCATGGCGGCGGGGGCGACGTAGCGGTCCTGGTGCGGATGCAGACAGAAGACGGTCCGGCCGGCCAGTTCCGGCGGTCCCTGGTCCACGCGGCCGACGGAAGCGTATCCATATTTGACGGGAAAGTTAAAATAACCCACCTGAAGCGGCGCGCGCATGGACTGCCACTGGCTTTCCGGCACGCGGCCATGAAAGACCAGGCTTTCCGTCCCGCGGCTGACTCCCGAATACAGGGTCGTCACCAGCGCCTCGTCCGCGCCGGGCGCGGGCAGGGGCTCGCGCCGCAGGTCGCCGCGGCCGGGGGCGACGGTCCAGAAGGCGGTGCTGTGGCTTGCGTCGGTGGGCATCGGGTCCATCAGGATAGAGGAGGAAACGGGAGCATGTCGAGGTTCTACGCGGCGACACCGGCTTTCGGAGCACCGCAATCATGAGCGCGACCGTCCGCGATGTCCTGTGGCACCTGGCGGCGGGATTCGTGCTGCTGGCGGTACTGCTGGCTATGCCGACGGCGGCGCTGGACCTGCCGGTGCGCTTTCCGGTGACTGGCGCGGCGGTCTACCTGGCGGCGGTGCCCCTCATCCTGGCCGTGCTGCCCGACCACCTGCCCGGCGACCGCTTCGGACCCGCCAATGCGGTGACGCTGGTGCGCCTGTCCGCCACCGCCGTGCTGTCGGCGGCCCTGGCCTTGGCGCCGGGGGTGTTGGCGGACGCGCGGCTGGAGTGGTTCCTGGCGGTGCTGGCGATCGGCGCCTTCATCCTGGACGGTGTGGACGGCTGGATTGCCCGGCGCGCCGGCGTCGACAGCGCGTTCGGCGCACGCTTCGACATGGAACTGGACGCCTTCGTCACCCTGGTGCTGGCGGCGCTGGTCTGGCGGCTCGACAAGGCGGGAGCCTGGGTGCTGGCGGCGGGCCTGCTGCGCTATGCCTTCATCGGTGCAAGTGCTTTTTGGCCGAAGCTGAAGACCGAGCTTCCGCCAAGCAACCGCCGCCGGTTCGCCTGCGCACTGATGGTTGGCACGCTGTCGGTGGTCGTCGTGCCCGTCATCCCGCCCGAGGTCGCCTTGCCGGCCGTTGCGGCGGCGCTGGCGCTGCTGGTGTATTCCTTCGCCGCCGACGTCGCGTGGCTGGTGAAGCTTGCGGAAAATGGCCGGTCCTGATGCAGGGCCTTTGCGCAAGCCGGCCTGTGCTCATCTGCTCATCGCGTGGGCGTGCGGGTGTCGCCGTCGCGCTCGCCGGTGTTGGTGCCGGTCCTGCGTTTGGTCATGACCATGTAGACCAGCCAACCCAGCCCCGTAATGGTGAGGAAAAGGACGGTGGCGATGTCGGCCATGGCGATGATGTCGTGGCCCACGTGGCGCTCGGCGATGGGACCGCCGATCATGATGAACAGGCCGCCGATGATGGCCAGTCCGACCCAGATCTTGAAGAGCATGCGACGGGTCCTGCCATCGGACTTCGGGGTGTTGGCAACCATGGAACTTCTCCGTCCGGTTGTGCCGGTGCGGCGGATGGGCCGCTTGCGTGAGTCACGCTACGCGAGCCCTCCTGGTTGCGGATCGGTGCTCCGGGTCAGGTGTTGACCACCTCGCCGCCGTTGGGATGCAGCACCTGCCCGGTCATGAACGCGGCATCACCGGAGGCCAGGAAGATGTAGCTCGGCGCCACCTCGTCGGGTTCGCCGGGCCGGCCCATGGCGGTCTTCTCGCCGAAGTGCTGCAGGTGGTCGGGGTCGAAGCTGGCGGGGATCAGGGGCGTCCACACCGGCCCCGGCGCCACGCCGTTCACCCGGATTCCCTCGTCGGCCAGGTTCTTGGCCAGCGACCGCGTCAGGGCGGTGATGGCGCCCTTGGTCGCCGCGTAGTCGATCAGGTGGCCCGACCCGCGGTAGGCCGTGACGGACGTCGAATTGATGATCGACGGCCGCCGGCCCGCCTTGGCGCTGTCGCGCAGCGCGGGCAGGGCGGCCTTGATGATGTCGAACATGCTGATGACGTTGGTGTGGAACGTGCGCTCCACCTGCTCGTGGGTGATCTCGTCGAAGCTGCCCACCGAATGCTGCTCGCCCGCATTGTTGACCAGGATGTCCAGGCCCCCCAGCGCCGCGATGGCCTCGTCCACCAGGTCGTGGCAGAAGGCTTCGGCGCCGATGTCGCCGGCCTTGAGGTGGCAGGCCCGGCCCGTTTCGCGCACCAGGCGGGCCGTTTCCTCGGCGTCGGCGTGCTCCTCCTTGTAGGCGATGAAGACGTCGGCGCCTTCCTTGGCGAAGCCGATGGCGGTGGCGCGGCCGATGCCGCTGTCGCCGCCGGTGACCAGGGCGCGCAGGCCCTCCAGCTTGGCCGCGCCCTTGTAGCCTGTCATCTCGGCGCGCGGCTTGGGTGTCATTTCGTCGCGGGTGCCGGGCTGGTCCTGCTGCTGCTTGGGGAGCGGCGTTTCTGCCATGGCGGTAGGGTCCCTCGGCTTGAACGGGAAGAGGCTTTCCGGCGCAACGTTGCTGCCGACACTGCCGTTGCGCGGCGGCAACCAGCGGCGGAAAAGGCGCGTTCGGGCTCTACCCGGATACCCTTGGACGTCGCCAACTGATGGAAGCACTCTACGACAAGTTCCAGACCCACCTGACCCTGACCGAGATCGCCGCGCGCCTGGGCATCGCCATCCTTTTCGGCGGACTGGTCGGGCTGAACCGCGAATGGCTGCACAAGCCGGCCGGCCTGCGCACCCACATCCTGGTGGCGCTGGCTTCGGCCACGTTTGCCGTGCTGGCGCGCGAACTGTTCCTGGACGCGGTGGACGAAGGGGGGCGTCCCGACCCCGTGCGCGTGGTGGAGGCCGTGGTGACCGGCGTGGCCTTCCTGGGCGCCGGCACGATCATCCAGCAGAGCGGCAGCGTCGAGGGCATGACCACCGGCGCCTCCATCTGGCTGGCGGGCGCCATCGGCGCGGCATCGGGCTCCGGGCACTACGTTGTGGCCGCCATGTGCACGATCATGGGGCTGGTCGTGCTGATCCTGGTCAATGAACTGGAGCACAGGGTCATCCGTCCCCTGAGCAAGCGCACGCCGGGCGGGCGCCACGCCCTCGAACGGAAACGACGGCGCGAGGAGGCCCACGGCACTGACAGCGCCAAGAGCAACTTCCCGCTCAAGCCCAAGAAATGAGAGCACTGTTGTGGTGGCGTCGAAATGCCACAAAAAATTGAACGGCGCCGAGAACGGGCCGTCTTTGCACGGCGTATGTGCGGTGAAGGGTCCTGTTGCTTCCCTGCTCGGACGCTTCCTCCAGCCCCTGTCATCCCCCCAGGGGCCCCTCCCTGTACCTGAGCCCGGGCGCTTCCTTCGCGGAACGCCCGGGATTTTTCCGTCAGCCCGGCGCCTGGTGATGGTCCGGCCCGTGCCTTTGTCCGTAAACAGTCACGCAACAGACAATTCGGCTCGGCCGTTGGTCAGGCAAAAGAGGGCGCAACAGGCCGGCCAAGGTTCGGCGCCCGGGATTTGACGAAGACGGAGGCACTTCTCATGAATACGCGCGATTATTCCGCACTTCTGACCCGCATCGGCCGCCTTGAGCGCCGCGTCACCAAGCCCGACAGCGACCGGGCGCTGGAGCTTTACACCCTGAAGGCCGCGGCCATCGCTGTTGCCGAGGGCCACGCCAAGCCGGGCGAAATCGACCTGAGCGACCGCCTGTAGCATTGATTTTCGTGCCCGTCGCGGAACGGCCGCCGGACCCACCGGCGGCCGTTTTCGTGTCCGTCCCCCTCCGATGGCTGAGGGCCTCTGCGAAAAGACCGGCCGGCGCTGTGAAATATTTGTGTCCGGCTCGTCTTGGGGAACGACGGGACTGCGGCGTCGTTGATTCGGTGAATTGCAGAGCGGGGCAAGTCCGCTTTCCGCAGACACTCAGGAGGACCGACCCATGCCAAGAATGTTGACGAGTGCCGCCGCGATCCTGGCGCTTGGCATCGGACTGCCGGCCCTGGCCGCCGATGAGACTCCCAAGACCGAGGCCGCCGGAACCGAAGCCGCGGCCGAGCAGACCGAGCAGATGCCCGAGCAGGCCGCCGACGATGCCGGCATGAGCGAGCAGGCGGCCGAGACCGGCGTGACCGAGGGGCCGGACGATCAGGCGGCCGAGACCGGCATGACCGAGGGCGAACCCGCCACGGCCGACGAGGAGCAGGCCGCCGAGGATGCGGGCGCGGCCGAGGACGAGCCGCCCGCCGAGGCGGGCATGGCGGAAGCCGAACCCGCCGCCGGGGACACGCCCGCCACAGCGAGCGCCGAGGACACCACCGGTTCGGGCGGTGCCGCCGAGCAGGTGGACTGGACCCAGTACGTGGGCACGCCCCTCATGTCCGACACCGGAGAGGAACTGGGCGAGATCTCCACGGTCATCGCCGGTCCCGACGGGCAGACCCTTGTGATTATCGAGCGCGGCGGCTTCCTGGGTCTTGGCAGCAAGCAGTACGCCATGATGCCCCGGGACCTGCGGGTCGACGGGGAAACCGTCGTCGTCCCCATGAGCGGCGACCAGATCGCCGAAATGCCCGAGTACGAGGAGCCCGAGCCGACCGAGTAAACCGCGCGACGCACGGCTTTGGCCGTATATCAGGGCCCGTCGGCACCGCGCCGACGGGCCCTTTGTCGTGACGCGGTCGCCGAATTGTCATTTGAAACAGGTTTGGAATTCTGGAATAGTCATCTCATGACGATGAGCAACCGCCACGCCGCAGCCCTGTTGTCCGCCCTGTCCAGCGAGGCCCGCCTGTCCGCGTGGCGCCGCCTGCTGGAAGCGGGCGCGCCCGGCATGACCCACGGTGACCTTGCGGCGGCGTTGGGATTGCCGAAGCCGACGCTGTCCTTCCACCTGCGCGACCTGCGTCAGGCGGGGCTGGTGGAGAGCCGGCGGGAGGGGCGGACGACGGTCTATACCGCCAGCGCGCTGGCGGGAGAGGCCCTGGCGGCCTTCCTCATGGAAACCTGCTGCGGCCACAGGCCGGAGCTTTGTCTCGACCGCACCGGCAAGGAGGGGAGCGCCATGAGCCTCGCGCCCGACAAGGTCTACAACGTGCTGTTTCTGTGTACTGGCAATTCGGCCCGCAGCATCATGGCCGAATGCATTCTCCAGCGCGAGGGACAGGGCCGCTTCCGCACCTTTTCCGCCGGAAGCGCCCCCCGCGGCGAAATCGCGCCGGAGGCCATGACCCTGCTGGTCCGCAACAACTATCCCACCGGGCACCTGCGGTCCAAGAGCTGGGACGAGTTTGCCAAGGACGGCGCGCCGGTGATGGACTTCGTCTTCACCGTCTGCGATGACGCGGCCGGCGAGACCTGTCCGGCGTGGCCCGGCCAGCCCCTGACGGCGCATTGGGGCGTGCCGGACCCCGTGGCCCTCGAGGGTGATGCGCGCCAGCGGGCGCTCGCCTTCGCCGACACCTTCCGGATGCTGACCAACCGGATCAGCGTCTTCTGTGCCCTGCCGCTGCGGTCGCTGGACAAGCTGACCCTGCAAAAGCGCCTGGACGAGATCGGCGGCATGGACGCCGGCAATCCGTCTTCCGCCGACGTGGCCTGAGGGGGCGCGAATTGGGGTTCTTCGAACGGTATCTGTCGGTCTGGGTCGCGCTGTGCATCGTCGCCGGCGTCGGCCTGGGTACGCTGGCGCCCGCGCCCTTCCAGGCGCTGGGCCGGCTGGAGGTGGCGCAGGTCAACCTGCCCGTCGCCGTGCTCATCTGGGCCATGATCGTGCCCATGCTGCTGAAGGTGGACTTCCGCGCCCTGACGCGGGTGCGGGAGCACTGGCGCGGCGTCGGCATCACGGTGTTCGCCAACTGGGCGGTGAAGCCCTTCAGCATGGCGTTGCTGGGCTGGCTGTTCATCGGCTGGCTGTTCCGCCCGTGGCTGCCGGAAGCCCAGATCGACAGCTACATCGCCGGGCTGATCATCCTGGGGGCGGCGCCCTGCACGGCGATGGTGTTCGTCTGGAGCCACCTGACCAACGGCGAGCCGCACTTCACGCTCAGCCAGATCGCGCTGAACGACACCATCATGGTGTTCGCCTTCGCGCCCATCGTCGCCCTGCTGCTGGGCCTGTCCAGCATCATCGTGCCGTGGGAAACGCTGCTGATCTCGGTCGTGCTGTTCGTCGTGGTGCCGGTGATCGCCGCCAACCTGTGGCGCCGGGCCATCCTGGCGCGCGGCGGCGAGCCGGCGCTGAAGCGCACGCTGGACCGCCTGGGGCCGGTCTCCATCGGCGCGCTGCTGCTGACGCTGGTGCTGCTGTTCGGCTTCCAGGGGGAGCAGATCATCGACCAGCCGCTGATTATCGCGCTGCTGGCGGTGCCCATCATCATTCAGGTCTTCTTCATCTGGGGCTTTTCCTACCTGCTGAACTGGTGGAGCGGCGAGGCCCATTGCGTGGCGGCGCCGTCGTCGCTGATCGCCGCGTCCAACTTCTTTGAACTGGCGGTGGCGACGGCCATCGGCCTGTTCGGCTTCGAGAGCGGCGCGGCGCTGGCCACCGTGGTCGGCGTGCTGGTGGAGGTGCCGGTCATGCTGACGGCGGTGCGCATCACCAACGCGACGAAAGGCTGGTACGAGCGGCGGACCGCCGCGACGGCAAAGGAAAAGACATCGTGACCATACGCATCGGTATCAACGGCTTCGGCCGCATGGGGCGCCTTGCCGCGCGGGTCCTGGTGGACGAGCCGGACAGCGGCCTGGAGATCGTCGCCGTCAACGAGATCAAGGGCGGGCCCGAGACGGCGGCGCACCTGCTGGAGTTCGACACCGTCCACCGCCGCTGGCCCCGCGCCATCGGCCACGACGTCGACGGCATCACGGTGGAGGGGCAGCGGTGGGCGTTCTCCGACGCCGCCAGCCCGGCGGACATTCCCTGGACGGGCGACGAGGTGGACATGGTGCTGGAATGCTCCGGCGCCTTCCGCACGCCGGAAAGCCTCCACCCCTATCTCGACCGCGGCATCCGCAAGGTGATCGTCGCCGCGCCGGTGAAGGACGAGCGCGCGTTGAACGTGGTCATGGGCGTGAACCACGACCTCTACGACCCCGACCGCCACCACCTGGTGACGGCGGCATCCTGCACCACCAACTGCCTGGCGCCGGTGGTGAAGGTGATCCACGAGAACATCGGCATCGTCCACGGCTCCATCACCACCATCCACGACGTCACCAACACGCAGGTGATCGTGGATGCGCCGCACAAGGACCTGCGCCGGGCGCGCTCGGCCCTCAATGCGCTGATCCCGACCACGACCGGCTCGGCGACGGCCATCGCGCTGATCTACCCGGAGCTGAAGGGCAAGCTGAACGGCCATGCGGTGCGGGTGCCGCTGCTCAATGCATCCTTGACCGACTGCGTGTTCGAGGTCGCCCGCGACACCACGGCCGACGAGGTCAACGCCCTGTTCCAGGCCGCCGCCGAGGCGGGGCCGCTGAAGGATATCCTGGGGTTCGAGGGCCGGCCGCTGGTCTCCACCGACTTCACCGACGATCCGCGCTCCACCATCATCGACGGGCCGTCGACCATGGTGGTCAACAAGCGGCAGGTGAAGGTCTATGCCTGGTACGACAACGAATGGGGCTACGTGAACCGCATGGTGGAACTGGCCGCCATGATGGGCAAGCGTCTGTAACCCCATGGCGAACGTGCGCGACTACGCTGCGGTCACGGCCGCTTACTGGGCCTTCACGCTGACCGACGGCGCCCTGCGGATGCTGGTGCTGCTGCACTTCCACCGGCTGGGGTTCTCGCCGGTGGAGCTGGCGTTCCTGTTCCTGCTCTACGAGGGCATGGGCATCCTGACCAACTTCTTCGGCGGTTGGATCGGCGCCCGCTTCGGCCTGCGGCTGACCCTGTTCGCCGGGCTGGCGGTGCAGATCGGCGCGCTGCTCATGCTGTCGGCCATGAACCCGGCGTGGACCATGGCGCTGTCGGTGGCCTATGTGATGACGGCGCAGGCGCTGTCGGGCGTCGCCAAGGACCTGACCAAGATGTCCTCCAAATCCGCCGTCAAGCTGGTGGTGAAGGAGGACGCGGCCGGCGGCGGCGGGCAGGGGCTGCTGTTCCGCTGGGTCGCGCTGCTGACCGGGTCGAAGAACGCGCTGAAGGGCCTGGGGTTCTTCCTGGGCGGCCTGCTGCTGGAAGTGCTGGGCTTCGCGCCGGCCCTGTGGGTGATGGCCGGGATGCTGGCGCTTGTGCTCGCCGCCAGCCTGCTGCGGCTGAAGGCGGACATGGGCAAGGCCAAGAGCCCCATCAAGGGCCGCGACCTGTTCTCCAAGACGCGCGAGATCAACCTGCTGTCCATCGCGCGCATCTTCCTGTTCGCCAGCCGCGACGTGTGGTTCGTCGTCGGCGTGCCGATCTTCCTCTATTCGACGCTGGGATGGGACTTCGACGCCGTCGGTGCCTTCATGGCCGCCTGGGTCATCGGCTACGGCATGGTGCAGGCGAGCGTGCCGAAGCTTCTGCGCCGAACCACCGACGCCGCCACCGGCGCCCGCGCCGCGCGGGTCTGGGCCGGTGTCCTGGCGCTGATCCCCGCCGCCATCGCGGCCGCCATGACCCCCGGCGCGCTGGGCCTGACGGGGGGCGACAGCGCCGCTGTTCTCATCGGCGGGCTGCTGGTGTTCGGGGCGGTTTTCGCCGTGAACTCGTCGGTGCACAGCTACCTGATCGTGGCATATTCGGATGCCGACAAGGTCGCCATGAACGTCGGCTTCTACTACATGGCCAACGCCGTCGGGCGCCTGGGCGGCACGCTGGCGTCGGGCGTCATCTACCAGCTTGCCGGGCTGACGGCGACGCTTTGGGCCAGCGCGGCCATGCTGGCCGTGTCGTTCCTGGTGACGCTGGCCCTGCCCACCCTTGCGGCGGAGCCCGAACGGGCCGGTTGAGGCGCGGGCGCGCGGCTGTCATGGTGGAGGGCTCAGTTCCTTCTCCACCTTGGGAGCCCGCGCCATGACGCCCGCCATGCCCTTCCGCGACGACCTGTTTTCCGGCGCCAACGTTCTGGTGACCGGTGCCGGCCGGGGAATCGGGGCGGCGGTGGCGCAAATGTTCCTGGCGACGGGGGCGGAGGTGCTGGCGCATGTGGGCCGCACCGACGACCACGCCGCCCAGTGGCGGGAAACCCTGCCGCTCAGCCAGGCGGGCCGCCTGACCACCGTCACCGCCGACCTGGCGGAGGAAAAGGGCGTCGAGACGCTCGCCGTCGCCGCGCGTGAGGCGTTTCCCGGCGGTCTCTCGGTGCTGGTCAACAACGCCGGCACCATGCTCGGTCGCATTCCTTCGGGAGAGGTGGACGCCGCCCACTACCATCGCGTCGTGGACCTGAACGCGCGGTCTGTGGTGCTGCTGTGTGCGGCGCTGGAGGACCTGCTGGCGACCGGCGCCGGCGGAGCCATCGTCAACACGGTGTCCATCTCCGCCCGCACCGGCGGCAGCCCCGGATCGTCGCTGTATTCTGCCGCCAAGGCCTTCGTCGCGACCCACACCCGCAGCCTGGCGCGGGAACTGGCACCGCGCGGCATCCGGGTCAACGCGGTCTCGCCGGGCACCATCGACACCGATTTCCATGCGCGCTACTCCAGCGCCGAGAAGCTGGCGGCGACGGCCAAAGCCATCCCGCTGGGCCGACTGGGCACGCCCGAGGACTGCGCGCCGTCCTACCTGTTCCTGGCGTCCGACGCGCTCAGCGGCTACGTGACGGGGCAGGTGCTGGAGATCAACGGCGGGCAGTTCATGGGGTGAGCGCGCAGGCTCCGGTGGCGGCGTGCGGGATAGCCACTAAGACACAAAGTACACCAAGAAACCGGGAGAACGCGGATCAACCGCCGGCACCTCGGCAAGAATGGAGTCGGCGGCTTCGCCGCGAAATCGCTCCGCCTTCACCACCGAAAGCACGACGTCCCCATCAGCACACCCTCTTGGTGTACTTCGTGCCTTTGTGGCTATTCTCGCACCCCGGCAGAATCGGCGCACACCGCCTCAATTGTTCTCGATGACGGGCATGGTGCCGCGCGCACCCATCTGCCATTCCACGCCGCCCGCGCCCAGGAAGGCGACGGGGCGGAAGGTGTAGGTCAGCGTCACGTTGACCGTCGTCACCCCGGCGGCATCGGGTCCCTGGCGCGCGACCGTGAGCAGCAGGTCGTCTTCCTTGAGGCCGACGCCCATGGGCAGGGCGGCGGTGCGGACGTCCTCGGCCGTGGCGGCGGGGCGGACGGAGGCCCAGCGCGAGGCCTCGTCGGCCACCAGTTGCAGTGTGTTGAAGTTCCACATGGCGCGGCCCAGCTCGATCAGGGCATAGAGCATGAGGAAGAACGGCGGCAGCAAAAGCGCGAACTCGATGGCGGCGCCGCCGTCCTGGTCGCGCCGGATGCGTCGGGGGTGCAGGCGCGCCAGGAAGCGGCCGCGCCGGGGCGTATCAGTTGACGCGCACACGGGCCACTCCATCGGCATCGATCAGGGTCGCGAGGTCCAGGAAGCCGAGCGGCGTCTGGACCGGCTGGGTGACGGACACGGTGACGTAGGTCGCCGGGAAGGTGCCGTCGGCGCACCATGATCCCGCGGCCACCACGGTGCCGCCGCACTCCAGCGTGGTGCCGACCCCCACCGTCGCGCCCGTGGCGTCGGGCAGCGCGGCGGTGGTGGTGGCGGTGATGGCGGCGGTGTCCATGTAGTCGATGATCGCCCGCTGCGCCCCGGCCCGCGCCGCACTTTCCAGGGTGGTGCGGTGCTGGTAGGCCATCCCCAGGTCGACGAAGGTCACCAGCATGAGCAGCAGCATGGGCGCGGTCAGCGCCATCTCCACCGCACCGGCGCCGCGCGTGTCCGCCAGCATGCGCCGCGCCGGCCCGAGCGCGCGGGCGGCGACGGTCGTGAATGCGGACAGCAGGCGGGCGGGGCGGGTGCTCATCGGGTCCTCCGTTACTGGATCAACGTGACCTTGTAGGCGGAGATCTTCTTCAGGTCGCGGGTAGGGCAGGAGTTGACCACCGCCGAGTTGCCGGAGAACGACACCTGCAGGGCCACCAGGTTCATGCAGCCGTTGGTGCTGTCGCCGGTACCGATCACGTCCACCTTCTGCGACGGGAAATACACCACCCCCTCCAGGTTCAGCGAGCCGGTGCCGTTCAGCGTGTTGGAGATCACAGAGCCGTTCTTGGACGACGGCGCGTCCGGGTCCTGGAACAGGACGATATCCTCCCACGCGCCGCTGGTGGGCGCGCGCAGGTCCACCTCTGCCCCGCCGTTGATGTTCACGGTCGCGTAGTCGGTTCCCTGGCCGGTGAAGATAAGCGTCACGTCGTCGCCGGTGATGACGGCGCCCGAATTGGCCCTGAACTCGCCGCCGTCCAGGATGTAGGTGCCGGGCGTGAAGTGCAGGGTGCCCTTCACGTCGATGCCGCCGCAGACCGTCATGGTGCCGTCGCTTCCGGCGTCCAGCACCACCGAGTCCGAGGGCGAGACGGTCAGGTTGCTGGCTTCGCAGGCGCCGGGGGGAGGGGCGTCGAGGTGCTCGTACGGGTCCTTGACCGGCTGGCGGCCGGTCAGCGGCGGGCCCTCCGTCCAGGTGGTGGTGGGGCTGCCGTTGATCTCGATCCCGCCGGTGACGCTGGCGGTCGTGGCTTCGATGGTGGCCGAGCCGCCCAGGTAAAGCGCGCTGTCGCTGATGCTGTTGACCGCCACGCCGCAGGTCATGAGCATGCTGCCGTTGCCCGTGACCTCCACCGTGTTCGGGTTGTTGCGGTCCAGGCCCAGCACGCAATATTCGCCCACCTCGGCCATGGTGGCGCGGGCGGAGACGGTGACGCTGGCGTCGGTCTCGCCCATCACCTGGGCGTAGAACAGGGGCAGGGGCTGGGTCAGCACGACCTCTACCGCGCCTGGGTCGCCCGCGCCCGTGCCCGAGGCCGGGGCGCCAACGGTGATCGTTCCGTTGACCGAGTCGAAGCCGTTGGATGCGGCGTCGGCGGTGGCGGCGGCCTCGGCGTCCAGTCCGTCGAACTGGGCGAAGGCGCCGGACAGGGCGGCGGCATCGGCGGCGGTCTGAAGGTTGCGGCGCTCCCAGTACCAGGCGCCCACGTCCACGGCCAGGAAACCCATGCCCGCCAGTACCGGGAAGGCCAGCCCCACCATGATCGCGACCGAACCCTGCCGGTCGGCGGGCAGGGACCGGATGCGGCGGACGAGAGCGGCCAGGTTCTTCGGGGCGCGGCGGGACATGACCCTGATCCTCGTTCTGCGGGCGGACTGCCTTTCCCGGTTTCCGGGCTCTACCCATAATGGCCGGGTAAAGGCAACCAGCCTATGACGTACGTCATAGCAGATCATTCTTAAGATTCACTTGAGCCGCGCGACTCGGCTGCGTTGACACAGCGGTGTCGGCCCGTTAACCCGGTGCTTTGAACCCGCTTGAGGACACCTTCCGCCATGGCATCCGACGACCGCCTTCCCGCCGCCGCCGAGGACGCGGACGACGACGAGGACGAGAGCGCCGACTCCGGCCCGCGCCCGCCCGGCGGCAGGTTCTACATGACGCCGGAAGGTCACGCGGCCCTGAAGGCGGAGCTGGACCACCTGTGGAAGTCCCGCCGGCCCGAGGTGGTGAAGGTGGTGGAATGGGCGGCGTCGCTGGGCGACCGCTCGGAGAACGCCGACTACAAGGAAGGCAAGCGCCTGCTGCGCCAGATCGACAAGCGCGTGCGCTTCCTGCGCAAGCGCCTGGACAACGCGCTGGTGGTGGACCCGTCGCAACAGCCCAACCGCCACAAGGTCTTCTTCGGCGCCACCGTCACCTACGTGAACAGCCGCGACGAGGAATTGCGGGTGAAGATCGTCGGCGTCGACGAGGCCGACATGAACGAGGGCAAGATCAGCTGGCTCTCCCCCATCGCCCGCGCCCTTCTGAAGGCCGAAGTGGGCGACGAGGTCGACGTCCGCACCCCGCGCGGCGTGGACACGCTGGAGGTGCTGGGGATCGAGTATCCGGAGAAGGGTTAATCGCCCTTCCGCTGCCGCTTTTCCTCCGCGCCCATGGGCATGGAATCGATCAGGGCCTTGATGTCGGAGACGGCCAGCGGATCGTCGCTGGTTTTCTTCACGGTGCCGTCCTTGCCGATGATGACAATGCGGAAGGCGTCCGCCGGCACGTCGAAGCGCTCACGCATGGAGTCGGGGTCCAGCCGGGCGCCCGAGGCGCCGTCGCCGAGGGCCTTGACCGCGCCAGGGCCGGCGACGACGAAGATGTAGACGTCACGCTCCTGCAACGCCTGTTCCTCGGCCATCAGCAGGTCGATCTGGCTGGTCAGGCGCGAATCGTGGTCATCGGGCCCGAACAGAACGATGAGGCGGTATTTGCCCTCATAGGGCTCGGTGAAGGACTGTTCCACGGTGCCGTCCTCCCTAGCTTCTCGCTTGGTAAATCTCGAGGGCCTGCGGCATCATCTGCTGAAGCTGCTCGATGCGCTGCTGCGGGGCCGGGTGGGTGGACAGGAAGGCCGGCGGACCGCCGCCCCGCTGCGCCATGCGCTGCCACAACTCCACCGCCGCACGCGGGTCGTAGCCGGCCCGCGCCATCATGTTGAGCCCCAGGCGGTCAGCCTCCAGTTCCTGGTTGCGGGAGTACGGCATGTTCAGCCCGTACTGCGCGCCGGCACCCAGCAGGGCGGCAGCCGTCTGCGCGTCGATGCCCGCGATGCCGGCGGCGGCACTGGCGATCTGCACTCCCGCCGAGGTGGCGGCCTGGGTGTTGACGCGCTCGGCGGCGTGGTTTTCCTCGTTGTGGGCGATCTCGTGCGCGATGACGGCGGCCAGTTGCGCCTCGTTCTCGGCCATGCCAAACATGCCCTCGTAGACGCCGATCTTGCCGTTGGGCAGGGCGAAGGCGTTGGCCTCGTCGCCCTGGAAAACGACCACCTCCCACGCCTGCGGGTTCATGCCGCCGGCCCGCAGCAGGCGGTAGGAAACCTGCTGCGCGGCGCGCTGGTAGGTCTGATTGTTGGAGACCGGCGTTTCGGACCGGATCTGCGCCCAGGTCTGCTGGCCCATCTGCCGGACCTGTTCCTCCGGCACCAGGTTGAGGCCGAGGCCGGTGCTGTCGCCGGCGCAGGCCGTCAGGAGCCCGCCGCAGGTAATGACCACCGCCGCCGCGCGGGCGGGGCGCGTTCTGGTGAGCCGCATCAGCACGGAACCGCTCATCCCGTTTCCCCTTGGACTGGTGACACCGTTGTCCGCCGAACGCTGCCGGAGAGCGGGCCGTTGCCGTCACCCGCGTGCGTGGATGACGTCGATGCAGCCGCGCACGGTGGCGTCGGCGGCCGGTATCCACCGCACAATGCGGCCGAAGGCCTGGGCGGCGGTCTCGTAGGGGTGGCGCAGGGCGTCGGCGCCGACGAGGGGGACCGGCGCGGTCGAGGGCGCGACCTCGGCGCTCGCGCGGAATTCCTCGCCGATCAGAAGGCCCGACAGGTAGGCCGGCACCGCCTCTGCCCCCAGGTCGCGGTAGAGCCGCCGGCCGCGCGCGGTGAACAGGCGGTTGAGCAGCCCGCCCGGCTGGCGCGCCGCCTCCAGTCCTTTCAGGAAGGCCGCCTCGTCCCACGGCGCTGATGCGGGGACGCCCTGGCCGAGAATGGTGGCGTCCAGCGCCGCGCGGTACATCTCGCCGGTCATGAAGGTGTGGAAGTCGGTGAGGCGGCCGTCCTTGACCGTCGCCCATTTGCTGTGGGTGCCGGGCAGGCAGAGGATGCCGTCGCGGCGTTCGAGCAGCGCCAGCGCGCCGAAAACCTGCACTTCCTCCCCGCGCATGACGTCCACGCGGTCCGGGTCGGCGGTGTCGACCCGGCAGCCGGGGATGATCCAGGCATCCGCCAGCCCCGGCGCGGCGACCACCTGGGCGGCGAGGTCGGCGGCGGATACGGGCAGCGCCGGCTGCGGCGCGAACAGCCATCCCGTCGGTGCGCCCACCATGCCTGTCATGTAGACGGGCGGCGGGTCGGGGCGGTCCCGCCAGCGCGACAGCATGGCGTGGCAGTAGGCGGGATACTCCGCCGCCGCCACGTCCTTCATGCCCCGGCCGGAGGGGATTTCGCTTAAGCGCTCGGCGGTATCCAGGTCCACCAGCCAGGCGCGGAAGGACGTGGTGCCCCAGTCGACGACGATGGCCTGCCGCCCTGCCATGTCAGCGGCCCCGCAGGCGGCGGAACTCGGCGACCAGGGCGCGGGCGGTCTCGCCCACCTCGGCGGCCGGCCTGCCGGGCTTGTAGAGGTTGGTGCCGTAGCCGAAGCCGTCGGCGCCCGTCTTGTGGAAGGCCTCCATGGTGTCCAGCCCGATGCCGCCGACGGGCAGCAGCCTGGTGCTCGGGGGCAGCACGGCGCGGATGTCCTTCAGGTAGTCCGGCCCCATGCGCGAGGCGGGGAAGATCTTCAGCCCCCGCGCGCCCCTGCGCACGGCCTGAAGCGCCTCCGTCGGGGTCAGGCAGCCGATGAGGGGATAAAGCGCGGCCGAGACTGCGGCGTCGATGACGTCGGCGTCGGTGTTGGGCGTGACCATGAGCTTGGCACCCGTGTCCGCCAGTTGGCGCACCTGCGAGGGCTCCAGAACCGTGCCGGCGCCGGTCAGGACGTGGGGCGGGCAGTGCCTCGCCAGCCTCTCGATGCTGGTGAAGGCGTCGGGCGAGTTCAGCGGCACTTCCAGAAAGCGGAAGCCCGCGTCGATCAGCGCGTTGGCGACGGGAATGATCTCGTCGGGCGTGATGTGGCGCAGGACCGCCACCAGGGGCATGTCGTCGAAGGCTTGGTCGAAGGTGTCGGTCATTGTGGGTGTTCCTTTACCGCCACGCCGCCGTCGCTCGCCGGTCCACGGCCGCCGGCACCACGCCGTGGGAGGCGTCGGAGACGTGTTCCATCAGGTTGCAGGCGGCGATGTCCAGGCGGCGGTGGTCCATGCGTTTCATGCGCTCGGCGTGCAGTTCGGCGCGGCCCTCGTCCTTCGTGGGGTCGATGACCACTTCCCGGTTTTCCAGGAAGGCGACGCGGTCCAGCAGGTCGATGCGGCGGTCGGTGAGCTTCACCCGCAGGATGTCGCCGTTGCGCAGGTACCCGATGCCGCCGCCCTCGAAGGCTTCCGGCGTGGTGTGGCCGATGCAGGCCCCCTTGGTCACGCCGGAATACCGCCCGTCGGTCATGAGGATCGACGACGCCTCCAGCACCCGGTGGTGACGCAGGTTCTGGCTGGGCGAGAACATCTCCGGCATCCCGTAGGCCTGCGGCCCCTGGCCGGCGATGAGGAAGGCGAACGACAGCAGGTGCCGCTCCAGCAGGCCCCGGAAGTTCTCCAGGTCCGGTTCCTCGCCGCCGCCGTTGCGCTTGACCACGGCGCGGATCAGGGCGTCGTCCACGCCCTCCGTCGCCCGCAGGCGGTCGAGCAGGTCGCGGGCGGCGAAGTCGCCGTTGCAGACGTGTTCGTTCTCGTAGTAGCGCACGACGAAGATGTGGTCGTCGAAGCCGGCGTACTGGTCGTCGGACATGCCCGAGACCTTGACCACGCAGGTGTCGAAGAAGCTGCCTCGCAGCACCTCCACCCCCGACATCTTGCGCACCGGCAGGGTGCGGATGACGGCCCGGTCGCCCAACGCCGGGTCCACCGGCGTGTCCAGGTTTTCCGTGCGCGCGCGCCAGGTGCCGGAGACGGTGACGGCGTCCAGGTCCATGGGCACCTTCAGGTCCGACAGCACGCGGTAGAGGCTTTCCATGCCCCGGTGCTGCCCGGCCATGAACTGCTGGGCCAGCACGAAGGTGTCGCGGTTTTCGGTCAGGGAATGGGCGAAGACCTCCGGCACCGGCGTGTTGTCGCGGATTTCCGCATAGTCGTCGATGGTCACGTCAAAGCCCGCGTGCCGCATGATGCAGGGCAGGTGCAAGAGCATGTTGGACGACGAGCCGGTGGCGTTGTGGATGCGCACCACGTTGGCGAAGTTGGCCTTCACCAGATTGCAGACGCTGTATTCGGGCTTGTTCAGAATGCCGAACAGGCAGTCCATCCCCTGGCCCACGGCGGTGTCGGCGGGCACGCCCGTCAGAAGCTCCAGCTCCGGCGGGGTCAGGCCGAAGGCGGCGAGCATGGTGCGCGAGGAATTGCCCGTGCCGTTGAAGGCGCATATGCCGCCGTGGCTGTCGCAGGTGTGTTCCGCCAGTTCGTTCAGGATGCGGCGTTCGGTGTCGGGGTCTATCAGTTCCAGGTTCTTGGCGCGCTTGAGCTGGCCGGCGAAGGCTTCGTCGCTGGAGCACTGGAGGATGTATTCAAGGTTTCCCTCGATGTCTTCGCCCAGTTCGCGATGGCCGTGCTCGCGGGCCTTGGCGGCGATGGTCTCCAGTTCCTTGCGGGTGCCGTCGGGGATCTTGCCGCCCTTGAGCACATGCTCGGGCGCGAAAACGGCCCACACCGGCGCCTGGTCGCCCCGGTGCCGGCGCGCCACCTCCGCCGCCGCGAGGCCCGAGAGGATGGCGCTCGGGCTCTTGTCGCAGCCGGCCAGCACATAGGCCGCGTGGTAGCTGTGGCCCTCGAAGTTGATGTTGACGGCCCGCGCGGTATCGTTGCGCGAGGCGAGCGAATAGCTCTGGCCGATGTTGTTCTGGGCCGTGCCGTCGCAGATGACGGGGACCGAGAACGTGAAGGGCACCCCGCCGCGCTGCCAGATGGCGGCGGCGGCCATCAGCGTGTGCGCCCGGTCCAGCAGGTGGGCCGGATGGTCGGGCGATCCCGCGATGATGGCGACGCGCGGCCGGTTGGTCACCAGCCGGTGCACGACCTCTTTCACCGTCACGCCGCCGCCGAGATCCGCCAGCTTGCTGGAGGGGTGCAGCTCCTTGCGCGCGTCCTCCAGCAGGCGGACGACGGTGATGGGCTCGTTCGCCAAACCCTGGATGCAGTCGCGGTAGGGGTTGGCCTTCTCGTCGATGGTGATGGGCGTGTTGTCGCCCGTGCTTGGGTCTACCATTCCGCGATGCTCCCGTCTTCATGGCGCCAGAGCGGATTGCGCCAGCGGTGGCATTCTGCCGCGCGCTCGATGACGTAGTCCTCGTTGATCTCCACCCCCAGGCCCGGCTTGGTGAGCAGGGGCGTATAGCCGTCGGTGATGGTCAGCGGGCTCGGGTCCACCAGGTAGTCGAGCACGTCGTTGCCCTGGTTGTAGTGGATGCCCATGCTCTGTTCCTGGATGAACGCATTGTGCGAGATGAAATCCAGGTGCAGCGAGGCCGCCAGGGTCAGCGGCCCGAGCGGGCAGTGCGGCGCCAGCGCGACGTCGAAGGTTTCCGCCAGCGTGGCGATCTTGCGCGCCTCCGTCAGTCCGCCGCAGTGGGAAATGTCGGGCTGGACGATATCCACGCAGCGGTCTTCCAGGATGGGGCGGAAGTCGTAGCGCGTGAACAGGCGCTCGCCGGTCGCGATGGGGTAGCCGAGGCCGGCGGTCAGCGAGGGCAGGGCGTGCAGGTGCTCGGGCAGGACGGGTTCTTCCACGAACAGGGGGTGGAAGGGCTCCAGCTCCCGCAGCAGCGCCTTCGCCATGGGGCGATGGACGCGGCCGTGGAAGTCGATGGCGATGCCGACCTCCGGCCCGACGGCTTCCCGCGCTTCCGCCACGCGCGCCACGGCCTCGTCGACCCTGGCGTGGCTGTCGACGATTTGCAGTTCCGGCGTGCCGTTCATCTTGAAGGCGGTGAAGCCCTTGGCGACGACCTCCTTCGCCTGACGGCCGACATCGTGGGGACGGTCGCCGCCGATCCAGCAGTACATGCGCATCTTCTCGCGCACCGCCCCGCCCAGCAGTTCATGCACGGGCACGCCCAGCGCCTTGCCCTTGATGTCCCACAGGGCCTGGTCGATGCCCGCGATGGCCGACATGAGGATCGGCCCGCCGCGATAGAAGCCGCCCCGGTAGAGGCTCTGCCAGATGTCCTCGATGCGGCGCGGGTCGCGGCCGATCAGGGTATCGGCGAACTCCTCCACGCAGGCCTGGACGGTGTGGGCGCGGCCCTCCACCACGGGCTCGCCCCAGCCCGACACGCCTTCGTCGGTCTCGATCTTCAGGAACAGCCAGCGCGGGGGCACGAGCCAAGTCTTGAGTGCTGTAATTTTCATGACACTGGCTCCTAATCCACCATCCACATGGCGATCTCGGGATAGAACAGGATCGCGGCCAGCACCATCAGCTGCATGGCGATGAAAGGCAGCACGGCCGTGTAGATATGCTGGAGCGTGATCGACGCGGGCGCCACACCCTTCAGGTAGAAGGCGGCCGGGCCGAACGGCGGGCTCAGGAAGCTCACCTGCATGTTGACGGCGAACAGGATGCCGAACCAGATGGGGTCGTAGCCCAGCTTGACCACGATGGGGACGAAGATGGGCAGGGCCAGCATGGCGATGCCGATCCAGTCCAGGAACAGGCCCAGCACCAGCAGGATCGCCATCATCACCATGATGATGACCACCGCCGGGGCCTCGATGCCCAGGATGGAGCTGGAGACGAAGGCGTTGCCGCCCATCAGGTTGTAGACGCCCACCAGCGCGGCGGCGCCGATGCCGATCCAGATAATCATGCCGCAGGTGTTGATGGTCTGGACGACCGACTTCTGAAGCAGGCCCAGCGTCAGCTCGCGGCGGATGATGGTGGCCGACAGCACGCCCACCACGCCCATGGCCGCGGCCTCGGTGACCGAGGCGATGCCGCCGTAGATGGTGCCCAGCACCAGGAAGGCGATCATGGCCGGCAGGATGATGGCGCGGATGGCCTTCAGCTTCTCTTCCAGCGGCATGTGCGCTTCCTCGTCCGACAGCGGCGGGCCGAGGGACGGGTTGCGGATGCAGCGGACAAGCACGTAGGTCACGTAGCACAGCATCAGGATCACCGCCGGAGTGATGGCGGCGGTGAACAGGTCGGCGATGGAGACCGATGCGATCAGTCCGTAGATGATGAGCACGATGGACGGCGGCATCATGGTGCCCAACGCGCCGCCGGCGCACACGACGCCGATGGAGATGTTGCGGTCATAGCCGAGCCTGAGCATCTGCGGCAGCGCCAGGATGCCCAGCAGCACGATCTCGCCGCCGATGATGCCCGACATGGCGGCCAGGAAGAAGGCCACCACCAGCGTCTGCACGCCGACGCCGCCGGGCACGCGGCCGGCCAGGATTCTCATGCCGTTGAACAGGTCGCGCGCGAGGCCGGATCGGTCCAGCAGGCTCGCCATGAAGACGAACATGGGCACGGCGACCAGCGAATATTCGGTGATGAACCCGTAGACGCGGCTGGTGACCAGCGGCAGGGCGTTGGGGCCGAACCAGCCGAAGGTGAAGAACAGGGCGACGAGGCCCGTGACGAAGGCGAGCGGCAGGCCCGTCAGCAGCAGCAGGAAGATGCTGCCGACCAGGGCGTAGGTGCCCCACTCGATGCCCATGGCGGAAAGGCCGAGGTTCCACATGGCGTCAGCCCTCCTTGCCCAGCGTGGTGGAGACCGGGCCGGGGCCGCCGCCCTTGTCCTTGCCGCCGCCGTGGTCGTCGTCGGCATAGCCCTTGCCGCGGATGGCGTTGACCAAGTGGAAGATGGTCTGCACCAGCATCACGGCGACGGAAATCAGGATGATGGTCTTGGTGAAGGCCGGAAACGGCGGGTTCCACGAGGTGCCCGACCGCTCAAGCTGGATGGCGCCCAGCGGCGAGTGGGTGGACTTGTAGAACATGATCCACGCCGCGAAGGTCATGCCCGACAGGAACACGAAGGTGATGATGGAATTCACCACGTCCAGCCATCGCTTGGCCTTGGGTCCGACCCAGTCGTAGATCAGGCGCACGCGGATGTGCTTGTCGCGGGCCAGCGCAATGGGTCCGCCCAGCGCGAAGATGACCGAGATCAGGAACACGGTGGTCTCGTGCACCCAGGACGTCGGATTGTTGAAGGCGTAGCGCATGACGACTTCGTAGACGCTGATGACGGCGCCGACGAAGACCAGCCAGGCGAACACCTTGGCGGATTCCGCCACGGCGAAGTCCAGCACGGTGCGGATGTGGCCTTCCTGGCCGCTGCGGTCCACGGGCTGCTGTCCGGCGTCGGTGTTGGACAGTTCCTCGTAGGCGTCCCGGTCGGTCGGGCGGTTGGGAAGCTTGGTCATGGCGGGGACCCCTCGGCCGTCGCCGGGCGCATCTGGGGACCGGCGGGACAGGATCGAAAATCGAAAAAGGAAAAGGCGGGCGGCGGACGGGCCGGATGGGCACCGTCCGCCGCGCCGTCAACCGCTTACATCAGGTTGCGGGCCTTCAGGAACTCGGTGACCGAGTCATAGACCTTCTGGGTCATCTCGTTCTTCTCGGCCCAGTTCTTCCATTCCTGCTGGGCGATGTTGCGGAACTTTTTCCGCTCCTCCGCCGGCAGGTCGACGATCTCGATCTCGGGGTCCTGGCGGGCTTCCTGAACGGCCTCGATGTCGTTCTTCTTCAGCTCGAAGACCATGTTGTAGGCCAGGTCGTCGGTGGCCACTTCCATCATGGTCTTGATGTCGTCGGGCAGGCCGTCCCAGATCTGCTTGTTCATGGAGACCGCGACCATGGGCAGGCTGTGGAAGCCCGGATAGTTCGGATAGCTGGCGAACTCGTGCAGGCCCTGCGCCTGGTTGGTGGCGAACACCGTGTAGTCGGCGGCGTCGATGACACCCTTTTCAAGCGCGGTGTAGACCTCCGAGCCCGGCAGGTTCACGGGGGCCGCGCCGGCCTTGGAGAAGATGTCGTAGACCATGCCTTCCGGCGCGCGCAGCTTCAGGCCCTTCAGGTCTTCCACCGTGCGGATGGGCTTGGAGGAGGGGAAGGATTCCAGGCCCGTCGCGGCGGCGCCGATCAGGTGCACGCCGTAGGGCTGGACCAGCTCGTTGTACAGCTCCTCGCCGCCGCCGTGCTTCATGTATTCCAGGAACTCCAGCGGGTCACCCCAGGCGCCCACCAGGTTGCCCAGCATGGAGAACGCCGGGTTCATGCCCGAGAAGTAGCTGGGATCGGTCAGGTGGCCCTGCAGGATGTTGGCGCCCACGGCTTCCAGCGTCTGGTTGTGGGGCACGACGGCGCCGGTGGGCAGGATCTCGATCTCGACCCGGCCGCCGGACATCGTCTCGATGTTCTCGGCCCACTCCTGCTTGAGCTTGAACTGCGGCTCGCCGGCGGTCTCGGACGTCTGGAACGTCCAGTTGTATTCGGCCGCGAGCGCACCCTGGGTGGCGACGGTCGACAGGCCGACGGCAACCGTGGCGGCGACGGCCACGCCTGCGACCTGCTTGGCTGCACGGGTGATGGAGAGATGAACCATGTGTGCTTCCTCCTGGAGTCCTAGCCTTCCTGGCGTCAGGCTCGGCGATTGGGCGACGCCTTCTTGGGGGCGTCGTCCGGGGCTTGAGCGTTCGGCGCGGGCCCCGGCCCGGCATCCGGGTCGGGCGTGATGCCCAGGTCGAACGCGGTGCGCGCCATGACCCTGCGGGCGGCCTCCTCGGCGTCCTCGGGTCGGCGCAAACGGATGCATTCCATCAGGTGACGATGGCGGCCCAGGCTGTCGCGCAATTCCTCCGCCGTTTCGTTGGAGGTGCGCACGACCAGCGTGATGGAGGGCCGCAGGATGTGGGCAAGCTGGGCCCACACCAGATTGTGCGTGGCGCGGTAGATGGCGGCGTGAAAGGCCACGTCATGGTCGGAAAAGGCGGTGCGGTCCCATTCCGCGCCGGCCTCGGCCCCGTCCAGTGTGGCCTCCATGCCGTGGAAGGCCTCTTCCATCGCCAGCAGGTCGCGGGCGGTGGCCTTGCGGGCGGCCAGGGCGGCGATGGTGGGTTCGGTCGCGTGGCGGAACTCGAAGATTTCCGCCAGGAAGTCGGGGTTGGGCTGGGCGTACTCGGCCATCCAGCGGGTGACCATGGGGTCCAGCAGGTTCCACTCGCGGAACTCCTCGACCACCGTGCCCTTTCCAGAAATGCGGCGGACGATGCCCAGCGACGACAGGATCTGAAGGCCGTTGCGCACGCTGGGGCGGCTCATGCCGAAGGAGTCGCACAACTCGGTCTCCTTGGGCAGCATCTCGCCGGGGCGATAGCGTCCCGAGAACAGGCCGGCGGCCAGTTCCTCGGCCACCCGGTTCCCCAGGTCGCGAGAGGCGTTGGTGCTTTGCGGAGCCGCCGGGGACATCACGGTGCGCCTTTCCAGTTCGTGCGAACTATACTAGGCTATGTCAGACATAGTGTTCAACAAAGTCTTACCTTGCAGCGCAAAAGTGAGTTTTGCAGTGCGGCAAGACGCGCGTGGCACTTTCCCCTACGTCAACGTATCAGCGGCGGATAAGGATCGAGACCCATGCAGGACGGACCGATCGTGAGCCTCGGCGAGGGGCTGATGGAGCTGAACCAGACCCGCGGGTCCGACCAGTCGTACATGCCGGGATTCGGGGGCGACACCTCCAACACGGCCGTCGCGGCGGCCCGGCAGGGGGCGCGGGCGGCGTTCATAAGCGCGGTGGGGGCGGACACTTTCGGGGACGACATGCTCGCCATGTGGCGGCGCGAGGGCGTGGACACGCGCCATGTGCGCCAGGTGGCCGACGCGCCGACGGGCATCTACTTCGTCTCCCACGGCGCGGAGGGGCACCGTTTCGCCTACTACCGCGCGGGCAGCGCCGCCAGCCGCATGGCGCCCGCCGACCTGCCGCTGGACGCCATCCGCTCGGCGGGCATCTTCCACTGCTCGGCGATCAGCCAGGCGATCAGCGCGCCGGCCTGCGACTCGGTGTTCGCGGCGCTGGAGGCGGCGCGGGAGGCCGGCGTCACCACCTCCTACGACACCAACCTGCGGCTGAAGCTGTGGCCGCTGGCCCGCGCCCGCGCCATCATCGCCGGCACCATTCCGTATGCCGACATCCTGCTGCCGGGGCTGGACGATGCCCGCCTGCTGACGGGCCTGGACGACGCCGACGCCGTGGTCGACCTCTACCTGAACCAGGGCGTGAAGGTCATCGCGCTGACCATGGGGCACGAGGGCGTGCTGGTTGCCACGCCCGACGGCCGTCGCCGCATTCCGCCGCGCAGGGTCAAGGCGGTGGACGCAACGGGGGCGGGCGATGCCTTCGACGGCTGCTTCCTGGCACGCCTGCAACTCGGCGACGACCCGTTCGCGGCGGCGGAATACGCCAACGCGGCGGCGGCCCTGTCGACGACGGGTTACGGCGCGGTGGCGCCCATTCCCCATGCCGAAGACGTGCGCAAGGCCTTGGGGGACTGAACGTTTCGCGCGCGACGGTGTCACCAGCCCCAGGTGCCGGGGCCGCCCTTGAAGGGTCCTTCGATTTCGCTGGTGATCCACCCGCCGTAGAAGCTGCCCTCCTGCGGCATCGCCTGTTCGTCGCCGACGAAGCAGGCGTCCACCATGTCGGGATAGAACGCCAGGCAGTCGGCGATGGGGTAGTAGGGCGCGGCCGGCTCGGGATAGGACCAGGCGGCGCGCTCGGCCGTCGCGCTGCCGACGCGGATGGTCCAGTAGGTCGCGCGGCCCTTGAACTCGCAGAACGAACGGGGGCCCGGCGCGGCCGTCAGCAGGTCCAGGCGCACGTCGTCGGGCGGGATGTAGTAGACCGGCGGATGGCTGGTTTCCAGCAGGCGGAAGCCGCGCCGGGTGTCGGCGATGGTCTCGCCCGCAAAGACGACCCGCAGCCGGCTGGAGGCGGGCTCCAGGCGCGGCGGGCGCGGATAGTCCCAGACGGATTCCCGTGGGCGGTCGGTCATGGCGTGGCTCTCCCTCGGCTTGCGGCAGAGGGGCATACGGGTGCGTCGGGGGCGCGGATCAAGCCCCGTGCTTCTTCAAAAGCCTTCGGAAGCGGTGATAGTCGAGGCCCAGGCGGCGCGCGGCCTCCTTCTGGTTGAAGCGCGCCTCCTCCAGCGCGCGGGTCAGCAGCGTGCGTGCATGGGCGTCGACGGCGGCGTCGAAATCGACCGGCAGGGCCGGGCGGCGTGCGGATCGCGGGACGTCCTTTGGCTCCTTTTCCGCCTCCTCCGTCGCCTCCTCCGTCGCCGCATCCTTCGCCACCGCCGACGGACGCGGTTCCGGGCGCGGATAGCCGACGAAGGGATCCACCGTCACGGACGCAAGCGGCGTATCGGCGTCCGGCGCCAGGGCCACCGACCGCTCCACCGCGTTGCGCAGCTCGCGCACGTTGCCCGGCCAGGGGTGGGCCAGAAGCTGGTCCATGGCGGCCTCGGAGAAGCCTGCGAACAGCGGCCGCCCCAGGTCGCGGGTCATGGACAGGGCGAAGTGGTCGGCCAGCAGCGGGATGTCGTCGCGCCGCTCGCGCAGGGGCGGCAGGGTGAGCACGGCGAACGCCAGCCGGTCCAGCAGGTCGGCGCGGAACTCGCCGGCCGCCGCCATGGCCGGCAGATCGGCGTTGGTGGCGGCGACCAGGCGCACGTCCACCTGCACCGTGGCGCTGGAGCCGACGCGCTCGAAGGTGCCGTATTCCACCGCCCGTAAAATCTTCTCCTGCACCGACAGGGGCGCGGTGCCGATTTCGTCCAGGAACAGGGTGCCGCCGTCGGCCGCCTCGAACCGGCCCATGCGGCGGCGGGTGGCGCCCGTGAAGGCGCCGGCCTCGTGGCCGAACAGTTCGGCGTCCAGCAGGCTTTCCGGCAGGGCGGCGCAGTTGACCTTGACGAAGGGCTGGTCCCAGCGCCGCGACAGGTAGTGCAGGCGGGCGGCGATCAGCTCCTTGCCGGTGCCGCGCTCCCCCAGGATCACCACGGGCCGGTCGATGGGCGCGAGCCGGCTGACGGTCTCCAGCATCTCCAGGAAGACGCGGGATTCTCCCAGCAGGGGCGCCGGGCCCGGCGCGGTGGCGTTATCCGCTTCATAATAGTCCATGTCGCAAATATATGGTGGAATGCGTTACGGCGCAATTCGGCCGTTTCAATGGAAAACGGTGGAATTCCGCCATTCCCGCGGTTTGGCACACCCTTTGAAAGGAGGGGTGCGAAACCAAGCGCAACGCCTGTCGGAGAGACCATCATGGGTATTTTTTCGCGCCTCAGCGATATCGTGAACTCCAACATCAACAGCATGCTGGAGCGCGCCAAGGACCCGGAGAAGATCATCCGCCTCATCATCCAGGAAATGGAAGACACCCTGGTGGAGGTCCGCTCCAGTTCGGTCCGCACCATCGCCGAGAAGAAGGACCTGGAACGCCGCATCGCGCGGCTTGAGGACGAGCACGCCGAGTGGGCCGAGAAGGCCGAACTGGCCCTGCGCAAGGACCGCGAGGATCTGGCGCGCGGCGCTCTCGCCGCCAAGGCCAAGGCCGCCGAGGCCATGGCGGCGCTCAAGCAGGAACTGGTCAACATCGACGACGCCCTGGCCCGCCAGTCCGAGGATCTGGCCCGCCTGCAGGACAAGCTGGCCGACGCCAAGGCCCGCGAGCAGGCGCTCAAGACCCGTCACTCGGTGGCGTCCAACCGCCTGAAGATGCGCGGCCAGATCCACGACGACCGCATGACCGATGCCTTCCGCCGCTTCGAGCAGGTGGAGCGCGACCTGGACGAGATGGAAGGCAAGGTCGAAAGCTACGACCTGGGCCGCAAGCAGCAGAAAAGCCTGGCCGACGAGTTCGCCGACCTGGAAACCAACGACGCGGTTGAGGACGAACTCGCCCGCCTGAAGGCGAAGGTGAAGTCCGGCGGCGAGGGCTGACATGGAATTCGTCGTCTTCGTACTGGGCTTCCTGGCCCTCGCGATCGTCGCGCCCATCGCCATCATCGGTCACTACGTGACCCGCTGGCGGTCCATCCGCACCCTGTCGACGGAAGAGGAGCGGACCCTGACCGACCTGCTGGCGTCCACCGACCGGATGCGGGAGCGCATCACCAACCTGGAAAAGGTCCTCGACGCCGAGGCCCCCGGCTGGAGGAATGACGCATGAGGTATGACCGAACCATGGACGGCAGCCGGCCCTTCCGCCTCTACCGCGACCGCCGGGAAGCCTGGATCGCCGGCATCGCGGCAGGCATGGCGGACTACGCCGGGATCGACGTGCGGGTCGTCCGGGTGGCCTGGGTGCTGGCGCTGATCTTCTTCACGCCGCCGGCCATCCTGGCCTATCTGGTGATGATCTTCGTCATCCCGGCCAAGCCCGAGGACCTGTATGAGTCCGACGAACAGCACGAACTGCGCCGCAAGGTCCACCTGAGCCCCGGCGACGCCCTGCGCGAGGCCTGGGCCCGCATGCGCGAGGCCGAGGATCGCCTGGGCCGCATGGAGGCCGCTGTGCTGTCCGAGGAATTCCGGCTGCGGCGAAAATTCCGCGACCTGTAAACCTTCCTTAACCCGGCGGTGTTACAGTACCGGTCGATGTTTCCTCCCTGAACTTGAGCCGGCGGACCGCGCCCCCACGGTCCGCCGTTTTTTTATGCGCGCACCGCCCGCACCACGCAGACCGCCGAGAGCAGGCACAGGCTCGGCACGATCAGCGCGAACGCCCACCATGTCGGGATGCCCAGCATCATGGAGCTGTCGTTGAAGCGGTGCATGTCCAGCCCGCCCAGCGTCATGCGCCAGGCCAGGGCGGCCGCGACCAGGGCGAAGGCGACCTCCACCGCCCGCGCGAGGCTTGCGCGCAGCCGATCCGGCAGTCTGCGGACCACCAGGTCGACGGTGACGTGCCCGCCCACCCAGTGGCCGTAGGGCAGGAACAGGAACACCGCCACGCCCACCAGCCGCTCCACCAGCTCGTAGTCGCCGAGGATGGGGCTGTCGAAGGCCGCCCGGCCGGTCACGCTGGCAAGCGTCACGCCCATCGCCCCCACCAGCGCCAGGCCGCCCAGAACGGCCAGCCCCTTCGCCGCCCCGCCGATCAGGCGGATGGGCAGGGGCTCGAGAAGGGAATGCGCGGTGTGGCGGCGGCGGTCGGTCATGGCGCGGCCGTTGTATCCGAACCGCGGCGCCAGCGCCACGCCCCGCTGACCATCGGCCGTTTCGAGTCGCCCCTTTCGAGTCGCCCCTTTATCGCGCGGCCCTTCGCCCCCACTTCATGTCGGAAAGCCCCGTCAGGCCCTGCCGAAAGGATTCTCCAAGGATTTCGCGGCGGGAACGGTTACGGTGGGTTGGCTGTTGAGACCGCAGGGGAAAAGCGGCTCAGGGAGATAAAGGAGTGCCGATGCAGGTCATCCTGGCTCAACCGCGAGGCTTCTGCGCGGGCGTGGAACGGGCGATCGACATCGTCGAACGCGCGCTGCGGAAGTACGGTCCCCCCATCTACGTCCGGCACGAGATCGTCCACAACAAGCACGTCGTCGAACAGTTGCGCGCCAAGGGCGTCGTGTTCGTCGAGGACCTGGACGAGGTGCCGCCCGGCGTCGTCACCATCTTTTCCGCCCACGGTGTCGCCCGCTCGGTGGAGGATTTGGCGGCCGACAAGGACCTGCCGGTCATCGACGCCACCTGTCCGCTGGTCTCCAAGGTCCACATCGAGGGCCGCAAATACGCTGCGCAAGGGCGCGAGGTGATCCTCATCGGCCACGCCGGCCACCCCGAGGTGGAAGGCACGGTCGGGCAGATCCCCGGCACGGTGCACGTCATCTCCACGGCGGATGACGCGCGGGCCCTTGAGGTCGCCGATCCCGACAAGCTGGCCTACGTGACCCAGACGACGCTGTCGCTGGACGACACGCGCGGCGTGGTGGATGCCCTGAAGGAGCGGTTCCCCTCCATCGCCGGTCTGGACACCAAGGACATCTGCTACGCCACCCAGAACCGTCAGCGGGCGGTGCGGGTGCTGGCGGAGCAGTGCGACCTGCTGCTGGTCGTCGGCGCCGCCAACTCCAGCAATTCCAATCGCCTGCGCGAGATCGGCGCGCTGATGGGCGTGCCGTCGTACCTGATCAACGACGCGCGCGAGCTTGATCCGGCCTGGCTCGCGGGCCGGCAGAAGGTGGGTGTGACGGCCGGTGCCTCGGCGCCCGAGGTGCTGGTGGAGGGGCTGATCGATGCGCTCCGTGCCCATGGCGCCGACGAGGTAACCGTGCTGGAGGGCGTGGAGGAAACCGTGCGCTTCCGCCTGCCGCGCGAGCTTCAGGACGAGGCCGAGGCCGAGACCAGCGCCGCCGAATGAGTTCCCGAGACGACGACTGACAACCTTGGAAGGAAGGTGATCGGTGACGATCCCGTTGCGCCAGCAAGCCCGTGTCGGCAGCTACATTCTCCGTCAGAAGCTGGCGGGGCGTGACAAGTATCCGCTCGTGCTGATGCTCGAACCGCTGTTCCGCTGCAATCTTGCCTGTGCGGGCTGCGGCAAGATCGACTACCCCAAGCCGATCCTCGACCAGCGCCTGTCTCTGGAGGACTCCCTGGGAGCCGTCGATGAATGCGGGGCGCCGGTGGTGTCCATCGCCGGCGGCGAGCCGCTGCTGCACAAGGAGATGCCCGAGATCGTCCAGGGCATCATCGCGCGCAAGAAGTACGTCTACCTGTGCACCAATGCGCTGCTGCTGGACAAGCGCATGGACGACTACGAACCGTCGCACTTCTTCACCTGGTCGGTTCACCTGGACGGCGACCGCCAGGAGCACGACAAGTCGGTCTGCCAGCAGGGCGTCTACGACCGCGCGACCGACGCCATCAAGCGCGCCAAGGACAGGGGCTTTCGCGTCAACATCAACTGCACCCTGTTCAACACCGCCGAGCCCGAGCGCACCGCCCGGTTCTTCGACGACGTGATGGACATGGGCGTGGACGGCATCACGGTGTCTCCCGGTTATGCCTATGAACGGGCGCCCGACCAGGAGCACTTTCTCAACCGCACGCGCACCAAGACCCTGTTCCGCGACATCTTCAAGCTGGGCCGCGAGCGCGGGGCAAAGTGGGATTTCGCGCAGTCGTCCCTGTTCCTCGACTTCCTGGCCGGCAACCAGGCGTACCACTGCACGCCGTGGGGCAACCCGACGCGCAACGTCTTCGGATGGCAGCGGCCCTGCTACCTGCTGGGCGAGGGCTACGCCAAGTCGTTCAAGGAACTGATGGAAGAGACGGACTGGGACGCCTACGGCGTCGGCAACTATGAAAAATGCGCCGACTGCATGGTGCATTCGGGCTTCGAGGCGAGCGCGGTGAACGATGCCGTCAAGAATCCGCTGAAGGCCTGGGCGGTCAGCCGCAAGGGGCCGAAGCTCGACGGCGATTTCGTCGCGGACATCCCGCTCGACGCGGCGCGACCGGCGGAATACGTGTTCTCCCGTCATGTGGAGGACAAGCTCGACGAGCTAGGAGAGAGCGGGACCAAGGGCCGCACCGCCGCGGAGTAGCGCCTTCATGGCCGCCCGGTTCGCACGCCCCAGGCGGACCAGGCGGCCGATTTCCCCTGGATGACGCAGCACGGCGCGCAGCACCGCGCCGGCATCGACGCGCCCGGTCTCCGTCACCGCCACCAGGGCGGCGCGGGGCAGGGCCATGGTGGCGGGGTCGCAGACCGCGCGCATGGCCATGAAGGGCAGGCCGTGGCGCTGGGCCACCTCGGCCACGCCGGTGCTTTCCGTGTCCACGGCCAGCGCCTCCGTCAGGGCGAACAGCTCCGCCTTTTCCGCCACCGTCGCCACGATCCGGTCGTGGCCGAGCAGCCGACCCGTGCGCGCCTCGGGCAGGCGGTCGAGCAGGGCCCTGCGCCAGCGGGCGTCGGTGGCAAAGCCGGTGCAGTCGTCCTCGGCGATCACGCGGTCGGGGATCACAAGGGTGCCCGGCACCACGGCCGGGTCGAGCCCGCCGCACAGGCCGAAACTGACCAGGGCGACGACGCTCTGCTCCTCGATCAGTTCTTCAGCCAGGTCCTCCGCCCGGCCGGGCGTGGACCCGCAGCAGGCCGCCCGCATGCCCAGCCTTCGGGCCAGCGCCGTTTCCGAATGCAGCCCGGTGACGGCGCCGATGCCCTCTACAGCCCCCAAGAGGTGGTCCTTGCGTTGCCTTCGCTCAGGGACTTGTAGCGGGCCAGGGCCATGAGCGGGAAGAAGGCCGGATAGCCGTGGTAGCGCAGGTAGAAGACGCGCGGGAATCCGACGGCCGTATAGGGATCTTCCGGCCACAGGCCGTCCTCGCCCTGGTTCTCTGCCAGATAGGCGGCGCCGCGCGCGACGGACGGGTCATCCACCGCCCCGGCCGCCATCAGGCCCAGCATGGCCCAGGCGGTCTGGCTGGCCGTGGATTCGCAGCGCTCGTGCCGGCGCTCGCGCCAGTAGGTGGCGCCGCTCTCGCCCCAGCCGCCGTCCTCGTTCTGCAGGTCTTTCAGCCACTGCACCGCGCGCCGCACGGTCAGGTCCTCGGCGTCGATGCCGGCGGCGTTGAAGGCCGACAGGACCGACCAGGTGCCGTAGACGTAGTTGGTCCCCCAGCGCCCGAACCACGAGCCGTCGGCTTCCTGCTCGCGCCGCAGGTAGCGCAGGCCGGCGTCCATGACCGGGTCGCCGGGGCCGGTGCCCAACTGGGCGAGCATCCCCACGCAGCGGGCCGAGACGTCGGCTGTCGGCGGGTCGAGCAGGGCGCCATGGTCGGCAAAGGGGATGTAGTTGAGGTAATGGTGGGTGTTGTCGGCGTCGAAGGCGCCCCAGCCGCCGTTTTCGCTCTGCATGCCCCTGATCCAGTGCAGGGCGCGCTCGATGGCGGTGGCGTAGCGCACGGGGTCGGCGCGGTGCATGGCCATGACGACGACGGCGGTGTCGTCGACGTCGGGGTAGTGCGGGTTGGCATACTGGAAGGCCCAGCCGCCGGGTTTGACGTTGGGGCGCTGCACCGCCCAGTCGCCCACCGTGTCCAGGATCTGCCGCTCCGCCAGCCAGTCCAGGCCGCGGATGCAGGCGTCCTGCGCGGCCGGCGTATTGACCTCCAGCAGCGCCTGCACGGTCAGCGCCGTGTCCCACACCGGGGACAGGCAGGGCTGCACGTAGGTGGCGCCGGGACGGTCGACCACCAGCTTCTCGATGCTGCGCCGCGCGGTCATGTAGGAAGGATGCTCGCGCGAGTACCCCAGCGCGTCGTACATCATGACGGCGTTGGCCATGGCGGGATAGATGGCGCCCAGGCCGTCCTCGCCGTTCAGCCGTTCCTCCACCCAGTTGACGGCCTTGGCGATGGCGCGGCGGCGGTTGTCGGCGGGCAGCAGCGGCTCGGCGCGGCGCACGGCGGCGTCCAGCAGCTTGAAGAAGCGCGTCCAGCCCGCCTGTTCGGGGTGGTGGTGCCAGTCCTCCACCTTTTGCGGCGGCGTGTTGAACAGCTCCCGCACATGGATGCCCTTGGGGTTGCGCGCCTGCGGCTTGCACGCCATCAGCACCAGCAGCGGCACGATGACGGTGCGCGACCAGTAGCTCACCCGGTCCAGGTGAAAGGGCGACCAGCGCGGCAGGGTCATGATCTCCACCGGCATGGTCGGGACCGCGCGCCACGGTACCTGGCCGAACAGCGCCAGCAGGATGCGGGTGAAGACGTTGGCGCGCTCCGCCCCGCCGGCCCGCAGGATGGCCGTGCGGGCCTCGACCATGTGTGGGGCATCGATGTCGTCGCCGCAGGCCTTCAGGGCGTAGTAGCCCTTCACCGAGGCCGAGAGGTCCATGTGCCCTTCGTGGAACAGCGGCCATCCGCCGTTGGCCGTGCGCGCTCCGCGGATGTAGTCGCCCAGGCGCTGGCACAGGCCGGGATCGATGTCCTCGCCCAGGTAATGACACAGCAGGATGTACTCGGCGGGAATGGTGACGTCGGCTTCCAGCTCGAAGACCCAGTGACCGTCGTCCTTCTGTCGCGAGAGAAGCGCCTCCGTCGCCTCGGCCGTGCCCAGGGTGGCGGCCGACAGCGCGCCGATCTCGTCGGCGGGGCGGTGCAGCGTCTGCGGATGCATGCGTCTATCCCTCAACAATGGTCTTTGTTGCTATAGCAAATTCTCGGGTGGAGCGGTATGCGCTCTTGGTCCCCTTGCCTTGCGTGTCCTCCTACAAGAGCCCGTGCCGGACCATGAGCCACAGCTTGTGCGGCGTCGACAGCCGCACGCGCCGGGTCGGGTCCCGCCAGTCGCGGGCGATCAGGCGGTTGAGCGTCGCCTCGTAGACCGCCCCCATCACCAGCGCCGGACGGACCGTGCGGCGCGGGCATTCGGCGGCGGCGGCCGAGGCCTTGGCGAAATGGTCCCGCGCCATGCCGGCCAGATCGCGGCAGACGCCGGGCAGATGCGGATCGGCGGCGACCACTTTGGGGTCGTCGCAGCCGATGCCGTGGCGCTCCAGCAGCTCGCGCGGCAGGTACAGGCGGCCGTCCTCGGCGTCCTCGGCGATGTCGCGCAGGATGTTGGTGATCTGGAGCGCCCGGCCCAGGTGGTCGGCCAGGCGCCGGCCGGGGCCGTCGGGGCAGCCGAAGGACTTCACCGCCAGCCGCCCGACCGCGCTGGCGACGCAGTCGCAATAGTGATCGAAGGTCGCCAGGCTCGGCGCCCGGACGGGGCCGCGGGCGTCCATTTCCATGCCCTCGATGATCGCCAGGAAGTCGGCCTTGCCCATGTCGTAGCGCCCGATGGCGGCCCGCAGGGGCACCTCCAGCGGAAAGGGCGCCACCGTGCCCTCGCCGTACAGCGCGTCGACACGCGCCCGCCATTCGGCCAGGCCGGCGATCTTCTGGTCGCGCGTCAACTCGTGCGAGTCGGCGATGTCGTCGACCTCGCGGCAGAAGGCGTAGACGGCGAAAATGGCATCCTGGCGCCGCCCCGGCAGCACCCGCATGGCCCAGTAGAAGCTGGAGCCCGCCGCCAACTGACGTGTCAGGGCGGAGGCATCATGCGGCGACAGCGGCTCGGACTCCCGCCCCGGCGGTTGCGCGGGGTCGGGGGCGGCTGTGGCTGTCGTCGGCGGTGTCATCGGGGTGAGCGTCCTCGGCTTTGGTCCTCGGCGTATCCTCGTGCGCCGGCGCGCGGCGCTGACGCGGGCATCGGCGCGGCGGCGATCCGGCCGTCAACGACGCCGGCGCCCTCTCAGCATTGTCCACACCATGCCCTGATTGGAAACAGCGAAATTCGGCCAAAGGTTCATCGGCCGTCCATCGGGCGTAGGCGCGCCCGGAACGGGCCCACCGGCGATTAGGCCTTTACAAGAAGGCGGTATCACCTTACATGAAGCCATCCCGCGGCTGCATCGACAGGTATTCGAGACGGTCGCCCCACAGCGGCTACCAGGCTCCCTGTCGCGCATCCCAGGAAGGGTGCGCCTCTTGTGTTTCGCGGTCGCCCCTCCGAAGAAAGATTTTTTCCTACATGACGAAATTTACTGACCTGGGCCTTAACGAGTCCCTGCTGAAGGCGCTCGCCGAGGACGGTTACGAGCAGCCGACCCCCATCCAGGCCAAGACCATTCCCCTGCTGCTGGAAGGCCGCGACGTGCTGGGCATCGCCCAGACCGGCACCGGCAAGACCGCCGCTTTCGCGCTGCCCATGCTGCAGCGCCTGATGGACAGCAACCGCCGCGCCGGCCCCAAGGGCTGCCGCGCGCTGATCCTGACCCCGACGCGCGAGCTGGCGGTGCAGATCAACGACAGCATCAAGTCCTACGGCCGTCATCTGCGTCACCGCACCGCCTGCATCTTCGGCGGTGTGGGCATGAACCCGCAGATCCGCGCCCTGTCGGGCGGCGTCGACCTGCTGATCGCCACGCCGGGCCGCCTCATCGACCTGATGAACCAGGGCTACGTGCGCTTCGACAAGGTCGAGGAGTTCGTGCTCGACGAGGCCGACCGCATGCTCGACATGGGCTTCGTGCGCGACGTCCGTAAGGTCGTGGACCGCCTGCCGGGCGACCGCCACACCCTGCTGTTCTCCGCAACCATGCCCACCGGCGTGCGCGACCTGGCCGACGGCCTGCTGCGCGATCCGGTGAAGGTGGAGGTCACGCCGCAGTCCACCACCGCCGAGCGCATCGAGCAGCGCGTGCTGTTCGTCAACCGCGACGACAAGCGCGCCGCCCTGACGCACATCATCGACAGCCACGGCATCGAGCGCGTGCTGGTCTTCACCCGCACCAAGCACGGCGCCGACAAGCTGGTCCGCCAGCTGGAGCAGGACGGCGTGGAAGCGGCCGCCATCCACGGCAACAAGTCGCAGAACGCCCGCCAGGCGGCGCTGAAGGACTTCCGCAAGGGCAAGGTCAAGGCGCTGGTCGCCACCGACATTGCCGCCCGCGGCATCGACATCGACGGCCTGACCCACGTGGTCAACTTCGAGCTGCCGAACGAGCCGGAAAGCTACGTCCACCGCATCGGCCGCACGGCGCGCGCCGGCGCCTCGGGCATGGCGATCTCGCTGTGCGACACCGACGAGCTGTTCTACCTGCGCGACATCGAACGGACGATCCGCCAGTCCGTCGAGACGCACGACGACCACGAATGGCACGCGCCGGACGTGGAAGCCATGCGCACCCGCCCGCCCAAGCCGCCCAAGCGCCAGCAGGGCGGCGGCGGCCGCGGCGCCGGGGGCGGCGGTCGCCCGCAGAGCGCCAACGCCAACGGCAAGCGCTTCGGCGGCCCGGGCAAGCCCCAGGGCCAGGAGCAGCGCGCCGACCACCGCCCGAACCGGGGCGAGCACGCCGACCGCAAGCACACCGGCGGCCGTGGCGCCGACCGGGGCCGCAAGTTCGGCAAGCCGACCGGCCAGCACGGCCGGGCGGCGTAACGTTCCCGCACGGAAAAAGGGGCCGGACGAGCGATCGTCCGGCCCCTTTCCGTTCGCAACTGGTGCCGCCTGTTACCGGAACTGCGGCAGGCTGTCGACCCAGCCCGCGAAGATCAGGACGGCGAGCGCCATCACCACCAGGATAACCATTACGATCTTGCCGTGGTCCATCGGCCGGTCTCCGCGCATGAAGGAGGTCTGGGCAGGGTCGTAACGCATCGCGGCGGCCGGGTCCAGTGGATGCGGCGTGCTACTCCTCGAACAAACCTTCGACCACCTCGCCGTCCTTGATGACGATTTCGCCATCGCCCAGAAGGCCCGGCGGCTCGCCTTCCTCTTCCAGCGGAATATCCGTCGGCGGCGGGCCCAGCAGGGCATCCTGGTCTTCGGCGGAATCGCGGGTCGGATCGTTGTCCGGGTCCACGTAGGGGTCCCCGTCGGCGCCTTCACGGGCCGCTTCCAGGGCCTCGCCCTCAAGGCCGCCGTAGGGCCCCACCGTGTCGTCGTCGATTGCGGCGGCGGGCAGCGCGGCGGCGCCCGCCATCAGACCGGCGAGCATCGCGCGGATCAGGGTTGTGCGGCTGGTCATGGAACCTCTCGTCTGTGCGGCTGGCGTTGTCCGGTTAACGCCGGGACGGTCGCCTGCGCTTCCCGTCTTTCCTTGTCACGCCGCGCCCGCCTGTCATAAAGGCTGCGCTTCACGATGCAGAGACCCAATCATGGCCCGACCGCCCCGCCGTCCCCGTTCCCAGTCCCACGCCACAGGCCCCCAGAGCCCAGCCGGACGCAAGCCGCCGCGCGCCGCCAAGGGGCGTGACGACCGTCGGCGCGGCGCTGCTCCGGGCGAGAAGCCGGGTGCCGCCCGCGACGTGATCCGCATTACCGGCCTGCCGGCGGTGGCGGCGGTGTTCGAGCGCGACCCCGACCGGGTGGAGCGGCTGTTTTTCCTGTCCGAGGTGGCCGGCAAGACCGGGCCGTGGTCGCAGCGCATGGCGCAGCGGCGCAAGCCCTACCGAATCGTGGAGGAGGACGAACTGGCGCGTGTCGCCGGCACGGTCCTGCACGGCGGCATCGTCGCCGTCTGCCGCCCGCGCGAGCCGGAGGTCTTCAACGTCGCCCAGGCGGCCGAATGGGCGCGCGACCGCCGGCCGCTGGTGATCCTGGACGGCGTCGGCAACCCCCACAATCTCGGCGCCATCGTCCGTACCATGGCCTTCTTCGGCCTCGACCGTCTGGTGATCTCCGACCACCCGGGTCAGGCCGGACTGTCGGAGAGCGCCCACCGCGTGGCCGAGGGCGGGCTGGAGTGGGTGACGCTGTACCGCGCCGCCGGCCTGCCGGCGGTGCTGCGCGACCTTAGGGCGCACTATCACGTCGTCGGCACCGCGCTGTCGGACAAACCGTCACCCTCCGTCGCCGATTTGAAGGCCGGCAAGCGCCCCGTGGCGGTCGTGCTGGGGAACGAGGAGCACGGCCTGCCGCGCGACACGCAGAAGGCCTGCGAGAGCATCCTCACCCTGTCGGGCTCCGGTCGTGTGCAGTCTCTGAACGTGGCGGCGACGGCGGCGATCCTGATCCACGCCTTCGCCGCCGGCTGAAAGACTCCTTTCGCGCGAGGCGTGCAATCTTCATCAAACCGTCACGCGCCGTCGGGCGTAGTGCCAAGGATGACGGATGATCGACAACAGCAAGCCCGCACGGACCCCGACAACGGTGACCGCAGCGACAACCGCCCGGCACGCCGCAAGCGCATCGGGCTTGTCGTGCTGGGCGTGGCGGCGCTGGCGCTGGCGGCGGGCGGCGTGTGGTGGTTCGTCCTGCGCGGCGGCGGAGACGAGCAACAGGCCGGGGGCGGTCGTCCCCCCGTGACGATCACCGCCGAAACGGCGTCGACGGCAACCTGGCAGCCGTGGCTGACGGCCGTCGGCACGCTCAACGCCTACCGGCAGGTCCAGTTGACGTCAGAGGTGCCCGGCCAGGTGGAGGCCGTGTACTTCGAGAGCGGCGCGAGCGTGCGCAAGGGCGAGGTCCTGGTGCAGTTGCAGACCGATCAGGACGAGGCCCGCCTCGCCGACCTGCGGGCCGAACTGCGCCTCGCCCGCCAGCAGCTTGCGCGCCAGCGCGAATTGGCGGAGGAAAACTTCGCCTCCGAGGCCGAGCTGGACCAGGCCCAGGCGCGGTTCCAGAGCGCCCAGGCCAAGGTCAACGAACTGCGCGAGCGCCTGGACGAAAAATCCATAAAGGCGCCGTTCGCGGGCGAATTGGGCATCCGTCGCATCAACGAGGGCGCCTACGTCCAGCCGGGCCAGCCCATCGTGGCGCTGGCCGACCTGGACCCGCTGCGCGTCATCTTCAGCCTGCCGCAGCAGCAGCTTGCCAAGGTGGAGCAGGGCCAGACGGTGGAGGTGGGCGTCTCCAGCTATCCCGACGCCGTCTTCACCGGAACGGTCACCGCCATCGATCCGGTCCTGAGCGAGCGCACCCGTACCTTTACGGTGGAAGCACGCATCGACAATGCCGACCGCCGCCTGCGGCCGGGCATGTTCGGCGATGTGCGGGTCATTCTGCCGGAACGCGCGGACGTGGTGACGCTGCCGCAGACGGCGCTGTCCTACAATCCCTATGGCGACTTCGTCTTCGTGATCCGCGAAAAGCAGCCGCGGCAGGACGAGGGCGGCGAGGCCGGCGCCTCCCCGGCGGAGCAGGGCGGCCAGGGCCAGGGCCAGGGCCAGAACCAGGCCCCGCCGCTGGTGGCGGAGCGCCGTTTCGTCACCGCCGGCGAGCGGCGCGGCACGCAGATCGCCATTGAGGATGGGGTGGAGGTCGGCGAGCGCGTCGCCACCTCGGGCCTGTTCAAGCTTCAGGACGGCACGCCGGTGCGCGTTGACAACTCCATCACCGTGCCCAGTCGGGCGGACGTGGAGCAGGTGGAGTACTAAGGCCATGCGCTTCACCGACATCTTCGTCCGCCGCCCGGTGCTCGCCACCGTGGTCAGCCTGCTGATCCTGCTTCTGGGCGCGCGGGCGCTGATGATGCTGGACGTGCGCGAGTACCCGCGCACCGAAAGCGCCGTCGTCACGGTTTCCACCGCCTACATCGGCGCGCCGGCGAACCTGGTGGAAGGCTTCATCACCACGCGGCTTGAGAAAGCCATCGCCGGGGCGGCAGGCATCGACTACATCGAAAGCACCTCCATCCAGGGCGTGAGCCAGATCAGGGCGCGGCTGCAACTGGGCTACGACACCATCGACGCCCTGGCCGACATCAACGCCCAGATCAACAAGGTGCGCGCCCAGTTGCCGGAGGGGTCGGAGGACCCGGTGATCGACGTCACCACGGGGTCGTCCACCGCGTCCATGTACATGGCGTACTTCTCCGACGACCTGGCCCCCAACGAGATCACCGACTACCTGGTCCGCGTCGTCCAGCCCGAGCTTGAGAGCGTGCCCGGCGTGCAGGCGGCGCAGATCCTGGGTGCGCGGCGCGTCGCCATGCGCATCTGGCTCGAGCCCGACAAGATGGCGTCGCTGGGGGTGACGGCGCAGGATGTGCAGCGGGTCCTTCAGGCCAACAACGTGCTGGCCCCGGCGGGCTCCACGAAAGGCCTGATGGTGGCGCTGAACTTCCGCGCCTCGACCAACATCACCAGCGCCGAGGATTTCCGCGACCTGGTGGTGCGCGAGACCGACAACGTGGTGGTGCGCCTGCGCGACATCGCCGAGGTGAACCTGGGGGCGGAAAGCTACGATTCGGCGGTCTACTTCAAGGGCACGCAGGCGGTGTTCATGGGCATCACCGTGCAGCCGGACGCCAACACCCTGACCGTGATCGACGGCGTGCGCACCGCCTACGAAGGCCTGAGGGAGCAGTTCCCCGCCGGCCTGAACAGCTACATCCCCTATGACGTCACGGGTTACATCAACCAGTCCATCACCGAGGTCATCCGCACCATCGGCATCACGCTGTCCATCGTGGTGGTGGTGATCTTCCTGTTCCTGGGGTCGTTCCGCTCGGTCGTCGTGCCCGCCGTGGCCATTCCGCTGTCGCTGATCGGCGCCGGGCTGATCATGTTCATGCTGGGCTACACGCTGAACGTCCTGACGCTGCTGGCGCTGGTCCTGGCGATCGGGCTGGTGGTGGACGATGCCATCGTGATGGTGGAGAACATCGACCGCCACGTCGGCGAGGGCATGAGCCGCTTCGACGCCGCCCTTCAGGGCGCGCGGGAGCTGGCGCCGCCCATCGTCGCGACGTCCCTGGTGCTGGTGGCGGTCTATGTGCCGATCGGCTTCATGGGCGGGCTGGTCGGCCAGTTGTTCACGGAATTCGCCTACACCCTGGCGGCGACGGTGTTCATTTCCACCATCGTGGCGCTGACGCTGTCGCCCATGCTGGCGAGCAAGGTGCTGAAGGCCCGCCGCACCGACGGCGAGGGCGAGAAGAAGGGCCTCCAGGCGCGCACCGATGCCGTGTTCAACCGCATCGCCGACGGCTATCGCAAGCTGCTGCGCGGCGCCATCGCCGGGCGGTGGCTGGCGGTGCCGCTGCTGGCCTTCGTGTTCGTCGCCATCTGGTGGATGTTCACCCACAGCCAGCAGGAACTGGCCCCGACCGAGGATCAGGGCTTCATCGGCGTGCAGGCCACCGGCGCACCCAATGCGTCCGTCGACCAGATGGAGCTGTGGGCCGACCCTCTGCTGGCGGCGCTGGAGCAGGTGGAGGAGCGCGACGTCACCTTCGCCATCGTCGGCGGCGGAGCCGGAGGGGCGTCGCTCACCAACTCCATCTTCGGTGGCATCTCGCTGAAGCCCTGGGGTGAGCGCGAGAAGACCGCCATGGACATCAAGCCCGAAATCCAGCGCCGGATCGACCGGATCGCCGGGCTGGACGCGGTGGCCTTCACACCGCCGCCGCTGCCGGCTGCCGGCGAGGGGCTGCCCATCCAGTTCGTCATCCAGGCCAACGCACCGCCGCTGGCGCTGCTGGACTACGCCCGCACGCTGCAGACGCGCGCCATGGAAAGCGGTCTGTTCGCCTTCGCCGACCGAAGCCTGAAGATCGACCGCCCCAAGATGCGCATCGACGTCGACCGCGACAGGGCCGCCGAGCTTGGGCTGACGATGGCCGACGTGGCTGCCACGCTGGGCGTCTTCCTGTCGGAAGGCTACGTCAACCGGTTCTCGACCCAGGGCCGCAGCTACCGGGTCATTCCCCAGGCGGAGCGGCTGGAGCGCCTGAACCCCGAGGACCTGCACCACTACTACGTCCGCGCCTCCGACGAGAGCATGGTGCCGCTCTCGGCCGTGGTGACGCTGGAGATGGAGGTGGGGCCGCGCAAGCTGGAGCGTTTCCAGCAGCTGGATTCGGCCACCGTCTCCGGCGTGCCGGCGCCGGGCATCACACTGGCCGAGGCGCTGGCATTCCTGGAGGACGAGGCCGAGAAGATCCTGCCGCCCGACTACTCCGTCGATTACGCCGGGGAATCGCGCCAGTTCAAGCAGGAGAGCGCGTCCCTGCTCATCACCTTCGGGCTGGCGGTGCTGATCATCTATCTGGTGCTGGCGGCGCTGTATGAAAGCTTCCGCGACCCGCTCATCATCCTGGTGGCGGTTCCGACCGCCATCTCGGGGGCGCTGCTGTTCATCTGGCTGGGCTACGCCACGGTCAACATCTACACCCAGGTCGGCCTGATCACGCTGATCGGCCTGGTGGCGAAGAACGCCATCCTGATCGTGCAGTTCGCCAATTCCATCCAGGAGGACCAGGATCTTGACCCGCGCGCGGCGGTAGAGGAAGCCGCCGCCATCCGCCTGCGGCCGATCCTCATGACGGCCTTTTCCATGGTGGGCGGCGTGATGCCGCTGATCCTGGCCACCGGCGCCGGTGCCGTCAGCCGCATGCACATTGGCCTGACCATCGCCACGGGGCTGTCCATCGGCACGCTGTTCACGCTGTTCGTGGTGCCCATGGTCTACAGCCTGCTGGCGCGCGAATGCCGCAAGGGCCAGGAGCCCGCGCAGGCGGAGGGAACGCCGTCCGGGGCCGCCGGCTCGCACGCCTGATGTGCTGGCGTTCGGCGCCGTCCCGTGGCATTGAGAAAGCGTGCGTGCCTGAAACCACCCAAGGATTGCCACCCGTGACCACCACCCGCCTGACCGGCCGCCTGCCCAACCTGGACGTGGAGATCGTCCGCCGCGAGACCGACGACGGCCGCGAGGCGGTGGGCATCACCTTCATCGCCACGCCAACGCTGGGCCACGCGGCCGCCGCGCTGCTCAGCAACCCGGCCGCGCTGGCGCTCGCCGCCCTGCCGGCACCCGGCGGCACCGCCCACGCCCGCGCCGGCATGGACCCCTTCGGCCTGTGGTGGGGCATGATGGAAGCGGCGTGGCGGCCCTGGCTCGACATGGCCGGCGCTGCCAACCCCTTCCTGGCCGCCGCCATCGGCGCAACCCGCCGGCGCTGATGGGGCGGCGCGGCGCGCTTTCTATGGGCGTGCCACCAGGAACAGCCTGCGGAAGGGAAACAGGGTCCGGCCGTCGGCCTCGGGCGGATAGGCCGCGCCCAGGGCCGCCGCGTAGGCCGCCCGCAGGTCCGTCGCCTCGTCGGGCGAGAGCGCCGCGGCCAGCGGACGGACGATGGTGCTGTCGGTCCAGCGGGCCACCGGGTCGGGCCCCTCCAGCACATGCAGGTACTGCGTCTGCCAGATATCGACCCCGCCGCCCGCCAGCGGCGCCAGAAGCCGGTGGTACTCCGCGGGCGTCCGCACGGGCGCGGTGCGGCAGATGGGGCGCAGCCGGTCGGCCCAGCGCGGATCACGGGCGAGGTCGAACAGCGCCGTGTGACTGGGTTCGGGATGATTGGCGGGCATCTGCACGGCCAGCACGCCGCCGGGCCGCAGCCGCCGCAGGAGCGCCGGCAGCAGGGCGTCGTGGTCGTCCAGCCAATGCAGGGCAGCGTTGGAAAAGATCAGATCGGCCGCCGGTCCAGCCGCGTCGGCGGCCCAGGCCGCGATGTCGGCGCGAAGCCAGGTCACACCCGCCGGCCCGTCCGCCCGCGCCGTCTCCAGCATGGCGGGCGAGGCGTCGACGCCGGTCAGTCGCGCCGCCGGCCATCGGGCGGCGAGAAGGGCGGTGGCTGTGCCGGTGCCGCATCCCAGATCGACGATTGCCTCAGGCGCGGCCAGGGGGATTCGCGCCAGCAGGTCGACGGCCGGGCGCAGGCGCGGCGCGGCGAAATCCAGGTAGGTGTCGGGAGACCAGTCGCCGGTCATCGGAGCCCGCCTTCAGCGGCATGTGCGAAAGAGGCACCCGGCCCCTGACCCGCGGGCGCGGATCAGTCTTCCCGGCCGCCGTTGACGATCAGGCGGAAGACGAAGAACACCGCGAAGCCGAACATGATGATGCCCATGATCGCCGCGCCGCTGTCATCGGCGCGCGACGTGAACAGCAGACCGAGCAGGCCCATCACGACCATGAGAATGCCGACGATCCAGCTAGAAAGCGTGTTCACGGTTGATGTCTCCGCTAAGGCGTGTGTCTCGGGCGCCGCCGACCCCGCGTCGACGGCGGCCTCCTCTTACCGCAAAATGCGCCGGGGATGAAGGGGAACATGCATCGACCTGGCGCCCGCCCGGCCGCGATCAGCCGAAAAGCTTGTCGATGTCGTCCTGCGAGAAGGTGCTGCCGTCATCGCCGCCCTCGTCCTTCTTGGGCTCGGGTTTGGGCGCCGGCTTGGGTTCGGGCTTGGGTGCCGGTTTGGCGGCCTGTTCCGGCTTGGCCGGAGGCTTGGCCTGCGGCTGCGGCTGCGGCGGGGCGGCGGGCTTGGCCGGCGCCGGCTTCTGCTGCGGGGCTGCCTGGGCGGGCTTGGGCGGAGCGGCCTTCTGTTGCGGGGCCGCCTGGGCGGGCTTGGGCGGAGCCGCCTTTTGCTGCGGCGGCGTCTGGGCCGGCGGCTGCGTCGACAGGCCGGGCTTGGCCGGCTTGTCGCTGAACATGGCGTCCACGTCGGCCTGGCTGACGCCCTCGCCGGCAAGCTGCGGGCCGTTGAGGTACTGCTTGTACTCGTCGACCGGCTTGTTGCCGTCCTCGGTCGTCTCGCTGGCGATCTGGTTCTCGCCCCAGATGGAGATCAGCGCGTTGACGCGCTCCTCCACGTACTGGAGCGAGTTGACAACCTTGGAGATGCGCTGGCCGGTGATGTCCTGGAAGGCGCAGGCCTCGAAGATCTGGCCCGTCTTTTCCGGGAAGGTGTCCAGAAGCGCCCGGCCCTCGGCGTTGGCGACCATGGGGCGGACCTTGTCGATCAGGTCCTCCATCTCCTCCACCGTCTCCAGAATGGTGTCGGTGGCGCCCGCCGTCGCACTGACGATGGCGCCCAGTTCATCCGACATCTTGGAGAAGTGGTCCTTGTCCGGCTGGCCGGGGCGGCGGATGGAGGCGATTTCCTTGCGGATCTTCTGGATGTGCTGGAACAGCCCCAGAAGTTCCCGTTTCAGGATCGCGACGTCTTGATGATCGGACATGGTCGCCTGCTTGAACCCACAAATTCCATGCGCCCGAAGACGCGTCCCTACAATACCCGTCACCCGGGGCGGCGCAACATTTGTCAGCGATCACCGCCCTCACGCATGATGCGGCGGATGGCGCCGACAAGCTTCCTGGCCTGCTCGTCGTCGTCGAGCGCGCTCATCACCTTCTGCCGGGCCGCCCGTCCCTGCGCGGACTCCCGCGCTTCCATGGCCGCCTCGACATTGTCGAGCGACAGCGGATCATCGCCGGGGTCCGGCTCCTGGCCGTCGCGGCCGTACCCGCCACCGGATGCTGCCAGGGCGGTGCCCGCGCCGTTCCCCTGGCGCCGCGTCCCGTCGTTGCCGCGGCTCAATCCCAGCAGTCGCGCGAAAAATCCCATGATCCGTCCCAGGCATGGCAACCTGCCACCGAACCCCGGTCCCCCGGAAAACGATCCGATGGAGTACCTTAGCACAGACCGATGCCCATGCCGACCCGATTTGCATCCAAGGACGTAACACCTAGGGCCGGATTTCGGCTCCCTCGGCCAGCACCTCCGCCTCTGCCCGGTCGTCGGCGTCCATGGCGGCCAGGCGGTCGGCCAGCCGGGCGTTCTCCTGCTGCCGGCGCCACATCTCGGCATAGGGGCCGCCGGCGGAGAGCAGCGCGTCATGGCGGCCGCGCTCGACGATGCGGCCGGCGTCTATGACCAGGATCTCGTCGGCATCGATCACGGTGGACAGGCGGTGCGCGATGACCAGCGTCGTGCGGTTGGCCGAGACCCGGTCCAGGCTGTCCTGGATGGCCCGTTCGGTGTGGGTGTCGAGCGCGCTGGTGGCCTCGTCCAGGATCAGGATGGCCGGGTTCTTGAGGATGGTGCGCGCGATGGCGACCCGCTGCTTTTCCCCGCCCGACAGCTTGAGCCCGCGCTCGCCCACCCGCGTCTCGTAACCCTGCGGCAGGGCCATGACGAAATCGTGGATGGCGGCGGCGCGGGCGGCGTCCTCCACCGCCTCCTGCGGGCTGCCGGGGCGGCCGTAGGCGATGTTGTAGCCGATGGTGTCGTTGAACAGCACCGTGTCCTGCGGCACCACGCCGATGGCGGCCCGCAAGCTGTCCTGGGTGACGCTTGCGATGTCCTGCCCGTCGATGGCGATGCGTCCGGCCGTCGGGTCGTAGAAGCGGTAGAGCAGGCGGGCCAACGTGCTCTTGCCCGCGCCGGAATGGCCGACGACGGCGACCTTTCGCCCCGCCGGAATGGTGAAGCTGATGCCTTTCAGGATGTCGCGGTCGGGGTTGTAGGCGAAATGCACGTCCTCGAACGTCACCGTTCCGCCGGAAACGGCGAGCGGCGGGGCGTTCGGGCGGTCGGTCACTTCCGCCGGGGCGTCCAGAAGCCCGAACATGCTTTCCATGTCGGTCAGCGCCTGCTTGATCTCGCGATAGACCATGCCGAGCATGTTCAGGGGCAGCGACAACTGGATGAGGTAACTGTTGACCAGCACGAAGTCGCCCACCGTCATGATGGCCGCCGCCACGCCGTCGGCGGCCATCATCATCATGACCACCAGCCCTGCGGCGACGATAATCCCCTGGCCGATGTTGAGCGCCGCCAGGCTGTTCTTGGCATGGACGGAGGTGCGTTCCAGCCGCTCCAGCGCGTCGTCGTAGCGCGCGGCCTCGTGGCGCTCGTTGCCGAAGTACTTGACCGTCTCGTAGTTGATGAGGCTGTCGACGGCCTTGGTGTTGGCGTCGGTGTCGCTTTCGTTCATGGCGCGGCGGTACTTCATGCGCCATTCCGTGACGACGACCGTGTAGAGGATGTAGCCCCCCACGGTGGCCAGCGTCACGCCGGCGAACCGCCAGTCATACAGGCTCCACAGCACGCCGCAGACGAACAGAAGCTCCAGGATCTGCGGCCCGGAGCGGAACAGGGCCAGGCGCAAGAGCACGTCTATGGCCCGCGTGCCGCGCTCCATGATGCGCGACAGGCCGCCGGTCTGGCGGTCCAGGTGGAAGCGCAGCGACAGGTTGTGCAGGTGGCGGAAGGTCTTCAGTCCGACGCGGCGGGTGGCGCGCTCCGCGACCTTGGTGAAAACCATGCCCTGCAACTCGGCGAAAGCCTGTTGCAGCACGCGAAGGGTGCCGTAGCCGACCAGCAGGAACACCGGCACCGCCACCAGGGCGTCGGCCACGTCGCCGTCCACCGTCAGGGCGTCGACGGCGCGCTTGTAGAAGATGGGCACGCCGACGGTGGCGACCTTCGCCAGCACCAGCAGGATGATGGACAGAACGACACGGCCGCGCAGCTCCAGCGAGTCGCGCGGCCACAGGTAGGGCAGCAGGCGCTTGGCGGTGCGCCAGTCGTGGCGGGCGCGACCGTCGGGCGGATCGGAGAGCGTCTTGCGCACGCCGTCTCCCGCCTCAGTTCACCGTCGGGCGCGCATCGCCGCTGCCGCCGGAGTGCTCCGACCGGGCCGCGACGGCGCCGCCGCCCATGCCCTCGAACAGGGGCGGGAGCGCGGCGGCCACGTCCGTCGCCTCTCCGTCGCCGGTGGCGAGCAGGGCCTCGGGCTCGGGCGCCATGTCCTGGGCGCTGGCGACATAGCGCGCGCCGTTGCCGCTGCCGTTGCCGCGTCCGGTGCCGCCGTGGCCGGAGCCGTTGGCCGGGCCGCCGCCGCCGGATGCCGCCGGCTCGCCGCCTTGCATGACGCCGACGGCGGACTGCTCGACGCGCAGCAGGAAGGTGTAAAGGCGGTCGGCCGGGCCGTCCTCCAGCGTTTCGCGCAGAAGCTTGTCGGCCTCGTTTTCGCTCAGGACCGCCAGCAGGCGGCGCCAGCGGCGAAGGTAGGTCTGCAGGGCCGCGGCGGCCTCCGGTGCCTGGGCAACGCGCTCGCCCAGGATTTCCGGCAGGTCGGGCTGGTAGGCCCAGGGGGTCAGGAAGGCGTTGGCGAAGGCCCAGCGGTCGCCCGCGGCGGTGCGCGCCCAGGCCAGTTCCGTGTCGTCGGCCGAGAGCAGGCCCGTGCGCTCGGCGATCAGCGCCAGGCTGCACCGCAGGTCGGCCAGCGCCTCGTCCAGGCCCTCCAGCATGCGGGCGCGGCGGCTGTCCTCCTGCATCTGGAGAAGCGTGCGCACCTGCACCTCCGACTGTTCGGTGGAGCGGCGGGTGTGGTGGAGGACGGCGCGCATGGCGCGTTCCGACCGCCGCGCGGTGACGGCGGCGGTCCACACCGTCAGCGCCAGCCACAGGATGGCCGGCGGCGCCGCCACGGCGGCCAGGGCGGCGGGCACCGCCTCGGCCGCGAGCGTGGCCAGGCCGCCCTCGGGCACAACGGCCGACCAGGCGCCGAACACCCACAGCACCGTCAGGATGCTGGCGAGCGCCACAAGGATCAGGGTCGCGGGCATGCTGCTTTCCCCCTCCGCGGCGGCGCGCTCCGCCGCGTCCGTACCGAAGCTGGCGAGACGGTCACTGAGGCCGTCCCGGAAACCGTTGAGCATTGTGGCAGAATCCGTCCAAAAGTCACGCGTGGCACCCGTCCGCCGCGGCCGTGTCGACCGTCGCCCGGCGAGCCTCTTCCCTATAACACTTTAGGGTGCGGCGGATAAACCGGCATGGCGCCTAAGGCAAGGAAGTCACAGATCATCTCAACCCTTGCGTTCCTTGCATCCGGTGCGGCGCGCGGGCGTTTCGGCTACAGTGAAGAACGCCGCTGCCACCAATGGTCATGCCGCAAGGAGACGGGCCCGTGAGCTATCTGCACCACATCCGCCGCTGCAACACCCATGACCTGTCGGGGTTCCGGCCCTTTCTGGTCGACGGCGCGCCGGTGGGGTGGGTGCGCCACGAAACGGCGGCCAAGCTGACGCGCTTTCCCGCCATTTTCCGGCTGGAGAACGGCGCGGTCTGCATCCACCCCGACCGCACCGACCCCGGGGACCGCTCCGCCGCCGTCGGCCGGGCGCTCGCGGAACTGGCCGAGGGCGGCGAAATGGAGCCCCTGCGTGAGGAACTGTACCCGGTCAAGACCAGCTGGCACGGGCCGGAGCTGTTCCGCCTGGACCGGTCTGCCGCGCCCCTGTTCGGGCTGCGCGCCTGGGGCGTGCACGCCACCGGATACGTGCGCGACGCCGACGGCGGGTACCGCATGTGGATTGGCCGGCGCGCGCCCGACAAGCGCGTCTCGCCCGACAAGCTGGACAGCACCATCGGCGGCGGCCAGCCGGCGGGGCTCGCCTTCCGCGACAACCTCTACAAGGAGGCGGAGGAGGAGAACGCCATGCCCCGCCCCCTTGCGCAGAAGGCGCGCAGCGTCGGTGCCGTGACGTACTGCATGGAGAGCGAGGCGGGGCTGAAGCCCGACACGTTGGTGCTGTTCGACATCGAGCTGCCCGATGACTTCACGCCGCGATCCACCGACGGCGAGCACACGGGGTTCGACCTGATGCCGGTGGATGAGGTCCTGCGCATCATCCGCGAGACCGAGGACTTCAAGTTCAACGTGCCGCTGGTGGTGCTGGACTTCTGCGTCCGCCACGGACTGCTCACGCCGGACGACACGCCCGACTACGAAGCCATCGTCCAGGGCCTGCGCAGCCCCTTCCCGATGCCGTGATCAGCGGCGGCGGTCGGTGCTGCGGCGAAGGGCGTTCCGCTTGGTCAGGTCCACCTGGGCGAGGTCCTGAAGGAAGCGCGCCAGGATACCCTCCGTCGCCGCGCCGATGGCCGCCGCCGCCGCCGACACCGTTCCCGTCGGCACCGTCACGCTTTCCTCGTAGTCGCGATCCAGCAGCACGCGCTCGTCGTCGGGATCGGTGACCATCATGGTCAGCGCGACGCGGGCACCGCGCACAGCGCTTTCCTCGCCGCTCGGGCCGATGACCTCCAGATTGCGGATGCGGCCCCGGACGATCCAGTCGGGCCGCGCCCGGAAGGAAGGTTCCACCACCGCCTCGAAGACGTTGGCCGCGCGCACGGCACCGGCGGTGGCCTTCTGGAACAGCTGCGCCGGCGGCTCTGCCCAGAAGTGATAGCTGTACTGCTGAAGCTCCACCCCGTTTTCCGTCCACAGCAGCGCCCGCTGGTTCAGCACGCCGGCGGCGTCGAAGGGCTGAACCAGGGCCTTGCCCTCGGCCGGCGGGCCGGGGACGGAGACGCCGGCGGGGATGTTGACGTTCAGCCGGTAGAAGTGGTCGGTCGGTGCGGGGTCGCCCACCGAGCACGCGGCCAGGCCGGCAGCGGCGACGGCGGCAAGCCCGAGGCCGAGTGCGCGGCGGCGGGTGGCGGAAAACGGGGTCATCAGCCTCTCCTCTTGCTCGTTCTTCTTGGCCGCTCAGCCGTCTGTGGCCTGTGAAACGCCGGCCGTCACTGGAAGGTGCCCGGGCCGCTTTCCCCGGCCTCCCGCCCGCGCAGGATCAGGCTGGGGTTCTGGCGGATGGTCTGGCTGAATTCCAGCATGTTCCGGCTGGTGACTTCCAGGTTGTAGGTGATGTTGTCGATGTCGCGCGCGATGGTGCCCATGGTGTAGCGCAGGTCCGACAGCGCGGCGTCGACCTCTTCCGAGTTGTCGCCGACCAGGCTGTCCACCTCGGCGATGACCCCGCCGATCTCGCGGCGCATCTCCAGCAGCTCGGTCCCCAGCGTGTCCATGTCGGCGCTGGTGGATTCCACGTTCCGGATGGTGTTGTTCAGGCTGGTGATGTTTTCCTGGCTCAGCAGTTCCTCGTTGAGGTTGCGCGCGGCCTCGGCCAGGTTGCCCATCAGTTCCGGCGTGCGGCGGGCCATCTCCTCGGTGATCTTCTGTACCTCGCGCAGGATGTCCGGCGCTTGTTCGGCCAGCGGGCCGTTCACGGCTTCCACGGTGCGGTTGATGTTCTGCAGCAGCGGCGTCAGCGTCTCTTCCGACATGGTCTGGAACTGGCCGGCGATATCCGACAAGGCGGTGAACAGGTTGGTGGGCGACCGGCCGGGGATGCGGGAGCCCGGCTCCAGTGTCACCGGACTGTCGCCGCCGGTGATGTTGATCATCATGCCGCCCAGAAAGCCGCTGGTTACCACGTCGGCGCTGGAATCCTCGGGAATGGGCCAGTCTTCCTGCACCGACATCTCGACGCGGAACCTGGTGCCCTCGTCGGTGATCAGCGGCTCAACGTCCTCCACCTGGCCGACGGTGTAGCCCTCGAAGAGGACGGGCGTGCCGAACTTCACGCCGCCGACGTTGTCGTAGATGGTGTAGTACGAGTCGGTGGCGCCCGTCCGCCCGGTCAGCAGCGCCAGGGTGCCCACGATGCCGACGATGGCCGCCAGGACGAAGACGCCGACGATCACGTAGTTGATGGCCGACGTCCTCATGCGCGGCGGCCTCCGGCAACCCGCGCGGGGCGGGCGGGATGGTCGATACGGCGGGTCGGCATCATGGTTCCTTCTCTCCGGTCAGGCGGCGCAGGTAGGCCTCGGGATCGAGTTCCTCTTCCTCCGTGCGGCGGTTCAAAAGGTTCTGGATGCGCTGGTCGGGGTTGGCGCGCACCTCCTCGACCGGCGCGATGGTCAGCACCTTGCCCTTGTCGAGCACGCAAATGCGGTCGGCGATCTTGAAGGCGCTTTCCAACTCGTGGGTGACCACCACCACCGACATGCCGGTGGCGTCGCGCAGGTCCAGGATCAGGTCGTCGATGGCCGCCGCCACCACCGGGTCCAGGCCGGCCGACGGTTCGTCGCAGAACAGGATGCGCGGGTCCATGACGATGGCGCGGGCGAGTGCGGCGCGTTTTATCATGCCGCCGGAGAGTTCCGCGGGCATCAGGTCGTCGAAGCCCGAGAGGCTGACGACCTCCATCTTCATGCGCGCCATGATCTCCATGGTGCGGCGGTCCAGGTCGGTGTGCTCGTAGAGCGGCAGCATGATGTTTTCCAGCAGCGTCATGCTGGAGAACAGCGCCCCGCCCTGGAAGGCCACGCCGAACTTGCGGCGGATTTCGGTCAGCTCGCTCTCGCGCGAGGTGTTGATGTTCTTGCCCAGCACCTCGACCACGCCCGAGGTGGGGCGCAACAGGCCCAGCAGGTGGTTTAGCAGCGTCGACTTGCCCGATCCGGAGCCGCCCATGATGACCAGGATCTCCCCGGCATGAACGTCCAGCGAGACGCTCTTCAGGATCTGGCGGTCGCCATAGTGGGTGACCAGGTCGCGCACCGTAATGACCACATCGTCGCGGCGGGCGTCGCGCGCCGCCGCGTCTGGCGGCCGGGACGGCGTCTCTTCGGGGCTGGAGGCGGGCGACGGATCCATGACGCGGGCTGTGTCCTGAAGGGCTTTAGCGGGTGGTCACGAAGACGAACAGCATGTCGGTGATGATGATGGCGGATATGGCGTGCACCACCGACCGGGTGGTCAGCCGGCCGACACCTTCCGCCCCGCCGGTCACCCCGGCGCCGTTGATGATGCCGACCATCACGATGAGGATGGCGAACAGCACGCTCTTGATCAGGCCGTGGAACAGGTCTATCGGCCGCACCAGGTCGATCACCTGGGACCAGTAGGCGGCCAGCGTCATCTCCAGTTCGGCGGCAATGTATATTCCGGCCGCTAGAAGGCCCATCAGGTCGGCCAGGAAGGTGATGGCCGGCAGCATCACCACCGCGGCCAGCAGGGCGGGCGCCACCAGGAAGCGCACGGGGTTGATGCCCATGACCACCAGGGCATCGATCTCCTGGTTGATCTTCATGGTGCCGATCCGCGCGGCGAGGGCGGAGCCGGATCGCCCGGCCACCAGGATGCCGGTGATCAGCGGCGCGAACTCCCGCACGATGGAAACCGCGACGCCGTAGGTCACCTGCGTTTCCGCCCCGAAGGTGCGCAAGCTGTAGATGCCCTGGATCGCCAGCATGATGCCGATGGTGCCCGACATGATGGAGACGATGGGGATGGCGCGGATGCCGATTTCCATGGCCTCGCGCACGATGGCGGACAGGCGCACAGGCTGGCGCCGCGCCTTGCCGACGACAAACCACATGAAGGACTGCGCCAGCAGCACCGCGCCGAAGCCGATCTCCGAGACCGCCTCCACCGTGCCGCGGCCCAGCCGCTCCAGCTGTTCGATCGGCTTCGCCGTCGCCATTATCCGCCGCCTTCGCCTTCGCTTCCGCCTAGAGCGCCGCCAGAGCGTCGTCCACGCTGTCGCGTATGGTGAACACGCGGTCCAGGCGGGCCAACTGCATGACCCGCAGGGCGGCCGGCGCGACAGCCGCCAGCACCAGCGTCGAGTCCTGCTTGCGCGCGGTCTGGTAGGCTTCCACCAGGCTCGCGATGCCCGAGCTGTCGATGTAGGTCACCTGCGACAGGTCGACGATGACGGGCCGGCGGTCGCGCAGGGCGTCAAGCAGCGCGCGGCGCACCGCCGGCGAACGTTCCAGGTCCACGTCCCCGGACAGGGCGGCCACGGTCGCGGGTCCGCGCGCGGCGATGTGAACGGTCATGCAGTCTGTCCCCCATCGAGCAACCGTCATATCTCCCCATAAGCATCAATGTTTTACCCGTCAACGGGCGGTTTGGCAAAGTGCTTGACGAGGCGAAACAGGTTTCCTGCGCCATCGGGCGGCGGCTGGAAGCCGGCCTCCTCGCACACGGCGTGAATGAGATGAACGCCCAGGCCCCCCGGTCGGACGTCGTCCAGGTCGCGGCCGCGCACGCGGGAGGGGTCGACGGCGGGCGCGAAGTCCAGGATGTCGACGGTCACGCCGTCGTCGGCCGGCGGGTGGGTGCGGACCACGATGACCATGTCGCCGGTCTCGGCCGCGTCGGCGTAGGCGTGGCGCACCACGTTCTGGCAGGCCTCGTCGACACCCAGCACAAGGTCGTCGGCCCAGGCGGCGTCGGCGCCGGCCACCAGGGCGGCCTCGCGCACCGTGCGGCGGACGATGCGCAGCGACGGCGGCCGCGCCGGCACCCGCAGCCGGGCGAGCAGGGCCGAGTCGGTGGCGGCGGTGCGCGCCCGGGCCGGCGGCGCGGCCGGGGCGGAGGCGGCAGGATCAGCGGAACGGCTCACGGTGCGGCGCTCCCCTGTACCAGCAGGACGGTCACGTCGTCGCGCAGGGGCCGGCCGGGCACGGTCACCCGCGCCAGGATTTCCCGCAGGCGGTCGGCGGCGGGCAGGGCGGCGACGTGGCGGATCAGGCGGCGCGCGCCCTCGGATCCCAGCACGGCGTCGCCCTCGGCGGCGGTGTAGGCTTCCGTCAGCCCGTCGGTGAAGACGTAGAGGGATCCGTCGCCCAGGTGCAGGGGATGCTCGGGATAGCCCTCGGGTCCGACGATGTCGGCAGCAATGCCCAGCGGCGGCGCCTCGGCGGGCACCGCGTCCATGGCCCCGCCGTCGGCGGGCACGATGAGCGGCGGCTCGTGGCCGGCATTGGCCAGCACCACGTTCCCCGTCTCGCGGTCCAGATAACCGGCGATCATGGTGACGAACATGCCATGACTGCCGGTTTCGCACAACTCGGCGTTGATGGAGGCCAGCAACCGCCCCGGGTTGTCGACGGTCTTGCACAGGCAGCGGAACAGGCTGGCCGTCTTGGTCATGAGAATGGCGGCGTTCATTCCCTTGCCCGACACGTCGCCGATGGCGAACCAGATGCGCCCGGTGCCGGGGCGGCCGGCTTCCTCGCCGCAGTCGACGATGTCGAAGAAGTCGCCCGAGACCATGCGGGCCGCCGCGTTGATGCCGTGGACCGGATAGGCGTCGTTGGCCGGGCGCGGCAGCAGGCTGCGCTGGATTTCGGCCGCCAGGGTCAGTTCGTGGCGGGCGCGCTCCTGCTCCACCAGCCGTTGTGTCAGGCGGAAGTTGTCGATGGCCAGCGCCGCCGAGCCCGCCAGCACCTCCAGCAGGGTCTGGTCGTGCTCGTCGAACAGGCCGTCGCCGCCGGCCTTGTTGATGATCTCGATGGCGCCCAGGCGCTCGCTGCCCAGCGACAGCGGCGCGACCAGCACCGACCGGGTGACGAAGCCCGTTTCCTCGGCAATGTCCTGGCCGCCGAAATCGGGATCATGGCGGGCGTCGCGCACCATCTGCGTCTTGTTGCGCTTGACGGCGCGGCCGACGATGCCCTGGCCCAGCGGCACCCGCATGCCCGTCACGTCCACCGGTCCGAAGCAGGCGGCGCAGTGGAGGTCGCGGCCGTCGTCGGACAGCAGGAACAGGCTGGAGGCCTCGGCGCCCAGGAAGGTGGTGATCCGCTCCAGCCCGTGGCGGCTGACGGCCTGGCTGTCGCGGGAGCTGGAAAACTCCCGCGTCATGCTGGCGATCAGCGCCATGTGGTTGGCGAACACCTCGCGGTCGCTGGTGACCAGATCGCCGGGCAGGGTGTCGGGGCGGTCGGACTGGCTCATGCCGGCATGATGGCCGGTCGCGGCGGCGCTGTCATCCATTGTCGGCGGCGGCACGGCAGGGCCCTCAGCCGGCCGGCGTGGCGGCGGCGCACTCCACCCGGTCCCGTCCGCCGTGCTTGGCGCGGTAGACGGCGCGGTCGGCGCGCTCCATGAGGTCGTCGAAGGACTGCGGCCGCTGCGCCGTCATGGTGGCGGCGCCGATGGAGACCGTCACCGTCACCGAGACGGCCGCCCCGCCGGCTTCGGCGCGCACGGGCTCGGCGCGGATGCGGGTCCGCAGGCTTTCGGCCAGGGCGGCGGCGCCCTCGGCGTCGGTTTCCGGCAGCAGGACGATGAACTCCTCGCCGCCGAAGCGGGCCACAAGGTCGGTGCGGCGCACTGTGCCGTCCAGCCGGGCGGCGACGCGCTTGAGCACCACGTCGCCCACCAGGTGGCCGTGGCGGTCGTTGACGCGCTTGAAGTGGTCCACGTCGATGACCAGCAGCGACAGCGGGCTGTTCCAGCGGCGCTGGCGCTCGCACTCGAGGGTGAAGCGCTCCAGGAACTTGTGGCGGTTGGCCAGCCCCGTCAGCGGGTCGTGCAGGGCCTGGCGCTCCAGCTGCATGCGGGCTTCCGTCAGTTCGGTCACGTCGACGTCGACGCCGCGATACCCGGAGGGGTGCCCGTCTCCGCCGGCAATGGGGTGGCCGCTGGAAGACAGGTAGACGGTAGCGCCGTCCTTGCGGCGCAGGCAGATGGTCACGTTCTTGAAGGGCTCGCCGCGGGCGATGGCGTCGTGGGTGCCGGCCGACGGGTCGCCGGCCGTGCTGCGGTCGGCACAGTCCTCGTGGAAGGTGCCGAACCGGCGGCCGACCATCTCGGCGTCGGTGTAGCCGAGCAGCTTTTCGGCCCCGAGGGAATAGGTGTAGCGCCCGCTGGCGTCCAGCTCCCACACGAAGGCGGCGGAGGCGTTGATGGCCTCGGTCATCAGGTCGCGGGCGCGGCGCACCTCTTCCTCGGCGCGCTTGCGTTCTGTGATGTCGGTGTAGGTGGTCACGAAGCCCACCTTGCGGCCGTCCATGTCCACCGGCGTGCCCTGGACCTCCAGGACGTGGCCGTTGGGGCGCGTGCGCTCGAAGTGGTGGGGCTCGAACTTCAGGGCCAGGCCGATGCGGCGCATGATCTGGGCTTCGGTGTCGCCGGGGCCGTATTCGCCGCGCTCGGCGTTGTGGCGGATCACCGACTCGAACGGATCGCCGGGCCGGAACGCGCCGGGCGGCAGGTCCAGGATTTCGCCGATGCGGGTGTTGGCGAAGATGATCCTCAAGCGCTCGTCGATGACCGAGATGCCGTGCGGCATGCTGTCGAGCACCGCGCCCAGGTACGAGGCGTAGCGCTTCGCCTCCTCCTCGGCGCGCTTGCGGTCGGTGATGTCGGTGTAGGTGGTGACGAAGCCGCCCTGCGCCAGCGGCGCCCCGCGGACCTCCAGCACCGTGCCGTCGGGGCGGGTGCGCTCGTAGACGTGCGGGCGCATCTCGCGGTAGCGCTCGACCATCTCGTGGACCTGGATTTCGGGGTCGCCGTCGCCATACTCGCCGCGGGCCGCAAGGTGGCGGGCCAGGGTGACCAGCGTCGGCATACCGTCGACAAAAAGCGACTCGGGCAGGTCGAGTAGCGTGCGGAACCGATCGTTGCAGGCGATCAGCTCAAGGTTGGCCCCGAAAAACGTTACGCCCGACGGCAGATTGTCGATGAGGGCCTGCAGCGTCTGAGCATCGCACCTCAGCCTGCTGCCGGCGGCGAGGCGGGTGAACGGTGTGCGGGCCCCGTCCCTGGGTGACATGGACGAAAAACCTCCTCCCCGGCGCCATCCCACGGCGACCCGGCTTCTGCCGGTGTCGAGCGTAAAGGTTCGGCGCTCTTGCTGGCGGTCATGATCCCGATTCTTTTGATCGGGTATCTGCCTCCATTATTGTGGATCGGGCATATTCTTCCGCATGTCAACGTCGCTGTTTACTGCTTTTCCTTACGTCATAAGACCAAAGGACAGCTTCTTGTGCGCGGACTCGCGTTATCGCTGTGCGCCGTCGGAAAGTCTCCCCGGCGCGTCGGGCCTGACATTGCTGCGGTGCATGAACCCGCCATTAGGGGTCGCAATCTTGGACTGGAAGGCGTAGACTTCAACCGTCCAAAGACGTAGACGGTCATACGCTGCCGTGTCGCGGAGTGCTCCCGTGGGGTGGGGCGTCCGGCTGACCGGCGGGGCCGGCGGCGTCGGTGCCCGCGCGACGGACGCGCGGCAATGCTGTGAGGGGAAGCGGATTGAAGATCCTGATCGCTGACGACCACGAGCTGTTCCGCGACGGCCTGCGGCTGGTGCTGAGCGACCTCGGTCCCGACCTGACGGTGATCGAGGCGTCAAGCTACGACCAGACGCTGGAAATAACGAACCAGGAAGACGACCTGGACCTGGTGCTGCTGGACCTGGTGATGCCGGGCATGCCGTGGAGCGAGGGGCTGGGCGCCGTCAAGCGTCGCCTGCCCAAGGTTCCGGTGGTGATCCTGTCGGCGTCGGAGGACCGGCGCCTGGTGCTGGAGGCCGTGCGGCTGGGGGCGGCCGGCTTCATCCCGAAGACGAGCAGCAGCAAGGTGATGCTGTCGGCGCTGCGGCTGGTCATGTCCGGCGGCGTCTACCTGCCGCCGGCGCTGATCGACGAGAACGCGGTCACCGGCCGCGATGCCATGGCCGGTCCCGACCTCAGCCTGGACGCGACACCCCTGACCCCGCGCCAGCGCGAGGTGCTGGCACTGCTCGGCCAGGGTAAATCCAACAAGGAAATCGCGCGCATTCTCAACCTGTCGGAAGGCACGGTGAAGCTGCACGTCACCGCCATTCTCAAGGCGCTGAACGTCTCCAACCGCACAGGCGCGGTCGTGGCAGCCTCGCGCCTGGGCCTGACCAGCCTGGAAAAGGCGGAAGCCGGCAAAGCCGGCCAGGCGCCGGAGGCCGTCGGCTCCAACTGACGCGCCGATACGTGCTCCGCCGAGGGGCGGGGAGGGGGACACGTCGCCGGGCCGCATGGTCCGGCGATGTGCATTTCCGGGCAGCGGAGAGGGACCGCGGCCCCGGTTGCGTCAGGCGTCCGCCACGTCCGCCGGCCGCACTTCGCGCGCGGCCAGCCTGTCCGGGGCGGCCTTGGCTTCCTTCTTCAACTCCGCGATCAGCGAACTGATCTCGTCCAGCGACCCCGGCGCGTGGCCGGCCGGGATGAGCACCATGGCCGCCGAGGCCGACAGCAACGGCATCCGGCGCATCTCGCCCTCGCGGTTCTTGGCGATGATGAAGCCCTCGCGCCGCGCGTCCTCGTCGTAGAAGCTTTCCACGTCGTGGCGGAAGCGGTCGATGGCGTGGCGGACCATGGCTTCGGCCGTCTCGAAGGACGTGTTGCGGAAGGCCGCGAAGAAGTCGTCGCCGCCGACGTGGCCGATGAAGGTGTCCTGCTTGGGCAGGTCGGACCGCATGATGTCGGCGAACAGCGTGATCGCCCGGTCGCCCTGGCGGAAGCCGTACTTGTCGTTGAACGGCTTGAAGTTGTCGAAGTCGATGTAGGCAACCACGTAGGATGCCTCGGCCTCGGCCAGCGCCTTGCCCAGATATTCGTTGATGAGATTGTTGCCGGGCAGCTTGGTCAGCGGGTTCTGGTCGCGGGCCAGCGCCAGGTTCTTTTCCGAGATGACGCGCAGCAGCGACCGGGCGGACAGGAACCCGACGTACTTGTTGTCGTCGATGATGATGATGCCTTCGCTGTCCTCGCTGGCCGCCGAATAGACGTCGAGGATGCTTTCGGCCTTGGTGTTGATGTCGGCCACGGGGCACTTCCACACGAAGTCCTTCAGCTTGCGGCCGAAGGCCTTGTTGCTCATCAGCTCCTTGCCGTAGAGCGAATAGGTGTAGTCCTTGAGGTCCAGCTCGCGGATGATTCCCAAGGGCTCGTGGTGTTCGTCCACCACCGGAAAGAAGGTGGATGTCTTGTCCTGGCGGAAGCGGTCGAACACGGCGGTCATCTCGACGCCGTAGACGATGGGTTCGATGGCCTCGATCCACTGGGCGATGAGCTTCTGGTCGCCCGAGCCGCCCTTGCGCCGGTCGCGCGACGCCATGGCCTCCACCACCGGGTAAATCGTGGCGAGCGCACCGGTCTCGGTGACCGGATGCTGGATCAGGAAGCCCTGCACGAGGTCGATGCCGATGTCCTTGCAGATGTAGAACTCGATCTCGGTCTCCACGCCCTCGGCCACCACCAGGATGCCCAGCAGGTGGGCGACGTTGACCATGTGCGACAGAAACAGCTTCTTGCGGCTGTCGCTTTCGATGCCGTCGATGAAGAAGCGGTCGATCTTGATGTATTCCGGCTGGGCGAAGTACAACAGCGGCATGCCGGAATAGCCGGCGCCGAAATCGTCCACGGCGATCTTGCCGCACAGGCCGCGCAGGGTGGCCAGCGTGTCGTGTCCCTCGGGTTCGGCGGTGCCGGCGTGGTGCTCGCTGATCTCGATGATCAGGGCGCCCTCGGTCAGCCGGGCCGCGCGCAGGACCTGCCGCAGGCCCTGGCCGTAGGTGTTGAGGTGCGACAGCGTGCGTCCGTCGACGTTGAGGAACAGTTTCAGGTCGCGGTGATGATGCAGGGCGGCGAACTTGCGCACCGCCAGGTCGGCGATCAACACCTCCATCTCGGCCAGGCATCCGTCGTCGGCGCTGGCGTCCAGGAACGCCTTGATGGACTCGAAGCCGGCGGCATCGGTGCCGCGCACCAGCGCCTCATAGCCCAGGCACCGGCCGGTGTGGATGTTGACGATGGGTTGCAGCGCCACGTCCAGCATCTGCGCGACGGTCAACCAGCGGGGGCCGAGCACGACCGGACTGCCGCCGCGCCGGGCGAAGGCTCCGGCGAAGTGGCTGTCTCGGGTCGGCTGGATCGCCTGGTGCATGCTCGAGAGCCCGGTGAACACCTGAGCCTCCGCTTCTGGCCGCGATGGGATTATAAGGAACCGCCCCTGTTTAATCTCCCAGCAGGGGTAGCAGGGTCAACTTTCGGCGCAGTGGGACACAAAAATTTCACCGCAGCCGCGCTGTTTTGCAACTTAATGACGGCCTCCGCTCAACCACAGGGTTCGGAGGCCCTGAGGATTATGAGGGGATTGGCGCGTGGCGCAGAAGAAACCGTATCGTGGAAGGCGTGGACAGAAGCGGGCGACGCCGGGTGCGCCGACTTCGGTGGTGGTCGACACCATCGGGGCGCGCGGCGACGGCATTGCGACTCGGCCGGACGGCGGAGAACGGCTCTACATTCCCGGCGTCCTGCCCGGCGAGCGCGTGACGGTGCGTCCCGGCGAGCCCCGCGGCGACGGCCGGGCGGCGCGGCTGGAGGCGGTGGAGGCCGCGGCGCCCGAGCGCGTGGAGCCGCCGTGCCCGCACTTCGGCCGCTGCGGCGGCTGCGCCCTACAGCACATGGCGCCCGAGGCCCTGGCGGCCTGGAAGCGTGACCTTGTGGTGCAGGCGCTGGCCCGCCGGGGCTTCGGGCCCGAGCAGACCGGCGGCGTGGCGGCGACCCTGTCGCTTCCGGCGGGCACGCGCCGGCGCGCCACCTTCGCGGTCAAGGGTCAGGGCGGCGGTGCGGTGTTGGGCTTCAACGCCCGCGCCAGCCACGCCGTGGTGCCCATCGAAGGCTGCCTTCTGCCGACAGAGCCCCTGTGGGCCCTGGTGGCGCCCCTGCGCGGCCTGATCCGTGCCCTGCCGCTGCCGCGCAAGGGCGGCGACTGCGCCGTGACGCTGACCGACACGGGCGCCGACGTGGTGCTCGACCTGGGGGCGGAGCCGGACCTGGAGACGCGCGAGCGGCTGGCCGCCTTCGCCGCCGAGCACGACCTGGCCCGCCTGTCGCTGCGCATCGACGGAGGCCCGCCCGAGCCGGCCGCGGCGCGGCGCCTGCCCGAGGTGCGCCTGGGCGGGCGTCTGGTGGCGCTGCCGGCGGGCGGCTTTCTCCAGCCGTCGCGCGAGGGCGAGGCGGCGCTGGTCGATCATGTGCTGCGGGCGGTGGAGACGGCCCCGCGCGGGCCGGTGGCGGACCTGTTCGGCGGCATCGGCACCTTCGCGCTGCCCCTGCATGCGGCGGGGCGGGTGGTGCATCTGGCGGAGGGCGCGGCCGAGGCAGTCGGCGCGGTGTCGGCGTTGGGACTGGACGGGCTGACGGCCGAGCACCGCGACCTGTTCGAGCGGCCGCTGGGCGCGAAGGAGCTGAAGCGCTTCGCGGCGGTGGTCTTCGACCCGCCGCGTGCCGGCGCCCAGGCCCAGGCGGCGGAGCTGGCCGCCCACGGGCCGGGCGTGGTGGTGGCGGTGTCGTGCAACCCCGCCACCTTCGCCCGCGACGCCCGGCTTCTGGTCGACGGCGGCTACGCCATGGAAAGCGTGCTGCCCGTCGACCAGTTTCCCTGGGCCGCCCATGTGGAGGTGGTGGCCGTCTTCCGGCGCTGATCAGCCGGCTGCGCGGGACGCCGCCGGGGCCGCCGGTCCCTGGCGGCTCTTCCACACCGTCCAGGCGAACAGGGAGAAGACCACCGCGACGCCGGCGACGTCGACCAGCAGGTTGGCGGGCCACACGCAGGCGACTCCGGCGGCAAAGCTGACGGGCCGCAGCAGCAGCGGCAGCCGTGCCTCCATCCAGCCGTCCATGCCGGCCGCCATGCCGTAGATGCCGACCAGCGCGAACAGGAACACCTCGACCGCCGCGCCCCAGTCGCCCGACAACAGCGGGGTGTAGGCGAACAGCACGGGCACGATGTAGAGGCCCTTGGCGATCTTCCAGCTGGTAAGGCCGGTGCGCATGGGGTCGGAGTTGCCGATGGCCGCCGCCGTGAAGGCCGCCAGGCACACCGGCGGGGTGACGTTGCTGTCCTGGCTGAGCCAGAAGATGATCATGTGCGCCGACAGAAGCGCCGCCGTCATCACCGCCGGGTCCACCACCAGGTCGCGCAGGGCCGCCCGGATCTCCATCGGCAGGTTCATCAGCAGCGCCTTCGCCTCGGCGACCGGCATGGGCGCGGCCAGCTTGGCGGCGGCGTCGGGGGCGGAAATCATCATGATCGCCTGCGCCTGGGCGCCCAACTGCCCGCCGGCGATCATGTCGATGACCGTGCTGTCGGCGATCATGTCGCGGAGCGCTGGCGCCGACAGGGTCGCCAGCACGATGTAGGCCGCCGTCACCGGCAGGCCCATGCCCAGCACCAGCGAGGCCAGGGCGATCAGGGCGATGGCGATCAGCAGGTTGCCGCCCGCCCAGTCGGCGATCATCAGGCTGAAGGTGTTGCCGACGCCGGCGGTGACGATGACGTTGATGACCAGCCCGACGGCGCACAGCAGCACCGCCGTCATCACCATGTTGCGCGCGCCGTGGGCCAGGGCCTCGACGATGGCCTTGGGGCCCATGGGCGTGCGTGTCAGCCAGCTGGCGGCGATGACGGTGGCGATGCCGATGGCGGCGGCATAGGTGGGCGTGAAGCCGTTCACCAGCAGCACGATCAGCACGATGATCGGAATGATGAACGACGCGCCGCGCTCCTTCGTGGTCTGCCACAGGCCCGGCCCTTCGTAGACCTGGGGTTGCAGGCCCTGGCGGCGCGCCTCGATGCGCACGAAGAAGCCGACGGAGGCAAAGTAGAGCAGGGCGGGCAGGGCCGCGACGGCGATGATCTGCTCGTAGGGCAACTGGGTGTAGCTGGCCATGACGAAGGCGCCGGCGCCCATGATCGGCGGCATGAGCTGCCCGCCGGTGGAGCTGGAGGCCTCCACCGCGCCGGCGAAGCGCGCTGGGAAGCCGGCGCGCTTCATCATGGGAATGGTGATGACGCCCGTGGACGCCGTGTTGGCGACGGCCGAGCCCGAGATGGTGCCGGTCAGGCCCGATGCGATGACCGCCACCAGGCCGGGGCCGCCGACCAGGCGCCCGGCGGCGGCGCGCGACAGGTCGATGATGTACTCGCCCGCACCCGAGCGCACCAGGAAGGCGCCGAAGATGATAAACAGGAAGACGTAGGTGGAGCTGATGCTGGCAATGGTCCCGAACAGGGCGAAGTCGCCGTAGAGGGATCGGAACAGCACCGTCTCCCACGTCAGGCCCTTGAACTGGAAGACGCCCTCGACGAACTGGCCCCACCAGCCCACGTAGGACAGCGAGGCGACGATGAGGATGGGGATCACCCAGCCGGTCGCGCGGCGGGTGAGTTCGATGGCGCACAGGATCAGCGCCACGCCCGCCGTCCAGTCCAGCGCCGTCAGCCGCACGCCGCGGTCGTAGATGGCGCTTTCGGCGGTGGCGACGTGGAAGGCGGCGGCGACCGCCACCAGCCCCAGCGCCAGGTCGGCCCAGCGCCAGAAGGCGGGTGCCTTTTCGCGCGCCCGCTTGCTGAAGGGGAAGTACAGGGCGCACAGAAAGGCAAATCCGCCGAAGTGGAAGGCGTTGCGCTCCAGTTCCGACAGTTCGGGGAACAGTGCCAGGTAGATGTGCCCGACTGCCAGCAGGAATCCGACGGCAAAGCCCATGAGAAGCCAGCGGCGCGGCAGGCCGGCGTCGTCCGGCGGCGGCGGGCTCGGCTGCTTCTGCGCCTCGGCGGTGTCCTCGGCGCTGGGCTCCGGCGGCTCCTTGGGATCGCGGGTGCGGGCCGTCTTGGGCATGGAATGCGGGTCTCCCTGCTCCGCCGCGCCGGTCTTTCGCGTCAGTCGCGCGAGGGGTGGGGCGCGGGCGCGCGGCGGCGGTCTGTTCTTGTCGAAACGGCTCCCGCCCCGGTGCGCGAAGGCGCCGGGGCGGGGTCCGGTGAGGTTCGGATCAGCCGGCGGCGCTTACTTCGCCATCAGCTTTTCCGGGATGTCCACGCCCTGTTCCTCGTAGTAGCGGGCGGCACCCGGGTGCAGCGGAGCCGGCAGGCCGGCGATGGCCTTCTCCAGCGCCATGGCCTTGGTGGCCGGGTGGATTGCCTGCAGGAAGGGCAGGTTTTCGTAGACGGTCTTGGTGATCAGGTAGACGTGATCTTCCGGCACGTCGGCATGGACCGCCAGGAAGTTGGGCTGCGCGATGGTGTTCCAGTCCGCCTCCTGGCCCGGGTAGGTGCCGGCGGGGATGGTGTAGCGGCTCCACAGGTCCATCTCGCCGTTGGCCTCGGCCACCTGCTCGTCGGTGAAGTCCAGCGGCGCCACCGAGCCGCCGGCGGCGGCCATCAGCTGCGTCACCGCGCCGACCGGCACGCCGGCGGGGGTGGAGATGCCCGCCACCTGGCCGTTCTGCAGCGCCTCGGCCGAGGGGGTGTAGCCGGCGTACATCAGGTCGAAATGCTCGTCGATGTCGACGCCCAGGTTGCCCAGGATGGTGCGGTTGGAGCCCAGCGTGCCCGAGTTCTGGCGGCCCAGCGCGACCTTCGAGCCTTCCGGCAGGTTGGCGAAATCGCTCATGGTGCCGCTGTCGCGGTGCTCGTCGTCGACGACGAAGTGCTCCACGTTCTGCCACAGCATGGAGACGCTGCGCAGATGATCCTGCTTGCCCTCCTGCTCCAGCGGGCCGACGCCCTGGGCGGCGTAGTAGCCGTACAGGCCCTGGAGAATGGCGAACTGGGCCTGCTTCTCGCGGATCAGCTTGATGTTTTCGCCCGAGCCGGCCGAGTTGATGGCCGACATGCCGATGCCTTCGCCCGGCTGCAACTTGACCTTGGTCAGGGTCGCAAGCGCGACGCCGACGGGGTAGTACGTGCCGCCGGTGGACGCGGTGGCGAGCAGGTAGTTGGTGTCCTGCGCCCGCGCTTCCTGCGCATCGGCGACCGTCAGGCCGAGACCCAGACCGGCGATGGCGGTGGCGGCGACGAACCCACGCCTGGAGATCATGCGGTATTCCTCCCGTTGAACAGCTTGTTTGCGACGGCAGGCCGCGGACCGGCGGCGCCTCCCGCGCCCCCAATCCCGACCGCCATACTGGCTTTTTCGAGGGTAAGCGCTTGAACAGCCATGTCAACGCGCATTCACGTTGGCGCGAATGTTGCGCCGCCGCATCGCGGTGCGCGTGCAGTGTCACGGGATTCGGGGGAGGCGGCGAACCCCTTCGGCGGTCCTGTCCGTCCAAATAACGGCCCCGGCGGTGCGGCACTACAGTTGCAGTCGCGGAACGATTGAACGTTGGCGCTGTACAGGGTGTTTGGTAAGGAATTACCCTTTTTAGTTCCCAGCCCGTAAACCCGCTCTGTATCGGCGCCACGCGATGCCCGTCAGGTATCGCATGAAGAAAGTCCTCTCGATGAGCCAGTTCCTGAAGCCCTTCCTCGTCGCCCTCGACGGCCACCCGGAAGTTGCCGACATGATCGCCGAAAGCGCCGAGGCGGAGGGGTTCGAGGCGGTAGCGTTGCAGGACCGGCGCCTGATCGAAACAACCCTGGCCGTGGCGGCGGCCGACGTGCTGGTGGTGGATCTGGACGGTGCGGACCGGGCGCTTGCGGCGTTGAGCAGGCGCCCCGAACAGGAGCGGCCGCCGCGGGTCATCCTGATGACCGAGGTCGCGATCTCGGGCAGCGCCACGCCCATGGGCCTTGCGGCCGACGTGGTGGCGACGCTTCACAAGCCGCTGACCGCCGTCGGCCTGACCGATGCGCTGCGCGAGGCGTTTGCCGCGGTGCGGGGCGACGGCACCGGGCGCTGATGCCCCGACGGCCCTGGATTTTCCGGCGTCCGGCCCCCACACTCACGGGATGGGTTCACCGCGTTGGGAGGCGTCCTGCGCCATGGCGTCACGGGTTGAACAGACGGCGTCCGAAGCCGATGACGGCGTCGGGCCGCGGCCGGTGACGGGGCCGCTGCGCTGGCTTCTTCTGGTCCTGGGCTGCACCTGCGTCGGCCTGGGCGCGGCCGGGGCCGTGCTGCCGGTGCTGCCGACGACGCCCTTCCTGCTGGTCGCCGCCTGGGCCTTCGCCCGCTCGTCCCGGCGGCTGCTGGCGTGGCTGTACGGTCATCCGCGCTTCGGCCCGACCCTGGTGGCCTGGCACGAGCATCGCGCCGTGCCCCGCCGCGCCAAGGTCGCCGCCGTCAGCCTGATGGCGCTCAGCCTCGCCTATGTCGCCTGGGCGGCGGCCGATCCGCTGGTGCCGGTGGCCGTGGGAGGGACCATGGCCTGCGTCGCCGTCTTCCTGCTCACCCGCCCGGACGCCCCGCCGCCGTCGCGGTGACAGATCCCCTGAATCCGAGGAGCCGCTCATGTCCCGCACCACCACGCCCATGTCGGAGGCGCTCGAGGCCTACATGCGCGCCGTCGGCGTTCGCGAGCCGGCCGTGCTGGCCGAACTGCGCGAGGAAACCGCCGGCATGGCGGGCGCGGGCATGCAGACCAGCCCTGAACAGGGCCAGCTTCTGCACCTGCTGGTGAAGCTGACGGGGGCGCGGCGGGTGCTGGAGGTCGGCACCTTCACGGGCTATTCCTCGCTGTGGATGGCCCTCGCCCTGCCCGACGACGGGGCTACGGTCACCTGCTGCGACGTCAGCGCCGACTATACCGCCGTCGCCCGCCGCTACTGGGACCGGGCCGGTGTTTCGACGCGCATGGACCTGCGGCTGGCGCCGGCGCTCGACACCCTGTCGGCGCTGGAGGCCGAGCGCGCGGCCGACGGCGCACCGCCCTACGACCTGGCGTTCATCGACGCCGACAAAGAGAACTACGCCGACTATTACGAGTCGGCGCTGACGCTCCTGAGGCCCGGCGGCCTGATGGCGGTGGACAACGTGCTGTGGCACGGCGACGTGGTGGACGACGCCAAGGACGACGCCGACACCCGCGCCATCCGCGCCTTCAACAGCCTTGTCGCCGACGACGACCGCGTCGACCACGTCTTGGTGCCCATCGGCGACGGCCTGACCCTGGCGCGCAAGCGGTAGCGGAGCGGACGCGCGGCGGGTTACTCTGCCGCCGCCATGTCCGCCGCCGACCGCATCCTCCTGCAGTCCCACCGCCCCGATCCGCCGCCCTGGATGCGGCGGTGCCTGGACAGCGTGCGGGCGTTTGCCGAGGCTCATGGGTATGCTTACCGCCTGCTCGACGATGACGCGCTGTTCGACGGCATCCCGCCCGCCTACATGGCCAAATGCCGCGATCACGGCCGCATGGCGACGGCGGCCGACCTGGGGCGGCTGTTGCGGGCGCGGGATGCGCTGGCCGAGGGCGCGGCGCGCGCGGTATGGCTGGATGCCGACGTGCTGGTGTTCGCGCCCGGCCGCCTCTCCGCCGATCTTGATGCGGCGGCTGCCGATCATTCCCATGCCTTCGGTGTGGAGGTCTGGGTGCAGCCGGGGCCGAAGCCCGGCGCCCGGCCGGTGGCGCGGCGCAACGTGCATAACGCCGCTTGCCTGTTCATGCCGGCGACGCCGGTGCTGGATTTCCTGATCCACGCCTGCGAGAGACTGGTGGAGCGGCTGGAGCCGGAAAAGGGGTTCCCGCCGCAATTGTGCGGCCCGCGGCTTCTGAACGCGCTGGACCCGCTGGTGCGGTTTCCGCTTCTGGAGACATGCGGCATGGTGAGCCCGCTTCTCGGCGCCGACCTGATCGGGGCCGGCGACGGCCGGGCGCTGGCGGCCTTTCAGCAGCGGTCAAAGGACATGCGGCCGCCGGCGGCCCTGAACCTGTGTTCATCCCTGGCCGAGGCAGAAACAGCCGGCGTCACTTGTGACACATCCTATTACCACCGGCTGATTACGGTGCTGGAGACCGGCGGGACCTTCCCCTGACGGCGTAGCCCGGCCCCGCATCCCTTGCGGCATCTTGTACGTTCTTCCCCGGCCACCCACCATTATTTTAGTGTCGCGGTTTTGACCCAGCCGCCGCTTTCGCCAGACAGGGGGATGCCCATGCTGCTCGACCGGGTTCTCGATAACCTGATCCGTTACGGCGACGTCACGCTGATCGATGCCGACGGCAACACCCACCGCTACGGCGGCCGCCCCTTCACCGACGTCCCGACGGAGCACCGGCCCGGCCCCGTGACCATGCGGCTGACCGACAAGGCCCTGCACCGGCGGCTGGTCACCAACCCGGCGCTGGCTTTCGGCGAGGGCTACATGAACGGCGGTATCGAGATCGACCAGGGCACCCTGCGCGATACCCTCAACTGCCTGATGTTCAACATGTATCGGGGTGACGGCCATTGGCTGCTGGACCTCCAGAGCCGGGTCAACGGAGGCCTGCGGTGGGTGCACCAGAACAACCCGGTCCACGTCGCGCGCAAGAACGTCGCCCACCACTATGACCTGTCGGGCGAGCTGTACGACCTGTTCCTGGACGTCGACCGCCAGTATTCCTGCGCCTACTTCCCCACCGGCACGGAAAGCCTGGACGTCGCGCAGGAAGCCAAGAAGCGCCACATCGCCGCCAAGCTGCTTCTGGAGCCGGGGATGCGGGTGCTGGACATCGGCTGCGGCTGGGGCGGCATGGCGCTGTACCTGGCGCGCGAGTTCGGCGTGCATGTCACCGGCGTCACCCTGTCGACCGAGCAGTTGACCGTCGCCCGCCGCCGCGCCAACGAGGAAGGGCTGGACGCCCAGGTGACCTTCCACCTGCTGGACTACCGGCTGGTGGAGGACAGCTTCGATCGCATCGTGTCGGTCGGCATGTTCGAGCACGTCGGCGCCAGCCACTATGACGAGTTCTTCGAGAAGGTGCGCGCGCTGCTCAAGCCCGACGGCGTGGCGCTGCTGCACACCATCGGCCGCCCCGACCCGCCGGGCGGCACCAACCCGTGGATCCGCAAGTACATCTTCCCCGGCGGCTATTCTCCCGCGCTGTCGGAAACGATGGCGGCCGTCGAGCGCCAGGGGCTGATCGGCTGCGACGTGGAGATGCTGCGCCTGCACTATGCGCTGACCCTGCGCCACTGGTCGGAACGCTTCGCCGCCAACCGCGAGAAGGCCAAGGCGCTCTATGACGAGCGGTTCTGCCGCATGTGGGAGTTCTATCTGCTGGCGTCGGAAATGGCCTTTCGGCACGAAAGCCACATGATCTTCCAGATTCAACTGGCCTGCCACCAGGAGGCGGTGCCGCTGACCCGCGACTACATCACCGAGTTCGAGAAGCGCGTACCGCTGCGCCTGCAACAGGCCGAGGACACGGCCAGGCGCAAGGCCGCCGCCGCCGAGGGCGCGACGGAGGCGCCGGCGAAGGTGAAGACGCCCGTGTAAGGCGCCCCTTCACCCCTCTCCCTCTCCGCCGACACCACCCCCCGCCAGCAGATGGGCGAGCAGGCTGCGGAGGCGGGCGGGGCGGGCGGGCTTGGTCATCAGGTGCCAGCCCCGGTCGCGGACGGCCTTGGCGATCTCCTCGGTCCGGTCGGCGGTGATGACGATGGTCGGCACCGGGCGGCCCAGGTGGGCGCGCAGGGCGGCGGCTGAATCCAGACCGATGGCGTCATCGGCCAGGTGGTAGTCGGCGATGATGACGTCCGGCACCACTTCGGCCGAGTCCACGGCGGCCAGCAAGCTTTCCGTGTCCGTCGCCGTGATCGGCTTGCAGTGCCACCCCTTCAGCAGCGCCGTCATTCCGGCCAGGATGCTCGCCTCGTTGTCGATGACGGCCACGGTCGCGCCGGCCACCCGGTCGCGCGCCCGTGTCGGGGCCGTGCGGCGGGCCACCGGCACGGCGGCGCGGTCGCCCTTGGGTACGATGATGCCGAAGAACGAGCCCTTGCCGGGGGTGGACTCCACCACGATGCGGTGCCCCATGCGCCGGGCGATACGCTCCACGATGGCCAGGCCCAGGCCCACGCCGTTGTCGCCCCGGCGGTCGGGGTTGGCGCGAAGCCGCCGGAACTCCTCGAAGATTTCCCGCTGCTTGTCAGGTGGAATGCCGATGCCCGTGTCCCACACGCCGACCAGCAGCCCGTCGCGGTGGCGGCGGCAGCCCAGCAGGATGCGGCCCTCGGCGGTGTAGCGCAGCGCGTTGGACAGGAAGTTGCGCATCACGCGGCTGAGCAGTTGCTGGTCGGTGCGCACCACGCAGGACCGCGGCACGTGGCGCAGCGTCAGCCCGCGCGCCAGGGCCAGCGGCGCGTGCTCGGCGGCCAGCGTCGCCATCAGGTCGGCGATGGGGAAGTCGCGCACGTCGGTGGTCAGCACGCCGGCATCCAGGCGCGAGATTTCCAGCAGCGCCGACAGAAGCTCATCCACCGCCTCCAGCGCCGCGGTCACGTTGTTCAGAAGCTCGCGGTTGGGGCCGGACATGCGGCGGTCCTGCAGCGCGCCGGCAAAGACGCGGGCGGCGTTCAGGGGCTGCAAAAGGTCGTGGCTGGCGGCGGCCAGGAACTTGGTCTTGGACAGGTTGGCCTGCTCGGCCTCCGCCTTGGCGTGGCGCAGCTCCTCGTTCAGCGTGGTCAGGGCGCGCGTGCGTTCCTCCACCCGGATTTCCAGGGTTTCCTTGGCCTCTCGCAGCGCCTCGGCTGCGCGGCGGCGTTCGGTGATGTCCTGGATCAGGGCGAAGAAGCCCAGCACCTCGCCCGAGCGCGCCACATGGGGGACGTAGGTGGCATGGGCGTACTCGATACTGCTTTCCTCGGTGGGCAGGTGCATCTCGAAGGTCACCGGCTCGCCGGCCAGCGCGCGGTCCACATAGGGCTTGCGCAGGCGGTAGAGGGTGGGGCCGAGCGCCTCGTCCATCTCGCGGCCGTTGATCTCGTCGCGCGGGCGGCCGAACCAGTCCTCGTAGCCGCGGTTGGTGAAGCGATAGCGGCGGTCGCTGTCCACATAGGCGATGAGCGCCGGCATGGCATCGGTGATGAGGCGCAGGCGGCGCTCGCTGTCGCGCAGCGCCTCCTCCGACCGCTTGCGGGCCGTGATGTCCGTATACGTACTGACGAAACCGCCGCCGGGCATGGGATTGCGCCGCACCTCCAGCACCCGGCCGGATGCCGTGCGGTGTTCAAGTACCGCCGGCAGGTCCAGGCTGTCGCGCCAGGTCTCGGGGTCGTCGTCGACCAGAAGCTGGGCGCGGATGGTGGGGTTGCGCAGGAACTTCTCCAGCCCCGTGTGCAGGGTCACGGCGTTGGGGTCGATGTCCAGCAGCTTGGGGAAGCCCTCGTTCCAGGCCACCAGCCGGAAGCCGCCGTCGAACACGGAGATGCCCTGGGTGATGGTGTCGAGCGTCGCCTGCAGCAGCACCGACTTTTCCGCCAGCTCCCGCTCGCGCTGGCGGGCCTCGGCGACCTTGATCTGGGTGATGTCGGTGTAGATGCCGACGATGCCGCCGTCCTTGGTGGGGCGCTCGTTGATCTGGATCCAGGTGCCGTTGGTCAGCTTGACGACGATGGGTTCGCCGGGGTCGCGGTGCTGGCGCATGCGGAAGCGCAGCCAGTCGCCGGCGGTCTCCACCGTCGGGCGCCCGCCCGGGGCGCTGTCCATGACCTCCACGATGTCCAGCTCCAGCGCCCGGCGCGCCACCTCGGAAAAGGGCATGCCGGGGTGGATGTGGTCGGACAGGCCGGGCCAAAGCAGCCGGAACTTGGTGTTCAGCAGCACCACCCTGTCGTCGGCGTCGCACAGGATGAAGCCTTCCGAGATGGTCTCGATGGCCTCGCGCAGCAGCGTCTGGGCGCTTTCCGCCTGGTCCTTGGCGATGGAAAGGTCGCGGTTGGTGCGTTCCAGATCCCGCAGGGCCTTTTCCAGCGCCTGGGTGCGCTCGCGGATGCGGTTTTCCAGCACGATGGCCGTCTGGAACAGGGAAAACGCATTGCCCTGGTAGTCCATGCTGCGCTCGACCCGGTCCATCAGGACCTTGTTGATCTTGCGCAGCTTGGCGTTCTCGTGCTCCAGGGCCGCAACGCGCTCCTCGGCCGAGACGGCCGTTTTCGGGTCGCCGTCAGCCGCCATAGCCGATCGCCACGCCGGTGAAGGTCTGGTTGACATGCATGGCGCCGAACTGCTCGCCGTAGGTGTTGAAGCCGATGACGCGCTGGTCGGCCAGCAGGCACGAGACGTCGTCCAGGATGTCGTTCTGCGCCAGTTCCAGGTTCCGCAGGATGCAGTCGCAGCCGATGACAAGCTGCGCCGGCCCGATGCGCGATTGCACGCGGCGGAAGGCGTCGCGCAGGTTTTCCGTGAGGTCGACGCCGGTGGCGGCGGTCAGCACGATGCCCTCGTCGATGGCGCAATAGAAGGTCAGGCTGCCGTCGGGGTTCACCTTCTGGATGGAGCGCACGTAGGGCACGCCGCCCACCTTCACCACCACCGGGTGCGCGGCGAACATCATGGGCGTGAGTTCGTCGATCTGCACGCCGTGGACGCGCGCGTATTCCAGCGCGGCGGGCTCGGCGTTGATCTCGGTCACCACGCGGCGGGTGGGATCGGCCTCGGTGACGACCATCTTCTCGTCGGACGCGACGAAGTGCTCGGTCTTGAACACCTCGAAAGGGTTCTGCGTCGCCACCAGCAGCAGCACGGCGGCATTGCTGTGGAACGCCCCGCCGTACAGCACGCCGGTTTCCTGGAACGCCAGGTCATCGCCGGCCGAGCCGCCGAACAGCGGGATTTCGCCCAGCGCCTGGTAGAGGCCCGAAACCACCCGTTCCTCGCAGGCCGACAGACCGTCGATGAGCAGCATGGCGAACACCTGATCGGTGCGCATGCCCGGCATCCGGCGGCTGAGATTGGTCAGGCCGTCCTGTACCAGTTCCACCCCGTCGGCGACGGAAAATTCCTCGAGATTGTCGATGCGCCGCGCCACCGCCTGGAACTCGGGCGCGGCAAGGCTGACGCCGGTCAACGTGCCGCGCCGGTAGCCGAGCGGGGTCAATTCGCCGGCGGTCGTGCAGCCGACGACGCAGGTGTCGGGAAAGGCCGCGGTCAACTCGGCGGCGAGCGCGCGACGGGGATAGGTGGAGGACGCAAAGGCGATCACCAGCGCCGCGTCGGGCTGCGCCAGGTCGTTCGCCAGTTCCCGCACGGCCTGGTCGGGCTGATCGGCGCGGGAGTAACCCCGCCGCACGCGCGGCGTGTTGAGCATGGTAGGACGCCCTCCCTGGCATGATCGGCGGCGGGTTGGCCCTGCTCGCCGGTGTTTATCCTCATCATGCGACGAAGGACGCCGGAAAGGGAATAAGTCTTTGGTGCCGGGGGGATCACGGCCAGGGCGGCGGGGCGCCCGGCTCCAGCGGCAGGCCGGCGGCGGCCCAGTCGTCGGTGCCGGCGGGGAACCAGAGCACCGGGCCGTAGTCCCAGGCGGCGGCGCGCTTGGCGGCGTTCCACGACATCCAGCAATCGGCCATGCAGTAGAAGACAAGGCCAGCACCCGGCTTCTCCGCCGCCAGCCGGTCCAGGTGCTTGCGCAGCCAGGCGGCGTCTTCCGGGGTGATGTCGCCTTTGCCGGTGTTGGGCAGCCAGAGGGAGCCGGGGATGTTCTCGCGCGGGGCGGGCCGGGTCCAGGCACTCCCGCCGTCGCCCGTGTCGTGGCGGGTGGCGGGGATGACGTCGATGAAGACCGCGCCGCCGCTTTCGTGCAGGGTGCGCGCCTCGTCGATGCCGATCACCCGGCCGCCGGGCACATGGTCGGGCACCGGCGCGCGGTAGTGGTCCATGCGGTAGCCCGCCGGTGCCTCCACTTGTGCAAGGGCGGGGGCGGCGACGGCCAGCAGAAGGCCGAGGATCAGTGTGCGCATGGTCATCAGGCCTCCGCCGCCTTGCGTTTCATCAGGCCCCGCGCCGGGTCGTAGCCCAGCACCGCCAGCCCCAGGAACACAGCACCCGCCAGCAGCGTCCACCCCAGCGCGGCGGCGTTGAACTCCAGGTACAGGGCGAAGCGGATCAGCTCCACGGCATGGGTGAAGGGATTCACGGCGCAGATCTGATACAGGATCACGCTGCTCTCGCGCATCTTCCACAGCGGGTAGAGGGCGGACGAGCAGAAGAACAGCGGGAAGACCACGAAGTTCATCACGCCCGCGAAGTTCTCCAGCTGCTTGATGGCCGACGACAGCAGCAGCCCCAGCGCCCCCAGCATCATGCCGCTGGCGACCAGGGCCGGCAGCACGGCGAGCAACCCCCATCCCGGCGTCTCGATGCCGAACAGGCGCGCGATCAGCAGGAAGGCATAGACCTGGAGGATGGAGACCACCGTGCCCGCCAACAGCTTGCACACCAGCAGCCACCAGCGGGGCAGGGGGCTGGTCAGCAGCACGCGCATGGAGCCCATCTCGCGGTCGTAGACCATCGACAGGCTGCTTTGCATTCCGTTGAACAGCTGGATCATGCCGACCAGGCCCGGAAGGATGTAAAGCTCGTAGGTGATGTAGGTCTCATACGGCGGCATGATGGAGACGCCGAGCGCCGCCCGGAAGCCGGCGGCGAAGACCAGCAGCCAGATCAGCGGCCGGACCAGGGCGCCCAGGAACCGGCTGCGCTGGTGGACGAAGCGCAGGATTTCCCGCGCGATGATGCCCCGCAGGGCGATGAGGGCGGCGCTCATTGGGCGGCCTCCGTCAGCGGTGCGGCATCGGGGCCGGTGAGGCGGTCGAACGCGGTGGCGAGGTCGTCGGCGCCGGCCTGCTTCAGCACGTCGGCCACAGCACCCTCCGCCCGCACGCGCGCCTTGTGCAGCACCACCACCCGGTCGGCGGCGGGGTCGACCTCGTCGATCAGGTGCGTGGTCCACAGCACCGCGAGCCCGGTGTCGCGGGCGAGCGCATGGACGTGGGCCACCAGCGCCTTGCGGGTGGGCACGTCCAGGCCGACGGTCGCCTCGTCCAGCAGCAGAAGGTCCGGCTTGTGCATGAGCGCGCGCGCGATCTCCACCCGCCGGCGGTGGCCGCCGTTCAGCGCGCGGACTTTCTCCTTCGCGCGACCCGTCAGGTCCAGGCGCGCCAGTTCCTCGGCCATGCGGGCCTCGGCAGTCTTGCGCGGCAGGCCGTGCAGGCTGGCGAAGACGCGCAGGTTCTGGGCCACCGTCAGGTCGAGGTCGAGCGTCGGCTGCTGGAAGACGATGCCGGTGCGCGCCAGCGCCTTGCGCGGGGCCGCCGCCATGTCGTGCCCGAGCACGGTGACGGTCCCCGGCGGCGGCTTCAAGAGGCCGGCGGTCAGCGTCATCAGCGTGCTCTTGCCCGCGCCGTTCGGTCCGAGCAGGGCCGTCACCCCGCCGGCGGGCACATGGAAGGACACATCCTCCAGCGCCGCCCGCGCGCCGTAGGCGAAGCTGAGACCACGTATGACCAGGGCCGCGCTGTCGGTCATTCCACGATCGCCAGGCCCCAGGGGTAGCGGCCCACCTTGATGGTCTTGCGCACGCTCATGTCTTCCACGTCGATGACGGAGACGTCGCCGGAGACGCCGTTGGCGGTGAACAGAAGCTTCTCGTCGGGGGTCAGCGTCATGTGCCAGACGCGCCGGCCGACCAGCAGGTAGTCTTTCACCTCGTAGGTCTGCGCGTCCACCACGGCGACGTGGTTGGCGGGGCCGAGCGAGATGAAGGCCGTGCTTCCGTCGCTGGTCAGCTCCATGCCCACGGGCTGGATGCGGTCGGGGTGGATGTTGGGAAGCTCGAAGGAAATCTTCTGCACGATCTCCTTGCTCTCGACGTCGATGATGGAGACTGTCCCGCCGATCTCCGACGACACCCACAGCAGGCTGTCGTCCCTGGTGAAGACGGCGTGGCGGGGCCGCTGATCCACCAGGGTGTTGGCGACAAGGGTCTGCGTGGCCGTGTCGATCCAGTGGACCATGTTGGTGGTCTCGCTGGTGTTCACCGCCCACTTGCCGTCGTGGCTGACGGCCATGCCCTCGGGCTCCACGCCGACGTCGATCTGCTCCACCACCTGGCGGCTTTGCGTGTCGACCACGGTGACGATGGCGTCGTCCTCGTTGGCGATGTAGAGGTGCCGGTCGTCGGGGTGCAGGGCGAACTGCTCCGGGTCGTCGCCCGACGGCAGGTTGTGGAGGATTTTCCGGCTTTCGATGTCCATCACCTGCACGGCGTCGCTGTCCGACGCGCAGATATACAGCGTCTTCTGGTCCTTGCTGAGCGTGATGCCGCGCGGGCGCATGCCGACGGGAATGGTGTCGATGACTTCCAGCGTCTCGATGTCCACCACCGACAGGTTGTCGTCCTTTTCGTTGGAGACATAGAGCGTGCCGGCGGCCAGCGCGGGCGAGGCGGCAAGGCCCAGGCCGAGGGCCAGCAGGGAAGCGCGCAGGCGCATGGACGTGTCCTTTCTCATCGGTCGCAGTCCACCTCGGGCGCGTCGTACCCGAGCGTGTCCAGTTCGGTGGTCTGGTGCAGGAAGCCCTCCATGGGCGCCAGTGCCACCAGGGCGCGCGGGGCGGCGAGCGGGATGGGCTGGCGGAGCTGGCCGTTCCACGGCCGGTAGGTCAGCTTGCGGCCCTTGAAGCCCGCCAGCTCGAAGGCGTCGGAGCGGATGAAGGCGTCGATTGGCTCGAACGCCACCGTGTTCTGCCGCGTCACCGCCTCCCCGACCGAGCGCACGGCGGCCCAGGCCGCGTAGTCTTCCGGGCCCATGGGGCGGTCGGCCATCTCCTCGAAGCGGTTCTGAAGCTGCACCGCGCCCCACTGCTCCACCACGCGATGCCAGGCGGTGGGGACGAGGCCCTGGGTGCCTGCCACAAGCGTGGGCTCCCAGGTGTTGTAGGGGGTGTACTCGCCGAAATCGCCGCGCTCGTCGGCGACGATCAGCATCTGATAGTCGACCTCCTGCGTGACGAGCGGGATTTCCTCGTGCGCGGTGCGGCGGATGTCGTGGTCCCACTGCCATTCCTTCTCCGCCACGATCTCGGCGCCGAAGCGGGCGGCGGCGCGGCGAACGGCGGCGGCGAAGGCCTTGTCGCCCTCGGCCGGGCCAATCACCAGGAACCACTCCCGCCAGCGTTTCTTCACCAGGAACTGCGCCAGCGCATCGGCCAGCATGGCGCGCGAGGGCAGGGTGTGCAGCACGTTCGCCAAGCACGCCGACTGCCGCAGGGCATCGTCTGGCGCGCCGGCGTTGAAGATGAGCGTGTCGGCGGCCTCGGGCAGCGCGGCCACCTGCTTCAGTTCCTCCGCCGTCAGGTCGGTGACGATGAGGCGGTGGCCGCTTTCGCGCAGTTGCCGGAAGCCGTCGGCCACGTCGCCCTCCAGCGGCACGACCACTTCCGTCAGCGTGTAGTCGTGGCCCATGAAGCGGCCGGTGGTGTCGTTGTCGGAGATGCCGAGCCGCGCCCCGGCCACGCCCTTGTCGGCGGGGATGTCGTCCAGGTTGGACAGGACGGGCGGCAGGTCGCGCTCCTTGGTCAGCCAGCCGATGTCGACGGCCTGCATGGCCTGTTCGGCGGCGACGGCGGGCAGGGAGGCGAGGGCGGTCGACAGGCAGAGGGCGGCGAGAAATCCGGTGCGGCGCATGGGGGACGCGGAGCCTCCTTGATCCCTGGTGCACAAGGGAAATCATGGTCGCGCGCGGAGCCGTCCGGCGGCAATGCGACTATTGTACGGGTTCTCCTTCTGGTGATCGCCGGCGTAGTCTCGGCACGCTGCCCGCCTTGTTCGTCTCTCCCAAGTAAAAATACGGCCAGACTGCCGTGTACCAAAGTTGAATGGAGAAATCGCCGCCGCCGCGGGCATAGTCCCTCCACACACCGACCCGCTATCAATGTGGCCTTAGGAGGGAACATCATGCTCCAGCAGGAACTCGACAAGATCCAGACCAAGTTCGCCATCCGCGAGCGCTACGAGAACTTCATCGGCGGCGAATGGGTCGCGCCGGTGAAGGGGCAGTACTTCTCCAACATCAGCCCCGTGAACGGCCAGCCGGTGTGCGAAGTCGCCCGCTCCACCGCCGAGGACGTGGAAAAGGCGCTGGACGCCGCCCACAAGGCGTTCCCGTCCTGGGGCAAGACGCCGGTGGCCCAGCGCGCCGCGATCCTCAACAAGATCGCCGACCGCATGGAGCAGTACCTGCCGCTGCTGGCGCTGATCGAGACCACCGACAACGGCAAGCCGATCCGCGAGACCACCGCCGCCGACCTGCCGCTGGCCATCGACCACTTCCGCTACTTCGCCGGCTGCATCCGTGCCCAGGAAGGCACCATGGGCGAGATCGACGGCGACACGGTGGCCTACCACTTCCACGAGCCGCTGGGCGTCGTCGGCCAGATCATTCCGTGGAACTTCCCCATCCTCATGGCCGCCTGGAAGATCGCCCCGGCGCTGGCGGCGGGCAACTGCGTGGTGCTCAAGCCCGCCGAGCAGACGCCCATGTCGATCATGGTGGTGATGGACATCATCGCCGACATCCTGCCGCCGGGCGTGCTGAACGTGGTCAACGGCTTCGGCGTGGAAGCCGGCAAGCCGCTGGCGACCAGCCCGCGCATCGCCAAGGTGGCCTTCACGGGTGAAACCACCACCGGCCGGCTCATCATGCAGTATGCCTCGGAAAACATCATTCCGGTGACGCTGGAGCTGGGCGGCAAGTCGCCGAACGTCTTCTTCGCCGATGTGATGAACGAAGACGACGCCTTCTTCGACAAGGCGCTGGAAGGCTTCGCGCTGTTCGCCCTGAACCAGGGCGAGGTGTGCACCTGCCCGTCGCGCGTGCTGGTGCAGGAAAGCATCTACGACGACTTCATGGACCGCGCCATCAAGCGCGTGCAGCAGATCAAGCAGGGCAGCCCGCTCGATCCCAGCACCATGATCGGCGCCCAGGCGTCCGTCGACCAGCTGGAGAAGATCCTCAGCTACATCGACATCGGCAAGCGCGAGGGTGCGAAGGTGCTCACCGGCGGCGGCAAGGCCGAGCTTGGCGGTGACCTCGACAGCGGCTTCTACGTGCAGCCGACGGTGTTCGAGGGCCACAACAAGATGCGCATCTTCCAGGAGGAAATCTTCGGCCCGGTCGTCTCGGTGACCACCTTCAAGGACGAGGCCGAGGCGCTGGAAATTGCCAACGACACGCTCTACGGCCTGGGTGCGGGCGTGTGGAGCCGCGACATGAACACCGCCTACCGCATGGGCCGGGGCATCCAGGCCGGCCGCGTGTGGACCAACTGCTACCACCTGTATCCGGCGCACGCCGCCTTCGGTGGCTACAAGCAGTCGGGCATCGGCCGCGAGACCCACAAGATGATGCTCTCGCACTACCAGCAGACCAAGAACCTGCTGGTCAGCTACAGCCCGAACGCGCTGGGCTTCTTCTAAGAGCCCCGCGCGCGACACCCGGAGCCGGGCTCCCCGGCCGGCTCCGGGTCTTCTTCCCGATCCCCGCAGGAGCCGCCGCCATGGTCGACCGCGTCACCGTCACCCCCGACGCCGAAGCCGTCATCGAGCGGCTGCGCGGCACGCACGGCCCCCTGATGTTCCACCAGTCCGGCGGCTGCTGCGATGGATCGGCGCCCATGTGCTACCCCGAGGGCGACTTCCGGGTCGGCCACTCCGATGTCTACCTGGGCACCGTCGCCGGCTGCCGCGTGTTCATCGGCGCCGCCCAGTTCGAGTACTGGAAGCACACGCAGCTGACCATCGACGTCACCCCCGGACGCGGCAGCGGCTTCTCGCTGGAAGCGCCGGAGGGGGTGCGGTTCATCACCCGCTCGCGCGTGTTCACCGATGCCGAGACCGCCGAGCTGGACGCCGCAGGCCCCGCGCCGCGCGCCGACGAGCTGCCGGCCGCGACCGCCTGAAGATCGCCCGCCGGCATCGTACCAAAGTCGTCTACCGCGCCCCCGGCTTCCCCCGCTAGCCTGCAAGAGACGGTGACGACGACGACCAGACCCGACGACGAAGACGACGGCGCAAGGCGCCAGCTTCATCCACCGCCACAGCGTTTATCCGAGGAACGGCCCCATGACCTTCTTCCTTCGCACCGCCTCCGCCCTCGCCATCGCCGGTCTCGCCGCCTTCGCCGGTGCCTCCGCCCTGCCGACGGCCGCCGTCGCCCACGGCGACGTGACACCCCAGGCGGTCGACGTGACCGGCCTCGTGCCCCTCGGCGACGAATGGGTGGAAGAGAACCCCTATCGCGGCGACGCCAAGGCCATCGAGATCGGCGCCTCTGCCTACAACCAGAACTGCGCCCGCTGCCACGGCCTGGAGGTCATCTCCGGCGGCGTGGCGCCCGACCTGCGCTACCTGCCGCAGGGCATGGAGGGCGACGAGTGGTTCGTCATGCGCGTGCGCAACGGCGTGGTGCGCAACGGCATGACCTACATGCCCGCGTTTGAGGAAACCCTCAGCCAGGAAGCCCTGTGGGCCATCCGCGCCTACGTTGAAGAGCAGTACACCGAGGAGTGATCCTCGAGCGCGAGAGGGAAACGATGGGTATCACCCGCCTCCTGACCGTTCTTCTCGCCGTCCTGCTGACCGGGGCGTGGCCGACCATCGGCCACGCCCTGTCGCTTGACGAGATCATGGAGAAGGGCTCCATCCGCATCGGCGTCTACCGCGACTTCCCGCCGTTCTCCTACCGCGACGACGCGGGGAAACTGGTCGGCATCGACGTCGACATCGGCCGCGAGATCGCCGACCGCATGGGGCTCAAGGTCAACTACATGGAGCTGACCGCCGACGAGAACGTCGACGACGACCTGCGCAACGGCGTCTGGAAGGGGCATTACCTGGGCGGCGGTGTCGCCGACGTCATGCTGCACATGCCCGTCGACCGCGAGCTGAACATCCGCAACGACCTGGTGGTGCTGTTCGGCGCCTATTACCGCGACGAGTTCCTGGTCGCCCGCGATCCCGTCCGCACCGGCGGGGTGGAGACGCTGCCCGTCTTCGCCTACGAGAAGATCGCCGTGGAACTGGACAGCCTGCCCGATCTTTATCTTTCCGGCGCCTTCGGCGGTCGCCTGCTGCCCGGCATGGTGCGTTTCACCACACCCATGGAGGCCGTGGACGCGCTCGTGAGGGGGGAGGTCGCCGGCGTCATGGCACCCGTGAGCCAGCTTGAGGCGGGCCTGAAGGACCACCGCGAACGCTTCGAGATCGCCACCGTCCCCACACCCGGCCTGATGAAGGTGTCGTGGGACGTGGGCGCGGCGGTCAAGCACACCTACCGGGCGCTCGGCTATGCGGTCGGCGACGTGATCGACGCCATGGAGGCCGACGGCACCATGAAGCGCATCTTCGCCGACCACGGCGTCACCTGGCGCCCGCCCGAACGCTGAGGAGACCGACCCATGCGCCTATCCTCCCTCGCGAGCCTTGCCGTCGCGGCCTGCCTCGCCGCAGCCCCCGCCGGTGCGTCCGACGTGACGGACCCGCTGGACTCCGTCGTCTGGGATTACGTCCACGAACAGCTTCTGAACGGCGAGCCGGTGGTGTTCGACGACCGCGTGCAGGTCTTCGCGCCGGAAAAGGTGGAGGACGGGCGCATGGTGCCCGTCTCGGTGCGCGCCGACGGCATCCCGGACGTCAAGCAGATCCTCGTGCTGGGCGACCTGAACCCCATCCCCCGCGCGGTGTTGCTGGAGCCCATCAAGGCCCGGCCGTTCATCGCGCTGCGCATGAAGGTCAACGAGGGCACGGCGATCCGCGCGGCGGTGAAGACCGGCGACGGCGTGTGGCACCTGGGCGGAACCGTGGTCCAGGCCCCCGGCGGCGGTTGCGCCGCACCCCGGCTCGTCGCCGACGGCGGCAACTGGGAGGACCACCTGGGCGAAGTCCGCGCCCGCGCCTGGCGCACGGTGGACGGGGCGGACCGGCTGCGGCTGATGATCCATCACCCCATGGACACGGGGCTGGTGGACAACATCCCTGAATTCTTCCTCGACCGCCTGACCATCACCAATGCGGCCGGCGAGGAGGTTGCGCGCATCACGGCCTGGTCGGCCATGAGCACCAACCCCGTGTTGACGCTGGAGATCGCGCCGGACGGTGTCACGGCCCCCGGCACCGCCTACGCGGTCTCCGGCGTCGACAGCGACGCCAACGAGGTATCGGCATCCATTCCGGCCCCCAGCCAGACCATGCCGCCGCCGCCCCTGCAGGAGGCCATGCGATGATCCGCCGCGCCCTGATCCTTTCCGCCGTGGCGCTGGCGCTCGCCGTGCCCGCCAAGGCCGCCGAGCTGACCTACGACCTTGCGCCGCAGCAGGTCGCGCCCGGAACCTATGTGCTGGAGGGCACGCGGGAATACTTCACCCGCGAGAACGGCGGCAACATCGTCAACACCGCCTTCATCGTCACCGAAGAGGGCGTGGTGGTCATCGACAACGGCCCATCCAGGCGCTACGGCGAGGAGTTGCGCGCCGCCATTGCCGAGGTGACCGACAAGCCCATCGTGCGCGTCATCGTCACCCACCTGCACCCCGACCACTTCCTGGGCGGCCAGGCGTTCGAGGACGTGCCGGTGGGTGCCACCGCCTCCACCCGCTCGGGCATCGCCTCGGAGGGGACCATGGTGACGGAAAACCTCTACCGCCTCAGCGGCGACTGGATGCGCGGCACGGAAGCCGTCGTGCCGTCGGAAACCCTGGAAGGCGGGCAGGTGATCGAGGTCGGGGGCCACACCCTGCGGCTTCTGGAGTTGTCCGGCCACACCGAGAGCGACCTGGTGGTGCTGGACGAGACGACGGGGGTTCTGTTCGCCTCCGACCTGGTCTTCCACGACCGCGCGCCGACGTTCCCGCACGCCGACGCCTCGGTGTGGCTGGACTCGCTGGACACGCTCGAGGCGCTGGACTTCAAGGTTCTGGTGCCGGGCCACGGTCCGGTCGCGCAAGACGCCGGCCCCATTGAGCAGACGCGCGCCTACGTGCGATGGCTGGACGGCGCCCTGCGCGAGGCCGCCGCCGGCGGGCGCGAGATCACGGAAGTCATCCGCATGCCCATCCCGGCCGAGTTCGCCGACATGGCCCTGGTGCGCGACGAACTGACCCGCAGCGTGCTGACGCTCTACCCGGAGATCGCCCGGGACAGCCTGCCGCCGGCGTCGAACTGACGGGGTGGGGTGGCCACCCTCGCGAGACCGCCCAATCATCCGAACCCGCCAACTAGTCCAAAGTCGCATTGTTGGTGAAGCACCCCCGGCCCTACAGTTTTCCTGTCACCCGAGATACCTCGAAACCTGGAAAGGATGACGCGATGAAGACCTGGAAGAAGCCGAAGTTCGTCGAGATCATGGTCGGCCTGGAAATCAACAGCTACGCCTGCGCCGAAGACTGAGCGCCGGCCGGTACCGATCAGCCCCGCCGGCTCCCGCCCCCTACGATGAACGATGAGCACAGGAGCACGCCTTGCTTCGCATCCTAGTCCTCGGCGCGGGAGCCGGTGGTGGTTTTCCCCAGTGGAATTGCGGCTGCGCCCAGTGCCGCCGCGCCCGTGCCGGTGATCCGGCGGCCCCTGTCCGCACCCAGTCGTCCATCGCGGTGTCCGCCGACGGCCTGCGCTGGACGCTCATCAACGCATCGCCCGACCTGGGCCGCCAGCTTCTCGACCGCCCGACGCTGCACCCCGTCAGCGACACCCGCCACAGCCCCATCTCGGCCGTGGTGGTGACAAACGCCGACGTGGATCACGTCGCCGGCCTGCTCACCCTGCGCGAGGGGCATCCGTTCCCGCTCTACGCCACGAAGCGCGTGCACGACATTCTGGGCGCGAATGCCATCTTCAACGTGCTCAACCGCGACATCGTCGACCGCCGCCCGCTGGCCGTCGACACGCCCGAGCCCCTGACCGACGCGAGCGGGGAGGGCCTGGGCTTCACGGTGGAACTGTTCCCCGTGCCCGGCAAGATCGCGCTGTGGCTGGAGGACCCCACCAAGCCCGGCTTCGGCTCCGTCCCCGAGGATACCGTGGGCGTCAAGGTGACGGAGGTCCTGCCCGGCGGCGAGGAAGGCTCGCACTTCTACTACATTCCCGGCTGCGCCGCGCTGCCGCCCGATCTGCCGGCCCGGCTGGAGGGCGCGGCCCTGGTGCTGTTCGACGGCACCACCTTCACCGACGACGAGATGGCCGCCCACAAGGTCGGCACCAAGACCGCCGGGCGCATGGGCCACATGGCCATGAGCGGGCCCGAGGGGTCGCTCGCCGCCTTCGCGCCGCTGGATATCGGCCGCAAGGTCTACATCCACATCAACAACACCAACCCCGTCCTTGTCGCCGACACCGCCGAGCGCCGCGCGGTGGAAGAGGCCGGCTGGGACGTGGCCTTCGACGGGATGGAGATTGCCCTATGACCTTCCAGTTCGTTCGCCCGCCCGTCGCCGACGCCGCGCCCATGAGCCCGTCCGAGCTGGAGGCCGCGCTGCACGCCATCGGGGCGGAGCGCTACCACAACCTGCACCCGTTCCATAAGCTGCTGCACGGCGGCAAACTGTCCAAGAATCAGGTGCGGGCCTGGGCGCTCAACCGCTACTGCTATCAGGCGGCCATCCCGCGCAAGGACCACGCCGTCATGGCGCGGCTGGAGGACCGGGAGCTGCGCCGCATCTGGCTTCAGCGCGTGCTCGACCACGACGGCCGCGACGCCGACCGGGGCGGCATCGAACGCTGGTTGATCCTGACCGACCACCTGGGGCTGGATCGCGAATACGTCATCAGCCAGCAGGGCGCCCTGCCGGCGACGCGGTTCGCCGTGGAAGCCTATGTGCGGTTCGTGTGGGACAATCCGGGCCTTGTCGCCATTTCGTCGTGCCTGACGGAACTGTTCGCGCCCAAGATCCACGCCGAGCGCATTTCGGGCATGCTGGAGCACTACGATTTCGTGGAAGACCGGGTCATGGCCTACTTCCGCAAGCGCCTGGACCAGGCCCCGCGCGACGTGGACTTCGCCCTGCGCTACGTGCTCGACAACGCAAAGACGGTGGAGCAGCAGACGGCGGTGCTGAACGCGCTGACCTTCAAGTGCAACGTGCTGTGGGCGCAGCTTGACGCGCTGTACGCCGCCTACGTCTCGCCGGGCATGATCCCGCCGGGGGCCTTCGTCCCGCAGGAGGACTGAATGTTGGTGACCCGCACGCACATCACGCCGGAGTCCGTTCCGCGCCTGGCCCCGCACGTCACGCTCAAGCACGACACCGTGCGCGACCGCTGGGTGGTGCTGGGGCCGGAGCGGATGCTGGTGCCCGACGAGATCGCGGTGGAGATCCTCCAGCGCTGCGACGGCGAACGCTCCGTCGCCGCCGTCGTGGGCCTGCTGGCGAAAGAGTTCAACGCGCCGGAGGACGACATCGCGGGCGATGTCCGCGAGCTTCTCCAGGCGCTGGCCGACAAGGGGTTCGTCCGCGCATGACCAACCTGCACCCCAAGCCCCAGGTGAACGCCGCCCCGCCCGTCGACCTGCCCGTCGCCATGCTGGCGGAACTGACGCACCGCTGCCCCATGCGCTGCGCATACTGCTCCAACCCCCTTGCGCTGGAGCGGCCGGAGGGGGAGCTTTCCACCGACGAATGGCGCGACGTGCTGTCCCAGGCCGCCGCCATGGGGGTGATGCAGGTGCATTTCTCCGGCGGGGAGCCGACCGCCCGGCGCGATATCGTGGACCTGGTGCGCCACGCGGCGGCGGAGGGGCTGTACACCAACCTCATCACCTCTGGCGTGCTGCTGGACGAAACGATGGTGGCCGATCTCGCCAAGGCGGGGCTCGAGCACGTGCAGCTCGCCTTCCAGGATTCCGAGGAAGAGGGGGCGAACATCGTCGGCGGCTATCAGGGCGCGCTGGCCAAGAAGCGGGCGGCGGCGCAGATGGTCAAGGACGCGGGCCTCGCGCTGACGGCCAACCTGGTCATCCACCGCCACAACGCGCCGCGTGTCGGCGCGATGATCGACATGGCGCTGGACATGGGGTGCGAGCGGGCCGAGGTCGCCAACGTCCAGTACTACGGCTGGGGCCTGATGAACCGGGCGGCGCTCATGCCGTCCAAGGCGCAACTGGCCGAGATGACGGCGATCGTGCGCGAGCGGCAGGACCGCTACACCGGCCGGATGGTCATCGACTACGTCATCCCCGACTACCACGCCCGCCGGCCCAAGGCCTGCATGGGCGGCTGGGCGCGGCGGTTCCTCAACGTTACGCCGACAGGCAAGGTGCTGCCGTGCCACGCCGCCGAGACTATTCCGGGCCTTGCCTTCGACACGGTGCGCGACGCGCCGCTGCGGACCATCTGGGAAACCGGCCAGGCCTTCGAGGCCTATCGCGGCGATGCCTGGATGCCCAAGGACTGCCGCTCCTGCGACCGCAAGGAAATCGACTGGGGCGGCTGCCGCTGTCAGGCGCTGGCGATTGCCGGCGACGCGGCGGCCATGGACCCGGCGTGCGAACTGTCTCCCCACCATGGCGCCATGGCGGCCATGGCGGAAGACGAGGCCGTGGCGGATGCGCATGGTTTCGTCTACCGGGCCTTCGGGCCGCATAAGGATAGTACTTTTTGACCATTGCGGGCGAAAGGCCCGCCAAAGAAAATAATCAACATACCCTGGATAAGACCCGGGAACTCCACTGAAAAACGAAGGGTATTTCTCTTCGGATTTTCTGGGGAACGCTACCCTTGTGCCCAAAAGGGCGCGGGCGGGATCATCGGAACAAGGGAGGAAGCGGTGAAGCATTCCATTCGCAACTGGGCGATGGCGGGGGCCGGCGTGTCCCTGGCGCTGGCCCTGATGACGGCACCGGCGCAGGCGGCGGGCGTGACGGACGAGGACATCGTCAACGACCAGCAGACCACGGGCGACGTCGTCTCCTACGGCCTGGGTCCGCAGGGCCAGCGTTACAGCCCGCTGGACAAGATCAACCGCGACACCATTCAGCATCTGACGCCCGTCTGGGCGTTCTCCTTCGGTGGCGAGAAGCAGCGCGGCCAGGAAAGCCAGCCGCTCATCAAGGACGGCGTGATGTACGTCACGGGGTCCTATTCGCGCCTCTATGCCATCGACACCAAGACCGGCGAGGAGCTGTGGGAGTACGAAGCCCGCCTGCCCGACGGCATCATGCCCTGCTGTGACGTGGTCAACCGCGGCGCCGCCCTCTATGGCGACAAGGTCTACTTCGCCACGCTGGACGCCAAGCTGGTGGCGCTGGACGCCAAGACCGGCAAGACCGTGTGGAAGAAGACGCTCGGCGACTACAAGGCCGGCTACTCCGCCACCGCCGCGCCCATGATCGTCAACGGCAAGATCATCACCGGCGTCTCGGGCGGCGAGTTCGGCGTCGTCGGCAAGGTGGAGGCGCGCGACGCCGAAACCGGCGAAACGATCTGGTCGCGTCCCGTCATCGAGGGCCACATGGGCACCCTCAATGGCGAGGAAAGCACCATGACCGGCACGCTGAACGCCTCGTGGGAAGGCGACATGTGGAAGTTCGGCGGCGGTGCGACCTGGAACGGCGGCACCTACGATCCCGACACCAACCTCATCTACTACGGCACCGGCAACCCCGCGCCGTGGAACAGCCACCTGCGGCCGGGCGACAACCTGTACTCGTCGTCCACGCTGGCGCTCGATCCCGACACCGGCGAGATCAAGTGGCACCTGCAGACCACGCCGCACGACGGCTGGGACTTCGACGGGGTGAACGAGTTCGTCACCTTCGACATGGAAAAGGACGGGAAGACCATCAAGGCCGGCGCCAAGGCCGACCGCAACGGCTTCTTCTTCGTCGCCGACCGCGAGACCGGCAAGCCCCTGTCGGTGACTCCCTTCGTGACCAAGATCACCTGGGCCGAGGGCTGGGACCTGGAAGCCAACAAGCCCATCGTCATCCCCGAAGGCCGCCCCGGCAACCCCGCCGAGGCCGACGGCACCAAGGGCGAGGCCGTGGTCTCCTGCCCGTCCTTCCTGGGTGGCAAGAACTGGATGCCCATGGGCTACAGCCCCAAGAGCAAGCTGTTCTACGTGCCCGCCAATGAATGGTGCATGGACATCTGGAACGAGCCGGTGACCTACAAGAAGGGTGCCGCCTACCTGGGTGCCGGCTTCACCATCAAGCCGCTGTACGAGGACTACATCGGCGCCCTGCGCGCCATCGACCCGACCACCGGCGAGATCAAGTGGGAGTACAAGAACCCGGCTCCCGTGTGGGGCGGCGTTCTCTCCACGGCCGGCGACGTGGTGTTCTTCGGCACGCCGGAAGGTTTCATCAAGGCCTTCGACGCCGAAAGCGGCGAGGAACTGTGGAAGTTCCAGACCGGCTCGGGCGTCGTCTCCAGCCCCGTCACCTGGGAAGAGGACGGCGAGCAGTACATGGCCGTTGTCTCCGGCTGGGGCGGCGCGGTGCCGCTGTGGGGCGGCGAGGTCGCCAAGTCGGTCAAGTACCTGAACCAGGGCGGCATGGTCTGGGTCTTCAAGCTGCCCAAGGACGCCGGCCGCACCTGATCGGGCCGGTTTCCGCGACGACGATGTGACACCTCACCTGGACGACTCGGGCGGCTCCTCGCGGGCCGCCCATTTTCTGTCTGGTGTATGCCTCCAAAGTGCTACTCGACCCGAGCGTCGGAGCGGGGGTATCGTTCCTTCAAAGGGTTTCGAACCAAATAAGTAAAAAGAAATATCGATGACAGGGAGAAGGACGGGCATGCCCCGGGATCTGCTGATGTCCAAGGAAAACGCCGCCGACACGCCGCCCGCCGTCCTTGCGGACGAGGCCGGCTCCATCCTCATCGCCGACGATCACCCGCTGTTCCGTGACGCCCTGTTCCAGGTGGTGACGGAAACCTTCGCCGACCACGCCACCCACCAGGCGCAGAATTTCGACGAGGCCATGGCCGCCGCCCGCGAGGACGAGGCCCTGGAGTTGATCCTGCTGGACCTCAACATGCCGGGCATGAACGGCTTCAACGGCCTGATCGCCCTGCGCAACGAGGTGCCCATGGTGCCCATCGTGGTGGTCTCGGCGACGGAAACGGCGCAGACGGCCAGCCAGGTGCTCACCTTCGGGGCGTCTGGTTTCCTGCCGAAATCGCTGTCCAAGGCCGACATGGCCGACGCGCTCCGCCGCGTTCTGGACGGCGACATCTACCTGCCGCCCGACCTGGAGAAGCAGCTGGAGGAAGGTCGCGCCCTCACGCCCGAGGAGCAGGCGCTGGTGGAGCAGCTGGGCGCCCTGACCAACCAGCAGCGCCGCGTGCTGGAGATGCTGGTGGCCGGCAAGTCCAACAAGATCATCGCCTACGAGCTGGACATCGCCGAAAGTACGGTCAAGGCGCATGTCTCGGCCATTCTGCGCAAGCTGGGCGTGACCAGCCGCACCCAGGCCGTCATCACCGCCAGCAAGATCATCGACCAGCTCTGACCCGGCGCCCCGTCGACTGCCCCTCGGCCGCCGCGGCGCCTGGCCCCGCCGCTCCCGGGACGCCGGGGCGGGCGGGGCCTTTCCCTTTCTGGAAGCCGGTGTTTTTCTTTCTCTCCTGAACGAATATTTTATACCTCTTTCGCCGTTCGGCGTAGCCGCCGCGCGCACGCCCCGGCTGAGTCAGATTGCTGTTCTCGGCGGGTGCGGGTGGTAGACCGAGTCCTTCGCCCCACCCGCTGTCTGCGACCTCGGTCGTGAGACCGTCTCCGAAAGCCATCGTCCCAGCAACCTGGGCGCGACGGATTTCTGCGGAATCGGCCGCAAGTTGGCGCCACTGGCCCGCGGCACCGCCGCTCGACCCGTTGGTGACGCGACGTCAACGGGCGCCGCGGGAATAGCGGCTGAGAGTACGCCTTCCGCGAGTCCGCTTCGCTCAAAATATCGGACGTCCTCTCCCGCCGATAGATTGCGGCAGGGGCATGACGCCTGCGACCCTTTGCATGTCGTCGAGGCGTCTCGCCAAGTGTTTGCGTGGCCTCGACTGTCTCGGACGAAATCCAACTGCTCCGTTCAGCCGAGGAGATGAAGACATGTCGAAGTTTGTTGCGCTCAGCCGTTCGCTCATGAAGGACGACGAAGGCCTGGCCCTGGTGGAATACACCATCCTGCTCGCCCTCATCGCGGCTGCCGTCATCACGGTGATCAGCGCCGTGGGGACCAAGGTCCTGGGCTACTGGAACACCTTCAACGGCAACTTCTGAGCCGGTGTCGCACCGGATGCGAAGCACCGGAGCCGGGCCGCCTGAAGGCCCGGCTCCGTCTCCGGCACGGGGGAGGCGATCATGCGTATGCGTTCAATCCTTGTTCTCGGCCTGGCGGTGGCCCTGGGGACCGGCTCGGTCTTCCTGGCGCGGCAGTGGGTCGAGGGCAACACACAGGTGGCCGGGCCGTCCGAGCCGGCGGTCAAGCTGACCGGCGTCGTCGTCGCCCGCGTGCCCCTGCACTTCGGCAACACGCTGGCCGAGGAAAACCTGCGGGTCGTCCGGTGGCCGGCGGAGACCCTGCCGGATGGCGCGTTCACGTCCATCGAGGCCCTGCTGGGCGGCCCGGACGGTGAAAACCGCGTGGTCCTGCGCGGCATCGAGCCCGGCGAGCCCGTACTCGCCAGCAAGGTTTCCGGCTTCGGCGGCCGTGCCACGCTGTCGTCGATCATCGCCAACGACATGCGCGCGGTGACCATCCGCGTCAACGACGTCAACGGCGTCGCCGGCTTCGTCCTGCCGGGCGACCGTGTGGATGTCATCCTGACACGCACGCCCGACCGCGACGAGGGCGTCACCGACATCCTGTTGCAGAACGTCAAGGTGCTGGGCGTCGACCAGCAGGCCAGCGAGAAGAACGACGACCCCGTCGTCGCCCGCGCGGTCACGCTGGAGGTCACGCCCGTGCAGGCCCAGAAGCTGACCCTCGGCCAGACGGTCGGGCAGCTCAGCCTGGCCCTGCGCAACGTGCTCAACGTCAATGCCGCCGCCGCCCGCCAGGTCACGCTGACCGACCTGGGCGTGCCCGAGCCGCCCAAGGCCGAGCCCGAGGCCGCCCCGGCCCCCGCGCCGGTCGTGCGCGCCGCGCCGGCCGGCGACGGCCGCCCCACTGTGCGCGTCGTGCGCGGCCTGGAAAGCAGCGAGCAGAAGGTTTCCAGCGAGCCGCGCCAGCGCGCCGCGCCGCCGGCCGCCGCGCCCGCTCCGGCTCCGGCTCCGCGCCTGATACCCGCACCCGCGCCCGAGCGCGCCCCGGCCGAGCCGCCGCCGGCGCTGGTCCCGCGCGGGTCCGACCAGGTCGTGCAGTTGTCCGGCACCTGATCCGCTTCGTCATCAACGCCCGCAAGGAGGCATGGACATGCGCCCCGTCCGTACCCTCTCCGCGCGCCGCAGGCCGTATGCCGTGTGGCCCGCCGTTGCCCTGGCCCTCGCGGCCGCCGTCCTGGTTCTGCCGGTGCTGCCGGATGCGGCCCGGGCCCAGACCGCGCCCACAGCGCCCACGCCCCTGCTTGTGCCCACCGAAGACGGCATGGCCGGCGACATGGTGGTGCCGGTGGACAAGTCGCAGGTGCTGCGCGTCGACCGCCGCTTTACCGACATCCTGGTCGGCAACCCGGAAGTGGCCGACGTAATGCCGCTGACGGACCGCAGCATCTATGTGCTTGGCAAGAAGCTGGGTTCGACCAACCTGACCATCTACGGCCCCGGCAACCGCCTGATCGCCGTGGTGGACCTGACCGTCACCTACGACGTCGACGGCCTGAAGGCCCGCCTGCACGAGATCGTGCCCGGCGAGTCGGTGGAGGTGCGCGGCGTCAACGGCGGCATCGTGCTGTCGGGCAGCGTCTCCAGCCCGCGCCAGTTGGAGCGCGTGCTGTCGGTGGCCGAGCGGTACGCGCCGGACGCCGTCACCAACCTGCTGTCGCTCAACGGCAGCCAGCAGGTGATGCTCTCGGTCAAGGTGGCCGAGATGCGCCGCTCCACCGCCCGCCAACTCGGGCTGGGCGGCATCACGGCGGCGGCGGGCGCCGGCTCCAACTTCTCGCCCGTGGACGTCGCCGCCAGCCCCGTCGCGCTGGTCAGCAACATCCTGGACCCGCAGTCCTTCCTGACCGCCGGGCTGGGCGTGCTGGACGGCCGCTGGTTCCTCCAGACCGCCCTGAACGCGCTGGAGGAGAAGGGGGCGGTCAAGGTGCTGGCCGAGCCCAACCTGATCGCGCTGTCGGGTGACACCGCCACCTTCCTGGCGGGCGGCGAGTTCCCCATTCCCGTCGCCCAGGACAGCGACGCCGACGGCACCACCATCACGGTCGAGTTCAAGCAGTTCGGCGTCAGCCTGGGCTTCACGCCGACCGTGCTGGACGGCGACCTGATCAACCTGTTGGTCAGCCCCGAGGTCAGCCAGATCGACCCCAGCACGTCGGTCACCGTGTCGGGCTTCACCATCCCCGGCCTGTCCACCCGCCGCACCACCACCACGGTGGAACTGCGCGACGGCCAGAGCTTCGCCATCGCCGGCCTGCTGCAGAGCAATTTCTCGGACAACATCAGCCAGATTCCGGGCATCGGCGATCTGCCCGTGCTGGGGGCGCTGTTCCGCTCCACCGAGTTCCAGCAGAACGAGACGGAGCTGGTCATCATCATCACGCCGCACCTGGTCCAGCCGGCCCCGCCGGGCGCGCTGGCGGCGCCGACGGATTTCTTCACGCCGCCGACCACGGCCGAGCTGTTCCTGCTGGGCAGGGTGGAAGGCGAGGCCGCCGTCGCGCCGGCAACCGCCGAGGCCCGCGCGCTCGGCGCCCGCCCCGGCGGCGGTATCAGCGGCCCCTACGGCCACATCCTGAAATGAGCCCGAGGGAGACACCGGCCATGATCGCCCCCTTCCGCATCCCCGCCGTCCTCCTCGGCCTTGCCGCCGCCGCAAGCCTCGGCGCCTGCGCCGAGCCGGGAGAGACCTCGCCCAACTTCGGTGCTGCCGTGCGCCACAACATGGCGGTGCACATCATCAACCCGGCGCCCGACTACGGACCGGGGGCCCAGCCGACCGGATCGGGCCGGCGTCAGGCGCTCGCCACCGAACGCTACGCCACCGGCACCGTGATCCGCCCGCCGGCCCCCAGCACCACCACCGGCGCCTTGAGTAAGAGCGAAGGCAGCGGCGCAAGCGAGTGAGCCGCCGGCCCGTCCGGCCCCGCACCGCTCCGCCGCCCCGCGACAGGAGACCCGTCCATGACCCACATGATGTCCAGCAAGTCCCTCTCCGTGTCCGCGCTTTGCCGGTCCGAGGCGACGGCGGACTCCGTCCGGGCGGCGCTCGGCCCCGACCGGGCGGTACGCTGCTCGACGCGCGTCGGCCCTCTGGCCGAAACCGCCGGCGCGGTGGCGCAGGACGCTGCCGCGGCCGACCTCGTCATCGTCGACCTGGACCTGTCCGACCGTGCCGAAATCGACGCGCTGGACCGCCTGATCTCCGGCCCGTGGGCGGACGTCCCCGTGGTGGTGACGGCGCCCGACACCGACCTGGCGGGGTTGCGCCGCCTCATGCGCCTGGGCATCGCCGACGTGGTGCCGCAGCCGGTGACGCGGGCCGACCTGCTGGCCGGCATCCAGGCGGCGCAGGCACGGCGGGCGCGGACCTCGTCGGTGCCGCCGGACACCCCCGAGGCTCCGGCCGCCGATCGGCGTCCGGCGCGGCGCGGCGGCTTGACGGTGGCGGTGCTCAAGGCCGGCGGCGGCTGCGGGGCGACCACGGTGGCCGTGCATGTGGCCGCCGCCTTCGCCCGCCGCGCCAACCGCCCCCGCGCCGTCGGGCTGGTGGACCTGGACATGCAGTTCGGCACCTGCGGGCTGTTCCTCGACATGCCGGTGGAGACCTCGGCGGTGGAGGTGCTGCGCGCCGGCCGCCGGCTGGACGCCGACATGCTGCGCGCCGCCGTCCAGCACCATCGGTCGGGCCTGGACCTGCTGGGCGCGCCCGACCATGTGGTGCCGCTCGACGAGGCGACGCCCGAGGCGGTGGAGCGCCTGGCGGCGGCCTGCCGCGACCTGTGGGGCTGCACGGTCATCGACCTGCCGAGCGCCTGGACCGACTGGACCCGCACCGTGCTGGAGCAGGCCGACGTGGTGCTGCTGGTCATGCAGATGAGCGTGCCGGCCATCCATCAGGCGGCGCGGCAGCTTGAGACCCTGGCCGCCGAGGGGCTGTCGGAGACGCCGGTGATCGGCGTCGTCAACCGCTCCGCCAGGGGGCTGTTCGGCCGCTCGGACATGGTCAAGAGCGCCGAGAAGACTCTGGGCATTCCGCTCACCCACCTGATCCCGAGCGACTGGAAGGCGGTCTCCGCCGCCGTCGACGCCGGCGAGACGCTGTTCGAGGCCCGCCAGGCGCGCCCCGCCCGCAAGGCGGTGGAGGACGTGGTGAAAGCCGTGCTGGCGGCGGCCCGCAGAACGGAAACCGCCGCGTCCGCCGGCTGAACACCGGCAGGGGCGCGGCGAGACGACACGCAGGGGAGGACACACCATGTTCGGCAGCTTCGGTAACCGCAGGCCGGCGGCGGAAAATCCGCCGGCCACCGCCAACGCCACCGGCAGCGCCGGCGTCCCGGCCGTTGCGCGCGGGGGCGGACGCTTCGCCCGGCGCGCCCCGGCGCCCGAGCCGCCGGCCAATGCCTCGGTCCCCATGCCGGCGGCGAAGGCCGGGCCGGTTCCGGTCGAGCCGCAAGAGGGCGCCGCCGCCGCCGACCTGGGCGTCGACGCGGACTCGGCGGAGTACATCGCGCTCAAGGTGCGGCTGCACCAGAAGCTTCTGGAGGTCATGAACCTCTCGGCCATCGACAAGATGCAGCCCGAGCAGTTCCGCCGCGAGATCGGCGAACTGGTGCGCGACCAGCTCAACGCCGAGCGTGTCATGGTCAACCAGCAGGAACGCGCCCAGCTGGTCGACGACATCCTGGACGAGATCCTGGGCCTCGGCCCCATCGAGCCGCTTCTGAAGGACCCCAGCGTCTCCGACATCCTGGTCAACACCTCCAGGAGCGTCTACGTGGAGCGCCGCGGCCGGCTGGAGCGGACCACGGTCACCTTCAAGGACGACCGCCACCTGTTGCGCATCATCAACAAGATCGTCTCGGCCATCGGCCGGCGCATCGACGAAAGTTCGCCGTTGGTGGACGCCCGCCTGGCCGACGGGTCGCGCGTCAACGCCGTCTGCGCGCCCATCGCCGTGGACGGGCCGCTTCTGTCCATCCGCAAGTTCTCGCGCACGCCCATCCACCTGGAACGGATGATCGAGATCGGCTCGCTGGTGCCGCCCATGGCGGCGCTGCTGAAGGCGGTGGTCGAGGGGCGGCTGAACGTCATCATCTCGGGCGGCACCGGCTCGGGCAAGACGACCATGCTCAACGCCATGAGCCGTTTCATCGGCCGCACCGAGCGCATCGTCACCATCGAGGACGCCGCCGAGCTGCAACTCCAGCAGCCGCACGTCGCCCGCATGGAAACGCGCCCGCCCAACATCGAAGGCAAGGGCGAGATCGCCCAGCGCGAGCTTCTGAAGAACTCCCTGCGCATGCGCCCCGACCGCATCATCGTCGGCGAGTGCCGCGGCGGCGAGGCCTTCGACATGCTCCAGGCCATGAACACCGGCCACGACGGGTCCATGACCACGGTCCACGCCAACACCTGCCGCGACGCCATCTCGCGCATCGAGCAGATGGTGGGCATGGCCGGCTTCGACCTGCCGCTGCGCACCATCCGCCAGCAGGTGGCCTCGGCCATCGACGTCATCGTGCAGGTGGAGCGCATGAGCGACGGCAAGCGCCGCATGGTCAGCCTGTCGGAGGTCGTCGGCATGGAGGGCGAGATCGTCACCATGCAGGAGGTTTTCCGCTTCAAGCGCGAAAGCACCGACTCCGACGGCACCATTCACGGCCATTTCTGGGCCACAGGCATCCGTCCCACCTTCCTGCCCGACCTGGAAGCGCGCGGCATCCATCTGGATTCCCGCACCTTCTCGCCGGACATGCCGCTGGGCTGATGGAGCAGGAGGAGACATCGCCATGCTCGACATGATGATCCTGGTCTACGGCGGCATCTTCCTGGCCGTCCTGCTGGCGGTGGAAGGCGTCTACATGGCGTTCGGCGGCGGCGCGGCGCGCAAGGCCGTGAACCGCCGCCTGCGCCTGCGCGCGTCGGGCAAGTCCTCGGAAGAGGTCATGGAGACCCTGCGCCGCGACACGCCGGGGCAGGCGGCGCAGGGCGGGCCGCTGGGCTGGCTCGGCCGGCTCGCGGCGCGCTCCGGCGTGGCCGCGTCGCCGGTGCGCCTGGTGATGATGATGGCGCTGATGGCGGTGGTCGTCGGCATGATGCTGATGGCGCTGGCCGGCGCCGGTCTGATGATCGCCCTGCCGGTGGGCGCGGCGGCCGGCGTCGGGGTGGTGGTCGCCGTCCTGAACCTCCAGGCCCGCCGCCGCCTGAAGCGCTTCAATATGCAGCTTCCCGACGCCGTGGACATGGTGGTGCGCTCGCTGCGCGCCGGCCATCCGACGACGGCCGCCATGAAGCTGGTGTCCGAGCAGATGTCCGACCCCATCGGCAGCGAGTTCGGCCTGGTCGTCGACGAGATGACCTACGGCCTGGACCTGCGCGAGGCGCTGGACGGCATGGTCCGGCGCGTGCCGTCGGACGAACTGTCGTTCATGGTCACCGCCATCCGCCTGCAGAGCACCGCCGGCGGCAATCTGACCGAGGTGCTGGGCAGCCTGGCCCGCGTCATCCGCGAGCGCGCCCGCTTCGGCCTGAAGGTCAAGGCTCTGTCGGCCCAGTCGCGGTTTTCCGCCTGGTGCATCACCGCCGCGCCCTTCGCGGTGTTCGGCCTGGTGAACGTGTTGAGCCCCGACTACTTCGCCGAGGTCTCCAGCGACCCGATGTTCATGCCCGGCTTCATGATCGCCGGGGTCCTCATGGCCCTCGGGGTGGTGACGATCTTCCGCATGGTCAACTTCCGCTACTGAGCCCGAAACGAGGAGACACGCCATGGACGCCATCGCCGCGGCCCTTGCCGACCCGACCGTCCTGCTGACGCCCGAGGCGGGCGTGCTGGCGCTTGTCTTCGCCGCCGTGGTGCTGGCCGTCTACGGAATCGCGGGACTGCGCTCGGGCGTCGCGGCGCGGCGGTTCCAGCGCGGCGGCGGCCGGGGCGCGCGCGGCGCGGCCGGTGCGCCCGACGACGACGTGAGCCTGCGCCCGGACGGAGCCTTCCAGAAGGTGGAAGCCTTCCTCAAGCCCTACGGCGAAACGCTGGAGCCGCAGAAGGTGGAGGAGCGCAAGCGCATCCGCCTGACGTTGCTGCGCGCGGGTTTCCCCCAGGCCAACGCCATCACCATCTACTACGGCCTGCGCCTGGCGCTGGCGGTGCTGCTGCCGGGCCTGCTGGTGCTGGCCCTGCCGGTGGTCTCGCGCCAGATGGAGATGAGCGAGATCCTGATGCTGGGCGCCGGGCTGCTGGCGCTGGGCTTCTACATTCCGTCGGCGGTGGTGGCCCTGCGGGTGCGCGAGCGCGCCTGGGCCGTGCGCGCGGGATTTCCCGACGCGCTGGACCTCATGCTGGTGTGCGTCGAGGCCGGCATGGGCCTGGATGCCGCCATCAACCGCGTCGCCGAGGAAATCCGGCTCGCCCACCCGGTCCTGTCCGAGCACCTGCGCGCCTGCGCGCTGGAGCTGCGTGCCGGCGGCGCCCGCGAGGACGCCCTGCGCAACCTGGCCGACCGCACGGGGGTGGAGGAGGTGACCGCGTTCTCCACCCTGCTGATCCAGTCGCAGGAGCTGGGCACCTCCATCGGCGACACGCTGCGGGTCTACTCCGACGACATGCGCTACCGCCGCATGATGGCCGCCGAGGAGAAGGCCCAGCGCCTGCCGGCCAAGATGATCCTGCCCATGGCCATGTTCCTGCTGCCCGCCTTCGTGCTGGTGCTCATGCTGCCGGCGGCCATCCGCATCATGCGGTCCCTGTTCCCCACCATGGAGGGCTGAGACCATGCGAGTTCTGCGCCTGTCCTCCGTCTGCGCCGCCGCGCTTCTGGTGGTGTCCTGCGCCGCCGGCGGCTTCGAGACCCGCGCCGTCAGCACCATCGACGCGCCAGCCGGCCCCGCCGCGCAGCTCTACGAGACCGGCAAGGCCCATTTCGCCGCCGGACGGTGGGGGGCGGCCGTCCACGCCTTTCAGGCGGCGGCGGCGCGCGACCCGCGTCATGTGGGCGCCCACAACGGTCTGGCCGCCGCCTATGACCGGCTGGGCCGCTTCGACCTGGCCGACCGCGCCTACATGGAGGCCCTGACGCTGGCCCCCGACGACCCGGCGACGCTCAACAACATGGGCTGGTCGCGGCACCTGCGCGGCCAGCCCGAGCTGGCGCGCGTGTACCTGCGCCACGCCGTCGACCTGGCGCCGGAGGACGGCGTGACGCAGGCGAACCTGGGTGCCGTGGAAGCCGTCTCCGCCGCCCGCGCGGCCGAGGAGGAACAGGTGGCCGTGGTGCCCGAAGCCGCCGACCAGGTGCCGCGCCTGACCCGCCGCGACTTCGCCACGGTTCAGCTTGTCACCACCCGCAGCGGTGCCCGCGCCGTCTCGCTGCCCATGCCACCGCCCGCCGAGGCACCGCGCTCGCGGCTGGCGGGGGCCGCGCCGGCCGCGCGGTCCGCGTCGCCGGCTCCGGTGGCGGTGGCGGCGACGGCGGCCCCAGCCCCGGCCCCGGCGGCGGGGCGCGTGGTGAACGCCGTCCTGCCGGCCGCGCCCGCTGCCGGCCCCGTCTCCCGCGGCATGCCGGTGGAGGCGGGCCTCTTCGACGGCGTCACCGTGGAGGTTTCCAACGGCAACGGCATCCGCCGCATGGCCGCCCGCACCGCCGCCTGGCTGGGCGACCGCGGCGTGCCGGTCCGCCGCCTGACCAACGCCGACACCTTTTCCAACGCCGCGTCCGCCGTCTTCTGGCGCGACGCGGGCGACGCCGGCGCGGCGCGCGCGCTGGCGTCGCTGCTGCCCGATGCCGTGACCGTCGTCCACGCGCCCGATCAGGCGGCGGACGTGCGGCTGGTGCTGGGCAGCGATCTGGCGGCCTTCGACGCCGCCATACTCAAGCAGGGGAAAGACCACCATGACCAGCATCATGAGCAAGTCGCAAGCCGTTGAGCCTGCCCGCCGCCGCCTGGGCGCGGCCGCCGTGGCGGTGGCCGCCGTCCTCGGCCTGTCCGCCTGCGCCGGCACCACCGGCGGCGCCGCGCCTGATCTGTCGGCGACGGGGCAGGGGGCGCCGCTGCCCGTCGCCACGGCGGACCGGGTGCTGGAGCGTGGTGACGCCGCCCTGGCCGCCGGTGGGCTGGAGGACGCGCGGGCCCATTACGGCATCGTGCTCTCGCGCGATCCCGGCAACACCCGCGCCGCCCTGGGCCTGGCCGAGGTGGCCCTGGCCGCCGGAGAGACCGCCAAGGCCCGCGACGCCTTCGCCGCCCTTGCCGCCAATCCCGAGGTGGCGCCGTCCGTGACGGCCCGCGCGCACCAGGGTGTGGGCCTGTCGTGGCTGAAGGAGGGACAGACCGAAAAGGCCCTGCCGGCCCTGGAAGACGCCGTCGCCGCCGACGACGGCCTGTGGCGCGCCTGGAACGCCCTGGGGGCGGCTCACGATCGCCGCCAGAACTGGGATGCCGCCGTGGCCGCCTACGATAAGGCCATCGCGCTGGCGCCCGAGGAAGCCGGGCCGGTCAACAACCTGGGCTTCTCGCTCATCCTCCAGGGCCGTCACCAGGACGCGGCGCGCCACCTGGTCCGCGCCGCGCACCTGGCGCGGGACATGGACATGCCGCGCGTCAACCTGCGCCTGGCGCTGGCCTGGCAGGGCCGCTACGACGACGCCGTGGCCGGCGCCACCCCGGCGGAGCTGCCGGCGGTGCTCAACAACGTGGGCTATGTGGCGCTGCTCAAGGGCGATCATGCCGACGCGGAGAGTCTGCTGGTGCGCAGCCTGGAGGCCAGCCCCAGCTACTTCGAGGCCGCCCGGCTCAACCTCGACCACCTGCGCACCGTCGCCCCGGCGGGCGGTGGGGCCTGATCGCTTGCCGGAGAGGACCGCAGCATGAATGCCACCCTGACCCTGTCCCAGGTGCTGCCGGCGATCTTCGCCGCGCCGTTGATCGTCGCCGCCATCTGGGACGGCATGAAGTACCGCATTCCCAACCTGCTGACCGTGCTGTTGGCCGTGACCTTCGTGCCCGCGGCCCTGCTGGCGCCGCAGCCCGTGGACTGGGGCTGGCACGCGGCGGCGGCGGCCCTGGTCTTTGCCGGCGGCGCGGCCTGCTTCGCCATGGGATGGCTGGGCGGCGGCGACGTGAAGCTGGCCGCCGCCGTCGCGCTGTGGCTGGGGCCGCTGACGCCGGTGTTCCTGCTGGTCATGGCGGTGGCCGGCGGCGTCGTGGCCCTGGTGGTGCTGGGCGCCCGGCGGCTGGTGGCCCGCCTGGGCGCCGGGCGGTTCGCCGATGCGCCTCTGCCGCGCCTGCTGAGGGCCGGCGAGGGAGTGCCCTACGGACTTGCTATTGCGGCGGGCGGGCTGGTCATGGCCTGGCGCCTGCCCTTCGTGGCATAGGAGACCCGCGCCATGGTCCGGCTTCTGATCGATCTACTCCGGGACGAGCGCGGCACCGCGCTGATCTACGTCACCGTGCTGCTGACCGTGCTGGGCGGCGTGGGGGTGCTGGCGATGGACGTCGGCCGCCTGTCCACCACCCACACCCAGGCGCAGAACGCCGCCGACGCCGCCGCCCTGGCCGGCGCGCAGGAGCTGGACGGCCGGACCGACGCCATCAGCCGCGCAACGGCTGCCGTCGCCGCCGTCCTCAACCGGCAGGACTTCGGGGACGCGCCGGGCACCATCGCCGCGCCCACCGCCACCTGCGCCGACGGGACGGGCACCAACTGCCTGCGCTTCCTGCGCTCGCTGCCCGCCAGCGACGACACCGCCATCGCCCCCGGCGACGTCACCACCGATCCGGCGGAGGCCCGCTTCATCGAGGTGCGCCTGGCCCCAGTGGGCTTCACCGCCATGTTCGCGGCGGTGGCCGGGGCGACCGAGGCGGCGGACCGCACCAACCAGGTGGGCGCGACGGCGGTGGCGGGAAACGATCCGCTCATCTGCGGCATCCCGCCCCTGGTCATGTGCAAGCCGTCGGACCCGACAGCACTGGACCCGGGCAAGATGATCAAGAGCTTCATGCAGCCCAGTTCCGGCTCCACCGGCTCCACGGCCAGTTACGTGGGCGGGCAGTTCGGCCTGCTGTGTCCCGCCGACGACGCCACCAACTGCGGCGCCCAGGCGGTGGGGCAGAACATCGCCTCGGTCACCGGCACCTGCGTGCGCGGCAGCGACATGGCGATGAAGGCCGGCGTCAACCTCCAGCAGGTGCGGGCCGGCCTCAACGCCCGCTTCGACTGGTGGCTGCCGCAGGCGTCCGACGGGAACGGCCCGTGGCGCGAGCAGGCGGCCTATGTGCCGGCCCGCAACGTGACGCAGGCGACCGAGCCCCAGGGCAACCCGCTCAGCAGTTCCACCAAGTGCGACCGGCAGGACCTGGACCCGGCCGAGGCCGCCGCCCTGCCGCAGGACAACTGCATCGCCGACGGCACCTGCGAGCGCTTCGGCGACGGGGATTTCTCGGCCGGCTGGGGCAATTACGTCGACATCAACCACGGCGGCAGCGAGTCCTTCCTGGACCCCTACCGCGGCCAGTTCCGCAACGGCACATCCTCGCCCACGCGGTTCGAGGTCTATCGCGCCGAGATCGAGAACACCGCCATCGTCCAGCCCGGGCAGACGACGGCCGGCGGCGGCACCACCACCGAGGACGGCGCCCCGCAATGCTTCAAGGACACCACGGCGCTGTCGACGCCCGACTACACCTACTTCGACGGCGCGCCGAAGAACGACCTGCGGCTTCTGCGCGATCGCCGGGTGTTGCCGGTGGTGGTGGCGGACTGCGGGGCGGCGGGTTTCGATTCCAAGAGCTTCACGCCCGACGACATCATCTTCGTCTTCCTGACCGAGCCCATGGGCGACCCCGCCGGGTCCACCATCCACGTCGAGTCCCTGGGCCCGGCGGACGGGATCGCCATCAAGCAGATGCACCGCGACGTGGTGCAGATCTACCGGAGGTGATGCCATGCGTCGTTTGCATTCGCGCCGGCTTCGGCCGGATTTCCTGCGACGCGACGACGGCGTCGCGCTGGTGGAAATGACGCTGGTGATGCCGGTGCTTCTTCTGCTGCTGGTAGGCTTCGTTGAGTTCGGGCGGATGCTCTACATGCACCAGGTGGTGGAGACGGCCGCCCGCGCCACCGCCCGTTTCCTGGCCCGCGCGCCGGCCATCGATGCGACCACCACCACCGCCGCGCAGAACATCGCCATCTACGGCAATCCCGACGGCTCCGGCACGCCGCGCCTGAGCCATTGGCCGGCGGAGGGGCTGACGACCATCGGCGTCACCGGCCCCGTGGCCGGTGCGGTGACGGGAACCGAGATCGTGCGGGTCGTCATCCAGCTTCCCTACAAGGACGTGGGGCTTCTGGGCGTCATCGGGCTCGCGCCGCCCGACCTGACCGCGGCCCACGAGGAACGCTACAGCGGCGGCAACGGCTGAGGGCGCGGGAGACGGCACATGAATGCACGCATCATCCGAAAGGCCCGCGGCCTGGGGCGCGACGAGCGGGGCACGGTGATCCTGGAGTTCACCCTGGTCGCCATGATCCTGTTCTCGATCACCTTCGCCATCGTCGACTTCGCCATTGCCTTCTGGCAGGCCAACCTGGCCGACAAGGCGACATACCAGGGCACGCGGCAGGCGGTTCAGTCCGATCCCGTCGCCCCCGGACTGGTGACGTGGAGCGGCGTCGTCGACGGCGGCCTGGTGCCCGGGCAGTCGCTCGACTTTGCGACGCTGGACGCCTTCGCCGTGCGCTGCCAGGCCGGGGCCTGCGCCTGCACCGGCCCCGGCTGCGCGACGCTGGGTGACCCCGGTTACGACGCCACCGCCTTCAACCGCGTCCTGGCGGCCGTGCAGATGCTGGACGGCAACGGCACGGCCCTGTTCCCGCGGGCCACGGCCGAGAACGTCTACATCGAGTACACCCACGTCGGCCAGGGCTTCGCCGGCCGGCCGGGGTCCGACATCGTGCCGCTGGTGTCGGTGGGGGTGCAGGGCCTGGTCCACCCGTTCTATTTCATGGGCGCCTTCGGGGTGAGCGACCTGACCATCGGCGATTCGCTGACCACCCTGCCGGCGGAGGACCTGTCCACCGCCGGGCCGGGATAGGCTATTCCATCGCGGCGATCCAGCGGCCGAGAAGCGCCCGTTCCTCCGGCGTGATGTCGGTGACGTTTCCCAGCGGCATGGCGTCGCTGGCGACCGCCTGTTCGTGGATCTTCCCCGCCCAGTGGCGGATATGATCGGGCGTTTCCAGCACCACGCCCATGGGGGCGGCGTCGAAGCCCTCCCACGTCGGCTGCGCGGCGTGGCAGGCGGTGCAGCGCGACTGCACGATGGCGGTCACCACCGGCGTCAGGCTCCCCGCCGCCTCGGCCGTCAGGGGGGCGGCATCGCTTGCGGCGGTGGCGGGGGCGTTCAGCGTGCGCGACGCGGTTCCGGCCAGAATGACCACCACCATGGCCGCGCCGGCCGCCGGCAGCATCCACGCTTTAGCCCGGTGCGTGTGGCGCAGGACGAAGACATGCCGCACGGCCGCCCCCACCGCCGACAGGGCCAGCAGGACCAGCCAGCTGTGCGGGTGGTCATAGGCGATGGGATAGTGGTTGGAGATCATCAGGAACAGCACGGGCAGCGTGAAATACGTATTGTGAACGCTGCGCTGCTTGCCCTTCATCCCCCACACGGGGTCCGGCGTTTCGCCGGCGCGCATGGCGTTCACGCTCTTGCGCTGGTTGGGAATGATGACGAAGAAGACGTTGGCGACCATGATCGTCCCCAGCGCCGCGCCCACGTGCAGGAAGGCCGCCCGGCCCGACAGCAGGTGCGTCATGGCGTAGCTGAGAACCGCCACCAGCACCACCACGGCGACCGCCAGCCAGCGGTCGTCGCGCCCGAGCGGGCTGCGGCAGAGCCCGTCATAGACCAGCCAGCTTGCCGCCAGCGCCCCCAGGCCGATGGCGACGGCGGCGGTCTGGGACAGATCACCGTCCGCCGGCATCATGTAGGTGGCCCCATTCAGGTAGTAGACCAGCACCAGCAGCGCGAAGCCCGACAGCCAGGTGGAATAGGCCTCCCACTTGAACCAGTGCAGGTGTTGCGGCAGGTCCGGCGGCGCGACCTTGAACTTGCGCGCGTGGTAGAACCCGCCGCCGTGCACCATCCAGATATCGCCCTGGAGCTTCTTGCGCTCCGGGTCGTCCCTGGTGGGCAGCAGGCTGTTGTCCTGCCACACGAAATAGAAGGACGAGCCGATCCAGGCGATGCCGACGATCAGGTGAATCCACCGCGTGATGAGGTTCAGCCACTCCAGGCCCGGAAGCTCCATGCGTCAGCTCCCGCGGTAGGTGGACAGCGCCCAGGGCGACAGCAGCAGGGGCACATGGTAATGCGCTTCCGGATTGCTGATGCCGAACCGCAGCGGCACGCGGTCCAGGAAGGGCGGCGCGTGCGTCTCGGTGCCCGATCGCGCGAAGTACACCCCGCACTCGAACACCCACTCATAGGTCCCCGCCTTGAAGTCCGGCCCTTGCAGGGCGGGGGCGTCCAGGCGGCCGTCGTCGTTGGTGACGAAGCGCCCGACTTCCGTCCGCGCCTCGCCGTCGAGCCGGTAGAGAGTGACCGGCAGGCCGTTCGCCGGACGGCCGGCGGCGGTATCCAGCACATGCGTCGTCAGCTTGCCCGTGGGGGCGGGGGCGACGCGGTCCAGCAGCCGCAGCCAGGCAATCTTGCCGACCTCGATCAGCGCGCGCTGCATTTCTTCCACCCGCGCGTTGCCCAGCCGTCCCTCGAACCCCGCCAGGATGCGCGCCTTGTCCGCCCCCTTCACCGCCATGATGAAGGGGAAGCCAAACCGCATGGAATAGGCCGTGTTCAGCTCGGTGAAGCGCTCCATTTCCTCGGGCGTGAGGGTATCGAGCCCGGCCGACGCCTGTTCCCCGGTCGACGCCTGGGTCAGTTCGCCCGCCAGCGCGGCCTTGCCGGCCAGGTCCGGGTGCGCGCGCAGGAGGGACAGCTTTTCCTCTTCCTCGGCCGCTTCCACCGCGCCCATCATCATGTCGTGCATTTCGGTGACGCTGGCGAAGGGGCGGGCGCGGGCGACGCGCTCCGCCACCCAGGGGGAGTGTTCGAACAGGTCGCCGAAGGTGTCCACGAAGGCGGCGTCGTCCATGGCGGCGACGGCATCGAGGGTCAGCAGGTCGGTCACAAGGTCTCTCCGTCGGGGGTGTTTTTCAGAATTTCAGCCGCCACGGCAATGGCGATTTCCGCCGGCCGCTTGCCGCCCACGCCGGGCAGGCCGATGGGGCAGGCGACCGCGTCGACGCGGGCGGGCGGCAGGCCATCTGCCAGCAGGCGCTTGCGGAACCGCGCCCACTTGGTCTTCGACCCGATCAGGCCGACTGGCCCCAGGTCGTCGCGCGCGAGAAGGGCGGCCAGGATTTCATAGTCGCGGTCGTGGCTGTGGGTCATCACGTAGGCCCGCGCAGCCTTCGGCAACCCCGCCACCTGCGCCGCCGGATCATCGACGCGGCGGGCTATCGCGCGGGTGGCGGCCGGGAAGGCGTCGGGGCGTTCGTCGATCCAGACGATGCGCACCGGCGTCCCCTCCAGCACGCGCACCAAGGCCTTGGCCACATGCCCGGCGCCGAACAGGGCGACGGTGGTGGTCGGGGCCGCAAAGGGCTCGAACAGAAGCGTCGCCGCGCCGCCGCAGCACTGGTTGCGATCAGCCCCCAGCATGAGCCTTTCCGTCACCGGCGCCGCCGCGCCCTCGGCCAGCAGACGGCGGGCGGCGTCCATGGCCTCCTGCTCCAACTCCCCGCCGCCGATGGAGCCGATGAAGGTGTCCGCCGTGACGATCATCTTCGCCCCGGCCTCGCGCGGGGTGGAGCCGAGCGCCTCGATCACGGTGACCAGCACATGCGGTTCCGCCGCCGCGTCCAGGGCGGTGAGCGCGCTGCGCCAGTCCATGTCCCGCCAGTCGGTCATGCGGATGCCGTCTCCTTCGCCGCCTGCACGGACATGAGGATGCGCTCCGGCGTGGCGGGGGCGTCAAGCTTCGGCACATGGCCCGGCGCGGCGCAACTGGCGACGGCATCGCGCAGGGCCAGCCACACGCTGATCGCCAGCATGAATGGCGGCTCGCCCACGGCCTTGGAGCGGAAGACGGTCGCTTCCTCGTTGGGCGCGTCGGCCAGAAGCTCCACCCGCAGGTCGCGGGGGACGTCGCGGGCGGTCGGGATTTTGTACGTGGACGGAGCATGCGTCTTCAGCACCCCGTCCTTGTCCCACACCAGTTCCTCCATGGTCAGCCAGCCAAGGCCCTGGACGAAGCCGCCCTCGATCTGGCCCTTGTCGACGGCCGGGTTCAGGCTGGCGCCGACGTCGTGCAGGATGTCGGTGCGCAGGGGCTTCCACTCGCCCGTCAGCGTGTCGATGGCAACCTCCGACACCGCCAGACCGTGCGCGAAGTAGAAAAACGGCCGCCCCCGGTTGGTGGTGCGGTCGAAGTGGATCTTCGGCGTGCGGTAGAAGCCGGTGGAGGACAGCGACACCCGCGCCACATGGCACAGCTCTGCCAACTCGCCGAAGGGGATGGACTTGTTGCCGGCGCGGACCATGTTGCGCTCGAACACCACCGCACTTTTCTCCGCCCCCAGATGCTCGGCGGCGACGTCGGCCATGCGGTCGCGGATGGTTTCCGCCGCGATCTTTGCCGCCATGCCGTTGAGGTCCGTGCCCGAGGACGCGGCGGTGGGCGAGGTGTTGGGGACCTTGCCGGTGGTGGTCGCGGTGGGCTTGATGCGGTCCAGGTCCAGCCCGAAGACGGCGGCGACCACCTGGGCGACCTTGGTGAAAAGCCCCTGGCCCATTTCCGTCCCGCCGTGGTTCAGGCTGACGGAGCCGTCTGTGTAGACGTGCAGCAGCGCCCCGGCCTGATTCATCTCCGGCTTGTTGAAGCTGACGCCGAACTTCACCGGCGACACGGCAAGGCCCTTCCTCAGCACGCCGCGCTTGGCGTTGAAGGCATCCACCGCCTTGCGCCGCGCCGCGTAGTCGCTGGAGGCCAGAAGCTCCTCCAGCATGGCGGGCAGGCGGAAGTGCTCCACCGGCTGGTGATAGGGCGTGAGGTTGCGGCCCTCCGGCCCGTAGAAGTTCCGCCGCCGCACTTCCAGCGGGTCCAGGCTCAGGGTCCGGGCGATCTGGTCCATCATGGCTTCCGCCGCCATCATGCCCTGCGGCCCGCCGAAGCCCCGGAAGGCGGTGTTGCTCTGGGTGTTGGTCTTGCAGAACAGGCCCGTCAGCTTGACGTGCGGATAGAAGTAGGCATTGTCGGCATGGCTGAGGGCGCGCGAAACCACCCCCGGCGACAGGTCCACCGACCAGCCGCAGCGGGCGGCCAGCGTCATCTCGACGGCCTGCACGCGGCCGTCATCGTCCACGCCGACGTCCCAGCGCAGCAGGAAATCGTGCCGCTTGCCGGTCACCATCATATCGGTGTCGCGGTCGAGCCGGCACTTGACCGGCCGGCCCGTCACCCGCGCCAGAACGGCGGCGATGCCGGCGATGATGGTCGCCTGGCTCTCCTTGCCGCCGAAGCCCCCGCCCATGCGGCGGACCTCGACCGTGACGGCGTTCATGTCGACGCCCAGCAGCCGCGCGACAAGGTGCTGGACCTCCGTCGGGTGCTGGGTGCCGGAGTGGACCAGCATGTCCCGGTCCTCCTGGGGGAGGGCGAGGGCAGCCTGCGTCTCCAGGTAGAAATGATCCTGTCCGCCGACCATGACCTCGCCCCGGATGCGGTGCGGCGCCGCCGCGAGTGCCGGGCCGGGCTTGCCGCGCAGGAATTCGGACGGCGGCAGGACGTAATGCTCCCGCGCCATTGCTTCCCGCAGGTCGAGCACCGGCGTCAGCGGCTCGGCCTCCACCGCCACCAGCGCGGCGGCGCGGCGGGCGGTCTCCAGATCGCGGGCGGCGACGGCGGCGACGGGGTGGCCGACGTATTCCACCACGCCGTCGGCCAGCAGCGGCTCGCCGGGGACGATGGCGCCGATGTCGTTCTCGCCGGGAATGTCGGCGGCGGTGACGACGGCATGGACGCCCGGAAGCTCCAGCGCCTTCGAGGCGTCGACGCCGGTGATGCGGGCATGGGCCCAGCGGCTGGTGACGAGTGCGGTGTGCAGGCAGCCGCGCGGTTCCGCCATGTCGTCGATGTAGCGCGCGCCGCCCGTGGCGTGCTTGAGCGCGCTGTCATGGGCGTGCGGATGATGGACGGCGGCGCGGGCAGGGGTGTCGAGCTTCATAGGGCCTCCAGCCGCGCGGGGCTTTCGTCGTCGGCGTCGGCCGTCTCGTGCCACAGGCGGTCCAGCAGGTTCGCCGCGACGGCGGTGCGATAGGCCGCCGTGCCGCGCGCGTCGTTCATGGGGCTGATGTCGTCGGCCACGGCGCGCCTGGCGGCGGCGACCGTCTCCGGCGTCCACGGCTTGCCGAGCAGCGCCTTTTCCGCCGTCTGCGCCCGCACCGGCGTCGCCGCCACGCCGCCATAGGCCAGCCGCGCATGGGCGACGCGACCGTCCTCCACCCGCAGCGCGAAGGCGGCGGCGACGGTGGAGATGTCCTGGTCCACGCGCTTGGCGATCTTGTAGGCCGCCACATGCGTGCCCGGTGCCGGGCGGGGAATGCGGATGGCGACGATCAGTTCGTCGGGCGACAGCACCGTGTTGCGGTAGCCGGTGACGAAATCCTTTGCGGCGACCGTCCGCCGCCCGCGCTCCGCGCTCGCCAGCGTGATTTCGGCATCCAGGGCGATGAGCGGCGGCAGCGTGTCGCCGATGGGGGAGGCCGTGCCGATGTTGCCGCCGAGCGTGCCGAGGTTGCGCACCTGCGCCGCCCCGATCCGGCGGATCATCTCGTCCAGCCCCGGCGCGAGGGTGGAGAGCGCCGCCAGCGCGTCGGCATAGGGCGTGTTGGCGGCGATGGTCAGGCCGTCCGCATCCTCTGTGATCCCGCGCAGGTCGGGCACCCGACCAAGGTAGAGGATGCCGGGCGGCACCAGAAACTGCTTGGTCACCCGCAGGCCCTGGTCGGTGCCGCCGGCCCACAGCCAGGCTTCCGGGAACTGCTGGCGCAGGCGCAGGGCATCGTCCAGGGTGGTGGGCGCGAGGAAGCGGTGGCTGCCGGCGCGGTAGTCCAGCGGCGTTGCGGCGATCTTCCGCAGGCGGTCGGCGAGCGCGGCTTCTTCCGGCGCCGGCGCCTCAAGGGGCAGGGCGCGGGCGGCCTCCAGGATGGGGCGGTAGCCGGTGCAGCGGCAGAGGTTCCCCGCGATGGCGTCCATCACCGACGCATCATCCCGCGCCGGGGTGCGCCCCAGGGCCGCCAGCGCCATCACGAAACCCGGCGTGCAGTAGCCGCATTGCGTGGCGTGCGTCTCGGCCATGAGCGTCTGAGCGGCGTGCGGTGCGCTACCGCCCTTCGCCAGCCCCTCGGCCGTCACCACCGCCCGGCCGTCCACCTGCGGCACCAGCACCAGGCAGGCGTTGACGGCGCGCCAGTCGAAGCCGTCGCGCCCGTCGGGCAGGGGCGTGCCCAACAGCACCGTGCAGGCGCCGCAGTCGCCCTCCGCGCAGCCCTCCTTGGCGGCGGTCAGGCCGTCGGCGCGCAGCCAGTTGAGCAGCGTCGTGTGCGGCGGAACGTCGTCCACCGCGCGCAGGGCGCCGTTCAGGGCAAAGCGGATCGCGTCTCTCATGCGGGCTCCCGTAGGCATCGGTGCGGCCTCTGTCGGGCCGCTGGATGCAGTATCGCAGACAATGGGACGAAAAATCGTCGACAATCTGCATCTGATGGTCAAAGATTATGCAAAGCTCGTCAATGAGCAAAAAACGTGCACCGAAATTAGGGAGATCGGTGCGGACCGTCCGGCGCCAACGCACGCGCCCGCTTCACGCAAATGGGAGACCCTTCATGTCTTGGAGCACGTTCCGCCAGACAATGGCCGCCGCCGGCGTGGCCGCGTTGACCCTTGGCGCCTCGGCCGCTGCCGTGGCGCAGGACACCCTGCCCATCAAGTTCACGCTCGACTGGAAGTTCGAAGGGCCCTCGGCCGGCTTCCTCATAGCCAAGGAGAAAGGCTACTTCGCCGAGGAGGGCCTGGATGTCAGCATCGATTCGGGCAACGGGTCGTCCGGTGCCGTGACCCGCGTCGCGTCCGGCGCCTACGACATCGCCATGGCCGACGTGAACTCCATGATCGAGTTCAACGCGAGCAACCCCGAACAGGCCATGAAGGCCATGTTCATCGTCTACAACGCGCCGCCGTTCGCCCTGTTCACGCTGAAGGAAAGCGGCATCGACAGCGTGGAAAAGATGGAGGGCAAGACCTTCGGCGCCCCCGTCTTCGACAGCCCGCGCAAGCTGTTTCCGGCCTTCGCCCAGGCCACCGGCATCGACGGTGACAGCGTGGAATGGACCAGCATGGACCCGGCCCTGCGCGAGCCCATGCTGATCCGCGGCGACGTCGACGGCATCTCGGGCTTCTACTTCACCAGCCTGCTCAACCTGCGCGGCCTGGGCGTGGAGAAGGACGACCTGAACATCTGGCAGTACCGCGACGCCGGCCTGGACCTCTACGGCAACGGCCTGATCGCCAGCCCCGCGCTGATGGCGGACAATCCCGAGGCGCTGACCGGCTTCCTGCGCGCCGTGGTCAAGGGCTGGCGCGACGTCATCGCCGACCCGGAAGCCGGCATCGACGCGGTGAAGGCGCGCGATCCGCTGATCGACGAGGCGCTGGAAATGGACCGCTTGATGATGGCGATCGAGAACAACGTGCTGACCGAGGAGGTCAAGGCCCAGGGCATGGGCGGCATCGACGACGCCCGCATGCAGAAGGCCATCGACCAGGTCACCTACGCCTTCGGCATCGAGGACAAGCCGGCGGTATCGGACGTGTTCACCTCCGACTTCCTGCCGCCGCAGGATGAGCGGATGCTGACCGCGACGCAGTAGGGACGCGCAAGGCCTGGCCGGCTCATGCGGCTGGCCGGGCCTCCGCCACCTGGGAGAAGGCTGTGGGCCGTTATTCCTTATCTTTCGCTTTGGGGGACCGCAGTCGTCGGGCCGCCTCGTCAGCCCGGCGAGCGAGTTCCTCCGGGCTTTCACCCGGCTTGCCCACGACCGCGCCCGCGAACCATTCCGCGATCAGCTCCGGTGCGTCGTCGGGATCAACCCACTCTTCTTCAGCGGGTGTCGTCTTGTTGTCGCCCATCGTCTGTCCTCTTGGTTCTGATCCGACTCCGGATGTCACCGGGGATGATGCTTCGTGGGCCAAGCTTACGTGTGGAAACCGAGCGCCGCAAGCGCTCGCCAACCCGAACAAGGAGGCCGCATGACCGCCGGCTTCGTCGAACTGGACCGCGTGCGTCTCCAGTACCGCGAGGGCGATGAATTCGCCCTCGACCAGACCAGCATGACCATCAAGGAAGGCGAGTTCGTCGCCGTCGTCGGGCCCAGCGGATGCGGCAAGTCGTCGCTCATGAAGCTTGTGACCGGCCTCATGCCGCCCACCGAGGGCACCGTCATCGTCAACGGGCAGGAGGTCACCGACCCCATCTCCATCGTCGGCATGGCCTTCCAGGCGTCCACCCTGCTGCCGTGGCGGACGACGCTTCAGAACGTCATGCTGCCGCTGGAGATCGTCCAGCCCCACCGCTCCCGCCTGCGCAAGCACAGGGCGCAGTACGAGGAAAAGGCCCGCACCCTGCTGGCGGAAGTCGGCCTGTCGGGCTGCGAGGACAAGCACCCGTGGGAGCTATCGGGCGGCATGCAGCAGCGCGCCAACCTGTGCCGCGCGCTGATCCACGAGCCGCGGCTGCTCATGCTCGACGAGCCCTTCGGGGCGCTGGACGCCTTCACGCGGGAGGAATTGTGGGACACCCTCCAGGCACTGTGGATGGAGCACCGCTTCACCGTCATCCTGGTCACCCACGACCTGCGCGAGGCCGCCTATCTGGCCGATACCATCTACGTCATGAGCAAGCGGCCGGGGCGCATCCTGGAGGTGCGGAAGAACGACATCCCGCGCCCGCGCGACCAGGAAACCAGCTTCACCCAGCCCTTCGTCGACCTCGTCCACGAGCTGCGCGACCATATCCGAACCGTGAGGGCCACGTGATGACCCCGACCTCCAACGCCGCCTCCACCCGTCCGCCCGCCGCCGCGCCGGCCAGCGGGGAGACCGCCGCCGACACCGCCGCCAAGCCCTCGCGCGCCGCCACCGCCTCGGCCCCGCCGGTGCGCAAGCGCCGCCCGGTGCTGAAGCGCGTCGCCGGCCACAAGGGCACCAAGCGCGCCGCGCCCTGGGTGACGACGCTGGGGCTGTTCGTCGTGTGGGAACTGGCGGTGCGCGGGTTCGACGTGCCCCAGTCGGTGCTGCCGACGGCCAGCGAGTCCTTCGCCGCCATCTGGACCTACCGCGACGCCATCTGGATGCACGCCGCCCAGACCCTGTTCACCACCGTCGTCGGTTTCGCGGTGGCGGTGGTCTTCGGGCTGGTGCTGGGGGCGCTGGTGGGGTCGTCGCGCACCATCTACGACGCGCTCAACCCCATGCTGATCGGCTTCAACAGCGTGCCCAAGGTGGCCGTGGTGCCGATCCTGGTCATGTGGTTCGGCATCGGGACAGTGCCCGCGATCCTGACGGCCTTCCTGATCTCGTTCTTTCCCATCGTGGTGAACGTGGCGACGGGCCTTGCGACGCTGGAGCCGGAACTGCGCGACGTACTCCGCTCTCTGGGGGCGACGCGGCGGGACATCCTGATGAAGGTGGGCTTCCCGCGCGCCATGCCGTTCTTCTTCGCCAGCCTGAAGATCGCCATCACGCTGGCCTTCGTCGGCTCGGTGCTGAGCGAGACGGTGGCGTCGGACCTCGGCGTCGGCTACCTGATGATCTCGGCGTCGTCGAAGTTCAACATGCCGTTGCTGTTCGCCGGCCTGCTGGTGATTGCCGCCATGGGCATCGCCATGTACGAACTCTTCAACCAGATCGAGCGCCGCTCCACCCGCTGGGCCACCCGCGGCAGCGGCGGGCAATGAGGGAGACCCGACCATGACCGCCGCCGCCCCCTATCCCCGCGACCTGATCGGCTACGGCCGCACGCCGCCGCAGGCCGACTGGCCGGGGGGCGCGCGGCTGGCGTTGCAGATCGTGCTCAACTACGAGGAAGGCGGCGAGGCCTGCATCCTGCACGGCGACACCCACGCGGAAGCCTATTTGCAGGAGGTGCCGGGCATCGCGCCGCTGGAGGGCGTGCGCAACATACAGGTCGAAAGCATGTACGAATACGGCGCGCGGGCCGGATTCTGGCGGCTCATGCGGCTGTTCGAGGGGCGGGGCATTCCGGTGACCGTCTACGCCGTCGCCATGGCGCTGGCCCGAAACCCCGATGCCGCCGCCGCCATGACCGAGGCCGGGCACGAGATCGCCAGCCACGGCCTGCGCTGGATCGACTATCAGAACGTGCCGGAGGACGTGGAGCGCGCCCACATCGCAGAAGCCATCCGCCTGCACGCCGAGGTGGCGGGCGAACGGCCGCTCGGCTGGTACACCGGCCGCGTCTCGCCCAACACCCGCCGGCTGGTGGCGGAGGCGGGCGGGTTCCTCTACGACGCCGACTCTTACGCCGACGACCTGCCGTACTGGGAGGCGGTGCCCGGTGTTGCCAAGCCGCAGTTGATCGTGCCGTACACGCTCGACAACAACGACATGAAGTTTTCCGTCCTGAACGGGTTTGCCAGCGGCGACGACTTTTACGCCTACCTGCGCGATGCCTTCGACGTGCTCTACGAGGAGGGCGCCGAGGCCCCGAAGATGATGTCCGTCGGCCTGCACTGCCGGCTGGCGGGGCGGCCGGGTCGCATGAAGGCGCTGATGCGCTTCCTGGACCACGTCCAGGCCCGCGACAAGGTGTGGATCACGCGCCGCGTCGACATCGCCCGCCACTGGCGCGAGCGGCACCCGCCAGCGGAAGGCCTGCGCCCATGACACCCTCCACCACCACCCTGCACCCGGCCGAGGCGGTCGCGGTTCCCGACGAGGACGTTATTCGCGACGCCATCCGCCTCGCCATCGAGGACCACCGCCTGCGCCCGGGCACGCGGCTGGTGGAGGAGCAACTGGCCGGCGTGTTCGGGGTGAGCCGGGCGCGGGTGCGCGCCGCCCTGCGCGACCTGGCGCGGGACCATCTGGTGGTGCATCGGCGCAACCGGGGCGCCTGCGTCGCCGCACCGCGGCCCGAGGAAGCGCGAGAAGTCTTCCACGCCCGCCGCCTGCTGGAGGAAACGCTGGTGCGCGTGCTCGCCCGCCGGCGCCCGGCCTCGGCGTTGCGGGCCCTGGCGGACCATGTGGAAGCCGAGGCCGCCGCCCACGCCCGCGGAGACCGGCGCGAGGAAATCCGGCTGTCGGGCGACTTCCACCTGCTGCTGGCCGAGCAGGTGGGCAACGGCATCCTGACCGGCTATCTGCGCGATCTGGTGGCGCGGTCGTCGCTCATCATCGCGCTCTACGAGCACCGGGCGGCGCGCTGCTGCTCGGCGGTTGACCACCGGCGCCTGCTGGCGGCACTGGACAGCGGCGACGAAGCCGGCGCGGCGGCGGAAATGACGCGCCATCTGGCCGACATCGAGGACCGCCTGGTGCTGGTCGAACGCGCCGAGGAGCAGGTGGACCTGCGCGCGGTGTTCGGGAACTAGTTATTACCCCCGCACCCCCGCATGGGTCTGGAGCGGAGCGTTTTCGGCCGTCTCGCCGGGTGCGAGCACCTTGAGTTCCGCCACCACCGGCAGGTGGTCGGAGGCCTCGCGCGCCGTCGGGGTTTCGTGGACCCAGGCCGACTGCACGGCGATGTCGTCCGACGTGATCACCCGGTCCAGGCCGAACATGGGCCGGCGGGCCGGGAAGCTCGGGCCCGGCTGGGCGATGTCGAAGCGGCTGCGGAAGACGCGCAGGCAGCTGCCGTGGGGGCTCCATTCGTTCAGGTCGCCCATGACCACCGTCGGCAGGTGCGACTCGGCGCTGTCGATCGCTTCCAGAATGGTTTCCGCCTGCCGCCGGCGATAGCGGCCGAGAAGCCCGAGGTGCGCGGCGACCACCCGCAGGCGGCCCTGTTCCGTTTCCAGGTCGGCCAGAAGGGCGCCGCGCGGCTCCAGGGCCGGCAGGGTGATGCGGCGACGGTCGATGGCCTCCACCGCGCCGCGCACCAGCAGCGCGTTGCCGTGCCAGCCCGACGACAGCGGGCTGACGGCGTGGCGGACCAGGCGGTAGCCGGTCTCGTGCTCCAACTGTTCGGCCTCGAAGGTGGTGGCGCGGGCGCCGAAGCGGCGGTCGACCTCTTGCAGGGCGACGATGTCGGCATCCAGTTCGGCCAGAACGCGGAAGATGCGGTCGGGGCGGCGCTGGCGGTCGGGGCCGACGCTTTTGTGAATGTTGTAGGAGGCGACTCTCACCGTCACGTCACGCGGTCCCCCGCTTGTCCTCTGCCTTTGCCTTTGCCTTGGGCAGAACCATTCCGGGCCCAAGGATTGTTCATCAACGCCTTCAGTTCAAGGCCAGTCTAACCGAAACGCCCCGCAAGCCGACAGGCTCACGGGGCGGGTTTCGATGAAGGCTGCGTGACGGCGGCGCAAACGCGTGTCACGCCGGCTGCGGACCGTGGCGGCGGGCGCGGCGGGCTTCCAGCCAGCGGCGCACGTTCACCCGCACCATCAGCGCGCTCGGCGTCACCACAAGGGTGAGCACGGTCGCGAAGCTAAGGCCGCAGACCAGGGCCGTGGACAGCTGCGACCACCACTGCATGGACGGCGCGCCCAGCGTCACCTCGCGGTGGACGAAGTCGATGTTGACCTGGAACATCATGGGCAGCAGGCCCAGGCCCGTGGTGACGGTGGTCAGCAGCACCGGGCGCAGGCGCTGCACGCCGGTGCGCAGGATGGCCTCGTGGCCGTCGGCGAACTCGTGCTTCAGGCGGTCGTAGGTGTCGATCAGCACGATGTTGTTGTTGACCACGATCCCCGCCAGCGCGATCACGCCGATGCCCGACATGATGATCCCGAACGGCTGCCCGAAGGCCAGCAGGCCCAGGAACACGCCGATGGTCGACATGATGACGGCCGACAGGATCAGGAAGGCCGAGTAGAAGCTGTTGAACTGCGTCACCAGGATGATCGCCATCATGAACAGCGCCACCCCGAAGGCCTTGGTCAGGAAGGCGCGGCTCTTGGCCTGTTCCTCGTCCTCGCCCTTGAACTCGAAGGCCAGGCGCGGGTTGAGGTCGGCGGCCGGAGAGGCCATCCAGGCCTGCAATTGGCGCAGCTTGTCGTCGGCCAGCAGCCCCTCGGCCACCTCGGCGGAGACGGTGACCACCTGCTGGGCGTCGACGCGGCGGATTTCGCCGGTCTTGGGCTGCGGCTCGCGCTCCACGAAGGCGCCGACGGGCACGCTGCCCTCGGGTGTGTTCACCGTGATGCGGTCCAGTTGGTCCAGCGTGCGGTATTCGTCGGGGTAGCGGGCGACGATGTCCACCTCGTCGTCGGAGGTGCCGGGGCGGTAGGTGGAGAACTTCAGCCCGTTGGTGACCATCTTCACCATGTCGCCGACCGATCGGATGTCGATGCCGAACTTGGCCGCCTGGGCGCGGTCCACCGTCAGCCGCCATTCGATGCCCGGCACGGCGCGGGTGTCCTCGATGTCGGTGAAGCCGCCGGTGCGCTCCATGAAGCCGCGGATTTTCTCCGCCGCCGCATAGAGGGCGTCCTGGTCGTTGCCGCCGATCTGCACCTGGATGGGCTTGCCCACGGGCGGCCCCTGCTCGGCCTCGCGCACTTCCACCTTGATGCCGGCAAAGCGCGGCTGGCTCGTCAGGTCGCGGATGTCGTCGAGGATTTCGCTGGCCGGGCGGCGGGTCTGCCAGTCGGTGAAATCGATGCCCACCGAGCCGATCACGTCCTCGGGCGCCTCGCGGTCGGCGGAATTCTTGCCGGACTTCACGTACAGGCTCTCGATGCCGTCCATGCCGAGGACCGCACGTTCCACCTCGTTCACCAGCGCGTCCTTTTCCTCCACCGACAGGTTGCCGCGGGCGTGGACGTAGAGGAACGCCTGCTCGGGCTCGATGGATGGGAAGAACTCCACCCCCTTGCCGAACATGCCGTAGGCCACCTGGCTGCCAACCAGCAGCATCACGGCCGCCAGCACCACCTTGCCCGGATGCTTGAGCAGCCGGTCGAGCGTGCGGGCATAGAGGCCGGTGATGCCGCGCAGGTCGCGCACGTCGCCTTCCTCCTGCGCCGACAGGGCCTGCATGACGGCCGGGTCGCTCTCGCCCCGGCGGCCGAAGATGGCGCCCAGGGTGGGCACGAAGATCAGCGCCATGAACAGCGACGCCGTCAGCGTCGCCAGCAGGGTGTAGGGCAGGTATTTCATGAATTCGCCCACCACGCCGGTCCAGAAGGCCAGCGGCAGGAAGGCGGCCAGCGTGGTGGCGGTGGACGCGATGACCGGCCACGCCATGCGCTTGGCGGCAAGGGCATAGGCCTCGCGCCGGTGCAGGCCCTCGCTCATCTTGCGGTCGGCGTATTCGGTGACGACGATGGCGCCGTCGACCAGCATGCCGACGGCCAGGATCAGGCCGAACAGCACCACCATGTTGATGGTCAGCCCCGCCGCGCCGATCACCAGGATCGCCATCAGGAAGCTGCCGGGAATGGCGATGCCCACCAACAGGCCCGAGCGCAGCCCCAGCGCGCCGACCACCACCACCATCACCAGCAGCACGGCGGCGATGACGTTGTTGGTCAGGTCGTTCAGGCTGTCGCGGATGTTGGTGGACTGGTCCTGCAGGTAGGTGACCTGGATGGCGTCGGGCCAGTTCTGGCGCTCGCGCTCCACCACCTCGCGCACCTTGGCGACGGTGTCGATGATGTTCTCGCCGGTCCGCTTGGAAACCTCCACCGTCAGGCCGGGCTGGCCGTTGACGCGGGCGAAGCCCTCGGCGTCCTCGAAGCCGTGGCGTCCCTCGGCGATGTCGGCCAGGCGCACGACGCTGTCGCCCTGCACCTTGATGGGAATGTCCATGACCTCGGGCACGGTTTCCAGCAGGCCCGGCACCTTCACGGCGAAACGCCCGGCGCCGGTGTCCAGGTTGCCGGCGGCCACCAGGGTGTTGTTGCCGGAAAAGAACGTGACGAAATCCTGGGCGGACAGGCCGTACGCCTCCACCAGCGTGGGGTCGATGATGATCTGTCCCTGCTCGTCGCGCTTGCCGCCCACGTTGGCGTCCAGCACGGCGGGCACGCCCTCGATGGCGTCCTCCAGGGCCTCGGCCACGCGCAGCAGCGTGCGCTCGGGCACGTCGCCCGACAGCGCCACGACGATCACCGGGAACAGGCTGAAGTTGACCTCGGAGACGATGGGCTCGTCGGTTTCCTCGGGCAGTTCGGTCTTGGCCTTGTCCACCTGCTCGCGCACGTCGTCCATGGCCTGGTCGGCGTCGAAGCCGGCCTCGAACTCCAGCAGGATGTTGGCGCCGCCCTCATAGGCGGCGGCGCGCATCTCCTTGACGCCCTCCACGGTGCGCAGGTCCGCCTCCATGGGCTTGACCAGCATGCTCACCGCGTCCTCCGGCGAGATGCCCGAGTGCGACATGGTGACGTAGATCACCGGAATGTTGATGTCCGGCGCGCTTTCCTTGGGGATCTGCACGAAGCTGACCGTGCCGGCCAGCAGGATCAGCACCAGCGTCGAAATCACGGTCCGCGCATGGTGGATGGCGGCGTCGATAATGGCGTTCACTGCGCTTCTCCACGCTCGGCCGGCGGCAGCGAGGCCTCTTCCGCGGCGCGGGCGCTGGTGCCGAGCGTCAGGGCGGCGTCCTTGCCGGGGGCGGCGGTCTCGGCCATCGGCCGGGCGGCGCCGTCGTCGCGGGTATCATCCTCGGGCGCGCCGTTCCCGGGCGCGGTCGGCGCGGGGGCGGCGACGGGCTCCACCGTCTCGCCGGCCGCGACGTATTCCTGGCCGACGGTGATGACGCGCACCGTCTCGGGCAGGCCGGTCAGCCAGATGGCATCGGGAGTGGCGGAGACCAGCTCGACCGGATGGAAGCGCACGACGTTGGCGTCGTCGACGGTCTTCACGCCCAGGCGGCCGGCGTCGTCCAGCGTCATCAGGGCCGGCGACAGCTCGTGCGCCTGGACGCGGCGCAGCGGCAGGCGCAGGTCCACGGTCTGGCCTTCGCGCAGGCTCATGTCCGGGTTGGGGATTTCCACCTCCACCGTGAAGGTGCGGGTCGCCGCGTCCGCCACGGGGGCGACGTAGGTCACCCGGCCATCCAGTTCGGGACCGTTGAAGATCGAGGCGTGGGCGACGGCGCCTGGCTCGATCTCGCCGATGCGGCGCTCGGCGATGTCGGCGCGCACCACCACCGGGTCCAGGTCGACGATGGTGGCGATGGCGGCACCGGGCGAAACCACGTCGCCCACCTCCACCGACCGGGCGGAGACGACGCCGTCGATGGGCGCCTCGACGGTGGTGCGGTCGATGTCCAGCTCGATCTCGGCCAGGTCGGCGCGGGCTTCCTCAAGCGCCGCGCGGGCTTCGGCCAGGCGGACGCGGCTGGCGAAGTTGCGCGACTGCAACTCCTGGGCCGCGTCGTACTGCAACTGGCGCTGTTCCAGCTGGGCGCGGGCCTTGGCCAGGCGGGGGGCGCGATCGGTCATGTCCAGTTCCACCAGCACGTCGCCGGCGGAAACCTGGTCGCCCTTCTTCACAAGCACCCGGCTGACCGGCGAGGACGTCTCGGCGCGCACCGTCAGCATGCGGTCGGCGGCGGTGCGGCCGGTCGCCCGCAGTTCGTCGACCCGCGCGTGCGCCACCGACTTGGCGACGCGCACGCGCATGGGCGCGGCCTCCTCGGCGTCCGGCGCGGCGGCACTTGGCGGCGGGGCCGGGTCGTCGGACGGCAGCAGCAGGCCGGAGCCGATCCAGCCGACGGCGGCGAGCAGGATGATCGCGGCGATGACGTAGGATTTGCGCATGACCTCGGTTCCTTACTCGCCGGCCTTGCGGGCGGGGTGCGGTGCGGTCTCGCCGGCCGGCAGGCCCGGCAAAGGCTCGTGGTCGCCGCGCTCCAGGGTGTCGACCAGCGCGCCGGCGTTGTTGTCTATGTACGTGGCGATGGCGGAATAGACCGCCTTGCCCAGGCCGAAGACGAACCGCTGGCCGGCGGTCATGTCCGCCGGGTCGCATTCGGCCATCTTTTCCAACTCGCTGGCGTTCAGGTCCTTGTAGTCGGCCACCAGCCGGCGGACGCGACCGGGCTCCATGACCTCGGCCAGGCTGAGCATGAACAGCGTGTCGGACTTGTACTTGTCCACCGCCGGGCGGTTGGAGGTGAAGGACCGCACCAGGGCGGCATGGCCTTCGGGCGTGAGGCTGTAGACCTTCTTGTCGGGGCGGCCGGCCTGGGGCTCCTCCTGGCAGGCCACCAGCCCCTCGGCCAGAAGCGCTGTCAGCGCCGGATAGATCGAGCCGAAGCCGATGGGATGGAAGGCGGCGTAGGCGCCTTCCTCGAACATCTTGCGGATTTCGTAGCCCGAGGCGGGACCGCGCGCGAGCGCGCCCAGGCAGAGGGTCTTGGCGTCCATGGAAATTCCGGGTCCCCGACTGAGGTATCGAATCGATATATCTAATATCGGAGCGATATATAGCGGACCGATATACGAGCGGCAACGAGAATCCTCAATGGCCGCCTTTTTTCGCACATGCGGCAAAAAATGCTGCAATGCAGCGAAATGGAGTCGCGGGAGGGCGGGGGAAGGGCGTATACAGGGAGCAGGAAAACGTTTGCCCTGGAGGACCGCGTGACCCTGGAAATTCTCAAAGCCGTTCCACGCGACCCGGCCCTGGCCGAGCGGGCGCGCCGTCGGCCGCCGCTGCTGTTCGTGCATGGCGCCTTCTGCGGCGCCTGGATTTGGCAGGAACACTTCCTGCCCTGGTTCGCCGACCGCGGGTGGGAGGCCTATGCCGTCTCCCTCAGCGGCCACGGCGGCAGCCGCGACCCCGATCGCCTGGACCATTACGGCATGGCGCATTTCATCGCCGACGTGGGCGAGGCGATGACCCGCATCGGCCGCCCGCCGGTGCTGATCGGCCACTCCATGGGCGGCATGGTGGTGCAGAAGATCATGGATGCCGTACCGCCGGGCGCGCCGCATGTGGCGGGCGTGGTGCTGATGTGCTCGCTGTCGCCGTGGGGGTTGGCGCCGACAGGCCTGTACATGAGCACCGCGCACCCGGACCTGCTGCGCGAGATCGCCATGATCCAGATGTTCGGGCCCGAGGCCGCCACGCCGCAGGGCATGCGCACCGCCATGCTGAGCGAGCACGCCAGCGACGAGGACTCGCGCCGCTGGTTCGAGCGGATGCAGCCCGAGTCGCGCCTGGCCAGCACCCAGCTGACCTGGCTGATTCCGCCGGCGCCGACGTGGCTGCCGGAATCGCGGCCGCCGGTGCTGGTCATGGGCGCGGGCAACGACGTCTTCGTTCCGCCCTGGATTGTCGAGGCCACGGCCCGCTACTATCGCGCCGATTCCCTGCGCATCTTCCCCGATACGGCCCACGCCGTGATGCTGGAGCCCCATTGGGAGGACGTGGCGCAGGGGCTGGAAGAGTGGCTCATGCCATTCGAGGCCACCGCCGTGCTGAAGGCCGCCGCCTGATCCGGCGGCCCTCGCCGGGAAAGGGTTGCGCGCCGGCGGCGCGGGCCGTCTAATCGGGTGAGCGGGCGCGGGCGGGCTTGGCCGGGGTCGGATGGGAAGAGGGGACATGACACAGGAGGGGGTGTCGCGGCCGACGCCGGCGGATTTCGCCGCCATCTTCGCCCAGAGCGGCGAGGCCCAGGCCGTGTGCAGCCGCACCGGCATCGTCCTGGCGGCCAACCAGGCCTTCCTACTGCTGGTCCGGCGCCCCGAAGACGCCGTCGTCGGCGCCTCGTTCTTCGACCTGCTGGACCCGCGCGAGCGCGTCGCCCTGGGCACGCGGCTGGAACGCCTGCTCGCCGGTCCGGTGCACGCCCTGGAGCGCGACGTGCGCCTGGTCGACGGCCGTGGCCAGCGCCTGTGGGGCGCCTTGTGCCTGTCGGTGGTCCTGCCTGATGCCGATACCGACAGCGGCGGACCGCCTTTGCCGGACCCGGACGCCGACGTCCTGCTGGTGGCACAGCTGCGCGACATCACCGAGGCCAAGCAACTGGAACAGATGCTGGTGGAGAGCGAGCGCCGCCACCGCACCATCTTTTCCAGCCTGTCGGAAGGCTTCATTCAGGTCGACGGCCAGGGCGCGGTGGTGGAGGTCAACGACGCCCTCTGCCGCATGCTGGGGCTCGGCCGCGTCGACCTGATCGGGCGGCCCGTGACCTCGGTGCTGACGCCCGAGGGGTGCGCCACCCTGGCGGTGGAGTTCGTGCCCGACGCCGCCATGTCGCAGGCCTTCACCCTGTCGCTGCGCCACGCCGAGGGGCGCGAGGTTCTGGCCGCCGTCTACCCGGCGCGGCTGGCCGAAAGCGCGGGCGGCGGCTTCATCGCGCTGATGGTCGACATGACCGAGCACCGCCGCGCCGAGCGCGAACTGGCGGTGCGCGAGGAGCACTACCGCACGCTGGTCACCAGCATGCAGGACGGCCTGGTGCTGATCCGCGGGGTCCGGTTCGACTTCGTGAATGATGCCTTCGGCCGCATCCTGGGGCTTGATCCGGCGGTGCTGACCGGACGCCCCTTCGCCGACGTGATCGCCGACGAAGACCTGCCGCGCGTCCAGCGGAGCCACGAGCGCCGCCTGCGCGGCGAACCCGTGCCCAATGAATATGAAATCCGCCTCAAGCGCGCGGACGGCACGCTGGCGGTGGTCAACCTGCATGTGGCGCTGGTGACGGGCGCCGACGGCACCAAGGTGGCCGTCGCCACGGTCAAGGACATCACCGAGCGCAAGCGGGCCGAGGACGAGCGGCGCAAGCTTTCGTCGGCCCTGGACCAGGCGGCCGCGGCGGTGGTCATCACCGATGCCCGCGGCGTCATCGACTACGTCAACGACCGCTTCACGGCGCTGACCGGCTGGACGGCGGCGGAACTGGTGGGGCGGCATGCCTCCGCCCTGGCCGATCCCGAGGCGCCGGCGGAGGACGCCTTCGCCCAGGCGCTGGCGGGCGGCCAGGCCTGGAAGGGCGAGGCGCGGGCCCTGCGCAAGGACGGCGAGGCCTATTGGGAGACCGTCTCGGTGGCGCCGGTGCGCGACGACGCGGGCGCGGTGACCCATTTCGTCGCCGTCAAGGAGGACATCACCCAGCGCAAGGAGACCGAGCGCCGCGTCTGGCAGCAGGCCAACTTCGACGCCGTCACCGGCTTGCCCAACCGGGTGCTCTTCCAGGACCGCCTTCACCAGGACCTGACCCGCGCCCGCCGCAAGGACGAGCGCCTGTGCCTGATGTTCATCGACCTGGACCGCTTCAAGCTGGTCAACGACACCCTGGGCCACGAGGCCGGCGACGAACTGCTGGTGGAGGTGGGGCGCCGCCTGACCGCCTGCGTGCGCGAGAGCGACACGGTGGCGCGGCTGGCCGGCGACGAATTCACCATCCTCCTGCCCGAGCCGGGCACCGCCACCGACATCGCCGCCGTGGCCGAGCGGGTGCTGGCCGCCCTGCGCCGGGGGTTCGTCATCGCCGGCGGGCGCGAGGTGTTCATCGGCGGGTCCATCGGCATCAGCATCTTTCCCGACCACGGCGAGGATGCCTCGACCCTGCTCAAGCACGCCGACGCCGCCATGTACCGCGCCAAGGATCTGGGCCGCAACACCCACTGCGTCTACAGCGAGGATCTGGGTGCCGAGGCGGCGGCGCGCCTGGAGCTGGAGGGCGAACTGCGCCAAGCCTTGGGCCGCGGCGAGATCGTCGTGCTGTTCCATCCGGTGGTCGATGCGGCCGAACGGCGCGTGACGGGGGCCGAGGCGCTGGTGCGCTGGAACCACCCGACGCGCGGCCAACTGCCGCCCGCCGTCTTCCTGCCGCTGGCCGAGGAAATCGGCCTGATCCACGACATCGGCCGCCATGTCCTGCGCTTCGCCTGCGCCGAGGCCGCCGCCTGGCGGCGCGAGGTGGGGGAGGACGCGGCGCCGGCGGTGTCGGTCAACGTTTCCGACGCGCAGCTCGTGCAGGGGCGCCTTGCCGACGCGGTGGCCGACGCCCTGGCGCACTCGGGCCTGCCGCCTGGCGCCCTGATGCTGGAGTTGAGCGAAAGCGTGCTGCTGCGCGAGGAGGCGGCGGTGGGGCGGGCCCTGGAGGCGCTGTCGGCGCAGGGCGTGATGCTGGCGCTGGACGATTTCGGCACCGGCTATGCCTCGTTGCAGCATCTGCGGCGCTATCCGTTCCGCACGCTGAAGCTGCACCGCTCCTTCGTGCGCGACATGATGGGCGACGAGGAAGACCGCCGTCTGGTGGAAACCGTCATCGCCATGGCCCGCGCGCTGGGCCTTCAGGTGGTCGCCGCCGGGGTGGAGCAGCCCGAGCAGCTGGCATGGTTGCGGGCCCGCTATTGCGACAGCGTGCAGGGGTACCTGTTCGGCCAGCCGCTGGCGCCCGAGGCTTTTCGCGATACCCTTCGCCGGCCGGTCCAGGTGGCCGAGGCGCCGGCGGGCTGAGGCCGGTCGCCGGCGGTTCCGGGTTTCGGGGGACCAATGTGCGCAGCATGGCGTTTCACCGGGGACCCCAGGACGACACGGAGGATTCCCCCATGCGACGCTTCCTTGTTCCCGCCGCCGCCCTTGTGCTGGGCCTTGGTGCCGGCGTCGGCGTCGGTCCGGCGCTGGCCGAAGACGCCGTGGAGCCCGGCGACTACGGCGACACCAACCCCGTGGACGCCCGCGACCGCGGCGACTATCCGGGCCTGGAGCGGGGCACCGACGAGACCTTCAACGCCAACAACGAGTTCACCAACGAGGTCATCGACCGGCACGAGGCCCTGGAGCTTGACGCCCAGGAGCCCACGGTCTCCGGCGAGGATTTCGACGAGCTTCGCAAGAACCTGGGCGAGGCCAACGTGGAAGGCGAAATGCTCAGCGATTGAGACGGGATACAGCGGTGCTTCAGGCTGGTGCGGGGTATGCCCGCGCCGGCCTGTCCGCGTCTGCCCGGAAAAAGGAGAGAGGCGCCCGGCGGGGGGTGTGACCGGGCGCCTCCCTGGGGATATCCGCACGGACCGAGCTTGGACCACTGCAGTATCATAAGTGTAACGACCGGCTGCGGCGTCGGTTCCGCGGGTGGCGAGAAAAAATCGTTTCTGGCAATCTCGGCGGGATTGGCGGCGGGGGTTGTTGCGCAGCGGCATCACCGGCGTGATCTACCTCCTGTGTGCGGCCGCAGGGCCTTGGCATGGGCGCGACGGCCCCCGATAGTAATAGGAGATGCCGTTCGCCCAACCGGAGATCGTCACCATGATATCCGACCAGGACGCCCTGCGGGTCATCTCGGCCGCCATCGATCGCACCCGCCTTCTGCGCGAGGGCCTGGACCGCACGCGGTTCATCGAGCGCATGGAGAAGGACTGGATTTTCGCCGCCGCCGTCTCGTTTCAGATGGTCCAGATCGGCGAGCTGGTCAGCGGCATGATGGCCGGCGGCCGATCGGGGCGGGAGCGCGACGCCATGGCCGTCTCGCGCCACCCCGAGGTGGATTGGCAGGGTTTCGTCGACATGGCCGAGACCCTGCTCGACAACCCGCCGCGCGCCACCTTCGGCCCTGTGTGGGAGCAGATCGAGGTGGAACTGCCGACCCTCTCGCACGCCATCGAAGGCCTGGTGCGATGAGCCCCCGGCGCGCGGGCGGCGCGCTGCTGGTGGGGATGCTGGCGTCGGCGGTGGCAGGCTGCGCGGGCGGCGGGCCGGCGCCAGCGCCGCCGCAACCGGTCTCGCCGCCTTTCGACGCGGCCGGTGCCTCCCTCGGCCCGGCCCGGCCGGCGGTGGACCCTGATGTGGTGCAGGGGGCGCTGGTCTACCGCGAGCCGGTGGTGCTGCCGCCCGAGGCCCTGGCGCGGGTGCAACTGGTCCGCCTGGGTCCGGGCCGGACCCCGCGCGGCGTGCTGGCGACGGCCTGGGTCGCCGGCCCCATGGCCCCGCCCGTGCCGTTCCGCCTGACCTGGGACCCGCGCTCCGCCGCCCCGCTGGCCCCCGGCGAGCGGTTGGCGGTGGTTGCCATGGTGATGGTCGCCGACGAGGTCCTCTTCACCAGCCTCGCCCCGGCCGCCTATACCTCCCCGGCCGAACCCGTCGTGGTGCCCCTGCTGGCGCGCTGGGGCGGGGTGGAGGTGTAGGGGCGGCGCGCTGGCGCTTTCGGTGGACTGGCACGGAAAAGGGCGGGCACCCTGCGGTGCCCGCCCTTCCGTCATGCTCGGCGTTATCCGCCGCGGACGCCCGGCGCTTACTGCGCGGCGGCGTCGCGGGCGGCCTTCAGCCAGCTGTCGAACTCCTTGCGGTTTTCCTCGATCCAGGTGGCCGCGTGGCGCTCGATGTCCTTCATGCTGTCCTCGCCCTCGCGCATCAGCAGGTTCTGGGCGGAGACGTCGTTCACCGGCAGGTCGGCGGCGTCGAAGAAGGCGGCCGCGGCCGGGTTTTCCTCGATCCAGTCGCGCGTCGCCATGATGCGCTGGGTGTTCACCGCGAAGCCCAGGTTCAGGCCCTCGGCGGTTTCCGTCTCGGGGTTCTGCTCGTCGGGCAGCGAGGTGTAGGGCACTTCCAGCCACTCCACGTTCTCGCCCGGCGTCAGCACGCCCGAGACCCACAGCGGCGTCCAGGTGTAGTACAGGATCGGCTCGCCGTTCTCGAAGCGGGTGATGGTGTCGGCCATCAGGGCGAAGTAGCTGCCCTGGTTGTGCTCGACGGTGTCGCGCAGGCCGTACTCGTCCAGGTGATGCTCGATCACCCGTTCGCAGCCCCAGCCGGGGTTGCAGCCGGTCAGGTCGGCCTTGCCGTCGCCGTCGGCGTCGAACAGCTTGGCGATCTCGGGGTCCTTCAGGTCCTCGACGTTGTCGATGTCGTGTTCATCGGCCGTCTTCTTGTCGATCAGGTAGCCCTGGAGGGAGTTCTCGATGTAGGCGTTGGAGCGCCAGATCTCGTCCTCGCCGCCGGCCTTCTCGAAGAACGCCTTGTGCAGCGGGTCCCAGTGGGTCGCCGAATAGGTGATGTCCCCGTTGGCGATGCCCAGGTGCATGGTGGGGTAGGCCAGCTCGATGTGGGAGTTGACGTCGTAGCCCAGCTCTTCCAGGCCCATCATCAGGATCTTGGTCTGGAAGATTTCCTCGGCGATGGAGCTGGTGGCGGGCGTCACGTCGACGCCGTCACCCGGCATCTCGGCGGCAAGGGCGGGCCCGGCGACCATCAGGCCGCCCAGGGCGGCGCCGGTGGCAAGCAGGCCGCGGAAAGAGATGCGATGGCTCATGAATGACTCCTCTGTCTGGTGTCTGCTTCAGACTCGGATGGAATGAGGCTTGGTGGTCAAACGTGCTTGATGCAAAGGGCGGCGCGCGGGATCAGGTGGTCTCGCGCTTTTCGGCCGTGTCGCCGGCAACGCGCGCCTTCTTCTGGCCGAAGAAGAAACGCGCCGGCCCGCGGTCCCGCCAGGTGGCGCCGGCCTTCTCCCGCTGGGAGGTGCCGAGCGCCTGGGTTAAACGGTCGATGATGATGGCCAGGATGACGATGCCCACGCCGCCGACGGTCGCCAGGCCCATGTCCAGGCGCCCGATGCCGCGCAGCACCATCTGGCCCAGGCCGACGACGCCGATCATGGACGCGATGACGACCATGGACAGCGCCAGCATCAGCGTCTGGTTGACGCCCGCCATGATGGTCCGCATGGCCAGCGGAAGCTGGACCTTGAACAGAAGCTGGTGCGGGCTGGCGCCGAAGCTGTTGGCGGCCTCGATGACGTCGCCGGGCACCTGGCGGATGCCCAGGTTGGTCAGGCGGATCAGCGGCGGCAGGGCGAAGATGATGGTCACCACCACGCCCGGCACGTTGCCGATGCCGAACAGCATGACGATGGGCACCAGGTACACGAAGGCCGGCAGCGTCTGCATGGCGTCCAGCACCGGGCGCAGCGCCATCTGGGCCCGGTCGCTGCGCGCCAGCCAGATGCCCGTCGGCACGCCGATCAGGATACAGAAGAACACGCTGGTCAGCACCAGCGCGAGCGTCGTCATGGCTTCCGACCAGGCGCCGATCAGGCCGACGATGGTCATGGACACGACGGCGGCAATGCCCATGCGGCCGCCGGCGATCTGCCAGCCGATGAGGCCGATGATCGCCAGCATGGCCAGCGCGGGGATGCCGTTCAGCAGGCCGTCGATGCCCGTCAGCACGCCGTCCACCGGCCAGCGGATGGCCTGGAAGACGGGGCGGAAGTTGTCGACCAGCCAGTCGAGGCCCGTCTCCACCCAGTCGCCGAGCGGAATGACGGCGTCCTCGAAGGGATTGAGAAGCGTGTTGCCTTCGGCCATGGATCAGCCCTCCCGGTCCAGCGTGCGCAAGAGGCGCGCCTTGGAGATGGCGCCCAGGTACTTGCCGTTTTCGTCGGTGACGGGAATGGCGATGGGGCTTTCGGCCACCGCTCCCAGCAGGTCGGTCAGCATGGTGTCGCCGTTCACGGGTTCGACGATGGGCAGGTAGGCATTGGAGAAGCGCGGCTCCGCCTGCTCCTTCAGCGCGACGCGCAGAGACTCGACGGTGACGCAGCCGTGGTACTTCATCTGCTTGTCGATGACGAAGCCGTACTCGCGATCGTAGTCCTCCAGCCGCTTCAGCGCCGTGCGCACGCCCATGTCGGCGCGGTCGATGACCGTCACCTGTTCCTTGCGGGCGATGTCGCGCGCCGTCAGCACCTTGGAGACGTCGACCCCGCGGAAGAAGCTGCGGACGTAGTCATCGGCCGGGTTGCGCAGGATTCCATCGGGCGTGCCCACCTGGACGACGCGGCCGCCTTCCATGATGGCGATGCGGTCGCCGATGCGCATGGCCTCGTCCAGGTCGTGCGAGATGAAGATCACGGTGCGGTCGCTGTCGGCCTGCAGCTTGATCAGTTCGTCCTGCATTTCCGTGCGGATCAGCGGGTCGAGCGCGGAAAACGCCTCGTCCATCAGCATGATGGAGGGCTCCGCCGCCAGCGCGCGGGCCAGCCCGACGCGCTGCTGCATGCCGCCCGACAGTTCCGACGGATAGCTGTGGGCGTTGGTCTTCAGCCCCACCTGGTCCAGCGCCGTCAGCGCGCGCTCGTGCCGTTCCTCTTTCGGCACGCCGGCCAGTTCCAGGCCGAAGGCGGCGTTGTCGATGACGGTGATGTGCGGCAGCAGGGCGAAGGACTGGAACACCATGCTCATGTCGCGGCGGCGCAGGTTGCGCAGTTCTTCCTGCGACAGCTTGGCGATGTCCTGCCCGTCCACCACCACCTCGCCGGCGGTGGGTTCGATCAGGCGGTTGAGCAGGCGCACCAGCGTCGACTTGCCCGAGCCCGACAGGCCCATGACGACGAAGATCTCGCCCTTGTTGACGCTGAAGCTGGCGTTGTTGACGCCCACCGTATTGCCCGTGCGCTCGAAGATGTCGGCCTTGGACACGCCGTCCTGGGCCATCTTGAGCGCTTCACTGGGGGAGGGGCCAAATATCTTGTAAAGGTTTTTGACGACCAGTTTTTCGGTCATATGAGAATGCCTCATGGATTAGGCATAAAGAGACACGGGCTGCCGCATTACCGGGAGGCCGGTAATGTGAAGCCCGGAAGGATTGTTATTTACCAACTTAGCACCAACCGGCGCGTTTATCAAGCGTTTCGAGGGATTACAATAAAAAGTGAAAGTTTTATTTGACCGCGCGCTGCGATAGACGGAATTTCATGGAACAACAGAAGATCCGGACTGCATCTTTGGTTTGACCAAGCAGACAGGAAATCAAAACGGCCAGGACTGGTACCGTGCACGGCGACGTCAACCGCCGCGTGCAACGGGCCGTTGCGTCCGCGTTTCGCCGTGCAGGCGCAGGAGCCTTCCCATGCCGCGCCGCCTGCCGGTCGGCCTGATCGGCGGACAGGGTCTAATCGCGGGCGGCGGCGGGTTCGTCTGCGGTTTTGGGAGATTGCGCAGGGGCAGAAGCCGTATCGGCCGGCACGCAGGTCCACGAGGCCCCGTCGGTGAAGTGCCCCTGGAGCCAGAGCTGCGTCGCGCGGCCGACCGTCTCGCACTGATCCATGCTCGCCATGGGCTGCATGGTCAGGTCGCCGCCGATCGGCGCGCCGTCGGGTCCGGTCATGTAGGTCCAGACCAGCAGGAAGGCGGCGGCGCCGGCGGCGGCTGTCATGGCGGGATCAGTCCTCTTTTTCGTAGCGGAAGCCGATCTTCACCGTAACCTGGAAGTGGCCGACGTCGCCATCGACGATGTGGCCGCGCAGTTCCGACACCTCGAACCATTCGGTGTTGCGGATGGACTTGCCGGCGGTCTTGATGGCGTTGCGGATGGCGTCGTCGATCGACGTCTTCGAGGAGCCGACGACCTCGGTCTTGCTGTAGACGTGGTCGCTCATGTGACCTCCATTGTCTGTGGATGCGTGTAGAAGCTCTGTCCCCGTCAACGAGGGCGAGCGCCCTTGCGTTGCCCCGCCTGCGCCGGATAAAGGATGGCCATGAACCCGTCCGAGTCCGTCGTCCCGTCTTCCTCCGCCCCGCGCATCGGCATCGTCGGCGCCGGCCCCGCCGGGCTGTTCGCCGCCGAGCTGCTGGCGGCGCGCGGGGCGGCCGTCACGGTCTTCGAGGCCAAGCCGTCGCCCGCCCGCAAGCTGCTGATGGCCGGCCGCGGCGGCCTGAACCTGACCCACTCCGAGCCGCTGGACCGCTTCGTCGGCCGCTACGGCGCCCGTGCCGGCTGGTTCGCGGGGGTTCTGGAGGACTTCCCGCCCGACGCCCTGCGGGCGTGGTGCAAGGGCCTCGGCATCGACACCTTCGTCGGCTCCTCGGGCCGCGTCTTCCCCGACAGCTTCAAGGCGAGCGTGCTGGTGCGCGCCTGGCTGCGGCGGCTGGAAAGCCTGGGGGTGACGCTCCGCCCCCGCCACCGCTGGACCGGCTTCGGCGCGGCGCCGACGGTGCTGGCCGTGGAAGGACCGGAAGGTGCGCGGGAAGAGACCTTCGATGCCGTCCTGCTGGCGCTGGGCGGGGCATCCTGGCCGCGGCTGGGCTCCGACGGCGCCTGGGCACCGCTGCTGGCTGATCGGGGCGTGGCGCTGGCGCCCTTCCGCCCCAGCAACTGCGGTTTCCGGGTTGAGTGGAGCGCCTTCCTGCGCGACCGCCACGCCGGGGCGCCGCTAAAAAACGTCGCGCTCTCGTTCGGCGGTCGCAGCGTGAAGGGCGAAATGGTTGTGACGGCGGCCGGCATCGAGGGCGGCGTCGTCTACGCGCTGTCGGCGCCGTTGCGCGATGCGCTGGACGCCGAAGGGGCGGCGGTGGCGCACCTGGACCTCAAGCCCGATCTGCCGGAAGCGGCCGTGGCGGAGCGCCTGGCGGCGCGGCGCGGCGGCAAGTCGCTGGCCGCGCACCTCAAGGCGGCGCTGAAGTTCACGCCGGTGATGGTGGCCCTGGCGCACGAGGTCACGGACGACGCAACGCGCGCCGATCCCGCCCGCCTGGCCGCCGCGCTCAAGGCCCTGCCGTTGCGGCTGACGGGCACGGCGGGACTGGAGCGCGCCATTTCCTCGGCCGGCGGGGTCCGGTTCGATGCGGTGGACCCGGCGACGCTGGAACTGGCGGCATTGCCGGGCGTCTTCGTCGCCGGCGAGATGCTGGACTGGGAGGCGCCGACGGGCGGCTACCTGTTGCAGGGCACCTTCGCCAGCGCCCGGCGCGCGGCCGACGGCATGGCGCTTGAGCTGGGCCTCAGCGCGGTTTCACCGCCCCTATGATCGCCGCGCGCGCCTGCGCAGGCAGCGGCCTGCCGGCGCCGGGGCTGCGGGTGCCGCCGGCCTTCGCCCTGGCCTGGGCGGCCTGCGCCTGTTCCTGCGCCGTGGGGCCGGTGATCGGGAAGCTGTAGCCGCCACGGCGGGTGCGGAAGTGCTCCGTCTGGTACTGGCGCAGGAAAGCGCGGCTCTCGGCGTCCGACGCCATGGCCTTCAGCCGGTCCCCCAGATCCGCGAGTTGCGCGGCCAGGGCGGTGTCGTAGTCCGCCGCCTCCGGGTGGGGCAGGGCGCGGCGGAAGGCGGCGTCGGCGGGGGCGCGGTTCATCAGCAGGGTCAGCAGATCCATGCCGATCACCTGGGTGACGCCGTAGGCGACATGCACGCAGTCGTCCGTGCGGCACAGGGCGTCGTGGTATTGCCCGCGCGGAATGTAAAGCAGGTCGCCCGGCTTCATGACCAGGGTTTCGGCCACCCGGCCGGCGCGGCGCCGGCGTTCCTCCAGCGGCAGCTTCTTGAAGGCGGGGTGGTTGATGGGATCGGGGTCTGCGCCTTCATAAAGATGCCACTCCTTCTCGCCCTCGCAGTGCAGGGCGAAGACGTCGTGGCTGTCGCTGTGAACGCCGAAGGCCTGGTTGCTGCGGCGCGAGTAGTACAGATTGGCCTGCGCCCTGCCGGCCAGGGCGTCTTCCAGCACCGCGCCCACCGCCCGCAGGCCGGCGTCCAGCGTGTCCAGGCGGTTGAGGCCAAGCGAGCATCCGGCGCGCACCAGATCCATCACCTTGGCCGGATCGGGCTGGAGCACCTGCTGGTTGCGCCGGTCGGTCTCGGGCGTGCAGTAGGCCTGGGGCGGGACCGTGCGGGTGGCGTCCTTGACCACCATGGTCCACGGCCTTTCTGCCCGCGCAGGTTGGTTGCGTCAAGGCGGTTCCGTCGCGCGGTCAAGGCGGATAGACTGCGGTCGCGCAAACCCGAGCCGTCCTCAAGGAGATGTTCATCCCATGGCAAAGCGCCCCGACGCGCTGCACCGCGACCTTCTCGCCCGCATGGAACAGTGCCAGACCGCCGAAAGCCTGAACGACGAGGTCATCATTCCCTTCGTCGCGGCGCTGGAAAAGGTCTGCGCCGCGCGCGGCTATGTCCTCAACATTTTCGGCGAGAGCGCCAACCTGGCCGTCAGCGACGACGAGGCCGCGCCGGTGATCTATGACCTCATAGACGAATACCTGGACAGCCGGGCCGCCGATGACCAGGATGATGAGGGCTGAACGGATATCTGTCGCAGCCTTTCGACACAACGTGGGCAAAACGACGATAAAACGTCGATAAAATATCTGTAAACCGGACCCGCCGCCAGACCAGGGAGACCGAATGTCCGCCGCCGCCGCGCCGCCGAAGACCACCGGAAGCCCGCCGTCGTCCAGCGACGTCGTCATCGTCGGCGGCGGCATCATCGGCAGCGCCATCGCCTATTTCCTGGCGAGCGACTCCGGCTTCGGCGGAACGGTCACGGTCATCGAGCGCGACCCGAGCTATCGCGAAAGCTCCACGGCGCTGTCGGCGGCGTCCATCCGCCAGCAGTTCAGCGTGCCCGAGAACATCGCCATGTCGCTCTACGGCATCCGCTTCCTGCGCGAGGCCGCCGAGCGTTTGGCGGTGGACGGCGACGACGGGCCGGCGCTGTCGCTGGTGGAGGGCGGATACCTGTTCCTCGCCACGCCCGACACGCGCGGCATCCTGGAGCGCAACCACGCGCTGCAGACCGCCGCCGGGGCCGACATCGCCTGGCTGGAACCCGCCGACCTGACGGCCCGCTTCCCCTGGCTGACCACCGACGACGTCTCTGCCGGCACTCTCGGCCTGAGCGGGGAGGGGTGGTTCGACGCCTACGCGCTGCTCCAGGGCTTCCGCAAAAAGGCGCGGTCGCTGGGCGTGACCTATGTCGACGACGAGGTGACGGGATTCGAGCGCGCGAACGGCGGCAGGGGCGACGTCTCGGCCGTCCTCATGCGGTCGGGCGGGCGCATCGCCTGCGGCACGGTGGTCAACGCCGCGGGCGCGCGGGCCGGCGACGTGGCGGCGCTGGCGGGGGTGGAACTTCCCGTGCGGCCGCGGCGGCGCTGCGTCTTCGTCTTCGACTGCCGCGAGCCGGTGCCGGGCTTGCCGCTGATGGTCGATCCGTCGGGCGTCTACGTGCGGCCGGAGGGGGACCGCTTCATCTGCGGTGTCTCGCCCGGCGAGGCCGACGACCCGGACACCCTGGCGCTTGACGTTGATTACCCCCTGTTCGATGACCATATCTGGCCCATCCTCGCGCACCGCGTTCCCGCCTTCGAGGCGATCAAGCAGGTGGGCGCCTGGGCGGGCTTGTACGAGGTCAACACCCTGGACCACAATGCCGTCCTGGGCCCGCATCCCGAGGCCGGGAACCTGCTGTTCGCCAACGGCTTCAGCGGCCACGGCCTGCAACAGGCTCCCGCCGTGGGGCGCGGCATCGCCGAGTGGATCGTGCACGGCCGCTGGGTCAGCCTGGACCTGTCGGCCTTTTCCTACGACCGCATCCCGGCCAACCGGCCGGTGCGAGAACTGAACGTGGTGTGATGACGACCGACCAGACCCGCTCCGGCGCCGATGCGCGCGCCTCCGCCTGCGGCGACCTGCTGCACACGGACCTTTTGCCCTATCCCATCTCCATCTGCGGCCTGCGGGAGCTGATGACCTTTTCCGAAAAGGGCGTCAGCCACGTGGTCACCATCATTGATCCCGATTACCCCGACCCCGAGGTGTTCGAGATCTATCCCGAGCATACCCGCGTGGTCTGGCGCTTCGACGACCACGTCACGCCGGTGGACGGCGCGGTGATGCCCGACGAGGCGGCCGTCGACCGTATCCTGGAACTGGGCGAGCGCCTGCGGGACAGCCACGTCGACCACCTGCTGATCCACTGTCACGCCGGCGTCTCGCGCTCCACCGCCACGGCAGCCATCCTCATGACCCAGTTCAATCCGGGCCGCGAGGAAGAGGCCTTCGAGCACCTGCGCCAGATCCGCCCGCGCAGCTGGCCCAACGGGCTGCTGTGCGCCATCGCCGACGAAAAGCTCGGCCGCGACGGCAAGCTGGTGGAGGCCATGGCCCGCCACCATGACATCGTCGCCGAGCAGGACCCCGCCCTGGCCGAATACCTGCGCATCAACGGCCGCGCCCACGAGGTGCGGCTGCGCTAGTCCAGGGCTTCAGGCCACGAAAGACTTCCCCCAGCGGCGTCGGCGCGTTTCCCTGCCGCCCCGCACAACCGCGAAGAGAGGAACCCCATGTCCCAGACCCGTGATGTCGTTATTCTCAGCGGCGTGCGCACCGCCATCGGCGATTACGGCGGAGGCCTCAAGGACGTGCCCGCCACCACGCTGGGCGCCACCGTCATCAAGGAGGCGATCAAGCGCGCCGGCATCGAGGCCGCCCAGGTCCAGCACACGGTCATGGGCAACGTCATCCACGGCGAGCCCCGCGACATGTACCTCTCGCGCGTCGCCGCCGTGGAGGCCGGCATTCCCAACGAGGCGCCGGCCATGACGCTCAACCGCCTGTGCGGCTCGGGCGTGCAGGCGATCGTCTCGGCGGCGCAGCTCATCAAGCTGGGCGATGCCGACGTGGCCGTCGCCGGCGGGGCGGAAAGCATGAGCCGCGCCGCCTACATGCTGCCGGCGGCCCGCTTCGGCCAGAAGATGGGCAATGCCGCGGTGGTCGATGCCATGGTGGGCGCCCTGTCCGACCCGTTCGGCCACGGCCACATGGGCATCACCGCCGAGAACGTGGCCGAGCGCCACGGCATTTCGCGCGAGCAGCAGGACGCCTTCGCTGCCGAAAGCCACAAGCGCGCCGCCGCCGCCATCGAGGCCGGCCACTTCAAGGACCAGATCGTCCCGGTCGAGCTGAAGTCGCGCAAGGGCACCACCCAGTTCGACACCGACGAGCACGTCCGCGCCGACGCCACGCCCGAGGGCATGGCCAAGCTGCGCGCCGTGTTCAAGAAGGACGGCACCGTGACCGCCGGCAACGCCAGCGGCATCAACGACGGCGCCGCCGCCCTGGTGCTCATGGAGGCCGCCGCCGCCGAGGCCAAGGGCTACAAGCCCATGGGCCGCATCGTCTCCTACGGCCATGCGGGCGTCGATCCCGAGGTCATGGGCATCGGTCCCATCCGCGCCGTGCCCCAGGCGCTGGAGCGCGCCGGCCTGACCGTCGACGACCTGGACGTGATCGAGAGCAACGAGGCCTTCGCCGCCCAGGCCTGCGCGGTGTCCAAGGAACTCGGCCTGCCCGCCGACAAGGTGAACCCCAACGGCGGTGCCGTGGCGCTCGGCCACCCTGTCGGCGCGACCGGTGCCATCATCACCGTCAAGGCGCTGTACGAGCTGCACCGCACCGGCGGCCGCTATGGCCTGGTGACCATGTGCATCGGCGGCGGCCAGGGCATCGCCCTGGTGGTCGAGCGCCTGTAAACCCGCACGTCCCGCCTCTAGCCGCCCTATGGTCGGACGCCCCGCCGGTCCCCCCGAGGAAACGCTGCCCCGCCGCCGCATCTTTGTGCGCGGCGGCGGGCGCGCGCGTGGGGACGGCGGCGGCGGCGGCTGGTTCAAGCGCGTCCTGGCGGCGCTGTTGCTGGTCGTGCTGGTGCTGCCGGCGGTGCAGGTGGCCTTCCATCGCGCCGTGCCCGTATGGATCACGCCGCTGCAGGTCCAGCGCTTCGTCGAAGGCCACGGCATGACCCGGGAATGGACGCCGCTTGAGGATATCAGCCCCGAGTTGATCCGCGCCGTCATCGCGTCCGAGGACGCGCAGTTCTGCGCCCACTGGGGCTTCGACTTCCGCGAAATCCGCAACGCCTTCCGCGAGTGGCAGTCGGGCGAGCGAATCCGGGGCGCCTCGACCATCTCCATGCAGACGGCGCGCAACGTGTTTCTTTGGGCCGGTCGCGATCCGGTCCGCAAGATGCTGGAGGCCTACCTGACCCCGTGGATCGAGGCCGGATGGTCAAAGAAGCGGATCATGGAGGTCTACCTGAACGTCATCGAATGGGGGCCGGGCCTGTACGGGGCCGAGGCGGCGGCGCAACGCTACTTCGACAAGCCGGCGGCCGACCTGACCCGGCGCGAGGCGAGCCTGCTGGCCGCCGTGCTGCCGGGCCCGCTGCAATGGTCGCCGGCCGATCCGACCGCCTACCTCCAGCGCCGCGCCGGCACCATCCGCGCCCGCATCCCCTCCGCCCCCACGCCGGGGGAGGAGAACGACCCCTGTCCGGTGAAATAGGCGGGCTTGCGCTTGAGGTGTGCGAGGAAGGCCCGGCCTCCCTCGCGCTTCTGGAGCCTCAGGCCTTCACCGCCGTGATGTCGGCGCTGAGCACGTAGTCCTCGACGCCCGTTCCCGGCGCCCAGTCGGCGATGATGTCGCGGCTGTCTTCCTTTACGGCCACCGACACCTCGGCGAAGCCCGCCTCGCTCAGCCACCGTTCCAGGTCGCTCACCAGGGCGGCGCCGCCCATGCAGCCGCACATCATGTGTTCGTCGGTGGTCCAGGCCTCGGGCAGGGGCTTGACGGCGACCGTGTCGCTGATCTGGAGGCGGCCGCCGGGGCGCAGGATGCGGAAGCATTCGCGCAACACCCGCGGCTTGTCCGGCGACAGGTTGACGACGCAGTTGGACAGGATGACGTCCACCGTGCCGTCGGCCACCGGCAGGGCCTCGATCTCGCCCAGGCGGAACTCCACCTGCGCAAGGCCCAGCTTGCGGGCGTTGGTGCGGGCCCTGGACAGCATCTCGGGCGTCATGTCGACGCCGATTACGCGCCCTTCGGGTCCCACGGCGCGGGCGGCGAGGAAGCAGTCGAAGCCGCCACCGCTACCCAGGTCCACCACCGTCTGCCCGGGATCGAGCGCCGCGATGGCCGTCGGATTGCCGCAGCCCAGGCCCAGGTTGGCGCCGTCCGACAGCCCGCCCAGGTCCTCGGCGCCATAGCCCAGGCGCTCGGCGGCAATGCGGGCCAGTTCGGGCGCCGCCTGCTCGCCGCAGCAGCCCGAGGAGGCGGCGGGCCCGGGCTCGGCGGCAGGCGTCGGGGCCGGGCCGCAGCAGCCGCCGGAGGACTCCGCGGCTGGGGCGGGCGGGGCGTCGGCGCCGGCAGCGCGGGCATAGGCTGCGCGGACGGAGGCGCGGGCGGCGTCGTGGTCGGTCATGGATGGGGCCCTGTCGTTCGGGGTGAGTGTTTCCGCCAGTCTGCCACGCCAATGGCTGCCGGTGCAGTCACGGCTGCGTGACGCTTTTCCGTCATGGCGCCGGGGCGCGCGCGGAGCCCGGGCACGCCGCCTCAGTCAAAGCCGGGGTGCGGTTCGGCGACGGCGTAGCGGCCGCCGGAGTAGATCAGCGGCTCGCCGGGGCGGGCGTCGTAGCGCATGACCTCGCCGATGTAGATGACGTGGTCGCCGCCCGGGTGGGTGGCGACGGTCTTGCACTCGAAGTTCGCCAGGCACCCGGACAGCAGCGGCAGGTCCGCATGGCCGCTTTCCCAGTCCAGGCCCTGGAAGCGCTCGCCGGGGGAGGCGAAGCGGTTGGACACGTCCATCTGGTCGGACGCCAGCACGTTGACCGCGAAGTGGCCGGCGTGCTGGAAGGCGGGCAGGATGGCACTGTCGGTGGTCAGGCTCCACAGCACCAGCGGCGGGTCCAGCGATACCGAGGAAAAGGAGTTGACCGTCAGACCCTGCGGATGGCCGTCGGCGTCGCGCGTGGTCACGACGCACACCCCGGTGGCGAACTGGCCGAGTGCGCGGCGGTAATCTCGGGTGTCGAAGGGCTGCGCTCTCATGGGCAGGGTCATGCGGGAACGTCCTTTGCGGCAGGTCTCGATGAAAAAACGGGCCGGACGGCGGCCTGGATCAGTGCCGGCGCGGCGGCGGGCAGACCATGGCCCATTTCCGTGGCCAAGAAAACCCCGATGGCGCCCGAGTCGTTTCCCGCGCCGATGGAGCCGGCGACACCATTTCAAGCATCGAATGATCCTACCGGGTGGTTGAACAGTAAAAGGGTCAGGGTGGTCCGGTGCGGCAAGTCGCAGCGTCACCCTGCGGTACCTATTCAAATGGATAGAGGCCCTTCCAGGGCTTATCCAACCGGCTCGACTGAGAAACCCAGGGTTACCGCCGCTTTCCACGATTTGGGAAAACACGCGGCGACTGTATTATGCGGTTTACACCATCCACCGTTCGTATAATGTTGTGCCGGAAGCTTGGCATGGGGCAACGATGCAGGATTACGAAACGGACGCCCGAGAGGACGACCGCCTTGAGCTGCGCACGTGGTTGCGTCTGGTGACGTGCTGCAACCTCATGGAGCGGGAGATCCGCGTGCGCCTGCGCGACTCGGCAACCGTGACGCTGCCGCAGTTCGACCTGCTGGCGGTGCTGGCGCGGGCGCCCGACGGGCTGGTCATGGGCGACATTTCCCGCCGACTGATGGTCACCAACGGCAATGTCACCGCACTGGTCGACCGGCTGGTGCGCGAGGGCCTTCTGGAGCGCGAGGTCAACCCGCGCGACCGGCGCGCGCTGGTGGTGCGGCTGTCGGAGCAGGGCTGGCGCGTCTTCAACACGGTCGCCCCGGCGCACAACGAGTGGATCGACGAGCTGATGCGCGATATCCCGCGCGACAAGGTGGAGGCCCTGTACGACCTGCTGGCGGACCTGAAGCTGTCGGTCAGCGAGGCGCGGACGAGCTAGCGGGCGGTCCGGTCCTTTCCCGATCGCGGGCGGCGCCCCATATGGCGGATCAGCGGCCGCGGGCGGCGGCGTCCACCGGGCACCGGCTTGTGCGGGCGGCCGTGTTCTGTTACGCACACGGCCAATCGAACACGCATTATCCGCAGAGTCCCCGCATCCATGACCAGCCTGGACAGCAACGTCGCTCGCCGGCGTACCTTCGCCATCATCTCGCACCCCGACGCCGGTAAAACGACGCTGACGGAAAAGCTGCTGCTGTTCGGCGGCGCAATCCAGCTGGCCGGCGCCGTCAAGGCCCGCGGCGAGCAGCGCCGGGCGCATTCCGACTGGATGAAGGTGGAGCGCGAGCGCGGCATTTCCGTCGCGTCCTCGGTGATGACCTTCGACTACCAGGACCACACCTTCAACCTGCTCGACACGCCGGGCCACGAAGACTTTTCCGAAGACACCTACCGGGTGCTGACGGCGGTGGACAGCGCGGTCATGGTCATCGACGCCGCCAAGGGCATCGAGGAACAGACCCGCAAGCTGTTCGAGGTCTGCCGCCTGCGCGACGTGCCCATCATGACCTTCGTCAACAAGATGGACCGCGAGGCCCGCGACCCCTTCGACATCCTGGACGAGATCGAGCAGTCGCTGGCCCTGGACGTCACGCCGGGCAGCTGGCCCATCGGCATGGGCAAGAACTTCCTGGGCGTCTACGACCTGTTCAAGGACCGCCTGGTGCTGATGGAGCGCAGCAAGGGCGAGATGCCCGACGAGGGCGAAAGCTGCTCGGGCCTGGACGATCCCAAGCTCGACAAGATGCTGCCCTCCTGGGCCATCGAGAAGCTGCGCGAAGAGGTCGAGATGGCGCGCGGCCTGTGCCCCGAGTTCGACATGGAGGCCTACCGCGCCGGCACCATGACGCCGGTCTTCTTCGGATCGGCCGTGAACAATTTCGGCGTGCGGGAAATGCTCCAGGCCCTGGGCGAGGTCGCGCCGCCGCCGCGCCCGCAGCCCACCGCCGGCCGCACGGTGGAACCCGACGAGGACAAGGTGTCGGGCTTCGTGTTCAAGATCCAGGCGAACATGGACCCCAAGCACCGCGACCGCATCGCCTTCATGCGCATGTGCTCGGGCCACTTCAAGCGCGGCATGAAGCTCAAGCACGTGCGCTCGGGCAAGCTTGTGAACATGCACAACCCCGTCATGTTCCTGGCCCAGGACCGCGAACTGGCGGAAGAGGCCTTCGCCGGCGACATCATCGGCGTGCCCAACCACGGCAACCTGCGCATCGGCGACGCCCTGACGGAAGGCGAGGACCTGCGCTTTACCGGCATTCCGTCGTTTGCGCCGGAAATGCTCCAGAAGGTGCGGCCGGAAGACCCGCTGAAGGCCAAGCACCTGGGCCGCGCCCTGTGGCAGATCGCCGAGGAAGGGGCGGCGCGCGTCTTCAAGCCGCGCTTCGGGTCGGACTGGATCGTCGGCGTCGTCGGCTCGCTGCAGTTCGACGTGCTGGCCGACCGCATCCGCACCGAATACGACGTGCCGGTGCGGTTTGAGCCCACGACCCTCTACACCGCCCGCTGGGTGACGTGCGAGGACCCCCAGGTGTTCAAGAAGTTCCAGGACGCCAACGGCCAGGCGCTGGCCGAGGACCACGACGGCGACCTGGTGTTCCTGGCGCGCAACGCCTGGCACCTGGACCGTGCCGGAGAGGACTTCCCGGCGCTCAAGTTCCACAAGACCAAGGAGCACGCCTGACCGTGGCCGGCGACCGCGCGCAGCAGATCCTGGATTTCCTGGAACTGGCCGACCGCTTCAAGTTCGTGGAGCGGCGCGGCTATGTGACGGGCGGGGAGCGCCGCGAGAACGACGCCGAACACACCTGGCACATGGCGCTGGTGGCGCTGCTGCTGCACGGCGAGATTGAGAACCGCGCCGACGTGGACCTGGGCAAGGCCCTGTCGATGATCCTGGTCCACGACCTGGTGGAGATCGAGGCCGGCGACACCTATGCCTACGATGACGCCGCCATCGAGGGCCAGGACGAGCGCGAGCAGGCGGCCGCCGATAAGATCTTCGGCACGCTGCCCGAAGACCTGGGCAAACGGTTCCGCGCGCTGTGGGAGGAGTTCGAGGCCCGGCAAACGCCCGAGGCGCGCTTCGCCAAGGCCTGCGACAACTTCCAGGGCTTCATGCAGAACGCCATCTCCGGCGGCCGGGCATGGCGCGAGAACGGCGTCGGCAAGGAAGACACCCGGCGGAGGACCGACTTTCCGCGTGGTGTCGATCCGGTGTTCGACGCGCTCATTACCCGGCTGTACGAGCGGACGGATCGCGAGGGCAGCTTCGGCTGAGGCCGGGTGGCTTTTTCGGCTGACGCCGGGCGGGCTGCCGCCCGCGCCCGCTTGGAGGGCCCAGCCCTCCAAACCTCCCAGTTTTTGCGGAGTTGGAGGGTTGCGCTGGCTGCCGGCGGCGGATGCAAATGCGAGCTTCGTAGGTGGAGTTGGGCCGCCGAAGAACCCGTCGCCCCAGCGAAAACCCGCTCCCCAACTCCCCGAGGGAGGCCGTGCCTTCCTCGCATCACCGCCGGCTGTCAGGCCGGCTCCACCGATCGCGGCGCCGGGCTTTCAAGTGCCTCGAGCATCCGCTGCGTAATCAGCGTCACGCCCCGCTCCGTCACATGGAAGCGACGGGCGTCGAGCGTGCGGTCCTCGCCGACCACCAGCCCCTCCGGCACGCGACAGTTGTTTCCGATGATGGCGTTGCGGATGCGGCAGTTGCGGCCGATGTCGGTGCCCGGCAGCACCACCGTGTTCTCCATCGTCGAATAGCTGTTCACGCGCACGTTGGAGAACAGCAGCGAGCCCCGCACCGTCGCGCCGGAGATGATGCAGCCGCCGGAAACCAGGCTGTCCACGGCCATGCCGCGCCGGTCCTCGTTGTCGAAGACGAACTTGGCGGACGGCAGTTGCTCCTGATAGGTCCAGATGGGCCAGCCCTGGTCGTAGAGGTCCAGTTCCGGGGTGACGTTCACCAGGTCGAGGTTGGCTTCCCAGTAGGCGTCCACGGTGCCGACGTCGCGCCAGTAGGGCTCGGCGTCGGGGGTGGAGCGCACGGCGCTGTCCGACAGGCGGTGGGCGATCAGCTTGCAGCGGCCGATCAGCCCCGGAATGATGTTCTTGCCGAAGTCGTGGGCCGAGGTGGGGTCGGCGGCGTCGGTTTCGAGCAGGTCCTCCAGGAACGGCCGGTTGAAGATGTAGATGCCCATGGAGGCGAACGCCCGCGTCGGGTCGCCGGGCATGTGCGGCGGATCGGCGGGCTTTTCCAGGAAGCCGACGATGTTGTCGTTCTCGTCGGCATCGACCACGCCGAAGCCCTTGGCCTGCTCCAGCGGCACTTCGACGCAGGAAACGGTGACGTCGGCGCCGGTTTCCAGGTGGTGGGCCAGCATGCGGCTGTAGTCCTGGCGGTAGACGTGGTCGCCGGCCAGGATGAGGATGTAGTCGGGGTCGTGGGCGCGGATGGTGTCCAGGTTCTGGTAGACGGCATCGGCCGTGCCGCGATACCACGCTTCGTCGCGGGTCTGCTGCTGGGCCGGCCACAGCTCCACGAACTCGTTGATTTCCGCACGGAAGAAGGACCAGCCGCGCTGGATGTGGCGGATCAGCGTGTGGGCCTTGTATTGGGTCGGGACCGCGATGCGCCGGATGCCGGAGTTGATGCAGTTGGACAGCGGAAAGTCCACGATCCGGAACTTGCCGGCGAACGGCACGGCCGGCTTGGCCTCGTCGTCGGTCAGCGCCATCAACCGCGATCCGCGCCCGCCGGCCAGAACCAGCGCCAGCGTGCCCTTGAGCGCGCGGTTCAGGTCGTAGGCCACGTCCATCTGGTCCATCCACATCCTCCGTCGTTGGCGGCCGTTCCCCGCGACCGGTCCGCGCATCCCCCACGATTGGAAAGGACTTTTGCACGGCCGCCGGGCCAGGATCAATTACAGGAGGGTGAAACAGTCCAACTCTATCCGAAGGTCCATGAGGGCCGTATATCCAGTGGGTTACCCGCACCCACGGGATGAAAGCCGCAAGGGAAATGTCATTATTCGGGTGTTGCCTCGCCTTGCGAAATGCCATGAATTACCCGATCGTTTCCGCCCGCCACCCGGCGGCCGCTTCCGCCGGCTGCCGCTGCCCATCATGAGACAGGACATTCCATGCGCGTTCTCATCGCCGCTTCCGAGGTCTACCCGCTCATCAAGACCGGAGGGCTGGCCGACGTGGCCGGCGCTCTGCCGGGCGCGCTGGCGGAACTGGGCGTGGAGGCGCGGGTGATCCTGCCGGGCTATCCGGCGGTGAAGGACAAGATCGGTGAATGGCGCGCGGTGGTGGACCTGGGCGAGGTCCTGGCCGCCCATCACGTGCGCCTGATCGAGGGGCGCATGCCCGGCAGCGACATCGCGGTGTGGCTGGTGGACTGCCCGTCGCTCTACCACCGCGGGGGCGGGCCGTACCTCAACGAATGGGGCCACGACCACCCCGACAACTACCTGCGCTTCGCCCTGCTGTCGAAGGTGGCCGCGCAACTGGGCACGCCCAAGAGCCCGGCAGGCTGGCAGGCGGACGTGATCCTGTGCAACGACTGGCAGACGGGTCTCGTGCCCGCCTACATGGCGCTGACCGACGGTCCCGGCGCGGCGACGGTGTTCTCCATCCACAACATCCAGTTCCAGGGCATTTTCGGGTCCGATATCCTGGACCAGATCGGCCTGCCGCCGCACTGCTTCGACATGCACGGGCTGGAGTTCCACGGCCACGTCAGCATGCTCAAGGCCGGATGCTACTACGCCGACCGCATCACCACCGTCAGCCCCACCTACGCCGAGGAGATCAAGCACCCCGACGGCGGGCGCGGCCTGGACGGCCTGCTGCGGGCGCGCGCCGGCGATCTGACGGGCATCCTCAACGGCGTCGACTATGCCCAGTGGGACCCGGCGCGCGACCACCTGCTGCCAGCCGGCTATTCGGCCGGGGACCTGTCGGGCAAGGCCGCGTGCAAGGCCGCCCTGCAACGGGAGTTCGGCCTGGCGGAACGGGCGGAGGCGACGGTGTTCGGACTGGTCTCGCGGTTCTCGGAGCAGAAGGGCATCGACCTGGTGCTGGGCGCCGTCGACCACATCCTGGGCCGCGGCGGACAGGTGGTGCTGCTCGGCTCGGGCGACGCTTGGCTGGAGAGCGCCATCTATGGCCTGGGCGGCGCGCATCCCGGCAACGTCGGCACCTGGATCGGCTATGACGAGGGCCGCGCCCACCGCGTCCAGGCGGGCGCCGACGTGTTCCTGGTGCCCTCGCGGTTCGAGCCCTGCGGGCTTACGCAGATGTACGCTTTGCGGTACGGTACTCTGCCTCTGGTGCGGCGCACGGGCGGACTGGCCGACACGGTGGTGGACGTTGCCGAGCACCCGGCCGAGGGCACCGGCTTCGTGTTCGACGAGGCCTCCGCCGCCGGACTGATCGGCGCCGTCGACCGCGCCTTCGACCTGTGGGGTCAGCCGGCCTGGGCAGAGGCCCAGCGCCGCGGCATGGAGCGCGACTTCGGCTGGCGCCGGGCGGCGGAGCAGTACAAGGCCCTGTTCGAGAGCCTGCGGGGCTCCGGCTGACGCGAAACAGCCGCACGAGACACGCGACAATCCAGCGCGCGACGACGTTGTCACACGACGCGCAGACGCAAGACCATCGGGGAAAGAGAGACATGGACCAGACGGCGAACCAGGCCGCGGCGGCACCCGCACCCGCGATAGACCTGAGCAGTGTGGAGGCCATCAAGGATCAGCTCCGGAGCTTCATGGTCCACAGCGTGGGCGTGGACCCGGACTTCGCCAGCCAGCGCGACTGGCTCTATGCCCTGGCGCAGCTGGTGCGCGGACGGCTGTCGGAGGAATACCTCGCCACCGCCCGAGCGCAGTACGACGCCGATGCGCGCAGGGTCTACTACCTGTCCATGGAATACCTGACGGGCCGGTCGCTGCTGAAGCACCTGTATGATCTGGGCGTCCACGACCGCGTCGCCGAGGCGCTGAAGGACATGGGCCAGAGCCTGGAGGCCATCCAGGAGTTCGAGTACGACGCGGCGCTGGGCAACGGCGGCCTGGGTCGGCTGGCGGCCTGCTACCTGGACAGCATGGCGACCCACGGCTATCCCGGCTTCGGCTACGGCATCCGGTACGAGTTCGGCATGTTCACCCAGCGGGTGGAGGGCGGCCAGCAGGTCGAGCACCCGGAGACCTGGCTGCGCTACGGCAACCCGTGGGAGTTCGAGCGCCCCAACGTCATCTACCCGGTGCGCTTCCGCGGCCGCCTGACGCATTTCAAGAACGACCACGGCGAGACCGTCACCCAGTGGGTGGATACCACCGACGTCATCGCCATGGCCTACGACGTGCCGGTGCCGGGCTACGGCTCGGGCAAGGTGGTGAAGCTGCGCCTGTGGTCGGCGCGCGCGACGCGGGACTTCGACCTGCGCTACTTCAACGAAGGCAACTACATCGATGCAGTGAAGGACAAGACCATCAGCGAGAACCTGTCCAAGGTGCTCTATCCCATGGACACCACGCTGATGGGCCAGGAACTGCGGCTGATGCAGGAGTACTTCTTCGTCAGTGCGTCGTTGCAGGACATCATCGCCCGCCACCACCGCAAGCACGCCAGCCTCGACACCCTGCCCGAGAAGGTCACCATCCAGCTCAACGACACGCACCCGAGCCTGGCGGTGCCCGAGCTGATGCGCCTGCTGATCGATCATTACGACTACGATTTCCAGAAGGCCTGGGACCTGACGCGGGAGGTGTTCAACTACACCAACCACACGCTTCTGCCGGAAGCCCTGGAGACTTGGCCGATCGCCATGCTGGAGGCGGTGCTGCCGCGCCACCTGGATCTGATCTACAAGATCAACTTCGATTTCCTGCAGCAGGTGAAGTACGCCTTCCCCGGCCAGCCCGACGTCCTCAGCCGCATGTCGCTGATCGACGACGCCGGCCGCCGCGTGCGCATGGCGCACCTGTGCGTGGTGGGTTCGCGCCGGGTGAACGGCGTGGCGGCGCTGCACACCGACCTGATGCGCGCCCACGTCTTCGCCGACTTCAACCGCATGGAGCCCGACAAGTTCGTCAACGTAACCAATGGCGTCACGCAGCGCCGCTGGCTGCTGCAGGCCAACCGCCCGCTGGCGGACCTGATTACCGAAGCCATCGGCGACGGCTGGAAGACGGACCTGTCCAAGCTCAAGGACCTGGAGCCGCTGGCCGAGGATGCGGCCTTCCGCGAGCGCTTCGCCGCCATCAAGCGGGCCAACAAGACGCGCTTCGCCGACATGGTGCGTGACCGCACGGGGTTCGAAGTGTCGCCGGACATGATGTTCGACACGCAGGTCAAGCGCATCCACGAATACAAGCGCCAGCTTCTGAACGTGCTGCACGTCATCACGCTCTACAACGACCTGCGCAACGGCCGGGGCGGGGACCGCATCCCCCGTGCCGTGACCTTCGGCGGCAAGGCGGCGCCGGGCTACTTCATGGCCAAGCTGATCATCCGTCTCATCAACGACGTGGCGATGGTCATCAACCACGACCGCTCCATCAAGGACCGGCTGAAGGTGGCCTTCGTGCCCAACTACAACGTTTCGGCCGCCGAGATCATCATCCCCGGCACCGACCTGTCGGAACAGATCTCGACGGCCGGCACCGAGGCGTCCGGCACGGGCAACATGAAGTTCGCCCTGAACGGCGCGCTGACCATCGGCACGCTGGACGGCGCCAACATCGAGATCAAGAACGCGGTCGGCGACGACAACATCTTCATCTTCGGCAAGACCGCCCACGAGGTTGGCGACATGCGCGCCGGCGGCTACCATCCGCGCGAGTACTACGACACTAACGAGGCCCTGCGGAACGCCGTGGACATGATCGCCGGCGGCTTCTTCAACGCCGACGACCCCGGCCGCTACCTGCCCATCCGCGACACCCTGCTGTCGGGCGGTGACCACTTCTTCCTGATGGCCGACTACCAGAGCTACATCGACACGCAGGCGCAGGTGGAGGCCGTGTATGCCGACCAGGACGCCTGGGTGCGCAAGGCCATCGTCAACGTCGCCAACATGGGCGGGTTCTCGTCGGACCGCTCCATCCACTCCTACGCCAAGGACATCTGGCGCGTGCAGCCGGTGGGTTGATCGACGGGGCCGTCGATCCGGAGCCTTCTGTGGGGCGGGCGTGACGGCCTGCCCCATTCTTTTCACAGCACGTCGCGAAACCGTGGCGCGGGTCCCGCCGTCTGTGGGGTAGTGAAAGGGCGGCACGCCGCATGCCCTTTCCCACGCGAGACACCACGAAAGGACACCCTCCATGCGTTCCATGATGAAGCGTTTCGCCCTGCCCATGGTCTCCGCCGCCCTGCTCGCCTCGCCGGCCGCCGCCCAGACGCAGGGGGAAACCCCGATGCAGGGCCAGGGAGAAATGGCGGCGGATTTCAGCGCCGAAAAGCTTAAGTCCTTCGCCGAGGCCGTGGAGGGCATCCAGCAGGTGGCCCGCGACTACGCCCCGCGCCTGCGTGACGCTGATAACCGGCAGCAGGTGGCCGACCTCGAGCAGCAGGCCCAGGACGAAATGCTGCAGACCGTCCAGGACGAGGGCCTGACGGTCGAGGAGTACAACCAGATCGCCGTGGCGGCCCAGACCGACCCGCAGCTGGCCCAGGAAATCCAGGGCTACATGACCGAAGGCGCCGGGGCGACCGGCGGCGGCCAGTCCGACTGACCGCCCCCGACCGGCATTCCACGCCCGGCACGACAAGGGCCGGCACCTTGCGGGGTGCCGGCCCTTTCGCGTGCCTGCGCGGCCTGGTCAGGTCTTGTTGCCCTCGGGCTTGTCGGTGCTGGGCTGGCTGACGCGCTGGTCCAGGGGCGAGGGTTCCTCGGCGCTGCTGCCGGTGTGCTCGCGGCGCTTGATGCCGCGCGGCTGGCTTTCCTCCAGCGGGCCGCGCACGCCGCCGCCGGCGCCGGGATTGCCGCGCTCGCCCCGCATTTCCCAGCGGCCGTCGGGGGTGCGCTGGTAACGCTTCTCCACCTCCCTCCAGGCGGCGCGGGCGGCGTCGGCGTCGCCCCGCCCTTCGGCCTCGTTGAAGGCGGTCATGTAGAGTTCCTGGCCCAGTTCCGGCAGGGCGTCGCGCACGTCGGCGGGCAGTTCGGTGGGGGAGGTGTATGTCATGGCCGCGTCTCCTTCATCGGACCTTCTGTCGTCGTGTGACAGTGCAACGGTCCGCGACGGCTGCGGGGTGCCGGTCACCCGGCTCGGCTGCGGTTCAGGCCTCCCCGCCGGCGGCGCAGTCGATGCAGGTGGGGACGGCCGGGTCCAGGTCCAGGCGCTTGACGCCGATCTCTTCGCCGCAGGAGACGCAGTAGCCGTATTCGCCCTCGTCCATGCGGGCGAGCGCGGCGTCGATGCGCGCCAGTTCGATGCCGCGGCGGCGCTCGGTTTCCAGCGCCATGGCCTGCCCCTGCAGCGCGTCCATGCGCGACAGGCGGCCGACGCTCTGCTGGTCAAGCTCCACCGGCGCGCGGTCTAAACGGGTGGACTGGGTCATGGCCTGCAACTCCTCCCGGCGAGCCCGCAGGCGCTCCCGCAGGCGATCGGCGTCGATGTCGGTGCGATCGGTCAGGGGTGTATCGGTCATGAACCCATGCTAGCAGCCGGAGGCCGGCGAGCGGAAGAGGGCGGCGGCGGTGCGCGCACGGCCGCCGCTTCCCGCGTCCTGTCGCTCAGATGTCCCAGAAGGGGCGTCGCAGTTCACGCCGGCGGGCCTCGGTGGTGATGCCCAGGTCCCGCAGCTGGATCTCGTCCAGCGCCGCCAGTTCGCGGCGTTGCGCCGCGGCCGCCCGCATCTGCCGAAGCCGCGCCCAGGCGGCCCTCGCCCATGCCGCCAGCCCGGCCCTGCTGCCGGTTGCGCCCGGCGTCCGGGTCTGCTGTTCCACTCCGCACCGCATGGAGTCGCACGTCGTCGTCATGGCACTTTCTCCCGTCGTGGGTCGTCGATGGGGCCAGGATCACGCCGCCTCTTGCAGAACGGAAGGCAATGTTTATGATGGTTGGGATTAGGGTTCCTAATGTAAGACGGGAGGCGCGGCCATGGCGCGCAATCTGGACACGGCGGCGCTGCGGGCCTTCGTGGTGGTGGCGGAGGCCGGCGGCATGACCCGCGCGGCCGGGCTTCTGAACCTGACGCAGGGGGCTGTCAGCCAGCAGGTGCGGCGGCTGGAGGAGCAACTCGGCTGCCGCCTGTTCGAGCGCGAGCACCGCAGCCTGCGGCTCAGCACCGCCGGCGAGCGCCTGCTGCCGCGCGCCACCGCGCTTCTGGAGCACAACGACGCCATCTGGGCCGCCATGACGGCACCGGAGGTGGAGGGCGAGGTGCGACTCGGCGTGCCCTACGACATCGTGCCCGCCATCATGCCGCCCATCCTCAAGACCTTCGCGCGGGAATGGCCCCGGCTGCGGGTGAACATGATCACCGACCCGACGGTCGCACTTCTGCGCATGCTCGACGCCGGGGACCTGGATCTGTGCCTGACCACCGAACGCGATCCGGCGCCGCGGGCCGAGGTGCTGAGCCGCGAGTCACTGGTGTGGGTGGGCGCGCCGGGCGGGGCGGCGCACCAGCGCGATCCGCTGCCGCTGGCGCTGGGGGACCCGACGTGCTCTTTCCGGGCGGCTGTGCTGGAGGCGCTGGGCGGGACGGCGCTGGACTGGACCATGATCTGCACCACCAGCAACCGCGACAGCATGAGCGCCATGGTCGCCGCCGACCTGGGCGTGGCGCCGCTTCTGCGCGTCAGCGTGCCGGCGGAACTGCGGGTGCTGGACGATGCCGGCGATTGCGGTCTGCCCACGCTGCCGGCCTTCGCCATCGCCATGTACGGACCCGCCGCGCCGGCGTCGGTGGGGGCGGAAAAGCTGGCCGATCACATCCGGCGGGCCTTCGCCGCACGGCTGGCGGCATGAGGCGCGAGAATCCTGCGCGGGCGCGCTGGTCGGCCCTTGACAGCGCCCCATAAGCGGGTATCTTGCCCCGCTCCAGTTTCAGAAATTCTCCGCGTAAGGATTTGCCGCCATGGCCAAGCCCACGACGATCCAGATCAAGCTCGAGAGCACCGAGGGCACGGGCTACTTCTACATTGCCAAGAAGAACCCCCGTAACACCACTCAGAAGCTCGAGTTCCGCAAGTACGACCCGGTCGCGCGCAAGCACGTCATCTTCCGCGAGACCAAGATGAAGTAAGCCCGCCCGGGCTCTTCTTCATGCGTACATCGAAAAGGCCGCCGGCATTGCCAGCGGCCTTTTTCGTTGCGTCCCGTCGGCGCGGCGGCGCCGACGGGCAGGATGCCGCCGCGCCTTAGGCGGCGTCTCCCAGGAAGGAGTTGACGGTGCTGAGGAAGCTGGCGACGGAAATTGGCTTGGCAATGTAGCCCTCGCAGCCGCCCTCGCGGATCTTTTCCTCGTCGCCCTTCATGGCGAAGGCGGTGACGGCGATGACGGGAATGCTCTTCAGCTCCTCGTCGTCCTTGAGCATGCGGGTGATCTCAAGGCCCGAAATCTCGGGAAGCTGGATGTCCATAAGGATCAGGTCGGGGCGGTTTTCGCGCGCCAGGTCCATGACCTCGCGACCATCCTTGGTCTGCACGGTTTCATAACCGTGGGCCTGCAGGAGGTCGTTGAACAGCTTCATGTTCAGGTCGTTGTCTTCAACGATGAGGATCGTTTTCGCCATATCCGCTTCCCGTCAGTCGCGTTCCGTCCCACTCGAGTCGGACGGGTATCGGCGCATCATGGGTTTCCCTTCCGGGAAAGTCAAACGGCCGAGGCCGCTACGCCTTCAGGGCGGCCCATGCCACCGATAGCCATCCTGCCAGGAACGCGGTGCCACCGAAAGGCGCTGCCGCGGCAACCGGCAGATCGGTGAGGGCCAGCAGGGTCAGCGATCCGCAGAACAGCACGATGCCGGCCTGGAACAGCACGCCGGCCACCGTCAGCGCCCGGCGGCCGGGCCAGCGGTCCGCCAGGATGCCCACCAGCCCGAGTCCCAGCGCGTGCCACAGCATGTAGCGGGAGGCCTTCTCCGCCAGGCCCACGGCCCGGTCGTCGCCCATGCTTTCCAGCGCGTGCGCCGCAAAGGCGCCCAGGGCCACGGCGAGAAAGGCGTTGAGGCCGGCCAGAACGATCCAGCGCCGCATGATAGTCAGTCCCTCCCTCCCGGATCGAGTCGATGGTCGCGTCGGCCCGGGCGGCACCCCCGAGCGGCCACAGCACAGACCATCGGGACGCCGGGCGCAAGGGCAGACAAAAAAAGGGCGGAGCATTTTGCTCCGCCCGAGTAACGCTCTTGAGGGAAAGAGGATACCGATACCGGGGCATCGCCCCGGTGAGTCAGATACTGCCCCCGCGTGCATCGGAATCCTGTGATACCCGTCACAAGGGCATGATTTTTTTACGGTCGGTGCGAAAAAAGCGGGCCGCCGCGATGGCGGCGACCCGAGGAAGGTAAAAGCGAGAGAAGAGAAAGATGATCCCGCGAGCGGGACTCGGCTCACGAGATCGAAACCATCATGCCACTGGCGGTGGCGTTTGTCGGTGACCAAGATCACGTTCAGAGGGTGTAGGCGGTCCGCCTTACGCCTTCGGCATCATTCGCCGCGCACTTCTTCAACCATTTCGCTCAGGCGCTCCACGTCCAGCACCACCAGCGCGTTCTGGTCGCGGCGCACGATCTTCTTGCGCGACAGGTCGTTGAGCACGCGCGCGACGGTCTCGCGCGTGGTGCTGACGCGGGCGGCGATGTCGGAATGCACCGGGATGGGGCTGATGGCGGCAAAGCCTTCGGGCGTCAGCGATGCGGAGCGGGTGAGTTGCAGCAGGTCGGCATGCACCCTGTTGTTGGCGCCCAGCGTCGACAGGTCGAGGATTCGCGTGGTCGCCGTGCGCACGATGTTCGCCAGCCGCTGCATGACCGCCAGCGCGACATCGGGATGGCCGCGCAGCAGGGTGAAGAACTGCTCGTGGGTCAGGCTGGCGACGGTGGTCTCGCCCACCGTCATGACGCTGGCCGAGCGGGGGTTGCCGTCCAGTGCCGCCAGTTCGCCGAAGACGCCGCCGGCGTGAATGTCGTCCAGCGCCACCTCGCGGCCCGACAGGCTGTAGATCACCACCCGCACCGCGCCGCTGACCACAAAGAAAACGTCGCGGCTGTCGGACTGGCGGTCGATGATCTGCTCGCCGGGAAGATAGCGCCTCCAGCGGCACTGCGCCGCCACCGCCTCGCGCTCGGCCGGCGACAGGCTTTCCAGCAGCTTGACCCCGTCCAGCGTCCGGTACGCCGCATCGGTGACCATCGATTCCCCCAACATACTTTTGATCCCTGGTTGACCCAATGGTGCGCATCTTCGCCCAAAAGACCAGCGAAAAAAGCATGGGCAACAGATCGGAGCGCCTGCCGCGGGGAGCGTGCCGTCAGCGGAACACGACCGTCTTCGCCCCGTTGATCAGCACGCGGCGCTCGATGTGGTAGCGCACGGCCCGGGCGAGCGTCACGTTCTCCAGGTCCTGGCCGACGCGCACCAGGTCTTCCACCGAATGGGTGTGGTCGACGCGCTCCACCGCCTGCTCGATGATCGGTCCCTCGTCCAGGTCGGGGGTTACGTAATGGGCCGTGGCGCCGATGATCTTCACGCCGCGGATGAACGCCTGCTGGTAGGGCTTGGCGCCCTTGAAGCTGGGCAGGAACGAATGGTGGATGTTGATCGCCCGGCCGTTCAGGGCGCGGCAGGCCTCGGGCGTCAGGATCTGCATGTAGCGGGCCAGCACGACCAGGTCGATGTCCTGGTCCTCGACCATCCGGAGCATCCTGGCCTCCTGCTCCGCCTTGGTCTCCTTGGTGACGGGCAGGTGGGTGTAGGGAATGCCGTGCCACTCCACCAGCTTGCGCATGTCCTCGTGGTTGGAGACCACGCCGGCCACGTCAATGCCCAGCTGCCCGGTCTGCCAGCGGTGCAACAGGTCGTTCAGGCAGTGGCCGAAGCGCGACACGGCGATCAGAACCTTCGGGCGGCGGTGGGCGTCGTGCATGGCCCACGTCATGTCGAAGCGCTGGGCGACGCGCTCGGCGAAGCGGCTGCCCAGCACATCGCGCTCGGGTGCCTTGTCGCCGTGCTGGAAGACGGCGCGCATGAAGAACCGGTCGCTGGACAGGTCGCCGTACTGGGCGCATTCCACGATGAAGCAGTCCTGTTGCGCCAGGAAGCCGGTGACGGCGGCGACAATGCCCGTGGCGTCGGGGCAGGCGATGGTCAGGATGGTCGTGGGAACGTCGGTGGGGGCGGACGGCATGATACGGTCTCCGGTTTGCGCAAGCGCCCCCGATTAAGCACCATCACGCCCGCTCCGCAAGCCCGAGGTGGCGCGGATGCTCCACCTTGGCTAGACTTCCGGAGTACGCCATCGGGCGAGCGGTGAAGGGGACGATCACCATGACCACCAGCGACAACGCCGACGCGGCGCCGGGCGAGTACAGCGTCGAGGGCCGCAGGACCGTGGCACGCGGCGACCTGCTGTTCAAGGAAGGCGACGCGGCCGACTGCGCCTATATCGTGGAAGAGGGCCTGCTGGAAATCTCCCGCGCGTGGAACGGCGCCGACGTCATCATCGGCACCGCCGGCCCCAACGAGATGGTCGGCGAGATGGCGCTCATCGACAAGGCGCCGCGCAGCGCCACCGCCCGCGCCATCCGCGAGACGACGCTGCTGGTGGTCCCCTGCGAGCAGTTCGAGTGGCTGCTGGAGGACACCAACCCCGTCGTCCGCCGCCTGCTGGAGCGCTTCGTCGCCATCATCCGCAACGTCAACGACACCAACCTGAGGCTGACGCTGGGCATTCGCTGAGGCCTTTGCGGGCGGGGACGGAAACCCCATATCGGGCGCCATGGAAACACTGCTGATGGACAACGAGGCCTGGGTGCGCATGGGCGCCTTCGCCGGCATCCTGGGCCTGATGATGGCGCTGGAAGCCCTGCGCCCGCGCCGCGCCCGCCTGAACGCCCGCGCCCGGCGCTGGGTGGGCAACCTGGGCGTGGTCGGGGTGGCGACGGTGCTGGCGCGGCTGGTCGTGCCGGTGGTTCCCGTCGCGCTGGCGGCCGTGGCTGCGGAAAAGGGCTGGGGGCTGCTCAACCAGATGGACTGGCCGCTCTGGGCCGAGGTGCTGGTGGCCGTGCTGGTGCTCGATCTGGTGGTCTACCTGCAGCACGTGCTGTTCCACGCCGTGCCCGCCCTGTGGCGCCTGCACCGCATGCACCACGCCGACACCGACATCGATGCCACCACCGGCATCCGCTTCCACCCGCTGGAGATCATCCTGTCGCTGGGCATCAAGCTGGCGGTCGTTCTGGCGCTGGGGCCGGCCGCGGTGGCGGTTCTGGTGTTCGAGGTGCTGCTGAACGGCAGCGCCATGTTCAACCACGCGAACCTGGCGCTGCCCCGCCGGCTGGATGCGGTGCTGCGGCTGCTGGTGGTGACGCCGGACATGCACCGCGTCCACCATTCCTGGCATCGCGACGAGACTGACCGCAACTTCGGCTTCTGCTTCCCCTGGTGGGATCGGCTGCTGGGCACCTACCGCGCCCAGCCCCGCGACGGGCACGAAGGCATGTCCATCGGTCTGCCCGATTTCCGCGACCCGCGGGAGCTGTCGCTGTGGCGCCTGCTGACCCAGCCTTTCCGGTCGCCCGGCCGGATCAGCCCGCCCAAGGCGGCCGAGCCCGTGGCGACGGAGCCCCAGGCGTCCGCTACTTCACGACCCTGAGCTTTGGACGCCGGTGGCCGCCGGCGGGGGTGTCGGGGCCGTCGCCGGTCGACTCGGCGCTGTCCAACCCGACGGCGCGACCCATGTCGGGAGGCGCGGTGCCGGGGCCGGCGATGCCCGTCTCGCGCAGCAGCATGTCGCCCTCCAGCCGGCGCAGCAGGCCGGCGTAATGACGGTCGGCGCCGGCGCCCTCGTGGGCGGTGAGTGCGGTGGCCTCGAAGCGGCGGGCCAGCCAGCCCACCAGACGGCGCAGCCAGCGCCGGCGACGGGCACCGAGCGGATCGGCCGGCGGCCGGGCGCGGTTGGCCGCGGCCCGCTTGAGGTTCTCGCGCACCGCCGGTGGCAGGGCTCCCGGCAGGCCGTGGGCCGGGCGGCCGGAGAGGGCGGTCTCGGTGTCGTCGTCGCGGAAACCCGGCCCATCCTTGGACATGGCGCTGCTCCTTCTGCCGCTGGCCCGTCTCATGCGCGACGGCGATTGAAGCCGTCGCCGCCGCGTTGTGCGCGCTTCCGCGCCCTCCAAGGCTCCGGCCTTGCCGGGGGACGAGCGTATGATCTCGTCTGTCGCCCGCTCTCATGTGCTGTGGCGGTTGCCTCGGCTCAAGGCCCTTGCCGAAGCAACGCCGGTGGATGTATGCGGTTTCCGCTCATCCGTGAGGCGCACGAAAGAAAGGCCCGGGCGGTGGTGCCGCCCGGGCCAGTCGGTCGAGGTGAGGATCGGGTCGGAAGACCCGGACGCCGGTCGTCAGCTCTGCGAGCCGCGGCCGAACTCGGGGTAGGCCTCCAGGCCAAGCTCGTGCTTGTCCATGCCGTCCATTTCCTCCTCGTCGGAGACCCGCAGGCCGACGGTGGCCTTGAGGATGCCCCACAGGACGAAGGAGACGGCCAGCGTGAAGGCGCCCACGGCGACGATGCCGATGACCTGGGCGACGATGTCGCCGCCGCCGAAGATGCCGACGGCCAGCGTGCCCCAGATGCCGGCGACCAGGTGGACCGAGATGGCGCCGACCACGTCGTCGATCTTCAGCTTGTCGAGCATGGGCACGGCCAGCACCGCCAGGATGGCGCCGATGGCACCGACCACCATGGCCAGGAACAGGTTCTCCAGCGTCGGGTTGGCGGTGATCGCCACCAGACCGGCGAGCGCGCCGTTCAGCACCATGGTCAGGTCGATCTTCTTGTAGAGGATCTGGGTCATCGCCATGGCGGTCACGATGCCCGCGCAGGCGGCCAGGAAGGTGTTGGCGTAGACGATGGACATGGCGGTGGCGTCAAGGGCCGAGCCCAGGGCGAGCTGCGATCCGCCGTTGAAGCCGAACCAGCCGAACCACAGGATGAACATGCCCAGCGTGGCCAGGCTCAGGTTGCTGCCCGGCAGCGGGTTGACCCGGCCGTCGGCGCCGTACTTGCCCTTGCGCGCGCCCACCATGATGGCACCGGCCAGCGCCGCCCAGCCACCGACCGAGTGCACGATGGTCGAGCCGGCGAAGTCGCTGAAGCCCATCTCGGTCAGCCAGCCGCCGCCCCAGGTCCACGAGCCCTGGATCGGGTAGATCACGGCACCCAGGACGAAGACGAAGGCGATGAACGGCCACACCTTCATGCGCTCGGCCACCGTGCCGGACACCACCGAGGCGGCGGTGGCGACGAAGACCACCTGGAAGAACCAGTCGGACATGACCGAATAGCCGTTGCCGACCACCTCGGACACCGTCTCCGGCGTCGCCTCGTCGGCGCCCAGCAGGGCGGTTTCCGCGCCCGACGGGTTGTAGAGCAGCGCGAAGCTGCCGATCCAGCCCGAGACGTCGACGTACATCAGGTTGTAGCCGACCAGGTAGAAGGCGATGGACGCGGTCGCGTACAGCGCGGTGTTCTTCAGGCAGATGGAGGCGACATTCTTGCCCCGCACCAGGCCGGCTTCCAGCATGGCGAAGCCGACGGCCATGAAGAACACCATGGCGCCGTGGATGAGGAACGAGAACGTGTTGAAGGTAAAGGCCGTCTCGGCCGACACCTCGGCGTGCGCCGGGGCGGCGGCGGTCATGGCGACCGCCGCGAGCGCGCCGGCCACGAGCATGGTGGACTTGCGGTTCATGTGATGCATCCCCCTGTGTCGGTCAGAGCGCTTCGAGGTCGGCTTCGCCGGTGCGGATTCGCACGGCCTTCTGCAGGTCGAGCACGAAGATCTTGCCGTCGCCGATCTTTCCGGTGTTCGCGGCGGTCTGGATGGCCTCGACGACGCGGTCGACCATGTCGTCGTTGACCGCGACTTCCAGCTTCACCTTGGGCAGGAAGTTCACGACGTATTCGGCGCCGCGGTAGATCTCGGTCTGGCCCTTCTGGCGGCCGAAGCCCTTGACCTCGCTGACCGTCAGGCCCTGGATGCCCAGTGGCGTCAGCGCCTCCCGGACCTCGTCGAGCTTGAACGGCTTGATGATCGCCATCACTAGCTTCATCGGTTTTCCCTCCATGGATCGCGCAGCCAAGGCCGCGCCCATTCGCCCCCAGTCGCCGTGTGGCACGGGACGCTCAGGCCCTTGTGTCTTCAAGGACCGTGCCAACCGGACAGAAGGCGGGAAACGGGAGGAAAACCAGCGGCTTAGGGTGGGCTAAAATTGTGCAGGTTCACCGGACAGGTTTCACGTGCACAAAAATAGTGCAAAAGGCTGTCGCTGCGCCGCACACGATTGAGGCAGAAGCCGCTTCCGCTCACGACACTGTCCGAGGCCGCTTGAAAAAACGGCACGAAAAAGGGGCGCCCCGTGCGGGACGCCCCTTGTGTGACGGCACGGCGGCCGGTCAGATTGGGATGCTGACGGCGGCGCCCCGGCCTTCCAATGCCTCGGCGGCGGTCTTCACGGCCGTCTGGAGCTTCGTGAAGGCGCGGTTCTCGATCTGGCGCACCCGCTCGCGCGAGATGCCGTAGTGCTTGCCCAGTTCCTCCAGCGTCGTCGGCTGGCTCTTGAGGCGGCGCTGCATGATGATGTGGCGCTCGCGGTCGTTCAGGTGCTCCAGCGCGTCCTTGAGCAGGCGGCGGCCCAGGCGGCGTTCCTCGGCCTCGGCCAGCATGGTTTCCTGGTTGGGCACCTCGTCCACCAGCAGGTCCTGGCGCTGCAGGTCTCCGTCCTCGCCGACGGGCGTGTTGAGGCTGGAGTCCTGGCGCGACAGGCGGCGGTTCATGTCGACCACGTCGGACTCGTTGACGCGCAGCTCCTCGGCGATGGCGCGGGCGTTCTCCAGGCTCATGTCGCCTTCCTCGTAGACGCCCAGCTTGGCCTTGAGGCGGCGGAGGTTGAAGAACAGCTTCTTCTGCGCCGCCACGGTGCCGACCTTCACCAGCGACCACGAATTCAGCACGTACTCGTTGATGCTGGCCTTGATCCACCACATGGCGTAGGTCGCCAGCCGGAACCCCTTGTCCGGCTCGAACTTCTTGACGGCGCGCATGAGGCCCAGGTTGCCCTCGGCGATCAGGTCGGACACCGGCAGACCGTAGTAGCGGTAGCCCATGGCGATCTTGGCCACCAGTCGCAGGTGGCTGGTCACCATCAGGTGGGCGGCCTCTTCGTCGTCGTGATCGCGATACCGCTCGGCGAGCATGACTTCCTGCTCGGCCGTCAGCAGCGGATACCGCTTGATCGTCTCCATGTACCGCGCGAGGCCGTCCTCCGACGCGATGACCGGTAAGGAAAGATTGGACGCCATGGCTCCACCTCTTCGCCAGACTAACAGATCCCGGTCCTATTCACCGCCGCCGCCGACCGTTCGTCGCCCGTCTCCGGGTCCGGCCTTCTTTGCCATGCGCACGCGCGGTCCCAACTCTCGTATCCTTGTTTTTAACGCTTCCAGGCTATAAAAACCCGATTGAATTTGTCAAGTTTATCCGTCGCCGACTTCCTCGCGCCCCGCGTGCAGGTCCGGGCCCCGTTGCGGCGCGCCTCGACGGCTGATCTTCCTGCAGGTCTACGCCCCGCGAAAGGCATGGGATCACGCAATCACGAAGATTTTACGGCGGCGCCCGACCACGAAGGCGCCACATTCGTGGGCGACGGTACCGATCGGATGAGGCCGACTCGGCGCAGTTACGATCAAACGGGGCAGGCGGCAACCTTGTGTCTTTTGCGGTTTCCCGGTACGGTTTGCGCCGTTCATCATCCATTCATCACGGAGTCCGCGGCGTCGCGCCGGGGGCGTCTCGCAGACGAACGTGTTAATGCATTAAAGCATTCGGAAGGAGTTCGGGAATGAAGAAGACCATCGTGATGGCCGGCATGGCCCTGGCCGCGCTGGGCGTTTCCGCCACCGGCGCCGCCGCTCAGGATGTCGCCGCCGGCGAGAAGATCGCCAAGCGCTGCATCGCCTGCCACACCTTCGAGGAAGGCGGCGCCAACAAGGTCGGCCCCAACCTGTTCGGCGTCACCGAGCGTGCTCCCGGTACCGCGGAAGGCTTCAAGTATTCCAAGGGCTTCCAGGCCGCCGTCGACGCCGGCATGACCTGGGACGACGCCAACCTGATGGCCTACCTGGAAGACCCCACCGCCCACCTGCGTGAGGTCTCCGGCGACTCCTCGGCCCGCTCGAAGATGACCTTCAAGCTGAAGCCGGAAGACGACCGTCAGAACGTCATCGCCTACATGAAGACCCTGAAGTGATCCTTCAGGCCTTCGCCGGCTGACACGGATACCGCCGCCCCGGCCACCGGGGCGGCGGTTTTCGTTTGGGTCCGGCGCGCATAACCATATGATCTTCAATGAAATTTCCGTTTCGCTTCGATGCTTTTGAAGAAGCTTGAGCGTTTTCAAACGCTTACCGTGCGCCCGCCGGGCAACCCCGTGCGCCGTCGCATGTTTTCCGGCCCCACCGTTGCGTGTAGAGTGAACCCCGCGGCTGCGTGAGCCGTGGATTACCGGGAATGCCCAGGCGGAACACAGGAAAGGTGACGCACATGCCCTCTCTGGAAGATGCGATTCGGCGCCGGGCCTATGAGCTGTGGGAGGCTCATGGTTGCCCCGAGGACCGCAACGACGAGTTCTGGTACATGGCCGAGAAGGAGGTGATGGCCACCGAGGCGCCCGCCGCCGACGAGGCCCAGCCGACCGCCCGCAAGCGCGCCACCCGCGCCGCCGAGGCCGTTGCCGAGTCGCCCGCCGCCGGCACGCCCGCGCCGAAGAGGAGCCCCGCCAAGGCCGCCAAGGCCGGCGGCAAGGCCACCGCCGCCAGCGCCACCAAGACGCGCGCCAAGACCGGCACCACCGCCGCGAAGAAGACCGCCGCCGCCGGGACCGCCGGGCCGAAACAGCGCAAGGCTCCCACGCCCAAGTCCGCCGGCAAGGCCGGCCCCGCCAAGAAGCCCACCACCACCGGCGAGACCTGACGCGGCGCCGCCCGCGCCGGCACCAGGGAGGGTTAGCGTGGTGCCGGCGCCCGGCCGTTCCGCCGTCTTTTGCCGCTCCGGGCCCGCACCATCCGCGGGCACTGCCATCGCCGCTGCCGCCGCGCCGCCTGCCAAGGACGGACCATGAGCCACCCGCACCGCCGATCCCTGCAACCCGGCGCACCCTATCCCCTGGGCGCGACGTGGGACGGCCATGGCGTCAACTTCGCCGTCTTCTCGGAAAACGCCGAGGCGGTGGAGCTGTGCCTGTTCGACCCCAGCGGCCGGCGCGAGCAGGAACGCATCCGCCTGCCCGAGCGCACCGACGCGGTGTGGCACGGCTACATTCCCGACCTCATGCCCGGCCAGCTTTACGGCTACCGCGTCCACGGCCCCTATGACCCGCCGCGCGGCATGCGGTTCAATCCCAACAAGCTGCTGGTCGACCCCTATGCCCGCGCCCTGTCCGGCGAGGTGAAGTGGACGCCGTCGTGCTATGCCTACCGTCTGGGCAGTTCGCGCGGGGACCTGTCCTTCGACCGGCGCGACAGCGCGCGCTCCATCCCCAAGGGCGTGGTGGTCAACGACGCCTTCCCCTGGAACGAGCGCATCCGCCGCCCGCGCATGCCGTGGACGGAAACCATCGTCTACGAGCTGCACCCGCGCGGCGCCACCATGCTGCACCCCGACGTCCCGGCCCCCATCCGCGGCACGCTCGCGGGCCTCGCGTCGGAGCCGCTGATCGGCCATCTGGTGGACCTGGGCGTCACGTCTGTGGAGCTTCTGCCCATCTACGCCTATGCCGACGAGCCGCACCTGGTGGAGCTGGGCAAGACCAACTACTGGGGCTACAACCCCTACAACTTCTTCGCGCCGGCCCCGCGCCTGCTGTCGTCGGGCAACCTGGACGAGGTGAAGACCATGGTGTCCCGCTTCCACGAAGCGGGGCTCGAGGTCATTCTGGACGTGGTCTACAACCACACCTGCGAGGGCAACGAGCTGGGCCCGACCATCAGCCTGCGCGGGTTCGACAACGCCAGCTACTACCACCTGGTGCCGGAAAATCCCCGCTACTACGAGAACCACTCGGGCTGCGGCAACACCATGAACCTGACGCACCCGCGCGTGCTGCAAATGGTCATGGACTCCTTGCGCCACTGGGCGGAGGTGATGCGCGTCGACGGGTTCCGCTTCGACCTGGCGCCGGCGATGGGGCGCGACATCCACGGATTCGACGCCAACCACCCGTTCATGGCCGCGGTGCGCCAGGACCCGGTGCTCAACGGGGTCAAGCTGATCGCCGAGCCGTGGGACATCGGCCCCGCCGGCTATCGCGTCGGCAGTTTCCCGCCCGGCTGGCGCGAGTGGAACGACGGCTTCCGCAACAACATCCGATCCTTCTGGCGCTCCGATCCCGGCCAGGGGCCGGCGGTGGCGACGCGCGTGGCGGGGTCGAGCGACATCTACAGCCGGCGCGGCCCGACGGCGTCCATCAACTTCATCACCGCCCACGACGGCTTCACCCTGGCCGACCTGGTCAGCTACAACGCCAAGCACAACGAGGCCAACGGCGAGAACAACCGCGACGGCACCGACAACAACATCTCGTGGAACTGCGGCGTTGAGGGCGCGACCAACGACCCCGACGTGCTGGACCTGCGCTACCGCCAGAAGCGCAACCTGCTTGCCACCCTGCTGCTCAGCCAGGGCGTGCCCATGATCCTGGGCGGCGACGAACTGGGCAACAGCCAGCGCGGCAACAACAACGCCTATTGCCAGGACAACGAGATCGGCTGGATCGACTGGTCGCTCGGGCGTGACGAGGACATGGACTTCCTCGCGTTCGCACGGATGCTGGTACACCTGCGCCGCGCGAACCCGGCGTTCCGCCGCAAAAACTTTTTCAAGGGCGCTCTTCTGGGCGAGAACGGGCCGGTGAAGGACATCACCTGGCTGTCGCCGGCGGGGCAGGAGATGACGCCCGCCGACTGGAACGCCCCCATGCTGCGCTGCTTCGGCTTTCACCTGGGCGATGTGGGCGACGGGGCGGCGCACGCCGGCCACAAGGACCAGGTGGTCGTGCTGATGAACGCCGGCATCGACCCCATGGCGTTCCGCCTGCCGTCCGAGGCCTACGGCGGACCCTGGGTGCGCCTGTTCGACACCATGCGCGCAGGCGTGGAAGGGCCGCGCAAGGTGGTGGACGCCGCCGAGGTCTACCCGCTGGGGCCGCACGCCATGGCGGTCTTCACGCAAGAGAGGCGGGGCGCGCGCGGACGGACGGGGCGGCGAACGACCGACCGGCGAGCGTGAGACGCCTCCCGGTGCGTTGAGACTTGAGAAAACGGCATTACCGTCCCGGAGGGGACACCTTCGGAACGACAGGCGAGGGAACCGATATGGAGTACGTCGACACGCTGGCACGCCTGGCCGAGAAGGCAGGAATCGAGCCGGCCTATCACGACATCTTCGGCAACCGGCACGAGGCGGACGAGGCCGACATCAGGGCGCTTCTGGCCGCCCTGGGCGTGCCGGCTTCCGATACCGACGAGGCGTCCCGCAGCCTCGATGACCTGGAGCGCCGCGACTGGGGCCGCCTGCTGCCGCCGGCCACCGTTCTGCGCACCACCGGCGAGCAACTCGCCACCACGCTCACCCATCGCCGCGACCGGCGCGACGTCGTCTACAGCTGGGTCCTGATCCAGGAGGACGGCCTGGAGATGACGGGCGTCGCCGACCCCGGCGACCTGGCGACCATGGACGAGGCGGAGATCGGCGGCATCGCCTACGAGCGCCGCAGCCTGCCACTGCCCTCGCACATGGCGCATGGCTACCACACCCTGCGCCTGATCGACGCCGACGGCGCCGTGGCGGCGGAGGGCAACGTGATCGTCTGCCCCACCGCCTGCTACACGCCGCACGCCGCCCTGAACGGCAATCGCGCCTGGGGCGTGGCCTGCCAGCTTTATTCCGTGCGCAGCGACATCGACTGGGGCATGGGCGATTTCTCCAGCCTGCGCACGCTGGCCCAGGGGGTGGCGCAGAACGGCGGCCATGTGGTCGGGCTGAACCCGCTGCACAGCCTGTTTCCGGCCAATCCGCTGCACATCAGCCCCTACAGCCCGTCCAGCCGGCTGTTCCTCAATCCGCTTTATATAGACGTGCAGGCCGTGCCGGAGGCGGCCGACAGCATGGACGCCAAGGCGCTGATGGCCGACACCGCCTTCCGCGACCGCCTGGATGCCGCGCGCAAGGCCGAGGACGTGGACTACGCCGCCGTCTCCGCGCTCAAGCACGAGATCCTGCGCGTCCTGCACAAGCATTTCCGCACCCTGCCGGCCGACCACCCGCGCGTCGCCGCCTACCAGGCCTTCCTGGACGAGGGCGGCTACCGCCTGCACCGCTTCGCCGTTTTCATGACGCTGCACGAGCACTTCGACGGCACCCCCTGGCACCAGTGGCCGGAGGAATACCTGAACCCGGCCGGCAAGCCGGTCCTGGCCTTCGCGTCCGAACACATGGAGCGGGTCAACTATCACCTGTGGCTCCAGTTCGAGGCCGACCGGCAACTGGCCGAGGCAGCCGGGACGCTGAAGGACGCCGCCGGCGGCCCCACCATCGGCCTCTATCGCGACCTGGCGGTGGGCGTGGACACCGAAGGCGCCGACACCTGGATGGACCCCGGCGTCTATGCCGTCGGCGCCCGCGTCGGCGCGCCGCCCGACGAACTGGCCCACGGCGGCCAGGACTGGGGCATGCCGCCGCTCAACCCGCTCAAGCTGCGGGAGATGGGCTACGGTCCCTTCATCGAGATGGTGCGCGCCAACATGCGCCATGCCGGGGCCCTGCGCATGGACCACGCCATGGCGTTGCAGCACCTGTACTGGATTCCGCCGGGGGTGAGCGCCAAACAGGGCACTTACGTCAGCTATCCCATGGAGGACCTGCTGGGCATCCTGGCCCTGGAAAGCCACCGCAACTGCTGCATGGTCATCGGCGAGGACCTGGGCACCGTGCCTGACGGTTTCCGCGAGCGCATGGCGCAGGAGGACGTGCTGTCCTACCGCCTGTTCTATTTCGAGCGGTACGACGGCGGCCTGTTCAAGCGGCCCGAGGCCTACCCGGACCTGGCCGTCGCCACGCCCACCTCGCACGACCTGTTCACCATCGTCGGCCATTGGCGCTGCTGGGACATCGCACTGCGCCACGACCGCAATCTGGTCGGACCCGGCACCTCGCGCGAGGAGGAAATGGAGGCACGCGCCAAAGACCGCGCGCTGCTGGTGGCGGCGCTTAAGGACCAGGGACTGGTGCGCGAGGATTTCCCCGAGGACGAACACGTTCCCGGCGACGACCTGCGCGAATTGATCCTCGGGGTCCATCGCTTCCTGGCGCGGGCCCCGTCGCGGCTGATGCTGGTCAACCTGGACGACCTCGCCATGGAGGAAAGCCAGGTGAACGTCCCGGGCACCGTCGACGAATACCCCAACTGGCAGCGCCGCCTCACGGTGTCGCTGGAGCGCCTGGTCCACAGCGCCGACTTCGCCCGCACCGCCGAAGCCGTGCGCGCCGAACGCCACCGCGCGGTGAAACCCGGCGGCGGCTGACGGCGCTCGCGCTGGCGCGCGTGGGTTTTTGCGAGGAGCACGGCTCCTCGCGCTCCCGTTTCACTTGGCTGCGGCAGGACGGACGCGGCGTTCAGCGGCCCCTGCCTTGGAGAAGTGGGGGACCGGGGGCTTCCGACCCCGGCGGGGTTTGGGGCTGGCCCCAAGCGCGGCAGCGCTCGCTCTACCGCCGCGCGGTGACGTGATCCGCCGTCAGGCCCAGCGCCCAGCGGTACAGGGCGGGCTCGCGCACCAGGCGTTCGCCCAGGGCCAGGTCGACCTCGTTGCCGGCGTGGCTCTTGGGCGGGCAGTTGGTGCGCAGCTTGCGGCGGCCCTCGGTGTCTTCCAGGGGCGTGGAGCGCCATTGCGCGTACTGGGTGGGCACCATCGCGTCGACGTCCGCCTGGGCGCGCAGAAGCTGCTCCACGCTCCGGCCAAGCTCGTTGCCGTCGCTGGCGGCGTCGGTATGGGTGGCATTGATGAAGCCGCCCTCGGAGGCGTCGGTCTCGCCTTCCTCGGCCATCAGCGCCGCCGAGGCGTCGGCCAGTGCCACGGCGTCGCTGCCATCGCCGATGTTGCCGTAGGCGGTGCAGAGCGACGGCATGACACCCAGGCCGTGCAGGGCATACCCCGACGGGCTGTGGAAGCGCGACCACGTCAGCGTCATCTCGCCGTCGTTGGGCAGGCGCACCACCGTCTGCACGGTGCCCTTGCCGTAGGACGTGGTGCCGACGACCACGGCCCGGCCCTGGTCCTGGAGGGCCGCCGAGACGATCTCCGCCGAGGAGGCCGAGCGTCCGTCCACCAGCACCACCATGGGCAGGCCGGCGGCGATGTCGCCGTGCCGCGCATTGTAGTACTGGCGGCTTTCCGGGTGGCGGCCGCGGGTGGAGAGAATGGGGCCGTCGTCGATGAACAGGTCCGAAACCTCCACCGCCTGGTCCAGCAGGCCGCCGGGATTGCCGCGCAGGTCGAGCACCAGCCCGCGCAGGTTCGGGCCCAGTTCCGCGCGGGCCTGGGCGACGGCCTTCTGCACGCTTTCGGCCGTGCGCTGGTTGAAGCTGGAGATGCGGATGATGGCGCTGTCGCCCTCGGTCGCCAGCGTCACGGTCCGGGGCACCACAAGGTCGCGGCGGATGGGCACGCGCACCGGCTGGGCGATGCCGGGACGGGAGACTGTGAGGGTCAGCGTGCTGTCGATGGGGCCGCGCAGCATCTTCTTGACCTGCGTGGTCTCCAGCCCGCCCAGGTCGATGCCGTTGACGGCGGTGATGACGTCGCCGACGAACAGCAGGCCGCTGGACGGCGCCTCGTCGAACACGTCGCGCACCTCCAGCCCCGCGTCGTCGCGCACGTAGCGGATGCCGATGCCGCCGAAGCCGTTGCGGTTGGCGCGGTGGTCGCGGGCCTCCTCGGCGCCGGCGTAGCGCGAGAACATGTCGAGCGAGCTTAGCGCCGAGTCGAAGACCGCCTGGTAGACCGCTTCGCTGTCGGCGGCGGCAAGCGGCGGCGAGACGCGGCGGGCGTCGGCCACCATGTCGGCGACGGCGCGGGCCCAGGCGCGGGCGTCGTCGGTGGCGGGTGCGGGACGCGACGCGACGACGCCGCCGGTGGCGCGCAGCTCCACCCGGCCGTCGGCGGTGGTGTCGGCGATCAGCGCCGGGTCGATGCCGCCGAGGCCGCGCAGGCCCTCCAGCGCCAGGTCGCCCGCGCTGACGTCATTGATGTAGCGGCCGGTGATGGCGCTGAAGCCGTAGGCGAACACGCGCTCGGCATCGTGATTGGGGAAGGCGGCGGCGGGCCGCGCGGAGGCGGCGGGAATGGCGGCCGAAACGGGGCCGGCGGCACCGGCGGGGCGCGGGCCCTCGCTGGGTGCGCAGGCGGCGGCCGTCAGAGCGGCCACCAGAAGGACCGCGCGATGAAGGCCGGAAGCTGGGCGGGACAGTTTCTTGCGGATGCTCATGCGGCCTAAGCCATACCCTTTCCCTCGCACCGATGTCATAGAAACATGCGGTGGGGCAGCCTTACAAGAAGGGAATGCGCCGGATCCCCCGTTCACTGTTCCATCATGCCCGCGGCAAAGTTGAGAAACCGTGAAGGCGGCCGGCGATTTAGGCCGTGTGAGTTGGCTGGCGCCGGGTCAGTGCTTGGTCTTTCGGCTTACTTTGCCACCCTTGCCCGGCTTCTTTCCCTTGGCGGTGGCACGGCCGGCCACCTTGACGCGCCGCGTGTCCTTGGCCGCCTTCACCCGGCGCTGGCGCCCGACGCTGACGGCGGGCTTGCGGGCGCCGGTTTCGGCGTCGACCGTCTCGCCCGGCTTGCGCACGCCGGCGTGGCCCTTTTCCTCGACGATGTGGAACAGCATGCCGCCGGTCAGCGGGCTGGCTTCCATGAGCTGCGCCGTCACCAGGTCGCCCAGCCGGTAGGTTCGCCGCGACTTGCGGCCGATGAGGGCATGCTGGGCCTCGTCGTGCATGTAGTAGTCGTCGGGCAGGGTGGAGATGGGCACCAGCCCGCTCGCCCCGGTTTCCGACAGTTCCACGAACAGGCCGAAGCGGTTCACGCCCCGGATGCGGCCCGAGAACAGCGAGCCCACGTGGTTGGCGAGCCAGGCGGCGGCGAAGCGGTCCGTCGCGTCGCGCTCGGCGGTGGCGGCGCGGCGTTCGGTGATGGAGATGTGCTCGCCGATGGGCTCCATGCGCTCCATCTCCTCGTCCGTCAGGCCGTCCTTGCCCAGGCCCAGCGCCCGGATCAGGCCCCGGTGGACCACAAGGTCGGAGTAGCGGCGGATGGGCGAGGTGAAGTGGGCATAGCGCCGCAGGCCGAGGCCGAAGTGGCCCAGGTTCTCGGGGCTGTAGACGGCCTGCGCCTGGCTGCGCAGCACCACCTCGTTGACGATGATCTCGTCGGGGCTGCCCTTTACCGACTCCAGGATCTTGTTGAAGTGGTGGGGCTTGATGGTGCCGGTGGTCAGCGTCAGGTCCATGCTGTCGAGGAACTCGCGCAGGGCCTGGAGGCGTTCCGGCGCCGGTTCGTCGTGGACGCGGTACATGCAGGGCGTGTCGTGCTTCTCCAGTTCCTCCGCCGCGCAGACGTTGGCGAGGATCATGAATTCCTCGATCAGGCGGTGGCTGTCGAAGCGCGGACGGATGACGACGCCGGTCACCTGGCCCTCGTCGTCCACCAGGATGCGGCGTTCGGGGATGTCCAGGTCCAGGGTGCCGCGCCGGTTGCGGGCCTCGGCCAGGGCGTGGAAGGCGCCGTAGAGCGGCTTCAGAACCGGGTCCACCAGCGGGCCGGTGAATTCGTCGGCCATGCCGTCCATGGCGTTCTGAACCTGCGTGTAGGTCAGCCGCGCGCTGGAGCGGATCATGCCGCGTGTGAAGGCGTGGTCCAGCTTGTTGCCGTGGCGGTCGATGCGCATGCGCACCGCCATGACCGGCCGGTCCTCGTTGGGCCGCAGCGAACACCAGCCGTTGGACAGGGCTTCCGGCAGCATGGGCACGACGCGGTCGGGGAAGTAGACGCTGTTGCCGCGCTCGAACGCCGCGCGGTCCAGCGGATCGCCGGGGCGGACGTAGTGGGCGACGTCGGCGATGGCGACCATCATGCGGAAGCCGCCGGGGTTGTCCTCGGCATCGTCGGGCTCGGCGAAGACGGCGTCGTCGAAATCGCGCGCATCCTCGCCGTCGATGGTGACGAAGGGGATGGCGCGCAGGTCCTCACGCCGGCCCAGCGTCGCGGCCTCGGCCTCCTCGGCCTGCTTCAGGGCCTCGGGCGGGAACTCGACGGGGATGTCGTTCTCGTGGATGCAGATCAGGCTGACGGACTTGGCCTGGCCGGTGTGGCCCAGGCGCTCCACCACCTTGGCCAGGCGCAGGCCCAGCCGGCGACCGGGCATGACCTCGGCCAGCACGATCTCTCCGGGCTCGGCGCCCATGGTGTCGTTCGCCGGCACCAGGTACTCGGTCTTTTCGCGCTTGCTGGTGGGGACCAGGCGCCCGCCCTCGGGTCCCGCCTCGTAGACGCCCAGCACCTGGTTCGGTGCGCCGGCCAGGCGCTTGATCAGCTTGCCTTCGTACAGGTCGTCGCGGATGCGGCGCACGCGCACCAGGGCGCGGTCGCCCCGGCCCATGGCCTGGCTCTTGCGGTCGGTGAGCAGGATGCGCGGCGGCGTGTCCTCCTGCGTCCAGGTGACGGGCTTGGCGACCAGCCCGCCTTCCGGGTCGATGGCGATGACCTCCACCACCAGCACCTCGGGCAGGGCGCCGGGGCGGTGGAACTGGCGCTTGTGGCCGCGTTCGATGGCGCCTTCCTCGGCCAGGTCCTTGAGGATCTTCTTGAGGTGCACCCGGTCCTGGCTGCCGATGTGGAATGCCCGCGCGATCTCGCGCTTGCCCACCTTGCCGGGGCTCTCGTTGATGAACTCCAGCACCTGGTCCTTGGTGGGCAGAGGGGCGGGCTGCTTCGGCTTTGTCAATCCGGGTCCTTTATCTGGTCATGAAGTGGGCACGGCTCCGAGAGGTCAACGCCTCGCGCGGCCTATTCGTCCGTGCCCGTCTTCTTGCGCGCCGGGGCCTTCTTGGCCGTCGACGTGGTCTTTTTCGCGGTCGATGAGGTCTTCTTGGCCGCCGTCGTCTTCTTGGCGGGCGCCTTCTTGGCCGGAGCCTTCTTCGGCGCAGCCTCCTCGCCCTCGGCCTTCTTGGCCGCCGAGGTGGTCTTCTTCGCCGGCGCCTTCTTGGCGGCGGGCTTCTTGCCGCCCTTGGCCGCCTTGGCGTTGATCATCTCAACCGCCTCGTCCAGCGTCACCGATTCCGGGTCCTTGCCCTTGGGCAGGGTGGCGCGGGTCTTGGCGTGCTGGACATAGGGACCGTAGCGGCCCTCGTGCAGGGTGATCTCCCCCTCGTCGTCGGGGTGCTTGCCCAGGGTCTTGAGCGGCTTGGCGGTCTTGCGCGTCTTGGCCTCGGCCAGCAGCACCACGGCGCGGTTCAGGCCGATCTCCAGCACGTCGTCGTCCTTGCCGATCGACTTGTAGGCATCGCCGTGCTTGAGGTAGGGGCCGAAGCGCCCGAGGCCGGCCAGGATGGGCTCGCCGGTTTCCGGGTGCGGGCCGATCTCGCGCGGCAGGGCCAGCAGCTTGAGCGCCTTTTCCAGGTCGACGTCGGCGGGGTCCATGCCGCGCGGCAGGCTGGCGCGCTTGGGCTTGGTCTTCTGCTTGCCCTCGCCCTCGGGCTCGCCCAATTGCACGTAGACGCCGTAGGGGCCCTTGCGCAGCGTCACGTCCTTGCCCGTCTCCGGGTCCTGGCCGAGCAGCTTGGGGCCTTCCGCCAGGCCCGCCTGTTCCTCCTTGGGGTCGCCGGCGCTTTCGGCCAGCTGGCGGGTGTAGCGGCATTCCGGATAGTTGGAGCAGCCGATGAAGGCGCCGAACTTGCCCAGCTTCAGTGACAGCCGCCCGTCGGAACACGAGGGGCAGACGCGCGGATCCGTGCCGTCCTCACGGCTCGGGAACAGGTGCGGGCCCAGGTCCTTGTCCAGGGCGTCCAGCACGTCGGAGACGCGCAGGCCCTGGATGTCCTCGACCGCTGCCTTGAAGTCCTGCCAGAACAGGCGCAGCACTTCCTTCCAGTCCGCCCGGCCGCCGGAAATGTCGTCGAGCTGGTTTTCCAGGTCGGCGGTGAAGTTGTACTGGACGTAGCGGTTGAAGAAGCTTTCCAGGAACGCCGTCACCACGCGCCCCCGGTCCTCGGGCACGAAGCGGCGCTGTTCCAGCTTCACGTAATCGCGGTCCTGCAGCACGGCGAGCACGCTGGCGTAGGTGGACGGCCGGCCGATGCCCAGCTCTTCCATCTTCTTGACCAGCGATGCTTCCGTGTAGCGCGGCGGCGGTTGGGTGAAGTGCTGCTCGGGCGTCACCTTGCCGCGCTCCACCGGATCGTTCTCGTTGAGTGGCGGCAGGATGCGGCTGCTTTCGTCCTCGGCGTCGTCGTCGCGGTCCTCGCGGTAGAGCTTCAGGAACCCGTCGAAGCGGATGACCGAGCCGTTGGCGCGCAGCGTCGTCTTGCCCGAGCCGTCGGTCATGTCGACCGCCACCTGGTCCATCACCGCGCTTTCCATCTGGCTGGCGACGGTGCGCTTCCAGATCAGCTCGTAGAGCCGGAACTGGTCGCGGTCCAGCGTGCGGGCCACGGTGGAGGGGTGGCGCATGATCTCGGTGGGGCGGATGGCCTCGTGCGCTTCCTGGGCGTTCTTGGCCTTGGTCTTGTACTCCCGCGCCTTGCCGGGCAGGTAGTCCTTGCCGAACTCGCGGCCGATGTAGCCGCGCGCGCTCTCGATCGCCTCGGGCGCCATCTGCACGCCGTCGGTCCGCATGTAGGTGATCAGGCCCACCGTCTCGCCGCCGATGTCCACGCCCTCGTACAGGCGCTGGGCGGTCTGCATGGTCTGCTTGGCCGAGAAATGCAGCTTCCGGCTGGCTTCCTGCTGAAGGGTGGAGGTCGTGAACGGCGGCGCCGGGTTGCGGCGGGTCTGCTTGCGTTCGACCTGGGCAACCTTGAAGGCGCCGGCCTCGATGGCGGCCTTGGCGGCAGTGGCCGAGGCTTCGTCCTTCAGCCCGAACTTGTCCAGCTTCTGGCCGTCCAGGTGCGTGAGGCGGCCCGAGAACGGCTGGCCGTCCTTGTTTTTCAGCGCGACGTCGACCGTCCAGTACTCCTGCGGCACGAAGCGCTCGATCTCGGCTTCCCGCTCGCAGACCAGCCGCAGGGCGACGGACTGCACGCGCCCGGCCGACCGCGAGCCCGGCAGCTTGCGCCACAGCACCGGCGACAGGGTGAAGCCCACCAGGTAGTCCAGTGCGCGGCGGGCCAGATAGGCCTCGATCAGTTCCTGGTCCAGGTCGCGCGGGTTGGCGATGGCGTCCATCACCGCCGATTTGGTGATGGCGTTGAAGGTCACGCGCTTGACGTCGGTGTCCTTCAGCACCCGGCGGCGGCGCAATTCCTCCAGAACGTGCCAGGAAATGGCCTCGCCCTCGCGATCGGGGTCGGTTGCGAGGAAGACGGTGTCGGCGGTCCGGGCGGCGGAGACGATCTCCTTGATGTGGCGCTCGGACTTGCCGTCGACCGTCCAGTCCATGGCGAAGTCCTCGTCGGGCCGTACCGAGCCGTCTTTGGCAGGCAGGTCGCGGATGTGCCCATAGGACGCCAGCACCTGGAAATCCGATCCCAGGTACTTGTTGATGGTCTTGGCTTTCGCCGGGCTCTCGACGATGACGAGATGCATGAGACGGGGACAGTCCTTGTGCCGAAGGGGACGCGCGAACGCCCGCGTTTATCCGAAGTACAGCAGGGACACACGGTTCCCAGGATGCCGTTCCAGGCGGCCCGCCAGCTCCAGCTCCAGCAGAATCATGGCGACCACAGGGGGTGACAATTGGCACTGCCGGATCACTTCGTCAACACTCACGGGGTTGGCACCCAGGCAGGTCAGCACCTTTTCACGCTGTGAATCGCTGGGATCGGGCGCCGGTCCGGGCGGTGCGGACGGCGGTTCTCCGCCTGCCGGTTCATAGGCCGCGAGGCTTTCCAGAACGGCCGCCACGTCGCCCGCGTGCTGCACCAGATGGGCGCCGTCCTTCAGCAGCCCGTTGGTGCCGGCGCAGCGCGGGTCCATGGGCGACCCCGGCACGGCGAACACCTCGCGCCCCTGGTCTGCGGCCAGCCGCGCGGTGATCAGGGAGCCCGAGCGCTGGTTGGCCTCCACCACCACGACTCCGCGGGCGATGCCGCTGATGATGCGGTTGCGGCGCGGGAAGTGGCGCGCCTGCGGCTCGGTGCCCAGCGGCTGTTCGGACACCACCACCCCCTGCGCGGCGACGGCGGCGTGCAGGCGGTCGTTCTCCGGCGGGTAGACCACGTCCACCCCGCCCGCCATGACGGCGCAGGTGCCGCCTTTCAACGATCCATCGTGGGCGGCGGTGTCGATGCCGCGCGCCAGGCCCGACACCACCAGAAAACCGTGCGTCTCCGCCAGGTCCACAGCCAGCCGGCGGGCGAAGTTGCAGCCGTTGAGGCTGGCGTTGCGGGCGCCGACGATGGCGACGGCGGGGCGCTCGAACAGGTGCGGGCTGCCGAGCATGAGCAGAAGCGGCGGCGCGTCCTCCACCTCCGCCAGCAGAGCGGGATAGCCGGGCTCCCCGGTTCCCAGGATGCGGGCGCCGAATCGGTCGATGGCCTCCAGCTCGCGGGTAGCGTCGGCCTTGGCGCAGATGCGCACGCCCTTGGTGCGCCCGCCGCGCCGGGCCAGGTCGGGCAGGGCGCGCAGGGCCTCGCCGGCGCTGCCGAAGCGGTCGAGCAGGCGGCGGAAGGTGACGGGGCCCACGTTCTCGCTGCGAATCAGGCGCAGCCAGTCCAGGCGTTCGGCGGGGCTCAGCGAGCGGCGATGATGCGTCATGGCGCGCAAAGGTTGCGCGGGAATGGCAGCGTCGTCAATCGCCACGCGCGAGTCGGGGCCTCACGCCTTCTTCTTCTTGTCGCCGATGCGGCTTTCGCTGCCGTTGAGCAGGCGGCGCAGGTTCTCGCGGTGGCGAATCCAGGCCAGCGCCGCCAGCAGGGCGAAGGCCGCCGCGTGGGCCGGAGTCGCCAGGAACCATGCCAGCACGGGCGCGGCCGTCAGGGAGACCAGGGCGGCCAGCGACGAATAGCGCGTTACCACCGCCGTCAGCAGCCAGACGCCGCAGGCCGCGAGCCCAACGTAAGGCGCGGTGGCGAGCAGGGTGCCCAGCGTCGTCGCCACGCCCTTGCCGCCCTTGAAGCCCAGCCAGACGGGAAAGTTGTGGCCCAGCACCGCGCAGGCGCCGGCGATGATGCCGGCTTCCACGCCCAGGTCGTGGCTCATGGTGGCGGCCAGCACGAAGCGCGCCAGCAGGGCCGCGATGGCACCCTTGCCCGAATCCAGGATCAGCGTCGCCAGCGCCGCCCCCTTGTTTCCCGTGCGCAGGACGTTGGTCGCGCCGATGTTGCCCGAGCCGATGGCGCGGATATCCCCCAGGCCCAGCATCCTGGTGATGACCAGACCGAAGGGGATGGAGCCGAGCAGGTAGCCGGCGACGCCGGCGGCGATGAGCAGGAGTTCGGGGGTCATGCTACCCATGATGCTCGAACACCGTCCGTCCGTCGATGACCGTGGCAAGCACGCGGCCCTGGACGGGGCGGCCGTCGAACGGCGTGTTCTTGGACTTGGACTTCAGGCGCTCGGCCGTCACCTTCCAGGCGCGGTCGGGGTCGAACAGGAAGAAGTCCGCCGGCGCCCCCGGTGCCAGCGTGCCGCCGGGCAGGCCCAGGCGGCGGGCCGGGGCGACGGTCAGGGCGCGCAGCACCTGAAGCAGGCTCAGGTGGCCGTTGTGGTACAGCTCCAGCGAGATGGGCAGCAGCGTCTCCAGCCCGATGGCGCCGAAGCTGGCCTGGTTGAAGGGCAGGCGCTTGGTGTCCTGGTCCTGCGGCAGATGATCGGAGGCGATGCAGTCGATCACACCGTCCTTCAGCGCCTGGATCACGGCGCGCCGGTCGTCCTCCCCGCGCAGCGGCGGGTTGAGCTTGGCGAAGGTACGGTAGTCGCTCACCGCCATCTCGTTCAGGGCGAAGTAGAAGGGGGCGGTGTCGCAGGTGACGTCCAGCCCGGCGTCCTTGGCGCGGCGGATGACGTCCAGGCTTTCGGCGCAGGTCAGGTGGGCGGCGTGGTAGCGGCCGCCGGTCATCTTCACCAGGCGCATGTCGCGCTCCAGCATGATGACCTCGGCCTCGCGCGGGATGCCCGACAGGCCGAGGCGCGTGGCATGGTCGCCGCCGTTCATGACGCCGCCGGACAGCGCGCGCTCCTCGGCGTGCTGGCAGACCAGCAGCCCGAAAGTGGCGCCATAGGCCAGCGCCCGGCGCATGACCTGGGGGTCGGCGATGGGCAGGATGCCGTCGGTGAAGGCGACGGCGCCCGCGTTGCTCAGCAGGCCCATCTCCGAGATCACCTTGCCCTCGCAGCCCTGCGTGGCGGCGCCGTAGGGGTAGACCTTCGCCAGCCCGATCAGCCGTGCGCGGCGGGCGACGAACTCCACCGTCGCCTCGCTGTCGATGGGCGGGCTGGTGTTGGGCAGGCAGACCATGCTGGTGACGCCGCCCGCCACGGCGGCCTCGCCGGCCGACCGCAGGCTTTCCTTGTGGTCCTCGCCGGGCTCGCCCAGCGACACGCGCATGTCCACCAGTCCGGGGGCGAGGCACGCGCCCTGGCAGTCGACGATCCTGGCGTCGGCCGGCACGGCGCCCCGCACCACATCCGGTCCCATGGCGGCAATGGTCTCGCGCACCGTCAGCACGCCGCCGATGGTGTCGGTGTTGGTGGCCGGGTCGAGCAGGCGGGCGTTGACGTAGGCGACGCGGCCGGTGGCCTTCTGCGGCATCTCAGGCGGCTCCGTTGGCGAAGTTGGGGGCGTTCTGGACCAGCTTGTCGATGACGGCCATGCGCACGGCGACGCCCATCTCCACCTGTTCGCGGATGACGGAGCGTTCGATGTCGTCGGCCACGTCGCTGTCGATTTCCACGCCCCGGTTCATGGGGCCGGGGTGCATGATCAGCGCGTCGGGCTTGGCCAGCGCCAGCTTCTCGCGGTCCAGGCCGAAGAAGTGGAAGAATTCGCGGATCGACGGGATGTAGCTGCCGGCCATGCGCTCGTTCTGGACGCGCAGCATCATCACGATGTCCACGTCCTTCAGGCCCTGGCGCATGTCGGTGAAGACCTCGACGCCCAGTTCCTCTATGCCGCTGGGCAGCAGGGTGCGCGGGGCGATGACGCGCACCCGCGCCCCCATGGCCGTCAGCAGATAGATGTTCGACCGCGCCACGCGCGAATGCAGCACATCGCCGCAGATGGCGACCTGCAGGTTGTCCAGGTGGCCCTTGCGGCGGCGGATGGTCAGGGCGTCCAGCAGGGCCTGGGTCGGGTGTTCGTGGCTGCCGTCGCCGGCGTTGACCACCGCGCAGTTGACCTTCTCCGACAGCAGTTGCACCGCGCCCGAGTCCCCGTGGCGCACCACCAGCACGTCCAGGTGCATGGCGTTGAGCGTCACCGCGGTGTCGATCAGCGTCTCGCCCTTGTTCACCGAACTGGAGGAGACGCCCATGTTGATGACGTCGATCCCCAGCCGCTTGCCCGCCAGTTCGAAGCTGGTGCGGGTGCGGGTCGAGCTTTCATAGAACAGGTTGACCATGGTCCGGCCGCGCAGGACATCGGTCTTCTTTTCGGCGGACCGGCACTGGTCGACATAGGTGTCGGCGCGGTCGAGCAGGTCCTTGATCTCCCAGGGGTAAAGGCCCTGGATGCCAAGGAGGTGGCGGTGCGGATATCCGTAGTCGTCGGTCATGGCGCGGATCATAGGCAGGGGCGGGACGGGCGGCAAGCGGCGGGGCGGCCTGGCGGCGCCGGTTGAGGGGCGGGCGTCAGGGCCGGAAGTCGTCGATACGATAAAAGTCGGCGGGCGACTTCTCCATGAAGAAGTGCGCGATGCTTTCCAGCGCCCGCCGCTGGCCCGGAAAAGCCACGGAGTCGATGGCGCGCGGCAGGGGCAGCCAGGAATGATCCTCGTGGGCCTCGTCCAGTTCCACCGGCTCCTGGCCCGCGACTCGGACGACGAAGATGGGCACCACCTCCATCACCTCGTCGACCGGATTGTAGAACACGTCGGTGTTGCCCGAGGTGTAGACGGTGATGGGCTTGAGGCCGGTTTCCTCGCGCACCTCGCGCACGGCGGCCTGCCACGCCTTCTCCTCGCCCTCGATGCGGCCCGAAACCAGGGTCCAGTGGCCGCGGAAGGCGCCCTTGGACCGTTTGAGCAGCAGCACCTGGCGGCCGTTGATGACGGCGGCGGCGACGGCCGTGCAGCGCATGGGCACCTGGCCGTGACCGCCTGTGGAGGGGGTGGACGTCTGGAAGTCTGTGTCGGTCATGGGACTCTTATACACCTTCGGCCGCCGCGCGGGCCGCCTGTATGGATGGATTGGCGCTCATGTAGCCGAGGCGGGTGCCGGGCTTCAAGGCACAACGCCGAAGATGCGCCCGGCGGCGGCGATCACCAGCGGCAGCGTGGCGGCGGCGGCCAGCGTCTGGAAGGTGATGATGCCCGCCATGCAGGGCGCATCCCCGCCCATGCGCCGGGCCAGCACATAGGACGAGGCCGAGCAGGGCAGGGCGGCATAGGCCACCGCCACCACCGCCGGCACACCCGTCAGCCCCAGCACCCAGGCCAGCACGCCGGCGGCGGCCGGGACGCCGGCCAGCTTGAGCGCGCTGGCCGCCAGAACGGGGCCGCCGCTGGCGCGCAACGTGTCGAGCGCCAGCCCCGCGCCGACGGCCAGCAGGCCGACGGGCAGGGCGGCGCGGCCCAGGATTTCCAGGAACGGCGAGACCACCGGCGGCAGGCCCAGGCCCGAGACGTTCAGCGTGATCCCCAGCGCGCAGGCCAGGATCAGCGGGTTCGTGACGATGCCCTTGAGTGTCGCCGCGGGGCCCGTCGCCGCGCTTCCCGCCGGCGCCGTTGCGTCGCCGACATGGCGGACCAGCGTCGCCACGGCCAGCACGTTGACCAGCGGCACCACGCCCGCCACGCAAAGCGCCGTCAGCGCCACCCCGGCATCGCCGAACAGCGCGGCGGCGGCGGCCAGTCCGACATACGTGTTGGGACGGATGCTCCCCTGCACCACGCTGGTGAAGGTGGCCGCCGGCACGCCGAGCAGCGGCCGGGACAGGCTCGCCGCCAGAAAGACAGCCAGCACCGCGCCCGTGCTTGCCAGCGCCAGCGGTCCCCAGGCCACGCCGTCGAGCGGCGCGCGGGCGGTGCTGAAGACCAGCAGGGCCGGAAAGGTGATGAAGTACGTCGTCTTCTCCGCCGGCGCCCAGAAGGCATCGGGCACGAAGCCCGACCGCTTCATCCAGAAGCCGAGCACGATCAGCAGGAAGATGGGAAGCAGGGCGAGGGCGGTGTCGAGCATGACCAATGCCTCTACCCCGCGTGGGCGGCGGCGTCCAGCGCCACGGCCCCCGCCTTTCGTCGAGGCATGCACGAATGGCATAGCCGGCGGTATCAGGCCGCTGGTATTGGTTCTGGTCAGTCCACAAACTTTGTGCTGGAATTGCCTTAATCAAAAGGCGAGGCGATTGCCTCCGAGGGAGTACTGCGTCCATGTCGTTCCTGTCCAACGCCCCCATTCGCGCACGTATCGCGGCCGTGATCGCCGCGCCCGTCATCGGACTGATGATCTTCGCCGGCCTGTCCATCGTCGAGCGCGCCGGCGACTGGCGCCGCATGGAGAGCATGGCCCAGGTGGTCATGCTGGCGCCCGACGTCTCGCAGGTGATCCACGAATTGCAGAAGGAGCGCGGCGCCTCGGCCGGCTTCATCGGGTCCAAGGGCGCGGCGTTCGTGCAGGAACTGCCGGCGCGGCGTCAGGATACCGATGCCGCGATCATGGCCCTGCGCGGCAGCCTAGCCGGCGCCGGCGCGTCTTCCGATCCGGCGATCGCGGGTATCCGGACGGCGCTGGAGAACCTGGACGCGCTGGATCGCACCCGGCGCGGCGTCTCCGACCTGTCCATGAGCGTCGGCGACATGGCTGGTTACTACACCGGCAGCATCCGCGCCTTCATCGTGGCCGTGGCGGAAATGGCCGCCAGCGACACCGGCAACGTGGACCTTGCCCACGACCTGACCGCCTATCTGGCGCTGATCCAGGCCAAGGAGCGCGCGGGGCTTGAGCGCGCCATGGGCGCCAACGGCTTCGGCGCCGGCGCCTTCCAGGCCGCCATCCACCAGAAGCTCGTGGATCTCGCGGGGCAGCAGGAGGCCTTCTTCTCCACCTACCGCGTCTTTGCGGAACCCGAGGACGCCGCAGCCCTGGACGCCGTGCTCAACGGCGAGGCCGCGGGCGCCGTCTCGGCCATGCGCACCGAAGCCAACGCCATGGTCTACGAGGGCGCCGCGCCGACCACCACCGGGCCGGAATGGTTCGCCACCATCACCAAGAAGATCGACGGCCTGAAGCAGGTGGAGGACGGCACGGCGGCCGAGATCACCGCCGAACTGACCGCCCTGCGCGATGGCGCCCGCAACGGCCTGGTCGTCACCGCCCTGGTCGCCCTTGCCCTGGTGGCGGCGGCGGTGGTGCTGGGCCTCCTCATCGCGCGCAGCATCACGCGCCCGGTGGCCGCGCTGACCGGCAACATGGGCGAACTGGCCGAGGGCAACCTGTCGGTCAACGTCGCAGGCACCGAGCGCGGCGACGAGATCGGCGAGATGTCGCGCACGCTGGAGGTCTTCCGCCAGCACATGAACGACAACGCCGCCATGCAGGCGGAGCGCGAGAAGGAAAACGCCGCGCGCCTCGCCCGCGCCGAAAAGCTGAAGGCGCTGACCGAAGGCTTTGACCGCGACGTCACCGGCCTGCTGGAGACGGTCGGCGCGGCCTGCCAGTCGCTGAACGCCACCGCCGGCGACATGAGCCGCCTGGCCGGCGACACCACGCAACGCTCCACTTCCGTCGCCAGCGCCTCGGAGGAAGCGGCGAGCAACGTCGACGCGGTGGCGGCGGCGGCCGAGGAGCTGTCGGCCGCCATCCGCGAAATCGGCAGCCAGGCCCAGACGTCCGCCGACGTGGCCCGCGAGGCCGCCGAAAAGGCGCAGATCGCCGACGAGACGGTGGCCGGGCTTGCCAAGGCCGCCGACCGCATCGGCGAGATCGTCGACCTCATCACCGACATCGCCGACCAGACCAACCTGCTGGCGCTCAACGCCACCATCGAGGCCGCCCGCGCGGGCGACGCCGGCAAGGGCTTCGCCGTGGTCGCCAACGAGGTGAAGACGCTGGCCTCCCAGACCGCGAAGGCGACGGAGGACATCCGCACCCAGATCGGCGGCGTCCAGACCGAGACCCGCAAGGCCGAGGCCGCCATCCAGGACATCGTCGGCATCATCCAGCGCGTGAACGAGGTGGCGTCGGCCATCGCCGGCGCGGTGGAGGAGCAGAACGCCGCGACGTCGGAAATCTCCGGCAACATTCACCAGGCGGCGTCGGGCACCCAGTCGGTCAACAGCGACATCCACGCCGTCAGCCGCGCCGCCGAACAGGTGGGCGAGGCAGCGGAAACCGTTCGCGGCGGGACCGACTCCCTCGGCAGCGAGGCCGACCGCCTGCGGACGCTGGTGCGCGACTTCCTGACGGGCGTGCAGGCGGCTTAGTAAAGTCCACAGACCCCGCCCTTCCAGCGGGGTCTGTGGCAATGCGTCTGATTAGATGGGGACTTCTTGTCCATTGTCGGTAATCAGGTCGCATAGCTTGGCCCAGGAAATTCTATACTGACGTGCCGAAAAGTTGGCCGGGCGATAATGCACGTTTCCCTTGCTCATCAGAATGCGACCCTTGAGGGCGCCGTCAATCTTGACGTCTAGCACAAGGTCCGTATTGACCAGTTCTGCCGGCGGGATGTGGCTGAGCGTTATGTCGTGGGTCGGCATGCGATAAACCTCTTGTGTTAACTGCTTTATGCATCTCAAGGTTTATTGCCGCCGGGAGTGTTAAGCAAACCATTTTACGAATAGGAAGTGCGAACTGGGCAGCCTCGCCGTTCCGCATGTGGATGCGTTTCATGATGCAAAGGGCGTCGCAGCGGCGGGTTTATCAGGCGAGGTTGTACGGGGCGCCTGCGCTGCACTGATACGGGGTCAACTTCTCGCCAGCACGTCCAGCACGCCTTGCAGGATGAACGCCGCCGCCGCCGCGTCGACCTTTTCGGCGCGTTTGCGGCGGCTCATGTCGAAGTCGTCGATCATCACCCGCTCCACCGCCGCCGTCGAAAGCCGCTCGTCCCAGAAGGCGAGCGGCACGTCGCGCTTTTCCAGCAGGTTGGCGGCGAACTGGCGGGTGGCCTGGCAGCGCTTGCCTTCCTCGCCGCTCATCTCCACCGGCAGGCCGAGGACGAGCGCGCCGACCTCGCGCTCGTCCATGATGCCGAACAGTTCCTCCACGTCCTTGGTGAACTTGGTCCGCTTGATGGTCTTGAGCGGCGTCGCGCCCATCAGCAGGGCGTCGGAGATCGCCAGGCCGATGGTCTTGGTGCCCAGGTCCAGGCCCAGGATGCGCTGGCCCGTCTTGAGGTCGTGCCGCAGGTCGGCGGGGTTGCGGATCGCCATGGTGGGTGCTACCTTCCGCGCAATCTTCCAAAACCGGCGGAATTCCGGGCTTTTGCGCCCTTCATCCGCTTTTTCCGTACAAGCCGGAGACACTTACCGCATGTCGCTGGACAACACCACCGTCAGGAACATCGCGTTCCTTGCCCGCATCGAGGTCCCGGAGGCAGAGCTGCCGGGTCTCGCCGATGAATTGTCGGCCATCCTGGGGTTCGTCGAACAACTGGGCGAGGTGGACACCAAGGGCGTGGAGCCCATGACCAGCGTCACCGAGATGGCGCTGCGCTGGCGCGAGGACGCCATCACCGATGGCGGCCAACAGGACAAGGTTCTCGCCAACGCGCCGGACGCGGTCGAGGGCTATTTCACGGTTCCCAAGGTGGTGGAATAAGCCATGAGCAAGCTGACCGACCTGACCATCGCCGAGGCGCGCAAAGGGCTGACCAAGGGCGAGTTCACAGCCCGCGAACTGACCCAGGCCCACATCGACGCCATGGAGGCCCACCGCGGCCTCAACGCCTTCATCACCGAAACGCCGGACCGCGCGCTGGAACAGGCTGACGCCGCCGACGCCGCCATCAAGGCGGGCGATGCGGGCGCCATGGCCGGCGTGCCCATCGGCATGAAGGACCTGTTCTGCACCGAGGGCGTGCTGACCACCGCCGCCAGCCACATCCTGGACGGCTTCAAGCCGCCCTATGAAAGCACGGTGTCCGCCAACCTGAAGAAGGCGGGCGCGGTGACGCTGGGCAAGACGAACCTGGACGAGTTCGCCATGGGCTCGTCCAACGAGACCAGCTATTACGGCCCGGTCAAGAACCCCTGGAAGAAGCAGGGCGACGACGCCGACATGGTGCCGGGCGGCTCCTCCGGCGGCTCGGCGGCGGCTGTTGCCGGCCGCCTCGCCATCGCCGCGACGGGCACCGACACCGGCGGCTCCATCCGCCAGCCGGCGGCGTTCACCGGCATTGTCGGCCTGAAGCCCACCTACGGCCGCTGCTCGCGCTACGGCATCGTGGCGTTCGCCTCGTCGCTGGACCAGGCCGGGCCCATGACCCGCACGGTGCGCGACGCCGCCATCATGCTGGGCGCCATGGCCGGCTTCGACCCCAAGGACAGCACGTCCGCCAACGTGCCGGTGCCGGACTTCGAGGCCGCGCTGACCGGCGACATTCGCGGCAAGACGGTCGGCATCCCCGCCGAGTACCGTCCCAACGGCCTGAACCCCGAGGTCCAGGCGGTGTGGGACAAGGGCGTGCAGATGCTGAAGGACGCCGGCGCCAACGTCGTCGACATCAGCCTGCCGCACACCAAGTACGCCCTGCCGACCTACTACATCGTCGCGCCGGCGGAAGCGTCTTCGAACCTCGCGCGCTACGACGGCGTGCGCTTCGGCCTGCGGGTGACCGACGGCGTGCGCTCGCTGGATGACATGTACATGAAGACCCGCGGCGAGGGCTTCGGCAAGGAAGTGCGCCGCCGCGTGCTGATCGGCACCTATGCGCTGTCGGCCGGCTACTACGACGCCTATTACCTCAAGGCCCAGAAGGTGCGCTCGCTGATCGCGCAGGACTTCAAGAAGGCCTTCGAGACCTGCGACGTCATCCTGACGCCGACCGCGCCGTCCGCCGCCTTCCCCGTGGGGGCGGAGGTCGACGATCCCATCACCATGTACCTGAACGACGTCTTCACCGTCCCCACCTCGCTGGCCGGCCTGCCGGGCCTGTCGGTGCCGGTGGACCTGGACAAGGACGGCCTGCCGCTGGGCCTGCAGCTCATCGGGCGTCCGTTCGACGAAGAGACCGTGCTCCAGGTGGGCGACGTGATGGAAAAGGCCGCCGGCTTCACCCACAAGCCGGCCAGCGTGGGGGCGTGAGAGATATGAGCTACGTCATTCAGGGCGAAACGGGCGACTGGGAAGTCGTGATCGGGCTGGAGGTCCACGCCCAGGTCATTTCCGAGTCCAAGCTGTTCTCCGGCGCCTCCACCAGGTTCGGCGCGGAGCCGAACGATCAGGTGAGCTTCGTCGACGCGGGCTTTCCGGGGATGCTGCCGGTCATCAACGAAAAGGCCGTGGAGCAGGCGGTGCGCACGGGCCTGGGCCTGAAGGCCCAGATCAACCACCGCAGCGTGTTCGCGCGCAAGAACTACTTCTACGCTGACCTGCCGCAGGGCTACCAGATCAGCCAGTACGAGCTGCCCGTCGTCGGCCACGGCACCATCATCCTGGACATGCCCGACGGCTCCACCCGCGAGGTCGGGATCGAGCGCCTGCACCTGGAGCAGGACGCCGGCAAGTCCATGCACGACCAGCACCCGGCCAAGACCTTCGTGGACCTGAACCGGTCGGGCGTCGCGCTGATGGAAATCGTTTCCAAGCCCGACATGCGCACGCCCGAGGAGGCCGGCGCCTACCTGCGCAAGCTGCGCGCCATTCTGCGGTATCTGGGTACGTGCGACGGCAACATGGAGGAAGGCTCCATGCGCTGCGACGTGAACGTCAGCGTGCGCCGCCCGGACGAGGGCTTCCGCACCCGCTGCGAGATCAAGAACGTCAACTCGGTGCGCTTCGTCATGCAGTCCATCGAGTACGAGGCCAAGCGCCACGTCGAGGTCTACGAGTCCGGCGGCAAGATCGAGCAGGAAACCCGCCTGTTCGATCCGTCGAAGGGCGAGACGCGGTCCCTGCGCACCAAGGAAAACGCGCACGACTACCGCTATTTCCCCGACCCCGACCTGCTGCCGCTGGAGTTCGACGACGCCTTCGTGGACGCCATCCGCGCCACACTGCCGGAACTGCCGGACGAGAAGAAGCAGCGTTTCATCTCCGACTACGGCCTGTCGCCCTACGACGCGACGGTGCTGGTGTTCGACAAGGAAAGTGCGGCCTACTTCGAGCAGGTGGCCGAGGGCCGCGACGGCAAGGCGGCGGCCAACTGGGTGACCACCAACCTGTTCGGCGCGCTGAACAAGCTGGGCAAGGACATCGGCGAAAGCCCGGTGTCGGCCAAGCAGCTGGGCCAGCTCATCGACCTGATTTCCGACGGCACGCTGTCGGGCCGTCTGGCGAAGGAAGTGTTCGAGATCATGATCGAGACGGGCGACGACCCGGCCAAGATTGTGGACGAGCGCGGCATGAAGCAGGTGACCGACACGGGCGCCATCGAAAAGGCCGTGGACGGCGTCATCGCCGCCAACCCGGACAAGGTGGCCGAGGTGCAGGGCGGCAAGGAAAAGCTGCTGGGCTGGTTCACCGGCCAGGTGATGAAGGCGACCCAGGGCAAGGCCAACCCGCAGGCCGTGAACGACGTCCTGAAAAAGAAGATCCTGGGCTGACGCAGGGTTTCAGCGTCACGCCCCGGTGAGGGGAAAACGGCCGCCCTGGCGACGGGGCGGCCGTTTTCGCATCCAAATTTTCAACCGAAGCGGGTGACGCGGACAGGTGCCTTGGCTAACCTCTCTGCCGGCTGGCAGGAAGCAGATGCCGCGATGCGAGCCCGCGGCTGGCCGGGGCGATGGGTGTCCCGGCCGACGGCAGATCGCCTCTGTCAGCTTTCGGAGGATGTGGGAATGCCTAAATTCCGCATCAGCCTGGATGTCCGATGGGACCCCGAAGGATGGGCTCGCAATCCGCCTTCGGGTCCACATCGGAGCCTAGGTAAGGGGGCGGGCCGGCGGAAGCCGGTCCGTCCACTCCGAAACCCGATATACGCCCGCCCGCCCCGCCTTTCAACGCGGCGCCGGAGTCGCGGGCGGAAATACCCGCAAAGGATGATGTGGTGGCGGAATCTTCGGCGGTTGGCGGGACGCAGGTGCCGCGCCGCCTTTCATACCGCAATTACGCCCGCTGCCAGCGCCAGGGGCAGGAGCACGCAGGCGGCGACGGTCTGGCCGGCGATGAGGCTTGCCATCAGGTCGTGGTCGCCGCCCAGCTGCCGCGCCAGCACATAGGCCGAGGGCGCCGTGGGCATGGCCTGCAAAAGCACGATCACCGCCGTCGTCAGCGCGTCGAGGTCAAGCGCGGCACACAGCGCCAGAGACACGCCCGGCAGCAGGGCGAACTTCACCAGCGCCGTTGCCGTGAACGGTGTGGCCGGCGGCAGGTGGGCGGTTTCAAGCCGGGCCAGCGCCGCGCCGACCGCCATCACGCCCAGCGGCAGGGCGGCGGCGCCCAGCGCGTCCGCCAGACCGTCCAGCCCCACCGGCAGGCCCAGGCCCAGCCCCTGCATGGCAAGACCCAGGGCGGCGGCGATCAGCAGCGGGTTGCGGACGAGCTGGCGGCAGACGGCCGCCAGCCTGGGGCCGCCGTCGTGCAGGCAAAGCGCGAAGGCGCTGACGCACAGCACGTTGATGGTCGCGACCATGATGCCCACCACCAGCGCGGCCACCTCCAGCCCCGCCGGTCGGTAGAGCGGCGCAACCAGGGCGAGGCCGATGTAGGTGTTGAAGCGCAGGCCGCCCTGCACGACGGATGTGAACACCGCGCCCGCCGGACGCCACACCAGTCGCAGGAGGGCCAGCGCGGCGGCGGCGATCAGCAGCGCTCCGACGACGGCAATCGCAATCCGTCCCGCCGGCAGCGTGCCGGCCTCCAGGCCCGCCAGCTTGCCGACCAGAAGGGCGGGCATGAGCAGGTAATAGGTCAGCCGCTCCGCCTGCGTCCAGAAGCCGTCCTGCACCAGGTCCCGCCGCCGGCTGACGAAGCCGATGGCAAGCAGCCCCAGCACGGGAACGAAAGCGTTGAGCAGCGTGGCGAGCGGCATCGAGACCCCGTGTTCCGGTTTCCGGCGGGACGGTCGGGCCGGAAAGCGGCGGAGCATACTGCTGCGACCGGGCGCACGCCACGGCCATTCTCGCCCTGTCCGGGCGGACACGGGAAAGGGCCGCGGCCCGGCGGGCGGCGGCCCTTTGAAAGCGGCGTCGGGTCAGCCCGCGCGGGACGGCCCCTCGATCAGGCGGCCCTCTTCAAGCTGCGACGGCGTCGGCCCGGGGTCGTCGCCCGACAGCGCCCAGATGATCAGGGCGATGAGGGCCAGCAGGCCCAGGGCCAGGCTGACCATGAGGATGACGGCGACGGGCTTGCCCTTGCGGCCCTGCCGGGCCTGTTCCGGAGTTTCCTCGACCATGGGTCCTCCCCGTTTGGTGCTTTGGTCATAGGGGAGTAACCCGTGATCCTTCGAACCGGTTGCAAATCCGTCCCGCTGCTCAAACCCCAACGCGAGCCGAGCCGCCGCGATCAGGTGCCGGAAACCGGCACCATCAAGGCCACGGCGGCAAGCGCGACCAGCGCCAGGGCAAGACTGGACGCCAGCACGTAGAACACGGCGCGGCCCTTGCGCGCCTGGCGGGCTTCATCGGGAGCAAGCTGTTGCATCGCGGCCTCCGTATTGTGGACTGTCGACAACATTCGACATCCCTACGGAGGCGGGCGGGGCGGTGGATCGGTTTTCCCGTTTCCGGTCAGCTCCGGGCGCCGGCCCCGGCAAGGCTTGCGGGCTCGGACGGGGCGACAACGGTCACGCCGGGCAGTCCCATGGCCTCGGCACGTTCATGGGCGCGGGCCTCGGCATCGCCGCGCCGCTGGAAGCGGCCCAGGTCGCGGCCTCCGACGACGGCATACCAGAAGCCGTCGTTGCGGCTGATTACATAGCAGGCACTGTTCTTCATGGCCGCTTTCCTCCCTGCGATTGTCAATGCCGTGTCCGCCTTTCCGTCATAGGCCCGCCGCGCGTTGCCACGCAAACGGGCAGAGGCATGCATGGCCGGGCCGGAGCGGTATTCGGACGCCTTTCGGCTCGGCGATGGATACGAAAGTCTCAAACGGCCCTTCGAGGTCCCTGAAAAAATCAATCAGTCGGGTTTGCCGCGCCGATGGCGCGCCGGCGGATGCAGATCGCGCGAGACGGCTTTCCAGTTCCAGCCTTCCTCCAGCACGATGGAGCAGAGCAGCCGCCGGTGCGGCCTTTCACTGTCCAGGGCGGCCTCGGTGACGGCGCGAGCGGGCTGAGGCAGGCCGAATTCCGCGATCACGCCGAAGTCGGGTGGCGGCGGCTCGTGGCCTTCGCGCAACGGGTCGGTGCCCGGCAGGACGTCCAGCAGCATCCGCATGCTGTCGCGAAAGCTGTCCAACTCGCCGTCCGTCGGCCGCGCCCGAGGCGGCACGGCGACGCGCAGCACCAGCACCGCCTCGTCCAGGGCGGCAAGGCGCACCGTCAGCGACAGATCCGGGTCCAGGGGATGGAAGTTGGACAGGATGGGATAGACGCGGTGCTGCTGCGCCTGCTCCACCAGCGACTGCGCCAGGTTGTGCAGATGGGTGCCAAGGGCATTGAAATCCTCGCCGTTCCAGGCGCGTCGCAGGATGCCGTCCGGCGTGCGGCCGATGGTGGTGATGCGGGCCGCCAGCGCCCGGCGTTGGGCGGCGGCGGAGATCACCGGCACGATGTAGGTGATGATGAGCGTCACCATCGTCAGCCCGGTGCCCGACACCAGCACGCTGAGAAGCTGCCACGTCAGCCCCTGCGGCCGATAGTCGCCGAGGCCTAGGGTGAACAGGCTGTAGCCGACGTAGTAGGCGACGCCGCCCACGCCCACCGGCGCGCCGGTCCTGGCGACCACCACCGACCACGGGTCGGCCAGGTAGACCAGCGTCCACCCCAGCCACATCAGCACGATCCACGTCATGGCAATGCTCAGCAGCGTCAGCATGCCGATGTAGGGCAGGATGCGCGCCCGTTCAGAGCCGCGGTCGACAAGGCGTGCAAGCGTCCAGATCGCCGGCGGCAGGCGCCGGGTGACGGGGCCGGCGCCGCTGACGGTGAGGACGGTGACGAACAGGTCGAAATAGGTCAGCGCCAGCACCAGGGTTCCGAGGATCGGCGCGGCGATGTGGAACCAGGACGGCACGGGCGGGCCTCGGCGCGGGTGGAGCAGGCGGAACAGAACGTGCCGCGAAAAACGGGTGTCTTGCCCCATCCGTTGCCGTCACACATCACCTGTTGAAAATGAGAACGATTTGCAATACCGTCTTGGCGGGATGATGATGGATTGATTGACGGGAGACAATCGATGACGGGAACTGTTCACGACATCCGCACCGGCCGCGAGACGGGTCCGGAGGCGTTCGTCGGCGGAACCATGATGCGCAGCCCGGCAAGTGTCGCCACGCCGGTCAGCGCCTGCCGGGCACGGGAGGCCGCCTGTCTGGCGCTGCTCGGCCTGGCGGCGGGGCCGGGCGGGGCGACGGTGGCGGAGGCGACGGCGGTGCTCGCCCATGTGGCCGCGGGCGAGTGGCGTGCGCCCGAGGGGCTGCTGGAGCGTTCCGCCGAGGCTCTGGTCGAGGCCGATCTCGTGGAGGCCGCGCCGGAGGGCCGCCTGTTCGTCACCCGCGCCGGCCGCGACGCCCTGGACTGTCTGCTGACGGCACCCGAGCCGGCGCCCGTCGACCCCGTGACGCGGGTTGTGCTGTCGTTGCGCCTGTGCCTGCTCGACCGCCTGCCGCCCGAGGACCGCGCCGCCCGCGCCGATGCTCTGGCGGCGGCCTACGGAACGGTGCTCGACCGCCGGCGGGCGGAGGCGGAACGCTTCTGCGGCGGCCTGCCGCTGCTGGGGCTTTGGTCGCGCGAACGGGCCCGGCGGCTGGAGGCGGAGCGCGACCTGTGCGCCCGGGTGCGCGACCTGTTCACCCTGTCCGGACCGCTGGAAGGGGCGGCGGCGTCCGGCTGACGCGCCGCCGCAATGGCCCTGGACGCTCCCTGTCCGATCCCCCACATGGGGCGGACCATATGGTCCGGAATTCAAGGAGCGACCCATGATCGAGCTGTACTACTGGCCGACGCCCAACGGCTGGAAGATCTCCATCCTGCTGGAGGAGTTGGGGCTGCCCTACACGGTGCATCCGGTGAACATCACCAAGGGAGAGCAGTTCGCGCCTGAATTCCTGAAGATCAGCCCCAACAACCGCATGCCCGCCATCGTCGACACCCAGCCCAAGGACGGCGGCGCGCCCGTCAGCGTGTTCGAGTCGGGCGCGATCATGCAGTACCTGGCCGAGCGCGAGGGCCGGTTCCTGCCGACCGACGTCCGCCGGCGCGTGGCGGTCAACGAATGGCTGTTCTGGCAGATCGGCGGGCTGGGCCCCATGGCGGGGCAGGCGCACCACTTCCGCAACTACGCGCCGGAAACGGTGCAGTACGGCATCGACCGCTACACCAACGAGGTGGCCCGTCTTTACGGCGTCATGAACCGGCGGCTGGAGGGGCGGGAATACCTGGCCGACGAGTACTCCATCGCCGACATGGCGGCCTGGCCGTGGGTGCTGCCGCACAAGAACCAGGGCCAGGACCTGAACGACTTCCCCAACCTGAAGGCCTGGTTCGAGCGCGTCGGCGCCCGCCCCGCCGTGCAGAAGGGCAAGGCGCTGGGCGAGGAACTGCGCGAGCAGAACCCCATCACCAGCGAGGAAAGCCGCAAGATTCTCTTCGGCCAGAAGTAGGGCAGGGCGGCGGCGGGCCGGGCGGACATTCGCCCGGCCCGCCGCAGAACATCATTCGACCGATGCGCCGCGTTCCATCAGGTAATCGGCGTATTCGTCGCGCAGCTTGGTCTTGAGCAGCTTGCCGGTGGCGGTGTGCGGCAACTCGTCGACCACCAGCACGGCGTCCGGCGCGCACCACTTCGCCACCTTGCCCCCGAAGAAGGCGAGCAGGGCGTCGGGGTCGACCTCGCGACCGTCCTTCGGCACGACGATCAGCAGCGGCCGCTCGTCCCACTTGGGGTGGCGGGCGGCGATCACGGCGGCCTCGGCCACGTCCGGGTGGGCGACCGCGATGTTCTCCAGTTCGATGGAGCTGATCCACTCGCCGCCGGACTTGATGACGTCCTTGGTGCGGTCGGTAATCCGCATGAAGCCGTCCGGGTCGATGGTCGCCACGTCGCCGGTGCGGAACCAGCCCTCGGCGTCGTGGGTCTCGCCGGCCTCGTCCTCGCGCTTGTAGTAGGCGCGGCAGACCCAGGGGCCGCGCACCATCAGGTCGCCGAAGGCCTTGCCGTCCCAGGGCAGTTCCTCGCCGTTTTCGCCGACGATCTTCATGTCGACGCCATAGATGACGCGGCCCTGGCTGGCGCGCACCTGCATCAGGTCCTCGCCTTCCAGACGGGTCTGGCTGGCCTTGAGGCTGTTGTAGGTGCCCAGCGGGCTCATCTCCGTCATGCCCCAGGCGTGGTCGACGCGCACGCCGTATTCGTCGTCGAAGGCCTCCATCAGCATGCGCGGGCAGGCCGAGCCGCCGATGACCAGCCGCTTGCAGGCATCGATGCGCTTGCCCGAGGACCGCAGGTGGTTGAGCAGCCCCAGCCACACCGTCGGCACGCCCAGCGCCGCCGTCACGCCGGCTTCCTGCATGAAGGCCTGGAGGCTCTCGCCGTCCATGTGCGGGCCGGGCATGGCGAGCGTCGCGCCCGCCGCCGGGGCCGCGTAGGGGGTGCCCCAGGCGTTGACGTGGAACATGGGCACGACGGGCATCACCGTGTCCACCGACCGCAGGCCCAGCACGTCGGGGGCGTTCACGCCCATCGCATGGATGACCGTGGAGCGGTGGCTGTAGAGCACGCCCTTGGGGTTGCCCGTGGTGCCGGACGTGTAGCACAGCGACGACGCCGTGTTCTCGTCGAACTCGGGCCAGGAGAAATCCTCGTCGGCGGCGTCCAGAAGCTCCTCGTAGCACAGAAGCTCCATGCCCTCGGGCAGCTTGGCGTCGGGCATGTGGGCGCGGTCGGTCATCACCACGACCGCCTTGACGGTGCCGGCGAACTCGGGCGCCAGCTTTTCGACCAGCGGCACGAAGGTCAGGTCCACGAACAGGTGCGTGTCCTCGGCGTGCTGGACGATGTAGGTGATCTGGTTGGCGAACAGGCGCGGGTTGATGGTGTGGCACACCGCGCCCGTGCCCGAGACGGCGTAATACAGCTCCAGATGGCGGTAGGTGTTCCAGGCCAGCGTGCCGATGCGCTCTCCATGGCCGACGCCGCGCGCCGTCAGCGCCTTTGCCAGGCGCCGGGCGCGGCGTTCGCAGTCGGCATAGGTGTAGCGATGCAGGCCGCCCTCGACCGTATTGGTCACCACGCCGGCTTCGGCATGGTGGCGCGCCGCGTGGGTCAGCAGCGACGAGATCATCAGCGGACGACTCTGCATGAGTCCGTGCATGGATGGCTCTCCCTTAGAAAAACACGTTCGCGCCGGCCCTTAGCGGCCGGTTGAGGGCATTAATTGAGCGCGCCCGTGGGCTTTTCGTCAACCTCGGCAAGAAGGCCGGCCGGCGCTGGTGGACTTTAGAAAGGCGAATCCTGTACCGTATTCCCGTTATGGGGGATTTACCAAAGGGGGATACGTCATGATCGCGCATAAACTGCGCGCCGGAGTTGCCGGCGCGCTGACGCTTGCCGCTTTGCTGGCATCGTCGGGGGAGGCCGCGCGCGCTGCCGCCGACACCGTCGGCCGGTGCGAGGCCAGGCAGACGGTGAAGCTGGTGCCCACCGACCCGGCGCTCTGCGCGTCGCTGCTGCCGAAGGTGCAGGACCCGTCGGGCCTGCCGCTGGAAGAATACGAGGACACGCTGAACAGCTTCTTCCGCGCCTTCTGCCACCGCGATACCGCCAACGGCTGGGTGCGCGACAAATGGGTGCGCGACACCGGCCCCTACATCAGCCGGCATGACGACGGCACCTGGACGGGCCAGGACTACGGGACGCACAGTCCCGTGGTCATCTGGTACTCGCCGGACATGGCCGAGTGGGCGCGCAAGAACCGCACCCCGGCCGAGGAAGACCGTTCCACCGACAAGACGCCCGTCCCCGACGGCGCGATCATGGTCAAGGAGATGTACCCCGCCCCGGCGTCGCGCTGCGCCGACGTCGACCCGGATTACCTGCTGCCGTCGAGCGGCGCCGCCATCATGGTGCGCGACGCAGATGCCTCGCAGGACGGCTGGTTCTGGGGCTGGTTCGGCTGGAGCGGATGGGACAACGACTACCCGGCCAGCAACGACAGCAACCGTTCCCCCTACATGGGCTTCGGCCAGTACTGCGTGAACTGCCATGCATCCGCGCGTGACAACATGACGTTCACGTCGACCAGGAACATGCAGGGCGAAAAGGGCCGGCCGCTGGTCTTCCTCACCCAGGACGACGCGCCCAGGACTTCGGCCATGGCCCACCACGCGCAGGTCGTCCTGCCGGGCGACGACGCGCCCCGCCTGGGCCAGCCGCATGTCGCCTACACGGCGGCCTTCAACGCCGCCTTCCCCAACGGCATGGGCGGCGGCAAGCCCACCTGGGACACGCTGGCCGGCATCGAGATGCCGTCGGAGACCTACGACAACGTCTGGATGCCCGCCGGCACGCCGACGGCCCATGGCGAGTTCATCACGTCCGACCAGTGCGCCGGCTGCCACGACGCGGGCAGCACGGGCCTTCAGTTCGACATGACCAGGATCGACCCGGCCACCGACAAGCTGTGGAACCATTCCCCCTACGCCACCTGGCGCACCAGCCCCATGGGCCTGGCGGGGCGTGACCCGATCTTCTTCAGCCAGCTCGCCAGCGAGTCGCAGACGTTCCACCCCGACGCCGCCGGCGTGGTGGAGAACACCTGCCTCGGCTGCCACGGCTTCATGGGCCAGCGGCAGTACGGCATCGACCAGAGCGTGTCCAACGACGACGGCGACTGCGGCACCTTCCGCCGCGACATGGCCAACGCCATTCCGCTCGGCACGACGCCCGGCACGCCCGAGGCGCTGGCCGCCAACTACGGCGGGCTGGCGCGCGACGGCATCTCGTGCATGGCCTGCCACCGCATGGTGCTGGGCGAGGAGGCCGAGGCCGCCGTCAAGGACCAGCCGCAGAACAACTGCGTGGAAGCCCGCCAGGAGTTCCTGAACCCCAACGAAAGCGGCTTCGCCAAGACCTTCACGGGGTCCTACATGGTCAGTGCGCCGGACGAGGTTTACGGCCCCTTCAAGGACCCGAAGACCGCGCCCATGGAAGCGGCACTGGGCATCACGCCCAAGTACTCCCACACCCTGGGCGAGTCCGAGACCTGCGGCACCTGCCACACCGTTCACCTGCCGGTCCTGCACGAGGGCAAGCCGGTCGGTTACATCTACGAACAGCTGACCTACCCCGAGTGGGCATTCAGCGCCTACCGCACCGGCACCGGCGTCGACGGCCCGCTGCCCCACGGCGCCGGCGAGCGGCAGGAAAGCTGCCAGGACTGCCACATGCCGAGCACCGAGCCCGACGGCACGCCCACCGTCAGCAAGATCGCCAGCATCCAGGAATACACCAATTTCCCGCAGGCGGAGTTCACCAAGACCCCCGACGAGATCGATCTGCCGGAGCGCGAGGGCTTCGCGCGGCACACGCTGGTGGGGCTGAACATCTTCCTGGTGAAGATGGCGCAGCAGTTCCCCGACGTGCTGGGCATCCGCACCCAGGACCCCATGCTGACCAGCAAGGGCGTCGACCCGCTGCTGTTTACCGAACAGCAGATGCTCGACCAGGCCGCCAACGACGTGGCCGAGGTGACGGTGGGCGCCGCGGAGATCGACGGCAACACGCTGACGGCCTCTGTCTCGGTGCTCAACAAGGTGGGCCACAAGTTCCCGTCGGGGGTCGGCTTCCGCCGCGCCTTCCTGACCTTCGAGGTGCTGGACCCGCTGGGCGACGTCATCTGGGCCTCGGGCCGCACCGATGCCACGGGCCGCCTGCTGGACGCCGACGGCTCCGTGCTGCCCGGCGAAATGTGGTGGGATGACAGCTGCACGGCCCGCATCGAGCCGGGAAAGCGCATCCACCAGCCGCATTACCAGACCATCACCGCCCAGAACCAGGTGCAGGTCTACCAGGAGCTGGTGAGCACCCCGCCCACCGACGGCTCCACCGACTTCAAGTGCGGCGAGGGTGCTGCGCCCGAAGGCCAGTTGACGACGTCGTTCCTGTCCATCTGCGCCGAAGTGAAGGACAACCGCCTGATGCCCCACGGCACCCTGCCGCTGAAGGATCGCATCGAGATCGCCAAGGCCCTGGGGGCACAGGAAGACATGGCCCACGACACCGGCGCGACGGCGGTCGGCGATGACCCGGACTACGTCTCGGGCGGCGGCGACAGTCTCGTCTACAGGGTGGACCTGAGCGAGGTTAAGGGCACGCCGGACACGGTGCGCGCCCGCCTGTACTACCAGGCGACGCCGCCCTTCTACCTGCAGGACCGCTTCTGCACCGCCAAGGGCGCGGACCGCGACCGCCTGTACTTCCTGTCCGGCCACCTGAACCTGGACGGCACGGAAGCGGAGGGCTGGAAGCTCGCCATCGCCGACAGCGGGGCGACGCCCATCGCCAAGTGACGGGCGGCCATCGCCCCGGACATGATCGCGTGAGCGGGCGTGTCGAAATAAACCGCCCAGATCAAGGTGTATGATCTGGGCGGTTTTGCTGTGGCGCCCAGAGAACGGGTGTCACCTTCGTGGTGGCGGTGAGGCCGTGGACGTCATGCTTGGCGGACGCTTCCCGGTGCAGTCCTTGACGCTGGTCACTTCCGGCCGTTCATTCTCGGAATGTCTGTATCGCAGAAACGACGTGATCCGCCCTGCGCCGCATGGCGTAGGCTTTCAGTTATTCTACTTCTTTCGATCGGATCCCGTCATGAAGTTCACCGACATCCCCATGGCGGCCAAGCTGATCGCGCTCGTCGTCATCCTCTCCGGCGTCACCGCCGCCGTCAGCGTCACGGGCATTTCCGCAGTGTCGGATGTGTCCGAGGCCTCCAACGAGATCGCGCTGGCGGGCAACGAGTCCACGGCGGGCGCGCGTCTGGCGCGCGAGGTCATCAAGCTGAACCGGGGCGAGTTCCGCATCGCCCTGGACCCCTCGCCGGAAAATATCCAGGTGGTCAAGCAGCAGATGGACGAGGTGGAAGCCTCCCTTTCCTCCGACCTGGAGAAGATTAAGGAAACCGCCGGTCCGGAGCAGACGCGCCTGATCGCGGACATCGAGCGCGCCTATGAAACCTATGCCTCCGAGATGGCGGTCACCGTTCAGCTGGCCCAGGAAATCGGCGGCGCGGTCACCATGAGCGGCGCGCAGGCGAGGCTCCGCGAGGAGGCCCGCAAGAGCCGTCTGGAGGCGGAGAAGCTTGAGCAGGCGGTCCGCGCCTACACCGACTACACGACCAGCAAGGGCGAGGAGATCGCCACCCGTGCCACGGGTACGAGCGAAACCGCGGCCCTGACGATGATGAGCGTCGCCGGCATCGGCGTGGCCGGCGGACTTGCGCTTGGCTGGAGCCTCGCCACCTTCGGCGTTTCCAAACCCATCAAGCGCGCGGTCGAGGGCCTCAAGAAGCTGTCACAGGGCGAGACTGAGCTGGACATCTATGGCGTCGGGCGCAAGGACGAAATCGGCCAGATCGCCGACACCATGGAACAGTTCCGCCGCAACATCATCCGCGAGCGCGAACTGGAGGAGGAAGCCAAGGCCCGCGAGGAACGGGCGGAGGCCGAGCAGAAGGCCGCCCTGAACCGCATGGCCGACTCCTTCGAGCGCAGCGTCAAGGGCGTGGTGACCAACGTGGGCAGCGCGGCCGTGCAGATGAAGGCGTCGGCGCAGTCCATGTCCTCGGTCGCCGAGGAAGCCAGCCGCCAGGCGACCGCCGTGGCCGCCGCCTCGGAACAGGCTTCGGCGAACGTTCAGACGGTTGCCTCCGCCTCCGAGGAACTCGCGGCGTCCATCGACGAGATCGGCCGCCAGGTGGCCGAGGCGGCTACCGTATCGGCCCGCGCGACGGAGGAAGCCCACCACAACAAGGAACTGGTCCAGGGCCTGGCGCGGTCCGCCGAAAAGATCGGCGAGGTGGTCACGATGATCACAGATATCGCCTCGCAGACCAACCTGCTCGCGTTGAACGCCACCATCGAGGCGGCGCGTGCAGGCGACGCGGGCAAGGGCTTCGCCGTGGTCGCAAACGAGGTCAAGAGCCTCGCCAACCAGACGGCGCGCGCGACGGAAGACATCAGCAGGCAGATCGGCGAAGTGCAGCACGCCACCAAGGACGCCGTGCACGCGATCGACGCCATCACGCAGACGATCAGCCGGGTGAACGAGATTTCGTCCGCCATCGCCTCCGCCGTGGAAGAACAGAACGCCGCCACCCGCGAGATCGCCCGCAACGTCGAGGAAGCGGCCCAGGGCACCCAGGAGGTTTCCTCCAACATCACCGGCGTGACGCAGGCGGCCGGAGATGCGGGCTCCACGGCGCATGACGTGCTGGACGCCGCAAGCTCGTTGAGCGAGCAGTCGACCGTCCTCAGCGCGGAAGTCGAGAAGTTCATCGCGCAGGTCCGGGCGGCCTGAGGACGCCTTCTCCGACACAGAGACGACGGACGCCCGGAGCAGCCGCTGCTCCGGGCGTCTTCGTGTCAGCGGCGTCTCAGCCCAGCATGGCGCGCAGCATCCACGCGGTTTTCTCGTGGATCTGCATGCGCTGGGTCAGCAGGTCGGCGGTCGGCTCGTCGTTGGCCTCGTCGGCGGCCGGAAAGACCTCGCGCGCGGTGCGGACCACTGCTTCCTGGTCCTTGGCCAGCGCCTTGATCATGTCGGTGGCCGAGGGCACGCCGTCCTCTTCCTGGATGCGCGTCAGCGCGGCGAACTGCTTGTAGCTGCCCGGCGCCGGGAACCCCAGCGCCCGGATGCGCTCGGCGATCTCGTCGACCGCCGTCGACAGCTCGGTGTACTGCTGCTCGAACATGGTGTGCAGCGTGTTGAACTGCGGACCCGTGACGTTCCAGTGGAAGTTGTGGGTCTTGAGGTACAGTGTGTAGGTGTCGGCCAGCAGGCGCGACAGGCCGTCGGCGATGGCCTGGCGCTGGTCCTTGGAGATGCCGATGTCGATATCCATGATGAAAATCCCCTCTCTCAAAAAAACAGTCGAACTGAACGGCGCCCCGGCGCCGCGCTACCGATATGAGCATCCTAGGCGCTGGCGTGCTATCGCGCCAATTGATATGCAGGGCGTTATTGATCGATTTATCCGCAAAAGGATTGCATGAAGACGCTGCCGACTCTGCGCCAGCTCCGCTACCTTGTGGCGGTGGCTGACAACCTGCACTTCGGGCGGGCGGCGGAAAGCTGCGCCGTCACCCAGTCCACCCTGTCCGCCGGCATCCAGGAGCTTGAGGCGCTGTTGCGCGTGCAACTGCTGGAGCGCCGCACCAAGCGCCAGGTGGTGGTCACGCCGCTGGGGGAGGAGATCGTCGCCCGCGCCCGCCGCCTGCTGGCCGACGCCGAGGCCCTGGTGGACAGCGCCGCCGCCGCCGCCGACCCCTTGAGCGGCCCGTTGCGCCTGGGCGTCATCCCCACCATCGGCCCCTATGTGCTGCCCCAGGCCCTGCCGGCGGTGCGCGAGGCCTATCCCGACCTCAAGCTGTTCCTGCGCGAGGACCAGACGGCGCGGCTTCTGGACCTGCTGGCCGAGGGGCGGCTGGACGTGGCGCTGCTGGCGCTGCCCTACGACGTGGGCGAGATGCGCACCCTGGCACTGTGGGACGAGGACGTGGTTGTCGCCGCCCCGGCCGGCCACGCCTTCGAGGCGCTCGACCGTGTGCCCGAGGACGCGCTGGCGGCCGAGGAAGTGCTGATGCTGGAGGACGGTCACTGCCTGCGCGAGCACAGCCTGCAGGCCTGCGCGCTCACCCGCCGCCCGGCCGGCAACGAAAGCTTCCAGGCCACCAGCCTCAACACCCTGGTGCAGATGGTCGCCAACGGCCTTGGGGTGACGCTGCTGCCACGTTCCGCCGTGCCGGTGGAGGCCGGGGCGGCGCGCGGCGTGATCGTGCGCGACCTGACCGTCTCGCGCCCTGCCCGGACGGTGGCGCTGGTCTGGCGACCGGCGGCCGCGCGCCAGCGCGACGTGGCGCTGCTCGGCCGGCTGTTGCAGGATCATGCGCCGGAGGGGGCGGTGCTGCACCAGCGGCGTTGACCACGGGCGGGTCCTTGGGCACGCTCGACGGCTACTTTGTTCATTGCCGGGGCAGCGCACCATGATCGATCTTTACACCTGGAAGACGCCCAACGGCCGCAAGGTCTCCGTCCTGCTGGAGGAACTGGACCTGCGTTACACCGTGCATCCGGTGGACATATCCACCGGTGCGCAGCACGAGGCGGCCTTCCGCGCGATCAGTCCGAACGGCAAGATTCCCGCCATCGTCGACACCGAAGGTCCCGACGGCCGGCCGCACAGCGTGTTCGAGTCGGGGGCCATCCTGATCTACCTGGCCGAGAAAGCCGGCAGCGCCCTGTGGCCGGCCGACCCGGTCGAGCGGTCCACCACGCTGCAATGGCTGATGTTCCAGATGGGCGGCGTCGGCCCCATGTTCGGCCAGGCGTTCCACTTCCGCCACGCTGCGCCGGAACCCGTGCCCTACGCCCAGGACCGCTACGACACCGAGGCGCGGCGGCTGTTGTCGGTGATGGACACGCGGCTGGCCGACACCGATTATCTGGCGGGCGGGGACTACACCATCGCCGACATCGCCACCTATCCCTGGATCGCCCCGCACGAACGGCTCGGCCTGGACCTGGACGAGTGGCCCAACGTGGCGCGCTGGTTCGACGAGATCAGCGAACGCCCGGCGGTCAAGCGCGGCATGCAGGTGCCCGTATGAGCCCCGCAGGCACGGCCGGCGGCGCGTCCGGCTCGGGCATCGACACCCCGGCGGTGCGCCGGGTGCGGGCGGCGCTGGCGGACCTGGGCGCCCCGCACGAGGTGGTGGCGTTGTCCGCCTCGGCCCGCACGGCGGCGGAGGCGGCGGAGTCCCTGGGCGTTCCGCTGGGCGCCATCGTGAAGTCGCTGGTGTTCCTGGCGGGCGGCGAGCCGGTCATGGCCCTGGTCGCCGGCGACCGCCGCTGCGTGCCCGAGTCCCTGCCCGAGGTGCTGGGGATGGCCGGCCCCGTGGAAAAGGCCGACGCCGAGGCCGTGCGCGCGGCGACGGGGTTCACCATCGGCGCTGTCGCTCCGGTGGCCCATGCTACGGTGCTGCCCATCGCCATCGACGCGAGCCTGGGGCGGTTCGATGCCGTCTATGCGGCGGCGGGGCACCCGCACTGCGTCTTTCGCACCTCGCTGGACGAATTGCGACGCATGACGCCGGGCGTGGTCAGCGAGGCGATCTCAGCCTGAGGGTGAAGTGCTGAAGTCGTTGGTTGACAATGCATGAGGCGGTTCATTATAAGGGCGGCCTCACACGCGGACAGGTGGGTGAGTGGCTTAAACCAGCGGTTTGCTAAACCGTCGTGCGGGGAAACCCGCACCGGGGGTTCGAATCCCCCCCTGTCCGCCACTTCCTTCCCTTACGGCTTTGATTTCCTTTGATTTTTTATCAAAGCCCGGAAGGCATCCCCCAAACCATTCCACAAAGCGAACGCGGCTTGCACGGGAACGTGCTGGAATTTTGGACGGTGGCGCCGATGAAAACCGGCGTGAATTTTTCGCGGACAGCATCGGCGCGGCCTCGTCCGCGAATCCGCTTTTCGGGCGTCCGAAAACCCGGCTTGATTTCCGATGATTAATTTCAAGCCGCCGCGCGGGGGCAGCGGACGCGCGCCTTTTGACCGTGTCGGAAAATTCCGCCCTTTTTATGGTGTCCGCTTTGTCCGGTTTGACGCGCCGCCGTCTATCCCGGTCTAAGATAGACGCCACCACCGGCACCGCGGCTAGAGCTACCCGCGCGCGTACTGGTCCTGAAACTCCGGGCACGCGCGTACTGTGTACGAAATTCAGTGCAGACATGATGCCGGCGGCAGGCTCATCGCGTCCCGGCCAGGTATGACGACAGCACGCGGCGCATGGTTCGGGTGGGCAGGGCCTCCACCGCCAGCCGTGCAGGCTCCAGCGCGGCGGGGTTCGTCTCGGCGTCCCGCAGCAACGCCACCGCCTCGACGGTCCCACCGGCCAGCAGGCGGACAACGACGCGAAGGGCGCGCAGCCGGGCCACGCGCTCCCCCGGTGTCAGCCCCTCGGCCCACGGTCCCCACGTCATGCGGCGGCCCTCTTGCGCTTCCGGTCGCTGGCGGTGGCGAATCGGCGCAACTCGGCTTGATCGTCCGCGGACAGCCTGCCCACGCTCGCCCGGTACAGCAGGCCCTTTGCATATTCGCCCCGCGCGCCCCGGCGGTGGCCGGAGTGGTAGCGGTCGGCAAGGGCGGGCCAATCCATCCCCTCCCGGAAGGCTTCAAGCTCCACCTCCACCGCGCGCACCCGATCAGCGGCAGCGGCGCGGCCGGCGGCCAGTCCGTCCCGATAGGCCCGGCGGCGCCCGTCCCGATCCTCCACCGCCTCGGCAAGCTCCCGCTCAAGCGCGGCGATTCGGTCCCGGTACAGGATCAACTCGGCCTCCAGCATGTCCGCCGGCAGGGTGTCGGGAAAGGCGACCCCCTCCACTGCCTCCCCCAGCGACAGGCCGGCGGCGCGGGCCATCGCGGCGGCCTTGCGGATTGCGGCCAGGGCCTCCCCGTCAACGTCGCTCTCGGCCAGCGCCAGCACCTTCAGGAAGCGGGCGCGGTCCAGCGTGTTACCCATCCGTCAGCCCTCCCCCAACTGCCACAGCAGGGCGCCGGTAGGGCCACGGCGGCGGAACACCCGCAACGTCTTCCCCGTGCGCGTCCGCAGCGTGGCGGCGTCGGCCGTGACAGCCACCACCGGGCGGCCCTCCATCAGCGGCACAAGCCCGGCCAGGTCATGCCGCCGCTCGGGGGCCTTGGCGTCGATGCCGAACACGTCATGCACCGTCCAGCCCAGGGCGCCAGCTTTGGCGGCCCATGCATCCATGAAGCGGCCCGCGTCGGTCAGGACTTGCCACCAGCGGGCGCGGTGGATGCCCGGCGGTGGCGGCATCGTCTGGAGCGTGGCGAATCCCTCGGCCCATTCGCGCGGCGCCTGCCCGTCGAATTGAGCCAGGGCAGCCCGTTCCTCCCATTCGCCGGGACCGGCCAGGGGTGCGGCCTCGGGTTCGCCATCGCCCTTTGCCAATAGTGCCGTTTGGGCCGATAGCCCACCCAACTCAGATGCTTCCGCGTCCCTCACACCCGTGCCAATAGTGCCGATAGCGCCAATAGGGGCGCCGTCGCCACCATTCGGCACTACTGGCGCTTTTGGCACGGGCTCAGAAGACAGAAATTCCGCAAGCCAATCTCGCGCCTGCTCCATCGTTCAAACCTCCAACAGCTTCGGGTTGACGAGGTAGTCGGCGCGCTGGCGGCCGGGGGTGCCTCCGTCTCGCGCGGGGTCCGGCAGCAGCGCCCCGGCCTCTATCAGCACTTCGGCGGCGGCGCTCATGGCGGCAGCGTCGCGCAGACCCGGCAGGCGCCATTGCCGGCGGGCGGTGCGCAAGTTCACCCGGTCGGCGCCTTCCTTCCTGATCCGCCGTGCGAGGGTGGCAGCGTTGCGCTCGGGTAGCGGCAAGGCAGCATCGCCATAGACGCGGGCGGCCATCGGGCGAAAGTAGACCTCCCACAGCGCCACCGCACCCAACAGCGCCCGGCCCGAGACTTCGGCCGGCGGTTCCGCATCCGCGCCGGCAGCCCACCAAAGATGCTCCAGCACCAGGGCGAGACGCAGCACCAGACCCGGCGCCTTCCCCATCGCGCTCGCCAGCAGCCCGCCGGTTTCGCGGGTGGCGCGGGCGGTGTCGGTGCGGAAGATGTTGAGAGCGTCCACCCCCGCTCGTTGCACCGGGAGCGTGACTGGCGTGTGGTCGGCGTCCGCCCACTGGAGGCGCCGCAGCCGGTCGAAGGCCCGGCGGGGCAAGTCGAAGTCGGTGGGCCGCGACGGCTCGGAAGGCTCAACGGGCCTCGGCCACACCCACAGGAAGCGGGATGCAAGCCCGTCGTCGGCGCCCTTGAGCATCGCCGCCAGCTTCTCCGGCTGCGTGGTGCCGAACACGGACACGGCCAGGGCGGGAATCATCAGCGGCGCCGCGCCGTTCTTCACGCGGTCGATGCGGTAGGACCGTGCGCCGAACGCCTCGATCCACATAGAGCGGGAGGAACCCGGCCCGTACCGCTCGAAGGACTCCAGCCACCCGGCCAACTCATCGCGCGTCGCCATCACTCCGCGCGGATTGGCGTGCAGGACGGCGGCCAGGGCCTCGGGCGTGGTGTCCGCGACAACAAGGCGCGGCGGGACCGGCTCAGGCTCCACGGTCGCGTCGTCGGGCAGCGGCGGGGCCGGCATCCCTTTCTTCACGGCCTCCTTCACGTCGCCTTTCCACTTGTCCTCCACCGCCTTCGCCCGCTCGGCATCAGCCTTCCATTGCGCCAGCACGTCGGGAAAGCTCTCGGCCATGTCGCGCTCGGCGTGGCGCAGCGGCCCCAACACGGGATCGGCGCCGGGCGACTTGCCCGACGACGGATCGCCCACGGACCCGCACCACAGCACGGCCGGCTCGGCCCAACTCGGCCAGGGCGAGACGCGGCGCGTTGTGCCAATCAGCGACGCGGCGGCGGCCAGCAGCGGGGCAACAGCGTAATCAGGCGGGGCGCTTGCCCCCTCGGCGGCAGACGTGAGCCAGTCCGCCCAGGGGCCGAACACCTCCAGTGGAAGCGGCGGCGGATCGGCGCGGCCTTGGTGAAGCACGGACACATCAAGGTCCGGCCAGGGGTCGCGCACGTCGGCGGCGCGAGCGGCGTTCAGGGGGATAGCGTCGAAGGTCACGCGGCGGCCCTCCGCATTACGGAAATCTCAGTGCGGTCGGTCGGGCGGTTCAAGGCGCGGTCAAGCCGCTCCCCTAGCGCCAGGTCGGCGGCCACCAGCGGCACGCGGCCCAGGTGCAGGGGCAAATGCGCGGTCCAGTCCAGCACCACCACACCGCCACCGCCGGCCCGCATCCAGTCCAGGGGAGACGCATGGACGGCCAGCGGCTCCCCATGCCATTCGGCCAGATCGCGGGCGGTGGGGTTCAGGATCGCGGCGCCACCCTTCAGCAGCCACCAGCGCGCCGGATCGGCCGTGCGGAAGGCGATCAAGTCCGCCATCAGGTCGGCAGGCTCCCCAGGGCGGGAAAGCGGCGCGTCGGGCAGGACGCAAACCGCCGTCCCGTGTTCATGCGGCTCCCAATGGGGGCCGGCGAAGACGGCGCGGGCCACGCCGAAGCGGGCGGGGCCTCCATACAGCCACTCGGACGGCACACCGGCCGCGATCAGGGCTTGGTGATGGCGCGCGGTGGCGGCCCCGGCGAAGGATGTGAACAGGTCCATCATGCGGCCGTCCCTCCCCCGTTGTCGCCACCGCCGGCCGGGTGCTGGAATTGGCAGGCGGCCATTGCCCATTCCGACCGGGCTTGCGCGCTCGGCAGATGGGACGCGGCGGCCTTCATGGCGTTGGTTGCCTCGGCCATGAACTGCCCGAACCGCTCGGGCGGCAGGGGCAGGCTTTGTGCCAGATCGCGGGCAGTGAAGAACGGCACCGCCACCGCGAAGCCCTCGGCGGTGGGGATGCGCCGCGCCAGGCCCGGCCAGTCCCGTTGCAGTTTGTGCAGGACGTGCAGCGCATCCCCCTCGGCCAGCCCCAGGGCCATCAGCAGGGCCGGCAGGTCGGGCCAGGGAAGATCAGGGGCCGGGAAGTGGGGCGAGCGGAAGAACCGGACGGGGGAGCCGTCAACGCGGCCGGTGTGGATCACGGGCGCCATCATGTCGCACCCCCGACGCCAGCAAGGGCGATCAGGGCATCAGCGGCCACGGGAACGCGGCTGGCGGTGGCGGCGAGATTGCGGGCAGCGGCGCCGGGCGGTAGGATGGACCCGATCCCCCCGATCAGGTGACAGCACCCGGCCCTCGCGCTTCCCACAGGCGCGGGGGCCTTGTTGTTGCGGACGACCATTACGCGGCCTCCCGCTCGGCCAGCCACGCGTTGATACGGTCTTCCGGCCAGCCTACCGCGCGCTCGGACAGCCGCACGGCCTTCGGGAATTTACCTTCGGCCATCAGGCGGTAGATGGAGGAACGCTTGAGGCCGGTGCGGGCCTCGACTTCGGGACGGCGTAACATCGTCATGGCGCCCTTGCTCCTTCTTTGGATCGCAAGGGAATAGTGGCGAAGCCCAGCGTGGGGACGGAACTACTAATAGCTACATACCCACCCTAAAGTGGGGACTTATTCGCCGTCAGTTTGCGCCCCATTGCCCTTATGCGCCATCAAAGCGGCGGCCAAGATTTTCCGGCGCTCCGCCTTCGCTTCGCGGTACTTCCGCCGAATCATCTCAAAATCTTGGTTGGCGTATTTCCCTCTGCCCGCCAAGTGCCTTGCCTTCGCTCGCTCGGACAAGTCTTCCCGCAACCCCTCCATGTCATCCAACAAGCTCATTAGCGCCTGGAAGGTCCACACGTCGCGTTTGCGTCCGACTTGATGGCCTTCGGTTTGCAGGTGGAAGCCCCTGTAGTGTTTCCGTGCCATGAGAAAAGAAAGAATGAAAAATTTTTCTGGATCGTCTTTCTCGATCCCGAAATATTCAAAGAGAGCATCAAACCTCTTTTGGAATTCGACGTAAATTTGGGCCTCATCGAAGGCGGCCGGTCCGGCGCCGGAAGGTGCCAAGTCGTCATAGGATATCGGTTTTTTGAGAATTTCCGGCAGATCATCGTCAGCCATACTCGCGCCTCCCTGCATAGGCGTCCCTGCATGATGTGCGGCGGGAAGGCCGGTGCAGGTGTCCGGCCTTATCGGGAGCTACCCTATCCCGCCGCGTCCATGCTACCGCTTCCGATCAGCCGGCGGAAGTGCCGGCTTCCCGCTCCAGATCGGCCAGCGCCGACCGGATCAGCGGCAGGAAGTTGTCGGCCCCCCTCATCCGCCGCCAGGGCCGCACGCAGCTTGCAGGCGATGCCGGCGGGGGTGGTTGCCTCAGTACCGGCCAGGGCAGCGGCTTCCGCGTCAATCTTCGTCACGGCCGCGTCCCGCTCATCGTCGGTCCATCCGCCCCCGTCCCGGTTGATGTGCGCGGGCATCGCCTCCACCCGCGCCCTAATGGCGGCGGCGGGGTCATGGGCCGGCGGTCGCGCCCTCGCCCCTGCTTATGTGCCGCCTCATTCCGTCAGTCGTCGCGCCCGGTCTGTGGCTTTCCGGTAGAGCGCGCCGATCCGCCGGCAGCGGCTTACGTCTTGCGGTAGGCGTAGCAGTGAGCCGGCGCGATGGCCTTCATCCCGGTGACGCTCTCCAGGTCGCGGATCAGGGAGGCGAGGACGGCCCAGGCCGGGTCATCTTCGTGAAGGCGCGCGCCAGTCTTCGTCAGGCCGGTGTCGACCTTCGCCAACTGGCCGGCCGGAGTGGTCGCGGGGAGGGCGGCAATCCTCTCCTCCAGGTCAAAGGCTTCGTCGTCCGCTTCGTCGCGCAGGTCTTCGTACTCGCGCAGCCCCGTTCGCTCCGCCCAGGCGTCGTAGCGCGCGTGCATTTCCTTCAGGACATCACGGGGGTGGGGCGTCTCGTGGGCCACCTGCTCCAGCATCTTGCGCAGGCCTCGGCCGGCAATGACGCGGTACTTGTCGTCGCCGAATTCCATCTCATGGGCGCGGGCCGCAGTCTGCTCCAGGTATTCGTCCAGGTGCTCCGGAAGGTAGAAGTTATTCCCCATAACGTGCACCTTCGGCAGCGATTCCACGTCCTCCGGCTTCTCGTCGGCGATGCGGCGGCACTCCATCTCGGCGGCGAAGCGGATTTCCTGATGCTCGCGCCAGCGGCTGTAGAGGGCCAGCAGTTCGGCGTCGCCAGCGGGCGCGGCGGCAGCGGCGGAAGGAATTGCCGTCACGGCAACAGCAGCGGCGGTGCCGGTGATGGCTTGGCGACGTGAGAATACGGTCATAGCAACTTCCCTCGGTTTTCGGTGGTGATGGTCCGTGGCGCCTCACCACGGGGTGACGGCGCGGCGGCAGTCGAAGCGCGCCGGGTTGGCGTGGCGCCAGTAGCCGGCAGCGGGCTTGGTCTTGAGCGGCGGCGGCTGGCGGGCCTTGCGGCCGGCGGCGATAAGCCCGTCAAAGGCCTGCATCGCCCAATGGCCGCGCACCTCTTTCCAGGCGATCCGCAGGGCCTCGGACAGATAGGAGCAGACAGAACCACCGAAGACGGCCGCACCCCTGCGGGCGATAGCCCAGGCCTCGCGCATGACAAGGCGGCGGGTGGCGTTGGTCGTGGTGGCTTGCATGTCTGCATCCCCTGTCGTAAAGTATGCACATATGGTGCATACCCCATAGGTGGAAGTCAACACTTAAAGTGCATACTTCGAAGGATGCGGCGATGCAGATCACAGCAGCACAATCACGCGCGGCCCGCGCGCTACTCGGGTGGACGCAGGCGGACCTTGCCGGGAAAGCAGCAGTCAACAAGCGCACGGTGATGGACTTCGAAAGCGGGAGCCGCGACCCGCATTCGGGGACCAAAGCCCTGTTGCTCGGAGCGTTTGAGGCGGCTGGGGTGGTCTTCCTGCCCTCGGGCGACTACAGCGGCACCGGCGGGCCAGGCGTGCGGCTGAAGGCCGAACCGCCGGAGCCGGTAGAAGTGGCGTCGTCGCCGTGCCTCGGAGACTTCGGGGAGACGTAGGAGCGGGCCGGCATGAGAATTACCAATCGGGTCCGCTTGGAAGCGTGGGACCGGCGGAAAGCGGCGGTTCACGAGGCCGGGCATGTCCTCGATGCCATGACCAAAGGACAGGGCGCGGGTGGGTGATGCCCGAAGAAAAGCCCGACCTCTTTCCCCTGGAGGTGGGGCCTTTCCGGTGGCAAGCTTGATACAAAAAAATCAGTGCTTAAGCATTCGCTCCAGTGTAATGAGGACTCCGGTATTTGCGTTATCTCTGTATACGAAAGAATTTTCTATATCCGCAATCGTTACTATCGAACTATACTTTTCTTTACCTTCGAATTTTTGCACAGAGACATTTATGTTTCCGTGGCAAAATCCTTCTTTATGCCTAGATGCATCTACTTTTATCACAAGATTCCAAGCATCCGCCCTGTGTTCCTCGGGCGGACCAACGACGAGGCCCCTCGAGGATAACATGTCAGTGGCATACGACTTTGCCTCGCCTATATTTGTCCAGCACCCTCCAGATGCCCCGTCATCAGGCAAGACGAATATCTTATCTATGATATCCGGCCTTACCTGATCCTCGCCCCATGCATTCGCTGCGGAGGGAAGCGCCACCAAGCCGACCAAAATTCCTGCTGCGCACTTCTTCCACATGGTCCCCTCCCAATGCTGTTTGCGGTCCTGATCGAAGGGATAAGCCCTCATCAAAACCTTCGCCACTCGCAGCTAACTTTTCAACCCTGCTGAACGGATCGGCCGTCCATGAGTTAGATCCGGCCCGCAAGCCCCCTGTACCTTGCAGGCGCCGTGGGAACCTCAAAAGAAAGCCGCCCTCGACGGGGCGGCGAAATAGTGGGAAAGCGTTCTAGCGACCATCTGCATTGGGGGCCCCGCCGCCCCTGGGGAGAAGCGGCGGGGCGTGACCGGCTGTGTCTTTGGGGATATGGGAGGCCGGTCACGAGGAAGCTATGTAGGGCATTCTACGGACGCCAGTTCACGCGGCCTTGATTTTCATCAAGGGTGGTAACGCGGCCCTCGATGGTCCCGCTGCTCACGGAGTGGGTTATTGCGCACGTCACCGCCTGAGGGCTTCCGCCAGGGCCTCCGGTTCGGACTTCGGCGCGGGCAACAGGGGTTGCGTGGGCATGGCCTGCTGTTCCTCCCGGCGCCCCGGCATGGCGTTCACCGCAGGCCCGGCAAGCCAGGCATTCAGCTTCCGCGCCACCGCTTCTGCCGTGGCGGGGGTGGAGGCATCCGCCAGCAGCGCCCGCAACAGGTCGGGGTCGTTCACGATGGCGTCCCGCACCAACTGCGCGGCCTTGTCGTTGGTCAGGCGCTCCAGCAGGCGGCGGACGTTCTGCGATGCGAAGTTGGCTGTCAGCAGGGAGGCGCCCGACGTGCCTTGACCGGCCTGCGCGCCCCACCGAGCGCCGAGGGTGCGGCCCAGCATGTCAATCACGCGGTTCGGAGCATCGTCCATGACGGGACCGGCATTGCCGCGCGCCTCGCGGGCCACCTCCACCTTGCGCAGTTCCCCGGCCACGCGCTCCAGCCGCTTGAGCTGGTCAGGCGTCAGCAGTTCGCGGGCCACCGTTCCGGTGCGCCCATCGGCCAACAGGCGCGACAGGGCATCCCCCGACAGGGCGCCGCCACGCGTGGCGCCGGTCAGAAGAAAATCCGCCATAGCAGACTGAGCACCCCGAAGCGCAACTCCCGATCGGTCCATCTGCGCACGGGCGCGGATCGTCTGCGCCGCTGCCGCCGGGTTCCTCGCCTTGGCAAGAGCCGCAATCTCCTGGTCAGGGGCCGCGTTCAGGAAACGCGTCACCGGGTCATCAACCCGGGCAGTCTGCCCCCTGGTGGCCTGCCCTGCAATGTCTGCCACGGCCTGCGCCGACCGCGCCGACAGCATGGAGCGGCGGAGTTCGGGGAATTGCCGCAACGTCTCATCGTTGGCCGTCGCGAAGCGCCGGGCCGCGTTCAAATCCAGGCGGCCGTTGCGCACGGCGGTATCCGCGAATTGCGCCTTTAGGTAATCCTCCATCGCACCACGGGCCGCAGGGGCACGGGCGGACGGTAGATCGCCCTCGAATGCGCCCATCATGTCGCGGGCCTGCGCCGCGCCCGTCTCGCCACCCCGGCCCATGGTGGCATGTAGCGTCAACTCCGGCGCCACCCGGTCGCCGCCCTCGCGGGCATATCCGAGAACGCGCCCGGCCGGACCTTGGCGGAAGGTGCGGTTGACCAGGGCGGAGAACCGGCGGGCCTCATCGAAGGCAGCCGAACCGGCACCGGGGGCCGCTAGGTCATCCAACAGGGCATCCGCCAGGTCATCGGCAAGACGGGCCTGGTTCATCTCACCGGCCGCGCGGGCCTTGCGGGCATCGTCCAGCAGCCGGGACCGCAGGCCCCGGACTTCCTTCACCGTCTCGGCATCCCCGAAGGCGTCGTTGCCGCCACGCTCAAGGAATCGGCGGGCGGCCTCGGGCATGTCGTCGCGCTGCGCCCTCGGCAGGTCCGCGACAAGAACCTCATAGCGCGTGCGGGCCGCTTCGGTGGGCACGGTCACGTCATCGGGCACCATCTGCCACAAACGGCGCTCTTGCGCCCGTGCGTCCTTCAGGGCGGCCGTCAGTTCCTCGCGGAAGATGGCGGACGACTCCGACCGGGCGCGCTGCGGCGACAGGTCTGCAAGGCGCTGTTGCGCACGGGCCTCCGCCTGCTGCATCCGGTTCCGTAGGGCCTGCGTCGCGGCCTCCCGCTCGCGGGCCAGAAATTGCCGGGTGGCCTCGATGCTCCCGCCGTCGCCCTCGATGTCGGCGCGCATTTCGGCTTCCGCCTGGCGGAGACGGTCGCGGCCCTCACGGCGCAAGGGCGGGTTTTCGTCCATGACGGACTGCCGCAGGCCGATAAGCCCCTCATCCCCGGTGCGGGTGGCGGGATCAAGGCCGTAGTCGTTCGGCGCGTCCAGAGCGCGGTTGATTTCCTCGGGCGACTGTTCGGCCACCTCCCGAATGCGGCGGCTTGCCCGGACCTTCGCCCCGCTTTCGGTGAACGGCACGACGGCCGCCTTGCCCATGCGGATTGCGGTGCCCGTCACCGGGGCGCGGGTCACGGCAGACACGGCAGCACCCGGCGCCATGGCACCGGCCAAGCCCCCGACCAATTCGGCGCCCGTGCGGATCGTCGGATCATCGCTGTTCATCTCACCGACGTAGCGGCCCGCGCCAGCGCCGGCACCGGCGGTCATCTCCGTGCCCAGGGTCGCCACGGGGCGGCGGGCGGCCGTGTTCATCATGTCGCGCGACAGCGTTCCGGCCATGCCCTTCAAGCCAGAAGCCGCGCGGGCCGTGGCGCCGACCGGCAGCAGCGCGCCAGCGGCTTCACCAGTGCCCGCCGCGACGTATTCGCCCATCGTCTCGGGCGCACGGTCGGGCGTCTCGATGCCCAGGTATCCCATGCCCGCGCGGATGCTCTCGGACCCGCCGAAGGGCTGTTCGCTGCCGAGGCCCACCGTGTTCAACCCGGCATTCACCAAGTCAGCCGGGGCGCCCAGCGTGTTCGCAATGCCCCGGTTCACGAAACCCATGACGCCGCCTTCCTGGCGTCGCTGCAATTCTGCCTCAAAGGGGTTCCCGGCGGGGGACGATGCACCGCCCGCGTTGCGGCGCTGCAATTCCTGCTCAAAGGGATTTGCCATGTTATCGGCCCTCCAACTGGCGGAACCGCTCGGCGGCGGCCGCAAGGTCTTCGTCGCTCATCTGCGACGGGTCCAGGCCCTGCAACTGCTCAAGGCTCATGGCGGAGATATCGCCCCTGGCGGGGTCGCCGCGTTCACCATCGGCGGGCGCCCCGAGGATGTCTAGGAAGTTACGAATGTCCTTCGCGGCCGTGGCGGCGTTCTGGCGCGTCTCCACCGGCAAGGACTGGTCACGGGCTGCCGCTTCCTCGTTGGCGAGGCGACGGCCCAGGTAATCCCCCACGGCCGTCATGCGACCGCGCAGGCTCCGGGGATCGGTGAAGATGCCCGGCTCAATGTTCACTTCGCGGGAAATGCGCTCGATTTCACCCACCGGGAAGCGCGGGTTGATGGACAGGGCGCGCACCAGATCATTTTTCGCGGTGCGGAACGTCTGGCGGTTCTCGATCAGCCCGTCCGGCGCCACGTCAATTCCAACCTGGCCCGTCACGCCCTGAAGGTTTTCCTGAATGGCCGGGAACATGCCGGTGACTTCATCGGCCATGTCCCACAGGGACGGGTCGGCGCCATTGCCCGCATAAGGCATGTCACCGCCTGGCAGCGTTTCTGTGTTCGGGTTCGTGGTCGCCACGGTATCGGTCTTGGGCATCCCGCCTTGCGCCGTCTGCTGCGGAGCGTCCCGAAGCTGCGACTTCTCGCCCGTCGCCATGTTGACCAGGAAGGCGCCGCCGTTCACGGGGTCGGTCTGGAGCTTGAGCACCCCATCCGCGATGCCCACCGCCGTCTGTCGCGGCACCCCATAGGCTTCTTCGATGCGTGAAATGCGTTCCTCGCGGGCGCTCGCGCCGCCCGCATCGCTGTACGGAGTCATGCCCGCTGCCCGCGAACGGGGCACCAGCATGGGGCGACCGTCTTCGCCAAGAACCTTTTCCAGCGGCTCCGGCGCGCGCGGCGTCGGCGGTCCCTGAAAGCCTTCAATCTTGCCGGTCAGGGTGTTGCGCTGCCCCACACCGCCACGGCCGAAGGGATTGTTGACAGTCTCGAATGTCGGCGTCGGTTCGCGGTTGGCTTGCTGAAGTTTGCCCTGCAGGGCAAGGCCCAGAAGGCGCGGGTCGTTGGACTGCGACAGGCTGCCGAGGGGGTCCTTGCTCTTGAGGGCTTCCGCGAGGGACGTCCGGTAGGCCGTACCCTTGTCGGCATATTCCTTGTCCAGCCGGTCCATCTTGCGGTTGCCCACCCACGTGTTCGCCATTCGGGCGGCGCCCTGAAGCCAGTGCTGTACGGGTTCGGTGGACGTGCCCCGGCTCACCAGGGCTTGTGCAAGCTGCTGTCGCGGGTCGCGCATCTGCTGCGCGGTCAGGTGGGAGGGAAGATAGGCGGCCATGGGCGCGGTCCTTAGTTGAAGGTGAACTTCGGGGGCGCGGTGCCCGTGGTTTCGATCCAGGCGCGGGCGCTGTTGCCGTGTTCGTGGATGCCGCCGAAAAAGCCCTCTTGGTCCTCTACCGGCAGGGCGTGATAGGCGTCAGCGTCGATGCCGTTCGCGCTCAGAAACACGGTCAGCAGGTCCGACAGGTCCGCCTTCATGGCCTTGTCCAGATCGGCGCGGCCGTGGAAGGCGAGGATGCCGGCCAGGTAATCGCGGGCGGTGTCTGGCATCTCGCGCACCAGCAAATCCGCCGCCTCCTTCGACTGCGCTAAGCGCCGGTCCAGTTCCAGAAGCGGGAAGCCCGTGGCGGCCTCCATGATCGGGTCCAGGCGCTCCAGCACGGCGCGTTGTTCAGGCGTGAAGTCCATGACGGCCCCCTTCCAGCGCGGCCACCCGAAGGCGGGATGCCAGGTTGTCGGGGGTGTTCGCGGCCTGCTCGCGCACCAGGGCGGCCAATGTCTTGCCCGCCGACGCGGCCATGCCGTCCAGCACGCGCCAGAACTCCGGTTCCAGGGCGACGGACGTAGACCGTCCGCCTATGCGAATGCTCCGTTTCGTCGTCACTGCGACTTCCTCCTTTTGTGTAGTATTATTCTACTACACTATAGCACGACATGAAAGAACGCATCGCGAACGGAAAAGGAAATCCCTGGAATACACTGGAACAGTCAGAAGGATTTATTTTCCTTCGGACAGATGGCGGGCGCGGTACAGGTCAGGCAAGCGGACGGATTTCGGACGGTTGCCCCGGTACGCTTTTGGCACTGGCACGGGGCACCGGGCTTTTCGCCACCGTGGCGTAAGCCGCAGCCCCCGGACCTTTCGGCACTATTGGCGCTATTGGCACGGGGCATTGCGGCCTTTCCCCCGCCCAGGTGGCCGCGCACCTCGCCCGGCGGAAAGAGCTTTGGGAGGCGCGGCGGAATAGTGGTGCAACTTGCACCGAAAATCAGAAGCGCGTGCGAAATTCGCACGCGCTCATGCACGGCGGCGGTGCATGGAGTTTTCACGCGGCGAATGAAAACTCGGGACTTTTTGGGCAGCGGCCCGAAAAGGTGTGCGGGCGGGGTATCGAACGAAGATCGTCCGAAGGGCAGCGGCGCCGCGCCTTCGTCCGCATACCGGACGATGGGTGAAAAACCGCCCGCCTTTTCCACTGGACAGCCCGGCGCACTCACTCCCCAGGATCGGGGGGCGGGTCATATCCGATGTAGCCCCTTGGCGGCCTCAGGGTGCGCGCGGCGGTGGCGGCGGCCCGGATGCCCACGGCCTACCCTCCGCACGCATCAGCAGCCACCGCAGGGCCGGGGGCGGGTCCAATCATCGGGGCGGCCAAGGCAGGGACCGCGCGAACAGCCAAACGTCCACACCCGCGAATGAGACTTTGCCGGCCGGCTTCCGCTTCGGGACCGGCGCGGCGCCAGGTGGGGCGGGCCTTTGCTCCCTGAACCGGAAGCGGAAGGCCCCTTGTGAATGCTCACGGCAGCGGATGCCCCGCACTCCGCCGACCCGTATCCATTTCCAGGGCGCCAGGGACCCCAGGGCATTCGCTCATGCGCGCGCGGGAGGGGCTTTCCGGGGAAATTCCCGAAAAAGGCTTACCCGGCGCGATTGATGGGCACCACGTTCCCGGCGGCGGCGGGGCGGTCGCAGTAGTCGGCCCATGCCTCCATCAGCCGGCGGCGTTTCTCGAACAGGTCGCCGCGTCGATATGCGGCCTCCACCTTGTCGCCCACCACATGCGCAAGCGCGGCCTCGGCCACCTCACCCGGAAAGGCCGTCTGTTCCGCCGTCCAGTCGCGGAAGCTGGAGCGGAAGCCGTGAACGGTGATCGCCCGCCCCTTGTCGTCGGCCCATCGGAAACCGCCGCATTCCCCCTCGGGGTTCATCCGACGCAGCAGCATGAGCAAGCCCATGTAGGACAACGGCTTGCCCTTGCGCTGGCCGGGGAACACGTACCCATCGCGGCCATACGCCTCCCCCATCGCCTCCAGCACCGCCACCGCTTGCGGCGACAGGGGAACGCGGTGATCCCGCTTCGCCTTCATGCGGTCGCCCGGAACGGTCCAGACGGCGGCGGCAAGGTCCACCTCGGCCCATGTGGCGCCCAGGGCCTCACCCGTGCGGGAGGCCGTCAGGATCACGAACTCAAGCGCGCGGGCGGCCAGCGCATCCCGGCCCCGCAGGTCCGCCAGGAACGCGGCCACCTCGGCATAGGGCAAGGCGGCGTGATGCTCCACCTTCGCCACGCGCGCCCGCGCCGGCAGGGTGTGCGACAGGTGGCCGCGCCATAGGGCGGGGTTCGGCCCATCGCGGTAGCCGCGCGCCCGCGCCCAATCAAGCACGGCCTCAATGCGCTGGCGGACGCGAGACGCGGTTTCCGGCTTGGTGTGCCAGATCGGTTCCACGGCCTTCAGGACAAGGCCCGTATCCACATCAGCCACCGGCACCGCGCCGAACACCGGATGCACGTAATCCCGCAAGGTGTTCTCCCACTGGCTCGCGTGCTTGGCGTTCTTCCACGTCGGGCGGTGCGCGGCGATGTAGCGTTCGGCGGCATCCTTGAAGGTGATCGCCTTCGCGGCCTCCACGGCGGCGGCCAGCCGCTCGGCCTCGCGGGCGTCCAGTGGGTCCACCCCATCGGCCAGAAGCCCCCGCGCGTCGGCAGCCTTCCGGCGGGCATCCTGCAAGCCCACGTCCGCCACCGCCCCAAGGCCCATTTCGCGGGATTTGCCCGAAAGCCGGTAGCGCAGCACCCACGACTTCGCGCCGGTCTTGGCGACGTGGAGATACAGCCCCCGCCCATCGGCATAGCGGCCGGGCTTGTTGGTGGTCGCCACCGCACGGGCCGTCAGCCGGTCAACCTGCTTCGCCATGATCCATCCCCCAATCCGTTCCACAAACCATTCCACAAAACGGACTAGGATTGTGCGGGAACGCACTGGAACTTACAAGACGCAACAGCGCCTCAAATGCGCGGAAAACCTTGGCTTTTCGGGATGCCTTCGGAACATGCTGGAAGCCGGATAAGGCGGACCCCCTGTCCGCCACTTTTTCCCTCATAATCCGACCTCATTCCGTCGCCCCGCCGTCAGGCGTGGTGCCGTGTCGCGTATTCCCTTATCTTTTTCCGGCTTAATCCGGGGAGGGAGAGCGCGATGCGGAAAACAATTGTGCGTCGGGGCCTGGCTGCCCTGGCGGTGGCGCTTCTGTGCGCGCCGGGAGGGGCTTTCGCCCAGGGCCCCGGGCCGGGACGGAGCGGGCCGCCGCCCGACGAGGCGTTGAGCGCCTGTTCAGGGCTGTCGTCCGGCGCAACTTGCAGCTTCCGGGCGCCGCGCGGGCGGGTGTCCGGCACCTGCCATGCCGGACCGGGAATGCCGCTCGCCTGCCGGCCGGGCGGTCAGGGGGGCGGGCCTGCGGGCTCCGGGGCGCAGGTCGCCGCCATGCCGCCGAAGCGCGGATACACGCCCGCCGCCGTGCCTTTCGCGCAGGCCGTCGTCCTGTCCAACCGGCTGACGGGCACCGGCCAGCACACCTGTTTCACGGACACCGCCGCCACCGACTGCGCCCACGCCGCCGCCGCCGGGTTCCCCGGCCAGGACGGTTCGTACGCCTCCCGGCCCCAGGCGTTCGAGGACCGCGGAGACGGTACGGTCTTCGATGCTGCGACCGGCCTTCTCTGGCAGCAGGGCCACAATGCCCGGCGCCTGAGGTTCGGCGATGCCGCCGCCGCCTGCGCGGCCCTTCGTCTGGGCGGGCGGAACGACTGGCGGCTGCCCACCATACGGGAGCTTTACAGCCTGACCCACTGGCAGGGCGTCACCGGGCAGAGGCCGTTCGTGGCGCCGGCGTTTGCCATCGCCGCGCCCGATGCGTCGGTGCTGGAAGACGACAGGTTCGCAGCGACGCATGCGCCCGAGATGATGGGGCAGACCTGGTCGGCCACGATCTATGCCGGCGACCACTATGGCCGCCCCGGCGTGAAGGGCGTGTTCTTCTTCAATTTCCTCGACGGGCGCATCAAGCAGGCTCCGCGCGACGGCCGCAACGGCCTGTTCTGGCGCTGCGTCGCCGGGCCCGAGTGGGGCGCCAACGCCTTCACCGACCGGGGCGACGGCAGCGTGCAGGACGGGCTGACGGGGCTGACCTGGCAGCAGGTCGACGACGGCCGCCCGCGGACCTGGGGCGAGGCCCTGCGCCATTGCGACGGGATGACGCTGGCCGGGTTCGACGACTGGCGCCTGCCCAACGTGAAGGAACTGCAAAGCATCGTGGACTACCGCCGCCCGGCGCCCGCCATCGATCCGGTCTTCCGGCAGGCCGATCCGCAGGCGTGGTTCTGGTCGTCGACGAGCTTCGGCGATGATCCGGCGGAGGCGCTTTACGTCTGTTTCGGCCCCTGCACCTCGGCCGAAGGCGTGGACGTGCATGGTGCGGGTGCCCAGCGGTCCGATCCGAAGGCCGGGGTCCGGCCGGGGCAGGGTGGGCGCGGCGGGCAGAACGACGCGGTGCGCGGTCGCAACCACGTCCGCTGCGTGCGCGGCTGACGGCGGGCCAAACAGAAGCCGGCCCGGGGTGCTCCCGGGCCGGCTCCCTTTGTCCGACGTGCGGCGGTCTGACCCCAGCGACCCGCGTTACTGCGTGGCCGCCTCCGCTTCGCCGTCGGTTTCATCGGCGACACCGTCATCGACGCCGTCATCAACGCCATCGTCGACCCCGTCATCAACGCCATCATCGACACCGTCATCGACCCCGTCATCGACGCCATCGTCAACCCCGTCATCGACGCCATCGTCGACCCCGTCATCGATCCCGTCATCGACGCCATCGTCGACCCCGTCATCGACGCCATCGTCGACCCCGTCATCGACGCCATCGTCGACCCCGTCATCGACACCATCGTCGACCCCGTCATCGACACCATCATCGACTCCATCGTCGGCGTCGTCTTCTGCGGCTTCGCGCGCGGCGGCGATGCCCACGGCCGAGTGGGCCGCGGCGCGTTCCTTGGCGACGGCGGACGCATTGGCTGCGCCAGCGATGCCCTGTTCGGACGGACCGCCGCCCCAACCGCCTTCGAGCGCCTCTTCCTCTTCGGCCGGTGAAAGGGCGGGGCCCAGGTTGCCGATGGCCGCGTCGAGGGAGCCGGGTCCCTGGGCGGGACCATTCGGACCGCCGCGCCCCCGCTCGCCGCCGCCGCGGGTCGCGTCGTCCGGTGTGCCTTCGGGTGCCTGGCCCTGGGCGGCACCGGCCGCGAAGCCGGGAGCGTTGCCCGGACCGGCCGTGCCCGCCTGGCCGGGCGCGCCGTCACGGCCGAGCCCGCCGCCCTGACCGGGCGAGTCGCCGCTGCGTCCGGGAGCGTTGCCGCTGTTGCCCGGGCTGTCGGCCGCTGGACCACCCCCGCCCGGACTGCCTCCGCCGGGGCCACCCCCGCCGGGGCCGCCTCCACCGGGACCGCCACCGCCGCCGGGACCACCGCCGCCGGGGCCGCCTCCACCGGGGCCGCCTCCACCGGGACCACCGCCGCCGGGGCCGCCTCCACCGGGGCCACCGCCGCCGGGACCGCCACCGCCGTTGCCGCCGCCGTTACCGCCGCCGTTACCGCCGCCGTTACCGCCGCCGTTGCCCTGGGCGGCCGCCGTGTTCGGACCGGCCGTGAGGCCTTCGTCGCTCAGGTCCAGAGCCGCGGGCGTCATCACCAGCGCGAGCGCCGTCGCACCCAGAAGCGCGAGGCGGCGGGGACGGCGGCGGGCTCTGCTCTCCATCGACATGGTCATCCCTCCATGCGTTATCGTGTCGTTCGCGGGGACAACGGCGGTGGCCGGACGGATATTCCCATGTCTCTTTAGAAAAAATTATTACCGTCCGGTGGAATAATCTGCTGGTCCCCCGCGTTATCGGTTGGCCGTGCACGGGTTGAAGGATAGAGAGGACGATCGCGTGAGCGCGCACGTAGCGCAAGGACTGACCGAACTGCTTCCCCGGTTGCGGCGGTTCGCGCGTGGGCTGACGGGCAGCGCCACTGATGCGGACGACCTGGTACAGGCCGCCTGCGAGCGGGCCCTGCGTGCCTCCGACCAGTATACCGAGGGCACGCGGCTGGATAGCTGGCTCTATCGCATCGTCCAGACCACATGGATCGACATGGCGCGCGGCGCCCGCCGCCGCGCCGCCCATCTGGACAGCCTGCCGGCCGAGCAGATCGCAGCCGCCGCACCGGATGCCCCGGCGGCGCTGACCCTGGGCGCGGTGCGCCGCGCCGTCGCCGCCCTGCCGGAAGATCAGCGCGTTCTGGTCATGCTGGTGTGCGTCGAGGGCCAGACCTACCGGCAGGCGGCAGAGGTGCTGGACCTGCCCATCGGCACGGTCATGAGCCGCCTTTCGCGCGGCCGCGCCACCCTGCGCCGCCTGATCGAGGGCGAGACGCCGGGCGAGGATACGGGGATGGCGGATGCTCTTCGCCAAAGCAAGGAGACGGTGGGATGACAAGCCGTTTGGACGAGACTCTGCTGATGGCCTATGTGGACGGGGAACTGGACGCCGACGAGGCCGCCCGCGTGGAGCGTCTGCTTGCCGTCGACGCGCGGGCGCGGGAGACGGTGCGGTCGCTCACGCAGTTGAACGGAATGCTTTCGGCCGCCTACGCCGACGCCCTGCGCGAGCCGGTTCCCCAGGCAACCGCCCGGCGGGTGGCCGCCGCTGCCCGTGCCGCGCCGGTGCCGGCCTGGCGCGGTGCCCGCCGTGCGGCCGTTGCCGCCGCCGTGCCGGCGCTGGTCGCCCTGGGCGCGGGGCTCGCGGTCCTCTGGCAGATGCCGGATGCGGCCGATCCCGCCATCCGGGCGTCCGGCGGCGGCGCCCTGGCGGCAGTGCTGGAGGAAAAGCGTCAGCAGGCCCTGGAGACCCATCTCAGCGGCGACCCGCTCCAGTGGACGGCGGCCGAGGGGGGCGGGCGCATCACGCCGCTCAAGACCTACCGGGCCGAGGGCGGGTACTGCCGCGAGTACCGCGAAACCGTGTCCACCGCCCAGGGGCCGCGCACCACCATCGGCCTCGCGTGCCGCCAGGACGGCGCTTGGCGCGTGCGGTACGAGTTGAAGATGGGCAGCGAGACGTAAGGGCTGAGCAACGAGCAGGGGGAGTAATGAGTTTCAGCATGCGCCACGGCCTCATGCCGGCCGTGATTGCCATCGTGTTGACCGGCTGCGCCGGGACGGGGCTTCTGGACGGCGGTGCGCCGGCCGAACCCGGCCCGCCGTTGCCGCCCGCCGAGCTGCCGCCCTATGCCGAGGGCGATGCCTTCCAGTTCGACAACGGCGTCACCCACCATGTGGAAGGCCGGCGCGACGGCCTCGTCGCCTGGGGCATCGGCGACAGCTACGACTATCTGGCCGATCCCGACTTCACCCGGCCCCGCCTGTCGTGGCGTTGGGCGCAGGAAGACAAGAACACGATCACCAGCGGCGATGCGGAACTGGTTTCCCAGACCGGCAGCCTGTGGCCGCTGCGGGTCGGCAACAGCGCCGACTACGTCTACCGCTTCGTCTCGCGCAACGAGACGGCGGGCACCGTCGGCGATCCCTACCTCATCCGCTACAGCTGCCGGGTTCCGAATACCGCGCGGGTCGAGGTGCCGGAGGGCACCTATGACACCTACCGCGTGGTCTGCGACGAATACTGGCGCCAGCGCCACTGGCAGACGGAAACCTGGCATTACGCGCCGGCGGTGGGCCATGTGGTGCGCCACGAGGTGCGGCAGTGGCTGGGCACCAACTGGAGCACCCTGGAACTGACCGCCGCCGGGCCGGCGCCTGCCTTCCTGCCCGCCGACCAGCGCGCCCGCCTGGCCGAGGCGGTGCAGGCGGCGCTCGAATCCAACCGCAGCGGCGACCCTCTGGCCGTGGACGCCGGCCCGCTGAACATCCAGGTGACACCGACGACAACGTGGAAGACCGACGCCGGCGTCTTCTGCCGGCGCTACGAGCAGACGCTGACCGCGCGCGGGCGCACCAGCATCCAGCAGGGCATGGCCTGCCGCATGGGTGACGGCGTCTGGGCCTCGCCGGAGGCTTGACCGCCCGGGTGCGCAAACCGTTGTCGGGGTAACGGCCGGCGCGATCGCATCACGCCTGAAGCGACAGGCCGTCCCCGACACTGAGGAAGCGCCACGCGCACCCGCTTCAAGACCGCAACCCTTGCCGCGTCCGGTCCGTCAACCGAGCAAGGCGCCGGCATGACCGCAGGGTCGCGTCGGCGCCTTTTCGCATGTGGCCGGCAGATGCGAAGAAAGTTCCCAGGTTTTACCCGTAATCGCTGAAGTTTCAAGGTATGAAATGCTTCTGCTGTCGGTTCTTATGGAACAAGAACCAACATGGAGGCAAATCACGATGAAACCTTTGGGCAATGTCGAGCGCATTTCGGGCATCGCATTCGGATTCATGGCATCCAAGGCGCTGTTCTCGGCGCTGCACATCGGTGTCTTCGACCAGCTTGCCGAGGGACCGAAGACGGTCGGCGAACTGGCAGAGGCCACCGGCGCCACCGAGCACGCGCTGGAGACCCTTCTGACCGGCCTGGTGTCGCTGGACCTTGTCCACCCCACCAGCGACGGCAAGGCATACAAGAACGCCGAGGACACCAACACCTTCCTGGTGTCGACCTCGCGCCATTACTACGGGGACTATCTGCGCTACCAGATCGACCAGCAGATGTACCCGTTCATGGACAATCTGGGTCACGCCATCAAGGGCGACACCGACAAGATCGAATTCGACACCTACGAAACCTGGATGGCCGACAAGGAGCAGGCGGAGATCTTCTCGCGCTCCCAGCACGGCGGTTCGCTTGGTCCGGGTGCCGTGGTCGCCAAGAGCTGGGACCTGTTGGACGCCCGCACCCTGCTGGACGTGGGCGGCGGCACCGGCGCGTTCTCGATCATGATGTGCAAGCGTTACCCCGAGCTGAAGGCCACCGTGCTGGACTTCCCCAACGTGGTCGCCCTGGCCGAGGAGTACATCGCCGAAGCGGACATGTCCGACCGCATCGACGTCATCGGCGGCAACGGCCTGACCAGCCAATGGCCGGCCGAGCGCGACGTGGTGCTCATGTCCTATCTGTTCTCGGGCGTGCCGGCCGACGGTCTGGAGACGCTGGTGAAGAACACCTGGGCCGCGCTGAAGCCCGGCGGCCGGGTCATCATCCACGACTTCATGGTCGACGACGATCGCACCGGACCGCCGCTGGCGGCCATGTGGGCCCTGCAGCACATGGTGTTCACGCCGCGCGCCGCCTCGCTGACGCCGGGGCGCGTGATGGACCTGCTGAAGGCCCAGGGCTTCGGCGACATGGAGGAAAAGCCCCTGATCCCCGGGCTGACCCGCGTCGTCTCCGCCGTCAAGCCGCAGGCCTGAGGCGGCGGCATGGCGCGCGAGGACTTCCGTTTCTGCCATCCCTTCCGGGTCCGCTATTCCGAGGTCGACCGCCAGAACGTGGCCTACAACAGCCACTACCTGACCTGGTTCGACGTGGCGATCTGGGAATACGTCAAGGCACTGCCGTTTGACCTGTCGGCCTATGTGGAGTCGTCGGGCAACGACCTGCACACGGTCAAGGCGCTGGTGGAGTTCCGCAAGTCGGCGGAATTCGACCAGGACATCGAGGCCTGCGTGCGCGTCGGGCGCATCGGCCGCTCCAGCCTGACCTTCACCTGCGAACTGCACGCCGCCGGGTCCGACGACCTGCTGGCGACGGGTGAAGTGGTGTGGGTCAACACCGACCAGGCGGCCCACAAGTCCACCGCCCTGCCCGAGGACCTGACGCAGCGCGTCCGCGCCTTCGAGAAGACGGCGCCGAAGGGGTGACCGACGGCCCATGTGAATGCGAAGGGGCGTTCCGGTTTCGGGGTGCCCCTTTTCGTTGATGGGCCTGCCCCCGCTTTGCAACCGCGGCCCCGCGTCTTACGTGGAACGGAGACCGACGAAACGCAGCGGGAGGAACAATCCATGAGCGGGACGGCGTCCTTTGAGCGGCACGGCGACGTGGGCGTGGTGCACATGGCGGCACCCGCCGGCACGGGGCTGACCGCGCGGCTGCGGGCGACCCTGGCGCGCCGGCTGGAGGAGGCCGAGGGCGACGGCCGCGTGCGCATCATCGTGCTGCTGGCCGAGGGCGGGGCGCTGGCCGCCGAGCCCGGCTGCGGCCCGGCGGAGGAGGAGGGCGAACCGTCCGAAGCCCCCGATGCCCGCGCGCTCGCCGCCCGGGTGGAGGACGCCCGCAAGCCCGTCATCGCCGCCCTGGACGGTGCCGCGCTGGACGAGGGGCTGGAGCTTCTGCTGGCGGCCCGCGTGCGGCTCGCCGCCCGCCGCTCGCGCCTGGGATTCCCCGAGGCGGGTCTGGGCCTCGTTCCCGGCGCCGGCGGCACGCAGCGCCTGCCGCGGCTGGTGGGCACGGGGGCGGCGCTCGACCTCATGGCCAGCGGCGCGGTCATCGAGGCGGGGGCGGCCGAGACGCTGGGGCTCATCGACGGCGTGGAGAAGGAGCCGCTGATAGGATCGGCCGTCTCCGCCGCGCGGCGCCTGGTCGACAGCCTGCCGCCGCGTGTGTGCGACCGTCAGGCCGGCGGCGACGCCGATGCCGTGCGCCGCGACGTGGAGCGCCTGTCGGAAACGGGCCTCCCCGACGCCCTGCTGGAGCGGCTGGGCGAGGCGGTGGAGGCCGCCGCAACCCGGTCCTTCGATGCCGGCATGGCGGTGGAGGGAGAACTGGCCGCCGCCGCCCGCGCCGAGCCCGCGGTGCGCGCCCGCCGCTACCTGATGCGCGCCCGCCGCGCCTGCCGCACGGCGCCGGAACTGACGGCGGCCGAGGGCTGGCCGCTGGGCTCCGTCGCCGTGGTGGGGGCCGGCGTCATGGGGGCGGATATCGCCATCCTCTGCGCCGAATACAACGTGCCGGTCATCATGCTCGACCGCGACCCGCTGGCGGTCTCGCGCGGGTTGGGGCGCGCCAACGACCACTTCACCCGCCGAGTGGAGGCCGGCGCCCTGGACGAGGCGGACGCCATCCACCGCAACGCCCTGATCCAGCACTCGACCAAGCTGCGCGAGATTGCCCAGGCATCGCTGGTGATCGAGGCCGTGACCGAGGACGCGGCGGTGAAGGAGGCGGTTTTCCGCGATTTGGGCGAACGCTGCCGGCCCCGGTCCGTGCTGGCGACCAACACCGCGGCGCTGGACGTGGACCGCTTCGCCGCCGCCGCCAGTTGCCCGCCGCAGGTCCTGGGGATGCACGTCATCAGCCCCGTGCTGGAGCGCCAGGTGGTGGAGATCGCCGCGGGGCGGGAGACGGACCCCGCCGCCGTGCGCACCGCCGCAGCCTTCGCCGAGCGGGTGGGGCGGGTGCCGGTGCCGGTCGCCAACCGGCCGGGTTTCGTCGGCACGCGCCTGCTGGAGGCCTACCTGCGGGAGGCCTGGCTGCTGGCGGAGGAGGGCGTGTCGCCGGCCGCCGTCGACGACGCCCTGGAGCGCGAGGGATTCGCCGAGGGGCCGTTTCGCCTCAATGACCGCATCGGCGTCGATGGCGGCTGGCGCCTGCGCGACCACCCCGAGGGCTCGGACGACGACCGCCTGGCGCGCGCCTCGCGCCTGCCCGAGCGCATGGCCGCCCATGGCCGCGCCGGGCTGGTCCAGGGCGCCGGCTGGTACCGCTGGCGCGGCGCGGGCGCCGATGCCGCGGCGTCCGAGGACGACGGCTGGCTGCACGATGCCGCCGACGATGCCCGCGCCCGCGGCGTCTCCCGCCGTCAGGTGCCGGTGGCCGAGGCGCGGGAACGCCTGCTGCTCATGCTGGTGAACCAGGCCTTCGTGGTGCTCGACAAGGGGCACGCCTTCCGCCCCGGCGACGTGGATGTGGTGGCGGTGGACGCCACCGGCTTCCCCGAAACCTGGGGCGGCCCGTTCTTCTGGGCGCAGGAGCAGGGGCTGCCGAAGCTGGTGGAGCGCCTTCAGGCCCAGGAGCAGGCGAACGGCCCGCGTTTCCACCCGGCGCCCCTGCTGGTGCGGCTGGCCGACAAGGGTATGGCGCCGGCGGACGCGGCGGGAATGGCGTGAGCGCGCGTCAGCCTCCGGCTGACGGCCCCGGCTCGACCGCGATGCGCTCCAGCGCGGCGCGCAGGGGCTCGGGCAGGCCGATGGGGCGGTTGCTCTCGCGGTCGACGTAGACGTGGATGAAGTGCCCCTCGGCGCGGGCCTCCTGGTCGCCCTCGACGAATAGGCCGATTTCGTAGCGCACCGACGACCGGCCGATGCGCGCGACGCGCAGGCCGGCGATCACGGTGTCGGGGAAGGCGATGGGCCGGAAGTAGCGGCACTGTGTTTCAACAACCAGACCGATAACCGGGCTTTCGTGGATGTCCAGGACGCCCTGCTCGATCAGGTAGCGGTTCACGACGGTGTCGAAATAGCTGTAATAGACGACGTTGTTGACGTGGCCGTACACGTCGTTGTCCATCCAGCGCGTCGGAATGGTCAGGTGGTGCCGATACCCCGCCATGCGGCCTATGTCTTCCGTCCCCATCGGATAATCCTTCGTTCCCTGGTAAGGTCATTAAAGAAAAGTGGCGGGTCCTTTGCCGTGATGAAGAAGACGGGGCCCCGCCCTTGTTGCTTCGCCGCTCGCCGACAGACCGGCCGCGCCGGGCCGGGGACTGAAGGAGGACCAGGTGCCCTCGGTGACATTCCACGACGACGATCTGACGCGCTCCATCCTGGAGATGGCGCCCAACGGAATCTACGAGATCGACGTCCGCGGCACCATCCTCTTCAGCAATCCGGCCCATCACCGCCTGCTGGGCTATGAACCCGGCAGCCTGGTCGGGCGCAACATCCTCGACCTGATCCCCGACAGGGACGCCCAGCGCCTGCGGGCCGACCTGGATTTCCTGCGGCGCGAGAAGCCCAGGCCCGAACCCTACCTCAACCGCAGCTTCACCCGCGACGGCGGCGAGATCATGGTGGAGGTCCACTGGACCTACAAGACCGCCGCCGACGGCACGGTGACCGGCTTCATCGCCATCCTCAACGACGTAACCGACCGCATCGAGGCCGAGGCCCTGCGCGAGCAGGCCCGCCGCGCCGCCGAGGAAGCCGCCGCGGCCCGCTCGCGCTATCTGGCGACGGCCAGCCACGACTTGCGGCAGCCGTTGCAGGCGCTGTCGTTGTTCGTCAGCCGGCTGGAACGGAAGGACATGGAGTCGGCGGCGCGGGCGATCGTCGGCGACATCCGCGACAGCGTCGGCACGCTGTCGTCCTTGCTCGATTCCCTGCTGGACATGAGCCGGTTCGATGCCGGCATGACCCGCACCACCATCGAGGCCGTGCCGCTGGCCCCGTTGTTCCGCGGCATTGCCCGTGATTTTGCTCCCGTGGCCGAGCGCAAGGGCCTGCGCCTGCGCCTGCGTCCGCCGCCCGAGGGGCTGGCGGTGCGCAGCGATGCGCGGCTTCTGCAGCGGGTCGTCGGCAATCTGGTGAGCAACGCCATCACCTACACGCAAACCGGCGGGGTGCTCCTGTGCGCGCGTCGTCGCGGGGCTTCGGTGCGGATCGAGGTGTGGGACACGGGGCCGGGCATCGATCCCGACCATCTCGGCCGCGTGTTCGACGAGTTCTACCAGGTCGACGGCGCGGCCGGCGACCACGGCGGCGGCCTGGGCCTGGGACTCGCCATCGTCGACCGCGCGGCGCGCGCGCTGGGCCATGCGGTGGACGCGCGCTCGCGCCCCGGCCGGGGGTCGATGTTCGCCATCACCGCGCCCGGCAGGCCCGTCAGCACCGCCGCACCCGCCGCCGCCACGCTGCCGGCGGGTGCGGACAGCCGGCCGGCGGGCGAGGCGGTGCTGACGCCGTTGAACGCGGCGGTGGCGGTGGTGGAGGCCGATCCCGCCGTGCGCCGCGCGCTGGTGACCCTCCTGGAGGAATGGCGCTGCCGGGTCGTGGCCGCTGCCGGCGACGGGCGCGGCCTGCTCCGCGCCCTGGCCGACGCCCCGGGGGCGCCGGACGTCATCGTCGCCGACCTGCGCCTGTCGGGCGGCATGGACGGCATGGAGGCCGTTGCCGCCGCCCGTGCCGAACTGGGCGAAAGCGTTCCCGCCCTGATCGTCACCGGCGACACCGACCCCACCCGCCTGCGCGGTGCGGCGCGCGAGGGGCTGCCCGTGCTGCACAAGCCGGTCTCGGTGCCCGACCTGCACGCGGCCCTGTCCCAGATCGTCGGCGGCTAACGGCGCTGGCGTTCGCCGCCGCACCGTGTACCCTGTCTGACGCAGAGCCTGGACACAGAAAAGGACGACGGGGCGCGCCATGAGCATGACGCTGGTGATCGGCAACAAGAACTATTCCTCGTGGTCCCTGCGGCCGTGGCTGGTGCTCAAGGCCAAGGGCCTGGCGTTCGAGGAGGAACTGCTGCCCCTGTTTACGCCCGAGTTCCGCGCCCGCCTGGCCGACATCACGCCGGCCGGTCGCGTGCCCGTGCTGCTGGACGGCGCCATCACGGTGTGGGACAGCCTGGCGATCATCGAATACCTGAACGACCGCCACGACGCCGCCCGCGTGTGGCCGGCGGAAACCGCGGCCCGCGCGCAGGCGCGGTGCATCGCCGCCGAAATGCATTCCGGCTTCACCGCCCTGCGCGGCGCCATGCCCATGAACTGCCGCAAGGACCTGCGCGGCCGGGTGAAAATGACCGACGCGCTGAAGGCCGACATCGACCGTATCGCCGCCATCTGGCGCGACACCCGGGCCGAGCACGGTGCCGGCGGCCCGTTCCTGTTCGGCGGCTTCACGGCGGCCGACGCCATGTTCGCGCCGGTCGCCAGCCGCTTCCGCACCTACGGGGTGGAACTGGACGCGGCCGGGGCGGAATACATGGACGCCGTCCTCTCCATGCCGGAGATGAAGGAGTGGTACGCCGCCGCCGAGGCCGAGCCCTGGGTGGTGGACGAGGACGAACTGCCGGAGGAGTAGGCTCGCGCGCCTTTCGACCTTTGTTGATCGAAAGCGTTCTACGTCACCCCGCCTTTGTATGGCTGTCGAGGAAGGCCCGGCCCATGGATGCGCCTTCCTCGTCGATGCCGTGGGGCAGGTTGGGGCGGCGATGGGTCTCAACCGGCACGCCGACCACGCGCAGGGCTTCCTGCGCGGCGTCCATGGCCTGCGGCGGCACCACCTCGTCCGCCGTTCCGTGAATGAGCATCACCGGCGGCTGGGCCTTGATCTCGTCGCCCAGGCGGTCAGGGCCCAACAGCGCGCCGGAATAGCCCAGGATGGCGGCCGGCGCCCGGTCGGCGGCGCGGCGCAGGCCCACGTGCAGGGCCATCATGGTGCCTTGCGAGAATCCGGCCAGAACCAGCTTGTCGGGCGTCAGGCCGTACTGCTCCAGAAGGCCGTCCAGGTAGGCGTCCAGCGCCGGGGCGGCCTTCTCCGCGCCCTGGAACATCTGCTCCAGCGCCGGGCCCAGGGTGCTGGGGTCGCGGCGCAGCATGTTGGGATCATAGGCCCGCAGCGAGAACCACTGGCGGCCCATGGGCGCCATCTCGCAGGGCTCGGGCGCGTGCGGGCTGTGGAAGGCGGCGTCCGGCATGGCCTGCGCGAAGAACGGCGCCAGTCCGATCAGGTCGTTGCCGTCGGCGCCGTAGCCGTGCAGGAACACGACGACGCGGCGTGCGGGAGCGCCGTTGGCGGGCGCGTGCGAGGGACCGGACAGGGTCGCGGCGGTCATGGCGGGCTTAGCTCCTTCTTCCAATTCGCAGGTTGTTCCGGCCGGCGGAGTGGGACACAGTGAAACCCCGGCCGTGAGATAATGCGTTGGCCCCGCGCACCATATAAGAGCTTCATGCCCGAGACGACAGCCGCCCTGTTTGCTGTGGAGGCTTTCTACAGCGCCTTCGCCGCCCGCGACTTTTCCGCCATGCGCGGCATCTGGGCCACCGAGGGGCCGCTCACCTGCATTCATCCGGGCGCGCCACCGCTGACGGAGCGCGACGAGGTGCTGGAGAGCTGGGAAGCCATCCTCGCCAACCCCGAAACGCCGGACGTGCGGTGCCTGTCGCCCGAGATCGTTCTGTACGGCGACACCGCCGTCTGCACATGCCTGGAGGATGTGGGCGGCGAGCTTCTGGCCGCCACCAACGTGCTGGTGCGCGAAGGCCCCGTGTGGAAGCTGGTCCATCACCAGGCGGGACCGCTGACGGTGGCGCCGGACTTCGAGCCGGAGCCCGCTGGCGGCGAAGGCCCCATCAACTGAGCCCGATGTGCGAGGGAGGGAGGGCGATGACCCGGCGTTTGCGAACGGCGATCGCCGTGCTGGCCGCGCTGGTCCTGGCGGGCGGTGACCCCGCCCGCGCCGTGGAAGACCCGCCGCCCTTCGGGTTCGTGGGCGCCGAGGTGCAGGCCGTCGCGCTGGCCGAGGCGCAGGCGCTGGGCATGGAGGCGCCGCGCGGCGTCTTCGTGCGCGACCTGGTGCCCTGGGGCCCGGCCTACCGTGCGGGATTGCGCCGCGGCGACGTGCTGCTGGACTACGCCGGGGTCTCCATCACAGGGCTTCAGCATCTGGTGTCGCTGGTCCAGGGCAGCCGGCCCGAGGACGTGGTGCCCGTTGCCCGCCGCCGGCTGGGGCAGGAGCAGAGCCTGTCGATGACCCTCATCGACTACCCGCCCGGCTGGACGGTGCGCACCGAGGCCACCGCCGTCCTGCCGCGCCTGGGTCTGACGCTCGCCGCCCTGACGCCCCGCATGCGCGAGCGCGCGGGCATCCGGTGGGGCTCGACCGGCCTAGTGGTGACGGAGGTGGCGCCCGACAGCCCCGCTGCCGCGCTCGGCCTGGAGGCGGGCGAGCTTCTGGTGGCCGCCGACCGCGAACGCCTGATCGATCCGGCGGCGGCGGAATTCGCCCTGGCCGAGGCGGGCGTCCTGCTGGTGGAGGGCCGCCGCGGCTTCCGCCTTCTGACTCTTGACGACGGGGCCGAGCCGCTGCCGCCGCCGGTGATGGCCGCTGGCGTGGCCTGGCAGGCGGTGCCGGGGCTGGGCCTGGTGGTGCTGGACGTCGCCCACCGCACGCCCGGCGCGGCGGCGGGCCTGGCGGCCGCTGACCTGATCACAGCCATCGAAGGGGCCGCGGCGGTGCCCGACGCCGACGCGGCGCGCGCGCTCGCCATCACGCCCGCGCGCCTGACGGTGGAAGGGCTGGACGATGCCGCGCCGCGCACGGTCGCCCTGACGCCCGAGCCGTCGCTGAACCTGGCCGAGGCGGTGGCGCTGATCGAGCCCCTGGGCGCGGCGGTGGCAAGCCTGACGCCGCCCATGCGCGACAGCTTCACCCTGCGCCCCGGCACGCGGGGGACGGTGGTCACGTCGGCCGTTCCCGGCGGCCGCGCGGCCGAGGCGGGCCTGCGGCCGGGGCTGGTGATCGTCGCCGTCAACCAGCGCTTCGTCGAACGCCCGACGGATGTGGCCGAGGAACTGTCTGCGGCGGCGGCCCAGAACGCGGCCGAGGCGGTGCTGCTGATCGAAGGCCCCCAGGGCTTCCGCATCGTCGGCCTGCCGCTCAAGGACAAGCCCCCGCCGGCGCCTACGCCCAACCTGTTGCAGTGGAACGGCGAACCGGCGGAGTAGGGGGATGTGTTCGGCTTGCGCCGACGGGGCTGCCGCCCCGAGCCCCGCCTTTCGAGGGCCGGAGGGCCCTCGAACTCCCGGTGAGTGGCTACTCGAGCATTTCCAGCCGTTCGTCAGGTGTCAGCCCAAACTCGTCGGACAGCCGCTCGATGGCCTCCGCCACGCGGACTTCTCCCTCCGCCGCGAGCTTCAGGACCGGAAGCATGAGCGCCTGGTAATCGGGAATTGCCACGGTGTCCTCGCCCTGCCGTTCAACCCGAGCGACTATATCGATGCCTTTCCGGTGCTTCTAGAAGAGATGCACCGGAAGCAGTTCGGCCGCCCTGCCGCGAGGCTCAAATCCCCTCCAGCCGCCGTCCCGTTTCGCGGTCGAAGAGGTGCAGGTGGCCGTGGTCGACCACCGCCGTCACCGTGCCGCCCTCCGTCACGTCCCGCGTGCCGCGCAGGCGCATGGAGATGGGCAGGGCGGTCTGCTCCACCCGGCCGTGCAGGATGATGTCCGCCCCCAGCGGTTCCACCAGTTCCGCCAGCATGGACAGCGGCGTGCCGCCGTTGCCCACGTCCTCGGGGTGCAGGTGCTCGGGGCGGATGCCGAAGGTGACGGGGCGGTTGGCCTCCGCCGGCAGGGCCTGGGGCAGCGGGATCGAGGGGCCGGAGCCGTCTTCGCCCAGCGCCACGGCCGACCCGTCCGCCGACAGCACCGCCGGGATCAGGTTCATGGCCGGGCTGCCGATGAAGCCGGCGACGAAAACCGACGCCGGCTGGGCGTAGACCTCCAGCGGTGCGCCCACCTGTTCGGCGTGGCCGCCGTTCATCACCACCAGCCGGTCGGCCATGGTCATGGCCTCCACCTGATCGTGGGTGACATAGATGGACGTGGTGCCCAGGTCCTTTTGCAGGCGGCGGATTTCCAGGCGCATCTGCACGCGCAGCTTGGCGTCCAGGTTGGACAGGGGCTCGTCGAACAGGAACACCGACGGTTCGCGCACGATGGCCCGTCCCATGGCGACGCGCTGGCGCTGGCCGCCCGAGAGCTGCCGGGGCCGGCGCTCCAGCATGGGGCCGAGTTCGAGGATGCGGGCGGCTTCCTGCACGCGGCGGTCGATCTCGTCCTTGGGGCGGCGCTGGTTGCGCAGGCCGTAGGCCATGTTGTCGTAGACGCTCATGTGCGGGTAGAGCGCGTAGTTCTGGAACACCATGGCGATGTCGCGCTTGGCTGGCTCCAGCCGGTTGACCACGCGGTCGCCGATGGAAATCTCGCCCGACGACACTTCCTCCAGGCCCGCGACCATGCGAAGAAGCGTGGACTTGCCGCAGCCCGACGGGCCGACGAGGACGATGAACTCGCCGTCCTTTATGGCGAGGTCGATGCCGTGGATGGCCTTGTAGCCGTTGGGGTAGGTCTTTTCGACCCGCTGGAACGCGACGGTGGCCATGACGCGGGGCCTTTCTCTCACTCTTGTCGTTGATCTTGGGCGGCGGGGCGGTCGGCGGTCTATTTTTCCTGCTCGACCAGGCCCTTCACGAACAGGCGCTGCATGACGATGACCACCAGCACCGGCGGGATCATCGCCAGCATGGCGGTCGCCATGACGATGCCCCAGCGGGGTTCCTCGTCGGAGACCGTGACCATGCGCTGAATGCCCATGACGATGGTGTAATAGTTCTCGTCCGTGGTGATCAGCAGCGGCCACAGGTACTGGTTCCAGCCGTAGATGAACAGGATCACGAACAGCGCCGCGATGTTGGTCCACGACAGGGGCAGCAGGATGTCCTTGAAGAATTTCAGCGGTCCGGCGCCGTCCATGCGGGCGGCCTCGGTCAGCTCGTCGGGGACGGTCAGGAAGAACTGGCGGAACAGGAAGGTGGCGGTGGCCGATGCGATCAGGGGCACCGTCAGGCCGGTGTAGCTGTCCAGCAGGTCCAGGTTGGCCGCAACCTCGAAGGTGGGCAGGATGCGCACCTCCACCGGCAGCATGAGCGTCAGGAAGATCATCCAGAAAATCGCCATGCGCAGCGGAAAGCGGAAGTAGACGATGGCGTAGGCGGAAATGATGGAAATCACGATCTTGCCCACCGCGATGCCCAGCGCCATGACCATGCTGTTGAACAGCATGAGCCCGACGGGCACGCCGCCGGCGCGCTTGAGGCCGCTGGTGACGGCGGTGCCCCAGTTCTCCATGAAATGGGCGCCGGGCATGATGGGGATGCGGCCGGCGATCAGGTCCGCCTGGCCGTGGGTGGAGGCGACGAAGGCGACCCACAGCGGCAGGGCGACGGTCAGGAGTCCCAGCACCAGCACGAGGTGCGAGACGAACGTCAGCATGCGGTTGTTCTCGACCATCAGTACTGCACCTTGCGCTCGACGTAACGGAACTGGATGACGGTCAGGGCGATGACGATGGCCATCAGCACCACCGACTGCGCCGCCGAGCCGCCGAGGTCAAGGCCGACGAAGCCGTCCTTGTAGACCTTGTAGACCAGGATCTCGGTGGCGCCGCCGGGGCCGCCCTCGGTGGTGGCGTGGATGATGCCGAAGGTCTCGAAGAAGCTGTAGACCACGTTGACCACCAGCAGGAAGAAGGTCGTCGGCGACAGCAGCGGGAAGATGATGGTCCAGAACCGCTTGCCCGGCCCGGCGCCGTCGATGGCGGCGGCCTCGATCAGCGAGCGCGGAATGGCCTGAAGGCCGGCCAGGAAGAACACGAAGTTGTAGCTGATCTGCTTCCACGCCGCCGCGATGACCACCAGGATGAAGGCCTGGTTGCCGTTGGTGTAGTGGTTCCACTCGACCCCAACGCCGCCCAGGGCCCAGGCCGCGAAGCCGATGGTGGGATTGAACAGGAACCACATCAGCACGCCGGCAATGGCGGGCGCCACGGCATAGGGCCAGATGAGCAGGGTCTTGTAGACGCTCGCCCCCTTGATGACGCGGTCCGCCATCACCGCCAGCAGCAGGGCGAAGCCCATGGCCGAGAAGGTGGTCGCCGCGCTGAAGAGGATGGTGTTGAAGAAGACGTCCAGGTATCGCTCGGACTGGAACAGGCTTATGAAGTTTTCCAGCCCGACGAACTCGGTCCTCAGCCCGAAGGCGTCCTGACGCAGCACCGACTGGTACAGCGCCTGGCCAGCCGGCCAGATGAAGAAGACCAGGGTGATGGCCACCTGCGGCAGGACCAGCAGATAGGGCAGCCAGACGGAACTGTATGTGACGCGCTTGTGCATGGGCGGGGACAAAGCCTGGTCTGAACACGCGGGAACGGCGAAGAAAATGCAGGCACCGCCCGCCGCCGGTTTGGCGGCGACGGGCGGTGTCGCGCCGGCCGGTCAGGGCCGGCTCATGAGCATCCGAGGCGCTTAGTTGACGCTTTCCTCGAACTTGCGCAGCAGTTTGTCGCCGCGGTCGGCGGCGCTGTCGAGCGCCTGCTTGGCGGTCTTGCTGCCCGACCACACCGACTCCAGCTCCTCGTTGATGATGTCGCGGATCTGGACGAAGTTGCCCAGGCGCAAGCCCTTGGAGTACTCGGTGGGCTCGTTCATGGTCAGCTGCTTGATCGCGACATCGGCGCCCGGCGCCTCCTTGTAGAAGCCTTCCTCCTTGGCGGCTTCGTAGGCGGAATTGGTGATGGGCACGTAGCCGGTGGACTTGTGCCAGTCCAGCTGGATCTCCGGCGAGGACAGGAAGTTCATGAACTCGGCCACGCCGGCGTAGGCCTCATCGTCGTGGCCCTGCAGCACCCACAGGGTGGCGCCGCCGATGATGGAGTTCTGCGGGGCGCCTTCCAGCGACTCGTAGTACGGCAGCTGGGCGATGCCCCAGTCGAAGCCCGCGCCTTCCTTGACCGAACCGTAGTAGGCCGAGCTGTTCATCAGCATGGCGCACTCGCCGGTCAGGAACAGCGGGTTCGGATCGCCGCGGCGGCCGCCGTAGACGAACACGCGGTCTTCCTGCCAGTCCTGCATGTTCTGGATGTGGGTGGTGAAGGGCTCCTGGTTGAACACCAGCGAGGTGTCGATGCCCTCGAAGCCGTTGGCCTTGGTGGCGAACGGCACGTTGTGCATGGCGCCGAAGTTTTCCAGCTGCACCCAGCTCTGCCAGCCGGTAGTGAAGCCGCAGGTCGGGTTGCCCTCGACCTCCATGATCTTGCGGCTGGCCTCGACCAGTCCTTCCCAGGTCTTCGGCGGGTTGTCGGGGTCCAGGCCGGCCTTCTTGAAGGCGTCCTTGTTATAGTAGACCACCGGGGTGGAGCTGTTGAACGGCATGGACAGCATCTGGCCGTCCGGCGTGGTGTAGTAGGACTTCACCGCGTCAAGGTAGTCTTCCGGGTCGAAGGGCTTGCCGGTGGCCTCCATCAACTCGTAGACGGGGTAGATGGCGCCCTCGGCGGCCATCATGGAGGCGGTGCCGACCTCGAAGACCTGCACGATGTGGGGCTGCTGACGCGCGCGGAAGGCGGCGATGGCGGCCGTCAGGGCCTCGGTGTAGGTCCCCTTGTAGACGGCTTTGACCTCGTACTGGTCCTGGCTTTCGTTGAAGCGCTGGGCATACTCGGCGACCTTTTCGCCGGTGGTGCCGCCGCCCATGGCGTGCCAGAACTGGATTTCCGTGGCGGCGAAGGCCGAGGTGGCAGCGCCGATGGTGGCGATGGCGGTGGCCGCCGCCAGGCCGAGCTTGAGGCCGTTCATGGAATTCTCCCCAAAACAAAATGTTGTGCCGGATGGTCGGAAAATCGATGTCCACCCGTTTATCATCCCGCCGTTACAGGACGATGACGCAGGGGTGAATGTTCGATTAATCTTCAAGCGTCCATCAAGCGAAAAGTTTCCGTTTTCATTCGAAAATCATAGTCCCCTGGGAACCTTCGTGTTTTCTTGGCAGGCGCCGGACGTCGCGTCATCCAGGGCTTATCGAAAACGCGCAGCGGCGGGGCAGGGGTTTAGGCCGCGCCACAAAAAAAGCCCGACTCGACGAGTCGGGCTGCAAGACAGGAATGAAGAGGGGCGTCCGTCAGTCGGCCGGATTCAGCAGTGTGGAGTCGGGCGCCCCGTGGCTCGTGATGACGACCCGCTGGCCGGAAACCCGCGCGTGGCCCTCGGCCACCAGCCGCAGGGCCAGCGGATAAATGCGGTGCTCGGCCTCCAGCACGCGGGCGCCCAGCGCATCGGCGTCATCGTCGGGATGCACGGGCACGGCGGCCTGGGCGATGATCGGCCCGGCGTCCATGTCGGCGCGCACGAAATGCACCGTGCAGCCGTGGAAGCGCACGCCGGCCTCCAGCGCCCGCTCGTGGGTGTGCAGGCCCTTGAAGCTGGGCAGCAGGCTCGGATGGATGTTGATCATCCGGTCGTGCCAGCGGTCGACGAAGGCATCCGTCAGCAGGCGCATGAAGCCGGCCAGGCACACCAGTTCCGCGCCCGCCGCGTCCAGCGCGGCGTTGAGCGCGTCCTCGAAGGCGGGGCGGCCGTCAAAGGCCTTGTGGTCGATCACCTGCGTCGGCACGCCCGCCTTTTCCGCCCGCTCCAGCGCGTAGGCGCCGGGCACGTTCGAGATCACCGCAACGATCTCGGCGGGGTGCGACGGATCGGCGCAGGCATCCAGCAGGGCTTGAAGGTTGCTGCCCCGGCCCGAGACCAAAACGGCCACCTTCACGCGCGAGCGCCCGGAGTCGCTCATGCGGACAGGCCCCACGCCTCGGACAGGCCGGGGATGCGCACGGGCTCCGAACCCTCTTCGCGTGCCACCATGCGGCCGATGACGCGGGCGTCTTCGCCGTGGTCGCGGAAGACTGTCAGCGCGGCTTCCGCCTCGGCGGCGGGAACGACGGCGACCATGCCGACGCCACAGTTGAAGGTGCGCGCCATCTCGTGCGCCGAGACGCCGCCTTGCTCGGCCAGCCAGCGGAAGACCGGCGGCAGGGGCAGCGCGTCGGCATCCAGCTCGGCGGCCAGGCCTTCGGGCAGCACGCGGGGGATGTTCTCCCAGAAGCCGCCGCCGGTAATGTGCGCCAGCGCTTTCACATGCCCGGCGCGCACGGCGGCCAGGCAGCTTTTCACATAGATGCGCGTCGGCGTCAGCAGGGCCTCGCCCAGGCTCCGGCCTTCCGCGAAGGGGGCCGGGGCGTCGTAGCCGACGCCCGAGCGCTCCACGATGCGGCGGACCAGCGAATAGCCGTTGGAGTGGATACCCGACGACGCCAGGCCGATCACCACGTCGCCCTCGGCCACGCCGGTGCCGTCCAGAAGCTGGCCGCGTTCCGCCGCGCCGACGGCGAAGCCGGCGACGTCGTAGTCGCCGTCCTCGTACATGCCGGGCATTTCGGCGGTCTCGCCGCCGATGAGCGCGCAGCCCGCCTGGCGGCAGCCTTCCGCGATGCCGGCGACCACGTCGCGCGCGACGGTAACCTCCAGGCGCCCCGTCGCGTAGTAGTCGAGGAAGAACAGCGGCTCGCCGCCCTGGACCACCAGGTCGTTGACGCTCATCGCCACCAGGTCTATGCCCACGCTTTCATGGCGTCCGGCGGTGATGGCGACGCGCAGCTTCGTGCCCACGCCGTCGGTGGCGGCGATGAGCACCGGATCGGTGAAGCCGGCGGCCTTCAGGTCGAAAAGGGCGCCGAAACCGCCCAGCGCGGCGTCGGCCCCGGAACGGGTGGTCGATTTGGCGAGCGGCTTGATCGCTTGCACAAGCGCGTTTCCGGCGTCAATGTCAACGCCGGCGTCCTTGTACGACAACCCGGTCTTGTCAGAGGGAGTGGTGATGACGGCCTCGTCTGGTTCTGTTCGGTTGCGATCGGTGTGCGGGAAGATACTGCATCGGCGCGTGTTTGCAATGGTCCTGGCGGCCCTTCTGGCCGTGGTTTCGGTGCCCGGCGCCCCGGCGCGCGCGCAGGCGCCCGACCCGGCGACGCTGGCACTGTTCACCGCCGACGACGTGAAGGTCGACGTGACCGCCGACAGTGCCGTCGCCGCCCGCGATCAGGCCTTGATGGAAGGCCAGGCCAAGGGGCTGCGGCAGGTCATGCGCGACCTCGCTCCCGCCGGGTATCAGGATCGCCTGCCCGAGATCGGCGGCGAGGAGGCGCAGAACTACGTGCTGTCCCTGCAGGTGGAGGACGAGAAGCGGTCCAACGTCCGCTACATCGCCACCCTGGACATCACCTACAATCCCGATGCCGTGCGCCAGCTTCTGCGCATGAACGACATCCCCTTCAGCGAGCAGCCGCGCACGCCGGTCCTGGTGGTGCCGCTGTGGCAGGCGCCGGGCGCCGCCGGGCCCATCCTGTGGGAGGACCCCAACCCCTGGCGCGCGGCCTGGAACCGGCGTGCCGGCGACGGCCTGGTGCCGACGCGCGTGCCGCTGGGCGACCTGGGCGACCTGCGGGCGCTGTCGGCTGACGAGGCCGCGGGCGGCGACGCCGCGGCCGTCCGCAACCTGCTCCAGCGCTACGACATGACCGAGTCCGTGGTGGCCCGCGCCGCCCTGGCCGGCGAGGACCAGCTGGCCGTGGACATGACGCGCTATCGCCTGGCCGGTCAGCCGAGCCGGCAGTCCCTCACCCTGACCCGCGATCCGGCCGAGGACCGGTCGGCCTTCCTCAGCCGCGCCGCCGACGAGGTGGCGGCCCGCCTGCGCGACGACCAGTGGCAGGGCGGCGGCGCGGCGGCCGGTCTGTCGCCCGACGCGGCGCCGCAGAGGATGACGGCGATCGTGCCCACCTCGGGCGGCCTGGAGACTTGGCTGACGGTGCGCGAGCGCCTGGGGCAGGTGCCCCTGGTGCGCGGCGTGGAGGTGCAGGCCCTCAGCCGCGAGAGGGCGCAGATTCTGCTGGGATACATGGGCGACGTCGAGCGCCTGACCCTCACGCTCGCCCAGTACGGGCTGGACATGAGCGACCTGGGCGGCGGCGTGTGGCGCATCGAGCTGCGCCGCGCCCCGGCCCCGGCCGAGCCCGCGCGCCAGCCCATGATCACGCCGGAAGCGGCGGGCGCCCAGGGCGCGGCGCAGGGGGCCCAGCCGGCGACCCAGGCCGGGCCGGCGGCTCAAGGCGCACCGCAGCAGCAGCCGGGCGAGGCCTCGGCTCCGACGCCGGGGCAGGGCCGGGTCATGGCGCCGCGCTGAGGGAGGCGTCGTGCGTCCGCAACGGGCCATCGTCAAGCAACTGCCCAACCTGCTGACCATCTTCCGGCTGCTCATGGTGCCGGTGGTGGTCGAGTTGATCCTGGAGGGCCGCCTGGCGTGGGCTTTCTGGGTTTTCGTGCTGGCGGGCGTCACCGACGCCGTGGACGGCATCCTGGCCCGCGTGCTGGATGCGCGGAGCAAGCTGGGCGGGTTCCTCGACCCGCTGGCGGACAAGGCGCTGCTGGTCAGCGTCTTCGTGGCGCTGGGGTGGTCGGGGGTGCTGCCGTCGTGGATCGTCACGCTGGTGGTGTTCCGCGACGTCCTCATCGTCGGCGGTGCCATTCTGTATGAAATGGTGGTGGGCGGGCTGCACATGCGCCCGCTGCTGGTCAGCAAGGCCAACACCGTGGCCCAGGTGGCGCTGGGCGCCGGAACGCTGGCGGTCGAGGGACTGAATCTGGACGTCGGCCCGCTGGTTGGTGTACTGACCTTTGCGGCGGCCGCGACCACCATCGCGTCGGGGGCCGCCTACCTGTGGGTCTGGGGCCGCCACGCGCTCGAGGCGACCCACGAGGGCGACGACAGGTGACGCGCGGGCCGCGCGTCGGACCGGGATGACCCGGCAGGGGGAGTGACGACAACACCATGGCCGGTGGGCGACAACTGCGCTTCTGGTTGATCGGGTTGGTGGTCTTCGTCGCAGCGCTGTGGGTGCTGCGCGAGGTGCTGCTGCCGTTCGTCGCCGGCATGGCCATAGCCTATTTCCTCGATCCCGTCGCCGACCGCCTGCAGAAGTGGGGCCTGTCGCGACTGATGGCGACGGTGGTGGTCACCGCCGGCATCGTCGCGGTGCTGGTGGCGGCGCTGCTGCTGCTGGTGCCGCTGTTGCAGGCGCAGGTGATGTCGTTCCTGGTGCGGCTGCCGGGCTACATCGACATGCTGCGCGAGGCCGCCGAGCCCATCATCCAGATGGGCGTCGAACGCCTGCCGCCCGATCAGGTGGAGACCCTGCGCACGCAGGCCAGCGGCTTCATAGGCAACGCCCTGGCCTTCGTGGGCACGGTGCTGAAGGGCCTGCTGTCGGGCGGGTTTGCGCTGCTCAACCTGCTGTCGCTGGTGTTCATCACGCCGGTGGTCGCCTTCTACCAGTTGCGCGACTGGGACCGCATGGTGACCAAGGTCGACAACTGGCTGCCGCGCGAGCACGCCGACACCATCCGCGCCCAGTTCCGCGAGATCGACCAGACCCTGGCCGGGTTCATCCGCGGCCAGGCAAGCGTCTGCCTGGTGCTGGGCGCCTTCTACGCCATCGGCCTGAGCGTCGTCGGGCTTGACCTGGGGCTGCTGGTGGGCCTTGGCGCGGGCATCATCAGCTTCGTTCCCTATCTGGGCACCATTTCCGGATTCGTGGTCGGCATCGGTCTGGCGCTCGCGCAGTTCGACACCTATACACCGGTGGCGCTGGTCGCGGGCGTCTTCGTCGCCGGGCAGATGATCGAGGGCAACTTCCTGACCCCCAAGCTGGTGGGGGACCGCATCGGCCTGCACCCGGTCTGGGTGATCTTTGCGCTGCTGGCCGGCGGCGCGCTGTTCGGCTTCGTCGGCATCCTGCTGGCGGTGCCCGTGGCGGCGGTGGTCGGCGTGCTGGCGCGGTTCTTCCTGGGCCAGTACCTGAACAGCCCGTATTTCCAGGGCCGAGGAGGAGCGCGCCGCGATCTGCCGCCACCGCCCCCGGCAGCGCCCGACGCGACGTGACCATGAGCACCGATCCCGGCAAGCAACTGCCCCTCGACCTGCCGCACCGTCCGGCGTTGTCGCGGGAAGACTTCCTCGTCACGCCGGCCAACGCCGAGGCGGTGGCCTGGCTTGACTGCTGGCCGCGCTGGCCCGGCCCGGCTTTGGCCCTGCACGGCCCGCGCGGCTGCGGCAAGACGCACCTGGCGCACGTCTTCGCGGCCCGGTCGGGCGCGGCCATCCTGCGCGCCGAGGAGTTGCCCGACGAGGACATCCCCTATCTGCTGGACCATCACCGCGCCCTGGTGGTGGAGGGCGCCGACCGCCTGGTGCCCGACCCGGAGGTGGAGCAGGCGCTGTTTCACGCCTGGAACCTCGTGAAAGACGCGCAACGTCACATATTGCTCACTGGCGAGGAGCCGCCCGCCCGGTGGAAGGTCGACCTGCCCGACCTGCGGTCGCGCCTGTCGACGGCCCAGACGGCCGCCATCGCCGCCCCCGACGACATTCTCATGGAGGCGGTTCTGGTCAAGCTGTTCATCGACCGGCAACTGCGGGTCGGGCCGGACGTTATCGGCTTTTTGCTGCGGCATATGGAACGGTCCTTCGCTGCCGCGCGTCGAGTCGTAGCGGCCGCAGACACGATGTCTCTGGCCGAGCGCCGGCACATCACGGTTCGGTTCATCGCCAAGGTACTTGATGCGCAGAATCGTGACGGATCGGCGAAACCATGAGGCTTATCCGCAAGAAGCCCTTGCTATTAGGGGAACTTCTAGCCAACCATACGCGGCAGGCGGGCGCTGACAGAAGGTCCGCCTCACGCGTGACATTGGGAGGTTTATTGATATGAAGAAATCTCGTTTGCTCCTCGCCGCTCCGCTCGTTCTTGGCCTGGCCGCTTGCGCCCAGGGCATGACCGATGAGGATCGCGCCACCATGACCGCGGCCACGCAGGCCGGCCAGCAGGCTCAGCAGTCCGCTCAGTCCGCCCAGGCCGCCGCCCAGCGTGCCGAGGCCGCGGCGCAGCGCGCCGAGGCTGCCGCCAACAAGGCGGAGCGCATCTACCAGCAGATGATGCGCAAGTAATTTCGCGTGGATCACCGGCCGGCGGCGGCGTCCAAACCCGCTGCCGGCCGGTCACGCTGCCGCCTGCCGTAGGCAAGAAACGTTTCCGCGCCAGACCATCCCGGCCGCATGAGATGCCGGCCTGCCCGCCGCCCGGACCTTCCGGCGCGGCGTTTTTCATGAGTATCGGTCCGGCACCGCACGCACGGCCCTGACGGGTGGAGGGGCGTCCGCGTGCGCCGCGTGCGGGAGGCGGCGTTTTCTGGCCGATCGGCCCGGACGACACACGAAATCGTACACTCGTCGACCGGCAAGGCCTGAGCCTTGGTGAGCGCGACACGGACACCGGCTGCCGCGCCCGCCCGATGGCGCGTGAGCGACTGTCTCGTGCGTCAGGTGCCGACCTGCCGTCAGGAGCCTACGGCGCGCGCGTAAGCGCGCACACCGCAGCGTCATTCCTTTCAATCATCGACGCTGCGTTCAGGCGGCACGCAGCCTTACGCGCCATAAGGCGCGGCGGCCAGTCGGCCTTGCCGGACGACAAGTGTACGATTTCATGTGTCGTCCGGTATCAGTCGGTTTGCTGGCGGGCCTGTTCGTCGAGCACGCGCGCCATGCGCTGCTCGGCGCCCGGGCCATCGGCCTGGAACGCGCGCAGTGTGTCGCGGTGGACCCGCAGGGTGACCTGCACAGTCGTCTCGGGCTCGATCAGTTCCGCCCCGCGCCAGTTCTCCGGCTGCTGCACGGGGGCCGAGGCTGGATCGGCCTCTGCCTCCTCGGCGATGGTCCGGTCGTCGCGGCGAGCGGCGTCGTGCAGCCGGTCGGGATCAATCCGCAGCGCGGCGCGCGAGCGCCTCATGATACGTTTGCCGCTCGATGCCATGAGCCCTCCGTGCCGACACGATCCTGCACAGGCGGGGGGACCGGACGGTAAAGACGATGGTCAGTTCCACGCCGGAAACGGCGCCGATTCCGATGAAGCGGCGCTCGCCCAGGGCGGCACGCTCATCGGGCCGCGCCAGGACCGGTCCCTCGAACACCGCCGCCGCACTTTCCAGGTCGACCCCGTGTGCCTCGACATTGGACCTGTCCCGGGCTCCGTCCCATTCGAAGCCGTCATACATGTCGGTTCCCGCTCGCCCCACGATTGTTTTCAGCAAGTATAACGAATAACCTTAGGACGTCGCAAGCCTTTGACATCTGGACCTTAGTTATAGTCAAGAGGCTCCAAGGTTAACTCTCTTTACGCGAATGAATTTCGTAAGTTGAGAGGAAATCGCGGCGGCATTTTTATTTTGAGTTGCGCTATGCTGCTCCCATTGAGGGTAAATTCCGAAAATGGCTCGCCTTAGGGTCGGCAGAGCCGTTTCCCCGGGCTGCGCATTCGGCTGATCCGGCCGGATTTTCGTCACATTCCCGCGGATGATGCGTGTACTGTTCGCGCCATGACGAAGATGACCGTGACCACCGACGACGACTGGACCGAGGTCAGCCGCTATGCCGGGCCGGATGCAAGCCCGGGATTCCTGCTGTGGCTGGTCAGCACCACGTGGCGCCGCCAGGTGGAGGGCGCTTTGACGCCGCTGGGCCTGACGCATCCGCAGTTCGTCACCATGGCGTCGCTGGCCTGGCTGACCCGCGACGGAGCGCCGGTCAGCCAGGCGGCGCTGGGGCGGCATGTGCGCCTTGATCCCAACACCATGTCACAGATCCTGCGCGGGTTGGAAAAGCGCGGTCTGGTCGAACGCCGCAAGGGCCGCGACACCCGCGCCAAGAACCCGCGCCTGACCGACGAAGGCGCGGCCCTGGTGCGTCGGGCCGTGCCGCTGGTCGAAGAGGTGGACGGCCGCTTCTTCAAGCCCATGCGCGGCGGTCAGCGCATGATGGCCGCCAGCCTGTCGCGGCTTCTGGAGGTGGCCGAGGGCCGCGGGGACGACTGGCCCGACGATCCGCCCGGCTGACGCCGCACCCGCGTGCGATCAACGCGAAAAAGGCCGCCGGACCCTTGGGTCGGCGGCCTTTTTTCGCGAAGAGGTAGCGCCCGCCGTGGTGTCGCAGGGGGGAATGGTGAGGGGGAAAGACTCCACCGCGGCGGGCGCGCGGGCTTTTCGGCCCAGTCATACTGTAGGGCGCCGGCACGGCGGTTTTCCACCACGCAGGCGACGTACGCGGCCCCGCCATTGGCGGCAGGGCGGATGCCGAAAGGTCCGGCCCCTGGCCGAGTCGGCCGCGTCTGAGGCGACCGGCGGCCCGCGCGCCCCGACGTGGAGATCTTTCGGTTGGGCCGGGCCCGCCAAACCGTCAGGGTCTGCTCCGCCTAAAGAAGCACTGCGGTCGCGGTGGCGTCTCAACCGTTCGCGCAGAGTTGCGCGTTTGGAATGGTGCCGCACACCTGGTCGTGCGACCAAGGGGGCGTGAGCACGCGCGAAAAGTATAGTAAAGTCGGGCGCATTTTTAATAAAGGTCCGCACATTTCGAATAAATTGTCGGTTCCCTTCTACGGGGGGCTTTTTATCGGGTGGGTGCCGTGCTACCTTCCATGCGACTGAGACATATGCCGTTCGTCCTTTGAGGGCTCTGTTGCCTCTTCATTGGTCAGTGGATGGATGTGTTGTTTCCCGATCCGGAATGTCGTCATGGCCGCGGATGCGGGAGAAGCTTAGTCATATGCCGAAAGGCGGAAAAATTTTTCCTCCCGGCATAACTTTGGATGGACCTTTTTTCTGTGCCCGCGGTTCCTAAGACCGTGTGTGCCGCGACGAAGCGGTAGGACGGGCCGGCTACAAGGCGCGCCGCCGCTTCAAGGTGAATTGAGGATATGCGCTATCGAGGCATGCAGTGGGCGCCGTCTGCCCTGGTTCTCAACCGGAAGGTGGCGTTCATGCGACATAGTCAACCAGGCCGCTCCGCGCAGAACGCGCGACGGCTGGTGTCTCGCGAAGGATAAAAAAAGGCAGTCGGTCACCTTTCGGGGCGCCGGCATAATTCGCAAGGCATCTGCCGGTTCAGGCCACCGTCCGCCCGGTAAACAGGTGGGGTTCTGGGGACTATCTATCGCGACTTGGGGATAACATTTCGACCGACTTTGGGGGTCACGATGGAAAAAGAGCTTATCAAGACCTGCATCATTGAGAGCAATTCGTTCTTCCGGGAGGGGCTCAAGAGCATCCTTCGGGACAGCCGGTTCCGCATCGACTGTGAGGCGGAACGGGTGGAGGACGCGCTGTCCTACCTGCAGACCGAGCATCCGGACCTTGTCATCGCCGAACTGCCGGCGGGCGCCGAAACGGTTCCGGCCGACTTCAACGCCATCCGCGAGGCCGTGCCCGACGCGCGGATCGTGGCGCTGGTCGGCCAGCAGTGTCCCATGCTGATGACCGATTGCCTGATGCAGGACATCGACGGTTTCCTGATCAAGACCATGAAGCCTTCGGTCCTGCTGCAGTCCCTGGCCCTGATCGCTGAGGGCGAGCGGGTTTATCCGGCCAACCTGGTGGCGCGCCTGCTGCGTGGCGGTGCCCAGTCCATGGTGGTCATGCCGGGCAGCCAGGAGCAGTACAACCTGACCGCCCGCGAGATGGACATCCTGCACCTGCTGGTCGCCGGCGAGCCCAACAAGGTCATCGCCCGCCGCCTCAGCATCACGGAAGCCACCGTGAAGGTGCACCTGCGCAGCCTGCTGAAGAAGATCAACGCGGCCAACCGCACCCAGGCGGCCATCTGGGCGCTGCACCACGGCTTTGCCAACAGCGCGCAGCCGACGGGTGTCCAGCCGGCCTGATCCGGGCCGGCCGGGCATCGCTCTACCGGCCGAAGACGATCCGGCGGGCGCCTCCATGACGTGGGGGCGCCCGCCGCCGTTTCTGCCGCCGGCCGCCCGACGGTTCAGGAGTGCCGCAGCCTCGCCATGGACCTGACGCCCCCGCAGCACCCGCCGCCCATCCCGCCGGGCCGAAGGCGCCGCGCCGCGCCGTGGCGGGCCGTGGGAGTTGCCGGATTCCTTGTCAGCGTCGCGGCAATCGTCTGGCTTTCGCTGTCGACGCACGGTCCCACCGCCAACCGCGCACCGCCGCCGCCCGTGCCGGTGTGGGACAAGGTCCTGCACCTTGCGGCCTATGCCTGGCTGACGGCGCTGGCCGTCGTGGCGCTCGGCGGCGACCGTGCCGCGTGGTTCCGCTGGGTCGGCGTCGGGCTGATGACCTTCGGCGTGTGGATCGAGATGATCCAGGCGCGGCTGCCCTTCCACACCGGGTCCGTCGTCGATGCCGCCGCCAATGGCGCGGGCATCCTGCTGGTGTTGTGGATCGCCGGGCGCCTGGCGCGCAAACGACGGTGACGCGGCAGGCCTCAGCGCGCGGCCCGCTGGGTGGGATCGGCGTGCAGGCCTTCCAGAGCGGCGCGCCATGCCTTGCGCGTCAGGTGCGGGACCAGGTGGCGGAGCGGCATGCGCATCCAGTGGCCGCGCAGGTAGAGGAACCCCACGGCCGCCGCCGCGCCGCGTCCCCGGCAGGCGGGATGGGACGGCTGCAGGGCGGCGTCGAAGACGGGCGACAGCAGGCGCGGCCCGAGGCCCGTCTCCGCCATGAGCCGCACGGCCACCGCCTCGGGCACCGGCGTGCCGAGAAGGCCGCGGGCCGCGACAAGGGCGTGGGCCAGCGGGGCTTCCATGTCCAGCCGACGGGCGCGGGCGGGCAGGCTGTCCCAGAAGCCGGGGTCCGTCGCTGCGAAGTGGCGCAACAGGCGGTCCATGTCCGACAGATCCCGCAGGGCATTGTTGAACATGCCCTCGTTGAACAGGTGCGCCGCCGAGTGCAGGACCATGTCCGCCGGTGCGGGAAGCCATGCCCCCGGCACTCCGGGAAGGGGACGGGCGGCACCGAAGACCAGGTCGGCCTCCAGGGCCACCCGCGCGGTCGGCGGCACCAGCGTATGATGCAGGTCCAGCACCGTTCCGCGCCGGAAATGCACCAGAGGCGGCACCTGATGCATCCACCGGCGGTAGTACAGGGTGTCGTAGGCGTCGGATTTCGCCGGCACCCATCCGGCCAGGGCCAGCAGGCTTTCCGCCCGGTTGAGCGCGGCGGCCGGGACCATCACGTCGGTGTCGGTGAACAGGCGCCCGTCGGCCGCCGGCAGGTCGCCCAGCACATAGGCCGCGCCCTTCAGCAGCACCACCGGCGCATCCAGGTCCTTCAGCGCCTCCATGATGTGCGCCACCTCTGCCCGGACGTCGCGGTGATGGGCGGCGACCAGCCGCAGCGCGCCCGTCAGGTGCCGGCGCGGGCCGTCGGGCAGGGCGGGCAGGACACCGGCCGCCCGGACGGCGTGCGCGAGCCGGCCGAGCAGTCGGGCCTGGCGCGCCACGGGCAGCAATGCCGACCACTGCGCCGGCGTCAGGGCCGGCGCGCTGGTGGGATCGCCCATCAGGCGCAGCAGCTCAGAGCGCATCGAAGGCGGCGACGGCATCGTCCAGGTCCGAATAGGTGAAGGCGCGGGGTTCGGCGGCGTCGGTCAGGGCGCCCAGCGCCGCGAAGGCCGCGCCGCCCAGGATGTGGTAGTTGAAGCAGTTCTCCACCAGCCGCAGGAAGGCCTCCGCCCGGCCGAGCGGGACCATGGTGGCCGGCGCCCCCTCGGCCCAGGTGGGGAAGACCACCCAGGCCGCGCGTGCCGGCTCGCCGGCGCGGACCACGCTGTCGGTCGGCGGCGCCAGGTGCCGCACGACGCCCTTGCTGGTGTCGCGCACCTCGGGCCCCAGGACGGCGTCGGGCTGGCGCGCTGCGATGACGTCGATGGACCGGTTCTTCAGGTTGAGCGGGCGCGGGCAGGGGATCAGGGCGCCGTCGTGCAGGGACACCAGGCACAACTCGTCGGACAGCAGCCTCCAACCCGCCGCCACAAGCCCCGCGCACAGCGTGGTCTTGCCCGAGCCCGGCGGGGCCGGCATCACGGCGGCGCGGCCGTCGGGCCGGGCGACGACGGCGGCGTGCAGCACCATCAGGTCGTGGATGCCCACCGACAGGCACCAGTTCAGGCCCCATTCCATCATGGCCGGCGCGTGGGCGCGGGGCTGGGGCTGGAACAGGACCTCGGAATCCCGCAGGAACAGCACCTGCGGCGAGATCCAGCGGCGCGGGCCGGCGGCGGAACGCACCTCCGCCTCCACGTCGACGAAAGCATCCGCCGGCGCTACGGGATGGGCGGCGTACAGGCGCTCCACCATGGCGACCAGCTCGGGCAGGCGCGTGCGCAGGTTCACGGTGTAAGGACCAAGACGAAGCCGCAGCCCGTCGCTGCCGAGGGTGGCACGCACCGCGCCGGGCGCCAGGTCGCGGACGCAGATCACGGGCGCCGCCGATTCCGTGGCTGCGCGGGGCGGGCGAGGTGGCGCGGACAGGACCGTCATGGCGCCGGAGCGTCCGTCGGGGTGTGGCGCAGGACCAGTCCGGCCCGCGCCAGGCGGTCGAGGATACGCTCCAGGTGCCGGGCCAGGTGCCGGGCAGTCCCCGCCTCGCCGTCGCCGTCGCCGCCTGCGGGCGTCGCGTCGCGCATGGCGGCGAGCAGATCGTCGCGGGAAGGCGGCACCGGGGCTTCGCACAGCGTGACCAGGACAGCAGCCGTGGCGGGATCGAGAAAATGCGTCTCGCCCCGATCCTCGCGGTAGACCACCGCCCCATCCTCCCAGCGACGCCAGAGCAGCCGCGGGGCGGGCGTTGCGCGCAGGGCGGGGGCGGTCTGGTCCGGTGCCGTCATGGCGCGGCCGGCTCTAGTACAGGGCGATGGTGTTGGTCACGTAGCCCCTGCACTCCCGCGGGCCCCATTCTATCAGCGTGCCCTCGAAGGGGGCGAAGGTGCCGCTGCCGGTGACGGCCACGGCCCCCAGGGCGCGGACCGCTTCTGGCGTCATCGGATAATCCAGCGACACGGCGTTCAGGTAGGCCGCCACCAGGCGCTTGCCCAGGTGGTCGGCGTCGTCACTGGCCGTGCCTTCGCTGAGCGAGGGGTCCATGTGCAGCACGTCGCCAATGGTGGGGTTGCCCTGCCACTTTCTGCCGTTCACGTCGACCCAGCGGTCGCCGAAAAGCCACTTGAACGTCAGGTCGCCGGTCGATGTGGTGTCCGAGTCGTCGGTGGTGGTGGTGTCCGTCGTCTCGGTCGTGCTGAAGGTGGCGAGCGTGGTGTCGGTGGTGGTGGTGTCGGTGCTCAAGGTCTCGGTGCTGGGCAGGAAGCGCCCGCGCCACTGTTCCACCGTCTGGCCTTCCAGACAGGCCTCGCTGGCGCCGGAGGCGCAGGTGGACATGGATTCCATGGCGCTGCGGTCGGTGACCGTCTGCGCGAACGCCGGCTTGCTGGTCAGGGTCAGGATGACCGGCGCCGCACCCAGGCCTGCCTGCAGCAGGCGGCGCCGGGCAGGGCCGGTGCCGGTCGCGGCGGCCGGCGGTCCGGCGCGGCCGTCCGCGCCGTTGGGCGTGACGTCATCGTGATGCTCGCTGTTCGCGCTCATGGTGACCTGTTTCCCGTGGGGCTGCGGATACCAGAACGATAGGTCCGCCGCCCTCTCGCTTCAAACGCCCTTCGGTCCTACCGTGTAGGAGGTGCAACGCCTGCCGACACGCCTTCCGGCGTAGCCACTTCGTCCGCCGGGGCGTCGAGCCTATCCCACTTGTCGGCCGATCCAGGGGCCCAGGGTGTTCGCGACCGGAAGCGGCAGGCGCTTCCACAGCGCGATCATGCGCCGGTACTTCGGGTTGTTGGGATTGACGTCGGGCATGGCTTCGCCCTCGCGCAGGCGGAACTCGTGGATCACCGCGCGCGGGGTGAAGCCCCAGTTCTTCTTGAAGGCGAAGGGGCCGGTGTCGACCTTGCTGCGCCCGAAGTCGAAGACGGGATACCCGCGCGCCACACTGTCGCGCATGAGGCGGTAGTACATCAGGTCCGCCGCGCCGGTCGTCCGGGCCTCGGGCACGGCGCCGGTGTAGAAGGGCAGCACGCGATCGCGGAAATAGAAGTTCAGGACCGACGACAGTGGCGCCCCCTCTGCCGTCGCGACCGTCAGTACGTCGCAGGCGTCGCCGAACGTGCGCTTCAGGGCGCGGAAGTAGCGGCGCGCGAAGACCGGCGTTCCCAGCCCCCGCATGGATCGGGCATAGAGCGTCCAGCAGGTGTCCACGTCGTCGTCGCGGCGCCAGGTCATGTCGCTTTTCAGCGCCTTGCGCACGACGGCCCGCTGCTTGCGCGGAATCTGCTTGAGGCAGGCGTCCTCCTCGGCCTCGGTGGTGCGGTCGAAGGTGGCGTAAAGGCCCTCCTTGCGCGGCCACTGGGCGTGCGGCCGGGCGGGGTCGCGCACCTCGATGTAGGCGGCGCCGGTCCGCTGCATCAGGCTTTCGGCCGCCGCGTCCAGGGCGGGCAGGGCGGCGTCCTCGGTCAGCGCCGCGCCGCCGCCGACGCACCAGCCGGTGGAGACCAGCCGCGTGCCGAACAGGCGGCTTTTGACCAGCGTCAGGGGCAGGATGCCGCGGATGGCGCCGGCCCGCTCGGCCATCAGGAAATGGCAGCGCTGGCCGAAGCTTTCCTCTATGACGGGCTTCCAGCCGGCGCGATGGAAGAAGGTGGTTTCCGGGCAGGCGTCGACGAAGGCGTCCCAGCGCGCGAAATCGTGCGGGTCGGTCAACTCCGTGACGGAATAGGACAGCATTGCGGGCTCCCGTGCGGCGAGGTGCCATGCAGTGGCGCGGCGTCGGGCGGGCGATCCGGCGCGGCGTCAGCCGTCCGCCGGAACCAGTTCCGGGTGCACCCGGTCCATGCGGTCCCAGGCGAAATCCCGCAGCAGGCGCGTCAAGCGCGCCTCGGTGCGGCCCAGGTTGACGGTGTGGCGGAACGCCGACCGCCAGGGCAGACCGGAGATGCGCGGCTGGCCGGGATCGACCTCCCACGGGTGAAAATAGAACACGGCCGGGCGCTCTTCGCCCAGGTTCACCCGGCGCAATCCGGCGCGGAATACGGCGTAGGGCAGAAGGCGGAAGAACCCGCCCCCGGCACAGGGAAAGTTGCGCCCGCGCACCTGCACGGTGGTCATGGGCACCTCCCAGAAACCGTCCGGCGCCTCGCGCGGGCAGTGCGGGAAGCGCGGCGCATCGGGCGCGCCATAAAGGTCGTGGCGGATGGGATTGATGCTGGAGGAATAGCTGTGGCCTTCCTCCGCCAGCACCTGATGGGCCCAGGGAGTCCGGGACCCGATGGAGAACGTGGCGGCGCGGTAGCCATGGACGGCCACGCCGCCAGTGTCCTCCAGCAGCGCCTTGGTGTGGCGGATGTCGCGGCGGAAGGCGTCGGCGCTCTGGGCGTGGACCGGCACGTGGGCCAGGCCGTGGCTCGCCAGTTCATGCCCGGCATCGACGATGCGGCGGACGAGCAGCGGATACCGCTCGGCCACCCAGCCCAACGTGAAGAACGTCGCCGACACGCCGGCCTCGGCGAACAGGTCGAGAATGCGGTCGGTGTTGCGTTCCACCCTGCGGTTCTGCAAGTCCCAACTGTCGCGGTCGACGTGGGCCGACAGGGCCTGCACCTGGAACCAGTCCTCCACGTCCACCGTCATCGCGTTGACGATGCGGCCGCGCGCGTCCCGCTTCGGTCCGGGTCCGGACGGTGCCGCCAGCGGCACCTCCCGCCGGGACACCGGGGGCGGCGCGGCGCGGGCGCGGGCGGCGGTAGCGGCGGGAGTGATCTGGTTCATGGCTGCGACCTCGGCCTCATTCCGTCGATGAATTCTTCCAGGTGGTCGGACAGTGTGGTGAGGGTGCGGCGGAACACCTTGTCGTGGCGCCGGGCGCGGTCCTCCAGGTGGGCGATGCGCTGCTCCATGTTCTCGACGACGGCGATCAGTTCCTCGGGCTGGTCCGCCAACTCGCGCAGGGCGCTGGCACGCAGCGGCGCCGGGGCTCCGGCATGATGGCCCGGCGCCTCCGCCGGCCCGCTGCCGTGGTATCGGCCATTGCGCGGCACCAGCGCGCCGGGCACGCTGGCGGCGCCTTCGCGGTCGAGCACGGCCTCGCCCTCGGCCGCCATGTCCTCGGCGACTTCGGTGACCGCCTGCCCATCCAACGTGTGCAGGTCCTCCAGCGCGCCGAACAGAAGCAGGCGCGAGCACAGGATGTTCACCCGGCGGGGCACGCCCTCGGCGTGGCGGTGGACGGCCTCGAAGGCGTCGGGAGTGAACTCGGGATCACCGCGCCAGTCGACGGCCTCCAGCCGATACTTGATGTAACCCTCGACCTCGGAGGCGTCGATTGGCCCCAAGTGGCAGGAGGCGATGACCCGTTGGCGTAGCTGCTCCAGGTTGGGGGTCGCCAGAGTGGCGCGGAACTGGGGCTGGCCCACCAGCAGGGTTTGCAGGGGCGGCGCGCCGTCGACGCTCAGGTTCGACAGCATGCGCAGTTCCTCCAGCGCATCGAAGGGCAGGTTCTGGCATTCGTCGGCCACCAGAAGGCAGCGCTGTCCCTCCTCCTGCCGGGCGGCCAGGAAGTCGGCCAGAAGCGTCAGCAGCTCGGCCTTCGTGGCGCCGCGCTCCGGGTGCAGGCCGAAGCCGCTTGCGGCCATGCGCAGCACGTCGTCGGCGCCGATCTGCGACGTGACGATCTTGGCGCAGCGGAAGCGGTCGGGGTCGAGCGTGTCGAGCAGATGGCCGACCAGGGTCGTCTTCCCCGCGCCCACGTCGCCGGTGACGATCACGAAGCCCTCCCCCTGGGCGATGCCGTAGGTCAGGTAGGACTTGACGCGGTTGTGGACGGTCGAGCCGAAAAAGAAGTGCGGGTCGGGTGTCAGCTGGAACGGATGGCCGGACAGGCCATAGTGTTCGACGTACAAGGGTCACCTCCGCAACGGGGGAGTGGACCCGTCGCGCGTCGGTCCGGCCGTTCCACCGGCCCGACGCGCGCCGTCGGCGTGCTGGCGGCCGGCCTTAGAACGTCACCGCGATGCGCGCGACGAGGGCATTCTCGCTGGTCGAGCCGGAACTTGAATTATCGTCCCGGCGAAGGTGACTATAGCTGACCGACCCGTTCAGATCGTCGGCGAACTGGTGGGAGAGGCTGAGCCTTCCGCGTAGGGAGCTGGAACCGTCGGACGTAACCAGGCCGGCGTCCTCGTTGCCCGTGACCGTGTTGTCGCTGGCGGTGTAGCTGATGCTGACGCTGCCGGTGGTCTGCTCGTCCAGGCGGCGGCTGGCGGTACCGGTGACCGAGTACGTGGTGTCCTCGGCACCGTTGATGGTGAACTCGCGCTGGGTGACCGTTCCGTTCAGGGAGTAGTTGGTGCGCTCCCGCCGGGTGTTGATGCCGGCCCGGAAGGTCTGGGTGCGGGCGGTGCCGTCCACCAGCGTGAAGGGGGCGCTGGGATTGACGCCCTCGGGGCCCAGCACGCCCGTATTGAACAGGTCGAGCAGGCACTCCACGGTGATCGGCACGTCCTCGCCGCCCACGGCCGAGAGGCCGGCGCTCAGGCATTCGGGCGTAATGCCGGTCAGCAGGGCCTCCTGCAGCGTCTGGACGTCCGTCTGATAGCTGGCCGAGACCGAGGTGCGCGCTGTCACGCGCCAGTTGACCGTGCCGCTGTAGTACGGGTCGCCGTAGCGCTGGCCGTATTCAGCCCGCATGTCGGTGCGCGGCGACGGGTTGAAGCGCAGCCCCACCGTCCACGACACGCCCGACAGGTCGGTTTCGGAAATCACCCCTTCTGCCTGGTCGGTCAACTGGACGTCGTCGTAGCCGACGCTGCCGAGAAGGCCGAAGCGCCGGTCGATGCGGTATTCCGTCGACGCCACGACGGAGCGGGTGCCGCTGTCGCCGTCGTCGCCGCTGCCGGTCTGGGTCTGCCAACTGCCGCCCAGGCTCCACCGCAGGCGGGTGAAGTCGCTGCCGCTGTTCAGCGCCACGGCGGCGTTGTGGATGATGCCGTTGTCAGGCCGGTCGGACTCGCCGACGTCCCCGGAACTGGCGGCGAAAAAGGCGGTGCCCGCCAGCTTGTAGGAGGCGGAGAGGTTGGCGAAGGAGCCGCCGACGCGCTGCCGCCACGTCGGCCCCAGCGACCACGAGATGGCCTGCGTCTGGTTTCCGACGCCCGCCCGCTCGGTGGCCGAGGCCGCGCCCAGCCCGGCGAAGCGCGTCGACATACTGGCCGAGGCGTCGAAGAACAGGTGCTCTTCGATCACCTCGTGATTGCCCGAGGCGAGCAGCGTCTGACGATAGCCGCTGCGGTCGGACTGGGACAGATACTGGTCGTAGCTGGCCCGATAGGTGCCCACAAGGTTGGTCCGCGCGCCGTCCACCGAGGCGTTGACGCCGGCGCCGACCGTGGTGATGACGTCGCCCGTTCCGCCGGCGCCGCCGGCCCGGTCGGTCAGCGTGACCTCGCCGAAGCCCGAGGCGTTGATCTGCACGTCACCCGGGGTGAGGCCCAGGAACTCCTGCCGGTCCTGGGCCGCCGCCGGCGCAACGGCCAGCGGCGCCAGGACGGCAATCATCGCCGAGGCGACGGAGGGTGCGGCGAGACGCCGCGCAAGGTACGGGAGCCGACCGGCGGATGCCGGGAAAGATGGTGTACGCACGACGATCACAATGGCGCTCCCGGCATGCGGCGAGCGGCCGTGCGCGCGGCCCGGATCATGGACATCGGACGGCGTCTCCCCCCTTTAGGCAACGGTGCCCGGTGTTCAGAACCAGGCTTGCGGAACGATAATGATATCACCCGGCAGCAGCCGGGCGTTCGCGGAAATGTCGCCTTCCTCAAGCAGATCGTCAAGCCGAACCGTATAATTCTGCGTGTTTCCCGCGTCATCCTCGCGAACAAGCACGGCACGGTTGCCGGCGGCAAACTCCGTCAGGCCGCCGACCGAAATCATGGCGTCGAGCAGCGTCATGCGGTCGCGGTAGGCGAGCGCCTTGGGCTCGGTCGCCTCGCCGACGATGCGCACCTGCTGATCGTAGGGGCCGGCGAACGAGGTGACGATGACGGTCACGCTGGGGGCCTGGACGAACTGCGACAGTTCCTCCTCGATGTCGGCGGCGACCTCGGCGGGGGTCTTGCCGGCGACCTCTAGCTCCTTGACCAGCGGGATCGAGATGCGCCCGTCGGGACGCACCGGCACCGTGGTCGAAAGGTCGGGGTTGCGCCACACGAAGATGTTCAGCGCGTCCTGGGGCCCGATCACGTAGGTCGGGCGTTCGGCGACTTCCGGCACGTCGGGTGGCGCAGCCGTCTCGGACGCGCAGGCGGCGAGACCCAGAACGAGGGCCGGGAGTAAGGACTTGATCAGAATCGAGGGCCGTTTCATTTCCACCAATCCCATGTAGTGATCGTCGCATTATCGACGCCCCCGTGTATTGGCGCAACCGCCACCCAAAGACTTAAGTGAAGTCGCAAAGGGAGTACAGGCCGCGCTGCTGTGAAGTGTACTAAGCCGCCGGGTGGATTGGCAGAACAGCGCGCCGAGGCTTTAGATGTCGAGGACTGGTCGAGCGTCGGCCCAGCGGCGGCGCCCCTGTTCGTGAACGCCTTCGGGACGCGCCATGCCGCCGCCCTCGGAGGCCGATCAACCAGCCGCGACATCGGAACGGGACGCTGATGAAAGACATTCTCTCGCAGCTACAATGGTATCTGCCGGCCCTGTGGCGCCGGCGGTGGCAGATTCTGGGCGTGGCCTGGCTTCTGTGCGCGCTGGGCTGGGCGGCCGTCGCAATGGTGCCCAACGAATACCGCGTGGCGACCAAAGTCCACATCGACACCGACAGCCTGCTGCGGCCCCTGCTGCGCGGCCTGACGGTGGACATCAATCCGATGCAGCAGATCAACCTGATGCAGCGGACGCTGGTCAGCCGCACCAACCTCGAGCGCGTGGCCCGCATGACGGACCTGGACCTTCAGGCCCGCAACGAGACCGCCATGGCCGAGTTGCTGGGTTCGCTGGGCGACCGCATCCGCATGGCGCGCGACCGCGCCAACATCTTCACGATCAGCTTCACCGACAAGGACCCGCAAACGGCCTACAAGGTCGTGCAGGCGCTGCTCAGCATCTACATGGAGAACAACGCCGGCTCCACCCGGCGCGAGTTCGACAGCGCCCGCCAGTTCATCGATTCGCAGCTTCAGAAATACGAGGAGCAGATGAACGAGGCGGAAGCGCGCCTCAACACCTTCAAGACCCAGTACCTGGGCTACCTGCCGGGCAACACCACCTTCGTCAACCACCTCAACGCCAAGCGCGAGGAGATGAAGAGCCTGGACAGCCGCCTGGTCGAAGCGCGCGCGCGGGCCGACGAAATGAAGTTGCAACTGTCGGAAATCCCGGAATTCGTGCCCGTCGAGGGCTCGCCGGGCGGTCCGCCGTCGGGGACGGAAGTGCGCATCATGAACCTGGAGCAGCGCGTCGACGAGATGCTGCTGAACTACACCGAACAGCATCCCGACGTGATCGCCGCCCGCCGGCTGCTCGATCGGCTGCGGGCCGACTACGACCAGGAGATGCGCGACCGTTCCATGGCCGCCGCCCAGTTCGCCGCTGCCACCGGCTTCGGCGACGAGGTGGGCGCCGTCGACGCCGCCGTCACCGAGGATGGCGAGTCCGGGCCCGCCGCCGGGCAGGCCGCCCAGGATGCCGGCCCGCCGGTGCCCAAGATGCCCAACAGCCTCTACCAGAGCATCAAGCTGTCGCTGGTGGATGCCGAGGCCCAGGTGGCCGCCCTGGTGGGCGCCCGGGCGCGGGTGGAGGAGGAACTGGCCGCCCTGGAGAAGCAGGTCGACCGCATGCCCGAGATCCAGGGGCAGCTCGACCGCCTGAACCGCGACTACACCATGGCGCGGCGCAATTATGAGCAGTTGCTGGAGCGGCGCGAGACGGCGACCATCTCCGAAAGCCGCGAGATGAACGCCGACAAGGTCCAGTTCCGGGTCATCGACCCGCCGCAGGTGCCGGTGCTGCCGGACGGTTACCAGCGTCCCATGCTGCTGTCGGGTGTGCTGATCGCCGGGCTCGGCGTGGGCCTGGGCATCGCGGTGCTGCTGGCCAGCTTCCAGTCCAATTTCGTCAGCACCCTGCGCCTGGCCCAGATCGTGGGTCTGCCGGTGCTGGGCAGCGTGTCCATGGTCAGCCATGAGAGCCGGTTCGCCCGCTCGCTGCGCCTGACGTCCTTCGGCGGCGCCCTGTCGGCGCTGGTGGCGGTCTACGCCGGCCTGATGGTGGTCGAGTTGCAGGTCGGCCTGCCCAATGCCGTGCCCGACTCGGTGAAGACCGAGGTCATGCAGCGGGTTCAGCCGCTCATCGAAAAGGTGCAGTGACACCCGCCTCCGGGGCCGCCCGCCGCTGGCGGGCCGGCCGTCGGCGGGTGCCGACACACAGGGAAACGCAGGGGAAACGCATGACGAGCCTGATGGACAAGACTTCCGCCGACAGCGATCAGCCGACGCGCGCGCCGCGCCGGGGATCGCTGGTCGAACGGGCGGCGGAGCGGCTGGGCACCACGTCCGATCTGCGCGGGGCCGATGCGCCGCGCCGGGAGGTCCGCCCCGGCCTGTCCGGCGGCGGGCGTGGTCCCGGTGGCGGCGGGGACGGGGGCGGCCATGGCGGCAGCGGGGGCGGCCCCCGCGCACCGGACCATGTGCCGCTGGAGGTGTCCATCGACCTCGATCGCCTGCACGCCGAGGGCATGGTGACGCCGCGGCCGAGCCGCTCGGTCATCGCCGAGGAATACCGCATGATCAAGCGCCCGCTGCTGCAGCAGGCGTTCACCTACCGGCGCGGCGAGGTGCGCAAGAACAACCTCATCATGGTGACCAGCGCCCTGCCCAGCGAGGGCAAAAGCTTTACCTCCATCAATCTCGCCATGAGCATCGCCAAGGAGCGCGACCTGCACGTGCTGCTGGTCGACAGCGACCTGAGCCGGCCCAACATCGGGCAGACGCTTGGCGTTTCAGCGGAAAAGGGCCTGACGGACCTGCTGGACGACCCGTCGCTCAGCGTCCCCGACGTCCTGCTGCGCACCAACGTGCCCAACCTGTCGGTGATCCTGGCCGGCCGGCCGCACGCCATGGGCACGGAACTCCTGGCCAGCCACCGGGCCGGCCAGATCATTCGCGAGATCGCCGAGCGCTACAAGGACCGCATCATCATCTTCGACAGCGCCCCGGCGCTGGTCAGTGCCGAGGGCACGGCGCTGAGCCCCCACGTCGGGCAGATCCTGCTCATCGTCGAGGCCGAGCGCACCACCGAGGGCGAGATCAAGGGCGCGCTCGACACCCTGAGCGCCTGCGACAACATCCAGCTGGTGCTCAACAAGGTGCGCACCCGTTTCGGTGCGCGCACCAAGGCCATGTACAACGGGTACTACTACTACGGCAGCTACACATGAACCTCTCCGCCCCGCCAGCGGCGCCGGCGGAGAACGCCGCCGCGCCCCCGCCCAGGGCCTCGCGCCCCGGTCCCGCCGGAGACGCGACCCGGATGCCCGCGCCGGCGCTGTCGGGCGCATCGCCCGCGGCCGCGCCTGCACCCGCACCGGCGTCGCAGGAAGCCGTGACGTCCGCCTCGGCGTGGCGACCCTCCGTGGCGGCCGTGGCGTTCGGGCTGGTGGTGCTGCTGGCGGCGTTCGCCGAGACGGTGACGGCGACCGTGAACACCTGGTGGAACGCGGCCTCCTACAACCACGGCCTGATCGTCGTGCCGGTCGTGCTGTTCCTCATCTGGGAGCGGCGCGCCGACCTGGCCCGCCTCACCCCGCGGGCCAGTGCCTGGGGGCTGCCGCTGATGGCCGGGGCGTCGCTCTTGTGGACGGTGGGCGAGACGGTGCATGCCGTCGTCGTCCAGCAGTTCGGCCTTGTCGGCATGATCTGGGGCCTTGTGCTGACGGTGCTGGGGCCGCGCGCCACCTGGGGCATGGCGTTTCCGCTGGCGTTCCTGCTGTTCGCCGTGCCGTTCGGCGAGTTCCTGGTGGTCCACCTGCAGGACCTGACGGCCGAGATGACCGTCCGCCTGTTGCGCGCCAGCGACGTGCCGGTGTTCAGCGACGGCGTCATTCTGGCGACCTCCTTCGGGCGGTTCGAGGTGGCCGAGGCCTGTGCGGGCCTGCGCTTCCTGACCGCCTGCGTCGCCTTCGGCACGCTGTTCGCCTGGATGTTCTTCCGCTCTTGGCCGCGCCGGCTGGTGTTCATCGGGCTGTCCATCGTGGTGCCGATCATCGCCAACGGCTTCCGCGCCTACGGCATCGTCATGCTGGCCCGCAGCGCCGGCATCGAGGCGGCGACGGGCGTTGACCACCTGATCTACGGCTGGATCTTCTTCTCGCTGGTCATGGCCCTGCTGGCGCTGGCCGGCTGGTTCATGCGCCAGGACCCGCCGCGGCGCGGCGATGACGATGACGAGGCGCCCCCGCGGCGCCGCTTCAGCGCCGCCCGCCTGCTGGGCGGCACGGCCGTGGCGCTGGTGGTGGCGCTGGCGCTGCCCACCTGGGTGACGGCGGAAACGACCCGTCAGGCGCAGGCCGCCGGCGGCGTGATCCACAAGCCGCTCGCCCTGGTGTCGCCCGACGGATGGGCGCCCGTCGAATCGGAACGCTGGACGCCCGCTTTCCCGGGGGCGCGCGAGACGGTGCGCGAAGCCTTCGAGGCCAAGGGCGCGACCATCGACCGCGTGGTCGCCTGGTATCCGCAGCAGGAACAGGGGCGCGAGGTCGTCTACCGCGGCAACGACCTGACGGGCGCCGGCTGGCGCCGCCTGTCCACCAGCCGCGAGGCGGTCACCGTCGACGGCCAGCCGGTGGAGGTCCGCGTCCTGCGCCTGGCCCAGGGCGAGACGCGCCGCATCGTGTGGAGCTGGTACTGGATTGACGGCACCTACACCGGCGACGACCGCGTGGCGAAACTGCTGGAGGCGCGCTCCATCCTGTTCGGCGGCAGCGGCGCCGGCGCGGTGATCGCCGTGTCTGCCGAATACACCGATCCCCTTCGCGAGGCGACGGCGGAGGGCGGCATCCGCGCCTTCGTCGGCGCCCACCGGACCCTGTCCACGCAGCTGGCGACGGCGGCGCGCGGCACCCCCGCGCTGGCCCGCCGCTGACGCGGGCGGCGACAGGCTTAAGGAGACTCCCATGTGCGGCATAGTCGGCATCTACCACGCCCGCGCCGATCACCCGGTCGACCAGGCGTTGCTGCATGCCATGAACGAAAGCCAGCACCATCGCGGTCCCGACGGCGGCGGTCTGTTCGCAGAGGACGGCGTCGGCCTGGGCCACCGCCGGCTGTCGATCATCGACGTCGGCGGCGGCGCCCAACCGCTGTTCAACGAGGACGGCTCGGTGGTCGTCGTCTACAACGGCGAGATCTACAACTTCGCCGAACTGTTCGACGATCTGCGGGCGCGCGGCCACGTCTTCCGCACCCACTGCGACACCGAAGCCATCGTCCACGCCTGGGAGGAATGGGGCGAGGACTGCGTCACCCGCTTTCGCGGCATGTTCGCCTTCGCCATCTGGGACCGCCGCCGCCATACGCTGTTCCTGGCCCGTGACCGCCTGGGCATCAAGCCGCTGTACTGGGCGCGCACCACCGGCGGCGCGCTGGTCTTCGGCTCGGAGCTGAAGAGCCTGCTGCGCCATCCCGGCCTGTCGCGCGCGATCGATCCGCTGGCGGTGGAGGATTACTTCGCCTACGGCTACGTGCCCGACCCGCGGACCATCTACCAGAGCGTCCACAAGCTGGCGCCCGGCCACACCCTGTGCGTCCGGCGCGACGACCCGGCCCCGCCGTGTCCGCGCCAGTACTGGGACGTGTCCTTCGGCGCCGGCGGCCCCCGGCGCATGGACGATGCGGTGGACGAATTGCGCGCGCGCCTGAAGGAGGCCGTGGGCATCCGCATGATCGCCGAGGTGCCGCTGGGTGCCTTTCTGTCGGGCGGCGTGGATTCCAGTGGCGTCGTGGCCATGATGGCCCGCCAGTCCAGCGATCCGGTGGACACCTGCTCCATCGGGTTCGCCCAGGCCGACCACGACGAAAGTCCTCACGCCGCCAAGGTGGCCGAGCGGTGGAAGACCAACCATCGCACGCGGCGCGTCGATCCCGAGAGCTTCGACCTGATCGACAGCCTGGCGGCCATGTACGACGAACCCTTCGCCGACAGTTCGGCCATGCCCACCTTCCGCGTCTGCCAGCTGGCGCGCGAAAAGGTGACGGTGGCGCTGTCGGGTGACGGCGGCGACGAGGTGTTCGCCGGCTATCGCCGCCATCGCTGGCACGCGCTTGAGGAGCGCGTGCGCGGACTGGTGCCGCCGGGCATGCGGCGGCCGCTGTTCGGCGCGCTGGGGGTGCTGTACCCCAAGATGGACTGGGCGCCCAAGCCTCTGCGCGCCAAGACCACCTTCCAGGCCCTTGGGCGCGAGACGGTGGAGGGCTACTTCCATGCCGTCTCGGTCCTGCCCGACCACCTGCGGGCGCGGCTCTACAGTCCCGGCCTGAAGGCACGGCTGGGGGCCTACCACGCCGCCGACGTCCTGCGCCGGCACATGGAGGCCGCACCCACCGACCATCCCCTGTCGCGGGTGCAGTACGCCGACATGAAAACCTATCTTCCCGGCGACATCCTGACCAAGGTGGATCGCACCAGCATGGCGGTGGCGCTGGAGGTGCGGGTGCCGCTGCTCGACCACCATTTCGTCGAATGGGCGGGGACGGTGCCGCCCGAGATGAAGCTGATCGGGCGCGAGGGCAAGGCGGTGCTCAAGAAGGCGCTGGAGCCCGACGTGCCGCGCGACGTGCTCTACCGCCCCAAGATGGGCTTCGCCGTGCCCCTGGCGAAATGGCTGCGGGGACCGCTGAAGGACCGCCTGCGCGAGGCCGTCAACGGGCCGGTCCTGGCCGACAGCGGCCTGTTCGACCGGGCGTTCCTCTCCACCCTGGCCGAGCAGCACATCAGCGGCCGCAACGACCACTCGGCCGCCCTTTGGTCGGTCCTGATGTTCGAGGCCTTCCTGCGCCGCCAGCAGGCCGAGGCGCCGGTGAGCCTGGACACGGACACCCCGCCCGGTCCGCGCCTTGCGGTGCCGGCGGAATGAACGTCCGGAGGCCGTCGCACATGCGCAATCCAGCCCGTCGGCCCCGTGCCGCCGCCCTGACCCCGATCCTGGCCCTGGCCGTGGCGCTGCCGACGCTTCTGGCGCCGCCCGCCGTGCCGCCGGCCCAGGCGCAGGACCGCGATCTGCGCTCCATCATTCAGCGCATGGAGCCGGCCGTGGTGGCGGTGGGCACCTTCCAGCCGTCGCGCCACCCGCCGGTGGCGTTGATGGGGACCGGCTTCGGCATCGGCGACGGCTCCATGGTGCTGACCAGCGCCCATGTGCTGCCGCGCATGCTCGACCACCAGCGGCGCGAGCGCATCGCCGTCATCCGCAACAAGGGCGACGGCAGCGCGCGCGACGTCGAGGTCATCACGCCGTCCCACGTCTGCCGCGACGATGCCCGCGACCTGGCCCTGCTGGTGCTGGGCGACCGGCGCCTGCCGGCGGCGGTGGGGCTGGACGTGGACGCCATCGTGGACGCCGGCCTGCCCATCGCCTTCACGGGCTATCCGCTCAGCAGCGCCGTCGGCCTGCATCCGGTGACCCACCGCGGCATGGTCTCGGCGGTGGCGCCTGCGGCCGTTCCCATGACCGATCCCAAGCTTCTGGACCCGGCCGTGCTGGAGCGGCTGCGCGACAACTTCGACATCTACCAGCTGGACGCGACCGCCTACCCCGGCAACAGCGGCAGCCCGCTCTACGACCAGCGGGACGGCCGGGTCATCGGCATCCTCAACAGCGTCTACGTGAAAAGCACGCGCGAGCGCCAGCTTTCGGCCATCAGCGAGCCCAGCGGCATCACCTATGCCATTCCCATCCGCTTTGCCCAGCCGCTCATCGACCGGGCGCGGAACGGCGGCTGCCGGGCCGTGGACGACCGCTCGTAGGCGCCCCTTCACCATATCAGGAGGTTTCCCGTTCATGACCACTCTCGACCATGTCAAAGGCCTGCTCGGCGAGGTCCTGCAACTCGGTCCGCGCGCCGAGACCCTGACGGCGGACACGCCGCTTCTGGGCAGTCTGCCCGAGTTCGACAGCATGGCGGTTGCGACCGTCATCGCCGGGCTGGAAGACCGCTTCGACATCGTCATCGAGGATGACGACCTGTCGGTGGAGGTGTTCGAGACAGTCGGCAGCCTGTGCGCGCTGGTCGACGACAAGCTGCACGAGGCCGCCTGACGCCATGCCCCTCAGCCCGCCCGTTCCCGCCATGACCGAGACCGCGCCGCGCCCGATGTTTCTGGACGGGCCGTCGGGGCGTCTGTTCGCCGTGCTCTACGCGGGGCGGGCGGCGCGCCGGGCGCTTGTCTACCTGCCGCCGTTCGCAGAGGAAATGAACCGCTCCCGCCGCATGGCCGCGCTTCTCGGGCGGCGGCTGGCGGCGGCGGGCGAGGCGCTGCTGGTGGTCGATCCGCGCGGCACGGGCGACAGCGACGGTGCCTTCCGTGATGCCCGCTGGGACCACTGGCGCGCCGATGCCACCGCCGCGGCGGCCTGGCTGCGGGCGCAGGGCCTGGCGCCCCTGGGCGCTGTGGGCTTGCGGTCGGGGGCGTTGCTGGCGCTCGACCTGGCGCGGGCGGAGGGGCTCGATCACGCCCTGCTGTGGCACCCGGTCACCAAGGGCGAGATGTTCCTCAGCCAACTCCTGCGCGTGCGGGTCGCGGCCGGCCTGGAGGCGGGGGCGCGGGAGACGGTCAAGGACCTGCGCGTCCGGCTGGCCGCCGGCGAGACCCTGGACGTCGCCGGCTATCCCGTCACGCCGGGCATGGCCGCCGACCTGGACGGCCTCATGCTCAAGGACATGGCCGAGGGCTACCGCGGGCGCCTGACCTGGCTTCAGGTCGCCGCCGATCCGGCCGCGCCGGTGCCGCCCGCCGTGGGGGCGGTGGTGGAAGGCTGGATGCGGCGACGCATCGACGCCGAGATCCGGCAGGTCGCCGGGGAGCCCTTCTGGTCCATCGAGGAAACCACGCTCGCGCCGGCGCTGCTGGAAGAAACGGTGGAGGTCGTGACGGTTCCCCGCCATGCGCCGCCGCCGCCGGCCCCGCCGGCGCATCTGGACGGAACCATGCGGGGGACGACGCCATGAACGCCATCCGCCACCGCCTGGAAACCCCGCTCGCCTTCCCCTGCGGCGACGCCGTGCTGGTGGGCATCCTGCACGGCACCAGCCGCCCGGCGCGGCGCGGCGTGGTGATCGTCGTCGGCGGGCCGCAGTACCGCGCCGGCGCCCATCGGCAGTACGTGACGCTCGCCCGGTCGCTGGCCGAGGCCGGGGTCCCGGCCTTGCGCTTCGACTACCGGGGCATGGGTGACAGCGGCGGCGACTTCCGCGGCTTCGAGGACTGCGGCGACGACATCGCGGCGGCCGTGGACACGCTGCTGGAGCACCAGCCGGGGCTTGAGGAGGTGGTGCTGTGGGGCCTGTGCGACGGCGCCACGGCCATCGCCTTCCACCTGGCCGACGCGGGTCGCCGGCACCCGGCCGTGGCCGGGGCGGTGCTGCTCAATCCCTGGGCCCGCAGCGAATCCGGCGCGGCGGCGGCGCGGGTGAAGCACTATTACGGCCGGCGGCTGCTCAACCCGGCCTTCTGGCGCAAGCTGCTGACCGGCGGCGTCGACCTGCGCGGGGCGGCTGTCCAGGCGCTGGGAAGCCTGCGGGCGGCGCGTGGAGGGAAACGCGCGGCGGCGCAGCCCGCCGGCCCAGCACCGCTGCCCGATCGCCTGGCGGCGGCGCTGGAGGCCGCGTCCGTGCCGCTGACGGTGATCCTGTCGGGCCGCGACCTGACGGCGCGCGAGTTCGAGGACACGGTGCTGGCGCGCAAGAGCGTGCGCCGGCGCTTCAAGGGCCGCAACGCCTTCGCCCTGCACCGCATGGCCGACGCCAACCACACCTTCAGCACCGAGGGGCACCGGGCGCAGGTGCTCGCCCGGACGCTCGGTCACCTGCAACCCGAGCCGCGCGGAGGACGGCCATGAGCGGTTTCTGCGGCTGGATCGGCGGTCCCGCCGTGCCGGATGCGCGCGGCACCCTTCACGCCATGCTCGACACCCTGCCCGAGCCGACGGACATGATCCGCCAGGCCTTCGCCGGCGCGGCGGGGGCGGTGGGGTGCGCGGTGCATCCCGCGGCCGGCGGCTTCCGCGCCGCCGACGGCCTGGCGGCGGTGTGGGACGGATCGCCCTGGTGGCGGGACGAGGACCTGGCGGCCACCGCCCGCGCCCACGGCCACGCGGCCGCCCTGCTGGGAGGATGGCGCCGTCATGGCGCGGGTGTGCTGGAGCGGCTGGCCGGGCATGTCTCGGTGGCCGTGGTGGACCCTGCCACGGGCCGGGCGCTGGCCGCCATCGATCGGGCCGGCGTGCAGTCGCTGGCCTATGCCGAGACGCCCGGCGGCGGCGTGGTCTTCGGCGGCACCGTGGATGCCGTGACGGCTCATCCCGCGGTGGCGGCCGAGGGGCTGTCGCCGCAGGCCTTCCACGACTACCTGTACTTCGTCGACCGGGTGCCGGCGCCGGAAACCATCCGGCCCGGCGTGCGCAAGCTGGTGCCCGGCGAATGCCTGGTGCACGAGGCTGGCCGGACCCGCATTCGACGCTACTGGACCATGCCCTATGCCCCCGACCGTGCGGCGGACGAGGCAACGCTGGCCGGCCGGCTGCGCGGCACGCTGGGCGCCGCCGTGCGCCGCGCCGTGGCGGACGAGGCGCCGCACCGGGTCGGCGCCTTCCTGTCGGGCGGGCTGGACAGCAGCACGGTGGCGGGGCTTCTGGCCGACGCGATTGACGGCGACCGGCCGGCGCGCGCCTTCACCATCGGGTTCGAGGACGCGGCCTACGACGAAAGCGCCTTTGCCCGCATCACCGCCGATCATTTCGGCCTGGACCACGAGGTGACCGCCGTCCGCCCCGCCGACGTGGCGGCGGTGTTCGATGCCGTCGCCACCGCCTATGACGAGCCGTTCGGCAATTCCTCGGCCGTTCCGGCGCTGTTGTGCGCGCAGCGGGCGCGGGCGGCGGGGGTGGACCTTCTGCTGGCCGGCGACGGCGGCGACGAACTGTTCGCCGGCAACGCGCGCTATCTCAAGGACCGGGTCTTCCAGCCCTATGCGCGCATCCCGGCGGTGCTGCGCAAGGCGCTGATCGAGCCGGTGGCCGGGCGCCTGTCGCGCGACAGCCGGGTGACCCTGTTCCGCAAGACGGCCCGCTACGTCGCCCAGGCCCGCCTGCCCATGCCCGTGCGGGTAACGCGGGAGGGGCTGCTCTCCCACCTGCCGGCGGAGGCCGTGCTTGCGCCCGACCTGCTGGCCGAGGTGGACCGCGCCGCGCCCGAGCGGCTGGTGGCCGACATCTGGAATGCGGCGGAGACGCCGTCCGACCTCATGCGGTTCATGGCGCTGGACCTGCGCCTGACGCTGGCCGACGGCGACCTGCGCAAGGTCGGACGCATGTGTGCGCTGGCCGGCGTGCGGGTGCGCTATCCGATGCTCGACGACGACGTGATGGCGTTCTCTGCCACCATCCCGCCCGAGCTTCTGTGCAAGGGCGGACGGCTGCGCGGGTTCTACAAGGACGCTTTCGCCGGCGTGCTGCCGCGTGCCATCCTGGACAAGCCCAAGCATGGCTTCGGCCTGCCGTACCTGGAGTTCCTGCGCACAGATCCGGCGCTCAACGCCATGGCGCGGGAGGCCATCGACGACCTCAAGCGCGAGAACCTGTTCCGGCCCGCGTTCCTGGATGCCGAGGTCGAGGCCCTGACCGCACCCGAGGCCCAGGGGAACGGCGCGCTGTCCATCGCCTGGGACCTGGTGACCCTGCACCGCTGGCTCGCCCGCCGCCGCGACCGTCCGGCGGGTGCGCGCGCGCCGGTGGCCGGGGCGGCGGAATAGGAAGGACACGGGGATGGCTGCCGAGACAGACGCTGCTGCAACGGCTCATCCGCCCGGCCTGGCCGCCCGCCTGCGGGCGACGGCCGCCGAGCTGGGCGGACCCAATGCGGTGCTCTACTGGATCAGCAGGGTGCTGTGGCGCACCGGCGGGATCGTGCGGCTGCACCGCTACGTGATCGTATTGCAGCCGGTGCCGCAAAAGCCGCTGCTCAAGCCGCACCGGGGCCGGTCCATCGCCGTCGAGCCGTTGTCGCGCGACGACCCGCGCCTGTTCGACCTGCCGCTGACCCGTGCCGTGATGGACTACCGCTTCGATCAGGGCGCGCTGTGCCTGGGGGCGGTGAAGGACGGACGGGTGATCGGTTGCCTGTGGCTGTGCCTCGGCCCCTTCGACGAGGACGAGGTGCGTTGCCGCTACGTGCGCGAGCCCGAGGGCGCGGCCTCGTGGGACTTCGACGTCTACGTCCACCCCGACCACCGGACGGGCTTCGCCTTCGGCCGGCTGTGGGATGCCGCCAACGCCCTGCTGCGCGAGCGCGGGGCGTGCCATTCCGCCAGCCGCATCAGCGCCTTCAACGCCGCCTCGCTCAAGAGCCACGCTTCGCTGGGAGCCGCGGCGGTGGGCCGGGCGACGTTCCTGCGGCTGGGCCCGCGCCTGCAGGTCATGGTGTCGGATCTGGCGCCGCGCGTGAACGTCTCGTGGCGCGACGACCGGCCGCCGCGGCTGGTGATCCCGTGCCCGCCGCCGACGCCAGCGTCGACGCAGGTGGGCGAGAACAAGGAGGGCGCGTCATGCGACTGCGCAAGCTGATTTTGGGACTGGCGGCCGTGGGCGTGGTGGGCGTCGGCGCCGTGGGCGCGGCGAACGCCGACCGCATCATGCGGGGGCTCCAGTCCGGCCGGTCCCTGCCCGAGCTTCTGGTCTATGCCGCCGACGTGCTGAAGGTGCGCTATCCCAGCGTGGGTGAGCCCCTGGCACCGCTGGCCGACTCCCTGCGGCCGTCGCCGGGGGCCGTGTCGGCCTTTCCCGATGGGGTGACACTGGCCGACTGGCGCGGCACCGGGGCAAGTCCCGACCTGCACCTGCCGGCGCCTTTCTACGGCGGCGGACTGCCCGAGCCCACGCCCGTTGCGGTGGCCACGGCGGGCATGGCGCGGCGGACGGCGCCGGACACGGTGGTGGTGGACACCGCCGAGGCTCTGCGCCGGGCCCTCAGGGAAGCCGTACCGGGGCGCGAGATCCTCATCGCGCCGGGCACCTACGAGCTGCGCGGGCGCGGCATCGACCTTGATGCCGGCGGCCGCGCCGACGCCCCCATCGTCGTGCGGGCGGAAAGCCTGGGCGCGGTGACGCTGAACCTGGACATGATGGAGGGCTTCCACGTCCGCGCCCCCTTCTGGGTGTTCGAGAACCTGGACATCCGCGGCACCTGCGACAACTCCGGCCGCTGCGAGCATGCCTTCCATGTGGTGGGCAAGGCGCGCGGCACCATCATCCGCAACACCCGCATGGTGGACTTCAACTCGCCGCTGAAAGTGAACGGCCTGCGCGGCGCCTATCCCGACGCCGGGCTTGTGGAGTTCTCCACCTTCGCCGCCACGGACCGGCGGCGCACGGACTCGCCCGTGTCCTTCGTGGACATCGTCGGCGCGTCCGACTGGACCGTGCGCCATTCGCTCATCGCCGACATGGCCAAGGGAGGCGGCGACCGCATTTCCTACGCCGGCTTCATGAAGGGCGGCGGCGCGCGGGGTGTCTTCGACGCCAACCTCGTCATCTGCTCCATGGCCGTGCCCGTGAAGGGCGAGACCCGCGTCGGCCTGTCCTTCGGGGGCGGCGGCTCCGCCGGGGGCGACTGTCGCGGCGGCGCCTGCGACGGTGTGGAGCACGCCGAGGGACGCATGACCAACAACATCGTCATGCATTGCCCGGATGTCGGCATCTATCTGAACAAGGCGACGGGGACCGAGGTGGCCCACAACACGCTCTACAACACGCTGGGCATCGACGTGCGCTACCCGCAGAGCACGGCGCGCCTGCGCAACAACGTGATCGCCGGGCGCGTGCACGAGCGCGAGGGCGGCACCGCGATCGAGGGCGACAACATCGTGCTGGGCAGCTTTTTCAGCGCCGACCGGCGGCCGGCGGAGATGCGCGGCTGGTACGCCGATCCCGACGCCGCCGACTTCCGCCTGCGCGACGTGCCGCCGCTGCTGGCGGCGGGGCTGAAGCTGGAGACGGTGGACACCGATTTCTGCGGCCGCCGCCGGGGTGCCGGGGGCGCCGACCTGGGCGCCATCGAGTACCGCGCCGGCGGATGCTCGCCGGCCGATTTCCTGTCCAGCCTGGCGCCCTATCCGGAAGAAGCGAAGCGGCCCTAACGCGCCTCCGCCTCGAAGGCGCCGGCGTCGGGGGCGCCGCCGCCGGTGGTGCGCTCCAGCGCCCGGCTTGTGCCGAAGACGAAGCTGTAGGCCGGGGCGAGCTGCCGCGGCGTTTCGGTGCCCGCGTCCACGGCCGGAGATGACGGCTCCAGCCGGTAATCGAAGGCGTCGGGGTCGGCGAAGCGCGCGGCCGCCGGCCCGTCGGGCAGGCGGACGGTGCCCTCCGCCTCCACCGGTCCCTCGGCGATCTCTCCCGGCCCCACCAGCAGATTGTTGACCAGCACCGCCGCCGAAGGCGCGTAATTGCGCAGGAAGTAGCCCTGGTCGGCGGTGTTCACCAGCGTGTTGTGGGCCATCGTCAGCGTGCCGGCGGCCTTGCCCTTCTTCTCGGCGGCGAAGGAGATGAGCGTGTCGTTCTCCCACTTCGGCCCCTGCTGGATGACGTTGCCGATGAGCAGGCTGTCGCCGCCCTCCGACAGGTCCACCAGATAGCTCGCGCGGCCCTCGCGGTGGTCGGCGATGTGGTTGTAGACGATGTGGTTTTCCTGCGCGCGGCTCTTGACCGCGTGGCCGACATTGGCGCCGGTGGAGGAGGAGAACCGCATCTCGAACCGTTTCTGCCGCCCGATGTAGATGTTGTGGCCGATGCGGTTCTGCGGCTTGATGCCCACCCCGTTGTCGGCGAAATGGCAGCGTTCGATCACCACCACGCCCTCGGGGTCGTGGCCCGTCAGGATGCCCATCTGATTGTCGGAAAAGCCGCAGTTTCGCAGCGTCAGGTCCCGGCCCTCCAGGCGGATGCCGGCGCCGTTGTGGTGGCTGGAGCGGGCGCCCGCGAAGTGGATGCCGTCGATGGTGGTGCGGTCGCCCTGGACGACCCAGATCGCCTTGTTGCCGGCCACGCGGCCATCGCGCGACACGATGCGCACCGGCCCGCCGACCGCCTGGATGGTCAGGTCGGCGGCCTTCCAGGTGGCGGTATCGTTCTCGTAGGTGCCGGCCTGGATGAGCACCCGGTCGCCGTCCTTGGCATCCTTGGCGGCCTGGCTCGGCTGCGTGTAGTAGAGGCCCGGCCCCACCTTCAGGTCCCAGGCCTGCGCCGGCAGGGCGGACGCCAGAAGAAGCACGGCGGACAGAACGACACGGCGGTGCGGGATCATGAGGCCCTCTTCATGGCAGCGGTTGTCGGGGTAGAGGTTCCGGCGGCGGCCTCCTGGCACAGCGCCCGGATCTCGGCGGCGGTGCGGAAGGTACCGCCCAGGTGGTCGCGGAACCAGGCGGCGGTGTCGCGGATCGCGCTCAGGAACACGGCCAGGGCGTCGCCGTCGCGCACATAGGGGGTATGGCCGGGTACCAGCGACGGGCTGTGGAATGTCAGCGTGAAGATGCGGTGCCCGTCGGCCACAAGGGCGCGGATCAGGCGCTGCATCTCTTCGGTTGTGCTGCCTTCGGGCGTCAGGCGGATGCGCTCCATCACGCCGACGCGGCTGAGGATGCCCTGCGCCTTGAGGCGTCGGCCGAGCGGAGACGTCACCGGCCCGTGCAGCTTCGGCCCCAGCCGCCGGGCAAGGCCGCAGAACCCGCTGGTGAGCGGCAGTTCCAGCAGGCGCCGCTCGGTCCCGAACCACGACGGCGCCAGGCCGAGCCGGCGGAAGTCGGGCCCGCCGTCGGCGGCGAAGGAGACGTGGGGGACCACGCTGGCGTCGATCTCGTAGCCTTCCGCCTCCAGCAGCGCCGCCGTGTTGGGACCGGCCCCGTAGCGCCCGGCCTTGTAGAGCGTCGGACGGCGGCCCAGCCCCTGCGCGATGGTGTCGGTCAGCACCCGCAGCTTGGCTTCCTCCAGCGCGCGGGGCAGGTTGCCGGGATAGCTGTTGACGGGGGTCACGGCCTCTGTCTCCGGCGGGTTGACCCACGGGTGCAGGTGGGCGCCGATGCTGGCGCGGCCCTCGTCCTCCAGCCGCCGGAACAGTGCCATGGCGGCCGGGTCGGCGGCGATCGGATGATCGATGACGTAGTCGGGACGCAGCCCCAGGGGGTCGAACACCGCCTCGTGCGCCGGCTCCACTCCCGCCACGGCGGTCACTCCCCGGTTGGCGCGGGACAGGGGACGGGTCCAGTCGAATTCCTCCTCCGTGTCGACGATCACCGCCAGCACCGGCGGGTGGCCGTCGGGCAGGGCTGCGGGCGTCTGGCGGGTGGGGTCGAGCATGGGCGGCGGACCTTCTCGGGAGGTGGGGCGCGGGTCAGGCAGCGGCGTTGAGGCGGCGGAACAGAAGCTCCAGCGTCATGGCGCGGTTGAGCTGCCCGGGCTCGCGCAGGCGGTCGAGCCGGAAGAAGCGGGGCATGTACTCGGGCGGCCCGCCCAGCACCCGCGCCACGCGCTCGGGCGCCAGCGGCGGCGGCGGGACGGACGGCTGGCGCTTGAGCCGGAAGGTGCGGGCGCGAACGGCGGGCGGCCGCACATAGGTCGCCCAGTCCGACAGCACCCGCCGTGCCGGCGGCGGCGCGTCGAAGGCGTGGCCGTAGGCTGACGGATGCCGTGCCAGCGCCAAATCGGCCCGCGCGATCATGGCCGCCTGAAGCCGGCCGTGGTTCTTGAGCCGCAGGGGCACGGGCAGGGTCGTCGCCAGCACCTCGGCGTCCACGAAAGGAGTTACGGCAGCGCCCAGGCGGTTGTTGACGCTGGCGTTGCGGCCCATCCACCAGCGGCAGCGGGTCAGGGGATAGGTGGCTTCCACGACAGTGCGGGGCAGGGGCCGGCTTACCGCATCAGCGTCCCCGCCGCGCCCGACGTCGGCGGCCAGCCGTGCCGCGAACCGGCGGGCGTAGCCACGGGCGTCGAAGCCGGATGCGGCGGTGGCGGGGTCGTACTGGCTCCAGAACACCTGCTGCATGCCCAGCGCCGAAAGCGGTCGGTCGGGCAGGTAGAAGAAGTTGCGGAAAACCTCGCCGCCGCCGCCGTTGAGCGCAAGCCGTCCGTCATGGCAGCGCGCGAGCCGCGTCTCCAGGTCGGCGCCGCTGTCGAATGCGCCATCGTTGGGCGTGCCGTCGAAGGCTTCCAGCGTCGCCGAGACGACGGCGGCATAGGCCTCCGGGTCGGGCATGGGGCGGCTGGCCTTGTCGACGTGCTCCAGGTTCAGGCCCTCGGCGGCACAGACGGATTTGGCGATCCGCACGTCGTCGCTTGCACCAGGGCCGTAGACGTGCAGGTCCGGTACCGTCCCGTGACGCCGCAGCATGGCGAGGATGAGCCGGCTGTCGTAGCCGCCCGACAGGGCGGTGTCGAGCCCGGCGCCGCCCTGTCGCGCGAGGGCGGCGAAACGGTCGTCCAGGACCGCCAGGCAGCGCTCGGCCGCCGCCTCGGGCGTGGTGGCGTCGGCGGCGCGCTCGGGCAGGGGCATGGGGCGCGTCTGCCCGGAGACGCGGCCGTCGTCGTGAAAGGTCCAGGCGCGCAGGGAGTCGAGCAGGCGCACGTCGCGCAGCACCGTCAGCCCGCCGTGGGCGGCACCGTGAAAGACGTAGTCCCGCACGCCGTCGGCGTCGACGGCCGGCGAGTCCAGAGCCTCGGCCAGGGCCAGGAACGATGACGAGATCACCGCCGGCGCCTCGCTGCGGAACAGGTGGAAGGTGCCGCAGCGGTCGGTCATCACCCGCACCGCGCCCCGGACGCCGGCGGCGACGGCGAAGCTGCCCCACAGCGCCGGCTCATCCAGGCGGTCCGCCACCAGGTCGGCCAGCAGCGGCGCCAGCGCGTCCCGGCCATAGCGGCTCCGATAGAACACGGTGCCGGCAAGGGCGATGACGTTGCCGGCGTTGTCCGCATGGACGAGCGGCAGGCCGCCGCTCAAGGGCGCAAAGCAGGTGATCCGGTGGCTGTTGTGGGTTGCCGTGCGGCCGGCGGCGAAGCCCTGGCGCCGGAAGGACTGCTCCAGCCGCGCCTGAAGGCGGCCGGCCGCCGGCGAGCCGTCGTCGCGGGTCAGGAACAGGGCGCCCATGGTCAGGGCTTGCCGGTGGGGAATTCCACCAGGTACGAAATCTGGAACTTGTCGATACCCGACGCCTGCCAGACCATCTGCATGCCGCCGCCCACGTAGTAGACCGGCATGTACTCCATGCGCACCCGGCCGCACATGATCCACGTGCGGTGCCACTGCGGGTGCCAAAGGCCCGGCGGCGAACGATCCATGATGGTGCCGTCCACCCACATCAGCTTGCGGGCGCCGCAGAAATAGCGCAGGCCGATCCAGGTCTCCTTGTCGATGACGTCGCCGAATTTCTCGCGCAGCCAGTCGTGGGTCTGGCGATCCTTCACCACCGCCAGGCGGCCGGGAACGCCGTGGTAGGTCTTGCGGGCGGCAGCCTTGCGCACCCCGCGCCAGGCCGCACCACCCATGATGTTCATGTCGACGTAGGCGAAGTAGGACTTGGTGTGCGGATTATAGAACGGCCCAACCATGATCTCCTTGGCGCCAAGCGCGGGCGTCGTGAACAGCAGAACCAGCATGGTTGCCGCCGCAAGGGCGAACGCGGTCAGAGAACGGCTTCCGGCAGGCATGGCTCACCCTGTTCCTTGGACCCTTTGGCGGGGCGCGCGCCGCCGCGAAGGGTCTGTTCGCATTAAAAAAAGCCTAGAAGCGGCAGCCCCGATTGTCGACGGAACCGCCGGTTTAAGCCGATCGTGGGGGCGCGCCGGCGACAGGGCTCGAAGTCGCCGGCGCCGCGGTGCGGGCCGGTGATGCCTTGCCGGCGCAGCGGCCGAGCAGCGCCTCCAGCGCCTCGAACTGGGCGCCGCGGGCATGGTCGGCGGAAGCGTCTTCGGGCGGTGCGGCGACCCGTTCCGTCGCAGCCTTTTCCTCCAGCCATGCCGACAGGTGGGCGGCGATGGCGGCGGGGTCGTCGGACACCCGGCCCAGTCCGCCGTCGCGCAGGATGTCCGCCGCCTCGCCGGTGGTGGAGCCCACCGACAGGATGGGGCGGCGGCAGCCGATGTACTCGAACAGCTTGCCGGCCAGCACATGGTCCTCGCGCCGGTCGTTCCAGCGCAGCAGCAGAAGCACGTCGGCGGCCTTCTGCAGGCCCAGCAGCGTGGCGCGCGGGACAGGGTCGTGCACGCTCACCACCGGGGCGGCCAGCCCGTGTTCGGCCGCCATGGCCTCCACGGTGGCGCGCTCGCTGCCGTAGAAGTGGACGCGCACACGGGCCCGCTGTTCGTGCGGCAGGCGGGCGATAGCGGCGAACAGCGGGCGCGGGTCGCGCTTGTCGCCATACAGCACGCCGGCATAGATGATGGTCAGGTGCGCCGGATCGGCGGCTCCGGCCGGCGGCGGCGCGGCGGCGATCTCTGCCGGATCGAAGCCGTTGCGGGCCAGGCACACCGGCGTCTGCGGCCATTGCGCGGAGAGTTGGCGGCGCCAGCCGTCGGTGACGGTGGCAAGCCCGGCGGCCGAGCCCAGCACGCGCGCCTCCGTCCGGCCGTCCAGCCAGGCCCGCACGCCGGTGCCGTCGTAGTACGGATGCCCCGTCCACAGGTCGCGGAACTCCGCCACCCAGGGGACGCTGTGGCGTCGGTGCAGACCCTCCGCGACCAGCAGGCCCGAGTGGGGCGGGGCGGTGGCGAGGATCACGTCGGGGCGGCGCGCCGCGATCAGGGCGTCGCCGTGGCGGGCGGCGTCCGGCAGCCAGCCGCTCTGCTGGTCGGGCCAGCCGGTCAGGCGGCGCAGGCCATCGGCGGGACGGCGCAGGACGCGCGCTGCGCCGGCGGGATCGCGAAGCAGGGCCCGCGCGCTGAGCGGCGGGGCGACCTCGGCCCAGGTTACCGAGCCTTCGGGCAGGCCGTGGTCCATGACGGGGGGAAAGTCGGCGTTGCGCGCCGCCAGCACGCGCACGCGGTGGCCGCGCTGCCCGAGAAACCGCGCCAGAGCCGGCGCCCGCGTGGCGGCCAGGGGCGCATGGGGCGGGAAGAACCCGGCGACCAGCAGGATGTCCAGCGGGGCCACGCTCATGAGCCGCCATGTCCCTGCTGGGGCCGCATGGTCGAGCTGCGGGGCGATGCCGGCGTCGGCGCGCCCTGCGGCGGCCGGCGGCCGGCCCGGGCCTGTTCGGCAAGAGTGGCGGCCTTCGGCGTGGCGACGGCGTCGCCCTCGATGACGAGGCGCAACATCACCAGGATCACCAGGATGTGGTAGAACAGGTCGAAGGTCGCCATGTTGAGGAACAGGCCGCCGACGGAATAGCCCACGAGACTGACCTGCACCATGGCGGCCAGGTCGCGCGCCCACTCGCAGCCCGGCACGTGGCGCACCTGCCGCACGATGCTGCCGGCGGTGAAGAAGCCCGTCGCCAGGATCGCCAGGAAAAGCGCCAACCCGATGAAGCCATGCTCGCCCAGCACCTCGAAGTAGTTGCTGTGGAAGGCCCGGGCGACGTCGCCATCGGGGACGAGGGCGAGGAACAGGCCGGAGTCGATGGGATTGAACCCGCCGCCGAACAGCGGCCGCATCTCGGCCAGGCGCCACGCAAAGGTCCACGCGTCGAAGCGGCCCTGCACCGAGGAGTCCTCGGTATAGGCTTGGATCGTCGCCATGCGCGCCATCCATTCGGGCGGCATGACGCTCAGGCCCAGGATGAGGGCGAAGACACCGAGCCCGATGATCGCCATCTTGTGCCGCGACTTCAGGAACAGCCAGAGCAGGCAGGCGCTGCCGGCGATGAAGGCGCCGCGCGAGTACGACCCGATGATCGACGCGCCGATCAGCGCCATGGACAGCAGCAGGCCGCGGCGGATCCAGACGTCGCCGCTCTGAAGGTGCAGGTAGCGCACCATGGGCAGCAGCATGATCAGGGCAAGGGCCAGGTGGTTGTTGTCCTCGATCATGGTGTTGGGCGGCCCCCACACGCGGTAGCCGCCGCCGTTGATCAGGGTGAACAGCCCGCCCTTGACGCCGTAGAACCCGATGCACAGCACGATGACCCAGACGAAGGCGTGGATGCGCTCGCGACTGGCCATCATGGGAATGGTGATGAAGGTCATCAGCAGGACCTTGAACACCTTGTCCCACTTCTCGTAGGCCGACCCCGGCGCGAGAGCCATGACCGTTGTCATGGTCATGTAGCCGAAGAAGATCAGCAGCAGCACCGTGATCGGCGTCAGCGGCACCGCCTTGCGGTACCCGCTGGAAATCATGAAGGAAAAAATGGTCGCCAGGCCGATCAGCATGCCGAAGGGCAGGTCGTTGACCCGGCCCCAGCCCAGCTGGTGCGGGTTCATGTACGACACCACGCACCATCCCAGGATGCCCAGGTACGGCCAGCGCAGGATGGCCGGGATCATGCCCGCCATGAACATCATGATGAAAATATCGCGCATGGCGCTGTCCGGCTCGCTCCCAGGGCGGTCGAGGTCGTTGACGCCGCTGAACTATGGCACGCGGACGAGCCGCCTAGGAGTCCGTCGTCGGGTTTAGTCCGCGTGAGATGATGAGACCTGGCGCCAGGCACGGTATTGATGAAACACCGCGAAATTCTTTTCCGGATACTTGGAGGCGCCCCGTGGAAACCGGCATCCTGATCCTTGCCATGGGCGCGGTCGGCTTCGTGATGTACTGGCTGGTGATGAACGACGGTGCCCCCAGCATCCGCGATCAGAAGGGCCTGCTGCGCATGGTGCCGCCCAAGGACGAGACCGCCCGGGACGAGGCCGCGGCCCGCGAGCGCGCCGCCACCGTTAAGCGTCGGTTCGACGATTGACCCTGGACCTCATCCACCGTCCTGCCATCTTTCCCGCGTCACTCCCGGAGGCTGCCGCCATGCACGACCGCCTGTCGAATCTCATCCTCTCGGCGGCGCTGCGCGATCCGCTGGCGACCGCCCTTCGCTGCGGCGGCGAGTCCCTGACCTACGGCGATCTCGCCCAGGCGGTGGAAGCCTGCGCGCGCGGACTGGTCGCGGAAGGACTGCACCGCACCGAGCGGGTGGCCATCTACCTGGACAAGCGGTTCGAAACGGTGGTCGCCAGCTTCGGCGCAGCCCATGCCGGCGGCGTCTTCGTGCCGGTGAACCCGGTGCTCAAGGGGCGCCAGGTGCAGCATATCCTGACCGACTGCAACGTCCGTGTCCTGGTGACCAGCGGCGCCCGGCTGAGCGCGCTCGCCGACGTGCTGCCCGACTGCCCGGACCTGCGGACGGTCGTGCTGGTGGACGAGGCGCCCGACCCGCCGCCGACGCTGCACGGGGTGGACCTGCTGCGCTGGCGCGACGTCATGGCGGCCGGATCGGGCCTCGGCGCGCCGGCCCCGCACCGGGTGGTGGATCAGGACATGGCGGCGATCCTCTACACCTCGGGCTCCACCGGCCTGCCCAAGGGTGTGGTGCTGTCCCATCGCAACATGCTGGCCGGCGCCCATTCGGTGGCGTCCTACATCGGCAACACGGCCGAGGACCGCATTCTCTCGCTTCTGCCGCTGTCCTTCGACGCGGGCTTCAGCCAGTTGACGACGGCCTTTGCCTCGGGCGCGCGGGTGGTGCTGCTGAACTACCTGCTGCCGCGCGACGCCGTGAAGGCGGTCGCGGCGGAAGGGATCACGGGCATCACCGGCATTCCGCCCCTGTGGGTGCAACTCGCCCAGTGCCGCTGGCCCGACGAGGCGGCGGCGGGCCTGCGCTACATCGCCAACACGGGCGGACGGATGCCGCGCGCGGTGCTCGACCGGTTGCGGGCGCTGCTGCCCTATACCCAGTGCTACCTGATGTACGGGCTGACGGAAGCCTTCCGCTCCACCTACCTGCCGCCGGGGGAGGTCGACCGCCGCCCCGACAGCATCGGCAAGGCCGTGCCCAATGCGGAGGTGCTGGTGGTGCGCAGGGATGGGTCGCCCTGCGCTCCCGGCGAACCGGGGGAACTTGTCCACCGGGGCGCCTTCGTGGCGCTGGGCTACTGGAACGACCCGGACCGCACGGCGGCCCGCTTCAAGCCCGCGCCCGGCCAGCCCGCCGGGCTGCCGCACCCGGAGATCGCGGTGTGGTCGGGCGACACGGTGAAGATGGACACCGAGGGCTATCTCTATTTCGTCGGGCGCGAGGACGAGATGATCAAGACGTCGGGCTATCGCACCAGCCCGACGGAGATCGAGGAAGTGCTCTATGCAACCGGCCTGGTGGGCGAAGTGGTCGCCATCGGCGTGCCGCACCCCGATCTGGGGCAGGCGGTGGTGTTGGTCGCCACCGGCCTGGACGGTGGCGCCCTGGACGCCGACGCGCTGATGGAAGCGGCGCGGGCGGAGCTTCCGGCCTACATGGTGCCGCGCCGGGTGGTCGCCATGGACGCCCTGCCGCGCAACGCCAACGGCAAGCCCGACCGCAAGGGCCTCGCCACCGTCCACGCCGACACATTCCGCAAAGAGGAAGCCTGACATGAACGCGCCCCTGACCGCAGACACGGGCGCCTCCCGCGTCCACGGCTTTCCCGTTCTGGGCGACCAGTTGGGCGTGGGCGGCGTGCCGCTGGCGCGCCTGGCCGCGCGGGTGGGGCGCACGCCCTTCTACGCCTACGACCGCGGCCTGTTGAGCGAGCGTGTCGCGGCCCTGCGCGCGCACCTGCCGGCGGCCGTGCATCTGTCCTACGCGGTGAAGGCCAATCCCATGCCGGCGGTGGTCCAGCATCTGGCGCGGCTGGTGGACGGCTGCGACGTGGCCTCGGCCGGCGAGTTGGCAACGGTGCTCGACACCGGCATGGATCCGGCCCGAGTCTCCTTCGCCGGGCCCGGCAAGCGGTCGGAAGAACTGGCCCAGGCGGTGGCGGCCGGGGTCACGGTGAACGTCGAAAGCCCGGCGGAGCTGGAGGAGATCGCCCGCCACGGCGACCGGCTGGGCATCACGCCGCGCGTCGCCGTGCGGGTGAACCCGGACTTCGAACTGCGCGGCTCGGGCATGCGCATGGGCGGCGGGGCCAAGCAGTTCGGGGTGGATGCCGAGGAGGTGCCGGCCCTGCTGGCGCGGATCGGCGCGCTGGACCTGACCTTCGTCGGCTTCCATTGCTATTGGGGCAGCCAGGCCCTGCGCCCGGCGCTGATCCGCGAGGCCCAGGAAAAAAGCGTTGAGTTGATCCTGCGCCTGACCGATGACGCGCCGGGCGCGCCGGAGATGGTCAACCTGGGCGGCGGTTTCGGCATCCCCTATCACGACAAGGACACGCCCCTGCCGCTGGCCGAGGTGGGCGAGGGCATGGCGGGCGTGGTCGAGCGCCTGGCCGCCGCCCTGCCGGAGGCCCGGCCGGGGATCGAACTGGGCCGCTACCTGGTGGGCGAGGCCGGTGTCTACGTCTGCCGCGTCGTCGATCGCAAGGTGTCGCGCGGGCAGGTGTTCCTGGTGACCGACGGCGGCCTGCACCATCACCTGGCCGCCACGGGCAACTTCGGGCAGGTGCTGCGGCGGAACTATCCGGTCGCCATCGGCACCCGCATGACCGGCAACGGCATCGAGACCCAGAGCGTCGTCGGCTGCCTGTGCACGCCGCTGGACCTGCTGGCCGACCGGGTGGAACTGCCGCGGGCCGACGTGGGTGATCTGGTGGTGATCTTCCAGTCCGGCGCCTACGGCGCCAGCGCCAGCCCCGCCGGCTTTCTGGGGCATGGCGGCCCGGCCGAAGTGCTGGTCTGACCATCCGTTTCCCGATTCTCCGAGCCTATGGCCGGGTGCCTTTCGCGGGCGCCCGGCATCGGCGCGTGCGCGGCCCCTGAACGGGTCGCGACTGGCGAGGAATGGCAAGGTGTTGGCAGCCTTTACGCCGGCCAAACGGCCGTATCGGCACGAACCCCCCGGCTTTGCGGGCATCGGGCCGGCGGAAGGCGCCCACGGGTGTCGGAGGTTTTTCCACATGGCGGAGATGCTGCCCGGGAAGGTTCCATAAGGCGCTGAAAAACAGGGAAAAAATCATTTGGCACGCGGCTTGCTGAAATGGCGTCGGGTTTAACCGCCATCAGACGAAGACCGCGGCGCAGGCCGCACTGCTAAGGGAGCCTTCGATGTTTAAGAGATTTCTCACCTCATCCGTGGTGAAGGCGGCGGGCGCCGCTGCCTTCGCTCTCGGACTGTACGCCGCGCCGGCCGCAGCCGCGCCGCAATTCACCGTGGACGAGGACCCGGTGGGCGGCAACGAAGTCACGGCCGACACCATGGTGCTCCTGTTCACCGCCTTTACCGACGTTGACGGCACGCCGGATGCCGGCACGTTCTTCCAGGAAGGCCAGGTGCGCTACACCACCTTCACGCTCAATGGTATCGACCTGACGGCCGGCCTGAACAGTGATTACAAGCTGTTCGGCAACTTCACGGCCACCGGTTCGTCGACCTCCGTCGCCGACGGCACGATCACCGAGGCCGAAGGGTTCTACGACACGTTCGAGTTCACCCTGTACTATGACCGTACGCCCACCGATACCGGACTGGACCTCGATCCGTCCGACAACGTGGTGGACCCGTTCCGGTATGAGGTGGACGGCGACACGGAAACGGTTCTGACGGCCTCGCTGGTCTTTGGCTCTCAGACGATCCAGGTCCTCCCGAACGAGATCATCACGTTCGTGATCGACCTGGAGATCGAACTCACGGCGTTCGGCGAACAGTACTTCATCGATCCCGTCCCGTTCTATCAGTTGCAGCTCAACTCGGGCATCGCCGTCAACGCGATCACTGACGACGGGTTCGACGTGTTCAACGGGACCGTTGAGTCGGGTGACTTCAGCGTGATCTCGCAGGGCACGGGCGCCACGACCTTCGCGCAGGTCCCCGAGCCCGCCACCCTTGCCCTTCTGGGCTTCGGTCTGGCCGGCATCGGCATCGGCGGCTGGCGCCGCCGCAAGGCGGCCTGACCCAGAGGCCTGAATCGGCGCGGCCTGCGCAGCGGGATTCACCGCCACAAAGGAAAAGGGATGGCCTGTGGGCCATCCCTTTTCAGTGTCGTCAGTCGACAGCCGGTCAGGGGCTGGCGAAGGCGACCTCGCGCCGGCTCGGCCGCTGGCGCGTCACGGCCTCGGGCAGCACGCCGGCGGCGCGGGCGCCGGTGGTGCAGTACTGGTGGACGTCGGCGCGCTCGTCGAGCATGCGGTCCATCAGCACGTCGAAGTTCGACCAGCAGGGCTGGCGCAGGCCGTGGTGGTCGACAAGCTCGCCCCACGGATTGAAGTGGATGCCCAGGCGGGTCAGCAGGCGCAGGAGCGCCGGCTCCATCACCGCGCAGACGTGGGTCAGACGGTGCTCGTAGATGGCGGTGATGACGCCCTGGATCAGCCCCAGCGGCAGAAAGGGCAGGAAAGACGCCGCGTCACGACCCAGCGACTTGCGGATGGACTTGGACAGGCAGAACCGCGAGATCTCGCCGGTCCGCATGGGGGGCAGCACGCCGCCGCGTTCCGCCATGCCCGGCGCCACCGAGCTGATGGGATGGCCCAGCGTCGGATGCGGCAGGACCAGCCGTGCGGTGCCCAGGGCCTCGCCGTTGGTCCGGTCGATCAGCAGGACATGGATGGAATGACGATCGAAAAGGTCGCATTCCCGGCCGTCGGGAAAGTCGCTCTTCTCTTCGAATTCCCGCTCGACGCAATAGACCTGATGTCGAAGCTCAAAGCACAAGTTCCGCTCGTCACGGCTTTCGGCGCGCCGGACTTCGAACCGGTCTGCGAAGAGTGTCAGGTCCTTTTTGGCGGAGGGTTTGGGAGTAGGGGTGTGGGTGGGGGTGTGGGAAGGAACGGTTGACCGCTTCAGGATTTGGCCGGCTGTCGCGATGTCGGGCCGAACCATGGTGCTCTCACTCTGCATCTCACGCATTTTTGTTCCCCGACTCATTCCTTGAGTTTAATCCGATTGGGATAGCGGGTTATATATCTTTTGGACGGGTCATAGTAGGCGGGGCGGCGCTTAATAAATAGTAACCAACCCGTGACAATCCGGTGGTTGATGAAGGCAAAGCTGACACAAATGCGGTCACAGCCCTGTCACGGCAGTATCCGCCGCGAGTGAAGGCGTCGATACAACTGGAAAAAGCATAAAATTTGATGGTTTTTCGTCTTGTTTTGGCTCTCAGGGACTGAGGTAGGTGCAAATGGACCCAAGTAGCGCCTTGCAACGGTGGCGGCATACCGTTGGTGCCGAGCATGTTCTGGAGCACCAGGAGTGCCACGACTACAGTCGTAATACCTTGGGACTTGACCGGCCGGTACAGGCCGTCGTCCGGCCGTCGACCATCGACGAGGTTCGCAACTGCGTGGTCATTGCCTCGGAAGCCGGCGTGCCGCTGTATCCCGTCAGCACCGGGCGCAACTGGGGCTACGGCAGCCGTCTTCCGCCACTCGATGCTGTGGTCCTGGACCTGGGCCGGCTGGCGCGCATCGAGGTCCGGGCCGACGAATCGGACCTCGGGATGGTGACGGTGGAGCCGGGCGTGACCCAGGGCCAGCTCAGCCGCCACCTCGATGACCACGGCCTGCCGTTCATGGTGCCGACCACCGGCGCCGGGCCCGATTGCAGCCTGCTCGGCAACGCCCTGGAGCGCGGCTTCGGCATCACGCCCGCCACCGACCATTTCGCGGCTGTGGTGGCTGTGACCGTCGTGCTGCCCGACGGGTCGCTGTACGAGTCGCCCCTGTGCGCGCTGTCGGCCCCGGATCAGCGGGTGCCGGCCTTCAAGTGGGGCATCGGGCCGTACCTGGACGGGCTGTTCGGCCAGTCCAACCTGGGTGTCGTGGTGCGCATGACCCTGCAACTGGTCCGCCGGCCCGAGCGGGTGGAGGCCTTCGTCTTCAACCTCAAGCGCGACGCCGACCTGGAAGCGGCGGTCGATGCCGTGCGCGGCCTGCAGCAGAGCCTTCCGGGGCTGGTGGGCGGGATCAACCTGCTCAACCGGCGCCGCGGCCTGTCCATGTTCGCGCCCTATCCCGACGACGAAGGACGCCTGATCCCGGACCCGCGCATCGAGGCCATGGGGCGCGAGCATGGCGTGGCGCCCTGGCTGGGCATCGGCGGGCTGTACGCCGACTCCGCCGTCGTCGCCGGCGCCCGCCGCGCCATCCGTCGCCGGCTGCGCCCGGTGAGCCGCATGGTGACCTTCTTTTCCCACGATCGGGTCCGGCTTCTGCGCCGCGTGGCGGCCTGGGTTCCGGGCCGCAAGGTGGCGGTGCAGCGCGAGCGGCTGGGCTCCTTCGAGCAGGCGCTGGACATCATGGTGGGACGCCCGCGCCGCGTCGCGCTGCCGCTGGCCTACTGGCGGCCGGGCTTCAGGCCACCGGAGAGCGCCGAGACGCTGGACCCCGACCGCGACCGCTGCGGGCTCATGTGGTATGCGCCGCTTCTGCCGCTGGACGGCGCCGCCGCCCGCCGGGCAACCGATTTCGTGGAGCGCACCTGCCGCAAGCACGGCTTCAACCCCCTCATCACGCTGACCGCCCTGTCCGGCTCGGTGGCCGACGCCACGGTGCCGCTGCTGTTCGACCCGGACACCGAGGCCGAGGCGGCGCGGGCCTGCTATCTGGAACTGGTGGACGAGGGCCGCAAGCTGGGCCTCCAGCCCTATCGCCTGAACGTCGCCGCCATGGACCGCGTCACGGGGCAGGAGGGCCCGACGTGGGACCTGGCGCGGCGGATCAAGCACGCCGTCGACCCGAAGGGGATCATCGCGCCGGGACGCTACATCGCCGCCGACTCCGACCCCGACCCCGACCCCGACCCCAGCCCCGGCCCCAGTCACGGCCCCAGCCCCGGCCCCAGCCACGGCCCCAGCCACGGCGACGGCGGGGCGTAAGCCCGATGACAGGTTGCCGGCGTGCGCGCGGGACCGCCACCATGTGGCTTCCGGTCATCCTGCGCGGGCAAGCGGCATGAAGATCCTCCACGTCCTGGACCATTCGGTGCCCATGCACAGCGGGTATTCCTTCCGCACGCTCGGCATCCTGCGCGAGCAGCGGGCCCGCGGGTGGGAAACCTGTCATCTGACCTCGCCCAAGCACACGCGCGAGGGCCCGGCGGAGGAGGAGGCCGAGGGCCTTGTCTTCCACCGCACGCCCATGCCGCCCGCGCGCGGCGCCGGTGGCTGGCCGCTGCTGCGCGAGCATGCCCTGATGCGTGCGACCGAGGCGCGCCTGATCGACGTCGTCCGCAAGGAGCGTCCCGACATCCTGCACGCCCACTCGCCGGCCCTGAACGCGGTGCCGGCGGTGCGGGTGGGCAGGCGCTTCGGGCTGCCGGTGGTTTACGAGATCCGCGCCTTCTGGGAGGACGCCGCCGTCAGCCACGGCACGGCGCGGGCCGGCGACTGGCGCTATCGCCTGACGCGGGCGCTGGAGAGTTGGGCGGTGCGCCATGCCACCGCCGTCACGACCATCGCCGAGGGCCTGCGCGGCGACCTGCTGGCGCGCGGCGTGCCGCCCGGAAAGGTCACCGTCATTCCCAATGCCGTCGACGCCAACGCTTTCCGGACCAGCGGCCGCCGCGACCCCGGCCTTGAGGCGCGGCTCGGCCTGGGCGGCTGCGTCGTGCTGGGCTTCCTGGGCTCGTTCTACGGGTACGAAGGACTGGACGGGCTTCTGCGCGCCCTGCCGGACATCGCCCGCCGCCGGCCCGAGGTGCGCGTGCTGCTGGTGGGCGGCGGCCCCGAGGATGCGCGGTTGCACGCCCTGGCGGCGGACCTGGGCGTGGCGGACCGGGTGGTCTTCACCGGCCGCGTCCCGCACGCCGAGGTGCAGGCCTATTACGACCTGGTGGACGTGCTGGTCTTCCCGCGCGCCCGCATCCGCCTGACCGACCTGGTGACGCCCCTGAAGCCGCTGGAGGCCATGGCCATGGGCAAGCCCGTTCTGGCCTCGGACGTCGGCGGTCATCGCGAGCTGATCCGCGACGGCGCCACCGGCTGGCTGTTCCCGCCGGACGATCCGGCGGCCCTGGCGGCCGCCGTGGACCGGGTCCTGGCCGACCGCGACCATTGGCCGGCGGTGCTGGAGGCCGCCCACGCCTATGTGGAAGGGGAACGGTCGTGGCGGGCGGTGGTAGCGCGCTATGAAGGCGTCTACGGCCCCCTCGTTCCGCCTTCCCGCCGGCGCCCGAAGACCGCCGGGCCGCAGCCCGCCGACGTGGCGGCCGAGGCCTGACGACGCGCTGCGCCGAGTGTCGTTCCCGCTTTAACCCCGCCGGTTTAGTCCGTCGTAACCGTTGCTCCGGCCGGGGCGGGCGGCGACCCTGAGAAGGCTCAGGGAGGTGCAGGACCGTTCATGACAGACCCCGCCGCCGCATACCCCGCAGACCGTGCGCAACGGCCGGCGCCAGGCTCCGATGCCGGCGTGCCGCTGGTGGTGCACGTGGTCGACCGGCTGGGCGTCGGCGGCATGGAGAACGGCCTGGTCAATATCATCAACGGCACCGATCCGGCGCGGGTGCGCCATGCCGTGGTCTGCCTGCGCGCCGCGGGGGCCTTCCAGGCGCGGCTGACGCGCGGCGATGTGCCGGTGATCGTTCTGGGCAAGAAGGACGGCAAGGACCCCGCCGCCTACCTGCGCCTGTGGAGCCTGCTGCGCCGCCTGCGCCCCGACGTCGTCCACACCCGCAACCTTCCGGCGGTGGACATGGTGGTGCCGGGCCGCCTGTGCGGCGCCTCGGTCGTCATCCATGGCGAGCACGGCCGCGACGCGGTGGAGGAAGACGGCGCCAACCGCCGCTACAACCGTCTGCGCCGCGCCGTCAGCCCGCTGGTCGACGGCTATGTGGCGGTCTCCAGGGATATTCAGCGGTGGATGACCGGAACCGTCGGCCTGCCGGCGGCGAAAGTCCGTCACATCTGCAACGGCGTCGACAGCCGGCGCTTTCGCCCCCTTTCCGAAGCAGGTGCGGGCACGCGCGGCCCGCTGCCGGCGCCCGAAGGCTTCGCCGGACCGGACCAGGTGGTGTTCGGCACGGTCGGGCGCATGCAGACGGTCAAGGACCAGGTGACGCTGGCGCGGGCCTTCTGCCGCGCCGTGGACGCCATGCCCGACGGCCGCCGCCGCCTGCGTCTGGCGCTCATCGGCGACGGCCCGCTGCTGGCGGAGTGCCGCGCCGTGCTTGCAGAGGCCGGGGTGTCGGACCTGGCCTGGATGCCCGGCGCCCGCGACGACGTCCCGGCGCTGCTGCAGGGGCTCGACGTTTTCGTCCTGCCGTCGCGGACCGAAGGCATCTGCAACACGATCCTGGAAGCCATGGCCTCGGGCCTGCCGGTGCTGGCGACGGACGTGGGCGGCAATCCCGAATTGGTCACGTCGGGCGAGACGGGCCTGCTGGTGCCGCCGTCCGATCCCGAGGCCCTCGCCGGCGCCATGATCCGCCATGCCGGCGATGCCGCCTTGCGCCGCCGCCAGGGCGCGGCGGGACGGGCGCAGGTGCTGGAGCGCTTCGCGCTGGACGTCATGGTGGAGGCCTACCTGCGGACCTACGAGACGCTGCTTGCCGCGCGGCGCCGCTCGCGGCGCGGCGGCCGGTCGGCCGTTCCCGCGGCGGGGGAGGCCGGCACGCCATGACTCTTCCGCTGCGCCTGCTGACCTTCACCACCCTCTATCCCAACGCCGCGCAGCCGCACCACGGCGTGTTCGTGGAAAACCGCCTGCGCCACTTGCTGGAGCACGACCACGGCATCACCGCCCGCGTCGTCGCGCCGGTGCCGTGGTTCCCGTTCTCCCACCCGCGCTTCGGAGGCTATGCCGCCTTCGCCCGCGCCCCGGCGGCGGAAACGCGGCACGGCATAGCGGTGGAGCATCCGCGGTATCCGGTGATCCCCAAGGTGGGGATGACCGCCGCCCCCTATCTGCTCTATCGCGCCGCGCGGCCGGTGCTGGAGCGTCTGCGCGCCGACGGATACCGCTTCGACATGATCGATGCCCACTATTTCTATCCCGACGGTGTGGCGGCGGCCCTGCTGGCGCGGCACTTCGGCGTGCCGCTGTCCATCACGGCGCGCGGGACCGACATCAACCTGATCCCCCGCTACCCGCGTCCCCGCCGCATGATCCGCTGGGCCGCCGGCCAGGCCGATGCGCTGGTTACGGTGTGCGAGGCGCTCAAGGACGGCCTGGTGGACCTGGGCGTGCCGGCCGGCCGCGTGACGACCCTGCGCAACGGCGTCGACCTGACCATGTTCCGCCCGCCCGCCGACCGGGCCGCCCTGCGCAGGGACCTGGGCCTGCCGCCTGCCGGCGCCGCGCCGGTGCTGGCGAGTGTCGGCCACCTGATCGAGCGCAAGCGCCATCACCTGGCCATCGAGGCCCTGCCGCACCTTCCGCCCGAGACCCGCCTGCTCATCGCCGGCGAAGGACCGGAGGAAGGCGCCCTGAAGCGGCGGGCGGAGGTGCTTGGCGTCGCGGGCCGGGTGCGCTTCCTGGGGCGCCTGCCGCACGACCGGCTGCACGAGGTCTACGGCGCCTGCGATGCCCTGGTGCTGGCGTCCTCGCGCGAGGGCTGGGCCAACGTGCTGCTGGAGGCCATGGCCTGCGGCACGCCGGTGGCGGCCTCGCGCATCTGGGGCACGCCCGAGGTTGTGGCCGCGCCCGAGGCGGGCCGGCTGTTCGACGATCCCACGGGCGCGGCGGTGGCGCGGGCCGTGGCGGCGCTTCTGGCCGATCCGCCCGACCGGGCGGCGACCCGCGCCTATGCCGAGCGCTTCGGATGGGACGATACCAGCCGCGGGCAGGCTCGCCTTTTCCGCGCCGCCGTCGGCGCCCCGGCGGCGGCCTGATCCTGAGCGCGCGTAATATTCTAGTCAGAGGGTGGCACAATGATTCGACAGCGCGTCCGACAGACGTCTCTTCGCACGGTGGTCGCGGCCTCCGTCCTCGCCTTGACGGCCACTCTGGCGCCGGTCCCCATGGACGCGGCGCACGCGGCCGACGTGGACCAACTGTTGGAAGAGGCCCGCAGCTTCCGCGCCGAGGGCCGCGTTGCCGACAGCATCATCCAGATCAAGAACGCGCTCCAGCAGGAACCGGCGAACGCCGAGGCCAACGCGCTGCTGGGCGACATCTACCTGGGGGCGGGCGACATCCAGCGCGGCCGCCTGCAACTTGAGCGCGCCCGCGACCTGGGCGGCGCGCCGGACCTGTGGATGCTGCCACTCATGCGGGCCTGGCTGGCGTCCGGCGAGGCCGCGCGGGTGATGGAACTCACGGAAGACCTGCCCGAAAGCCTGGACCCGGTGCTGCGGGCCGACGCCCTGGCGCTGCGCGGACGGGCGCAGGCCGCCGCCGGTGACGTGGAGGCGGCGCGCGAGACGATGACCCAGGCCATGGAGCTGGCCCCCAAGGCGGCGCTGCCGCCCGCCGGCCTGGCGCGGCTGGAGGCGTCTGCCGACAACCTGAAGGCGGCGTCGGAACTGGCGCAGAAGGCGCTGGACAATGCGCCGGACGACCCCGACGTCCTCTATATCGCCGGCGACGTGGCGTTGACGCGGGGAGAGACGGCCAAGGCCCTGGAGCACTACCGCGCCATCAAAGACCTGCGGCCCATGAACCCCTTTGTCCGCGTGCCGCTGGCCCAGGCCCTGATCACCGCCGGACAGATGGACGCGGCGGCGGAGGAACTGGACTGGGTGCTGTCGAAGGTGCCCGAGTACGCGCAAGCGGTCTACCTGCGCGGCCATGTGGCCTATGTCCAGGGCCAGTTGAGCGAGGCCGACACGCTTCTGGCGCGCGGCCTGGCGTCGGACCGGTCCAACCAGCGCATGCAGCTGCTGGCAGGGCTGGTGAAGTTCCGCCTGGGGCAGCATGAACAGGCGGTGCGCCTTCTGTCCGGGCTTGCCGAGGGCGCGGAGGCGCTGCCACAGGCGCGCATCGCCCTGGGAGCCTCGCTGCTGGAGACGGGCAGGAACGAGCGCGCCTATCGAGTGCTCACGCCGCTGTCCGACGACATGAAGCAGAACGCTGACGCCCTGGCGCTGGCCGGGCAGGCGGCGCGGCTGGCCGGCAAGCCCGAGGAGTCGCTCGACCTGCTGCGCGCGGCGTCGGAACTGCGGCCCGACGACGCCGCGATCCTGCGCCAGCTTGCCGCCACCCACTCCGCTTTGGGGCAGGGTGAGGAGGGGCTCGAGACCCTGGGCGCCGCGGTGGAGAAAGACACCAGCAACGACCGCGCCGTGGCGACATATTTCGCCATGCTGATGCAGAAGAACCTGCCCGATCAGGCGCTGGCGGTGGCCGACCAGGTGGTGACGGACCGGCCCGAGACGGGGCGCGGCCACACCATGCGCGGTCTTGCCCTGCTCGCCGGGCAGGACCCGGAGGGCGCCGAGGCCGCCTTCCGCAAGGCCATTTCCCTGGAGCCCGGAGCCGCCGATGCCGCCGGCAACCTGGCGGCGCTGCTGCGCCAGCAGGACCGGGTGGACGAGGCCGAGGCCGTGCTTCTGGCCGCCCACGAGGCGGCGCCGCGGTCCTCGGCGCTGATGCTGCGGCTGGCCGACATCGCGGCCCTGCGCGGCGACAAGGCCGAGGCGCGATCCTGGCTTGAGCAGGCGGTGGAGGCCGGCACGCCCTCGCCGCGTCCGCGGGCCCGTCTGGCGGCCCTGCTGTTGGAGGAGGGCCGTCCCGACGCGGCGCTTGCCACCGCCGTGCCAGGCCTCAACACCTTCCCGCGCGACCCCGAACTGCTGGAAATGGTGGCGCGCGCCCGGCTGGCGACCGGCGACGCCGCCAACGCCCTGGCCGCTGCCCAGACGCTGGCTGACGTCAAGGCCGATGCGGAGACGCTGAAACTGCTCGTCAACGCCGCCCGGCAGGCGGGCAACCAATCGGTCCTGTCGGACGCGCTGGAACGCTACACCGCCGTCGAGCCCGACAACCTGGAGGTCCGGCTGGCGCTGGCTGCGCTGGAACTGGGCGACAACGACGCCGCAGGCGCCCGCGAACACATGGATGCGGCGCTGGCCCTGGCCCCCGACGACGCGCGGGTCATCCAGATGGAGACCCGCACGCGCCTGGCACGGGACCCGCGCGACGGCGTCGCCTACCTGCGCGACAAGATCGCCGGCATGGACGCACCCCCGGGCGACCTGGTCCATCTGCTGGCCTCGGCGGAGCGGCCCCTTGAGCCCGAGCAGGCCGTGGCGCGCCTGAGCGACTGGAGCGCGGCGAATCCCGAGGACACGCGGGCGCGCGTCATCCTGTCCATGTGGCACATCGAGGACGGCCGCTTCGAGGCCGCCGAGCCCCTTCTGGAGAGCCTGGTGGCGGACGATCCCGAAAGCTGGGTCAACCACAACAACCTGGCCTATGTCCTGATGCGGCAGGGGCGGCTTGACGCGGCGCTGGACCACATCGCCAAGGCCCGGATGCACGGCGGCAATCAGCCCGAGCTGCTGGATACCGAAGGCCAGATCCGCCTGCGCATGAACGACCTGGTGATGGCCGAGCAACTGTTCCGCCAGGCCGCCAGCCAGACGGCGCGCCCCGGCCACCGCCTCAACCTGGCCGAGGCGCTGGTGGCCCTCGACCGCCGCGACGACGCCCGGCAAGTGCTTGAACAGGTGCAGGGCGCCCGCACCACCGACGCCGAGCGCGAGCGTACCCGCGATCTTCTGGCCCGCCTGGAGGTTGGTCCCGAGGAGGCGCAGGCGCAGTAGTCATCATCTTCAGCAAGTTGTCTGCCACTCAGCACGCCGGGCGGCCGGTCTTCCGACAGGCCGCCCGGCGATGTTTTTTGTTGCGACATTATTAGGACTATTCATCCGTTGCGCAGATTATTACTGATCGCCCGACGGGGTAGAACGGAATAACGCCCCTCTACGGCCTACCCGCCTTTGTTCCCGACGGCGCTGCTCCGGTACTTTCATTGGGGTTTACGCGAACACTGTCACGGAGCGCTTTCCATGATGCGGGTGTTCGGACACCACATCGCCGTCCCGGTTCTGCTTCTCGCCGTCCTGGAGGCGGGGGTCCTCATCGCCCTGTTCGAAGGGCTGACGGCCTATTTCGACGTGGTCCCGGCGGCCGGTCCCGGTGGCGCCGATGCCGTGACGGGGGCGCTTGACACGCCGGCTGCGGCATGGGGTGACCACACCGTGCCGCGCCTGCTCGCGGTGCTTGGCGTCGTCGTGATCGCGGCAGTGGGGATGTACAGCCGGCGGATGTTCTTCGACGTGAAGACCTTCGTCCGCCGCAGCCTGGTGATCTTCCCGCTTCTGTTCGTCGCGCTGACGGCGGCATCGGTGGCCTATGCCATGTACATGGGCACCGACTGGTCCGGCTACGTGATTCTTCTGGGCTTCGCCACGCCGGCGGCGGCTGTGGCGATCGTGCTCATCCGCTACTTCTTCGTGGAACTGGCCGATCTGGATGTCTTCAAGCGGCGCATCCTGGTGCTGGGCACCGGGCCCGCGGCCGAGCGCATCGCCGAGATGGCCGCTCCGGGCCAGCACCGCCATTTCCGTCTTGTCGGCTTCGTCGACATGGAGGACGGCGGCGCCGGCGCGGGGCGGCTGCACTGGCAGGTCTTTCCCAGGCGCCTGGCCGGCGAGCCCGCCGCGCTGCACCGCCTGGTGCGCGACCGGCGCGTCGACGAGATCGTGCTGGCCACCGCCGAGCGCCGCGCCGGCCGGGGCGGGCAGGGCGGCGGCCTGCCGCTGGACGACCTGCTGAAGTGCAAGCTGGGCGGCGTGACCATCTCGGACTATGCCACCTTCTGGGAGCGCGAGGCCGCGGAGATCGACCTCGACAGCCTGCGCCCCGGCTGGATGATCTTTTCCGACGGCTTCCGCCAGTCGCTGTCGCGGCGCTTCATCAAGCGGCTGTTCGACGTGTCCGTCAGCCTGACCTTCCTGCTCGCCACCCTGCCCATCACGGCGGTGGCGGCGGCGGCGGTCAAGCTGACCAGCCGCGGCCCGGTGTTCTACCGGCAGGAGCGCGTGGGCCTGCACGGCCGCCCGTTCGAGCTGATGAAGTTCCGCAGCATGACGGCCGACGCCGAGAAGGACGGCACGCCACGCTGGGCCGGGGCCAACGACGCGCGCGTCACGCCGGTTGGCAAGTTCATCCGCAAGACCCGCATCGACGAGATCCCGCAGGTGCTCAACGTGCTCAAGGGCGAGATGAGCTTCATCGGCCCGCGCCCGGAGCGCCCCTTCTTCGTCGATCAACTGGCCGAGCAGATCCCCTATTACCGCGAGCGCCACACCGTGCGGCCGGGCATCAGCGGCTGGGCGCAGATCAACTATCCCTACGGCGCCTCGGTGGAGGATGCCCGCCGCAAACTGGCCTACGACCTGTACTACGTGAAGAACGGCAGCCTGTTTCTGGACCTGCTGATCCTGGTGCAGACGGTGAAGGTCATCCTGTGGAACGAGGGGGCGCGCTGACGCGATGGTGGCCGGCGATTACGGCGACATCCTGAGCCTGGCCTACGGCCTGTGCGCCGCCACGTTCCTGGGCGTGGCGGCCGTCGCCCTGGCGCGCCGCCGACGCCTGCCGCCGGGGCGCGGCGTCGCCGTGGCCGTGGCCGGCGTGATCACCGCCGCCTGGGCCGCAGGGGCGGCTTTCGTCGCCCTGCCGGCGGCCGTCATGGTGATGCTGGAAGGCGCCCGCGTCGGCGCCTGGCTGGTGGTCCTGGTGGAAATCGCGCGCTTGTGGCACGGCCGGCGCCTGATGGTGCGCGGGGCTGCCGTCATCCTCGGCACCGGCGCGGCGGCGGGATTGCTGGCCGTGGCGGGACCGCTGCTGCCGGTGCTGGGCACGCTGTCGCTGGTTCCGGCGGGGCTGCTGGTGCTGGCGATCCTGGGCCTGGCGCTGATCGAGAGCATTCTGCGCGCCGCCGACGACGAAGGCCGCTGGGTGGTCAAGCACCTGTGCCTGGGGCTGGCGATCATGCTGGCCTTCGACGTCTTCCTGCTGGCCGAGTCCCTTCTGTTCGGCGGCATGGACGCGCAGCTCTATGCGGCGCGCGGGGCCGTGGGCGCCCTGTGCGCGCTGCCCATCCTGGTGTCGCTGTTCCGCAAGCCCGTCCCCGGTCGCCGCCTGCGGCCCTCGCGCGAGGTGGTTCTGCGGTCCTCCATCGTCATGGCGGCGGGCGTCTACCTGCTGCTGATGGCCGTCGTCGGCTTCTGGATGCGTGAAGCCGGCGGCGAGTGGGGCGCGGTGACGCAGGTGGTGTTCCTGATCGGGTCGGTCATGCTGCTGGGCTTCGTCTTCCTGTCCGGCGCCTCGCGGGCGCGTCTGCGGGTGATGATCGCCAAGAACTTCTTCTCCCACCGCTACGACTACCGCGCCGAGTGGCTGCGCTTCACGCAGACGGTCGCCGGCGGCGAGGACGAGGGACCGGACGCCCTGCACCACCGTATCGTCCGCGCCGTGTGCGACATCGTGGAGGGCTCCAAGGGCGCGCTGTACCTGCACCAGGAGCGTGACCGGGCCTTCCTGCCGACGGCCTTCTGGAACCTGCCCGTGACCCTGCCGGCGCTGCCCGACGACGCGGCGCTGGTAGGGTTCATGCGGCGCCGCCATTGGGTGGTGGACCTGGACGAGATGCGCCGCCGCCCGCCGCTCTACGGCTTTGAGCCGCCCGCCTGGCTGGCCGAGGCCGATGCCTGGCTGGTGGTGCCGCTGGTGCTGCGCGGCGAGGTTCTTGGCATGGTGGTGGTGGCCGCGCCGCGAGTGCGCCGGCCGCTGACGTGGGAGGACTTCGACATCCTCAAGACCGTCAGCCGCCATGCCGCCGCCACCCTGGCGACGGAGCGCGCGCTCAACGACCTGTCGGACGCCCGGCGGCTGGAGGCGTTCAGCAAGCGCACGGCCTTCCTGGTGCACGACGTCAAGAATGTCGTCAGCCAGCTTGACCTGATGCTCAAGAACGCCGACCGCTTCGGCCACCAGCCGGAGTTCCAGAAGGACATGCTGGAAACCACCGCCGGCGCCGTCGACAAGCTCCGCAAGCTGCTGGCGGAGTTGAAGCAGAGCCGCGAAGAGGCATCCTCAGAGGCCCCGACGCCGACGCCGGGGCCGGCCGGTACGTCTGCTCCGTCGGCGCCCGGAGCATCCGCCGCCGCCGCGCCCGACCTGGCGCACCAGGTGGCGGACGCCGTCACCCGCTGGCGCCGGCGCAAGCCCGACCTGCGCTGGCGCATGGAGGCCGAGGGCCTGGCCCTGCCGGCGCCGCCGGCGGACCGTCTGGGCTCGGTCCTCGATCACCTGATTCAGAACGCCATCGAGGCCGCCGGACCCGACGGGCTGGTGGAGGTCGCCCTGACACCGGCTGTGGGTGGTGACGGCGTGGCGGTGGCAGTCACCGACGACGGCGAGGGTATGGACCCCGCCTACGTCCGCGACCACCTGTTCCGCCCGCTCAAGACCAGCAAGGACGGCGGCTACGGCCTTGGCGCGTTCCAGAGCCGGGAACTGGTGCGCGAGATGGGCGGGCGCCTGGATGTGACGAGCAAGCCCGGCATGGGCACGACCATGCGCATCGTCTTCCCCCTTGCCGGCGCCGCGCCGGCCGGAGCGGTGGACGCGGATGCGCGCGCGGTCGCGAGGGAGGCTGTGTAAGATGACCACGACGACGGACGTGAAACCCATCCTCATGCTGGTGGAGGACGACGAGGGCCTGGCCAAGCAGCTCCGCTGGGCGCTGGCCGACCGCTACGACGTCCACTGCGCCATCGACCGCGCCGGCGCGGTGGCGCTGGCCCGCCGGGTGGAGCCCGCGGTGGTGGTGCTCGACCTGGGCCTGCCGCCCGATCCCAACGGCGCGTCGGAAGGGCTGGCGGTGCTGACCGACCTGCTGGCCTTCAAGCCGTGGCTCAAGATCATCGTCTCCAGCGGCAATGCCGAGCGTATCCATGCGCTGGAGGCCGTGCGCCTCGGGGCCTATGACATCTATCCCAAGCCCGTGGACATCGACACCCTGCGCCTGATCGTGGAGCGCGCCAGCCACCTCCACGCCCTGGAGGACGAGAACCGGCGCCTGGCCGCGTCGAAGGACCGCCGGCCCATGCTCGACGTGCTGGCCGAAAGCCCCAAGATGCTCGACGTCTGCCGCATGATCGAGCGCGTCGCGCCGTCGGACGTCAACGTGCTGCTGACGGGCGAGAGCGGCACCGGCAAGGAGGTGCTGGCCCGCGCCCTGCACGGCGCCAGCACCCGCGTCGACGGGCCGTTCGTGCCCATCAACGTGGCCGCCATTCCCGAAACCCTGCTGGAGAGCGAGCTGTTCGGCCACGAGAAGGGCTCCTTCACAGGCGCCCACAAGATGACGGAGGGCAAGATCCAGCAGGCTGACGGAGGCACGCTGTTCCTCGACGAAATCGGCGACATGCCCCACGCCCTGCAGGTCAAGCTGCTGCGCTTTTTGCAGGAGCGGGTGATCGAGCGCATCGGCGGCCGCAGCCAGATCGCGGTGGACGTGCGCGTGGTGGCGGCGACCAACCGCAACCTTTCGGAAGCCATCGCCGAGGGTGTCTTCCGCGAGGACCTGTACTACCGCCTCGACGAGGTCGGCATCCACATTCCGCCCCTGCGCGAGCGGCCGGGCGACGCGACCCTGCTCGCCCGCCATTTCCTGTCGCGCTACGCCCAGGAGATGAAGCGCCCGGCGCGCGGCTTCACCTCCGACGCCTTGCGGGCGATTGCCGCCTACGAGTGGCCGGGAAACGTGCGCGAGTTGGAAAACCGCGTGAAGCGGGCCCTTGTGCTGGCCGACGGCAGCCACATCACCGGCACCGACCTGCAGCTAGAGGATGGCAGCTTCCCGACGCTCCGCATGGCGCGCGAGGAGGCGGAGTACGAGGCCGTGTCCAAGGCGCTCTGCGTCGCCGACAACAACGTCTCCGCCGCCGCCAAGCTGCTGGGTGTCAGCCGCCCGACGCTCTACGACCTCATGCGGTCGTTGAAGCTGCGGGACTGAGGCGCAGCCCGCCCCGCCCGGCGGTTCCCACGGCAAAGGAAGGACCCAGCCCATGCGCAGCGACGACGGCGCCACCCTGACCCTCCACATCGGCATCCCCAAGACCGCAAGCACATGGCTGCAGGATGTGCTGTTTCCGCAGTTGCCCGGCATCAAGAGCATCCCCGTCCCCACAAGCCGCCTGTTCGACGAGACCGAGGACCGGGACGCCGACGGCCGCCTGTGGGCCGGTTGCCTACGGCGCAGCGCCGCCCTGTGGCCGGTCTTCGGCGATGCGGTGTTCGCCGAGATGCTGGGGCCGAAGGAGCCCTGGCTGGCCGCCCCCCGCGACGTCGTCGTTTCCGAGGAAGGCATCGGCCGGGCCGGCAGCCGTCCCGAGCAACTGGCCGCGCACCTGGCGGCGGTCCGCATCCACGCGCAAACCTGGGGCTTCACCCGGCTGAAGGTGATCTGCCTCCTGCGCCGGCAGGACCACTGGCTGGCCTCGCACTACGCGCAGATGTCCGACCGCTATGCCGATCCGGGACAGGCGGGGTTCGAAGACCTGGTGGACAAGGTGGCGCGGCCCGACCGGGGGCGGTTCATGCTGGGCATGATGCTGGATTACGGCGCGCTGCTGGGGGCGGTCGCCGACGCCGTCGGATCGCCGAACGTTCTGGCCCTGCCGTACGAGTTTCTGGTGAACGACCCGGCGGCCTTCCGCCAGGCGCTGCTGGAGTTCCTGAGGGTGGCGGATACGCCGGAGCTACAGACGGCCACCGCCGCGGAAACGCGCCGCAACGCGCGCTCCGAAGCGGCCGGGCTGTGGCGCCTGCAGTCCGCCGTGCCCAGGTCGCTGCCGCGTCGGGTGCGGGGGCGGTTGGCGCGGAGCCTGGGCCTACCCGATCCGCCGCCGGAACCGGCGACGATTGCGGTGACGCCTGCCATCACGCACCGTCTTCTTTCCACCTTTGCCGACGCCAACCGGCAGGCGGACCGCTACACGGCCGTCCGCCTGGGGCCGTTCGGCTATCTGGAAGCCGGGGCCATCCTCGGTCCGGCGCGGGTGGAGCGGGCGGCGGAATAGGGGGCTGTCCGGCGGCCTATTCGGCGGCGCCCAGCGCAGCGGCTGTGCTGTCTCCACCAATCATGGCGTCGAAGGGCGCAAAGACCGTGTTCCAGGCATGGTGGTCCTCGACGAAGCGCCGCGCCGCTTCCCCCAGCGCCGCGCCGCGCGCGGGCTCCAGGGCCTCCACCACCGAGTCGGCGAAGGCGGCGGGCGTGTCGGCGACGAGCACGTCGCGCTCCGGCATGGCGGCGATGCCCGTCAGGGCGCCGGTGGTGGTGACGACCGGCCGCCCCACCGCCATGGCCTCCAGCACCTTGTTCTGAATCCCGCGCGCGATGCGCAGCGGCGCGACGCAGACGTCGGCATGGTTGACGTAGGGCACCACCTCCGGCACCCGTCCGGTCACCATCACGCCCGGAAGCTCGGCCAGGGCGCGCACCTCGCGCGCGGGATTGGCGCCCACCACGGCGAACCGCAGGTCCGGCACCCGGCGGCGGGCGAGGGGGAGGATCTCGCGGGCAAACCACATGGCCGCATCGATGTTGGGCGGGTAGTCCATGTGCCCGACCATCACCGCCACCGGCCCTCCGTCGGCATAGGGAGAGGGCGCGGGGTCGTCAGGCGTGAAGGTCGCCAGGTCCACGCCATTGGGGATGCCCCGCACCCGCGCCCGCGCATCCGGACAGATGTGGCGGTAGACGTCGGCTTCCGGCTCGGACACCAGCGTCACCACGTCGGCCTCGTCGCCCAGGCGCCGCTCCAGGCCGGCAACCTTGGCGGCCTCGCGACGGTAGACCCAGCGCATGGGACGGGCGCCCTCGCGAGCGTAGTGGGCGAACTTCTCGCTGTCCACGTCCACCACGTCGGCGATCAGGCGGGGCGGGCGCGGCACGCCGGGCGGCCGGTCCAGCACATAGGGCGCCATGTTGGAGGAGAACACCACCGCCGCCTCGGGCTTCACGCGCGTCAGCACGTCGTTCACCCAACGCCGCAGGGCGCGGTGGCGGAAGTAGGCGACGCTCAACCCGCCCCCCGTCGCCAGCGCCGAAAGCGACGTCAGCCGGGCCCGGCGCCGGTCGATGACGGCGACGTGAAGGTCGGCCACCATGTCGCGCAGGGTGTCCAGGTGGCGCAGGTCGCTGGGATCGTCGAGAAGGCACCCCAGGTGGATGCGGTGGTGCCGCAGCAGCCGCTGCATCAGGTGGAAACTGCGGATCTTCTCCCCCTTGTCCGGCGGATAGGGGATGCGCTGGGTCAGAAACAGGACGTCGGCCATGAACGCTCGTGCCGTTTGCGGGTCGAGGATACGGGCCGCGGACGACCCGTCGCCATGGTAGCCGGCGGCCTTCGGCGCCTCAGCCGTTCACCCTGCTTACAAGCTAGCGTATCCGGACTACCCCTCCGGCCGCAGCCGATGCCGCGGGCGCCGGGGGTAAGCCCAGTGGTGTACCGCCCCTGAACCGCCCGGCAGCGGAAGGCGCCTCCTATACTGGGCGCCGGCCAAACCATTGGCAGGGAGAGCTTTTCATGGCCGACGTCACCTTGCGCCATCTGCTTACGGCCGAGCGGGCCCGCGCCGCCGGAGCCGCCTGGTATGCGCGGCTGATCGAGGCCGCCGGCGGCATGCCGCTGCCAAACCGCAAGCCGCACAGGGCCGAGGATGACGCCGTCGCGCGGTGCCGCATCTACAACTGGGCCGATGCGCCCAGCCCCGACATGCAGTGGTACACGTTCGCGCATCCTTTCGCGCCCGGGGACATTCCCGCCGACGCCTATCCGGAGCCGCGGCTCGAGGGTGGGTTCCTGCCGCTCGCCTGGCAGGTGAACACCGTGACGCGGCGCCATGCCGATGGCTCCGTCAACCTGGCGACCTTTTCCCTGCTTCTGCCCGCCCTGCGCCCGGCCGGTGACCCGGAGGGGCTGGACGCCGTTTTCATCGAGTTCCGGCCCAAGCGCGGCACACCCCCGGCGGGCGGGCTGCTGGACGACGATCAGCTGCTCGCCGACGCCTATACTGCAGAGATGGATATCGGCGGCATCACCTGGACGGCCAGCGTCAACCGCGGCTTCAAGGCTGGCAACAGGCGCCTCCTGCGGGACGGGCCCGTGCAGAGGCGCTATGTCGTGTGGGACCGCTTCAATGATGGTACCCGCGACCATCCCGACCTGCTGTGCCGGTTCTACGTCGACCTCTACACCACGGGCGAACGGCGCGAGGATGACGGGTTCCTGTGCACCACGGCCTGCCTCGCCAATCCGCTGAACCACGGCAGGGGGCCGGACGGGCCGGGCCCGGCGCAGTACGTGGTCGATTACGTGGACGACGACACGCCGACCCTGCGGCTCAAGCGGGCGGGCACCCTGGTGTGGGGCTATGCCAACGCCAACCTTTCCCAGCGCCCGTTCAACGGCAAGACGGGCTGGTACTTCACCAGCGATGGCGAGCCGATCCATGCGCCCTATCACCGGGGCACCCGTCGCGAACGCGACGGCAAGCCGCACCTCGCCCATGCCTTCGACACGAACTATCTGGCGCGGTCGCGGGCTTGGCCCGGCCAGGACCCGGAGTATGTCGACCCGTCCCTGGGTCTCGACAGCGAAACGACCATGCACCAGGGGAAGGTGACCTATGCCAAGGACATCAACTCCCCCGGCGACAGCGCGACCGGCTGGATCGGCCCCGTGACCTTCGAGTCGGCGCGGGCCCTGACCTACATGGGCAATCACCTGGAGCAGCGCCGCGACCGCGTCCGCTGCCTGGAGTGGGGGCATTTCGTCAACACCCAGGTCTGGCGCGACGACATGCGCATTCCCAAGATCATCAAGTCGCCCGTGCCGGGCCTGGACGAGACGGAGGACCACGCCCGCCGCGGCTGGAGCTTCATCAGCTGGGGTCCCGATGGCGGTCCCAACACGCAGGCGCGCGACGGTTTCCAGATCGCGGAAGGGTCGCACAATCCCGAACCTGCCTATTGGCAGTGCGTGTATTCCGGCGACGAGTGGTTTCTGGACATGCAGCGCGCTTGCGCCGTGCTCTATGTCGCCAACCACCAGCCCTGGCGCGGCGAGCCCACCGCCGGACGCTACCAGGACAAGCTGGACGGCAGCGGTGAATGGGAAGGGATCGTCTGGGATTCCGAGGTCCGCGCCGTTGCGTGGGCGCTGCGGTCGATTTCCAACTGGCGCTGGGTGGAGCCGACCGATAATCCCGAGGCCCGCTATGCCGACCTGCTGTACCGCAACAACTGGGGCTGGATGAAGGACCAGACCCTCAACAATCCGAAGGTCGCGCAGTGGAGCGCCTTCAACCGCCGGCCCGGCGCCGAGGGCGGGGCAGGGCTGATTATCCCGTTCTTCAGTGAACCGAAGGGCAAGAACCACGGCTACAGCTTCCAGGAAGACTTCATGACCTGGGTCATCCTGCACAATGCCTGGCGGGAAGGACTGCGCGACGCGGAGCGGTCGGTGCCGTGGTTCTTCGTCGACCACTTCGTGAAGGGCGTGGTGCTGTCCGCCTGGAACATCAAGCGCGGCGGGCATCCCTACCATGTGGCCAACGTCTATTACATGGACTGCCGCCCGACGGGGACCGAGGAAAGCTACGCCGACTACACCTACAACGGCCGGTCGCTGGTGCCGGACGACGATCCCGGCGACGTGGTGGACGGCTCGGCCATCGGATCCTCCATCCAGTACGGCATCATCCGCCTGAACAACGCCAAGGTGGCCCACATGCTGGGCACCGAACTGGGCGATGCGCTGCTGGCCGAACTGGGCCGCGACCTGGCCACCCGCATCGAAGCGTCGCGCCCCCAGTGGAGGTTCGATCCGAAGGGGCCGAAGGGACTTGGATTCAATCCGCGGTGGGCGCAGGCCGACCGGCTGCCGCCCGTGGCCTTTCCGGCGCCCGACCTTACCGAGGCCCGTCTTCGCGCCGTGCCACACGGACTCTGGGCCGTGGTTTCGCGAAACCAGGTCAGCGATGTCTACGGGCCGCACATGACGGGGGCAGACTCGGCATCCTACTGGGGATGGGGCCAGGCTCCCATCCCGCCCGGCAACACCGGCCGGAACCTGTTTTCCTTCAGCACCGGGGCGTGGGTGGCTGATCGCAAGCATTTCGTGGCGACGGGCGGGGGACATGCCGACTACTACGGGTCCGAGATCGTCGCCTGGAGCGCCCGCACCGGCCGGTGGGCTCGCACCGACGATGCGGCCCGCATGGCGCCGCACCTGGAGGAGACGGGCGAACCCTATGGCGTCAAGCTTTCCAATTTTCCGCCCGAGCTGGACTCCCGCCGGGCGCCGCCGTCTCCCGACGACCCCACCCGCCCCACCGCCGAGAAGCGCTTCCCGTACCCCAAGCCTTACGTCAACCGCGAGAACATCCGCGGGCGCCTGGCGCCCATCTCGACGCATACCTACGGCAGCGTGTGCTACGACCGGATGCGCGACGTGATCTGGACGCGCGGTTCGGCCGAATGGGGTCCCTTCGCCAATCACCTGTGGACGGTCTGGGCCATCGACGCCACAGACGGACGATACTGGTGGGACACGTCTCGCCACTTTCATCCCGTGCGGTACTGGGTCTACCCGGGCAACGCGTATGGCGTTGACGACTTCACCATCTACAACCGCTATCTCCAGGAAATACCCGGCGACCGGCCCTATCTGTTCTACACCGGCACGCCCGGCGACCGGGACACCGAACGCCTGTGCCATTTCCACCCGCCCGGCGCGTTGGAGGAACAGGGCGTACTCGAGGTCAAGCACGGCCTGGGCCGCCTTTACAACAGCTGTTACGGCGCCATCATCCCGGACCCCGAATTCGCCGGCCGCTATGCGTATTTCTCTGTCTTCTACTGGCCCGACGACCGCTGGGCGAAGGATGCGTCCGGGGCGCCGACGCACGGTTTCTACTGGTCGTGGATGCCGCAGTGCGACCACCCGGCCTCCCGCAACGAAGGGCGCGGGGAGGGAATCGACCGCAAGCTGCGGCGGCTTGACCAGTCGCGCATCGGCCTCAAGCCGGGGCTCAAGGACCGCCAGGGCCTGGGCAACGCGACCTACTGCATGTGGCTGGGCAAGGACAACCCGGCGCTGGGCCATTTGATGCTGATCGTCCAGATCGTCGACAAAGGTCTTGAGGTGTGGAAGGTGGACATGCGTGCCTCCAACCCCCAGGACTGGGCATGGAGTGACGTGTCGGCGGTCTTCAACAGGGAACTGGACCACGACGGCAGCACCCAGGGACGCATGGCCTACGGCAACTTCTGGTACGACCGCGACTACGACGCCTTTTTCGTGAACATCAACAACGGCCGTGACATCCAGGCCATGCGGCGCCCCGGGGAGATAAGTTAGCGCCGGGACGAGGTAACACCGCCGGAGTAGAGGGGCGGCCGCTGTGGCCTTGGGACATACCCTGCAAGAACCTTGGACGCTTGCTCTTCTATATCTCTAAAAAGAAGGAAGGCGCCGGCGGCGAGGGCCGGTGCGAGCCGAGCAGGAGTCCACGATGGCAAACGGCCGGTCCAACGCCCTGATCTTCGTTTCAGGCGCGGCGCGCTCGGGAACCACCCTGATGCGCAGCCTGTTGTCCGCCCACAGTCGAATCATCGTTCCGCCTGAAACACATTTCTTCAACGGCGCTGCTGCGCGAACGTCGCTGCGGGCGGCGACCGCCGCGGAGGTGGAGCGGTTCATCGCCGCCTACGCGAACGAGCAACGGTTCCATGACCTCGGGATCGAGGAAGCCGATTGGCGGCGGTGCCTGAAGGAAGGTGGGGCTGAGACCTTCGCGGCCGCCTTCAGTGCGCTCATGGCGGCCTACGGGCAGGCGCACGGCAAGCCGCGCGTGGGCGAGAAGACCCCGAACCACGTCGCCTTCATCGATTTCCTGCTAGAGTGCTACCCCGATTGCCGGATCATCGTCCTGCGGCGCGATCCGCGGGGCGTGGTGGCCTCGCAACTCAAGAGCCCGTGGGTGGCTCGCGAAATCACGCCACCGTCGCTGCGGTACGGCCTGTTCGTGGACACCCGCTGGCGGCAGTTGGTGTCGGCTGCGTCGCAGTGGACGGACATCTACGGCAGGATCATTCCCGCCGTCGAGGAAGATCCGCGTGTCTTTGTCCTGTCTTACGAGACGCTGGTCGGAGATGCCGAGGGCGTGATGCGCCGCGTCTGCGACTTCATCGGGGAATCGTTCGAGCCCGCCATGCTGGCCGAACGGACGGATGCATCGGTGCCGCGGCCTGCGGCCTCGGACCGAATGAAGGACGAGCACTGGCGGGTCTGGCGCGAGCGCCACCATTCGCGAAGTCTTCAGCCGGTATCCACCGACTCCCTGGAAAGATGGCGGTCGGAACTGGCGCCGCTGGAGGTCGCGGCGGTGGAGGCGATCTGCGCCGCCGCCATGGGCGAGGCGGGCTACGGCCGCGTGTCGGCGATCCATCAGCGGGGTGCCGCCGCTGTTGCGCGCCCGGTGCTGGCCGGGCTGGAGCGGCTTGAAGGCGCGGCGCGGCAGGGTGCGCGGGCCGCTTGGCGGCGGCTGGCGTCGTCGCAGGCTGCGGTCGGTCGCAGCCGCCCGTCTTCCTGAATCCTGTCCGGCCTATGACGCGGCCGGCCGGCCCAGGGGCAGGTCGGGCACCACCGGCGCCATCGCCTTCAGTGACCGCGCGAGCGCGCAGCGCGCTTCCTTCATGCGATAAACGAGGGCGGGCCCGTAGGCCCGTGCGGTCAGGCAGGCGTAGCGGCGGCTGCGGTAGCACCACTCCACCTTGCGCAACACCGCCCGGCGCTGGGCTTCCGTCAGGTCCTGTTCAAGAAGGGCCAGGCAGGCCAGCGCCCGCCAGTCGTTGATGTCCTGGCGGCGGGACCAGCTGCCCACGCTGTTGTTGTAGCTTCCGACGTCGGTCTTCACGAAGACGACGTCGTGGCGCAGCGTGAGGCGGAGGAACAGGTTGTAGTCGTGCTGGCGCCAGATGCGTTCGTCGAAGCCGCCGGCGGCGCGAAAGGCGTCGAGGTTGAACAGGGTGCCGCACATATGCGCGAGCGGGCTCTCGACGAAAGCCTCGAACGGCCGGTGCAGGCGTACCGCCGGCCGATCGTCCTGCAGCAGGGCGCGGCCGGCGGCGCTGCCACGGATCGCTCCGGGCCGTTCCGTGCCGGCCGTCACGTCCCGCCAGATAAAGTCGCCGCAGATCATGCCGATGCCCGGCATCTCCCGCGCCGCCCGCAGGCGCACGTCGATCGCGCCCGGCAGCATTGTGTCGTCGGCGTCCAGGAAGGCCACCCAGGTCGCGGTGGCCTCGCGCGTGCCGATGTTGCGCGCTGCCGCCGGACCCACGTTCGACGGCAGGTCGATCACCCGGACCGCGGGATGGCGCCGCGACAGACGGTCGAGCACCGCCCGACCCTCGGGGCTCTTGTCGCCGTCGTTCACGATGATGATCCGCCCCAGGGTGAAGTCGCCCTGCTGCGACAGGACGCTTTCGACGGAGTCCTCCAGGGCGGGATCGGGCCGGCCTACCGGCGTGACGACGTCGATGTCGGCGCGGGTGCTCATGGTCGGTCTCCACTTGGGTCGGGCATGCCTGTGCGGCCGGAGCGTCCGGCGCAAGAGGATGGTAGCGCGCAGCCCACGCGCCTTGGCGGTTCAAAACGCTTAGCCGGTGCCCGTTTCGGGCGTACCGCCATCGAACCGTCCGCTTGCGCCATGCGGGGCGTCGGCCGGCGACCGCCGACGGGGTACAGTCGAAGGCGCCTGGCTTCGAGAGACAAAGCAGGAGGTTCTTATGCCGCGAGACCGGCACCGGCCCCGCCGCATGCTGCTGGTGACGGAGGGCGCACGGGCCCTGTCCTCGCCCGACCTGACCCTGGCGCGCGGGGTGGAGGCGCTGGGGACGGCCTGCACCCTGTCCGATGGGGTAGAGGAGGGCGGGGCCGCGGCCTGGTTCCGCCTCTGTCGCCGCCATGATACGGTGGTGCTGACCCACTACAACGAGACGAGCCTGTTCCTCGCCCGGCAGATGTTCCTCGCGCGGTTGGCGGGGTGCGTCGTGGTTCGTTGGTGGGTGGGGTCCGATGTCTCGACCGCCCTGCGCGAGCCGAAGACGGCCGCCTCGGTGCGGCGGCTGGATCGGGCGGTGGACGTCAACATCGCAGTTGCGCCGCACCTGGTCGACGAACTGGCGCAGGTGGGCGTCCAGGCGGTCTATGTGCCCTCCATCGCCGACCTGTCGGCGCTTGAGTCGCCCATGCCGGACCGCCTGCCGCGGGGCGTGCTGGTCTACTTGCCCGCGGCCCGCCGCGACTTCTATGGCCGGGCGGCGGTAGAGCGGGCGGCGGCGGCCCATCGCGACCTGCCGTTCATCGTGGTCGGCGACGACGCTCATGCCCTGGCCCACCACCCCAACGTGGAAAGCCTGGGGTGGGTCGGCGACATGGAGGCGCTGTGGCCGCGCATCGGGGCCGTTCTGCGCCTCACGGAGCACGACGGCCTGCCGCGCATGGTGCTGGAGGCCCTGGCGCGCGGGCGCGAGGCGATCTACGCCTGGCCTCTCGACGGCTGCCGGTGGGTGCGCACCGATGCCGAGGTCGACGCTGCGCTGGCGGCCTTCAAGGCCTCCACGGCGCCCAATGCCGAGGGGCGGGAGGTCGCCCGCCGCATCGCCGCCGACGCGGCGCTGCTTTGGCTGGACACTGTCGCCGGAGCGCGCACCGCCCGTCGGCCGGTCGACCGGCTGGCGGCGCTGGCGGGCCTGATCCGTTGTCAGCGCGCCTACAAGGCGGCCGCGCGGGTGGCGCCGGTTCCTTCTTGACCGATACCTAACCGCCGCCGGCGGTCGCGCGCGTGCCCATCGCCCGCTTCACCGCCCGCAGGACACGCCCGGCGCCGGGCGGCGCATAAAGCCGTGCGAGCACCGAGCGGACGTCGGCGTCCAGCGGCGCCTCGGCCGCGGCGCGCAGGGCCCAGCGCCGGGCGCCGGCGAAATCCTTCACGGGCCCCTCCATATGACGGTCCACCAGGGTCAGCAGGAAGCGGTGCGCCACGCCGGCCTCGCGCATGACAGAAGCGTGCTTTTCAAAGAACAGCGCGCGGGCGGCGCGGTCGCGGGCCTGATTCCGTGAGACCCTTGTGACCTGGCCGCCGTCGCCCAGCGCGCGGTCGTCGTAGTAGCGCATCAGCGGTGCGTCGATGCAGTCGATGTCGTGGCGCAGGCAGACGCGCAGCCAGTAGTCGTAGTCCTCGATGGCCGGAAAGCGCGTGTCGAAGAAGCCGATGTCGCTCAGAACCTCGCGGCGGATCATCACCGTGCCGCCGCCGGGAACGACGTTGCGCAGGAGCATGTCACGCCAAGCGCTGCCGTGCGCCGTGGCCCGCTCGGGGATGGCGGCGCCGGTTGGGCCGACCTTTTCCAGACCGCCATGGACCAGCGCGACCGACCGGCCCGCGGCCTCGAACGCGGTCAGCTGTCGGGACACCTTGCCGGGCAGCCACTCGTCGTCGTCGTCGAGGAAGGCGATGAAGGCGCCGCGCGCCTCGGCCATGCCCCGGTTGCGGGCGCGCGCCGGACCGCCGTTCTCGGGCTGGCGCAGATAGCGCAGCCGGGCGTCGCCGAAAGCCGCTACGGCGGCGGCGGTGGCGGCAGACTGACCGTCGTCGACCACCAGGACCTCCATGTCGGAAACATCCTGCGACACGATGCTGGTCAGGCACCGCGTGAGCAGGTCCGGGCGGTTGAAGGTGGGGACCACGACGCTCACCGCCGGCCGCCGGGCGAGCAGGGCGGGCGGAGGGTCGGGCCAGGCCGGAGCGGCCAGCAGCGCCGCTGCCTTGTCCAGGCCCGCGCGCACCTCGCGGCGGGGCGCCGCATCATGGTTGCCGACCTGCCGCAGGCGGCGCTGGGCCAGCTTGTTGCGCAGCACCGCCTGCACATGGGCGGGCGGCGTCGGACCGTGGCGCTTGGCCAGAGCGCGGGCCTCGGCCTCGAGATCCGGGTGGATGCCAGCAATCGCATCGCCGATCATGTTGAAATAGCGCCGCAACGCCGGCCGGTATGCCGTCATCCCGTCGTGGTCGGTCATCCAGGCCGCCAGCTTTTTACCGACCGCCAGGCGCGAGCGTGTCTGGGGCGCGCCCAGCCGCTTGCCGCTGAGGGAGGCGCCGGCGTCTGGCAGGCGGCGGTAGAAGGCACGCCCGTGCGGCGTCTCCGCCAGCGGAATGCCAAGGGCGAGCGCCCGCATCATCAGGTCGCCGTCCTGGTTGCTCAGCAGCGCCTCGTCCCAGCCCCCGGTCCGTTGGAAGGCGGCGCGCGACCACAGGACGCAGCACGGCGGGTAGTACCAGCCGGTCAGCCAGGACGCCAGGACGTCGGCGCCGGGAAGCCGGGTCGCACAGGTCGGCGGGCCGCTGATCCACCGGCCATCGCCGGACAGGTGCAGGCGCTCCCACGGGCAGGCCGCAATGGCGTCGCCGCCTGAGCGCGACGCCGCGGCCTTCTGCAGGGCGGTGAGCAGGTGTTCCAGAGCGTCGGGTGCCAGGACGTCGTCGGCATCCAGGAACATGAGCGCGTCGCCGGTGGCGGCCAGGGCGCCCAGGTTGCGGGCGCGCGCGGCGCCGCCGTTCTCAAGGGCAAGAACCCGGACGGCCCCTCGTTCCTCGAAGCGGCGGGCAAGGGCAAGGCTGCCGTCGGGCGATCCATCGTCGACGACGATCACCTCGTCGGGCGGGCGGGTCTGGTCCAGCACCGATCCGATTGTCTGCGCGAGCCACGTCTCGGCATTATAGCAGGGAATGATGACGGAAACGGTCGGCTCGGCCGGAAAGGCCGGGACGGCATCGGTCGGCGGAGCGGGGCGCGAAGACGCGGCGGGTGCGGGCATGGCGGCCTCGGCTCAGGCGTTGGGGCCGGCGGCGGGCGTACGCGGCGCCCAGCGGGGCAGGGTGGCGGCGACCGCCTCCAGATCTGCGCTCAGGTCCTTGTCCAGCGGGTGAACGTCGCCGTGGCCCTGCGCGGGCAGGATCCAGTAGTCATGCCCCAGCGCCGCGGCCAGTGCATAGAAGTTGGGGTTGGGGAAAGACAGGTCGGCCAGTTCCACCACCGCCGTGCCGGGCGGGCAAAACATCATGTTGGTCAGTCCGGCTCCGTGCGGCGCGCACAGGACCGCCGTCTCGCTCATCAGCCTGACCTGCGCGGAAAAGTCCAAATCCTCCATGCGCACGCGCTCGAATCCCGCGTCGCGCAGCATGGGCCATAGGGCGTCCTCGTTGAGGAGCCGGCGGCGGGTGGCGCCGGCGCGGCTGATGAAGACGCGGCGATACGGCGGCGGCGCCTGGAGAATGCCGTAGGCCCGCGGAACCTGACGCACCAGGTCTGGGCGGAAGCGGTCGGTCTGCACCACGGTCAGTTCGTCGACCCGCAGCGGCCGGTCCGGCTCCCAGGTGGGGAAGTCGCCGGGTTCCAGGCCTAGAAGCCGCAGCGACTGGTCAATGACCGGCGTGCGCCGGGGCGGCAGGAGGACCTCGCCCAGAAGCCCCAGGTCACGCAGCAGCAGAAGCTTCGGCAAGTGCGCCGTCAGCCAGTGCGAGTGGTTGTGGTAGACCCGCTCGGCGAACCATGTCGCCCGCCGCATGCGTTGCGGCGGTCCACCGTGGCGCAGCACGTCGCCGTGGCGGGGGTGGAAGCGGATCTCGCGCATGTGCAGCGCCGTGCCGTCTCCGGCGAGGATGCCCGGATACCAGTCGCCGCTGCGCGTTTCGTCGTTGAACCAGGCGACAGTGCAGTCGCGCAGTGTCGCCATCATGGTGGCGCCGCTGGGCCGCGCCGGCACGTCATGGAAGGAGTAGCCCCACCACCCGCGATCCGCCGGCAGGTCGTCGCGTCGGGCGACGTTGCGCGGCAGCGGATGGATTTCGGTGCGCTCGGGGTGGATGGTGCGCGCGGCGATGACGTGGCGGCTGCCCGCCCGGTGTTCGCAGAAGGCGGGCAGGGACTCGTGGCGCACCCAGCGGTGCCCGAGCCAAGCCGGCGGCAGCCCGTGCTGAACCGCAGCGGCGCCGGCGGGGGCCAGCGCGGTCCACAGGTGGCGGCGCAGCGCACCATGAGTGCTTTGCATGTTCGATCCTTCGTTCATGCGGCAGTCAATTCACAGGAGCCCGCGCGGGATCTTCGCGCTCGCGCGACGGCCGGAGCGCCTCGTTGACAACTTCCTCCCACACCTGGTCGGTGAGGAAATACCCAAGCTGCGTTGTCGGCGTACGTCCGGCTGCGTAGAAAATTGATGTCTGCACCGAGAACAGCATTGCGTTAGGGATGTGGTCGGAAATCTTCCGGTCGGCCTTCAGCATGACGCCGATGCGGTAATCGCCCAATGCCAGCGGCAGCCGCGGGATGGTGCAGCGGAAGGTGCCGCTGCGTCCGGTGCCAAGGCGCTGGTCGACGTAGTCGGGCTTGAGGTGCACCAGCGGCGTATTCGACCCGGCGTCGCGCAGGGTGGCGAATATCTCCAGCGGCTCGCGACCGCGCGGATTGGCGTAGTCAAGCTCGATGGTCATGGGCTCGCCGGCGGTGAAGTCCGACGCTTCCTGTCCAGCGGCATTCAGCAGGCGGCCGTCGGTGATGACGGCGTCACCCTTGGTCTGGCGGTGGGGGTTGTCGATGCTGAACCCACACTGGCTGGAGTCCCGCATGGAGGCCAGGTAGTCGCCGATGATGGTCTGTGGGTCGCCGTCGTCGATCATGCGGCCCTGGCGCAGGGCGATGGCGCGGCTGCACAGGGCCTGCACCGCACCCATGTTGTGGCTGACGAACAGCACCGTGCGGCCGGTGCCAGCGACGTCCTGCATCTTGCCCAGGCATTTGCGCTGAAACTCGGCGTCGCCGACGGCAAGCACCTCGTCGACGATCAGCAACTCGGGTTCCAGGTGGGCGGCGACCGAGAAGGCCAGCCGCACCTTCATGCCAGAGGAATAGCGCTTGATCGGCGTGTCCAGGAACCGCTCGATGCCCGAGAAGTCGACGATCTCGTCGAACTTGCGGTCGATCTCGCGCTTCTTCATGCCGAGGATGGTGCCGTTCATGTAGACGTTCTCGCGGCCCGTCAGTTCGGGATGGAAGCCGGTCCCCACCTCCAGCAGGCTGGAGATGCGTCCGCGCAGGGTGGCCCGGCCCTCCGTGGGCTCAACGATGCGGGAAAGCATCTTTAGAAGCGTCGACTTGCCGGCGCCGTTGCGCCCGACGAAGCCGAGCACCTCGCCCTCGCGCACCTCGAAGGAGACGTCGCGCAGCGCCCAGAGAATGTCGTCGGAGGTTCGGTCGGTGGCAAAGGTGTCCAGACGCCGCAGGCGCCGGAAGTTGCGCCACGGCGCCGTCACAACGGATGCCGCGGCGGAAACCAGCGTGTCGGGGCGCGCCTCGCGGGTTCCCAGGCGGTAGGCCTTTCCCAGGGATTCAACCTTGATGGCGATGTCGGACATGCGGGGGGTCCTTCGGTCGGTGAACAGGGCGCCGGAGCCCGCCGGTCATGCGACGTCGGCGAAGACGTGCTCCTTGCGGCGGAAATAGAACATGCCGCTGACGGCCAGGAATGCGGCGACGGCCGCGCCCACGCCGATCATGTCCCAGGGCATGGCGCGGCTGCCCAGAAGCGCGGCCCGGAAGCCCTCGATCACGCCCACCATTGGGTTGAGGGCATAGGCCAGTTGCAGGTGTTCGGGCACCAGGCTCGCGGGATAGACCACGGGGCTGGCATACATCAGAAGCTGCACGGCGAAGGATGAAGCGTGGTTGACGTCGCGGTACTGGATGGACAGCGCCGTCAGCCAAAGGCCCAGCCCGCCGGCGGTCATGACCATCATTAGGATCAGCGGCGGCAGCATCAGAATGCCGGCGTTGGGCACCTGCCCGAAGGCCAGCAGAATTACCGCCATGATGACGAGGGCGATGAAGAAATCCACCAGCCGCGCCGTCACCATCGCCATGGGCAGGATCATGCGGGGAAAGTAGATCTTGCTGATCAGCGCCGTGTCGTTGCTCAGGCTCTGGGTGGCCTGCGTCAGGGCGTTGGAGAAGTAGGTCCACGGCACCAGCGCAACGAAGGCAAACAGGGCATAGGGCTGGCCGTCGGAAGACACGCCCACGAGGCCGCCGAAGATCAGCGTGAACACCACCATGCTGGCGAGCGGCTGCACCAGAACCCAACCGATGCCGATGGCGCTTTGTGCGTAGCGAACCTTGATCGCCCGCCAGACCAGAAAGAGGAACAGGTCGGTGTAATCGCGCATCTCCCTCAGGTCGATGAGGCGCCAGCCCGACCGGGGTTCGACCACCACCGTGGCCGGTTCGCCGGCCGCCTGGGCCGACGCCGGCGCCGGGTTGAGGACCGTCGGGTTCGGTGCTGCGTGCTCGGTCATTGGAGACCCTTCTCGTGCGTGGTCAGGCCGAAAGCGCCGCTGCTGGAGATTGCGTCGGGCGGTGGCGGCGTGTTGGTCGGAGCCCGGGTGAGGGATGCATTGCTTGCCGTTGGCGCCGGTGTCATCCAGGAAAACGTACGGCCCAGCAGGAGCCGCAGGGCCTCGTCGTGCGGCCCGTAGTAGGCGGCCAGCCGTTGAAGCGCCTCTCGGTCTTCGGCTGTCGCCGTTCGCGCCGGGCTCGCCCAATAGCGCGTCCTGCCAAGGCCTTCCGTCACCGGGCGCGGCAGGGGCGCGAGGCCGAGGAAACGGCACAAGTGACCCAGCAATCCGTGCAGGTCACGTTCCATGTCCGCATGATCGAGCACCAGGATGTCTTTGCGGTCGAACTGCTTGTAATAATGCGTGAGCTGCTGGGCGTAGCGACCGTGGGCAAGGTAATAGAACGGGCGTGTGGAAGCTTTATCGGGGGCCGCCATCTCCTGGGCGATCGCACGGGCGAAGGGGCGCGGATCGGCGCGGTGGCGCTGCTCTGGCACATCCAGAAAGCCATGCCACATCTTCCAGGCGGAGAATGCCCGCTCCACCGGGTTGCGCAGCACCACTACCAGCTTCAGGGGGGCCAGGTCGCGGCGGATGCGGTCTGCCGTTACCTCGGCGTGGCACAGATAATCCGGCGTGGCCTCGAACCAGAGCTTGCCGTTCCGCTGGTGGCGGTAGGGGAAATGAGACAGGTACCAATCCAGCCCCCGGTCATAGTACAGGTCGAAAAAGTGCAGCTCCTTGCGGTGCCGGCAGGGGCGTATGTCGGGATGGGCCTGCAGGTAATGGAAAAGCGAGGTGGTGCCCGCCTTTTGCGTACCGATCACGAGAAAGTCGGGCCGCGCCTTCAGCAGGCGGTCACGGATGGTCCGCAGGTTGCTCACCAGCATCAGGTCCTCTCTTCTGGCGACACTCGTTGTCGGCGCCGCCACGACGGGCGGCCTCGCTGGCTGAAGATTGGGCGATGGGGCCGCACTCCCACAATCCACCTTTAGGGGCGAAAGCGGGGCACATGAGGATACGCCCGGCGCCGCGTCGTCCGGCTGGGCGACCTCTTCTGCCGTGGCGCGGCGGCGGGCATAAGCCCGGCGGCGTACAACATGCTCGCCCAAGACCCGCATCGGGCGGCTGGCCTATAGTGGTCAGCCCTGACGACGCCCGCGCACGCCGCACCGGAACCCTCGCTGGTGGGAGGCCATGACCGTCCAGACACCCCTCGACACCACCTGCCGTCCGCCGCCGCGCCATGTTCTGCTGACGTCGGACTCCGGCCAGTTCGGCGGCATGGAGATGCGGATGATCGACGAGGCCCGCGCCCTGCGCGACATGGGCCACCGCGTCACCGTGGCCGTCGCGGACTTTTCCGGCCGCGACCGCATGGCCGACCGGCTGCGCGACCTGGACGTGCCGCTGGAGCATCACGAACCGGCCCGCGTCCTGAGCGACTACCACCACCGCTTCCGGGCGCGATGGCAGGCGGCGACGCGGCCCGAGACGGGGCTGGCCCGCTTTGCGCCGGATCTGGTGCATGTGTTCTTTTCCTGGACCGACCAGGGCATCGACCACCTGTGGGCGGCCGGCCGAGCCGGACTGCCGGCGGTGGCGAGCATACGCAATTCGTTCACGCCCTGGCCGTTGACGCGCTGGCACCGCCTGCATCTGCCGACGGCGTTCCGGTCGGTGAGGGCGCTGTACGGCGTGTCCGGGGCCGCCCTGGACTCCTTCGCGGCCACGTTCGATCCCTGGATACCGGACGACGCCCGCCGCACCGTTATCCACAACGGCGTCGATACCGACCGTTTCGTGCCGTCCCCGACCCAGCGTCTGCGCGCCCGCAAGTCGCTGGGCATTCCGGGCCATGTGCCGGTGGTGGGCAGCGTCGGGCGGCTGGCGGACCAGAAGCGGCCGCTGGAGCTTCTCGACATCTTCCGCCGCGTGCGCCGCCGGCTGCCGGAGGCCCGCCTGGTTCTGGTGGGCTCCGGTCACCTGGAGACCCAGGTGCGCGAGGAGATCACCCGCACGGGCCTTGGCGAGGCCGTGGTGATCATCCCGTTCACGCAGGCAGTAGAGGCGCTGTACTGCGCCATGGACCTGCACCTGGTCATCAGCCGCAACGAGGGCTTCAGTAGCGTCATAGCAGAGGCCATGGCCTGCGGCGTGCCTGTGGTGGGGACCCGCGTGCCGGGGACCGAGGAGGTCATTCGCGGCACCAAGGCGGGCGCGCTGGTGCCTTTCGGTGACCCCGCAGCCATCGCGCGCACCGTCATCGACATCCTGGAAAGCGGTGCCGACGCCCGGGCCCGCCTGGGGCAGGCGGGACGCGAGGCGGCGGTAATGCGGTACAGCCGCGACGCCTGGCTGGCCCGCATCACCCGCTTCTACGCCGAGGTTCTGAACCCCGCCGCTCCGTCCGCCGCCGCCGTCGCGCCTCGCGGGAAGGGGGCCTGACATGCGGATCGGGCTCTTAAGCTATCCCATGCTGTTCCAGCGCACCGGCGGCCTTCAGGTGCAGGTGCGCGAGACGCTGGCCGCCCTGCGCGCGCTGGGCGCCGATGCCGATTTCATGAACCCGTGGACGCAGGCGCTGACGGACTTCGACGTCATCCACCTGTTCGGCGCCATCAACGGCAACGAGCGGATCATCGAGGCCTGCAACGACGCCGGCGTGCCCGTGGTGCTGTCCTCCGTGCTGCACCCGCCCTTCGGCCGAGCGGATGCCCGCCGTGCCCGGACCGCCGCCGCTCTGGCCGGGCGGCTGACCGACTGGGCGTCGACCACCAGTTACCGGCAGGTCATGACAGCCCTGCATGGCGCCGACCGCGTCGTTGCGCTGGGGCGGCGGGAGCGTGACATGCTGGTTGACGGGTACGAGGTCCCCGCCGAGCGTCTGCGCGTCATTCCCAATGGGGTGCCGGAGCGGTTTTTTAAGGCCTCGCCCGACCTTTTTGAACGCGCCCACGGGGCGCCCCGTCCCTTCCTCATCACGGCAGCCAGCATCTCGCCCTACAAGAACCAGCTTGCCGTCATCCGTGCGCTGGCGATGCTGGACGCCGAGGTAGACTATGTGATGTTCGGCCGCGTTGCGCGTGAGCATCGGGACTACCTCAGAGAGTGTCTCGCCGCGGGCGGCGACCGCGTGCGCTACCTTGGCGAACTGGTATACGACGACCCTATGCTGCCTTCGGCCTATGCGGCGGCCTCGATACTGGCGTTGCCCAGTCTTTCCGAGGTAATGCCGCTCTGCGTCCTAGAGGCCATGGCTTGCGGAACGCCTGCCGTTATGACCACGCGGCATGGCATGGATGTCGCGCCGAGCCGTGGCATGCTGATGGAGGTGGAGCCGACGGACAAACGCGCCCTGAGCCGCGCCATCGGTGCCCTCCTTGCCGTTCGAGCGCCGCGTGCGGCGGTGCGGTGCGAGGTGGAGGCCTACTCGTGGACGGCGGTGGCGCGTCAGGTGATGGACGTCTACGCCGAACTCGTGCCGGGCAAGGCGGAAGCTGGCAGCGTCGCCGGCTGAGGGTCGCCTGGCCTCACTCCCCAGGCTAAATGACGGCTTTCGCGACCTCGCCGGCGTGCCACGCGTGGGCAGTGCGGACGATGTCCTCCAGCCCCGACAGCCTTGGCTGCCAGCCCAAAAGGCGAGCGGCGCGGGAGGAATCCGCAACCAGTACTGGCGGGTCGCCGGCGCGACGCGGCGCGATCTGGTGGTGGACCAGGCGGCCGGTGACCCGCTCGACGGTATCGATCACATGCCGGATGGACCAGCCGTGGCCAGTTCCCAGGTTGACGGTCAACGACGCGCCACCGCCGAGCAGGTGGCGGAGGGCTGCGACATGGGCCTCGGCTAGGTCGGAGACATGGATGTAGTCGCGGACGGCCGTGCCGTCGACGGTGTCATAGTCGTTACCGAACACCTTCAGCGGTTTCGCGTCCGGCGCCTGAGCCCGCAGAATCAGCGGGATGAGGTGGGTTTCCGGCTCGTGCGCTTCGCCGATGAGGCCGTCCGGATCGGCGCCAGCGGCATTAAAATAGCGTAGCGCCGCATACCGCATGCCGTAGGCAGCGTCGTGCCAATGCAATGCCCGCTCGACCGCCAGCTTGGACTCGCCGTAAGGGTTGACCGGGATGGTTGTATGCTGCTCGTCGATGGGGGTGCGGGTCGGCATGCCGTAAACGGCAGCGGTGGAGGAGAACACCAGTAGGGGGACGGCCGCCGCCCGCATCGCGTTCAACAGCGTTAGCGTGTTGACCAGATTGTTGGCGTAGAAGGCGGCCGGGTCGCGCATGGACAGCCCGACTTCGATGGAGGCAGCGAACTGCATGACGGCCACAGGACGCGTTTTGGCAAAGGCGGCATCGAGACAGCCGCGGTCGGACAGATCCCCCTGGATCAGCGGTCCCCAGCGCACCGCCCAGCGGTGGCCCGTCGACAGGTTATCGTAGACGACGGGGCAAAATCCGTGCGCTGCCAGAGCCTTGCAGGCGTGGCTGCCGACATAGCCGGCGCCGCCAATGACCAATACAGACTGCATGCCGCCTCCTCGCAGAAACTAGATGTATTCTAAGAAAATTCTGGGAAATAAAACGCAATGTTCTGGCGTTTTGGAGGTGATTGCATTGATTTTATTGTTTCGATTTTGGATGATGAAAAGGAGTTCTGACGCCATTGAAAGTGGGGGCCGGGCGGCTCAGGATTCGGCGCGTTGCCGGTTGTCGAACAGGCGGTCGACGCCAAGCCGCCTTTCGAGGGCCCGCGCGACGCTCTCCACCGTTTCTCCGGCGCGGACGCCCATGCCGCCGAGCAGACGGCCAGTGCAGGTGGCGAAATCGTGGCCTGCGGCTCGCATGCCCTCGGCGCACCGGACTTCAATGAGGGCGACCTCGCCGGGGGCCAGTTGGTCCCGCCATTTCTCGATGCTGTCTGCGGAGACGGGCGTCAGGGTGCGGGCGTGGTGCGCCGTGCGCCAGTCCCTTCGGCTGCGCAGGAAATTGGTTCCCGACCGACCGGCCCCCACGATGAAGAACGCCGTGTTGGACGGCTCGGCCATGCTCGACTCCTTGCTCCTTGAACCTCAATCTCGTCTCGGAGGACGCGCCGAGGACCGGCGCCGCGGCGTGAGGGCGGCGCGCTACGGCGCTTCGCTGTTGTTTTCCGGGTGCGGGCCTTCGCCCTCGGGGCCCGGCTGGGGCGGCAGGTCGCCGGTGCGGAAGGATCCCTCGGCGCAGTGGTAGAAGACGGCGGCCTCGGTGCGGTTGCGCAGGCCCAGGTGATCCAGGATGCGCTTGACGGTTCGCTTGACCTGCGGCTCGCCCATGTTCAGGCGCCGGGCGATCTGTTCGTTGGTCATGCCCTCGGCGATCAGGCCGATGACCTCCTGCTCCATGTCGTCCAGGCGGTGCAGGCGCTCCTGGCGGACGGCGTCGACGGCCAGCGTCGCCCGCGTGCGTCCGGGCAGCGTGACGAAGCCGTCCAGCGCCATGGTCAGGGCCTTGCCCAGGCGGCGCGGGGGCAGTTCCAGGAAGATCAGGTTGTCGATGAGATCGGCGTAGGGCGCGATCTCGATCATCTGGTCGGCCCGAGTCAGGAAGACCGTGGGCAGTCGTCCCGTGCGGCGCACCTGCGCGATGGCGTTGGACCAGGGTTCGTTGGCGACGCGGCTGGCCGAGGCGATCAGGACCGCCCCCTCGCGCCGCGCGGCCAGAAGGTCCGCCGGGCGATCCAGGAAGTACAGGGGGGCGTGCTTGACTTCGGCCACCAGCTCACCGAGAACGCCAAGGTCTTCTCGCGCCACAAGGCAGAGCAGCGCCCGGGGCCACTGCTGGGTCCCGTCCTGCCCGTCCTTGCCCGCGCCGCTGTCGTCCCTCTCGGCCATCTGGTTCATCCATTTCAACATCCATCGCACCTTACGCTAGGTCTTCCATGCCTTAAGCGTAAATCACGCTTGCGGCGGCACATCCGTTATTTCGGCTTACGGTCCATTCACACTCGCGAAGTACGTCGGAGAAATTTACAAATTGGATTGTCGAACATTTTTACAGTTTCCTTTGTCGCGACTGGATGGAGGTGCCCGAGGCTGGTAATTCGACCAGGGCTGCTCCGATCGATCAGCCGGCGATGCCACGCTCCCGACCCTTTAACTTGCCTCCACCGTTGCCCGCGCGACTCCGCAGTGTTCTTACGCCTGAGGCGCGTCCAGGCGCTATGACGAACGTCATAACCACCCCTTTGGTCGCATCGCTTTCGGCATATTATGGGCGAGTATGCGCCTTTCTCGCCGCGTGGCACTGTGACCTTTCGGTGGACATCACGCCGAAAGCCGCCCGCGCGGGGCGGCGAGGCCCGCGGCAGCCCGGCGAAGCGCGACCGCGTTGCTTCGGGATGCACGACCCGCCAGACGCTCCCACGCCCACCGGTCGTGCCCGCACCGGTCCCGCCGACGGGCGGTCCGGCGGCGGGCGGGCATCGTCCTGGCGTCTTGGCGCAACGGTCGAGCGAATCGCGCTGGAACTGGGTCCGGCCATCGCGTTTTTCCTGACGGTTCGGTTCTACGATATCTTTGCGGGCACCATAGTCCTGCTGGTCGCCGGCGTGCTCTCCACCGCCGTGAGTTGGTCGCGCGGGCGCCGGGTGCCGGTTGTGCCGTTCGCAAGCCTGGCCCTGACCGGCGTACTGGGTGGCGCCACCCTGATCATGGAAGAAGGCCGCTTCATCAAGATGCGGCCGACCATCATCAATGCCGTCGCAGCGCTTGTCCTGGCCGGCGGCCTGATGCGCGGACACCTGCTGTTGCGCAGCGTGCTGGGCGCGGGCACAGAGGCCGAGCCCGCGGCATGGCGGCGGGTGACGATCGGCATCGTCCTGTTCCTGCTGGGGCTTTCCGTCACCAACGAAATCGTCTGGCGCACCGTCAGCACCGAAGCCTGGGCGGGCTTCAAGGCCTTCGCCATCCCGGCGCTCGACGCCCTGGCCTTCTGGTTGGCCTACCGTCACCTCCGCCGTCACGCCTGTTCCGAGGACTGATCACCCGCCGGTCGTCGCCCACTGCGGCGGCGTGGCGGCGGGCTGCGCGCGCTGGCGGCAGTCCTCGCGCGGGCACTGACGGCAGGAGACGCCGACGGGCACCTGCGAAGCCGCGTCGCCCAGTGCTTGGCCGTCGCAATAGACCATCGACGGCGCGAACGCGGTGTCGCAGCCGATCATCACGGAATAGACGCTGCGCGGCGCCCGGTAGCCGCCGGTGGTCTTCTCCACGGTGCGGGCGACGAGCAGGTAGCTGCCGCCGTCGGGCAGGGCGACAAGCTGCGTCGTCACCCGACCCGGCGTCAGCAGCGCCTCATGGATGGCCCAGCGCGGGCAGGCGCCGCCGTAACGCGGCAATTGCAGGCCGGAGGCGGAAAAGCGCTTCGAGATGTTGCCGGCGATGTCGGTGCGCAGGAAGTGCAGCGGAATGCCCTCCTGCCCCGGCCGGCGCAGGGTTGTGAGGCGCTGGCACATCTGCTCCCAGCTTGCGGCGAAACGCTGTTGCAGAAGCTCGACGTCGTACCGCAACTCGAAGGCGGCCTCCAGAACCGCATCGTAGGGGAACATGAGCGCCGCCGCGTAATAGCCGGCCAGGGCCTCGCGCGCCTGGTCGCGCGCGTCTTCCGTGGTCAGCAGGCCGGTGTCCAGGTGGCGGTCGACCACGTCGGCGGCTTCCAGGCGGCCGACGAGGCGGGCGGTGAGAAACCGCGCCGTTGCCGTGGGCAGGGCGCGGGACAGCTGCAGCGCGCGCGACTCCGGGTCCCAGGCCGCCGGCGCCGCTGCGGCGGCGCCCGGCACCACGCGGCGCACGGTGACGCCGTGCCGCTCCTCCAGGTGGCGCAGAAGGTCGGCCAGCAGCAGACCGCCCGAGCGGTCGATGTCCCCGCGCGAGGCGTCGGCGGCATCCTCAAGGGCGGGGAAGTGGTTGCCGTGCTCGTAGAACAGCTCGTCGACCTCCTGCGCCGGCGAGCTTCCGGCCGTGTCGCCGCTGCCGCTGGTGAGGAAGCTGAACATCTCGGTGGCGATCTCGGTGAGCTGCCGGCTGTCGCCCACCAGCGTCTGCACGAAGGTCTGCCGCTCCGTCTCGTCCAGGTCGCCGTAGTCGCGCAGGATCTCGGCGAACGAACGGATCGACGTGATGTGAGTGAGAATCCGGTGGCTGGTCTGCGCCAGGTACGGGTCCTGGCTGACGCGCTCCGACAGGGCCTCCACGTGTTCGGACAAGGCGTGGACCTTTTCCTCGTTGCGGCGGTAGGCGGCGTGCAGGGTGGCGAAGGCGCGCAGCAGATCGGGCGCCACGCCCATCACCGCCGGCATGGCGTCCAGGTCAAGGTCGTGGTCGCGGAACAGAGGCTCGGCCGCCGCTGCCCGCAACTGCGACAGCATGCGGCTTTCCTCCTGCCCCGTCAGGTCCGACGACGGCAGCCCCAGCGCCTCCGCCAGGCGCAGCAGAAGGGCGCCGGCGATGGGCCGCTTGTTGTGCTCGATCATGTTCAGGTAGGCGGGGGAAATGCCCGCGGCCTCGGCCAGGGCCACCTGCGTCATGCCGCGCGCCCGGCGGCTGGAGCGGATGCGGTGGCCGATGAGCGGCGCCTTGCGGTCGGCGGCGGAAACGGGCGGTGCTGCGGGCGGGGACGCGGGGATGCGGGTCATGGCGTTCTTCACATTTTCACAGATTGCGGCGCTGCAATACGGGCATTTTTACAAAATTTATCATCCCTTGCGAGCGTTGATTGACCCCTGTTGACCCCCCTCACATACTTCCCGGGAATAAAAAAGAGCGAAAAGCTTTCATTCCGCTGACGGCCCGGGCGTCGCCAATAACCCCGGTCGTCGCAAACGTCCAACAAGGGAGGACCCGACATATGTCGGACACGTTCCATTTCACTCGTCGTGGGCTTTTGAAGACGTCCGCTTTCGCCGGCGCCGCGCTGGCGACCCCGCATCTGTTCACGCGCAACGCCTTCGCGGCGGGTGAAGCCTTCCGCAACGATCCGAAGAACAGCGCCACCGTCACGCTGGGCTTCAACGTGCCGCAGACCGGCGCCTACGCCGACGAGGGCGCCGACGAGCTGCGCGCCTACCAGCTGGCCGTCAAGCACATCAACGGCGAGGGCGACGGCGGCATGCTCAACACCATGAAGCCGCTGGCCCTGCAGGGCAACGGCATCCTGGGCAAGAAGGTCGACTACGTCACGGGTGACACCCAGACCAAATCCGACGCCGCCCGCGCCGCCGCCAAGCGCATGATCGAGAAGGACGGCGTCATCATGTTCTCCGGCGGCTCGTCCTCGGGCGTGGCCATCGCGCAGCAGTCGCTGGCGCAGGAGATGGGCGTGGTCTTCATGTCCGGCCTGACGCACTCCAACGACACCACCGGCAAGGACAAGCGCCGCTACGGCTTCCGCCACTTCTTCAACGCCTACATGTCCGGCGCCGCGCTGGGCCCGGTGCTGAAGGAGCGCATGGGCACCGAACGCCGCGCCTATCACCTGACCGCCGACTACACCTGGGGCTGGACCCAGGAAGAGTCCATCAAGAACACCACCGAGGCCCTGGGCTGGGAGACGGTGAACGCGGTGCGCACCCCGCTGGGCGCCGGCGACTTCTCGCAGTACATCACCCCGGTGCTGAACTCGGGCGCGGACGTCCTGATCCTGAACCACTACGGCAAGGACATGGTCAACTCGCTGACCCAGGCGGTGCAGTTCGGCCTGCGCGACAAGCAGGTCAACGGCAAGGACTTCCAGATCGTCGTGCCGCTGTACTCCCGCCTGATGGCGCAGGGTGCCGGCGAGAACGTGCAGGGCATCGTGGGCTCCACCAACTGGCACTGGTCGCTGGAAGACGAGGGCTCCAAGGCCTTCACCAAGTCCTTCGGCCAGGAATACGGCTTCCCGCCGTCGCAGGCCGCCCACACCTGCTACGTCCAGACCCTGCTGTACGCCGACGCCGTGGAGCGCGCGGGCACCTTCTATCCGCCCGAGGTCATCAAGGCGCTGGAGGACTTCGAGTTCGACGGCGCCGGCAACGGCCCGACGCTTTATCGCGGTGCCGACCACCAGTGCTTCAAGGAAGTCCTGGTCGTGGAGGGTAACGAAAACCCGTCCAGCCAGTTCGACCTGCTGAAGGTGGTCAAGCAGGTGCCGCGCGAGCAGGTGATGTACGACCCGTCGATCTTCGGCGGCGAGCTGGGCCCCTACAAGGTCTAAGGCAGACCTTCGGTCCGATCACGGCTTGAAGAGCGCCGGCCGTCGCGGTCGCGGCGGCCGGCGTTGCCGTACCCAATTACTCGCGAAAGCTCGGGATCCATGGACGCATTCCTTCTTCAGATCCTCAACGGTCTGGACAAGGGCGGGGCCTATGCGCTCATCGCCCTTGGTCTGACCCTCGTCTTCGGCACGCTCGGTGTCGTGAACTTCGCCCACGGCGCGCTGTTCATGCTGGGCGCGTTCGTCGCCGTCGCTCTCCAGAACCTTCTGACGATCTCGAAGCAGGTCAGGGACGAGAGCGTCACGTTCTTCGAGGCGTACAAGGAGACGCCTTACCTGGAACTGTGGCTGGGGGACACGGGGCTCGCCATCATCGACTATGTGGTGCCGATCTCCATCCTGCTCGCCATTCCGGTGATGCTGCTCGTCGGCTTCGTTATGGAGCGCGGGCTGATCCAGTACTTCTACAAGCGCACCCATGCCGAGCAGATCCTGGTGACCTTCGGCCTGGCGATCGTGCTGCAGGAGCTTATCAAGGCCTGGTTCGGCGCCAACCCGGTGCCCATCTCGGCCCCCGACGCGGTGTCGGGCAGTGCCGCCGTCGGCGCGGTGTTCGGCCTGGGCGAGGCGGTGGTCTATCCCTGGTGGCGCCTGCTGTACCTGTTGTTCACGCTGGTCATCGTCGGCGCGGTGTTCGCCTTCCTGAACCTGACCACCTACGGCATGGTGGTGCGTGCCGGCATGGCGGACCGGGAAACCGTCGGCCTTCTGGGCATCGACATCCAGAGGCGCTTCACCCTGGTCTTCGGCATCGCCGCCGTGGTCGCAGGTCTGGCCGGCGTGATGTACACGCCGATCCTGCCGCCCGACTACCACATGGGCATGGACTTCCTGGTGCTGTCCTTCGTGGTCGTCGTCGTCGGCGGCATGGGGTCTCTGCCGGGGGCCGTCGCCGCCGGGTTTCTGCTGGGCATTCTTCAGTCCTTCGCGTCCATGAGCATCGTCAAGGACGTGCTGCCCGGTATTGACCAGATCATCATTTACCTCGTCGCGGTTGTCATTCTGCTTGTCCGGCCGCGTGGCCTGATGGGCCGCAAAGGGGTGATGGAGGCTTAACATGCTTATGGAATCGCCCCGCAAGGACTGGATGATCATGGCGATCTTCACCGCCATCATCCTCACCATGCCGCTGTGGACGGCGCCGTTCGGCGCCTCCTATCCCGACCTTTTGCAGAAGCTCGCCATCTACGGCATCTTCGCGGTGGGCTTCAACCTGCTGTTCGGCCTGACCGGCTACCTGTCGTTCGGCCACGCCGCCTTCCTGGGCGTGGGCTCCTACACCGCCGTCTGGGCGTTCAAGCTGATCTCCATGAACGTGCTGCCGGCGATTGTCTTCTCGATCCTCGTCGCGGGCCTGTTCGCCGTGCTGATCGGTTTCGTCTCGCTGCGGCGGTCGGGCATCTACTTCTCGATCCTGACGCTGGCGCTCGCGCAGATGTCCTACAACATGGCCTATTCGGTGCTCACCCCCATCACCAACGGCGAGACGGGCCTGCAACTGGAGCAGGCCGACCCGCGCGTTCTTGACTTCGCCTTCGGCGCCGTAAGGTCCGATGCCCTGCCGTCCACCAACCTGTTCGGCCTGGAAATGAGCGGCTGGCCCGGATTCTACTTCTGCGCCGTCGTGCTGATCCTGGCGTTCTTCCTGTCGCTGCGGATCTTCAAGTCGCCCTTCGGCCTGAAGCTGCGCGCCATCAAGTCCAACCAGAACCGCATGATGTACACGGGCTACAACACCCGTCCGCACCTGCTGCTGGTGTTCGTGATCTCGGGCATGTACGCCGGCCTGGCCGGCAGCCTGCTGGCCGTGACCGACCCGCTGGCCGGGGCCGAGCGCATGCAGTGGACGGCCTCGGGCGAGGTGGTGCTGATGACCATCCTGGGCGGTGCCGGCACCCTGGTGGGCCCGTTGCTGGGCGCCGGACTCATCAAGTACTTCGAGAACATCTTCTCGTCCATCAACGACACCGTGCTGCACAGCGCCTTCTCGTTCCTGCCCGACTTCCTGAACGACTTCCTGACGTTCATCGTCGCGCCCTTCGTGGGCGAGGGCTGGCACCTGACGCTGGGCGCCCTGTTCATGGCGGTCGTCATCTTCCTGCCCGGCGGCATCATGGAAGGCATCCGGCGCCTGACGGGCCTGGCCAAGCGCACCGCGCGCCACCGCGGCGGCAAGGGCTCCGCCCGCACCGGCGGCCCCGCACACTCGGCCGAGGGATAAGATCATGGACAACATCGTTCTCGACGTTTCCGACGTCCACAAGAGCTTCGGCGGCCTGAAGGCGCTCAACAACATCAACCTCCAGGTCGAGGAAGGAAAGATCCACGCCATCATCGGTCCCAACGGTGCCGGCAAGTCGACCCTTCTGAACACCATCATCGGCCGTCTGGCGCCCGACACCGGCTCGGTGATCTTCAACGGCCGGTCCATCACGGGCATGCAGCCGCACGAGATCAACCAGGCGGGCGTGGTGCGCGTGTTCCAGACGCCCGAGATATTCCCCGACCTGACGTTGTTGCAGAACGTCATGATCCCGGCGTTCGCCAGCAAGGAAGGGCCGGTGAAGTTCAACTTCTTCCGCAGCCTGTTCGGCGAGAAGGACATCCGCGAGCAGGCCGAGGAGGTGATGCTGGACCTGGGCCTGCACGACCAGATGAACCGCCCGGCCTCCGACCTGTCGCGCGGCGACAAGCGGCGCCTGGAAATGGCCATGAGCCTGGTCCAGAATCCCAAGCTCCTGCTTCTGGACGAACCGACGGCCGGCATGTCGCGCGCCGACACCAACCGGACCATTGAAATCCTTCAGCGCATCAAGGCCCGCGGCATGACCAAGGTCATCATCGAGCACGACATGCACGTCGTGTTCTCGCTCGCCGACCACATCAGCGTGCTCGCCCAGGGTGCCATCATCTGCTCCGGTCCGCCGCATGAGGTGAAGGGCAACCCGGTCGTGCAGGAAGCCTATCTCGGAGGGGCGCACATCTAATGGCTATCGACACCAAGGAACGAAAGGCCCCGGGCGTCGCGCCCATCCGGGCCAAGGGGACCGCGCCGGCGTTCTTCTCCGTGTACGACATCCACGCCTACTACGGCGAGAGCTACATCGTGCAGGGGGTGAGCTTCGACATCCGCGAGGGCGAGATCCTCGCCCTGCTGGGCCGCAACGGCGCCGGCAAGACGTCGACGCTGCGCACGCTGGCCCGGCTGGACAACCCCGAACTGAAGCACGGGGAAATCTGGCTCGACCACCAGCCCCTGCACGACATGCAGGCCCACCAGGCCGCCAAGAACGGCATCGGCCTGGTGCCCGAGGACCGGCGCATCATTCCCGGCCTGACGGTCGAGGAGAACCTGATCCTTGCCCAGATCGAGCCGCCCATCGGCTGGTCGGTGGAACGCATCTACGAGCTGTTCCCCCGCCTGGGCGAGCGGCGCAACCAGGAAGGCGTGACCCTGTCGGGCGGCGAGCAGCAGATGCTTGCCATCGGCCGCGCGCTGGCCCGCGACATCAAGTTGCTGCTGCTGGACGAGCCCTATGAAGGTCTTGCCCCGGTGATCGTGCAGGAAATCGAGAGGACGCTGGAAAACATCAAGAAGCTCGGCATCACCACGATCATCGTCGAGCAGAACGCGGTCGCGGCGCTGCACATCTCGGACCGTGCCATCATCATGGACATGGGCGAGGTGGTCTTCGACGGCGACGCGCAGGAGGTTCTGGAGAACGAGCAGCTTCGCCACGACTACCTGGCGATCTGATCCGGAACAGGCGGACGACGCCGACCGCCAAGGCGACGGGCCCGCTTCCGAAAAACGGAGGCGGGCCCGTCGTCGCTGAGGGGGCGATGAATTTACTAAAAGGACAGGGGGGTGGTGGCATGAGCTACCGGCACATTTTCGTGCATCTGGACAGCAGCGAGCACTGCGAGAAGCGGGTGGTGCCCACGCTGGTCATGGCGCAGCGCTTCGGGGCGCATGTCACGGCGGTCTTTTCACAGGTCGACGGCGTCATTCCCGACTACGGCATTCCCGAAGGGCTGCCGAAGACCACGGCGGCCGTCGGCGGCTGGGTGGTCGACAAATTCGCCCAGCGCGCCCGCGAGGCGGACGTCCGTTTCAATGCCGACGTGGCCAACCTGGGTTCGGCGGCGACGGTCATCGAGGAAACCACCGAGGCCGCGCGCAACGCCGACCTGGCGGTGATCGGCCAGCACGATCCCCACAACATGCTGGGAGAGACGCCCGAGGACCTGGTGGACCACGTCATCCTCGACAGCGCCCGGCCGGTGCTGGTCATTCCCTACGCCGGACTGTTCTACGACATCGGCAGGCGCGTTCTGGTGGGATGGAACGGCACGCGCGAGGCGACGCGGGCACTGAACGACGGAATGCCGCTCATTTCTGGCGCGGAGGAGGTGCGCCTTCTGACGGTGCAGCCGCCCAAGGAAATGACCAAGCCCTTCGAGGAACTGCAGGGCCGCCTGATGCACCACCTGAAGGTCCACGGCATCGAGCCCAAGCTGCTGCGCGAACCCAAGAGCAGCGACATGTCGGTCGCAAACCTGCTGGTTTCGCGGATCACCGACTACGGCTGCGACCTGCTGGTGCTGGGCGGCTACGGCCACTACGGGTTCCCCGCCGTGCTGCGTGGCGGCGTCACCCGCGGCCTGCTGAAACAGACCACGGTGCCGACCCTGCTCAGCCACTGACGGCCCGCCACCGGGCCAAACGCGGCAATGGAGTACCGTTGATCTTCCTCCTCTACCGCCTGCGCGCGTATCTTGTGGGTCGCACGACCATGTGTTGTTTTCCCGAACGCCGAGGGGTGACACGATCCCTCGGCGGCGTTACCCTTGGACTGTCTCGAAGGCGGGGGTGGCCTTCGATGAACCACGACCATGAACGTGGTGGATCGCGGCAGACGCAACGACGTCAGAACGAAAAAACCAAACGCCGCTGGTCCGCAGCCTGGGGAGGTGACAAGTGGCGATTTCGGTTCTCGTCGCGGAAGACGAGCGGAATATCGGCGAGTCCTTGCGGTTTCTCATGAACCGCCAGGGTTACGACGTGCGCCTGGCGCATGACGGGCGCGAGGCGCTGGACCTGCTGGAGGCGGGCACGGTGCCTGACCTTCTGCTTCTCGACATCATGATGCCGGGCTGCGACGGCTTTGCCGTGGCCCGTGCGGTGCGCGCCAATCCCGCCTTGGACAAGGTGCGGATCGTCATGCTGACGGCCAAGGGCAAGGATGTCGACCGGCGCAAGGGGCTGGACCTCGGCGTCGACGACTACATCCTCAAACCCTTCTCCACCCGCGACGTGGTCGCCCGGGTGCGCGCCCTGCTGGAGCCCGGGCCGGCCGCGCACGGCGCGTCGGCCTGATGAGGTGACGCCATGACCGCCGCCCCGCAGCCGAGGCTCCAGGGCCTGCGCGAGCGGGCGGTGCTGCTGGTGATTTTGGGATTCGTGCTGCTTCTGCCGCCGTTCCTGCTGGTGGTCGACCACCGGGTGGAGGCGTTTGGCGCGCCGCTGTTCTACGTCTACATCTTCGTTGTCTGGGGCGGACTGATCGGGTTCAACGCGGTCCTGGCCCGCCGCCTGGACAACGCCACCCGCGCCGCCGAGGCCGCAGAGGCCGCCGCCAGTCTGGCCGGGCGCGCGCCGTCCGGCACCGGGCGCGCCGGCGCGGGGGAGGCGGCCGGTCCCGGACCCGACGACGATCTTCCCGCCGGCGGCGGGGCGCGCTAAGGTCCGCTCATGGTCGCCCCCTGGCTCATCGTCATCGCCTCGCTGATGTATGTGGGGCTTCTGTTCGCCATCGCCTGGTGGGGCGACCGGCGGGCGGAGCAGGGGCGCAGCGTCATCCGCAACCCGATGGTCTACACGTTGTCCATCGCGGTCTACTGCACGTCCTGGACCTTCTACGGCGCCGTCGGCACGGCAGCGCGCAAGGGGCCGGAGTTCCTGACGATCTACCTGGGCCCGACGCTGATGTTCCTGGCCTGGTGGTTCGTGCTGCGCAAGATCGTGCGCATCACCCGCACCCACCGCGTGACCTCCATCGCCGACTTCATATCGTCGCGCTACGGCAAGTCGCCGCGGCTGTCGGGGCTGGTGACGGTGATCGCCATGGTCGGCACCATGCCCTACATCGCCCTGCAGCTGAAGGCGGTGGCGACCAGCTACACCGCGCTGGTGGGGTTTCACGCCATCGTCGGCGCCCCCAGCCCGCCGCCGGCGGCGGTGCCGGCGGACACGGCGTTCTGGGTGGCGGTCGCCATGGCGGTCTTCGCCATCCTGTTCGGCACCCGCCACATCGATGCCTCGGAACACCACGAGGGAGTGGTGGCGGCCATCGCCTTCGAGAGCCTGGTGAAGCTGCTGGCCTTCCTGGCCGTCGGGCTGTTCGTGGTGTTCATCATGCACGACGGCTTCGCCGACCTGTTCGCCCTGGCGGCGGAGCGCGTGCCCGACGCCGCCCAGCTCTACGCCCTGTCCGGTGCGACGGCGACCGACCGCTGGGTGACCATGCTTCTGCTGGCCATGGTCGCCGTCATCTGCCTGCCGCGCCAGTTCCAGGTGACGGCCGTGGAGAACGTGGACGAACGGCATGTCTCCACGGCCGCCTGGGCCTTCCCGCTGTACCTGGCGGTCATCAGCCTGTTCGTGCTGCCGATCGCGGTGGCCGGCCTGATCCATCTGCCGTCGGGGGCGGAGGCGGACAGCTTCGTCCTGACCGTGCCGCTGTCGCAGGGCAACCAGGTGCTGGCGCTCATCGCCTTCCTGGGCGGACTGTCGAGCGCCACCGGCATGGTGATCGTGGCCGCCATCAGCCTGTCCATCATGATCTCCAACGACCTGGTCATGCCCCTCCTGCTGCGGCTGAAGTGGTTGCGGCTGACCAGCCGCGGCGACCTGACCGGCTTGCTGCTGTTCATCCGCCGCGCCTCCATCGTGGCGCTGCTGCTGATGGGCTACGGCTATTACCGCGCCACTGGCGGCACCGGGGCACTGGCCTCCATCGGCCTGATCTCGTTCTCGGCGACGGCGCAGCTGGCGCCAGCCATGCTGGGCGGGCTGTTCTGGAAGAATGCCACCCGCGCCGGCGCCCATGCGGGCCTGCTGGCGGGTTTCGCCATGTGGGCCTACACGCTGGTGCTGCCCAGCATGGCCTCGGCGGACTGGATCGGGCCCGAGGTCGTCCAGGCCGGGCCGTGGGGCATCGCGTTGCTGCGGCCCGAGGCGCTGTTCGGGCTGGAGGGGCTGGACCCGCTGGCCCATGCCCTGTTCTGGAGCTGGCTTTTCAACATCGGCGCCTTCGTCGGCGTCTCGGTGTTCGGCAAGCAGGGGCCGCTGGAGCGCGTGCAGGCGACGGTCTTCGTCGACATCTTCCGCCGCCGCGACACCGCCACCCCGCACATGTGGCGCCGCGCCGCGACGGTGAAGGACCTCTATGCGCTCACCCAACGGTTCCTGGGCCACACGGTCGCCTACCGCCTGTTCCGCCAGCACGCCAAGCGCATGGGCGCGCGCAGCATCCGCTCGCTCACCGACGCCGATCCGGCCCTGGTGACGGCGGTGGAGCAGGAGCTTGCGGGCTCCATCGGCGCGGCCTCGGCGCGGGTGATGGTGGCCTCGGTCGCCAAGGGCGACATGGTGTCGCTGAACGAGGTGCTGAAGATCCTGGAGGAAACCAGCCAGGTCATCGAATACAGCCAGCGCCTGGAGCAGAAATCGCGCGAGTTGGAGCGCACCACCGCCGAACTGCGCGAGGCCAACCGCCGGCTGCAGGAACTGGACCGGCTGAAGGACGAGTTCCTCTCGACCGTCAGCCACGAGCTGCGCACGCCGCTGACGTCCATCCGCAGCTTCTCGGAAATCCTGACCGACAACCCGGACCTGACGCGCGAGGAGGTGGAACGCTTCCTGGGCATCATCATGCGCGAAAGCGAGCGGCTGACGCGCCTCATCGATCAGCTTCTCGACCTGGCCCGCCTCCAGGCCGGGCACGGCGACTGGAACATGGCGCCGGTGTCGGTGCGCGAGGCGCTGGAACACGCCTGCGGCGTTGTCAACGCCCTCTATACCGAGCGCCGCATCGGACTGAGCCTGGAAATCAAGGGCGACACCGAGGTGGCGCCGGTCCACGCCGACCGCGACCGGCTGACGCAGGTTTTCGTCAACCTGCTGTCCAACGCCGCCAAGTACGCCCCGCCGCAGAGCGGCCAGGTGGCGGTCAAGGCGGAATGCGGCCGGGATGACTGGCGCGTCTCGGTCGCCGACAACGGTCCGGGCATCCCGCCCGACCGGCGCGAGCAGGTGTTCGACCGCTTCGTCCAGGTGCCGGAGGCCGAGGGCGGACGGCCCGGCGGCGGCACGGGGTTGGGGCTCGCCATCTCGCGCCAGATCATCGAGCACTTCGGCGGCCACATCTGGGTCGAAGCCTCGCCGCAGGGCGGCGCGCTGTTCCGCCTCATCCTGCCCCGCAGCGGGATGGAGCCGCGCCAGTCCGAGCCCGGCCAGGCGGCGCAGTAGGCGCTTCGACCACGGGCGCGGAGGGTGCGGACGGCATGGACGGCGGCGGCAAATCTGCTATCAAGACGGCATGAGCGATCCCTTTTCCGTCTTCCGCCACCATGGCGGCAACCTGTCGGCCGCCGTCGCCGCGACCGGGCGGCCCCGTGCCGAGTGGCTGGACCTGTCGACGGGCATCAACCCGCGGCCCTATCCGGTGCCGCCCATTCCCGCCGACGCCTGGACGCGCCTGCCCGAGGCGGCCGAGGACGCGGCGCTGGTGGAGGCGGCGCGGGCGGCCTATGGCGTGGCGAAGGACGCGGCGGTGGTGCCCGCGCCGGGGACGCAGGCGCTGATACAGTGGCTGCCGCTGTTGCGTCCGCGCGGGCGCGTGGGCATCGTGGGTCCCACCTACGGCGAGCACGCCACCGCCTGGGCGCGGGCCGGGCACGCGGTCGAGGACCTTTCCGATCCGCCGGCGCCGGACGATGCCGGCGCGCCGGACGTCGTGGTGGTGGTCAACCCCAACAATCCCGACGGACGCCGCCATGATTCCGATGCCCTGCTGGCCCTGGCGGAGGGTCAGGCACGGCGCGGCGGCTGGCTGGTGGTGGACGAGGCTTTTGCCGACGTGGCGCCCGAGGTCTCGCTGTGCGGCCGGGCCGGTGGGCCGGGGCTGGTCATCCTGCGGTCGCCGGGCAAGTTCTATGGGCTGGCGGGGCTGCGGCTGGGGTTCGCGGTGACCGCCGAGGACGTCGCCGCAGCCCTGGCCGCCAATCTGGGGCCCTGGGCGGTGGCCGGTCCGGCGCTGGCGGTGGGCGCGGCGGCGCTGGGCGACCCGGCATGGCAAGACGCGACGCGGGCGTGGCTGGCGGAGCGCCGCCGGGCGCTTGACGGCGTTCTCGCCGCGGCCGGGCTGACGATTGCGGGCGGCACCGACCTCTTCCGCCTGATCGAGACGTCCGACGCCGCGGCCCGGTTCGAGCGGCTGGCGCGGGCTGGCATCCTGGCGCGGCCCTTCGCCTATGCACCCCGTTGGCTGCGGCTGGGCCTGCCGGCGGACGATGCCGGGCTGGCGCGGCTGGCCGAGGCAATGGTGTAAGCCTCTGCTGCCAATATGGCCGTAATGTCGGGCAATTGTACCGAATGATTGGCATGGCGCCCGGAAGGTCTTTCCTGAGCATAGCGCTGCGGCTTTATTGCATGACCTTTCAAGAATCGTTCTGATTTCGAACGTCGTTCCAGCACAGCCGTTCCATAGGCAAACGCCTTAGTGAGAGGACGGCCATGACGACCGACAAGACCAACATCTTCGTGCTGGGCCTCGACCCGTTCAACGAGCGCATGTGTGAGACCATCCGCAATTCCGCGGACTACCATTTTCATCCGCTGCTGGACCCGGCCGAGGTCGCGTTCGCCGAGACCTACGACGTGCCGGACCTGCTGTCCAAGGCGCGCGCCGATCTGGACAGCTTCGAGGAGCCGGTGCACGGCATCATCTCGTGGTGGGACTTCCCGTCGACCAGCATGCTGCCGCTGCTGCGCGGCGAGCGCGACCTGCCCGGTCCGTCACTGGAAAGCGTGCTGCGCTGCGAGCACAAGGCCTGGAGCCGCCTGATCCAGAAGGAGCACCTGCCCGAGTGCACGCCCGAGTTCGACGTGGTCAACCCGGACGAGGTGCAGGATTGGCGCGACCTGAAAGTAACGCCACCGTTCTTCCTCAAGCCCGTGAAGGCGCATTCCAGCTTCCTGGGCTTCATGATCCATAACGAGGAGGAATGGAAGGAGGCCATCGAGCAGATCCGCGAGAACATCCACCACTTCGCGGAACCCTTCAACTACTTCCTGGAACGTGCCGACCTGCCCGAGGACATCCGCAGGATCGACGGGCGGCACTGCGTGGCGGAGGATGTGATCAGCGGTCGCCAGGCGACGCTGGAATGCTTCGTCAACGACGGCGAGGCCGAGGTGTACGGCGTCATCGACAGCATCAACGAGCCCAACGGCGTCAGCTTCCGCGCCTATCGCTATCCGTCGGAACTGCCGCAGGGCATCCAGGACCGCATGATCGAGGCGGCGAAGAAGTGGGCAGAGGTTGCGGGCCTCGACAATACGCCGTTCAACATCGAATTCTTCTGGGACGAGGAAAAGGACAAGCTGTGGGTGCTGGAGATCAACAGCCGCATGTCCAAGTCCCACTGCCCGCTGTTCGCCATGGTCGACGGCGCCAGCCATCAGCAGGTGGCGGTGATGCTGTCCACGGGCCGCCACCCGAAAATGCCCTACCGGGAGGGCCGCTTCCCGGTGGCCGCCAAGTACATGATGCGTGTCTACGAGAACGCCGAGGTGACGCACGCGCCGACGGTCGACGAGATAAACGCCCTGCAGCGGGAGTTCGACTGCTACGTCCGCATGGAGGTCGAGGACGGCCAGCGCCTGGACGAATTGATCGACCAGGACAGCTATTCCTACGAGGTAGGCGTTGTGTTCCTTGGCGGCAGCGACTTCGACGACGTGGAAGCCAAGTACGAACGCCTGCGCGAAAAGCTGCCGCTGAAACTGACGCCCGTTGACGAGGAGGGCGCGTGATACCGAAGATCGAGACGCAGTAGGGGGTAAGATGACGGTCAAGGAAATGCACGAGATGCCGCACGAGGTGCGGTGCGACGACCATGTGCTGATACCCATGCGCGACGGCATCAACCTGTCGGCGCGCATCTGGCGGCCCAAGGACAGCGATGGCGCGCCGGTGCCCGCCATCCTGGAGTACATCCCCTACCGCAAGCACGATTTCACGGCGACCCGCGACGCCATCAACCACCCGTACTTTGCCGGCCACGGCTATGCCGCGGTGCGGGTGGACATCCGGGGCTCGGGCGACAGCGAAGGCGTGCTGGAAGACGAGTACCTGGAAAGCGAGCTTCAGGACGGCTGCGAAATCATCGAGTGGCTGGCCGAGCAGCCGTGGTGCGACGGCAACGTCGGCATGATCGGCATCAGCTGGGGCGGCTTCAACGGCCTGCAGATTGCGGCCCGCCGCCCGAAGCCGCTGAAGGCCGTGGTGTCGGTGTGCTCCACCGACGACCGCTACACCGACGACGTCCACTACATGGGCGGCTGCCTTCTGGGCGACAACCTGTCGTGGGCGTCGACCATGTTCGCCTACAACAGCCTGCCGCCCAATCCCAACACCGTGGGCGACAAGTGGCGCGAGATGTGGATGGAGCGCCTGAAGGGCAGCGGCCTGTGGCTCGCCAAGTGGCTGGAGCACCAGCACCGCAACGACTTCTGGAAGCACGGCTCCATCAACGAGGACTGGAGGCTGGTCACCACGCCGGTCATGGCCGTCTCGGGCTGGGCCGACGGCTACACCAACGCCGTCTTCCGCCTGCTCCAGCACCTTCAGGGTCCCAAGCAGGGCATCGTCGGGCCGTGGAGCCACAAGTATCCCCACAATGGCGAGCCCGGTCCGCCGGTGGGCTTCCTGCAGGAGTGCATCCGCTGGTGGGACCACTGCCTGAAGGGGCGCGAGACGGGCATCATGGACGAGCCCATGCTGCGCGCCTGGATCCAGGACAGCGCCCCGCCCACGACACGCTATGAGATCCGTCCCGGCCGCTGGGTCGGCGAGCCGTGCTGGCCGTCCGACAACATCGAGCGTCGGCGCCTGCCGATGGCGCCCGACCGTCTGCTGGACGCGGGCTCCGAGGGCGAAGTGGCGCCCGACGACGTCCGCACCCTGCAATCGCCCCTGTCGGTGGGGCTCTATGCCGGCAAGTGGTGTTCCTACGCCGCCGGGCCGGACCTTGCCCACGACCAGCGGGAAGAGGACGGCGGCGCGCTGACCTTCACCACCCAGCCGCTGGAAGAGGACCTGATGCTGCTGGGCGCGCCCTGGCTGGAACTGGAGCTGACCTCCAGCGCGCCGGTGGCCATGGTGGCGGCCCGCCTGTCGGACGTGCGCCCCACCAACGAGGCGACGCGCGTGACCTGGGGCGTCCTCAACCTGACCCACCGCGAGACACACGAGCACCCGACGGCGCTGGAGCCCGGCGAGAAGTACCGCGTGTTCCTCAAGCTCAACGACTGCGGGGCGACGATTCCCAAGGGCCACCGCCTGCGCCTGTCGCTGTCCACCAGCTATTGGCCGCTGGCCTGGGCGCCGCCCGAACAGGTGGCGCTGCGCGTCTACATGAAGGGCTCGCACCTGACCCTGCCCATCCGCACGCCGCAGCCGGAAAAGGACGAGCAGATCCGCTTCGGCCCGGTGGAGCACGCGCCGCCGATGGAGACCACCACGCTGGACGTCGGCGAGAGCACCTGGCGCGTCATCCGCGACCTGGCCACCGATGTCTCCACGCTGGAGGTGGTCAAGGACGACGGCCGCTTCCGCATCGACTCAGAGGGGCTGGAGGTCTGGTCGGACACCCGCGAATGGTATTCCAGCTACAACAACGAGTACGACTCCTTGCGCGGCGAGACCCTGTGGAGGCGCGGTTTCCGCCAGGGCGACTGGGAGATCGAGACGATCACCCGCACGGTCCTGACCTGCGATGCGGAAAACTTCTACATCCGCGCCGACCTGGACGCCTACGAGGGGGAGACGCGCGTGTTCTGCCACAGCTGGAACGAGACCATCCGTCGTCAGCTGGTGTGATTCCGGGCGACACAAGAAATTTTACATTGTCGACCGGCAAGGCCGGAGTCCAGCGACAACGATTTCAATCGTTGGCGCCCATGCCACCGGCGTGACAGAGCCTTTGCGCATCGGCCCCCTGTAGGGTATCAGGGGGCCGACTTCTTTTTGTCCGGCAAGAGGTTTGCTTCCATGACTGCCTGCCCCTGCGGCTCCGGCCGCGATTACGACGCCTGCTGCGGTCCTCTCCTTGCCCGCGAGGCCAAGGCGGAGACGGCGGAAGCGCTCATGCGCTCGCGCTATACCGCCTTCACGAAGGGCGATGTTGATTATCTGGAAGAAACCCTGCGCCCTGACACGCGGGACGATTTCGAGCGCGAGGCGGTGGCCGAGTGGTCGCGCGAAAGCGACTGGCAGGGCCTGGAAATCCGCTCCACCGAGGGTGGCGGCCCGTCCGATGACAAGGGCGTGGTGGAGTTCGTGGCGCACTTCTCCTTCCAGGGCAAGCCGCAGGTCCACCACGAAACCAGCGTCTTCGCCAAGGACGGGGACACCTGGTACTACGTGGACGGCAAGATGGGTCCGCCGCCGCGCAAGGTGCAGAAGGTCGGCCGCAACGACCCCTGTTCCTGCGGATCGGGCAAGAAGTTCAAGAAGTGCTGCGGGGCGGCGGCCTGAGCCGTCCGTCAGCGGAACACCCAGAACTTGTTGAGCAGATAAGTGGTGGGCGGCACCACGCCCACCGCCACCATCAGCGCCAGTGCGTCGGGCAGGGCGTCGAAGCGCTCCACCAGCCACAGCGTGCCCTGGCTCATGGAGAAGCCGCCGACCACCGTGGCGACGAACCTGGGCAGGCGCGCGGCCGAGCCCGCTCCGGTGCCGTCGGCGGCGGCGGCCCGGAAGGTCCACCGGCTGTGGCCGATCCAGGAGACGGCGACGGCGGTGAGGAAACCGATCACGTTGGCGTGCAGCGGCGGGGCGACCGACAGGGCGGCCAGGGCCGTCAGGTAGTGCACCGCCGTCGCGGCCAGGCCGACGACGCCGAAGCGTGCTATTTCCATCACCGGCAGTCCGGCCAGCCGCGCCAGCGGCGTTCGGCGCAGGACGCGCGCGGCTGTCGTCGTCGTCGGATCGCCGTTCGTCATTGGGCGGCGCGCTCGGCGGCGGGGGCTGTCCGCAGGCGTTCGGGCGCCGCCGGGGCCTCGACGGAGCCGCCGGACCCGCGCCGGACGCTACGGACCAGATAGATCGGGCGCTGCTTGACCTCCTGGAAGGTGCGGCCCAGGTAATCGCCAAGCACCCCAAGCGACAGCAGTTGCAGGCCGCCCAGGAACAGCATGACCGTCAGCAGCGAGGCGTAGCCGGGCACGTCGACGCCCAGGATGAGCGTCTTGGCGATGGTGAACAGCGCGTAGACAAAGGCGAGAACCGCGACCACCGCGCCGATGTAGCTCCACACGCGGAGCGGCAGGGTGGTGAAGCTGGTGATGCCGTCCAGGGCGAAGTTCCACAGCTTCCAGTACCGCCACTTCGTGTTGCCGGCGGCGCGTGGGGCGCGGGTGTAGACCACGGCGGCCGATCGGAAGCCCACCCAGGCGAAGACTCCCTTCATAAACCGGCTGCGCTCGGGCAGGCGGCGCACGGCCTCGACCACCGCCCGGTCCATGAGGCGGAAGTCGCCGGTGTTCACCGGGATCGGCACGTCGGTGATGCGGTTGAACATGCGGTAGAAGGCCAGCGCCGTTGTGCGTTTCAGCCAGTTGTCGCTGTCGCGGTTGGCGCGCGCGCCGTAGACGACATCATAGCCCTCGCGCCATTTTTCGACCATCTGGACGATGACCTGGGGCGGGTCCTGCAGGTCGCAGTCGATGGGAATGACCGCGGCGCCCGAGCAGTATTCCAGCCCGGCCGTCAGCGCCGCTTCCTTGCCGAAGTTGCGCGACAGGTCGACCACCACGAGCCGCGGGTCCCGCTCTGCCCGTTCCAGCAGCAGTTGCAGCGTGCGGTCGCGGCTGCCGTCGTTGACGCAGACGATTTCCCACGTCAGTCCCAGGCCGTCGAGCACGGGCATGATTTCGCGGAAGAAGATGTCCAGCACCTCTTCCTCGTTGTACATGGGCGCGATGATGGACAGGTCGACCGTCTGCGGAGCCGGGGCGGCCGTCTCGCCGCTTGACGCCCACGGCACGGGACTTCCACCGCGCGGCTTGAGCGGGGTCGAGTGGGCGGCGGTGAAGGGCATGGCGACATCCTCCGGCAGACGGACGGTCCGCATGGAACGGTAGCCATGGCTGCGGCGTGAGTCGCGGGTTCATGCGCGGTATGGGCGATCCATCGGGTGACGCCGAAAGAATGGCCCTCGCCGCGGAGCGCGGTAGCCCCGCGCGGGCGGCCTGCACGTCGTTCTGATTACGGCCCAAGACGCCGCGACAGCGGCCCGGCCGCCGGTGCATTGTTTCCCGACGCAGCGTGAGATGCCGGAGGCGGGAAATGACGGTGCATGGCAGCAGCAGACCGGCTGCGACCCAGGCGCGGGTACTGGTGTTGGGCTGCGTTGCCGGTGTCGTGATTCTCTTGGCCGTGACATGGCCGCTCTGGTTGGCCGGTGCCGTGCCCGGCTGGGACAGGGTGCCGCACAGCATCTGGTACCTTTCGCTCAAGGAGCAGTTGGCGCTGGGCGACCCGTACCCGCGGTGGCTGGTGAACGGCAATGCCGGGCTGGGCAGCCCGGCCCTCTATTTCTACGGCTTCGTGCCGGTCAGCGTGGCGGCTGCCACCGGCACCGCGCTAGAGGCCGTCGGCCTGCACCGGGCGCCGCTTCATGGCCTGGCCGTGGCGGCCACCTTGTTCAGCCTGGCCGGATTCCTTGGCATGGTGGTGCTGATGCGTCGGCGGGTGGGGGCTGTGGCGGCGCTGATTGCGGGGCTTGTGCTTGTCCTCCATCCCTTTGCCTTCGCGTTCGACCTCTTCCAACGTTTCGGCTTTGCGGAGCACGCCGCCATCATGACGTTGCCGTGGCTGGCGGCAGCGGTGCTGGGCGTGCTCGACGGCCGGCGCCATGCGGTGCTGATGCTGGTGGTCGTCGCCGCCGTTCTTGTGACGACGCATTTGCCGAGCGCCGCGATCGCCGCCGCCGTAACCGGTGCGGCGGCGCTGGCATTGGTGCTCATGCGTCCGAAGGGGCGCCGGGCGGGAGTTCTGGCGCGCCTGGTGCTGGCCGCTGTCCTGGCGCTGGCGCTGGCAGCTCCCTACCTTGCCACGGTCCTGACCCAGGCCGCATGGGTATCGGTCGATGCCCTGGTCGACCAGGAGGTCTTCGACTACCGCAGAAATTTCGTTTTCACCGGTCCGCACCGGACGGCACGGGAGGTCACGGCTTGGGCCGTGATTCCTTCGCTCGTGGTGATCGTGGCCGGCATTGCGGTGTCCCTCTGGCGTCTGCGGGCCATGGCGGATGGGGCGCGGCAGCTTTTGGTGCTCGGGTCCGCCACGGCGCTTGCCAGCCTCTTTCTCATGACTGAAGCCAGCGCGCCGCTATGGGCGACGATCGAGCCGCTTCAGATGATCCAGTTCCCGTGGCGCGTCGTGGTCGGCCTGACCCTGGCCACGGCGGTGCTGGCCGGGCTGCTTGTCGATGTGGTGGCGGAGCGGCCGAAGGGTGTGGTCTCGGCGGGGCTCGTGACGGTGATTGCCGCTGCTGGCGCAACGGCGCTTCCGGCGGTCGAGCGGACGGCATGGCTGTACGTATCGGTATGGCGCCAGGGGGCGGATGCCTTTCCGATCTCGGACCTGATCGACCTGCGACAGGACATGCGCGAGTATCGGCCCGCCTGGGCGGACCCCGCCCTGCTGAGCCCGAAGTCGCTGGACGCCGTCCGAAGCCGGCAGGCCGAGGGTGAACCCGCAGGCCCCGTCCGGGTCGCGATCGGACCGGACCGGATCACGGCAACGGGAACGGTCGGGCAGCCGACGTGCTTCCTTCTGGACCACTTGTACTATCCCGTCTGGGGGCTGGGCGGCGCGGCCCGCGGGGGCGCAACGCGATTCGGGCCCGGGCCCGACGGGCGCATGCAGGTCTGCGTTCCGCCCGGACCATTCGCGGTGCGGATCGAGCGCCGCATGACGCCGGCCGAGCTTCTGGGAATGGCGCTCGCGATCAGTGCCGCACTCACGATGGCCGGTTTCGCACTCTCGGGACGGCGAAGGTTCCAGGCCGGTGCCGGGCCGGTGCGTCCTAATATGGCACCAGAACGGACGAGCGGCGGATAGGACGGAGATGCTGATGACGGCCACCTCGACTCCCAAGGCCGGGCGCCGTGCCAGGATGCGCGGAGCGACGCCCTTTGCATTGGCGCTCGTCTCTCTGGCCGCCTACGTCCTGCTGAACGAGGGCCTGCGCAACCACCTGGCCGACATGCGGGCGGTCATCGCCGCCATGACGGGAGGATGAGCCGCCCATGACCCTGCTCGTCGTGATCCTCTACCTTCTCGCCAGCCTTGTGGGCGCTGTCCTGGTGGTGCGGCACCTTGCCGGCGCCGGTCCGCTTGGCCGGTTGCTGTGGGGTGCGGCCATGCCGCCCCTGCTGTTCTTCACGCCGCCGCTTCTGTTGGCCTACGCCGAGTTGGCAGGGGCGCCCCCGTCCATGGCGCCGGGACCGTTGTTGGCCGTGCAGGCGGGGCTCGTCGGCCTGCTCTGGGCGGTGCTTCGTGTGCGGAGGACGCGACAGACGGTGGCGGGCACGCCGGCCGGACTGGCGGCGGAGGGCGCGGAGCCCCGCGCGCCGATGGTTCTGGCGCGCGCCGCGGCGTGGCTCGCCGGGCTGACATTGATGGGGGCTGGCGTGCTGCTCGCCCTTGGGTTTCCGCGCGGGTTCGAGGTCTGGGCCTACCACCTGCCCATCGGCCTGCACATCTTCGACACCGGATCGGTGCGGCCGTGGGACCACGCCTACATGCACACCTTCCCGGCCAACATGAGCCTCTATGCCGGCCTGCTGCTCCAGGCCCTGCCCGAACGGCTGGTCGCCGTCGCCAACCTGCCGTTCCTGCTGCTGACGGCGGTGGCCGTCTACGGCCTGGGCCGGGTGACCGGCGGCGGGCGCGACGGGGCACTGTTGGCGGCGGCCGGTGTGGCCACCATCCCGGTTTTCGCCTTTTCCAGCCTGGAACTGGGCGCGGACGTCGCCGGGGCGGGCCTGCTGGCGCTGGCCTTCCTGGCCGTCTTTCTCTACCGCGCGCGCGACGAAAGAGGCTCTCCCGCCGCGGCCCTGCTGCTGGCCGGCGCGCTGGCGGGGCTGGCATACGGGTTCAAGCCGCTGCATGTGGTGCCGGCGGCGGTGCTGGGCGTGGCGATCCTGGCAGGCGCCGCCGCGCGGAGCGACAGGCCCGTGCGGGCGATGGTGCGCGACGGGGGCCTCTATGCCCTGGGCGTGGTCGTGCTGGCGGGGCCGTGGCTGGCGCGCAACTGGATCGAACTGGGCAGCCCCGTCTATCCGATCAACGTGCCGCCGGTCACCGACTGGCTGGGCTTCGCCACGGCGCCGGACGTCGATTACTCGGCACGCGAGTCGACCCAGTTCGAGTGGGTGCGCCAGCCGCTGGAGTGGTTGGCCTATCCCTGGATCGAATGGCATTATATCGACCAGAACTTCAAGCACAGCTCCGGCTTCGGCGCCTTTTTCGCCGCCCTGGTGCCCGTGGCAGTCCTGGCGGCGGCCTGGCGGGTGCTGATGCCCGCGCACCATCCGGAGCGGCGGGCGGCGCGTTTTTTCCAGGCGGTGCTGCTGGCCGCTGCGCTTGTGGTCGTGGCGCTGTGGTGGGTGATGAACGACCGCCAGCCGCGCTACATCATGGGCGCCATCGTGCTTGCCGTGCCCCTGGTGGCGCCACTGGTGGCGGAGGCTGCGGGCCGTTGGCGCACGGGGCTGGTCGGCGTCGGCGCGGCGGCCTGCGTGCTCATGCTGACCGTGCTGGCGAGCCGCGAGGCCATGACGGCGGGCAGCCAGTTCGTCGCCTCCAGCCGCTTTGACCGTCACGCCTTCTACGACTATCCGCAGGGCATCGATGCCCTGCCACCCGGCAGCACGGTGCTGAACCTGGGGCCGCGGGCGCGCAACTACATGCTGCGGGGCGCAGGCCTGGAAAACCGCGTCATCGGCTTCCACCGGCTGCGGACGGCGCTTGACGCGACCGGGGCGGCGGGCGGCACGCTGGGGCACCTGCGGGCGCTCGGCGTGACACACGTCTACACGCAGGGTCCGCACCGTGTTCCGCTGGATGCCTGCGTGGGGCTGGACCCTGTCGCCCGCATGGACCGGAACCCGGACAACGGCGTGCCGCTGGCGGAGGTGCGGACGCTGTGGCGCGTGACGGATGCCTGCGCCGACGGCGGCCGCCAGTCCGCCAGTGCCCGCTAGGCCCTGAAGCCGAGAAGCGTCTCCAGAACCTTCCTCAGGTGGGGACGGAACGCCGCCGCCTTGGCCTCGTCGAAGGCAAAGGGCGGCGTTTCCTCCATGTAGGCGGCCTGCGCCAGTTCCATCTGCACGGCGAAGACGCTCTCGCCGGGCCGGCCGTAGTGGCGCGTGATGTAGCCGCCGATGAAGCGGCCGTCGACCACCGCCGGATGCCCATGGGTCGAGATTTCCGCCAGCACCAGCGCCAGGGCTTCGCGCAGGGCCGAGGGGCAGCTTTCGCCCATGGCCGTGCCCAGGTTCAGGTCGGGCAGGCGGCCCTTGAACAGGCGCGGCACGTGGCTGCGGATGGAATGCGCGTCATAGAGCAGCGCGAATCCGTGACGGTCCTTCACCCGCGCGATCTCCTCGGCCAGCGCGGCATGGTAGGGGCGCCAGCAGGTCTCCACCCGCTCCGCGACCTCGGCCTCGCCGGGGCCCCGGCCGTCGGCATAAAGCGGCGCGCCGTCGAACAGGGTTTCAGGACACAGGCCGGTGGTGGCCTGGCCGGGATAGAGGCTCTCGTTGCCGGGCGGGCGGTTGAGGTCGACGACATAGCGCGAATACCGCGCGGCAAGCACGGTCGCCCCCATGCCGCCCGCGAAGTCGTAGAGGCGCGGGATGTGCCAGTCGGTGTCGGGCAGCGTCCGCGCCTCGGGCGTCAGGCGCTCTTCCAGTCCCGGCGGCAGCGCCGTGCCGCAGTGGGGCATGCTGACGATGAGCGGGCTGTCGCCGCGGGTCAGGTCGTAGACATCGGGCATTTGGGGGGTCCTCAGGCCGGGTCCAGGTCGAAGGTCACAGCATCCTCCAGTCCGCCGTCCCGCACCAGCGCGCCGATGGCCGAAAGGTCCGGCGCGAAATAGCGGTCCACGTCGTACCGCGGCACGCGCGAGCGGATGACGCTGAGTGCGGCTTCCATGTCAGGCGAGGACTGAAGCGGGCGGTGGAACTCCAGCCCCTGCGCGGCGGCCAGAAGCTCGATCCCCACGATGTCCGCCACGTTGCCCGAGATGTCGCGCAGGCGGCGGGCGGCGAAGGTCGCCATGCTGACGTGGTCCTCCTGGTTGGCCGACGTCGGCAGACTGTCGACGCTGGCCGGGTGGGCGAGGGTCTTGTTCTCGCTGGCCAGCGCGGCGGCGGTGACGTGGGCGATCATGAAGCCCGAGTTCAGCCCCGGCTCGGGCACCAGGAAGGGCGGCAGGCCGCTGATGGAGGCATCGATCAGCATGGCGATGCGCCGCTCCGCGAGGGCCCCGATCTCCGATGCCGCGATGGCGAGCTGGTCGGCGGCCATGGCGACGGGCTCGGCGTGGAAGTTGCCGCCCGATATGACTTCGCCCGTATCGCCCAGCACCAGCGGGTTGTCGGTGACGCCGTTGGCCTCTATGCGCAGCGTGCGCGCGGCCATGCGCATCTGGTCGAGCACCGCGCCCATGACCTGCGGCTGGCAGCGCAGGGAATACGGGTCCTGCACGCGGTCGCAGGCCTCGCCCTGGTGGCTGGCGTTCAGCGGGCTGTCGGCCAGAAGGTCGCGCAGGGCTCGGGCGACGGAAATCTGGCCCGGCTGGCCGCGCAGCTCCGAGATGCGGGCGTCGAAGGGCTTGTGGCTGCCCTTCACCGCCTCCACCGACAGCGCGCCCGAAACGACGGCGGCCTTGAAGCAGCGCTCGATCTCGAACAGGCCGGCGAGCGCCAGCGCCGTGGACACCTGCGTGCCGTTGATGAGCGCGAGCCCTTCCTTGGCCTTCAATTCGATCGGCTCGACGCCGGCGCGCTTCAGCCCTTCGGCCGCGTCGACCGTCTCGCCGTTGATGCGGATGTGGCCGACGCCCAGCAGAACGCCCGACAGGTGGGCGAGCGGCGCCAGGTCGCCGGACGCGCCGACGGACCCCTTGGCCGGCACCACCGGCATGGCGCCCGCGTGGTAGAGGCCGAGCAGGGCGTTGACGACCTCCGGCCGGATGCCCGATGCGCCGACGGCCAGGCTCGCGATCTTGCTCGCCAGGATCAGCCGCACAACGCCGTCGTCGAGCGGCTCACCGACGCCGGTGGCGTGAGAGAGGATGAGGTTGCGTTGCAGGGTGTCCAGGTCTTCCGGCGCGATGCGCTTCTGCGCCAGCTTGCCGAAGCCCGTGTTGATGCCGTAGACGGCGGCGTCGCCGGCGGCGATCCGTTCGACCAGCGCGCGGGAGTCGGCCATGCGCCGGCGGGCGTCGTCGGGCAGGGCGATGGGGGCGGCGTCGCGATAGATGCGGCGCAGGGCGTCGATGCTGAGCCCGCCGGGGGTGAGGGCGATGGCGTCGGGGGAGGTCGTCACGCGAACAGCCTTTCAAGAACACGGGTGAAACGGGCGGCGTTGTCTTCGTCCAGCGGATGACGGCCGTCCTCGACGACCGTCCGGCCGCCGACGACGACGTGGCGCACGGTGGTGGCGTTGCCGGAGAAGATCCAGCTGTCCACAAGCGCGTCGCCGGAACGGGCGGTGAGCAGGGGGTGGGCGTCGTCCAGCGCCACGATGTCGGCCCGCGCGCCTTCGGCCAGGGCCCCGATGTCGGCCCCCATGGCCTGGGCGCCGCCCGCCACCGCGCCACGCAGGAGGCGGGCGCCGGTGGAGGCTTGCGGGCCGCCGGCAAGCACGGTGCGGCGGCGGGTGGTCAGGCGCTGGCCGTACTCCAGCCACCGCAGGTCCTCCACCGGGCTGATGGAGATGTGGCTGTCGGACCCGATGCCGAAACGGCCACCGGCGGCGAGAAAATCCTCCGCCGGGAAGATGCCGTCGCCCAGGTTGGCTTCCGTGGTGGGGCACAGGCCGACGACGGCGCGGGCCTCGGCCATGCCCACCACCTCGTCGTGGTCGACGTGGGTGGCGTGGATCAGGCACCAGCGTTCGTCCGGGGCGGCGTTCTCCAGCAGCCATTGCACCGGGCGGCGGCCGGTGTGGTGGATGCAATCGTCCACCTCGGCGGTCTGCTCGGCGATGTGGATGTGGATGGGGCCGTCGGAGCGGGCGGCGGTCACCTCGGCCAGCAGGTCGGGCGGAACGGCGCGCAGGGAGTGCGGGGCGATGCCCAGGTCCACGTCCTCGGCATCCCCATAAGCGTCGTCCAGCCGCTCCATCAGCCGCAGGAACCCGGCGCCGTCGTGGCCGAAGCGGCTCTGGCCGTCGGACAGCGGCGCGCGGTCGAAGCCGGCCGTATTGTAGAGCACCGGCAGCAGGGTCATGCCGATGCCGGCGGCGCGGGCGGCGGCGACGGCGCGGTGGCTCATCTCCGCCGGGTCGCCATAGGGCGTACCGCCGGGGGCGTGGTGGAGGTAGTGGAATTCGCCCACACGGGTGAAGCCGGCCTTCAGCATCTCGATATAGGCGCGTGTCGCCACCACCTGGAAATCATCGGGCTTTATGCGCCCGACGGCGGTGTACATGGCGTCGCGCCAGCTCCAGAAGCTGTCCGCCGCGCCCTGGCCCGCGCGTTCCCCCAGCCCGGCGATGGCGCGCTGATGGGCGTGGCTGTGCAGGTTGGGCACGCCGGGAATGGCCGCGCCCCCCATTCGCTCCGCGTCGGCGGGGCAGGGGGCGCCGGCGGTGACTTCGGCGATGCGGCCCGAGGCGTCGGCCGCCACCGTCACATCCTCCGCCCATCCGCCGGGAAGCAGGGCGCGGGGGAAAAACAATTTGCGCATGGCCGTCTCCGAGATATTATAGGCAAGCCTATACAAGGTTAGGCAACCGGCGCAAGCGTCCTGCCGCGAGGCGGCTCTGGGTGCGGCGCCGAAGCCCGGAGGAGACGCCGCCCATGACGCCCGCCACCCGCTGGGACTCGCTCTGGATCAACGTTTCCGCCGCCACCATGGAGCCGGACGGTGCCGCCTATGGCGCCATCGAGGACGCGGCGGTGGCGGTGAAGGACGGCCGCATCGCCTGGGTCGGCCCGCGCCGCGATCTGCCGGACGCGCCCGAGTCGCTGGCGGAAACGCTGCATTACGGGCGCGGCGGATGGCTGACGCCGGGCCTCATCGACTGCCACACGCACCTCGTCTACGGCGGCAACCGCGCCCGCGAGTTCGAGATGCGGCTGGAGGGTGCGACATACGAGGACCTGGCCCGCGCCGGCGGCGGCATCGCCTCCACGGTGAAAGCGACGCGGGAGGCCGATGAGGAGCAGCTTCTGCAAAGCGCCCTGCCGCGCCTGGACGCCCTGCTGGCCGAGGGCGTGACCACCATCGAGATCAAGTCCGGCTACGGCCTGGAGCGCGAGGCGGAATTGCGCATGCTGCGCGTCGCCCGCAGGCTGGGGGAGGTTCGGCCCGTCACCGTGCGCACCACCTTCCTGGGCGCCCATGCCGTGCCGCCGGAAGCCAAGGAAGACCCAGACGCCTATGTGGACCGCGTGTGCGACGACATGCTGCCCGCCGCCGCCGACGCGGGGCTGGCCGACGCCGTGGATGCCTTCTGCGAGAGCATCGGTTTCACGCTCGCGCAGACCCGTCGGGTGTTCGACGCCGCCAAGGCACGCGGCCTGCCGGTGAAGCTTCATGCCGAGCAGTTGTCCAACCTGGGCGGTTCGGCGCTGGTGGCGGAATACAACGGCCTGTCCGCCGACCACATCGAGCACCTGGACGAACAGGGCGTGGAGGCCATGGCGAAGGCGGGCGTCGTCGCCGTGCTGCTGCCGGGTGCGTTCTATGTGCTGCGCGAGACCAAGCTGCCGCCCGTCGACCTGCTGCGCACCCGCGGCGTCCCCATGGCGCTGGCGACCGACTGCAACCCCGGTACGGCGCCCGTGACATCGCTGCTGCTGATGCTGAGCATGGGCTGCACCTTCTTCCGCCTGACGCCCGAGGAAGCGCTGGCCGGCATCACCCGCAACGGGGCGAAGGCCCTGGGGCTCACCGATCGGGGCATCCTCCGCGAAGGGCTGCGCGCCGACATGGTACTGTGGGACATCGGACATCCGGCGGAACTGTCCTATTACGTCGGCCTCAACCCCTGCCGCGCCGTTATGCGGGGCGGGCGCCTGCGCGGGGAGGGAGCGGCGTGAAAACCGTTTCCGCCAGTCAGCCGCGCTATCGCCAGATCAAGGAGACGCTGCGCAACCGCATCCTCTCCGGCGAGTGGCCGGAGGGCTTTCAGTTGCCGTCCGAGAACCAGCTTTTGAAGGAGTTCTCCGTCAGCCGCATGACCGTCCATCGGGCGCTGCGGGAACTGACGGACGACGGCGTGCTGACCCGCGTGCAGGGCGTGGGCACCTTCGTCGCCGAACGGGCGGCCTCGGCGGAAATCCTGGAGCTGCGGCCGGTCTCCGACGAGATCGCGGCGCGCGGCAACCGGCATTCGTGCCAGGTGGAACTGCTGGAGGAAGCCACCGCCGACGCCCGGCTGGCGCGCAGCTTCAACCTGCCCGTCGGGGCGCGGCTGTTCCATTCCATCGTCGTGCACTACGAGAACGAGGTGCCGCTCCAGTACGAGGACCGCTGGGTCAATCCCAACATCGCGCCCCGCTACCTGGAACAGGACTTCCGGACCAAGACCCCGACGGAATACCTGACCGAACTGGAGCGCACGCCCGAGGTCGAACACATGATCGAGGCCGCCTTGCCCGGCGCCGGCGCGGCTGCCCTGCTCAACATTCCCGAAGGCGAGCCCTGCCTGCGCCTGACGCGCCGCACCTGGGTGCGCGGCCATGTGGTGACGCTGGCGCTGCTGGTGCATCCGGGCACGCGCTACCGCCTCGGCACCCGCTTTACGGCGCGGCCCGGACAGGTGCCGCTGGATATCGCCCTTTAAGGCTTTACGGCTTCACGGAAACGGACAAGAAGAAGGATCATTCCCATGTCCACCGCATCCCGGCTCGACAACGCCCGCGTCATCCGCGCGCCGCACGGATCGGAAAAGAGCTGCAAGAGCTGGCTCACCGAAGCGGCGCTGCGCATGCTGATGAACAACCTGGACCCCGACGTGGCCGAGCGCCCGCAGGAACTGGTGGTCTACGGCGGCATCGGGCGGGCGGCCCGCAACTGGGACAGCTTCGACCGCATCGTCGCGTCCTTGCGCGACCTGGGCGACGACGAGACGCTGCTGGTGCAGTCGGGCAAGCCGGTGGGCGTCTTCAAGACCCACGCCGACGCGCCGCGCGTGCTCATCGCCAACTCCAACATCGTGCCGCACTGGGCCGACTGGGATCATTTCTCCGAGCTGGATAAGAAGGGCCTGATGATGTACGGCCAGATGACGGCCGGGTCGTGGATCTACATCGGCAGCCAGGGCATCGTGCAGGGCACCTACGAGACGTTCGCCGAGGTGGGGCGCCAGCACTACGGCGGCGACCTCTCGGGCAAGTGGATTCTCACCGCCGGCCTGGGCGGCATGGGCGGTGCGCAGCCGCTGGCCGCCACCATGGCCGGGGCGTCGATGCTCGCCGTCGAGTGCCAGCCCAGCCGCATCGACATGCGCATCCGCACCGGCTACCTGGACCGCCACACCGCCGACCTCGACGAGGCGCTGCGCTGGATCGAGGAGGCCTGCGGCAAGGGCGAGGCGATCTCCGTCGGCCTGCTGGGCAACGCGGCCGAGGTCTTCCCCGAACTGGTCCGGCGCGGGGTGAAGCCCGACGCCGTCACCGACCAGACCAGCGCGCATGACCCGGTCAACGGCTACCTGCCCGCCGGCTGGACGCTGGAGGAATGGGAGACCAAGCGCGAGACCGACCCCAAGGCCGTCGCCAAGGCCGCGCGGGCCTCCATGAAGGTGCACGTCCAGGCCATGCTGGACTTCCACAGCCAGGGCGTGCCCACGCTGGATTACGGCAACAACATCCGGCAGATGGCGAAGGAGGAGGGGCTGACGCACGCCTTCGACTTCCCCGGCTTCGTGCCGGCCTACATCCGCCCGCTGTTCTGCCGGGGCATCGGGCCGTTCCGCTGGGCGGCGCTGTCGGGCGACCCGGAGGACATCTACAAGACCGACGCCAAGGTCAAGGAGCTGATCCCCGACGATCCGCACCTGCACAACTGGCTCGACATGGCGCGCGAGCGCATCCACTTCCAGGGCCTGCCGGCGCGCATCTGCTGGGTCGGCCTGGGGCAGCGCCACCGGCTGGGCATGGCCTTCAACGAGATGGTCAAGTCCGGCGAGTTGAAGGGGCCCATCGTCATCGGCCGCGACCACCTGGACTCGGGCTCCGTCGCCAGCCCCAACCGCGAGACGGAAGCCATGCTGGACGGATCGGACGCCGTGTCCGACTGGCCGCTCCTGAACGCGCTTTTGAACACCGCCAGCGGCGCCACCTGGGTGAGCCTGCACCACGGCGGCGGCGTCGGCATGGGCTTCAGTCAGCACGCCGGCATGGTGATCGTCGCCGACGGCACCGATGCGGCCTCGAAGCGGCTGGAGCGCGTGCTGTGGAACGACCCGGCGACCGGCGTCATGCGCCATGCCGATGCCGGCTACGACATCGCCAGGGACTGCGCGCGGGAGCACCAGCTCAATCTGCCGTTCCTGGATTGACGACCCCTTACCCGGCGCGGCGGAATGACAGTCGGCCACTGCCGCGCCGGCCCCTCGACCCGAAAAACCGGGCGAGCCGAAACAACAAGCCGCCGGCCGACGCACAAAATGAACAGGGAGTTCAGAACATGGATCGGAGGCAGTTCCTCAAGTCCACCGCCATCGGCACCGCCGGCGCCGCCGCCACGGCCGGAGGCCTCGCCACGCCCGCGCTTGCCCAGGGCACGCAGCGTTGGACCATGGTGACCAGCTGGCCGCGCAACCTGCCGGGGCCGGGTGTCGCCGCCAACATGCTGGCCGAGCGCATCGCCGCACTTTCCGGCGGCCGCCTGGAGGTGGAGGTTTCCTCCGCCGGCGAACTGGTGCCCGGCCGCGGCGTGTTCGACGCGGTGTCCGAGGGCACGGCGCAGCTCTATCACTCGGTGCCCGCCTACTGGGGCTCGAAGTCCATCGGCTTCCTGCTGTTCGGCAGCCAGCCCTTCGGCCTGACGGCCATCGAGCAGTCGGGCTGGATGAACCACGGCGGCGGTCAGGCGCTGTATGACGAGCTGTATGCCCGCTTCAACATCAAGCCGTTCCTCTGCGGCAATTCGGGCGCCCAGTGGTTCGGCTGGTTCCGCAACGAGATCAACTCCGTCGACGACCTCCGCGGCCTGCGCTTCCGCACCACGGGGCTCAACAGCGAGGTGCTGTCGCGCATGGGCATGGCGGTGCAGGCCATGGGCGGGGCGGACATGTTCCAGGCGCTTCAGTCCGGCACGCTGGACGCCGGCGAGTTCATCGGCCCCTGGACCGACAGCGCGCTCGGCTACTACCAGGTCGCCAAGAACTATTACTATCCCTGCATCGGCGAGCCGTCCTCGGCCGAGGAATGCGGCGTCAACATGGACGCCTTCAACAGCCTGGAAGACGATCTCAAGCAGGCTGTCGCGCTGGCCTGCCAGTCGCTCTACGACCAGGTGCTGACCGAGTACAACACCAACCACGCCAAGGCCCTGCCCATGCTGGTGGAGGAGCACGGCGTCAAGCTGCGCCAGCTTCCCGACGAGGTGGTGGTCGCCATCGGCAACACCGCCGGCGAGGTCATGCGCGAACTGCTGGAGCACGAGGACGAGCTGGTCGCCCGCATCGCCCGGTCCTTCGTGGACTACCGGACGCTGTCCAACGGCTACATGAAGTACGCCGACGGCAGCGTGTTCCGCGCCCGCGACATGGACTTCGACTACCCGACCTGATCCCGGCCGGACAAGCGCGGCGCGGCGGCCCTTGGCGGTGGCCGCGCCGCGTGATCTTCTATGAATGCGTATGAATCTACTTCCGTCCGCGCGCCCGGAGGGCTTTCCCATGCCCGCGATCCTCATGCGCCTCGGCCGGATGCTGGATTGGATCAACGCCGCCGTTGGCGCGGCCGTCATGTGGCTGGCGGTCGGCATGGTGGTGATCCAGTTCGGCATCGTCGTGCTGCGCTATGTCTTCGGCATGAGCTTCATTTTCGTGTCCGAACTGGAGCTTTACCTGCACGCCGCCCTGTTCATGCTGGGCGCCGGCTACACCCTGCTGCACGACGGCCATGTGCGCGTGGACATTTTCTACGGCAGCCAAAGCCCGCGCCGGAAAGCCGCCATCGACCTTGTGGGGACGCTGGTCTTCCTGGTGCCGTCCTGCGTCGCCATTCTGGTCTACACATGGCCCTTCGTCCGCCGGTCGTGGGAGATCGGGGAAGGCGCCATTTCGGTGGGCGGCATCCCGGCGTCCTACCTGCTGAAAGCGTTCATCACGGCCTTTGCGGTGCTGCTGCTGATCCAGGGACTGGGGCTGGCGCTGCGGAATCTGGCGGTCCTGATGGGCGCGCCGCCGCCCAAGGAGACCCGCGGCATCGCCGACCGCGCGTCGGAAGCGCTGCGGGAGAACGGCTGACATGCTGAGCTTCCTGACCCAGAACCTGGACCTTCTGATGATCGCCGCACTGTGCGGCGGCATCCTGCTGGGCTACCCGGTGATCTTCACGCTGGCGGGCACGGGCATCCTGTTCGGCCTGCTGGGCGCGGGCCTCGGCGTGTTCAACATGCCGTTGCTGGCGGCGCTCGCCCCGCGCGTCTTCAGCATCATGACCAACGAGATCCTGCTGGCGATCCCGCTGTTCGTGCTGATGGGCGTGATCCTGGAACGATCCCGCATCGCCGAGGACCTGCTGGAGGAAATGGGCAAGCTGTTCGGGTCCTTGCGCGGCGGTCTGGCTGTCTCCGTCGTCGTCGTCGGGATGCTGCTGGCGGCATCGACCGGCATCGTCGGCGCGACGGTGGTCACCATGGCGCTGATCGCCATGCCGGCCATGCTGCGCAACGGATACGGCAAGCGCCTGACCAGCGGCGTGATCGTGAGCGCGGGCACGCTGGGGCAGATCATCCCGCCGTCGACCATGCTCATCATTTTGGCCGAGGTCATGTCGTCGGGCTATCAGCAGGCGCAGTTCGACATGGGCAAGTTCACCGTCGAGACGATCTCCGTCGGTGACGTCTTCGCCGCCGCCCTGCTGCCGGGCCTGTGCCTGGTGCTGATCTATGTGATCTTCATCCTGGGGCTGGCCTTCCTGAAGCCTTCCGCCGCGCCGGCCCTGCCGCGCGAGGGCGATGTCACCTCCCGCGAGGCCATGGTGCGCATCGGCAAGGTGCTGGTGCCGCCGGTGGTGCTGATCGTGGCGGTGCTGGGCTCGATCCTCGGCGGCATCGCCACGCCAACCGAAGCGGCCTCGGTCGGGGCGGTGGGCGCGCTGATGCTGGCCGCGCCGCGCTTCTTCAAGGGCCGCAGCAATTGGCCCTTCTGGGCGGCGGCGGGGGCCATCGTCGGCATGCTGGTGCTGACCAGCATGGTCGATCTGCGCACCGGCCGCGCCAACCCGACGCCGGTGGAGCAGGCGGGCATCTGGCTGGCGGGCGGCCTGACGCTGATCGCCTTCTGGGGCATCTTCGTCGCGTTCTGGCGGGCGGGGCGCGCGGGCGTGCTCAAGCCGGTCCTCAGCTCCACCATGATCGTCACCAGCATGATTTTCGCCATGATGATCGGCGCGTCGGTGTTCTCGCTGGTGTTCCGGGGCCTGGGCGGCGACGTGCGGGTGGAGGAGTTCCTGACGGAGATGCCCGGCGGCCAGACGACGGCGCTGCTGTTCGTCATGGCGATCGTCTTCGTGATGGGCTTCTTCCTGGACTTCGTGGAGATTTCCGTGATCGTCCTGCCCATCGTGGTGCCGATCCTGCTGACCATGGGCATGGACCCCATCTGGCTGGCCGTGCTGATCGCCATCAACCTGCAGACCAGCTTTCTCACGCCGCCCTTCGGGTTCTCGCTGTTCTACCTGCGGGGCGCGGCGCCGAAAGAGGTCTCGACGCTGGACATATACCGGGGCGTCATTCCCTTCGTGATGCTTCAGATCATCGGCATGCTGGTGATCTTCCAGATGCCGGGGATCGCGACGTGGCTGCCAAATCTTCTCTTTAACTAGGACTTGCGCCGACGGCGGCTGGAGGCATGCTCCAGCAGCGTCTCCACCGCCACCGGCGCGAAGTCCCAGACGTCCACGCCGACGTCGATCTGGCGGGGCAGGGGGGCGAGCTTGCCGTGGCTGTGGCCGTGCAGGTTCAGCGCGCCCTTGTGCTGGCCGTTCCAGCTGCGGAAGGGATAGTGGCAGAGCACCAGCTTGCGCCCCTCGGCCTCCATCTCGGCATAGGCCTGCACCGACGCCCAGCCCTCCAGCGCCAGGGTCGCCGGGCCGTCATTGTTGCCGCTGACCAGGTGCTTCGTGCCGTTGAGCCGCTCCAGGATGGCGCCTTGCGCGTCGGGTTTCGGGCCGATGGCGAAGTCGCCCAGGTGCCAGATGGTGTCCTCCGGCGCCACGCGGGCATTCCAGTTCTCCACCAGCGCTTCGGTCATGGCGGCCACGCTGTCGAACGGCCGCTTGAACAGGCCCAGGCTGCCGCCGTGGCCGAAGTGGGTGTCGCTGGTGAACCAGAGGCGCGGCATCAGTGCTTTGGCTCCTTTTTCGCCAGCATTCCCGCGATCATGGACAGCAGCACGGCCGCCGCGAAGCAGTAGACGCCCGGTGCCGAGGCCGCGTTCACGAGGCCGGAGCCCTTCAGCGTCACGATCAGCAGGGCGACCACCAGCACGTCCATCATGCTCCACTTGCCGAGCCCGTCCACCACGGCGGCCACGCGCGGCGACGGCCGGCGCCACGCCCACAGCACGCCGAGGATCTTCAGTACCGGGAAGACGATGGAAAAGGCGGTGAGGATGACGGCCAGGAACGTCTCCCCCTCCGCATACAGCGTCACGATGGCCTGCCACAGCGACACGCTGTCGGTGAACAGCCACAGCCGGTCGATGTGCAACAGCGGCAGGCCGATGCCAAGGCCCAGCAGCACCAGCGCCGCGCCCGCAAGCAAAGGGGTCAGCAGCGCGCGCATCAAGGGCCGCCCCCCATCAGCGTCAGTCCGGCCAGCGCGATCCCCGGAAAGGCCACCAGCAGCGCCACCCGCACCGCATCGGCCGCCAGGAACGGCACCACGCCCCGGAAGGCGCGGGTGAGCGGCGTGCCGGGGTCGAAGGACTGGATGACGAAGATGTTCATGCCCATGGGCGGCGTGATGAGACCCACCTCCACCACGATCAGCACCAGGATTCCGAACCAGATGGCCGTTTCGTCGGGGCTCAGGCCGAAATCCAGGCCCATGACGATGGGATGGAAGACGGGCACGGTGAGCAGGATCATCGACATGCTGTCCATCAGGCATCCGGCCACCAGATAGAACGCCAGGATCAGCCCGAGGATCGCCAGCGGCGGCCAGCCGCTCTCGGCGACCAGCCCGGCGGCCTCCATGGGCAGGCGGGAGAGTGCGAGGAAGGCGTTGTAGAGGTCCGCCCCGATCAGGATCAGGGTGACCATCGCCGTCAGCTTGGCCGTGCCCAGCAGGCAGTCGATCCAGCCCGCGCGGCTCATGCGCCCGCTGACGGCGGCCGCCAGCGCGGTTCCGGCGGCGCCGACGGCAGCGCCCTCGGTCGGGGTGAACAGCCCGCCGTAGATGCCGCCGATCACCAGCGCGAACAGCGCCAGCACCGGCCCCGTCTCCGCCAGCGCCCGCAGGCGGGCCGACAGGCCGTGACGCGGCCCCGCCGGCCCGGCGTCGGGGTTCAGCCGCACCGCGACCGCGATGGCGGCCATGTATCCGCCGACCGCCAGCAGGCCGGGGATCACGGCGGCGATGAACAGGGCGCCGATGCTCTGTTCCGTCAGCAGGGCATAGATCACCAGGATCACGCTGGGCGGGATCAGGATGCCGAGCGTCCCGCCGGCCGCCAGTGCTCCGCAGGCCAGCGAGCCGTCGTAGCCGCGGCGCTTCATCTCGGGCAGGGAGACATGCGCCATGGTCGCGGCGGTGGCGAGCGACGACCCGCAGATCGCCCCGAACCCGCCGCAGGCCCCGACCGCCGCCATCGCCATGCCGCCCCGCCGGTGCCCCAGCCAGGCGTTGGCGGCGCCGAACAGGGCGCGGCTCAAGCCCCCTTGCGTGGCGAACTGCCCCATCAGCAGGAACAGCGGGATCACCGACAGCGAGTATGACGCGCTCAGGTGCCAGGGGGCGGTCGCCATGTAGTCCAGCAGCGGCGCGGCGCCGGCGATGACGGCATAACCCAGCCCGCCGGCGATCAGCATGGCCAGCCCCACCGGCACGGCCAGCGCCAGCAGGCCCACCAGGGCGGCGAACATCAGAAGCGACAGGGCGGTCCCGTCCATGGCCAACGGCGTCTCCGGTTGCGACAGAAGCGGCCGCAGGATGCGTCATGCGCGGCGATTGCGAAAGCCCGCAAGGGATGCTTCGACCGTTCGATCAAACCCGTGGCGGTTGACAGATGCTCCAAGCCCGAGGAACCTAATGGGGTTAGGCGGGCGCCTCCAACGGGGCGCCCGGTTCGGTTTTCGGAGCCCCGGGCCGGTTCGGCCTGCCCCGCACAGGGGTTTTCGCCGCCGCCTTCGGGGCCAAAACGATGAACAAGGAGAACACCGTGAACAGGACCTGGATTTCGCGCCTGAGCATGGCCGCCGCCGTCGCCGCCACCGCCGCGGTCGCCACCCCGGCCGCCGCCGAGACGCTGGAAGCCGTCACGGACCCGTCCTTCGTGCCCTTCGAGATGATGGACCAGGATACCGGCGAGATGGTCGGCTTCGACATGGACATCCTGTCCGAGGTCGCCAAGCGCGCCGGGTTCGACTACAACCTGCGCACCATGGACTTCAACGGCATCATTCCCGCCGTTCAGACCGGCAACGCGAACGTCGCCATCGCCGGCATCACCATCACCGAAGAGCGCGAGAAGATCGTCGACTTCACCGACCCGTACTACGACAGCGGCCTGCGCCTGCTGGTGCCGCAGGACAGCGACGTGGACGAGATGACCGACCTGGAAGGCAAGAAGGTCGGCACCAAGATCGGCTCGACCAGCTACGACTACCTGACCGAGAACCTGGACGATGCCGACATCACGCCCTATCCGGGCAGCGCCGACATGTACATGGCGCTGATGTCGGGCAGCGTGGACGCCGTGTTCTACGACGCGCCGAACGTGGGCTACTTCGCCAAGACCAAGGGCGGCGACAAGGTCAAGACCGTCGGCCCGCTGTACGAGGGCCAGCAGTACGGCATCGCCTTCAACGAGGGCTCGGAGTGGGTCGATGACGCCAACAAGGCGCTCGCCTCCATGAAGGAAGACGGCACCTACGCCGAAATCTACAAGAAGTGGTTCGGCGAAATGCCGACCAGCGAAAGCAATTAAGGCGGCCTGACCCCGCCTTTCGGGGTCGCGCACCGGGGCAGGGCGTAATACCCGCCCCGGTGCGTGCCGTTTGAGGACAGGAGACCGAGGAGACCCCACAGGTGGGCAACTTCCAGTTCGACTGGCAGGCGGCGATCAACTCGATCCCCTACCTGCTGGAAGGCATTCCCTATACCCTTCTGATTTCCGGCGTCGGTCTGATCTTCGGGTTTGTGCTGGGCATCATTTTCGGGCTGCTCAGCATCAACCCGGTGCGCCTGCTGCGCTGGCCGGCAATCGCCTATATCGAGGTGTTCCGCGGCACCCCCGTGCTGGTGCAGGTGCTGTTTATTTTCTATGGCCTGCCGCAGGTTCTGGGCGGTCCCATCAACGCGCTGACCGCCGGCATCGCCGCCATCGCGCTGAACGCGGGCGCCTACATTTCGGAAATCGTGCGCGGCGGCGTGCAGTCCATCGACAGGGGACAGCGGGAAGCCGGCCTGTCGCTGGGCCTGTCGCGGCTGGACACCTTCCGCTATGTCATCTGGCCGCAGGCGCTGCGGCGCATGATCCCGCCGCTCGGCAACCAGGCCATCGTGTCCATCAAGGACACCTCGCTGTTCTCCGTCATCGGTGTGGGCGAGTTGGTGCGCCAAGGGCAGATCTACATCGCCACGACCTTCAACGCGCTGGAGGTCTACCTGATGGTGGCGCTGCTCTACCTGGTCATCACGCTGACGCTCTCCGCCATCCTGCGCGGGCTTGAGCGCAGCGGTCTGGTCGGTCAATGAGCGGGACGGGGAGGATGACGACAATGGCTGACCCCATCGTCGAGATGAAGGACGTCAACAAGTACTTTGGCAGCCACCACGTGCTGAAGGACATCAACCTGGAGGTCGTGCCGGGCGAGAAGATCGTCATCATCGGCGCGTCCGGCTCGGGCAAGTCGACGCTGATCCGCTGCGTCAACGGGCTGGAGCCCTTCCAGGGCGGGCGCATCGTGGTCGACGGCCACCCGCTGGAGCCCGGCGCCACCAGCAAGACAAGCCGCAACCTGCAAGCCATCCGGCGCGAGGTCGGCATGGTCTTCCAGCAGTTCAACCTGTTCCCGCACCGCACCGTGCTGAAGAACATCATGCTGGCGCCCATGCGCGTGCGGAAGATCGGCGGCAACCAGGCCGAGGAAACGGCCCGCCGCCTGCTGGACCGCGTGGGCATCGGCAACCAGGCGGAAAAGTATCCGGCCCAGCTGTCCGGCGGCCAGCAGCAGCGCGTGGCGATCGCCCGTGCGCTGGCGATGGACCCGCGCGTCATGCTGTTCGACGAGCCGACCTCGGCGCTCGACCCGGAAATGATCGGCGAGGTGCTGGACGTCATGCGCGAGCTGGCGGCCGAGGGCATGACCATGATGGTGGTCACCCACGAGATGGGCTTCGCGCGGGAGGTCGCCGACCGGGTGATCTACATCCACGAGGGCCAGATCGTCGAACAAGGCCCCCCGGCGGAAGTCTTCGACAACCCGCAGAGCGAGCGCACCAAGTCGTTCCTGTCGCGGGTGTTGAAGCATTAGCGGGTGGGGCGGCTCAGGCCGGATGTGGACCCCAGCCTTCGTTGGGGTGACGGCTATACAAGACACTTGATTACAATCAGAGACCCGTCATTCCTGCGAAAGCAGGAATCCACAACCGCCGCCGGCCGTCTTCACCACCCTGCGCCCTCAAGCCATCCTCACCGCGCGTTGCTGATGTAATCCCGCATGTGTTCGGCGTCGTTGGCGATTTCGTCGATGCGGTGTTTCACCACGTCGCCGATGGACACCAGCGCCATGAGCATTCCCTCGCCGTCCACCACCGGGAAGTGGCGGATGCGCCGTTCGGTCATCTGGGCCATGATGTTGTTGATGCGGTCCGTCGGCCGGCAGGTGATGACCTCGCGCGTCATGATGTCGGCGAGGGGGCGGCCCATGATCTCGGTGCCCTGGCTCGCCAGGGCGCGGATGATGCCGCGGTCGGAGACGATTCCGTCGATGCGGCGGCCGTCGTCGCAGACCACCAGCGCGCTGATCTCCAACTCCCACATGGTCTTGATGGCCTCTTCCACCGTCATGGTGCTGCGGGCCGTGTGAACGGCGGTACCCTTCTGAGACAGGATCTTGCTGATCGTCATGCCGCGCTCCCCGGTCTGGAGTGGCCGTGGCGGTGGCCGAAAGACGTTCCGCCACGGGATTGCCTGTCGTGCGCGCCGGCCTTGGCGGCGCCTCCCTCTCATTTGGGGGCGATAACGCCGCGCGAAAGGCGCTACGATGTGCAATTCACCGCAAGGGAGAGCACGCCATGCTGCTGCGGGTCGGTTACGACGTGCAATACGATTGTCCGGCCCCGACGCCGATGATCGTGCTGTTGACCATCCACCATTCCCTGACGGACGCCTTGCGCCAGCCCGATCGCCTGGCGACGGACCCGCCGGTGCCGATCACGCCCTACCGCGACGGTTTCGGCAACTGGTGTTCACGCCTTGTCGCGCCGCCGGGGACCATGCGCCTGACCACCGACGCCACCCTTCGCCTGCCGCGCGTGCCCGACGAGCGGCCGCCGCCGGACACGCCGCTGACCCCGGTGCAGGACCTGCCGCCGGAGACGCTGGTCTACCTGCTGGGCAGCCGCTATTGCGAGACCGACCGCCTGTCGCAGGCGGCGTGGGACACCTTCGGCCATCTGCCGCTGACCTGGGCGCGGGTGGAGGCCGTCAACGACTGGGTCCACAACCACATCACCTTCGGCTACCACTTCGCCCGCCCCACCAAGACGGCCTTCGAGGCCTTCACGGAACGCACCGGCGTCTGCCGCGACTTCGCGCACCTGGGGGTCGCGCTGTGCCGGGCGCTGAACGTGCCCGCCCGCTACTGCACCGGATACCTGGGCGACATCGACATTCCGCCGCCCGCCGGCCCCATGGACTTCGCCGGCTGGTTCGAGGTGTTCGTGGGCGGGCGCTGGTACACGGTGGACCCGCGCAACCGGGTGCCGCGCGTGGGCCGGGCGTTGATCGCGCAAGGCCGCGACGCCGCCGACGTGCCGCTGACGCACATTTTCGGCCCGGCGGGCCTGCGGTCCTTTCGGGTGTGGACGGACGAGGTGCCGGAAGACCTCGCCTGATCGAAGGGGGCGGGACGGGGGCAGGCGGGGGTGTCACGGAAGTTTCGGTATACGGCGGGGCGCCTCGTCCCCAAAGTCGCCGCAACGCACCATTCCCTACGGAGGCACCCCATGTTCCAGATTCCTCCCGTGCCCCACGAGGTGGTGGCGCAGGCCCGTGGCCGCCTTTCGCGGGAGAAGGTGGACGCCCGGCCCGTATTCGTCATCGGCCCCGACCGCGAGGACGGCCAGGTGGAGTTCTTCACCGCCGACGGTCTGGTCTGGCCGGTGGTCCTGCGTCTGACTGCCGCTGGCGTCGTGGCGATGCCGGCGGACTCCGCCCCGGCCTCCGCTGCGTCGTCGCTTTCCGAGGCGCTGGACCGTCTGACGGAGCTTCTGGCCGCCGCCACCCCGCGCGAGCCGGCGCCGGAGGCGGCGGAGTAGGCGTCAAATCCCGTCGCCGCTTCCCGTGAAGTGGATGCCGCATTCGGTCTTGTCCTGGCCCCGCCAGCGCCCGGCGCGGATGTCCTCGCCGGGCTGAACGCGGTCGGTGCAGGGCATGCAGCCGATGGACAGGAAGCCGTCGGCCTCCAGCGGGTGGCGCGGCAGTTTCGACGCCTCGAACCGCGCCTGGATTTCCTCGCGCGTCCAGTCGGCCAGCGGGTTGATCTTCACCCGGCCGTCGACGACCTCGGCCTTGGGCAGGCTGGCCCGCGTGGCGCCGTGAAAGCGCTTGCGGCCGCTGATCCAGGCGTCGAAGCCGCCAAGCGCGCGCTCCAGCGGCTCCACCTTGCGGAGCGCGCAGCAGGCATCGGCGTCCTGGGTCCACAGGACCCCGTTGGGATCGGCGGCCTGCACGGCGTCGCGGCGCGGACGGATGGAGCGCACGTCGGCCAGCCCCAGATGTTCCGCGACACGATCCCGGTAGCGCAGGGTCTCGCCGAACAGCTTGCCCGTGTCGATGAACAGGACCGGCACGGTAGGATCGACGGACGCCATCAGCTCCAGCAGCACTGCCGCTTCCGCGCCGAAGGAACTGACCAGCGCCAGTTTGCCGGGGAACAGCTCGACGGCGCGTTCCAGCAGCGCCTCGGCCGTCAGGGTTTCGTCGGCCAGCGCGGCCAGCTCGGGGGATGCGTCGGGAAGGTCGGCAAGCGCCTGGGCGGAGGAAGAATGCATCGAAAGCTCCGTGACCTGACTTACAACGCACCGGCCGCAAGGGGCGGTGCCTGAACGGCGAAATCGGTGGCGACGGCCTCGCAGACCTCGCCGATGAACAGAAGAGCGGGGCCGTTGACGCCGGCTGCGGCAACAGTGTCGGCCAGCGCGCCAAGGGTGGTCGGCAGGGTGCGCTGGTCGGGTCGGGTGCCGTTCTCGACCACAGCGCAGGGCGTGGCGGCACTGCGGCCGGCGGCGATGAGGCGGTCGGCAATGGCGGGCGCGGTGGCGACACCCATGTAGACCACCACCGTATGTCCCGGACGCGACAGGGCTTCCCAGTCCAGGTCCGGCACTCCGTCGGCGTCGCGGGCATGGCCGGTGACGAACGTCACCCCCTGCGCATGGTCGCGGTGGGTGAGCGGAATGCCGGTCGCCGCCGCGCAGCCAAACGCCGCCGAGACGCCGGGCACCACCTCCACCGGCACGCCGGCGGCCAGCAGGTGCGCGCGTTCCTCGCCGCCGCGGCCGAAGAGGAACGGATCGCCGCCCTTCAGCCGCACCACGCGCTGGCCGGCGCGGGCGTGTTCCACCATCAACTCCTGGATGTCGGACTGCGGCATGGTGTGGCGGCCACTGCGCTTGCCGACGTCGATGCGCAGGGCATCGCGGCGCACGCATTCCAGAATCTCCGGCGACACGAGGCTGTCCACCAGCACCACGTCGGCCGTCTGCATCGCGCGCAGGGCCTTGAAGGTCAGAAGGTCGGGGTCGCCCGGGCCGACACCCACCAGCTGCACCAGGCCCGGCGTCTCGCCCGCCTGGTTGCGGTTGAGACGGTCGATGAGGGCCGATCGCGCGCGCGGTTCGTCGCCCGATAGAACGGCAGAGGAGACGGGCCCGTCGAACACCCATTCCCAGAACCGGCGGCGTGCGTCGGCGGGCAGGGCGCGGGCGACGGTGGAGCGGAAGCCGTCGGCGAAGCGGGCCAGCGCGCCGGTGCGGGCGGGCAGCATCGCCTCGATCTTCGCGCGGATCGACCGCGCCAGAACAGGCGCCGATCCGCCCGATCCGATGGCGACCACCAGCGGGTCGCGGTCGACGATGGCGGGCATGAGGAAGGTGGACAGGTCCGGCCGGTCGACCACGTTCACCGGCACGCGGGCGGCCCTGGCGGCGGCGGCGATCCGGTACAGCAGCGCGTCGTCGTCCTCCACCGCGCCGATGACCAGCAGGCGGCCGTCCACGTCAATGTCGGTAAAGGGGCGCGCGTGCACCGTCACCGCCCCGGCGTCGGCGAGGGTCTGAAGCTCCGGGTGCGGCGGGCCGTCCGAGATCACGTCCACCCGTGCGCTCGCCTTGCTCAGCAGGCGCGCCTTGCGGGCGGCGTTCACCCCGCCGCCGACGATCAGCACCGATCCGCCGGTGGTGGTGAGAAAGATGGGGAACTGCTCCATGCCGTGCCCTCCAGGGGGTGCAGGGTCCCCGCCTCCTCCGCCGATGCCGCGCCTGTGGGGAAGGGCACCCGTCAGCGGGGGTCGAAGCCGGACGCCCTGAAGGACGCGGACCGGCGGAGGAGGTCGGGAAGGGGTGGACCTGGGGCGGCTCTACTCAGCCGCCTCGGCCATGGCATTCAGGTGGTCGGCCAGCGCCTGCGTGCCGAGCCGGTGGCAGAAGTCGCCGAAGCGTTCGCCATGCTCGCGCTGTTCGGCGAACAGGCCGAACAGGCGGCCCAGCAGCACCGGCACGTCGGCCTCGGGCACCTTGTCCTGAAGCTTCTCGTTCAGGCGCGTGCCCTCGAACGATCCGCCGACGAAAACCGCGTACTTGCCCGGCATCCGCCCGACCAGCCCGATTTCCGCCGTCGGCGGGCGGGCGCAGCCGTTGGGGCAGCCGGTGATGCGCAAGCTGACCGCTTCCGCGCCGATGCCGTGGCGCTCCATTTCGGTGTGGATGGCGGCCACCATCGGGTCGCGCACCCGCTCGGCTTCGGTCAGTGCCAGGCCGCAGGTGGGCAGGGCGGGGCAGGCGAGCGTCCAGCGGTCGAGCGTGACGATGTCTTCCGCCAGCCGCACGCCATGGGCGCGCAGCTCGTCCTCGATGTCGGTGCGGTCGCTGGGCTCGACGTTGGACAGGATGATGTCCTGCTCGGGCGTCAGCACAACGTCCACGGCGAAGCGCTTGACGACGGTGCGGAGCGCGGTGCGCAGGCGGACGGTCTCGGTGTCCTGGATGCGGCCGCTGGAGATCGGAAGGCCCAGGTACCAGCGGCCGTCGCCCTGCTCTTGCCAGCCCATGTGGTCGGCGACCTGGAAGGCCGGCATGGGGCGCGCGTCCTCCAGCAGTCCGCCGAAGTATTCCTCCAGCGTCCTGCGGACCCAGGGGATGCCCTTGTCCTCCAGCACGTACTTCAGGCGCGCGCGCTTGCGGTCGGCGCGGTTGCCGTGGTCGCGTTGCAGCGCCACCACCGCCTCCACGCCCCGGATCAGGTCGTCGGGCCCGACGAAGACCAGCGGGGTGCCGAGCCGCGGGAACGTGTCCTCGCGGTTATGGGTCTGGCCCAGGCCGCCGCCGAGGGCAAGGTTGTAGCCGACCAGTTCGTCCCCTTCGAACAGGGCGATGATGCCCAGGTCGTGGGTCAGGATGTCGACGGAATTGTCCTCGGGCAGCGCGATGCCGATCTTGAACTTCCGCGGCAGGTAGAGCTTGCCGTAGATGGCGTCTTCCTGCGCCAGCCCGTCATCGCCGGCGTCCACCGGCTCGCCGTCCAGCCAGATCTCGTGGTAGGCGCCCGAGGTCCAGTTGAAGCGTTCCGAGATGCGCCGCGCGTCCTCTTCCAGCCGGCGGTGCTTGGCGTCGGCAATGGGGGCGGGGTGGCTCATCACGTTGCGCACCACGTCGCCGCAGGCGCCCAGCGTTGTCAGCAGGCTGTCGTTGATGCCCGCAATCGCCGCCTTCAGGTCGCCTTTCAGGATGCCGTGGTACTGGATGCCCTGGCGCGTGGTAACGCGAAGCGAGCCGTTGCCGCAGGTGTCGGCCAGCGTGTCCAGCGCCAGGTACTGCGCCGCCGTCACCCGGCCACCCGGGATCTTGGCGCGCACCATGACGCTGTATTCCTTCTCCAGCCCCTGCTTCTTGCGAGCCGTGGCGGTGTCGCGGTCGAACTGCTCGTAGGCGCCGTGGAACTTGAGGAGCTGGTGCGCGGCCTCGGTGAAGGCACCGGGTTCGGCCAGTTCGGCCTTCAGGGTGCCGCGCAGGCCCTTGCTCTCCTGCTTGATCGCCTCAACGGCCGACGGCGCGGTGCGCTTCTGTGCCATGCCTGGTCCCTGCTGTGCTGCTGCGTGACGGGCCGGTGTTGGAAATAGTCTGCCGGCTGTGTGGATCACACCATAAAACACACCGACACAGAGTCAAACGATAAAAAACAACACTAAAATAATGTTGTACCGACGCGCGGTTCCTGAGCCGGCCTGCTTGTCGTATGGTCGAGCAAACGCATCGGACATCAGGGAGGCGCTTTCATGGGTCGTTTCGGCGCGGGACAGGCCATCCGCCGGGTTGAGGATCAGCGATTCCTGACCGGCGCGGGGCACTACACCGACGACATCGCACCGGCCGGCCAGGTGCATGGCGTGACGGTGCGATCGTCCGTCGCCCACGGCAAAATCCGCGAGCTGGATGTAGAATCCGCCCGCGAGATGCCGGGCGTTCTGGCCGTGCTGACGGCCGTCGACCTGGAGGCGGACGACATCGGCGATCTGCCCACCATCGTCCGGCCCAAGAATGCCGCCGGCGAGAAGATGCCCGTGCCGCCGCGTCCCGTGCTCGCCCGCGACACGGTGCGCTTCGTAGGCGAGCCGGTGGCCTTCGTGGTGGCGGAGACGCTCCAGCAGGCCCGCGATGCCGCCGAGGCCGTCATGCTGGAGGTCGATGACCTGCCGGTGGTCGCCTGCCTGTCCGCCGCCTCGGCCGAGGGCGCGCCGGAGGTCTGGTCCGGCCTCGCGCCCGGCAACGTGCTGGTGGACTGGTCCATGGGCGATGCCGACGCGACGGAGGCCGCCTTCGCCAAGGCCGACCGGGTGGTCAGCCTGGACCTGGTCAACAACCGCCTCGCGCCGACTCCGCTGGAGCCGCGCGGGGCGTTGGGCGAGTACGATGCCGCGGAGGACCGCTTCACCCTGACCACCGGCAGCCAGGGCTCCCACACCCTGCAGGGCTGGCTGTGCCAGAGCGTGCTGAAGGTGCCGCCGGAGAAGCTGCGCGTCATCTCGCCGGACGTCGGCGGCGGCTTCGGGATGCGGCTGTTCCTGTTCAACGAGCACGCCCTGGTGCTGATCGCCGCGCGCAAGGTCGGCCGCCCGGTGAAATGGGTGGCCGAACGGACGGAAGGCTTCCTGGCCGACACCCACGGCCGCGACCACCTGACCCGCGCCGAACTGGCGCTGGATGCCGAGGGACGGTTCCTGGCGCTGCGCGTCGACACCCGCGCCAACGTCGGGGCCTACGTCTCGCAGATGGGGGCCTTCGTGCCGACCATGGCGGGCACGGCCATGCTGCCCGGCGTCTACACCATCCCGACGGCGCATGCGCGGGTGCGGGTGATGACCACCAACACGGCACCGGTGGACGCCTATCGTGGCGCCGGACGGCCGGAAGCGTCATATGTGATCGAGCGGCTGGCGGACGCCGCCGCCGAGGCCACGGGCCTTCCGCGCGACGAGGTGCGCCGCCGCAACTTCATCCCGCCCGACGCCATGCCCTACAGGACCGCGCTCGGCCGCACCTACGATTCCGGCGAGTTCGCGCGGTTGATGGAGGAGGCCATGCGCCGCGCCGGCTGGGCCGGGTTCGAGGACCGGCGTGCCGACGCTGCCCGGCTCGGGCGGCTGCGCGGCATCGGCATGAGCTATTATGTGGAAGCCTGCGGCGGCGGCGGCGACGAGACGGCGCACGTCCACCTGGACCGCGACGGCAAGGCCACCGTGCTCATCGGCAGCCAGTCGTCGGGCCAGGGGCACGAGACGGCCTATGCGCAGATGGTCGCGGCAGAGCTGGGCCTGCCCATGGACCGCATCCGCGTCGTCCAGGGCGACACGCAGGTGGTGCCCACGGGCAAGGGCACCGGCGGCTCGCGCTCGCTGCCCGTCGGCGGGGCCTCGCTGTCGCAGGCGGTGGACAAGGTGGTGGAGACGGGCAAGGCCGTCGCCGCGCGGCTGCTGGACGTGCCGGTGGACCACGTCACCTTCGACGCCGGCACCTTCAGGGCGCGCGGCACCAACGCCGTGCGCTCTCTGGCCGATGTGGCGGCGGCGGCCTTCGACCACAGCCCGGACCCCGACGCCCCGGGAATCCGCGAGCAGGCGGCCTGGACGCCGCCCGAGGCCACCTATCCCAACGGCTGCCATATCTGCGAGGTGGAGATCGACCCGGAGACGGGACAGACCTGCATCGTCGGCTACACGGTGGTGGACGACATGGGCGTGGTGCTCAATCCCATGCTGCTGCGCGGCCAGATCATCGGCGGCATCGTCCAGGGCGCCGGCCAGGCGCTGCTGGAGGAGGTGGTGTACGAGGAAGACAGCGGCCAGCTGGTTACCGGCACCATGCTCGACTACGCCATGCCGCGTGCCGACCTGTTGCCCGATATCGATTTTTCCACCGTGGAAATTCCCTGCCGCACCAACATTCTGGGCGTGAAGGGCGCCGGCGAGGCGGGCACCATCGGCGCCGCACCGGCAGTGATGAACGCGGTGCTGGACGCCCTTCGCGCGGCCGGCGTCCACGACATGCAGATGCCGGCGACGCCGCTCAAGGTGTGGCAGGCCCTGCAGACGGCCGGTGGCCGTGCGGCGGCGGAGTAGGCGACTGGCGCGGCGCTTGCTTCGGGTGTGGCGTCCTTAGCCGGAAAGGGTTTCCGTCATGGTCCAGATGTCGCGCCCATCGATCCTTCTTGTCGCCAGTCTTGCCGTTTCCGCCGCTGCATCGGCGCAGGAGGCCGGAGACTCCCCCTTCGGCACCGCCCCGCTGACGGAGGCCGAGGCGGCCCGTCCCGCCGCGCCGATCCGGCCGCTCATCCGTCCCCAGATGCGCACGGGCGGCGGCGATGTCGGGGATCTGGACACCTACGCCGATGCAGGCAGGGCCGGCTTCGCCACAAGCCGTAGCGACATCAACCAGGATATCGGCCTGACGCCCATCATCGAGCTGACGACGCCGAAGCTCGTCACCAAGGGAGGTGGCTTCTAGCCCAGGGCCTCAGCCATCCGGCGCAGGCCGCGTCATCCATTCATGTGCTTGAAGCCACGATAAAGGCGTCCTTGCAAGGGGCGCCTTTCTTGTTCCCGCACAAGGGTTTAAGCGTGCTTGACGTTTCCGGACGGAGCGAAAAGGCCGGTGTTTCCTGCCTCTGCGGCGCGGATGCGGCGGGTGATGATGCGGCGGCGTTAAGCGGCGCGAACGGAGGCGGCCCCGGTATCGGGCGAACCACTTGGGAAACCGCGGGATTCGGCGACCCCATGGCAGTGGCACGATCCTTGATGGAAGGGGCATGGCCGTAACGGCGGGATGGCCCGCCGGCCTTCGGCAGGATCCGAAGACCAACCTCTTCAAGGAGAGCCCCAATGACCGTCAAGCACGTTCTGCTCGCCGCCGTGTCGTCCTTCGCCCTGCTGGCCGCCGCGCCGGCCATCGCGCAGGATGCCAGCAGCGAAGCGGACCCGGGCAACGCCGCCCATGACGACGCCTTCATCGGCGACGACAACAACGCCTACAGCAACAACACCAACGACAACAGCTTCGACTCGGCGGACAACAACAGCACCAACGACAGCTGGAACTCCAACGACGACAACAGCACCGTCGACAACGACGATTTCAGCAACAACAGCGACAACAGCACGAACGACAGCTTCGATTCGGCTGACAACAACAGCACCAACGACAGCTGGAACTCCAACGACGACAACAGCACCGTCGACAACGACGATTTCAGCAACAACAGCGACAACAGCACGAACGACAGCTTCGATTCGGCTGACAACAACAGCACCAACGACAGCTGGAACTCCAACGACGACAACAGCACCGTCGACAACGACGATTTCAGCAACAACAGCGATAACAGCACGAACGACAGTTGGAATTCCAACGACGACAACAGCCTGGCCGACAACGACGACAACAGCACCAACGACAGCTACAACTCGGCCGACAACAACAGCACGAACGACAGCTTCAACAGCGCCGACAACGACGACAACAGCACGAACGACAGCTTCAATTCGGCTGACGACAACAGCACCAACGACAGCTTCAACACCGACAACAGCGTCACCGACGCCTACAAGACCGTGGACAGCTACAACACCACGGACTCCCCGTCCCTGGGCGCCGGTGCCCAACTGGTGATGGGCAGCGTCGCGATGAACGACACCGCGCTGAACGCCTCGACCACCAGCGGCCTGTCGGGCGATGTCTACCGCGGCGGTGCGGTCACGACCGGCAACATCCGCAACACCGAGATCAGCGGCTCGCGCGGCATCAGCCAGCTGAACATGAACACCGGCGTCGCGGCGATGAACAACAGCGTGTCCATCAACTCGCGCATCGGCGACTGATCGGCCGTTCGGCCCGACCGGCGGGGGATGGCCCACACCCCGCCGGTCGCGGACCGACCGTCGCCTGATCGGCCCGCCATGACGAGGATGCTGGACATGTCGCACTTTATCGACCGCACTGCCGTCGCCGCCCGCGTGCTGGCGCTTGCCGGCCTTCTGGCCGCGCCCGCGTCCGCCCCGGCGCTTGCCGACGGCACCCAGGCGTCCGCCCTGTTCGGCGATGCGCCGCTGGTGGAGACGGAAACGCTGGCCACCGCGCGCGGCACACAGAACACCACCATCACCGGCGATGTCGGCATCAACCTGTCCGACCAGCGCGGCACCATCGCCGGCAATGCCATCGCCGCGCCCACCGTCAACGGCGCGCTTGGCGGCAACAGCGTCTCGGACAACCGGGGTCTGACCATCTCCAACTTCAACACGGGCAACTTCAACACCTTCCAGACAAGCGTTCAGTACAACATCTTCCTTGATTGAGCCGATGCCGGAGGTTCCATGCGATACGCGCCGTTGATGGGTCTGGCCGCCCTTGCACTCGGCCTCGCCACGGCACCCGCCGCCGTCCCGCCCGCCTTGGCCGGCGAGGTCGTGCTGGGCGGCGTCGGGCTGGGCGGGACCTTCCGCGTGCCGTCCCGCACCATGCACGAGGCCAAGTTCGCCACCGTCTTCCGCCAGCAGCACGACTTTTCGTGCGGCTCGGCGGCGCTGGCATCCCTGCTGACCTACCACTACGGCATCGAGCGCGGCGAACTGGACGTCTTTTCCAGCATGTACGAGCACGGCGACCGGGCCCGGATCGAGCGCCTGGGCTTTTCCCTGCTGGACATGAAGCAGTACCTGGCGCGGCTGGGCATCGGGTCCGACGGCTACCGCGTGCCGCTGGAGCGCCTGGCGACAGCCCGCCTGCCCACCATCGCGCTCATCGACAGCGACGGCTACCGACATTTCGTGCTGGTGAAGGGCATGGACGCCAAGACAGTGCTGGTGGGCGACCCGGCGCGCGGGCTGCGGCGCATTCCGCACGACGAGTTCAAGGCCATGTGGAACGGGATCGCCTTCGTCATCACCGACGACATCCCGATCGGGCAGGCCAGTTTCAACCGCGATCCCGAGTGGGAGTTGCTGCCCCCGGGGGCGCCCCTGGGCGAGGCCCTGCCGCGCACGGCGCTGGCGACCTTCACGGCCAGCCTCTACCGCGCCGGCAACACCTGGTGAGCCGAAAGGAGTCCGCCATGACCGCCGCTCTTGCCTCCCGCCTCGCCGCCGCTCGATGCGCCGCCGCGGCCATGGCCGCCACCGCGGTGCTGGCGCTGGTGTCGGGCGCGGCCGGTGCCGCCGATCCCGCGCCCTTCGCCGGCCTGGCACCGGTGAAGGCCGCGACGCTGGCCGAAACGCGCGGGGGCATGCGGATCGGGGCTTTCGATTTCGACATCGGGGTCGCGCTCAATACGGCGCTGGACGAGGGGCTGGACCTGACGTCGCGCTTTCAGGCGGTGGAGGGGCGGCTCGCGCGCGCCGGGGCCACCGTCGGCGGGGCGGCCGGGGACGCGGGCAACGCCATCGCCGACCTGCCCAACGGCGGCGTGGCCTGGAGCCCGGCCGATGGCCTGACGGTGCTGCACGATCCCGCCGGCCTTGGGGGGGCGACCGTGTTCAACCGTCTCGACAACCAGGCGATCCGCACCCGCCTGGAGGTCAACATCCGGGTTTCCAACTACCGCGAACGCCTCGGCGCGCTCAAGGCCGGGCGCGCGCTGTCGGGCATTCTGCGCGAGATGCGCGCCGCCTCGCCCTGACGGGGCCGCGCGGAACCATGATAAAAAAAGAAAATGAGAGAGAGTCCCAGGAGGCAGAGAGTCGGGATCCAGACAGGAGTCGCCCATGCCCAAGCGATCCGTTCCCCGTCGCCGCGCCCGCCGGAAACCGGGTGCCGGCGCATCCGTCGCCGCTGCCGCGCTGGCGCTTTCGCTTGCCGGTGCGGCGACGGCCCCGTCGGTCGCCCGTGCCGGTGACGGCGGCGGTGGCCCGTTCGATACCGCCGCCGTTTCCGCCGATGCCCTGGGATCGGCGCGGGGCAACGGCCTGTCGGCCCTGACCGACGGCCTGCTGGAAACGCGCGTGGGCGTCGTTCTGTGGGACGAGGTTCCCAAACCGCCCCGCCGCCCGCAGCCGCGCAACACCGGCGGCGGGGGCGGCGGGTCGAGTTCTACGGCAGCCGACTCGCTGTCGCTCCACTTCATCTCCAACCCGCGCCCGAAAGACTGAACCGGGGCGGTCCCGTCAGTCCACGGGGAAGCGGTAGGGCACCCGCAGCGTGACGCGGGTGTCCGGCGCTTCCTCCGTGAGCCCGGCGGCAATGCGCAGGTCGACGGAGGCCCGGTCGTTGAAACGGTAGTTGCCGCCCAGCAGCATGGACGCCGAGTGGGCGTCGTCGCCCTTGGTGGTGACGCCGTTCACCTCGGTCTCGGTGCCGAAGATGTAGTCGTGTTCGTAGCCCAGGCTGATGCTGAAGCGCTCGTTGAAGCCGATGCCGACGCCGAAGCTGAGCCCGATGGAATCGCCCGGATCGACGGTGCCGATGCGGGTCGGGGTATCCACGGCGCCGGGATTGGGGATCAGCAGGTCGACATCCCTGGACGGGGTGTAGGCGTAGCCCAGGTTGCCGAAGATGACCACCGGATCGGCGGGCACCAGGGCGGTGATGCTGGGCTCCACCGTCCAGAAGCCCGATCCGGTCGGCAGTTCCGTCTCCAGCCCCGTCTCCGCGTCCCGGTCGACGTCGAAGGGCCCGCGCCCGGTGGGCGTCTTGACGCGCAGGTTGCCGATGAAGATGGGCCAGTCCTCGGTGCCGTCGTTGAGCTGGTAGTGGACGCCGGCCTCCACGTCGCCGATGCCGTATCCCTCCAGGTCGCGGACGCCGCCCTCTCCGGGCAGGGCGTTGACGGCCGTGGTGATCGTGCGGTCGTTGCTGTAGGTGTAGGGTACGCGCAGGTCCACCTCCAGCCGGTCGGTCACGCCGTAGCGCGCGCCGACCGCCGCCGTGGCGCGCTCGCGCTCGGTCTCGGTCGCCTCGATAACACCGAACAGAACGGCCTCGACGATCTCCACGCCCTCGAAGAAAAAGCGGTTGGATGACGAGGTGGAGAACTCGACCTCGGGCTCGACGATGACTGTGCCCTGGGGGGTCAGCACGCCGCCCTGGTCGCGGATGACCGCCAGGTCGACCTCGCGCACCGTGCTCTGCGGCCCGTCGCCCGGTGCGGTCGAGCCCTCGTCCGCCGCCGCGTTCGGCGGCGGGGCCTGCGGTGCCTGCGCCTGCGCCTGCTGTGCCGGAGCCTGGGCCACCTGCGGCGATGGCGTGCGCGGCGGGCGTTCGGCGGCGCGGGGCGGCACGGTCAGGCCGCGCCCGGTCTGCGCCGCCAGGACAAGGTCGGAAAGGGCCTGGCGCTGCGCCTCCAGTTCACGGCGCTGGCGCTCCAGTTCGGCGGCCTGGGCGGCAAGACGCGCCTCCTGCGCCGCCAGCCGGGCGTAGACCGCCTCGGTGCTGGTGCCGGTCGCGGTGCCGGCGCCGCCGCCCGCCGCCGTCGGCGTAGGCGTGCCGGAGCAGGCGGCCAGGGCGAGGGAGAGGGTGATCAGGGATCCTGTCTGCAACGGTCGGAAGGCCGTCATCGCGGAACCTCTTCTGAGCGGGGCGGGGGAGTGGTGACGGGTCATCGGCGGGTTTTCAACTCGAACCGGCGGGCCAGGTCGTGCTTCTTCATCAGGCTGTAGAGCGTGACGCGCGAGATCCCGAGCGCCGCCGCCGCTCCGCTGGGCCGGTTGTGGGCATAGCGCATGGCCGACAGCACGGCGGCCTTTTCGGCCTCGGCGCGGGCGGCCTCCAGCGACGGGGGCGGCGCGTCGGAGCCGGCGGCGGGATCATCGTCGATGCCCAGGTCGGCGGTGGTGATGCGGCCGCGGCGGCACAAGGTCAGCCCGCGGCGCAGGGCGCTGATGAGCTGGCGCACATTGCCCGGCCAGGGGTGGTTGCGGATCGCCACCAGGGCTTCGGGCGTCAGGCGGGCGAGCGGCTTGCCGTGGGCGTGGCGCAGGTGGTCGATGTAGTAGCGCGCCAGCAGCGTCACGTCGTCGCCGCGTTCGCGCAGGGGCGGCAGGTGCAGGCGCAGCACGTTCAGACGGAAGAACAGGTCGCGGCGGAAGGTCTTGGACTCCACCGCCGCTTCCAGATCGACGTTGGTGGCGGCGATGATGCGGGTGTTGATGCGCAGGGTCTCCAGCCCGCCGACCCGCTCGAAGGTGCCCTCCTGCAGGAAGCGCAGCAGGTGCGGTTGCAGGTGCATGGGAAAGTCGCCGATCTCGTCCAGGAACAGCGTGCCTCCGTCGGCCATCTCGATGCGGCCGGGGCGGCGCTGGTGGGCGCCCGTGAAGGCGCCCTTTTCATGGCCGAACAGTTCCGCCGCCACCAGGTCGGCGGGAATGCCGCCGCAGTTGATGGCGACGAAGGGCCCGCCGGCGACGGTGGACCTTTCGTGAATGGCGCGCGCGGCCAGTTCCTTGCCGGTGCCGCTCTCGCCGGTGACGAGGACCGGCACGTCGGTGGCCGCGAAGCGGCGGATGCGGGCGAAGGCCTCGCGCATGGCGGCCCCGTCGCCGACCATCAGCGGCTCGCCGTCGGCCGCCGCACCAGCGCCTCCGCCGGCATAGGGCGCCTCCGGCAAGGCTCCGGCGCCATCAATGTGCCACAGCAGCCAGAGCCGGTGCAGGTCCGCCGTCAGGTCCGCGAGCGACAGGGGCAACGGCGCCACCAGGTGCGCCACGCCGTCGGCGACCAGGGTGGCCACGGTCTCGGAGCCCAGGTCCTCGGTCTCCACCGCCAGCAAAAGGCGGGCGGCCGGGAAGGCCTCGGCCGCCGCCGCCGCCGCCGAGGCGAGATGCCGCCGCAGACGACCGCGGCCTTCGATCACCACGGCGAAAACACGGTCTCCATTGTCGACGGTCGACATATGGCCCGGGCCTTCGATCCGTCGAACCGTGAAGCGCCCGCCGCCGAGTGCCGAGCTTTCGGACGCCTGTTCCACTTCCGATCCGACCACCAGCGCTACGGCCGCGGGCGTCGTGGTCGTCGTGGACCTGGACGCGCGGTCGCCGGTGCTCGCCGGCCGGTTTGCCGGTGGTGCCGGGGCCTTCCGCATGGGATGCCTTCTTCTCTTCCTTTGGACGCTGGGGAAGCCTACAGGGGCGAGAGCCGGCGCTGCGAGACGCAATTGCTTCCATCACCCACATGTGCCACCGCTGCTAATCCGGGCGATTGTGCGGAGCGGCATAAAGGGACGTAGAGCGGGGGCGATCGTGCGTGGTGCCTCTGTACCTTCGGCCAAGAGCGCAGCACTGGCACGACTTTCGTGTGTCGGGGCACGGGATGGCGCGAAGTGTAACGATAGATTGACGTCAACTGTGATGGAGGGCCATACTCAGGGCATAGAGCGACCCGACGCCACCGATGCGAGGAGTTCCCATGCCGACAGCCGCCTCTCTCGCCCCGGCTCCGGCCCAGGCCCATTCCGGCCCGGCGCCGGCGGTTCCGCCCGCCGCGGCGGTGCCCCCGCGCTACCCGTTTTCCGCCATCGTCGGGCAGGAGGCCATGAAGACCGCCCTGCTGATCGCCGCCGTCGACCCCTCGGTGGGCGGTGTCATGGTGTTCGGCGACCGGGGCACGGGCAAGTCGACGGCGGTGCGTGCGCTGGCCGGGCTGCTGCCCGCCATGACCGTGGTGGAGGGCTGCCGCTACAATCGCGACCCGTCCGACCCGGCGCCGTGCGTCGCCGGCTGCGCCGGATGCAGCGGCGGCGCCGCGGCATCCGTGTCCGCGCCCGTGCCGGTGGTGGACATGCCGCTGGGCGTCACCGAGGATCGCGTGCTGGGCGCGCTCGACCTGGAGCGGGCGTTGACCCGCGGCGAAAAGGCGTTCGAGCCCGGCCTGCTGGCCCGTGCCCATCGCGGGTTCCTCTATGTGGACGAGGTCAACCTGCTGGAGGACCACCTGGTGGACCTGCTGCTGGACGTGGCGGCCTCGGGCGAGAACGTGGTGGAGCGCGAGGGCCTGAGCGTCCGCCATCCCGCCCGCTTCGTGCTGGTGGGCAGCGGCAATCCCGAGGAGGGTGAACTGCGCCCGCAGCTTCTCGACCGCTTCGGACTGGCGGTGGACGTGGGCACGCCGCGCGACGTGAAGACGCGCGTCACCGTGATCAAGCGCCGCGACGCCTTCGACCGCGACCCCGCCGCCTTCGCCGCCGCCTGGGCGGAGGCCGAGGCCGAGCCGCGCGCCGCCGTCGTCGCCGCCCGTGGCCGACTGGCGGCGGTGACCGTGCCTGATGACGCTTTGGAGCAGGCCGCCGCCCTGTGCCTGACGCTCGGCACCGACGGCCTGCGCGGCGAGTTGACGCTCATGCGCGCCGCCCGTGCCCTGGCCGCGCTGGAAGGCGCGCCGGCCGTGGCGGCCGACCATCTGCGGCGCATGGCGTCCCTGGCGCTGGGGCATCGCCTGCGCCGCGATCCGCTGGACGAGGCGGGCTCCGGCGCTCGGGTGGCGCGCGCAGTGGAGGAGGTCTTCGCGCCATGACCGACGCCGCCGCCCCCGGCGAGGCCGGCCTGTGCTGGGCCGATGCCGCCTACGCCGCCGCCCTGCTGGCCGTCGATCCGGCGGGGCTCGGCGGCGCGGTGCTGCGGGCGGCGCCAGGGCCTGTACGAGACCGCTGGCTGCGGCTGTTTCGCGAGCGTCTGCCGGAGGCGGCGCCGGTGCGGCGCATGCCCGCGCATATCTCCGACGACGGCCTGCTCGGCGGCCTTGATCTGCCGGCCACCCTGCGCGCAGGCCGCCCCGTCGCCCGTGCCGGACTGCTGGCCGAGGCCCATGGCGGCGCCGTCGTCGTTCCCATGGCGGAGCGCCTGTCGGCGGGCGTGGCGGCGCGGCTGCGGGCGGTGCTGGACGAGGGCCGCGTGCGGGCCGCGCGCGACGGGCTGGTGCTGGAAGTGCCGGCGCGGCTGGGCGTGGTGGCGCTGGACGAAGGCGCCGCGGACGAGGCCGTGCCTCCCGCGCTCGCCGACCGACTGGCCCTGCACCTGGACCTGCACCCTTTCCGCCCCACCGAGCCCGCAGCCGTGCCCGACGCGGCGGCCGTGGCGGCGGCGCGGGCGCGGCTGACGTCGGTGTCGGTCGGCGACGACGTGGTGGAGACCCTGAGCGCGGCAGCCGTGGCGCTGGGCGCGGACTCGCTGCGCGCACCCCTTCTGGCCGTGCGCGCGGCCCGGGCGGCGGCGGCGCTGGCCGGCCGCGGGGCGGTGGCGGAGGCCGACGCGGCCCGCGCCGCCCTTCTGGTGCTCGCCCCGCGCGCCACGCGCCTTCCCCAGGCGGAGCCCGAGGCCGAGCAGGCGCCGGACGCGCCGGTTGATAACGATCGGCCGCCGGACCAGGACGGGGAGAGCGGCGGCGAGGCCGCCGACGGCGACGTGCAGGAGACCGGGCGGGCCGTTCTGCCGCCGGGTCTGCTGGAACAGTTGAAGGCGGCCGCCCGCCTGCGCGCCGCCGGACCTTCGACCGGTCGCGCGCCGGTCAAACGGCGCGCTCAAGGGGCGGGGCGTCCCGCCGGAGTGCGCCTCGGGGCACCGCCGCCGGGCGCGCGTCTGGCGGTGGTGGAGACGCTGCGCGCCGCCGCGCCGTTGCAGCGGCTGCGGGGGGCGGCGCCGGCCGAGCCCTTGCGCATCCGGCCCGAGGATTTCCGCCACCAGCGCACCATCCCGCGCACGCGCACCACCACCATTTTCGCCGTCGACGCCTCGGGCTCCGCCGCGCTGGCGCGGTTGGCCGAGGCCAAGGGAGCGGTGGAACTGCTGCTGGCCGACTGCTATGTGCGCCGCGACCGGGTGGCGGTCATCGCCTTCCGGGGCACGGGCGCCGACCTTCTCCTGCCGCCGACCCGATCGCTGGCGCGCGCCCGGCGCAGCCTGTCGGCATTGCCCGGCGGCGGCGGCACCCCCCTGGCCGCCGGCCTGGATGCGGCGCTGGCGCAGGTGGAGGCGGCCCTGCGCCGGGGCGAGCGCCCGGTGGTGGTGGTGCTGACCGACGGCCGCGCCAACGTGTGCCGGAACGGGACGGGAGGGCGCCGCGCCGCCGCCGCCGAGGCCGAGGCCGCCGCCCGCTCGCTCAGGGCATCCGGCGCCGCCTGTCTTGTCGTGGACACCGCCAACCGGCCCGATGCGCGGGCAGAGGCGGTGGCGGCGGCCATGGCGGCGCGCTATCTGGCCCTGCCGCGCGCCGATGCCGCGACCCTGTCCCGCGCCGCCCGTGCGGCGGGAGAGGAGGGCGGCCATGCTGTTTCCGCCTGAACGGCCCGACTGGGAGCGCGACGGCCGCGACTGGCCCAACCGCGAACACAGCCGCTTCGTCGCCGCCGGCGGCCTGCGCTGGCACGTCCAGCTCGCGGGCGAGGGGCCGGCGGTGCTGCTGCTGCACGGCACCGGCGCCTCCACCCACACCTGGCGCGACATGCTGCCGCTGCTGGCGCGCGAGATGACCGTCATCGCCCCCGACCTGCCGGGCCAGGGCTTTTCCGAGCCGCTGCCCTTCCACCGCCTGACCCTGGGCGGCATGGCGGCGGCGATGGCCGATCTGCTGCGGCGGCTGGAGGTGGCGCCGGCGATGATCGTCGGCCACTCCGCCGGCGCCGCCATCGCCGTGCGCATGGCCCTGGACGGGCGCGTCCGCCCCGACCTTCTGGTCAGCCTGAACGGGGCGCTGGTGGGGTTCGACGGTGTGGCGGGGCACCTGTTCCCGTCGCTCGCCAAGCTTCTGTTCGTCAACCCGCTGACGCCCCGCCTGTTCGCCATGCGCGCCGAGGAGCCCCGCGTGCGCCGGATGCTGGCCGAGACGGGCTCGACCATCGGCGCGCGAGGGGAGGAGCTTTACCTGCGCCTGTTCCGCAAGCCCGGCCACGTCGCCGGGGCACTGGGCATGATGGCGGGATGGGATCTGCACGGCCTGGAGCGGGCACTGCCCGGCCTTCGCTGTCCGCTGACGCTCGTCACCACCCGCGACGACCGCATGATCCCGCCGGAAAAGGCCCGCCGCGCCGCCGGGCGGGTGCCGGGGGCGACGCTGCTGGTGCGGGAGAGCGGCGGGCACCTTGTTCACGAGGAACGGCCCGAGGCCATCGTCACCCTGCTGCTGGAAACCGCGCGCGAGACCGGCATCCTGCCGGGAGAGACCGCACCGCCGGTCGCCAACGGAGGTCCGTCATGACCGTCATGCCACCACCCCGCCACCTGTTCGCCGCCCCGTCGTCAGAGGACGCGCGCCCCCACGCCGTCGTCATCGGCTCGGGCTTCGGCGGGCTGGCGGCGGCGGTGCGGCTGGGGGCGCTGGGCTACCGCGTGACGGTGCTGGAGCGCCTGGACCAGCCGGGCGGCCGGGCCAACGTCTTCCACCAGGACGGCCACGTCTTCGATGCCGGGCCGACCATTGTCACCGCGCCCTTCCTGCTGGAGGAGTTGTGGAGCCTCTGCGGCCGGCGGCTTTCCGACGACGTGACGCTTGTTCCCATGCATCCCTTCTACCGCATCCGCTTCGACGACGGCGCCACCTTCGCCGCCTCCGCCGACCCCGACGCCATGCGGGCGGAGGTGGCGCGGCTGGCCCCGGCCGACGTCGCGGGCTACGAACGGTTCTTCCGGGAAGCCGCCGACATCTACCGTGTCGGGTTCGAGAAGCTGGGCGCGGTGCCCTTCGGTTCGGTGGCGGACATGCTGCGGCGCCTGCCGGACCTGATCCGCATGGGCGCGCACCGCAGCGTGTGGCGGCACGTCGCAAGCTGCGTGAAGGACGAACGGTTGCGCACGGCGCTCAGCTTCCATCCGCTGTTCATCGGCGGCAATCCCTTCAGCGTGACCTGCGTCTACAGCCTGATCGCCTATCTGGAACGCCGCGACGGCGTCCACTTCGCCATGGGCGGGACGCACAGCATCGTGCGCGGCCTGGTCGGGCTGATCGAAGGGCAGGGGAATGCGGTGCGCCTGAACGCCGACGTGGCCGGGATCACCACCCGCGACGGCCGGGCGACGGGCGTCGTGCTGGCGGATGGAGAGGCCATCGCCGCCGACGTGGTGGTCTCCAACGCCGACACCGCCACGACCTACGCGAAGCTCTTGAAGCCCGAGGCGCGGCGGCGGTGGACGGACGGGAAGGTCGGCCGGGCGCGGCAGTCCATGGGCGTGTTCCTGTGGTACTTCGGCACGGATCGCCGGTGGCCGGCGGTGGACCATCACACCATCTTGCTCGGCCCCCGCTACAAGGGCCTGCTGACGGACATCTTCCGCCGCAAGCGCGTGGCGGCCGACATGAGTCTCTACCTCCACCGCCCGACCGCCACCGATCCCGGCCTCGCGCCGCCGGGGCGGGATACGTTCTATGCACTGTCGCCTGTGCCCAACCTGGCCGGCGGCGAGACGTGGCCGGCGGAGCGGGTGGAAACCTATCGCCGGATGGTGGAAAAGCGGCTGGAGGAGACCGTTCTGCCCGGCCTGTCGGCGCACGTCACCACCAGCCGCGTCGCCACGCCGGTCCACTTCCGCGACCGCTACAAGGCATGGCAGGGGGCGGCCTTCGGCATGGAGCCGGTGCTGACCCAAAGCGCCTGGTTCCGTCCCCACAACGCCAGCGAGGACGTGCGCGGTCTGTATATCGTCGGCGCCGGGACGCATCCGGGCGCCGGATTGCCGGGCGTGTTGTCGTCGGCCAAGATATTGGATGAGGTGGTGCCCCATGCGTCGACCGTCCGCTGAACCGCTGGCCAGCCCCGCCGACTTCGCCGCCTGCCGCGAGACCATCCGCGGCGGGTCGCGCACCTTCTACGCCGCGTCGCTGCTGCTGCCGCCGCGCCTGCGCGGGCCCGCCTATGCGCTCTATGCCTTCTGCCGCGCCTCCGACGACGCGGTGGACGACGGCGCGGACCCGGCCGCCGCCGTGGTCCGCCTGCGCGCCCGGCTGGAGCGCGCCGCTGCCGGGCGGCCGCTCGACCACCCCTGCGACCGCGCCTTCGCCGCGACGCTCGCCGATCATGCCATCCCGCCCGCGCTGCCCGCCGCCCTGCTGGAGGGGCTGGCGTGGGACGCCCACGGCCGGGATTATGAGACGCTGGCCGACCTGCGGGCCTATGCCGCGCGGGTGGCGGGAACGGTGGGCGCCATGATGACGCTGCTCATGGGCCGGCGGGAGCCTGCGGTGCTCGCGCGGGCCTGCGACCTGGGCGTGGCCATGCAATTCACCAACATCGCCCGCGACGTGGGAGAGGACGCCCGCGCCGGCCGCCTCTACCTGCCGCGCGCCTGGATGCGGGAGGCGGGGCTTGATCCCGACGCCTTCCTGGCCGCGCCCGCCCTGTCGCCGGCGCTTCAGGGCGTGGTGGCGCGGCTGCTGGCCGAGGCGGATGCGCTGTATGCGTGCTCGCGCCCCGGTATCGACCAGCTTCCGCGCCGCTGCCGTCCGGCGATCCAGGCCGCCCGCGTGCTCTATGCCGAGATCGGCCGGGCGGTGGACGACCCTGTGACCCGCCGCGCCGTGGTGCCGGCCTCACGCAAGCTGTGGCTGCTGGCCCCGGCGCTGGCGGCGGCGGCCCGGCCGACGAGGGCGGACGGGCTGGCCCTGGAGCCCCTGGCCGAAACGCGCTTCCTGTTGGACGCGGTGGCGGCGGCGCCGGTGCCCTTCGATGCCGGCCGGCGACAGGGCGCGGCGGAATGGACCATCGACCTGTTCCTGGAACTGGCCCGGCGGGAGCGGGCGGCGTCGGCGCCGTAGGCAACGGAGGGAAACGCGGACAAGAAAACGGTGCCATCTGCGGATGGCACCGTTTCTCGTCGGGCAGTGCCCCTGGTCACTGGTTCGGGGCCATGTCCGGGTCCAGCACCTCCGCAGCGCGCGGCGTGATGGTCTTGGGCGCGAACTCGTACGGAATGGCTCCCACGCGCTCCGCCGGGTCCAGCGGCAGCCGGGGCAGGCCGAGGCTGGGGTAGTGAACCACCATGTTGGCGCCGTACAGCGGCTTCCACGCGCCCTTGTGACAGGTCTTGCAGTACACCTTGCCGGGGTCGCCCATCTCGCCCAGCCGCTCGGGCGGGAAGACGCTGGCCAGGGGCTCGATGTGCTTGGTGTTGATCTCGGCCGCCATGTTGATGCCGTACCACGCCGTCGAGCGCGCCGGATTGCTCTGGCCCCAGTTGGCCAGCGCCCGGCTGTTGTGGCAGAAGGTGCAGTTGACGCCCAAGCTGTCCGACATCTGCATCATCAACTCGTAGACGTACTGGGTGTCGTCCAGAAGCCCGGCCGGCGCCGGCGTTCCGGAGGCGGGCAGGGCGGTCAGCGACTGGACGTTCAGCGGCTTGGAGTCCAGCAGGTAGTCCTCGAACTGCTTTTCCGAGAAGTAGTCGTAGACGTTCTCTGCGCCAAAGTCCCAGTTGATGTCCAGCTGCCCGACGAGGCCGGTGGTCTTGTACTCGCCATCGCGGTACCAGATGGGCTGCGGCACCGGCTGGCCGCGGTGGCAGGTGTAGCAGGTCACGCCCGCCGGGTAGACGTGCGAGCCCCAGTTGGTGTTGATGGCCTGCGTCATCTGGAACATGCGGCGGCTGACGATCTTGGTATAGGGCTCGTCCAGCGCCAGGTTTTCCAGGTTGTGGCAGTACTCGCACCCCTGTTCCGGCGCCACCCATTCGGTGATGGCCGACATCAGGCGGATGAACTGGTCGGCGTCCAGGTCGCCCAGGACCTGGACGTTCTCGTAGACGTTCCTGGCCTTCTGATCCTCGGGCACCGGCTCCAGCCGGTCGAGCACCACGCCGCCCTTGGCGTCGTAGGCCGCTTCCGCCGCCGGCCAGGGGGGGAGGGGCTCGGGGGCGGCGTTGAGGGCCTGCTGCTCCACCAGTTCGCGCGGGTTGTAGACCTGCGCCATGCCGATGCCGCGGTAGCCGGTCTGAACGCTTTGCACCGGCGGCCGGTCCCAGTCGGGAACGATCAGGAAGAAGGCGGTCACGGCCAGCGTGAGCACCAGGCCCCCGAAGATGGCGTAGAAGCGTTTGATGTTCGGATCTTCGGTCATTGCGGCGCCTCCAGCACACCCTGTGGCACGGGGAAGTCACCCCAGATGTCGGGGTACGGCGGGGCCACGCCGTGCTTCACGCCCCACAGGTACCAGTTGTCCACCACGGTTCCGGTCAGCAGGATGCCGATGCCGCCGGTCAGCGTGGTCAGCACCGCGAACCACCAGGCCCAGCGGTGGATGCTCTCGAACGTGGCGTTGAAGCCCATGGTCCAGCGCCAGAACAGCGCGCCGCGCTCGGCCGCCGTGCCGCGGTCGATGATCTCGTCGGCCTCGCGCTCGCCGCCGAAGCGCACGACCGCCAGGATGGTGGCGCCGTGCATGGCGAACAGCATGGTCGAGCCGTACAGGAAGAAGATCGAGAGCATGTGGAACGGGTTGTAGAAGAAGTTCCCGTAGCGCACCGAGAACACCGCCGTCCAGTTCAGGTGCGGCACGATGCCGAACGGCACCGCTTCCTCGAAGCTGCCCATGAATACGGGGCGGATGATGCCCAGGCTCAGGTACAGGAAGATCGCCGACAGGAACGCCCAGGCCACATGCGTGCCCATGCCCAGCGCACGGGCGCGGCGGTACATGCGCACCCACCACAGCAGGATGGACGCGGTCAGGAAGAACCCGGCGAGCTGCCACCAGCCGCCCTCCTGCAGCGGCGCCAGGCCCAGTCCGTGTTCCGCCGTCGGCGGGCGCAGGGCAAGGAAGGGAAGCTGGCGGATGAACTCCACCGGGTCCCAGTTGACCGTCGCCCACATGTTCAGGCCGATGATCTCGATGGCGATGAAGCCGCAGACCAGCGACGCGACACCCCAGGCGCCCAGGTAGAACGGGCCGATCTGGGCGTCGCCGATCTTGCCCAGCCAGTAGGAGTGGATGGGCCGGCCCAGGCGCGGCAGCGACGTGCGGGGAAGGTCGATGCCTTCCTCGTCGGGGCCGTGCACCTGGACCTGGGTGAATATGCTCTGATACCGGGCCATTGTGCCGTCTCCCTCACATGAAGCCACGCGGGTCCCAGAACGGGAGGTTCAGCCACCAGTTCCACCAGACCGGCCAGCCCTGGGTCCAGAAGGGGCCGCTGATGACGATGCAGATGGCCGACCAGATGCCGGCGTTCAGCGCCAGGAACAGCCCAAGGCGATGGATGCCGAGCGCGCCGATGGAATACGTGATGGTGTCGCGGAAATAGGCGTTCTCGTGCTCGGCGCTTTTGGCGACCTCGCCCTTGCCGGGATTGACCGCCGACAGGATCACGCCGCCGTGCAGCGACAGGGCGAAGGTGGTGGTGAAGAAGAACGTCACCGCCAGCATGTGCGCCGGGTTCAGGTGGAAGTGCAGGTACTGGTAGCCGACGTTGCTCACCCAATCGAGATGGCTGAGGATGCCGTAGGGGAAACCGTGCCCCCAGGCGCCCATGAGCACTGGACGGATGACCACCAGCGTGATGTAGGCGATGACCGCCGTGAAGTAGGCGATGGGTACATGGTACCCGATGCCCAGCTTGCGGCAGATTTCCACCTCGCGCAGGGTCCAGGAGATGAAGGCGCCCAGCGCGAAGATGGTGATGAGCTGCCACAAGCCGCCGTCCAGCAGCGGCGCCGGCCCCAGGCCGTATTCCAGCGGCGGCGGGTTGATGCTGATCTGCCAGACGTTCCACGTCGGCCCCTGGGATGCGCCCCAGAGGATCAGCAGCGTGCCCAGCAGCGTGCAGAAAATGGCGGTGACGCCGAAAAACCCGACATAGAACGGGCCGGCCCAGAAGTCGAAGAGGTCGCCGCCTAGGATCGTTCCTCCTCGAACGCGATACTTTCGCTCGAAACTCAGCATGGACATTGTGGCGGACTCCCTCTTGGCGCTTCCTTGACGCTCCGTCGCTTGCGCGCCGGAGCTGCTTTCATGCGCCACGCAGGCTCACGCGCCATGCGGCGCGGGGTCGCAGTCGCGACCCTATTCGCCCGGCGAGACGGCGGAGGGTTTCAGGCTTTGCCGCAATCCCTCCGCCACCTGTCGCGTGCCGTCGGCGTCAACCCGACGTTGGCGGCATCTGCCCGGCGGAGACGGACGGCTGCGGGCCGGTCAACCAGTTGAACCGGTCGGTGCTGAGCAGGATGAAGTGGATCAGCAGCGCCAGGACGAACAGGAAGGTAAAAAGCGCGATCAGCGCCCGTCGCGGGTCGAAAAGAAGCCAGACCTTATGCATGGTGTGCTCCTCCTCAGGTCAGCATGGGCAGGACGGACTGAACCGTCTCGACCATGGAGGTGTCGTAGCCCTGCTCGCCGGGAAGCCAGGGACGCCAGATCCACGCAAGGATGTGGGCGACCACCGCGACGCCGGTGAAGATCAGGAAGCTGGTCATGAAGATGCCGTGGAATTCCTTGGCCTCTCCCTCCGTCAGACCGGAGATCGAGGTCCCTCGGTCGGTGTCTGCCATTGTGTCCTCCTCGGTTGGTTGGGATCGGGCGTGCAGCGTGCCGGGGTCGGACCGGCCATGCGCGCGCCCACACGCCCCGAAGGACGCCGCCGCGCCGGTCAGGGCGGGCCGGCGGCCTCCGGCAGGGCCTCGTGGGCCCGCATCACGCGGGCCTCGGTGACGCGGGGTTCGGCGGCGGCGCGGGCCTCGCGCTCCGCCCGGTCGCGCAAGGTCTTGGCCGCCGAGATGCGCAGCAGGAAGGGCACCTCCGCCATCATCCGCTCCAGCGCCGCTGATGCCGCCGCATCCCACGGCAGAGCGTCGCGCACGGGCGTCGCCGCGCGGTCGTCCATGGCCGTGCCCAGCGGCAGGATGTGGAAGAGGGCGTCGAACAGCGCGTTGCAGTATTCCTGCAGCACGTAGGTCGCGCCGGCGTAGCCCATGAACGGCGTTCCCGTCGCTCGTCGCACGATGGCGCCGGGGAAGCTGGCCGGGATGTACTGCGCCTTCGCGCCCGTCTCGGCCAGGTACATGCGCTCGTTATAGGACCCGAACAGCACCAGCGGCGGGGACTTGGAAAGCGCCTCGCGCGCGGCGGCGTTGTCGGTCTTCTCCCCCGGCCGGCGGCTGACGGCGAAGGAGCACGGGATGCCAAGTTCGTCTTCCAGATACCGCCGCAGGCCGTGGGTGTAGGTGGCGCTTGCCGCGACCGCGAAGCTGGCGGTGGCGAAGAAGTCCTGCGTGACGCTGCGCCACAGGTCCCACACGGGCTTGAGCGTGGTTTCCTTCTCCCGCGCGATGAACGGCTCCGGGTCCAGGCCCGTCAACTCCCCCAGGGTGTGCAGGAAGTTGGTGGTGGCGAACATGCCGATGGGGGCTTGCAGGTAGGGCTTGCCCAGCGCCTCGCAGAGCTTGCGCCCGAACTCGCGGTAGAGGCAGATGTTGACGTCGGCGTCGCTTAAGCGGGGGATGTCCTCCAGCTTCGCGCCCAGCGGGAACACCAGGTTGACGGCGCAGCCCATGCCTTCCACCAGCCGGGTGATTTCCGCCAGATCGGAGGGCATGTTGAAGGTGCCGTACTGCGGGCCGATGATGTTGACCAGCGGCGGCGAGCCTTCCGGCCGTTCGGACCTGCGGCGCTTCGCCTTCTTCGCCCCGAACTCCTGCCACAGCCAGGCCAGCGCGCGGTCGGCGCTCTGCCATTGGTCCTCGTCGATGGTGCGGGGCAGGAAGCGCTTGAGGTTCGAGCCTTCCGGCGTGACGCCGCCGCCGATCATCTCGGCGATGGAGCCCGTGACCACCACAGCCGGAAGGTCGGTGTCGCGGGCGCCGTTGGCGCGCCGCATGGCCGCTTCCGTGCCGTTCATCGAAAGCTCGTCCTCGCCCAGCCCCGTGACGGTGATGGGCAGTTCGTGGGCGGGCAGGGCGTCGGTGTAGTGGAGGACGGCCGTCACCGGCAGGTTCTCGCACCCCACCGGACCGTCGATGACGACGCGCAGGCCCTTGATGGCGGTGAAGGCGTAGACGGCGCCCCAGTAGCCGCCGGCGCGGTCGTGGTCGAGCACCAGCATGGCTCAGCCCTCCGCTTTCGTCATGGCGGGGCCGTATCCGGCCTTGGCGCCCGTACCGATGGGGCCGAAGAAGTCCACCATGCGCGTAAACCGTTCCCGCCCGCGCGTCTGGGCGGCCACGATCCCGGCGATGGAGCCCGCCCCGGCGGCGCCAAACAGCGGCCGGGCGGACACCATGTTGGTGAAGTAGATGGCCGGGATGCCCAATTCCTTGGCCTTCTGCACCAGGGGCGTGGTGCCGACGGCGAGGTCGGGGCCGACCTCGCGCATGGCCTCGACGTCCTGTTCCAGCGCGGCGCGATACTGGACATGACAGCCGTGGGCCGTCAGCCACTGGCGGTCGGCCTCGCTCCAGTCCGTGCGCGGGCAGGCGGTGCCGCAATAGGGCACCTCTGCCCCGGCCTCGATGAGCAGGCGGGCCACCAGCAGTTCCGAGCCCTCGTAGCCGGAAACGGTCACGCGCCCGTCGATCGGGTTGGCGGCGAGCGCGCCCCGGATGGTGGTGACGGCCTGGGCGCGGGCGGCCTGGATGCGCTTGGGCGATACGCCGGCGGCCTGTCCAACGGCCTCCAGCCAGGCGGCGGTGCCCTCCACCCCCACGGGGCCCGAGCCGACGACGGGCCGGCCGGCGCGGCGGAACTCGCGGACGCTGGCGGTGTAGAAGGGATGCACGGCGGCCGCCACGGCGCAATCCAGCGCCGCATACTGGTCGCGCCAAGTGCGGCTGGGCACGGGCGGGGCGACGGTCAGCCCCATGGGCGCCAGCAGCCCGCCGACGACCACGGGGTCGGCCGGGAACAACTCGCCTATCAGGGTGACGCGGCGGGCGTCCTCGGCGGTTGTGTCGGGGATGCTGTCGGGGCGGGCGACGGGGCCGGACTCCGCCTCCGTCCGTGCGCGCTTCAGCATGGCGGCGGCCAGGATGTCCTTGGCTTCCGCATGGGTGGGCACGCCGAAGCCCGGAACGTCGATGCCGATGACGCGCACCCCGTTCACCTGCTCGGGCAGCCGGTCCAGCGGCACGCCTGAGGCCGTGGGGACGCAGAGATTCGTCACCACGATGCAGTCGTAGCGGTCCGGATCGGCGGTCTCGACCACCGCGTCCTCGATGTCCTGGAAGATGCGGCCGGTGACGAGGCTTTCGGAATCGAAGGGCACGTACCCCACCGTCCGCCGCGCGCCGTAGAAGTGCGCCGTGAACGTCAGACCGTAGACGCAGCAGGCCGAGCCGCAGAGGATCGACGCGGTTCGCGCCATGCGCAGGCCGACGCGCAAGGACCCGAAGGCCGGGCACATGCTCTGCGGCTGGTCGTGCGGGCCCTTGGGATAGTCCTCCGCCAGCCTCGCCAGCGCCGGGCCCTTGCCGGCCTTCTCGGCGGCCTCACGGAGCGTGCCGGCGGAATGGCAGCCGTCGTCGGGCAGGGGGGTGTCCTTGGATGTCATGGTCATGCTCCCCCGTTCAGGCGCCGTCGTAGATGACTTCGAGGGACGGCTTGGCCACCACCTCGGTCGCGCACATGTCCGCCATGGTGGCTGGTTGCAGCACCACGTTGCGGCCGACGTCCTCGCCCTTGAACAGGTTCAGCAGGCCGTCGTGGTCGAGCGGCGCCGGCAGCACCGGCCCGGCCGCGCCCGCCTCGGCGGCGAGGCTCTCGAACAGGGGCGCCCAGGGGGTGCCGGGCCTGCCGATGATCTGGTAGCTGGCGGACTTGCGGCGGATGTCCTCGTCGGCGGGGATGGAGGCCAGCACGGGGATGCCCACGGCCTTGGCGAAGGCGTGGGCTTCGCCGGTGCCGTCGTCCTTGTTCACCACCAGCCCGGCGACGCCCACGTTGCCGCCCATCTTGCGGAAGTATTCCACCGCCGAGCAGACGTTGTTGGCGACATACAGGCTTTGCAGGTCGTTGGAGCCGACGACGATCACCTTCTGGCACATGTCCCGCGCGATGGGCAGGCCGAAGCCGCCGCACACCACGTCGCCCAGGAAGTCCAGCAGGACGTAATCGAAGTCCCACTCGTGGAAGCCCAGTTTCTCCAGCAGCTCGAAACCGTGGATGATGCCGCGCCCGCCGCAGCCGCGCCCCACTTCCGGGCCGCCCAGTTCCATGGCGAAGACGCCGTCGCGCATGAAGCAGACGTCGCCGATCTCCACCGGCTCGCCGGCCAGCTTCTTCTTGCTGGAGGTCTCGATGATGGTGGGCACGCTGCGCCCGCCGAACAGAAGCGACGTGGTGTCGCTCTTGGGGTCGCAGCCGATCAGCAGCACGCGCTTGCCCTGCTGCGCCATCATGTAGCTGAGGTTCGCCAGCGTGAAGCTTTTGCCGATGCCGCCCTTGCCGTAGATGGCGATCACCTCGGTCTTCGTGCGCTTGGCCGGCGGCGGCGCGGGGGCTTGGTCGTCGCGCGGAGTCATGAGGTTGCGCTCCAGTCCAGGATCATTTTCAGGCAGGCGGGGTCTTGGAAGGCCGTGCGGTAAGCCGCTTCGGCGTCTCCGGCGGGGCTGCGGTGGGTGATGAGGCCGTCGAGCGCCAGCCATCCGTCGGCCACCAGGGCGCGGACGGCGGTCAGGTCGTCGGGTGCCCATTCGGCGGCGATGCGCAGGCGGGCCTCGCGCATGAAGGCGGGCGGGAAGGAAAAGCCGACGCGCCCGGCGTAGAAGCCGGCCAGCACCGCCTCTCCCCTCGGCGCGAGGCGGCCGATCAGGGTGTCGAGCAGGTCCGCGTCGCCGCTGACGTCGACGATGCAGCCGTAGTCGGTACGGGCGTCGTCTTCGGGCGCGGTGACGGTGTAGCCGGTGGCGCCTTCGCGGCGGGTGGCGTCGTGCTCCCACACCGTCGGGGCGGGGTGGCCCAGCGCGATCGTCAGCCGCGCCAGCAGGCGGCCGAGGACGCCGTGGCCGATGACGAGGCCCGGCGCGTCGTTCCCGCCGGCGATGGCGTGATGGGCGGTGGCGGCCAGCGCCAGAAGCACGGCGCGCTCACCAAGCTCCGGATCGACGGCATGGGCGCGGGCGGCGGGCACCACCACCCGCCGGGCGGCACCGCCGAACAGGCCGCGCACCTCGCCGAAGCAGCGGGCGCCGGGGACGAAGACGGTGTCGCCCAGCCGATCGCGCACGGCTTCCCCCGCCGCCGAGACGCGGCCGACGGACTCATAGCCGGGCACCAGCGGGTAGCCCATGCCGGGGAAGGGCGGCATCCGGCCGCTCCACAGCAGGCGCTCCGTGCCCGTGGAAATGCCGCTGAAGGCGATGTCCACCACCACGTCCTCCGGTCCGGGCGCGGCGAGCGGCAGGCGCCGGAGCGTCAGGCGCTCGGGCTCCTCCAGGACGGCGGCGAGGGTGTCGAGGTCGGGGTGCACGGCGGATGTCTCTCGCTTTGGACTGATCTAACTGTCATATTAAACTTACATGACAAGGTGTCAAGTCTCGTTGTCGTCTGATCAGTCATTTCGCCGCGACACAAGCAGCCGCATCATCAGCGGTCTCCGCGTGCGCCGCTCCCGGATCGCGCCGAAACCGGCGTCGGTCAGCATCTCCCGCAGGCGCTCGGGCGTGCGGGTGTGGCCGCTGCCCATGGCAAGCAGGTAGAAGCCGAAGTAGGCATCGCTGATGGGCGCGCCGCCGGGGGTGCCAGACATGGGCTCGGCCACCAGCAGCGTGCCCCCCGGCGGCAGGGCGCGTGCGACGGCGCGGAGGATGGCGCGGGCGTCGTCGTCGTCGTGGTCGTGCAACACGCGGATCAGGGATGCCGCGTCGGCGCCATTCGGCAGCGGGTCACGGAAGACGTTTCCGCCGACGGCCTTGGCGCGGTTGGACAACCCGGCTTCGGCGAAGCGATCCCGTGCCAGGGCGGCGACGGGCGGCAGGTCGAACAGGATCAGGGCCGGCGTCGCGGCGTGGGCGGCCACGGCGCGCAGGAATGTACCGTCACCGCCGCCGACGTCCATCAGGCGGTTGACGCCGTCCAGCGGACAGGCATCCAGCACGTCTTCCGCCACCAGGTGCTGCGACGCGCTCATCAGCGCCGAGTAGTCGGCCACCTGGTCGCGGTCGAGTTCGGCGGGATTGTCGGCTCGGGCATAGGGCCAGTAGGAGCCGAGAGCCGTCTCCCGCCGCTCCCCGCGCAGCAGCCCGACGGGGTCGGCAAGGTCGCGGTAGAGCATGGCATGATGGCGCACCATGGCCTCCACCCCCGGATTGCCGAGCATGGCCGCGCCCAGCGGTCCCAGGCTCCAGCGGCCGTCGCGGCGGGCGGTCACCAGGTCCAGCGCGGCGGCGGCCTTCAGCAGGCGTTCCGTGGCGTTGGGATCAAGCCGCAGGTCGGGCGCCAGGGAATTCGTGGAGCGCGGGCCGCCCCGCAACAGCGGGAACAGCCTCAACTCCACGCAGGCGGCCAGCGTCTGGGCATAGACGAAGCCGGCGCACAGGTCGAACAGGGCCCTTGTCCGCCGCCGCGCCACCGGCCGGGTGAGTGGAAAGCCGGACGCCCAGCGCTGGAAGCGCGGGTCGGCGAGCGTCCGGTCGCGCCAGGCGGCCAGCCTTTCAAGAAGTCCGGCACGCCTCTCGGGCAGCACGGCGTCGCTCATGCCGCGCTCTGGGCCAGGCCCTTGGGCAGGAACTTCTTGGTTTCCAGCAGGATCAGGTCGCGCAGGTCGTCGCGGCCGGGGCAGTCGGGGATGGAGCCGATGGCCTGCCGCACCAGCTGGTCCAGCCGCGCCATGGCGCCCGCCACGCCCAGTTCCGCCGCCGCCGAGGGCCGGCCGAGGGCGGCGTCGCGCCCGACAGGCTTGCCCAGGTCCTCGGCCTTGCCCGCGACATCGCGCAGGTCGTCGGCCACTTGATAGGCCTCGCCCAGCGTCTCCCCCAACTCCCGCCAGGCGGCATGAGGGAAACCCGCCGCCGCCGCGCCGGCCATGGTGGCGGCGGCGAACAGGGCGCCGGTCTTCTCGCGATGGTAATCGGACAGGGACACGGCGGGCTCGCACTCCCACGCCTGCCCGGCGCTGATCCCCGCCGGCAATCCCGCCGAGGCGCCGACGATCGCCACCAGGGCCGGCAGCCGGTCGGGCGCGGCGGGGGCGGCCTGGGCGAGGGTCTGGAAGGCGAGCACGATGAGCGCATCGCCCGTCAGCACCGCCAGCCGTTCGTCGAACGCCTTGTGGACCGACGGCTTGCCCCGGCGCGTCCCGGCGTCGTCGAAGCAGGGCAGGTCGTCGTGCACCAGCGATGCGCAGTGCATCAACTCCACCGCCGCACCACCCGCCTCGGCCAGCCGGGGGGCATCGTCGCCGCAGGCGTGCGCCACGGCCAGCGCCAGGCGCGGGCGGATGCGCGCCCCGCCGGGAAAGACGGCATAGCGCACCGCGCGCGCCAGCCGGGGCGGACACGATGCCGCCTCGCCGCGCGCGACGGCGGCGTTCAAGGTCTGCTCCACCCGCGTCATGGCATCCATGAAATCCTCCCGGACCGCGTCCCTGTAAATCTCTTTTGTCAGGATCGTGTGTAAGTTATTCTAGACACAGATCGGTGTCCATTTCCAGAGAGGTCTTCGCGGTGACGGATCGGCGGGCGCATGTGGCGGTGATCGGGGCGGGCGTCGCCGGACTGACGGCGGCGGTGGACCTGGCGCGCCGGGGCTTTGCCGTGACGGTGCTGGAGCGCGGTCGGGCGCCGGGCGGCAAGATGCGCACGGTGGACGTCGCCGGCCGCGCCATCGACGCCGGGCCGACGGTGCTCACCCTGCCCGACGTGCTGGAGGATCTGTTCGCCGACGCCGGCGCGCGGCTGTCCGATCACCTGACGCTGGCGCGCGCCGACATCCTGGCCCGCCACGCCTGGGCGGATGATGGCGGCCGCTTTGACCTGCCGGCGGACCCGGAGGCGGCGGTGGTGGCGGTGGAGGCGTTCGCCGGCGCGGCGGAGGCGCGGCGTTTCGCCCGGTTCCTGAAGGACGCCCGGCGCATCTATCAGACCCTCGACCAGCCCTTCATGCGCGCCGACCGCCCCAGCGTCGGCGGGCTGGTGAAGCGGGCCGGGGCGCTGAACCTGGCCCGCATCAAGCCCTTCGCGACGCTGTGGAAGGCGCTGGGCGACTACTTCCACGACCCGCGCCTGCGCCAGTTGTTCGGGCGCTATGCCACCTATACCGGCTCCAACCCCTACCTCGCCCCGGCGACGCTCATGCTGATTGCGCATGTGGAGCAGGCGGGCGTGTGGGTGCCGACAGGCGGCATGGCGGCGGTGGCGCGCGCGCTGGCGGGGCTGGCGGAGTCGCTGGGGGTCGCGTTCGTCTACAACGCCGAGGTTGCCGCCATCCTGACCGGGCGGCAGGGGGTGGAGGGCGTGCGGCTGGCCGATGGCGCGACCATCGCCGCCGAGTCGGTGGTGTGCAACGCCGATGTGGCCGCACTCTCCACCGGCCTGTTCGGCAGCGCGCCCGCCGCCGCCGTCCCTGCCACCAAGCCGGCCGACCGCTCGCTTTCGGCCCTGACGCTGGCGCTGGTGGCGGAGACCGGCGGCTTTCCGCTGTCCCACCACACGGTGTTTTTCTCCGGCGACTACCGCGCGGAGTTCGACGCCATCGCCGCCGGCCGCCTGCCGCCGGAGCCGACAGTCTATGTCTGCGCCCAGGACAGAGGCGCGGCGGTGGACAGTCCGGCGCCGACGGGGGCGGAGCGGCTGTTCCTCATCGTCAACGCCCCGGCCATGGCCGACACGCACCCCCTTTCAGAGCAGGAGATCGCGCGATGCGAGGAGACGACCTTCACCCTGATGGCCCGCTGCGGCCTGACGCTCAAGGCCTCGCCGGAGGCGATGGTGCGGACCGGACCGGCAGAGTTCGCGAGGCTGTTCCCGGCGACGGGGGGCGCGCTCTACGGCCGGGCCTCGCACGGCTGGACGGCGAGCTTCGACCGGCCGGGCGCGCGGACCAAGCTGGCGGGGTTGTACCTGGCGGGGGGCAGCGTCCATCCGGGGGCGGGCGTGCCCATGGCGGCGCTCTCGGGGCGATTGGCGGCGGCGTCCCTGGCGAAGGACCACGGTTCGACGCGCCGGTAGGCGATGACGGCTACGTCTGGTGGTACGTGGATGCGGTCAGTGATGATGGGCGGGAGGCGCTGACCATCATCTGCTTCATCGGCAGCGTCTTTTCGCCCTACTACGCCTGGAACCGCCGCAAGGGCCCGACGGACCCGGCGCGGCACTGCTGCATGAACGTGGTGCTCTACGGCGCCTCGGCCAACCGCTGGGCCATGACCGAACGCGGCACGGCGAGCCTTGCGCGCGACGCCACCACCATCCGCATCGGCCCGAGCGGCCTGCGGTGGCAGGGCGGCGTCCTGACGGTGGACTTCGACGAGGTGACCGCCCCCATCCCCGGCCACGTCAAGGGCCGCCTGCGGGTGTATGCGGATGCCGTGACGCCGCGCGCCTTCACCCTCGATCCGGCCGGCGCGCATCGGTGGTGGCCCATCGCGCCGTCGTCGCGGGTGGAGGTGACGCTGCAAAAGCCCTCGCTATCATGGAAAGGCCGCGCCTACTTCGACACCAACGACGGCGCGGAACCCCTGGAGAGGGGCTTCGCCGACTGGGACTGGTGCCGGGCGCCGCTGAAGGACGGCGGCGCGGCGATCCTTTACGAGACGCGCCCGCTTGAGGGCCCCTCGCGGTGCCTGTCCCTGCGGATCGGGCGCGATGGCGCGAGCGAGGACATCGAACCGCCCGCGCCGGTGACGCTGCCCAAGACGAAGCTTTGGCGCATCCGCCGCGCCAGCCGGTCCCAGGCGCCGGAGGCCGCGCGGGTGGCGGGAACGCTGGAGGACACGCCGTTCTACGCGCGCTCGCTTCTGTCGCTGAAGCTGGCCGGAGAGGACGTGACGGCGGTGCATGAAAGCCTGGACATGCGGCGCTTCACCAATCCCGTGGTGCAGGCCATGCTGCCCTTCCGCATGCCGCGCGCCCTCGGCCGCTGACACGCGCCTTGGATTGAAATAGGTAAAAGGCTATCCTTTTTCTCGGGGACGAAAATCGGGGGAGGGGGACGCCATGCCCGACACCACGCCCGACGCCGGCCGCACGGCCGGCGGCACGCGCATTGCGCGCGCGCAGACGGAGGGCGACCGCGCCGCCGTCTTCCGCTTCCGCTACGGCCTCTACGTCGACGGCATGAAGAAGCGCATCGCCGCCGCCGACCACGCGCGGCGCATGCTGGAAGAACCGCTGGACGCGACGGGGCGCATCTACACGGCCGAGGCGGGCGGGGAAATCTGCGGCACGCTGCGCGTCAACCACGCCGCCGAGTTCACGCAGGCGCATCCCCTGCCGCAAGGGCTGGTGGACATGCACGCGCTGGGGCCGTTCCTGGAGACCTGGCCCGAGGCGCTGACCTTCACCTCGCGGCTGATGGTGGCCCTGACGCGGCGCGGCTCGGCCATGCTGCACCGGCTGATCGGCCGCGCCTATGCCGACGCCCTGGCCGACGGCCGCGCCTTCGATTTCTGCTATGCCCCGCCGTACCTGGTGGAGATGTACCTGCAACTGGGCTACCGGCTCTACACCAAGTCGAAAACCGACCCGTCCGTCGGCTATCTGGTGCCGCTGGTGCTGCCGCTGCGGGATTGGGACCATTTGGCCGACGTGAACTCTCCGTTGCTGCGCGTGGCGACCAGGGCCGGGGCGACGGAAGGGCCGCGTGATGATGCTGTGGTCTGGTTTCACGAGCATTACGGACCGGCGCTGGAAAGCTTCGACGGCCGTTACGACGCGGACCGCGCCTGGGCGCAGCTCAGCCACGCCATGCACGCGCTGTCAGACAACAGCCCCGGCGTCTTTTCCGGCTTCACCGGCGATGAGGTGCAGCGTGTGCTGCGCTCCAACGCCGTCCTGCGCTGCCCGGCCGGCGACCGCGTCGTGCAGCGCGGCGACAGCCGGGACGAGATGTTCGTGGTGCTGTCGGGCCGCGTCGTCGTGCGGCTGGAGGCCGACGGGCCGCCAATCACCGAACTAGGGCCGGGGCAGGTGTTCGGCGAGATGTCCATGCTTAACCGGGCGCCGCGCTCGGCCTACGTGGACGTGGTGGAGGACTGCGAGATCCTCACCTACACCCGCCAGGCGCTCGACCGCCTGATGAAGGTGGAGCCCGAACTGGCCGCGCGGCTCCTGCTCAACCTCGCCAACATTCTGGGCACGCGGCTGACCAGCACCAACGACCACCTGCGCGGAACGGGAGACAGCGCATGACAACCGACCTCGGGTCCTACGCCTTCGGCACCTTCTCGGAAAACGAGGCCGAACTGGAGCGTCTGCAACGCCAGGCTTCCATCGCCTGGCCCATCGAACGCGCCGCCCTGCGCGCCGCCGGCCTGAAGCCCGGCATGGCGGTGGCGGACCTGGCCTGCGGCCCCGGCATTCTCTCGCGCCTGATGGCCGAGGAAGTGGGCGCCGAGGGCCGCGTGACGGGGGTGGAGCTGAACACCGGCCTGCTTTCAGTCGCCCGCGCCCTGCCGCTAACACCGGGGGGGTCGGTGACGTTCGAGGAAGGCAACGTCTACGACCTGTCCAACCTGCCGGCGGGATGCTTCGACATCGCCTACGCGCGGTTCCTGTTCCAGCACCTGGAACGCCCGCTGGACGCGCTGGCGGCGATCCGGCGCATTCTGAAGCCGGGCGGTCGGCTGCTCATCGCCGACAGCGACGACGCGCTGTTCGACGTAGTGCCGCGCCCGGCGGCGCTGGACGTGCTGTTGCAGGAGGCCCTGGCCGGCCAGCAGGCGCGCGGCGGCGACCGACTCATTGGCCGGCAGCTGGCGGGGCTGATGCACCGGGCCGGGTTCGTCGGCGTGCGGCCGTCGGTGGTGAGCGTGACGACGGACGACATCGACCCGGTGTCCTTCCTGGAGATCACCACCTCGTTCAAGGTGGAACTACTGCCGGAAGACCGCCGGGCGTGGGCGCGCGACCTGCTGGCGGAGACCTACGCGGCGGCGCGGGACGGGGCGTTATATGGGTCGGTGGGGGTGTATTTTACGTCGGGCGTGGTGCCGGAATAGCCATCAAGGCACGAAGAACACCAAGAGGGTGTGCTGACGGTGGCGGTCGTGCGTCATCGGCTGACGGTATTTTTTTTGAACCACCAAGTCACCAAGGCACCAAGACAGCGCGCGACGGCGCGCGTTCCTCCTCCTCGGTAATGCTGTCTCCTGGTTGTCCAACCTGCGACAAGGAATCGCGGGAAGCGCGAGGGGCCCACGGTGGGCCCCTCGCATGTTTTTCTAGGCCACCGCTGTTTCAGGTACGGTGCAGCGGTGGAGCGCCCGATGCAGCCTCTCCCGGTCGATGGTCTTGCCGATGGCCATGACGCGGGCGGTGTCTTCGGGCCGGGCGGCGTGGGCGGCGATGGAGGGCTCGCCGCCGGCCACGTCCACCTGAAGCCATCCGTCCTCCACTTGCAGGATGCCCTTCAGGCGGTCGATGTCGCCGAAGGCTCCGGCAGCGACGGCCTCCAGCACGCTGCGCAGGGCGCGGGCGTCGTGGAAGCCGGGGAGGGCGGTGCTCCAGTTCTCCAGGCCGAGCGCGACGGGGCCGTGGTCGTGGTGGTGGTGTTCATGCTCATCCGCGTGCTCATCGTGTGAATGCGTATGAGCCTGCACGGCGGGTGCTGCCTTCCACGCCGCCGCCCGCGCCGGGTCCACCGCGCCGTAGACGGCGGGCAGGATCTCGGCGTGGGGGTTGAGGCGCTTCAGCGTGTCGGTGGTGATCGCCAGATCCTCGGCGGTGGCGCGGTCGGTCTTGTTGAGGATGAAGACGGGTGCCAGCCGCGCCTGGGCCTCGAAGTATTCGGGCAGGCGGGCGTGGTCGCGCAGGAAGGCGCCGGCGTCGATGACGGTGGTCAGGCGAAGGCTTTTCACCAGCCCCTTGACCTCCGGCCCGTGCAGGACGCGCAGCAGGGATGTCACGTCGGCCACCCCGCTGGGCTCGATGAGCACGCGGTCGGGCGCCATGCGGGCGATGACGTCCTTCAACTGCGCCGCCAGGTCCTTGCGAAGCGAACAGCAGATGCAGCCGTTGGGCAGTTCCACCACGTCCGCGCCCCGGCCGGACAGCAGCGTGCCGTCCAGGCCCAGTTCTCCGAAGTCGTTGACCAGCACGACGGTCTTTTCCTCTGGATCGACCTCGTTCAGCATCCGGCGCAGGACGGTGGTCTTGCCGGCGCCCAGGAAGCCGACGACGATTTCCGCGTCGAACGGCTTGGCGGGGGCATCGCCGCGCGCCTTCAGCCCCGGTTGCCACAGGCCGGCGGTGGGCAGGGGCAGCACCAGCAGCCAGTGTTCCAGCACCGCCAGCGCCATGAAGGCGGCGAGGAAGGTGAAGCCCACGGCCTCGAACGCGGTCGGGGCGTTGGCGGCCTTCATCACCAGGACGTAGGTGATGATCGACGAAATGGTCACCGACACCGGGAACAGCAGGTTCATGGGCTTCTTGGTAAAGTAGCTTTTCAGGAAGCTCAGGTGTTCGGGCAGGAATTCCTCGTTGAGGTTCCGCACGCCGAGGAAGACGTTGAGCTTGGCACTCTGGTGCATCCACCAGAGGATGAGGAAGGTCCACAGGCCCACCTGGTTGGGCGCGTCCCAGGTCAACGCCACCACCACGCCGGCGGCGGCGATGATCGCCAACTCGTGCCAGAGGTTGGTCATGATGGCATGGCCGAAGTGCGCCCAGCCCTTGCAGCCCTCCTTGCAGGGTTGTTTCCGCGGGCCGGTGACGTAGCCCATGTAGAAGCTGATCTCCTGCCAGCCCCAGGCCAGCACACCGCAGGTAAACGCGACATAGGCGCCGGTGACGGACGTGTCGCCGGCGCTGGCATAAAGGCCGTACAGGCAGGCGCCGAGAACGGCGGTGGCGCCCAGCAGGCTCCACTTGAACGTGCGCTTGGGCAGGTTGTCCAGGTAGATGATGAGCACGGTGCTCGCCCACCAGACGAACAGGCCGTAGAGCACGGGCAGGACGTAGTTGCTCATGTCGATCCCCTCACCACACGGGCTTCAGGCCGACGCGCGCCGGCAATGCATTGCGCCGGGACGGCAGCAGGTAGAGGCGGGCGAGCGTCGCGGCCGACGCCACCGAACAGCCGAGCTTCCTCACCCAGCCGGTGACGCCGCCGCGCGCCTTGGCGGCCTCGGCGGCGCGGGAGATGCGCAGCAGGCGGTCCAGTCCGGCGCGGAAGCGCGCGTCGTCGGTGTCGAGCGTCAGCGGGAAGACCTGGCGGGAGATTTCCGTCGTCAGGTCGAAGACCTTGTAGTCGTATTCCGTCGGCTCGATCCCCAGCGCGTCGTACAGCTCGGGCCGGCCGTGGTCGCGGACGTACATGGTGGCGTAGACGGCCAGCAGGAAGAACTTGATCCATAACTTGTTCCAGCCGCGCAGAAGCTTCGGGTCCGCTCGCATGATGAGGGCGAAGGCCTCGCCGTGGCGGAACTCGTCGTTGCACCATTCCTCGAACCAATTGAAGATCGGGTGGAACTTATGGTGCGGGTTCCGCTGCAAGTGCCGGTAGATGGTGATGTAACGGGCGTAGCCGATCTTTTCCGACAGGTAGACGGCATAAAAAATGAACTTGGGCCGGAAGTAGGTGACAGCCTTGGTTTTCGCCAGAAGACCCAAGTCCAGCCCCAGGTCGAAGTCCTTCAGGCTTTCGTTGATGAAGCCGGCGTGGCGGCTCTCGTCGCGCGTCATCAGGCCGAACAGGTCGCGCACGTCCGGGTTGGTCGCGTTCTTCTTGATGTCGGCGTAGAGCAGGCAGCCGGAAAACTCCGACGTGCAGGAACTGGTCAGGAAGTCGATGAACTCCGCCCGCAGGCCCTCGGGCAGGCCGCTGACGTCGGTGCGGAAGTCCTCCGGCCGGGTGAAGTGGCGGCGGTTGTTGTCTTCCTTCATTTCCGCGATCAGGGCGTCCCATTCCTCGCGCACCGGGCTCACGTCCAGCCCGTCGATCGCCTTGAAGTCGGTGGTGTAGAAGCGCGGCGTCAGAAGAGTCTCCTCGCGCGCCTTCTGCGTGGTCATGGACTCGCTCGCGCAGCGGGCGGCGGCGGCGGTCGCCGGGCCGGCGGTGGCGGTGACGGGCGTGACGGCGTTCATGGCGTCGTCCTTTCGGAAGGGGTGTCGAACAGGCGCGCAAAGGCGCCCGCGTTGTCGCGGCCGAAGGCTTCCAGCGCCACCCGGTTGCCGGTGGCTGTGTCGGTCAGCCACAGGCGGCCGTCGCCCCAGCGGGTGAGGCGAAACGGTGTGTCGGGGCCCGCGCCTTGTGCCAGGCGGTCCTGCCCCAGGCCGTGCATGACGGCGCGCAGGAAGCCTTCCGCATTCCGGTCGACCACATGCAGCACGCGGCCGTCGCGGGCGTCGCGGAAAGCGAGGCGGCCGTCGGCGTGGTCGTGGACCGTGAAGGCGACGGTTTCCGCCACGGCCACGTCGGCGACCGTGGAGTCCGCCGTGGTGCGGCCGAGCCCGGTAAGGCTGCTGAAGCCCGCCGCCGCGACCGCCACCGCCACCAGCAGTCCGGCGCCGATGAGCAGCGGGCGGGGAAGCGTTCTGTCGGCGAAGGACCGGCTCATGGCGGGGCTCCTACTCGGCGGCCTGGGCGGTGTGGGGCGCCATGGCCGGCTCGGCCTCGTCCCCGGCCTTGCGGCGGGCCATGTCGGCGCGCAGGGCGGAGGCGAGCACGGTGGCGACGGCGGCGCCCTCGGGGACGCAGCGCAGCATGGGCTGGGGGCGCCCCAGCTTCCACGGGCGGGCGTGCGGCCACAGGATGCCGAAGCCGATGCGCTCTCCGCTTATCAAGGCCACGGGAATGTCGCCGATGCCCTTGCTCTGCGGGCGGAAGCGGGCGATGGCGATCAGGTTGAAGGGCACGGTGATGACCAGCGGCAGGGCAATGCCGATGCGCAGCACGATGCGCCGGTCGGTGATGGTGTAGACGGTCGCCTTGGCGCTGAAGAACCCGAGCGCCGCCAGGATACCCACCGCCACCGCGCCGCCGACGGTGACCATGGCGGCGGTCTTGGCCGTTTCCGCCAGCGTGTCGCCGTCGGCGATGGCGCTCGCCACCACCCAGGCCAGCAGGGCGGCGAAGTAGACCGCCACCTTGCGCACATGGAAGGCGTGGATGGCGAGGCGCGTCCACGCCGGGCGGCCCTGCCACAGGATGCGCTCTCCTTCCGGCAGGGGCGCGGGGAGGCCGGGGACGGGCTCGAACTCGTGGTCGTGCGGGTCCGGCAGGGGAGGGGTGGAGGATACGTGGCTCATAGCAGCGGCTCCCCGCGCTTGGGCTCGGCATACAGCAGGCCGCCGGCGTAGTAGGCGTTGATCTTGTCTTCCTCCAGCGCCGTGATCTGGTGCGGGCTCTTGATGACCGGCACGGTGGCGAAATGGTGGGACATCAGCGCGTCCACGCGAATGTTGCGCCAGCGCCGGCTGATGTTGGCGAAGACGATGGGCAGCAGGACCGTCTTCTCCGTCTCGCCGGGGGCGGCGGGCACATTCATTTCCAGATAGCGGATGTATTGCTCGGCGATGTCGACCCAGATGTCGGTGACGCGGCCCGCCACCTTGTTGTCGGCGGCGATGACGTCCATGCCGCGCGGATCGACATCCATGGCGGGCACCTTCTGGCCAGGGGCGGCGCGCATGGGCACCACCTGGGGCAGGCCGTCGAAGGTGAGGAACGGCTTGTCGATGCGGTTCACCCACGACCCCGGCCCGATGCCCGATTGCAGCGGATCGCCCAGCGGCTCGATGGGGGCGCCGGGATGCGGCCAGGTGGCCTTGGCCTGGATTTCGCGCTCCACCTCGTCGGGGCGCGGGGCCAGCACGGTGCGGCCGTCGCGGGTGTGGAAGGTCTTGGGCTTGGGCACGGGCGGGAAGCCCTGCACGGTCACCCGGCCCCGTTCGCGGCCCTCCAGCGGATAGCCCTCGCGCTTGTCCTCCCGCCGCAGGTACAGGATCAGCAGCGCGAAGAACAGGAAGAACGCGTACAGGACCACCTGTGCGACGTCGATGTACTCGGTGATGGCGCCATAGGGCATGGTGGGCCTCCTTGGTGGACGGGGCGGTGGTCAGCCGGGGAACTCTGCCAGGCCGAAGGGCCGCGTGGGGCGGTCGGTCCGCGCGCGGGCGTGGCGCACCAGCGGGCCGATGGCGATGAGGGTGGCGAACAGCAGGATGATCTCGATCTGGTAGACGGCGGCATAGCCGGTGGCCGGAGAGACGAGGGCCGAGCCGAGCCCGCCGGCCATCGCAGCCTCTCCCACGGCATCGCGGATGACGCCGCCCAAGCCCAGCGCCGCACCGGCGGCGGTGGCCTGCACCGCGCCCCAGGCGCCCAGCGCCAGGCCGTTGCCGCGACCCTCTCCCAGCGCCATGGCGGCGGTCAGGGTGCCGACCGCGAACAGCCCGCCGCCGAAGCCGATCAGCACCGTCCCGGCGCGGAACAGGGCGGGGGAGTGCGTAGGCGCTGCGAAGATGACGCAGGAGAACGCCGCCACGCCCGCCAGCGCGCCGAGAGCGGCGATGCGGTGCGGGTCCTGCCCCTGTCCCAGCGCGCGGGCAGCAAGCGCGAAACCGATGAGCGTGCCGCCGGCCAGCAGGGCGGTCAGCATGGTCGTCGCGCCGACGCCGAGCGCCAGGATCTCGCCGCCATACGGTTCCAGCAATATGTCCTGCATGGAAAAGGCGGCCGCACCCAGTCCGGTGGCGACCAGCAGGCGGCGGGCGCCCTTGACGGCGGCGAAGGCGCGCCACGTCTCGCGAAAGGCGGGGCGGGGGGAATCGGCGCCGGTGCGGGCGTGGGCGCGCGCCTCCTGCTTCCACAGCGCCAGGCCGTTGAGGATCAGGCTGGCGAGCGCCGCACCCTGGATCACCTGGATCAGGCGCATGGGGCTGTAGGCGGCCAGCGTGGCGCCGACGACGACGGACGCCGCCACCATCCCCACCAGCAGCATGACGTAGAGCAGCGGCACCACGCGCGGGCGGGCATGGCGGGGTGCGAGATCGTCGGCCAGCGCCAGGCCGGCGGTCTGCGCCATGTGCATCCCGATCCCCACCAGCAGGAAGGCGAGTGCGGCGGCGACCTCTCCGGCGTAGGGCACCTGCGGCCCCAGCGTGTCGCCCGACAGCACCAGCAGGGCAAAGGGCATGATGGCGAGGCCGGCGAATTGCAGCATGGTGCCCATCCAGATGTAGGGCACCCGCCGCCAGCCCAGGACGGAACGATGGGTGTCGGACTTGTGGCCGATCAGCGCGCGGAAGGGCGCGGCGACCAGCGGCAGGGCGATCATCACGGCGACCAGCCCGGCGGGCACGCCCAGTTCCACGATCATCACGCGGTTGAGCGTGCCGTTCAGCAGCACCAGCGCCACCCCGACGGAGACCTGGAACAGCGACAGCCGCAGCAGACGGCCGAGCGGCAGTTCCTTCGTCGCGGCATCGGCGAAGGGGAGAAGGTGCGGCGTCAGGCGGCGCCAGGCCGCCACCGCCGGAAAGGGCGCGGTCAGCCTGCGCATGGTCCGACGGCCTCCAGGGCCTGCGAGATGTAGAACCCCCGGCTCACCCGCCGCGTGCGGGCGAGGTGCCAGCCCACCAGCGACGCATCGGCGGCGGCGCGGCGGTGGAAGCCGTCCAGGCTCACCGGCTCGATGGACGGCGCCCGGTCGCCGCGCGGGAACAGGCGGCCGATGCCGTGCATCATCGCCAGCGCCGGGGTGCGCGGGGCCAGGGTGAAGACCACCGACGCCCGCGCCCGCGCCGCCAGCCCGGCCAACATGCGGACCGCATCGGCGGTGTCGTAATGGATCAGGCTGTCCATGCACACCGCATGGTCGAAGGGGCCCAAGGCCGGGTCCAGCATGTCCCCCACATGGAAGGACAGGCGGCCGCGAAGGTCCGCCGGCATCCGTTCGCTGGCGAGGCGGATGAGGGTGGGCGACAGGTCGACGGCCACCACCTCCGCCCCGCGCCGGGCGGCTTCCACCGCCAGCGCGCCGGTGCCGCAGCCGGCATCCAGCACGCGGGCGCCGGTCAGGTCCTCGGGCAGCCAGGAAAGGAGGGTGGTGCGCATGGTGTCGCGGCCCTCCCGCACGGTGGCGCGGATGCGCCCGACCGGGGCGTCGGAGGTCAGGCGTTCCCAGGCGTGCACGGCCGTGCGGTCGAAGTAGGTTTCGATCTCGGCCCGGCGGGCTGTGTAGGAGGCGGCGGTGGTGTCCATCAGTCGAACCCCAGCAGGTCGAAGATTTCCCGGTCTTGCAGGGACTTGGCGTCCAGCGGCTCCACCCCGGCCCAGAGGCTCGCGGCGAGGCGCAGGTACTCGTTCTGCACGGCCTCCAGCTCCGGGCCGCCGTCCATCTCGAACAGGGTCGCTTTCTTCAGCCGGCTGCGGCGGATGACGTCCAGGTCCGGCAGGTGGGCGAGGGTCTTCATCCCGGTGGCGGCGTTGAACCGCTCGATCTGGTCGGTGTCGGCGCTGCGGTTGGCGATGACGCCGCCCAGCCGCACGTCGTAGTTCTTCGCCTTGGCCTGGATGGCGGCGACGATGCGGTTCATGGCGAAGATGCTGTCGAAGTCGTTGGCCGCGACCACCAGCGCCCGGTCGGCGTGCTGGAGCGGGGCGGCGAACCCGCCGCACACCACGTCGCCCAGCACGTCGAAGATGACGACGTCGGTGTCTTCCAGCAGGTGATGCTCCTTCAAAAGCTTCACCGTCTGGCCGACCACGTATCCGCCGCATCCCGTGCCGGCGGGCGGGCCGCCGGCTTCCACGCAGAGCACGCCGTTGTAGCCCTCGTACACGAAGTCATCGAGGGACAGTTCCTCGGTGTGGAAGCGCACGCTTTGCAGGGTGTCGATGACGGTGGGCACCAGCCGCTTGGTCAGGGTGAAGGTGCTGTCGTGCTTGGGATCGCAGCCGATCTGCACCACCCGCTTGCCCAGCTTGGAAAAGGCGACGGACAGGTTGGACGACGTGGTGCTCTTGCCGATGCCGCCCTTGCCGTAGACGGCGAACACCTTGGCGCCGTCGATCTCCATGGGCAGGTCCATGTGCACCTGCACGCTGCCGTCGCCGTCGCCATCGCGCGGGGGCCGTTTCACGGGGGAGTCGAGCACGGGGCAAATCTCCTGTCGGTTATTCGGCGGCCATGCCGGGGGCCGGGGAGACGCCTTCCAGGCGGTCTTCCAGGTCCTCGCCGGCGTCTTGCAGCGCGCGGAGCGTTTCGGGGTCGGGGGTCCAGTAGTGGCGTTCGTGCGCCTCCAGCAGGCGGTTGGCGACACGGGCGGACGCGGTCGGGTTCAGGGCGGCCATGCGCTCGCGCATCTGCTCGTCCAGCAGGAAGGTCTGGGTCAGGCGCTGGTAGACCCAGGGTGCGACCTGCCCGGTGGTGGCCGACCAGCCCATGGTGTTGGTCACGGCGGCCTCGATCTGGCGCACGCCCTCGTGGCCGTGGGACAGCAGGCCCTCGTACCATGTCGGATTCAGCATCCGCGTGTGGGTTTCCAGCGCGACCTGTTCGGCCAGGGTGCGGACGGCGGCGTTGGTGCCGCGCGTCTGGTCGCCGATGTAGACCGGCAGCGCATCGCGCGATCCCTTGGCGCGGCGGGCGGCCCGGCTGATGCCGCCGAGGGTGTCGAAGTAGTGTTCGATGGTGGTGATGCCGAGTTCGGCGCTCTCCAGGTTCTGATAGGCGAGCGCCACACCGGCCAGCATGTCGCACAGCAGTTCCGGCTGCTTCACCGCAGCACCCTTGCGGCCGTAGGCGAAGCACTTGCGGCGGCTGAAGGTCTCGGCCAACTCGTCCTCGTCGCCCCAGCACCCGCTGTCGATCAGGTGGTTGACGTTGGACCCATAGGCACCGTCGGCGTTGGAGAACACCCGCAGCGCCGCCGTTTCCATGCCGCAGCCGTGGGCCTCCGCATAGGCCAGCGCGTGCTTGCGGACGAAGTTGTCCTCCGGCGCCTCGTCCTCGGCGGTGGCGGCGAGCCAGGCGGCTTCAGCCAGCAGGCGCGTTTGCAGCGGCAGCAGGTCGCGGAAGATGCCGGACAGCGTCATCACCACGTCGATGCGCGGACGGCCCAGCTCCGGGAGCGGGATCAACTGCGCACCGGTCAGCCGGCCGTAGGCGTCGAAACGCGGGCGGGCGCCGAGCAGCGCCAGGGCCTGGGCCAGCGGAGCGCCGCCGCTTTTCAGGTTGTCGGTCCCCCACAGCACCAGGGCGACGCTTTTCGGCAGGCCGTGGCCCTCGGCGGTGTGGCGGGCGAGGATGCGGTCGGCCTGACGGGCGCCATCGGCCACGGCCCAGGCATCGGGAATGCGGTAGGGGTCGAAGCCGTGCAGGTTGCGGCCCGTCGGCAGCACGTCGGGCGTGCGCAGGATGTCGCCGCCGGGGGCGGGGCGGATGTAGCGGCCGTCCAGCGCGCGCAGCAGGGCGGGAAGCTCGTGATCCTCCCGCAGCCGCCGGTCCCACTCGGCCAGGGCGTCGGCCTGTTCGCGCGGCAAGGCGGAACGGCCGCCGGTGACGATCGCCGCCACCCCCGCGCGGTCTGGGCGCGTGCCGTGGGCGGCCTCGGCCATGGCCGAAAGCATGTCGATGCGGGCGTCTTCGGCGGGCGGGCGGCCGACCACGTGCAGGCCGTGGGGGATGAGCGTCTGTTCCAGCCCCAGCACCGCATGGCCAAGCGCGGCGACGGCCCCATGCGGATCGCGCGTCCAGGCATCGGCGCCGGGGCCGACGTCCACCGCCCGCGCCTGAGCCCGGAGCGTTTCGGCAAGGCGCGTGCGGTCCTCGATGGCATCAAGGGGAAGGGCGCGCCACCGCTCGATGCCGTCCCTGATCTCCAGAAGCTCCCGGTGCAGCCCGGCTTCGGCGAGCGGCGGCGTCAGGTGGGTGACCATGGTCGCCGCCGTCCGCCGCTTGGCGAGCGTCGCCTCCGACGGGTTGTTGGCGGCGTAGAGGTAGACGTGCGGCAGGGCGCCGATCAGGTGGTCGGGCCAGCAGGTGCCCGACAGCCCCGCCTGCTTGCCCGGCATGAATTCCAGGGCGCCGTGCATGCCGAAGTGCAGCAGGCTGTCGGCGGCGAAGTCCTCCCGCAGCCAGCGGTAGAAGGCGGAGAACGCATGGGTCGGCGCCGATCCGCCCTCGAACATCAGCCGCATGGGGTCGTCCTCGTGGCCGAAGGCGGGCTGGACGCCGACGAAGACGTTGCCGAAGGTTCGGCCCAGCACGAAGATGCCGCCGCCGTCGCTCTGGTGCCGGCCCGGCGCCGGCCCCCATTGCGCCTCGATCTCCGCAAGCCTTGCCTCGCGCCGCACATGATCGTCGGCGGAGATGCGGGCCGCGACGTTGGCCGGCTGGCCGTGGCGTTCGGCGGTGCCTTCCAGCACGGCGGCGCGCAGGGCGTCCACGTCCTCGGGCACGTCCACGCCGTAGCCGTCGGCCTTCAGCGCCGCCAGGGTGTTGTGAAGGCTTTGGAAGACGGACAGATAGGCCGCCGTGCCCGTGGCGCCGGCGTTGGGCGGGAAGTTGAACAGCACCACGGCGACCTTGCGCGCGGCCTTGGCGGTTTTGCGCAATGCCACGCGCTTCGCCACCCGCGCGGCCAGCATGGCGCAGCGCTCGGGCTCGGGCGCCATGGCGGGGGCGCCGCCGGGCGTTTCCGTGCGGCCGCCGTAGAGCATGGGGGAGATGGCGCCGTCCAGTTCCGGGATGGCGACCATCATGGTGGCCTCCACCGGCATCAGCCCCCGCGGAGACCCGCGCCACTGCTCCAGCGTCTGGAACTCCAGGGCGTGGGCGGTGAGGATCGGCACGTCGAGGCTCGCCAGCGTTTCCTCGGCGGCTTTCGCGTCGTTGTAGGCCGGGCCGCCCACCAGGGAGAAGCCGGTCAGCGAAACCACCGCATCCACCGCCGCCGCGCCGTCGTCGGACCGGAAGAAGGCGTCCACCGCCGGGCGCGCGTCCAGGCCGCTCGCAAAGGCCGGACGCACCGCCAGCCCCTGCGCCTCCAGCGCCCGGATGACGCCGTCATAGTGCGCGGTGTTGCCCGCCAGCACGTAGGATCGCATGAGCAGCAGGCCCACCGTCCCCTTGCACGGCGACGGCCGGGGCAGGGCGGCAAGGTCGGTGGTGGCGCGCACCGTCAGGTCCGGGTGATACAGACCGACTTCGGGGTATTCCACCGGCTCGCGCGGCTTCAGCCGGCCGTGCAGGGCGCGGCGGGGGCCGGTGGCGTAGCGGTCGACCAGGAAGCGCACCAGGCTGGCGATGTTCTCTTCCGACCCCGCCAGCCAGTATTGCAGCGTGAGGAAATAGGCCCGCAGGTCCTGCGCCTTGCCGGGAATGAGCCGAAGGATGCGGGGGATGCGTTTCAGCATCGCCATCTGGTTCGCACCACTGGCCCCGCCACCCTTCTTTTTGCTCCGGTCGCCGCGCAGGCGCTTGAGCAGCGCCAGCGGCCCCCGGTCGGCGCCGTCCATGCGGAAGGGGCCCAGCTTCGTGCAGCGGATGACCTCGCCGGCCGACATGCAGCCAACCAGGGCGTCGCACTGCTCCCGCCGCGCCTGAAGGGCGGGCAGGATGGCCTTCACGTGGTCGTCCATGAAAAGCATGGTCGCGAGGATGACGTCGGCCTGGGCGATGTCGGCCTTGCAGCGTTCCAGCGCGCCCGCGTCGTGCTCCCACTCCACCGCGCTGTGCAGGGTGAGCGTCAGGCCCGGCAGGTCGCGGGCGAGATCGGTGCGCGCGCGGTCCAGGGCGCCGGCCAGATGGGCGTCCAGCGTCACGATCACCACACGGACCGGCACGACGCCGGCCGGGGCGCGGTCAGCGTCCGAAATGTGCCTTGGCGTCATAGAGCGTCTCGATGGTGATGGTGGACAGGCCGTGGCCGGCGGCGAAGCGTTCGGTGTTGCGCCGCGCCTTGCCACGCACGAAGAAGGGGATCTTTTTCAGCTCCAACTCGGCGTCGGCGGCCCAGGACAGGGCGGCGGCGGCGGTGTCTTCGACGACCTGCGCGGGCGTGGGCATGGGAATGGGCGGCCCCAGGTGCGAGGGCGCGGCCTCGCCGTGGAATTCCGGGTCGTCGCGGAACATGGTCAGCAGGTGTTCCTCCAGCCCCATCATCAGCGGATGCACCCAGGTGTCGAAGATCACGTTCGCACCCTCTATCCCCATCTGCGGGGCATAGCGCGCGGGGTGGTCCTGGACGTGGACGGGGGCGGAGATGACGGCGCAGGGCAGGCCCAGGCGCTTGGCGATGTGGCGCTCCATCTGCGTGCCCAGCACCAGCTCGGGCCGGGCGGCGGCGATGGCCTCCTCCACCTCCAGCATGTCGTCGGTGATGAGGGCGTCGAGGCCGAGGCGGTCGGCGGCAGCGCGGACGTCACGGGCGAATTCCCGGCCGTAGGTGCCCAGGCCGCAGACCGTGAACCCCAGTTCCTCCGACGCCACACGGGCGGCGGCGACGGCGTGGGTGGCGTCGCCGAAGATGAACACGCGCTTGCCCGTCAGGTAGGTCGAGTCGACCGAGGCCGCGTACCACGGCATCCGCGCCTGCGCCTCGACAGCCGCCAGGGCCGGAGCAGGGTCGACGCCGGCCAGTTCGGCGGCCTCCCGCAAAAAGTCGCGGGTGGCGTTCAGGCCGATGGGGACGGTGCGGGTGTGCGGCTGACGGAAGGTGCGCGACAGCCACTTGGCGGCGGTGTCGGCGATTTCCGGGTACAGGACCACGTTGAAGTCGGCGTCCGGCAGGCGCACCAGATCGGCCGGAGAGGCCTCCCACGGCGCGGTGACGGCGACGTCGATCCCCAGCAGCGACAGCAGCCGACGCACTTCCGCCTGGTCGTCGCGATGACGGAAGCCCAGCGCCGCCGGACCCAGGATATTGGCGGTGGGACGGGCGCCGGCGGGCCTGGGACCATACGTCCGGCCCCGGCAGCACCCGCGCACCAGGGCGTGGAAGGTCTCTGCCGCGCCCCAATTCTCTTTCCGCTGATAGCTGTTCAGGTGCAGCGGGATCACCGGCACCGGCAGGTCCAGCGCCTTGGCGAGGCCTCCGGGGTCGTCCTGGATCAGTTCCCCGGTGCAGGACGCGCTGACGATCATGGCCTGCGGGCGGAAGCGATCATACGCCGCGCGCGCCGTGTCCTTGAACAGCGCGGCGGTGTCGCCGCCAAGGTCGCTGGCCTTGAAGGTGGTGTAGGTGACCGGGGGGCGGCGGTCGCGCCGCTCGATCATGGTGAACAGAAGGTCGGCGTAGGTGTCGCCCTGCGGTGCGTGCAGCACGTAATGCACGCCGCGCATGGCCGTGACCACCCGCATGGCGCCCACGTGGGGCGGGCCGTCGTATGTCCAGACCGTCAGGCGCATGAGACGGCTCCGCGCGCGGATCGGGACGAAAAAGTGGCGTGGCGGCGAGGCATGGCAACGGTCCTCCTCGTGGCACCTGGAGAAAGCGTAAGGCCGTCGCCGTCGGAGTGTCAAGTGCAGTTGACGTAAACATGACAATGCGTATCCGATCGGATAAAAATGCACCCGGTCGGAGATTTCTGAGTATACCGAGGGAACAATTCCACGCATGTCGCGGTTGAAGGACTGCGTCACGCGCTCCTCCTCCTCCCAGACCATCCGGCCCCGTGCCGGGGGCCTTGACGCCAACGACCGGTCCGCTCAAGCGGCGCCGCGTCGATGCCGGCACGCTTCCGCATGGGCGCCGGGCCCGACGGAGACGCCGCCGACACCGACGCGCCCCGTGACGGCGAGATCAGACCGTGTCCGGCGATGGCCGGCCGTGCGGTCCGGCTGTCATGAATCGGGGAGGTCAATGGTATGGATGTGTCGACACGCGACGCCCTGGTGGAAGGGCGTGGAGCCGCCGACGATCAAAGACACGGCGCGCTGGGATGGTCGCTGGCAGCGCCGGAAGTCCGCTTTTCCGCGACCCCGCCGGTAATCCTGCCGGGGATGGGCTACATCCGCCACTTCGCCGACCTGGCGATGAAGGGCGATGCGGAAACCGCGGTGGCCCATGTGCAAAAGCTGCATGCGGCCGGTTTTACCGCCGAAACCCTCTGCACGGATCTTCTGGGTCCCGTCGCGCGCCGCCTCGGCGTCTGGTGGGAGGAAGACCTGTGCTCCTTCGCCGACGTCACGCTGGGGTGCTGCAACCTGCAACAGGCGCTGCACGCGCTCGGCCCCCGCTTCACAACCACCGCGCCGGTGGCCGGTGAAGGCGGACGGACCATCCTGCTGTGCCCCGTGCCGGGCGAACAGCATGGGTTCGGCCTGTCGGTGGTGGCGGCCTTCCTGCGCCGCGCCGGCTGGGTCTGCGCCCGCGACTGCTTCCGCTCCGGTGCCGCGCTGGCCGGGGCGGTGCGCCGGCGCCGCGTGGGCATGGTGGGCCTGTCCGCCTCCTGCGAGCGCCACCTGAACCCGCTGACGCAGGCCATCACCGCCGTCCGTCGCTCCGCCGGCGACCGGCCGGTGCAGGTGCTGGTGGGCGGCGCGCTGTTCGTGGATCACCCGGAATGGGCCGTCGACGTGGGCGCCGACGCCATGGCCACCGACGGCCACGACGCCGTTCTTCAGGCGGAAACCCTGTTGGCAATGACATGAGGCGGGGCTTTACCAGGCAATGATGAAGCCGCAGGCCGCTGCCCCGGCGGCCTGGCAGGTCGTCTGCGCGATGCGGGCGCGCGGCGTGACCAGTGTCAGGAAAAGATGACGGAAGGTGCCGGCGTAGTAGTCGCACAGCACCTCCTCCGACGCCGCGAGGGCGCCCCGGCACAAGGGGCATCCCTTGATCTCGAGCACCACCGGCCGGCCGGCCCGGTGGGTGAAGGTGCCGCTGCCGGCAAAGGTCCAGGCATGGGCGCCGATGGAGCCCAGCAGCATCCGCGCCGCCAGTGTCGGGGGCAGAACCCGCAGCACCCTTTGGGCAGCCGGCGGGATGCGATGGGCGAGCAGGTAGTCGGCCGTCCGCACCCCCGCATCATCGGCCACCGCGCGCGCCTCCGCCACGCCCAGATGCGCGCGCAGGGCCGCGTGCAGGGCGGTGACCATGCGCTCGTCCACCATGGTCCGCGGCGGGGTGTCCAGATACCGCGCCACCCCGGCCGCGGCGAACACCGCCGCCGCCTCCGCCGGTCCGTACGACTCCTTCAGCGCCGCCGCCACCTGGATCAGGGCGTTGGGACCGATGACGCCGGCCGCCGCCGCCAGGACCGCATCGGGCGCGTGATCCTGGATGGCCGGCCGGGGCATGGCCTCAGGCGTCCTCCATCTGCTGACGGCCGCCGCCGCAGGCCATGGTGGCCTCCGGTTCCGTCGGCGCGTCCGGCTTGCGGCCGCGCTCGGCGGCGGCCTGCCAGTCGTCGGTGCTGGCGGGCAGGGGCGCGCGGGTGCGGCGCTCGTCGAAGTGGAAGTCCACCGTCTCCTTGGACTGCGGGCCCCAGTAGCCCACCTTGCCCAGGTCATAGAACGTGCGCTGCACGCCTGCCTTCAGGAACGCCTTCAGGCATCCCAGCAGGTAGCGGCGGCGGAAGCCGGTGCCGCGCCAGGGGTAGTGGAGCAGCGCCTTGCGCATGTAGAAGCGCCGGTAGTTGTGCATCACCCGGTCCAGAAGCTCCGCCCGGTCCATGGCCTCGGGCTTCATGATGGGGGTGACGAAGTTGTATTTCTCGAAGTCGAAGACCTCCACCTTCTCCCCCAGATCCTGGAACAGGGGCGAGAACGGCCAGGGCGTGTACATGGCCCAGTTGGCGAGGTCGGGGTCCCAGTCCTTCGCCATGCGGTAGGTTTCTTCCAGGGTTTCCGGCGTTTCGTTGTCCAGCCCGACGATGAACTGCGCCTCCACGAAGATGTCGGCCTCGCGCAGAAGGCGGATGGCGCGGGCGTTCTCCTCCACCTTGGTTTCCTTGTTGAAGCGGTCCAGCTTCAACTGCGCGGCGGCCTCCGTGCCCAGCGACACATGCACCAGCCCGGCCTTGCGGTAGAAGGGCAGCAGGTCCTCGTCGCGCAGTATGTCGGTGACGCGGGTGTTGATGCCCCAGGTGATCTTGTCCGGCAGGCCGCGGTCGATCAGTCCCTGACAGAACTGGATGAACTTCTTGCGGTTGATGGTCGGTTCCTCGTCGGCCAGGATGAAGAACCCGACGCAGTGGTCGTTGACCAGCCCCTCGATCTCGTCGACAACCTTTTTGGGGTCGCGGATGCGGTAGTCGCGCCAGAACTTCCACTGGCTGCAGAAGCTGCATGTAAAGGGGCAGCCACGCGCCATGTTGGGAATGGCGACCTTCACACCCAGCGGCACGTACCGGTAGTCGTCCCACGACAACAGGCCCCAGTCGGGCGTGATGGCATCCAGGTCCTTGACGGTCGGCGCGGCGGGCGTGGCGATGATCTGCTCGCGGTTCTCGTCGCGGTATGCGATGCCGCGCACGGCGGCGCGGTCGGCCGGCCAGCGGCCCTCGTCGACCGCGCGCACCAGGTTGACGATGATTTCTTCGCCCTCGCCGCGCACGATGGCGTCGATGAAGGGCGCCTCCGTCAGCACCTGCTGGTACATGAAGGTCGCGTGCACGCCGCCCAGAACGGTCACGGCCTCCGGCACTTCCTCCTTGGCGATCTCAAGCAGCCGTTCCGCCTTGTAGATTGACGGCGTGATGGCCGTCGCGCCGATCACGTCGGGCTGAAGGTCGCGCAGGCGGGCGCGGACCGTGTCGTCGTCCAGGTGATGGGTCATGGCGTCGATGAAGGTGACGTCGGTGAACCCGGCTGCCTTCAGGGCGCCGCCGATGTAGGCCGCCCAGGCCGGCGGCCAGCTTCCGGCGATCTCCGCCCCGCCCGAGTGATAGTTGGGATGGATCAGGACGATGCGCATGGCTCAGGCCCTCTTGCTCTGGTCTTGGCCGCGCGCCAGCAGCGCGCGGCGGGTCAGCGGGCGGGTGAACAGTTCGGCCAGGTCGGCGGCGTGCTCGAACCCGTGGACGGGGGAAAAGACCAGCTCGATGGACCACTTGGTCGCCAGCCCCTCGGCCTCCAGCGGATTGGCGAGGCCGAGGCCGCAGACGGTCAGGTCCGGCCGGGCGGTGCGGGCGCGGTCCAGTTGCCGGTCGACGTCCTGGCCCTCCGACAGGGGCGTGCCCTCGGGCAGCAGCGCCAGTTCGGCGGCCATGTGGCGGCGGTGGAGGTAGGGCGTGCCGACTTCCGTCAGCGTCATGCCCATCTCGCGCGCCAGGAACCGCGCCAACGGGATCTCCAACTGCGAGTCGGGGAAGAAGAACACCGACTTGCCGGCCAGCCTTTCCCGCGCCGCCGCCAGCGCCTTTACCGCCCGCGCCTTGCCCGGCGCGATGGCGGCGGCGAACCGATCCTCCGGCACGCGAAACGCCCGCGCGCCCTCGCGCAGCCAGGCTTCCGTGCCCTCGGCGCCGAAGGGGTAGGGGGCGGACAGCACCTCGGCTCCGCGCCCCTCCAACGCCTTGGCGGTGGCGGCGAGGAAGGGCTGCGCCATGAGCACGCGCGTTCCCGGCCCCACGGCGGGCAGGACGGAGGCCTCGCGGGCGGGCAGGAACCCCGCGTTCTCCAGCCCCATGGCGGCGAACAGCCGGGCGAACTGGTCTTCCACCAGGTCGGGCAGCGATCCGATGACCAGCAGCGACGCCGCGTCCGCCGCCGCCGCCGGCATCTCCGGCACCAGGGAGGCGAGGCAGGCGTCTTCCCCTTCCGTGAACGTCGTCTCGATGCCGCTGCCGGAGTAGGCCAGCACGCGCGTCGCCGGCAGGTGGCGGCGCGAAAGCCGCTGGGCGGCGCGGGAGAGGTCGATCTTGATGACCTCGGACGGGCACGATCCCACCAGGAACAGCGTCTTTACGTCCGGCCGGCGGGCCAGCAGGCGGTCCACCACGCGGTCCAGCTCGTCGTTGGCGTCGGCCAGACCCGCGAGGTCCTGTTCCTCCAGGATGGCGGTGGCGAAGCGCGGCTCGGCGAAGATCATCACCCCGGCGGCGGACTGCATGAGGTGGGCGCAGGTGCGCGACCCCACGATCAGGAAGAAGGCGTCGCGCATCTTGCGGTGCAGCCAGATGATGCCCGTCAGGCCGCAGAACACTTCATGCTGGCCGCGTTCCCGCAGCACCGCCGGCGGAGTGTCGTCGCAGCCGCCGGCGGGCGGGGCGGGGTCGGAGCGGTCGAAGGGGGTCATTCCGCCGGCTCCGCCCCGGCGGGCAGGCCGCCTTCGACCTCGTCACGCTCCTGGCGGCGGGCGGCGCGCAGCTTCAACACGAACTGCCCGGCGTTGACCACGTAGGCCACATAGGCCGCAAGCGCCAGCAGAAGCTGCCCCGTCGCGTCCAGCCAGCCGAAGGCCACCGCGCCCAGGTAGGCGGTGTGCAGGGCCAGCACCAGCATGCTGACCACGTCTTCCCAGAAGAAGGCCGGGGCGAAGAGGTAGCGGCCGAAGACCTTTTTCTCCCAGATCGCCCCGGTGACCATGATGGCGTAGAGCACCAGCGTCTTGGCCACCACCGATCCGGTGGCGAGCGCATAGCCCTCGCCGGTCGCCAGCGTGCGAAGCACCAGGGCCAGGCTGACCACGAACACCAGGAACTGCACGGGCGCGAGCACACCCTGCACCAGCGTCCACGGCGACTCGTCGCGCCGTCGCCGTTCGTCGGGCGTGTAGAGGGGCCGCACCGGCCGAATGCGGCCGACGGCGGCGGCGTGCCTGGCGTTGGCGCGGCGCACGGCGGCGCGGTGCCGGGCCAGGCCGGAGGTGGCCGTCCACGGGCAGCCGTCGATGGCGGCGATGGCGCGGTCGATGTCCAGCCAGCCCGCAAGGCGGGTGCCGAAGGTCGGGGCGTAGGGGCGGGCGTCCGCCAGATGCTGACGCATGACGATCCTCCTCGAGGCTCAGCGCATGGACGGAGTCTGAACCGCCGCATCCGACGTGTCAATAGAACTAGACGTAAAAAATGAATGACAGGCGGGGCGGGGAGAAGGCATGCTGTGACGGTGGTTCGGTATACGAGTGGCTCCCCCGCAAAGGAGACGGCGAATGCTCGGCCCCCATCGCGGCCTGCCCCCCATGCCTGTCCTGCACCGGCCTGATGCGTTGAGCGGTCCGGCGGCTGGCGCGGGGGCGTTCGCCATCCAGGCGCCGCCGCCGGCCGTGGTGCTGGACCGGGCGGTTCAGCATCATCTGATCCCCCGCCTCATCGCCCGCCACCGGAGGCGGCAGCCGGGTGCCGGACATTCGGCGGCCGTGGTCACGGCGGCGGAAGCGGACGGCCTGGCGCGGCTTCTGATCGCCGGCCAGCACGGCCCGGTGCGCCGCCATGTCCGCGGCCGTCTTGCGCGCGGGCTGCCCGCGCCGGCCCTCATGCTCGACCTCCTGGGGCCGATCGCCCGCCGGCTGGGCGATGCCTGGGCTGCCGACACCTGCGGTTTCGCCGAAGTCACCACGGGCATGCTCACCGTGCAGGGCCTGTTGAAGGAACTGGACACCGCCGACTGCGCGCCCGACGCCATGGCCGCCGCGCCCGGTCCGGCCCGGCGCGCCCTGGTGGCATCGACTCCCGGCGAGCAGCACGGCTTCGGCGCCGAAACGGTTGCCGTCTTCCTGCGCCGGGCAGGCTGGGAGGTGGCTGCGCCGCCGGCGCCGACCACCCGCTGCGCGCTGGTGCGGGCGGTGGCGGAGACGCCGTTCGCCGTCGTCGGCCTCTCCCTTTCCGGCGCCCGCTGGCTGTCTGAACTTGAGGCGACGATCTCCGACATTCGTCGCGTGAGTTGTTGCAGAAATGTTGCGGTCGTTGTCGGGGGACCTGTTTTTCTTTGCGATCCAAGCATCTCCGGGCTTGTTGGGGCCGATGCAATGGGGGTAAACGGTCGTCATGCGGTAACGCTGGCGGAACGATTGTCGGCGTGGCCGTATGCCGATCCGGGCGGCCGTTGCGACGACCGTGGTTCTCGATCTCTTGTGGCTGGTGATCCGTGAAACACTTCCGCACACCGAAGACATCGCTGGGCACGCTGGGGGCGGAAGCCGCCGCGACCCTGATCGCCTCGGCGGCCGACATCGCCCTGGTGATGGACGCCGACGGCACGGTGCGTGACGCCGCGTTCGGCAGCGAGGACCTGCAACGCGCCGCCGGCGGGGAGTGGCTGGGCCGGTCGTGGCTGGAAACCGTGACGGTGGAAAGCCGCCCCAAGATCGAGGCCCTGCTCAAGGCCGCCCGCGGTGCCGATGCGACCGAGACGCCGCGCCCGCGCCAGGTCAACCACCCGGGCGGGAGCGGCAAGGCCGACGTGCCGGTGCTTTATTCCGCCGTGCGGCTGGACCGTGACGGACCCATCGTGGCGCTGGGACGCGATCTGCGCTCGCTGGCGGAGCTTCAGCAGCGTCTGGTCAACGCGCAGCAATCGCTGGAGCGCGACTATGCCCGCCTGCGCCACATGGAAACCCGCTACCGCCTGCTGTTCAAACTGACCTCGGAAGCCGTGCTGGTGGTCGACGCGCAGACCCGCAAGGTGGTGGAGGCCAATCCGGCGGCCGTCGCCCTGTTCGGCGACAGCACGCGGCAGATCGTCGGCCGCACCTTCCCCCACGGCATCGAGGGGGACGACGTGCAGGCCGTGACGTCGCTGCTGGCGACCGTGCGGGCACGCGGCGAGGCCGAGGGCGTGACGGTCCACCTGGCCGGGCAGCCGGCGCCGGTGGTGCTGTCGGCCGCCCTGTTCCGGCAGGAGCGCGCGGCGTTCTTCCTGATCCGCCTGCTGCCCCAGCGCTCCGACGCCATGGCGTCCGGGCAGGGCGCCGAGGCTGCCGGCGCCTGGCAGGAGGCCATGATGGCCCTGCCGGACGCCTTCGTCCTGACCGATAACACCGGGCGCATCCGGTCGGCCAACACGGCGTTTCTTGATCTCGTGCAACTGGCGACCGAGGAACAGGTGCGCGGCGAACCGATGGACCGCTGGATCGGCCGGCCGGGAATCGACCTGGCGGCGATCATCGGCACGGTGCGCGAGGACGGCAGCGTGCGGCTGCTTGGGACCTTGGCGCAGGGCGAGTACGGCGCCGGTGCCGACGTGGAACTGTCGGCGGTGGCGCTCAGCGAGGGGGCGGGCACCGACATCGCCTTCGTCATCCGCGACGTCAGCCAGCGCCTGAGCGCCGAGCCGCCGCCGACGGAGCCGGAACTGCCCCATTCCGTCAACGAGTTGACCGAACTGGTGGGCCGCGTGCCGCTGAAGGACATCATCCGCGACACCACCGACATGATCGAGCAACTGTGCATCCAGGCGGCCCTGGACCTGACCGGCGACAACCGTGCCTCGGCGGCGGAAATGCTGGGCCTGTCGCGCCAGAGCCTCTACGTCAAGCTGCGCCGCTACGGCATGATCGGCGACATGGACGGTGACAACGCCGGCTGACGGCTGGGGGCGGTTGACCGCGTCCATGGGTCCCAGCTTTCGCTGGGACGACGGGTCTTAAGGGCCTGCTTCAAAATCAGAAATCCCCGTCATTCCTGCGAAAGCAGGAATCCGCACATGGTGCTGACCATCCTGCCGCGCTCCCGTCGGGAAACCTCCACCAATGCCTTTGCAGCCTCGAAAGCAGGAAACTGCCTCCGCTGCCAGCCATTCTTGCATCGTCTGTAAGATAAACATGACGTCAATCGTTGTTGACGGTGCCCCGCGACCGTCCTACCCTTGAAGGCATGGAACGAGTCGCCTTCACACCCGTCGTCCAGCTTCTCAAGCCCATCACATGGTTTGCGCCCATGTGGGCGTTTGGCTGCGGCGTCGTCTCCGCCGGCTGGCCGTCGCTGGAGCAGGCGCCCCTGGCGCTGGCCGGCGTGCTGCTGGCGGGGCCGCTGGTGTGCGGCACGAGCCAGGCCGTCAACGACTGGTTCGACCGCCACGTCGACGCCATCAACGAGCCCGACCGCCCCATTCCCTCGGGCCGCATTCCCGGCCGCTGGGGGCTGTATATCGCCATCGCCTGGACGCTCGTCAGCCTGGCCGTCGCCTGGGCGCTGGGGCCGTGGGTGCTGCTGGCGGCGTCCGTCGGGCTGCTGCTGGCCTGGGCGTACTCCGCGCCGCCGTTTCGGCTGAAGGGCAACGGCTGGTGGGGCAACGCCGCCGTGGCGGTGTGCTACGAGGGGCTGCCGTGGTTCACCGGCGCCGCCGTCATGGCCGCCGCGCTGCCCGACTGGCGGGTGCTGGCGCTGGCCGGGCTCTACAGCCTGGGCGCCCACGGGATCATGACGCTCAATGATTTCAAGGCGGTGGAGGGCGACCGCAAGATGGGCGTGCGCTCGCTGCCCGTGCAGATGGGTGTCGGCCCCGCCGCCCGGTTTGCCTGCGCCGTCATGGCGCTGCCGCAGGTGGCGGTCGTGGTGCTGCTGATCGACTGGGGGCGCCCCTGGCACGCCGCCATCGTCGCCGCACTGCTGGCGGTGCAGGGGCTGCTCATGCTGCGGTTCCTCAAGCGCCCGCGCGACCTCGCTCCCTGGTACAACGCCACCGGCACCAGCCTTTATGTGCTGGGGATGCTGGTGTGTGCCTTCGCCGTGCTGCCGGAGGTGGCCTCATGAGCATTCCCGCGACGCCCGCGCCGCTGGGCTGGGGCGGCATCCTGCGGCTCGGCCTGGTGCAGACGGCGCTGGGGGCCATCGTGGTGCTGACAACCTCCACCCTGAACCGGGTGATGGTGGTGGAACTGGCCCTGCCGGCCATGCTGCCCGGCGCCCTGGTGGCGCTGCATTACGTGCTGCAATTCCTCCGCCCTCGCTGGGGCCACGGCTCCGACGTCGGCGGACGGCGCACGCCCTGGATCATCGGCGGCATGGCCGTTCTGGGCCTGGGCGCCGTCACCGCCTCGGCCGCCGTCGCCTGGATGGGATCGGACACCGCCGCCGGCGTGGCGCTGGCGGTGGCCGGTTTCGTGCTGATCGGCATGGGCGTGGGGGCGGCCGGGACGTCGCTGCTGGCGCTGCTGGCGACGCGGGTCGACCCCAAGCGCCGGGCGCCCGCCGCGACGCTGGTCTGGATGATGATGATTCTGGGCTTCGCCGTGACGGCCGGGGCCGTGGGCGCGCAGCTCGATCCCTACACGCCGGCGCGGCTGGTGGCGGTGACGGCGGTGGTCTCCGCCGTCGCGCTGCTGGTGACGCTGGCGGCGGTGTGGGGGACCGAGGGGGCGCCGGTGCGCCGTCCCGACATCCGCAAGCCGCCCTTCGCGCAAGCCTTCCGCGCCGTCTGGAGCGAGGGGCAGACGCGCCGCTTCGCCGTGTTCGTCTTCGTCTCCATGCTGGCCTACAGCCTTCAGGACCTGATCCTGGAGCCTTTCGCCGGCACCGTCTTCGGCATGACACCGGGCCAGAGCACCAGCCTCGCTGGCGTGCAGCACGGCGGCGTGTTCGCCGGCATGGTGCTGGTTGGGCTGGCCGGATGGCTGGGGCGCGGGCGGTCCGTTGGCTCCTTGAAGCTGTGGACGGTGGGCGGCTGCCTTGCTTCCGCCGGTGCATTGGGGCTGCTGGTCTTTGGCGGGATGGCCGGGCCGGGGTGGCCGCTGAAGGCCACCGTCGCGGCGCTGGGTGTCTCCAACGGCGCCTTCGCCGTCGCCGCCATCGGCTCGATGATGGCCCTGGCCGGGGCCGGTGGTCCGGGGCGCGAGGGGATGCGCATGGGCGTCTGGGGCGCGGCCCAGGCCGTCGCCTTCGGGCTCGGCGGCTTCCTGGGGACGGCCGCCGTCGACGCCGCCCGCGCCGTTCTGGCCGAACCCGCCGTCGCCTACGGCCTGGTGTTCTCCGCCGAGGCCCTGTTGTTCGTCGCCGCCGCCGCCCTGGCCGCGCGCCCCGCGCTGGGCGTCCGTGCCATGCCGAAGCCGGCCGGCGGCGGTGGTCTTGCCATGCTGGACGCGGGAGGCGGCCGATGATCCTCAACAGCCCCGAGACCTTCGACGTGGTGGTGGTCGGCGGCGGTCCCGCCGGTGCCACGGCGGCGGCCGACCTGGCGCGCGCCGGGTGGTCGGTCCTGCTGCTCGACCGGGCCGGGCGACCCAAGCCCTGTGGCGGTGCCGTGCCGCCCCGGCTGCTGCGCGAGTTCGCCGTGCCCGAGAGCGTGCTCTGCACCCGCGTGCGCGGGGCGCGGGTGATCGCGCCGTCGGGGAAAGAGGTCGACATGCCCATCGCCGACGACGGCTTCGTCGGCATGGTCAACCGCGAGACCTTCGACGAGTGGCTGCGCGCCCGCGCCGCCACGCTCGGCGCCCGCCGCCGCACTGCGACGCTTTCTGCCCTGGAGCGCGACGGGGACGGCGTGCTGCGCCTGAGCTTGCGCGGCAAGGCGGGGGAGGGTGGTTCGGTACGTGCGCGTATGGTCGTCGGCGCCGACGGAGCCCGCTCCACCGTCGCCCGGCTGGCGATGCCGGACACCCCGCCGCCGCCCAGCGTCATCGCCTATCACGAAATCATCCGCGCGCCCGAGCCCGGTGGCGCCTATGATCCGCTGCGCTGCGACGTCGTCTATCAGGGCGACGTGTCGCCGGACTTCTACGGCTGGGTCTTCCCCCACGGCGAGACCGCCAGCATCGGCATGGGCACCGCGCAGGACGGCTTCCCCCTGCGCGACGCCACCGCCCTGCTGCGCGAACGCGCCGGCCTGGCGGCGGCCGAGACCCTGCGCACCGAGGGCGCGCCCATCCCGCTGAAGCCCCGCAAGCGCTGGGACAACGGTCGCGACGTGGTGCTGTGCGGCGATGCGGCGGGTACCGTCGCGCCGGCCTCGGGCGAAGGCATCTACTACGCCATGGCCTCGGGCCGCATGGCTGCCGAGGCGGTGGCGGTGGCGCTGGAGAGCGGTGATGCCCGCGCCCTGGCGACGGCGCGGAAGCGGTTCCTGAAGGCGCACGGCCGGGTGTTCTGGATACTCGGCCTGATGCAGCGGTTCTGGTATTCGTCCGACGCGCGGCGGGAACGGTTCGTCAGCATTTGCCGCGATCCGGACGTGCAGGCGCTGACGTGGCAGTCCTACATGAACAAGGAACTCACCCGCCGCGACCCGACCGCCCACATGCGCATCTTCTTCAAGGATCTGGCGCACCTGTTCGGGCTGGTGCGGCCGTGAAGGGCGGGCCCATCCATCGGGCCGCCAAGGGGTACGCCGCCTTCGAGCGCATCATCGCCTGGCTGCTGCTGGTCGGCATGGCCGGCGTGATCGTCCTGGCGACGGCCAATTTCCTGAGGGCGGTGGTGGAGACGGCGCTGGGCTACAATGCGGGGTGGAACTACAGCACCTTCCAGGCCCTGTTCGACGGCATCCTGGCGGCCGTCATCGCACTGGAACTGGCGCACTCCGTCCAGCAGATGGCCGAGGGCCAGAAGGGGCTGGTGCAGGTGCGCACCGTGATCCTGATCGGCGTGCTGGCCGTGGTGCGCAAGCTGATCGTGCTGGAGATCGAGGACACCACGGGCGCCTTCCTCACCGGCCTGGGCGTGGCCGTGCTGGCGCTTGGGGCCGTCTATGCCCTGATCCTGTGGGTGGAGGGCAAGGTGGCGCCCGAGCCGCCACACGCACCGGGGGAGCGGGAGGACGAATAGGAGCGTTGCGGAGGGCGTAACCGGCTCTCATTATTGAGGAAAGCCAGATCACCCTCCGGAGGCCCCAGTTCCATGACCACCCCCTCCCGCCGTCTCGACACCGTTCCCTGCGACGACCTGCGCACCTGCGCCAATCCGCAAGAGGCGCTGGCCCGCATGGTCGACATCTACGAGACGGGCCTGGCCATGCTGCAGGAGGATTTCGCCGGCTTCGCCGCCGGAACGCTTCAAGGGCCGGCGCGGCGGGTGGTCTACCCGTACCTCTGTGCCGAGATCGCGCCCGAGGACCTGGCCGTCACCACCAGCATGGCCTTCGGCAAGGTCACCCAGCCCGGCCTGCATGGCACCACCGTGACGCAGCCGCGCCTGTTCGCCGACTACCTGATGGAGCAGATGCGCCTGCTGGCCGAGAACCACGCGGCGACCCTCCATGTCGGCCGCAGCCGGGTGCCGATCCCGCTGACGTTCGCGCTGGACAAGGCGACGGCGGAGGTCACGCCCGACCGCCGGAGCGCCTTGCGCCACGCCTTCGCCCTGCCGAACCTGGTGGACACCAACGACGACATCGCCGACGGTCGGCGGCCGGCGTCGACGGAGGTCATCACGCCGCTGTCCATGTTCCCGGCGGGGCGGACGGACTATTCCCTGCACCGCCTGCGGCACTACACCGCGACGGCGCCGGAGCACTTCCAGCACTTCGTTTTGTTCACGAATTATCAACGTTACGTCGACGAATTCGTGACGTTCGGGCGCGAGGCGGTGGCGGCCGGCGAGTATGAAAAGCTGGTGGAGCCGGGCGACCGCATCACCTGGACGGGCCGGGAGCCGGACAAGGCCCCCATCGCCAAGCCGCCGCAGATGCCGGCCTATCACCTGGTGCGCGAGGGGCGGACGGGGATCACGCTCGTCAACATCGGCGTCGGCCCCTCCAACGCCAAGACGGTGACCGATCACCTGGCCGTCCTGCGCTCCCACGTCTGGCTGATGATCGGCCACTGCGGGGGGCTGCGAGAGAGCCAGCGGCTGGGCGACTACGTGCTCGCCCACGCCTACCTGCGCGACGACCACGTGCTGGATCAGGTGCTGCCGACCGAAATCCCCCTGCCCACCATCGCCGAGGTGCAGGTGGCGCTCGCGCAGGGGGTGGAGGACGTCATGGGGCGCCGCGGCCGGGCGCTGAAGGAGCACCTGCGCACGGGCACGGTGGTCACCACCGACGACCGGAACTGGGAGTTGCGCATGGACACGCTGGCGCAGCGGTTCAACCAGTCCCGCGCGATTGCCATCGACATGGAAAGCGCGACCATCGCCGCCAACGGCTACCGTTTCCGGGTGCCCTACGGGACGCTGCTCTGCGTCTCGGACCGCCCGCTGCACGGCGAGATCAAGCTGCCCGGCATGGCGGATGCGTTCTATGAGCGCAGCGTGAGCCAGCACCTGCGCATCGGCATCCGCGCCCTGGAGATGCTGCGCGACGAGGCCCGCGCGACGACGCTGCACTCCCGGAAACTGCGCAGCTTCGACGAGCCGGCGTTCCGGTAGGGCGGGCGTCGCGTCCCGCCACAAACGACACGGGCGCCGGCTGCAGTGCAGCGGCGCCCGGTGCGTGTCGGTCATGGTGTGGAGAGGAGATGGTGGGCGCGGTAGGGATTGAACCTACGACCCCACCCGTGTGAAGGGTGTGCTCTCCCGCTGAGCTACGCGCCCATCTCTCTCAGGCCCCAATCGGTGGGGCCGTGGCCCCCGCCGTCGTGGGAGCCGCTATATAGGAAATCGCCGCGCCCCCTGTCAAACCTTTTTTTGCAGGTCCATGTCGGCGCCTGCGTCCATCAAGTCCAGCACCTGGTCGAAGTGGTCGATCAGGCGGTCGGCGCCCAGCGCCTCCACCGGGCCGCGGGGGTAGCCGTAGGTGACGCAGGCGCAAGGGACGCCCGCCGCGGCGGCCGCATGCACGTCGTTGCGGCTGTCGCCGATGAACAGGGCACCCCGTGCCGGAACGCCCAGTTCGTCCAGCACCGCCAGCACCGGCCCCGCCTGGGGCTTGCGCTCTGCCGTGGAGCCGCCGCCGACCACGGCTGTGAAGAACCGCGCCAGGTCCAACTCCTCCAGAAGCTTCAGCGTCGCGCCATGCGGCTTGTTGGTGCAGATCGCAAGGGGATGTCCCCGCGCCATCAACGTCTCCAGCGTGGCTACGACGCCAGGGTAGGGTTGTGTCGCACCCGCCGTTGCCGTCTCATAGATGGCGACGAAGCGTTCGGTCAGGCCGTCCAGGTCGCCTTCCGCCGCCGCCGCGCCGGTTTGCGCCCAGGCGCGCTGGACCAGCACGCGGGCGCCGTCGCCGACCATGAACGCCACGTCGTCCTCGGCCACCGCCGGCCGGTCGTGCTCGGCCAGAAGGTGGTTCAGGGCGGCGGTCAGGTCGGGAACACTGTGCACCAGCGTGCCGTCCAGGTCGAAGATCAGCGCAAGCGGCGCGCCGGATGCGGTGGGAGAGGAGGTGGAAGGCATGTCCGTGTCCGTCATGATGGTCCGCAACAACCTGCAACAATGTTTGTTTTGGTGCAGGTTCGCCCCCTGTGGCATCTTCCGCCAAACCCGCCTGCACACCCGTTCTAACGTGTTTTCGAGCATATGAGCAAAACCAAAACCGCCGCCGTCGTGCTTGCCGCTGGCATGGGCACGCGCATGAAGTCCGCCCTTCCCAAGGTCATGCACCCGTTGACGGGGCGGCCCATGGTGAGCCATCTGCTGTCCACGGTGGAGGCCGTGGGGGTGGACGAGGCCGTCGTGGTCGTCGGTCCCGGCATGGAGGCGGTCGGCCGCGCCGTCGCGCCGCACCCGACGGTGGAGCAGACCGACCGGCTGGGCACCGCCCATGCCGTGATGCAGGCGCGCGAGGTGCTTGCGGGCTTCGACGGCGACGTGCTGGTGCTCTACGGCGACACGCCGCTCATCACGCCCGAGACCCTGGGAAAGATGCTGGAGGCGCGTCGCGGCCCCGTGCGCCCGGCGGTGGTGGTGCTGGGCTTCCGGCCCGAGGACCCCGGCGCCTACGGCCGTCTGATGATGGACGGCGACAGCCTGGAGGCCATCGTCGAGGCCAAGGACGCCACACCCGAGCAACTGGCCGTGGATCTGTGCAACTCCGGCGTCATGTGCGTCGACGGCGCGAAGCTGCTGGACCTGCTGGACCGGGTCGGCAACGACAACGCCAAGGGCGAATACTACCTGACCGACATCGTGGCGCTCGCGCGCGGCGAGGGCCTGGCCTGCGCCGTGGTCGAGGGGGCGGAGGAAGAGCTTCTGGGCGTCAACAGCCGCGCCGAGCTGGCCGTGGCCGAGGCGGTGGCGCAAAAGCGCCTGCGCAAGGCGGCCATGGACGGCGGCGCGACGCTGATCGCGCCGGAAACGGTGTTCATGTCCCACGACACGGTGATCGGCCGCGACGTGGTCATCCAGCCCAACGTCACCTTCGGCCCCGGCGTAAAGGTGGGCGATGGCGTCGAGATCAAGGGCTTCTGCCACTTCGAGCAGTGCACGATCGCGCAAGGGGCCACCGTCGGTCCCTACGCCCGCCTGCGCCCCGGCGCCGAGGTCGGCGAGGGCGCGAACATCGGCAACTTCGTCGAGATCAAGAAGGCCGTCGTGGAGCCGGGCGCCAAGGTCAACCACCTGACCTACATCGGCGACGCGCGGGTGGGGGCCAAGGCCAACATCGGCGCGGGCACCATCACCTGCAACTACGACGGGTTCATGAAGTATCACACCGACATCGGCACCGGCGCCTTCATCGGGTCGAACTCGGCCCTGGTGGCGCCGGTGAAGATCGGCGACGGTGCCATCGTCGCCGCCGGCTCGGTGGTGACCGGGGACGTCGAGCCTGACTCCCTGGCCGTCGCGCGCGGCAGGCAGGAGGCGCGCCCCGGCTGGGCCGGCCGCTTCCGGCAGCGCATGGCGGCGCTGAAAGCCGGCAAGTCCAACGACAAGAAGGGAACCTGAAGCCATGTGCGGGATCGTCGGTATCATCGGCCGCCAGGAGGTGGCGCCGCTGCTGGTGGACGGGCTGAAGCGCCTGGAGTATCGCGGCTACGACTCGGCGGGCATCGCCACGCTGGTCAACGGCTCCATCGACCGCCGCCGCGCCGAGGGCAAGATCGTCAACCTGGCCGATCGCATCGCCCAGAAGCCCATCGCCGGCACCGTGGGCATCGGCCACACCCGCTGGGCCACCCACGGCCGTCCTAACGAAGCCAACGCCCACCCGCACGCATCGGCCAAGGTGGCGGTGGTGCACAACGGCATCATCGAGAACTTCCAGGAACTGAAGGCCGAGTTGCAGGAGCACGGCCGCGGCTTCGAATCCGACACCGACACGGAAGTGGTCGTCCACCTGGTCCACTACCACCTGGACCAGGGCATGGAGCCGGTGGAGGCCGTACAGAAGGCGCTCAAGCGCCTGCACGGGGCGTTCGCGCTGGGCATCCTGATCGCCGGGCGCCATGACCTGCTCATCGGCGCCCGCATGGGCAGCCCGCTGGCGGTCGGCTTCGGCGACGGCGAGATGTATCTCGGCTCCGACGCGCTGGCCCTCGCCCCCCTGACCCAGCGGCTGGCCTATCTGGAGGAAGGCGACATGGCCGTCCTCACCCTGGACGGCGCGACCTTCTACGACGTCGACGACAACCGGGTGGAGCGCCAGGTGCGCCAGACCGCCCTGTCCGGCGCGCTGATCGGCAAGGGCGAGCACCGCCACTTCATGGCGAAGGAAATCTTCGAGCAGCCGCAGGTCATCGGCGACACGCTGAACGCCATGTACAACCCGGCGCGCGGTTCCATCACCCTGCCGGACCTGCCCTTCGACCTGGCCGACGTGCCCAAGGTGACCATCGTCGCCTGCGGCACCAGCTATTACGCCGGGCTGGTCGGCAAGTACTGGATCGAGCGCACGGCCCGCGTTCCCGTCGAGATCGACGTCGCCAGCGAGTTCCGCTATCGCCGGCCGGTGCTGACCGAGGGCGGCGTGGCGCTGTTCATCAGCCAGTCCGGCGAGACCGCCGACACCCTGGCGGCGCTGCGCCACTGCAAGGCGGAGGGGCAGCGCATCGTTTCCGTCGTCAACTCGCCGGAAAGCTCCATGGCGCGCGAGAGCGACGTGGTGTTGCAGACCAACGCCGGGCCGGAAATCGGTGTGGCGTCCACCAAGGCCTTCACGACGCAGCTCACGGTTCTGGCCTGCTTCGCCATCGCGCTTGGCCGCGCGAAGGATACGCTGAGCCCGGCGCGTGAAAAGGCCCTGGCGGCGGCCCTGGCGGAGGTGCCGGGCCGGGCGGCGGAGGTTCTGGCCCATGACGAGGCCATCCGCGACATCGCCCAGTTCGTCGCCGAGGCCCACGACGTGCTGTACCTGGGGCGCGGCACGTCCTACGCCATCGCCCTGGAAGGTGCCCTGAAACTCAAGGAAATCAGCTACATCCACGCCGAGGGTTATGCGGCGGGCGAGATGAAGCACGGCCCCATCGCGCTGATCGACGAGAGCGTGCCGGTCATCGTCATCGCCCCGCACGACGAGGACGACCTGTTCGAGAAGACGGCGTCCAACGTGCAGGAGACGGTGGCGCGCGGCGGCCAGGTGATCTTCTTCTCCGACGCCAAGGGGGTCTTGCGGATGCAGGACACGGCCCTGCACGCCATCGCCATGCCCGAGGTCGATCCCTTCGTGGCGCCGATCCTCTACGCCATCCCGGTGCAACTGCTGGCCTACCACACGGCGGTGCTGAAGGGCACCGACGTCGACCAGCCGCGCAACCTGGCCAAGAGCGTGACGGTGGAGTAGGGGCGGGGCGATCAGGCCACCCGCCGGGGCTGGCCGTGGGTCATGCTCCAGAAGCCGTCTTCGGTGGCGAACTCCGGCATTGACAGCGGCGGGCCCGCGGCGGCGGCCGGCGAGAGGTGACGGCTGTCGGCGGGCCGTCCCGGCATCGCGCCTCGCCCCTGCCGCATTCATCCTGTAGGGTCTTCCGCGAACCATCGAGAGGTCTGTCATGCGCCGCCGCCTTGCGCCCGCCATCGCCGTCGCCGTCCTGTCCCTCGCCGCCGCGCCCGTCGCCGCCGCCGAGGACCCGGAGGCCCTGGCCGCCTGCGCCACCGACTTCGACCGCTGCACGGCCCGCTGCGAACTCTCCTACCGTGACGATGCGGCCGCCAAGGCAGGCTGCCAGGCCGCCTGCGCCGCCGACCGGGCGGTGTGCGAGGCCAAGGCCGGGTACGAAGCCGCCAAGCCCTGGGTGGCGGAGCAGTTCCGCAACATGCAGCGCTTCTTCGAGGGCTTTTCCGAGAAGGGCGGGCAGGCGCCCCAGATCCCTCCGCCCGGTGATCCCGAGGTCGCCCCGCTGCCTGATCGCCAGGACGGGCCGGACGACCCGGATGCGCCCTACAAGGACATCTGAACAAGGACATCCGAGCCGCCCCGCCGGCTCCGCATCTTGCACCGCACGCTTGCGCGTCCCACATGGGGCGCGCATTCTTTTTCCGGATTTCCACCCTTCAAGCGACGCAGGAACGAGGACACACCGACATGGCCGAGTACGATTACGACCTCATCACCATCGGCGCGGGCTCGGGCGGCGTGCGGGCGACGCGGCTGGCCGGCGGTTCGGGCAAGAAGGTCGCCATCGTGGAAAGCTCGCGCGTCGGCGGTACCTGCGTGATGCGCGGCTGCGTGCCGAAGAAGCTGCTGGTCTACGGCGCGCATTTCGCCGAGGACTTCGAGGACGCCAAGGGCTACGGCTGGACCATCGAGGGCGCCCGCCACGACTGGCCGACCCTGATCGAGAACAAGCAGAAGGAACTGGAGCGGCTGGAAGGCATCTACAACCGCATCCTGCGCGACAACAACGTCGAGCTTCTGCGCGGCCGCGGCACGGTGGTCGACGCCCACACCGTGGCGGTCGACGGCAAGACCTACACCGCCGAGAAGATCCTCATCGCCGTCGGCGGCTGGCCGACCATGCCCGACATTCCGGGCATCGAGCACGCCATCACGTCGAACGAGGCCCTGGACCTGGCCGAACTGCCCAAGCGCGTGACCATCGTTGGCGGCGGCTACATCGCGGTCGAGTTCGCCGGCATCTTCGCCGCGCTGGGGGCCGAGGTCACGCAGATCATCCGCAAGGACATGATCCTGCGCGGCTTCGACAGCTCCATGCGGGCCGGCCTTCAGGAGGAGATGGAGAAGAAGGGCATCACCATCTTGGCCGATACCACGGTGCGCTCCATCGAGAAGACCGAGACCGGCGCCTTCAACCTGCGCTTCGCCGGCGGCGACGAGCACGAGACCGACCTGGTCATGTATGCGACGGGGCGCGCGCCCAACACCTCGGGCCTGGGCCTGGAAGAGGCGGGCGTGGAGTTGAACGACAAGGGTGCGGTGGTCGTCGACGACTACAGCAAGACCAGCGTCGACAGCATCTACGCCATCGGCGACGTGACCGACCGGGTCAACCTGACGCCGGTGGCGCTGAACGAGGGCATCTGCTTCTTCGAGACCGTCTTCCGCGACAACCCGCGCAAGATGGACTACGACAACATCGCCTCGGCCGTCTTCAGCCAGCCGCCCATCGGCTCGGTCGGGCTGACGGAGGAGCAGGCGCGCAAGCGCGGCAAGATCAAGGTGTTTCTCAGCCGCTTCAAGCCCATGAAGTACACCCTGTCGGGCCGCGACGAGCGCTCGATCATGAAGCTGCTGGTTGACGCCGAGACCGACCGCGTGCTGGGCGCCCACATGCTGGGCGTGGATGCGCCGGAGATCATCCAGGGCATCGCCATCGCGCTCAAGTGCGGCGCCACCAAGGCGCAGTTCGACGCGACGGTGGGCATCCACCCGACGGCGGCGGAGGAATTCGTCACCATGCGCGACCCCGTCCCGGAGCCGGATGCCGAGCACACGGAGTAATACCGGACGACGTTCGAAACCGGACACTTGTCGTCCGGCAAGGCCGGAGTCCTGACGAACGCGAAGCGGACACTGGCCGCCGCGCCTTGTGGCGCGTGAGGCTGCGTGCCGATCGGAGCCGAAGGCGTACGCGGAAGCGCGCACACCGCAGCGTCGATGATTTCAATCATCGGCTTATATAAGCTCTCCGCCAGCCAGACAGAGAAAGGGCCGCCCCGGCAGCGGGCGGCCCTTTTTCGCATCCAGGCCCTACAGCAGTGCCGTGACCCGCCGCCGCAGCTCGGGCACCACCTCGGCCTCGAACCACGGGTTCTTGCGCAGCCAAGCGGTGTTGCGCCAGCTGGGATGGGGCAGGGGGATCAGGCCGTCAGGCAGGGACCGCCAGTCGCGCACGGTCTCGGTCATGGAGCGCCGCTTGCGGGCCTCGCCCAGCCAATAGGCCTGCGCGTGGATGCCGATCAGCAGCGTCAGGTCCACCGCCGGCAGGGCGCTCCGGAAGCGCTTCTGCCACAGCGGCGCGCATTCCGGGCGGGGCGGGGCGTCGCCGCCGTTCCTGTCCCGGCCGGGGTAGCACAGGCCCATGGGCACGATGGCGATGCGGCCCTCGTCGTAGAAGGTCTCGCGGTCGAGCGCCAGCCAGTCGCGCAGGCGGTCGCCGGAGCGGTCGTTCCAGGGGATGCCGGTCTCATGCACGCGGGTGCCGGGCGCCTGCCCGATGATGAGCACGCGCGCCGTCTCGCTGGCGCGGAAGGTGGGGCGCGGGCCCAGCGGCAGGGCGTGCTCGCACACCCGGCAGGCGGCGGCCTCGGCCTTCAGCGTCGCCAGGTCGGGGCTGAGGATGTCGGAAGCAGTCGATGTCATGGCGGGGCGGATATGGGGAGCCCGGCGCCGCCGCGCCATGCCTCCAGCGCCTCTAGCGCCATGCCTCCAGCGCCTCTGGCGCCATGCCTCCAGCGCCTCTGGCGCCATGCCTCCAGCGCCTCCGGCGCAGTGCCTCCAGCGCCTCCTGCTATGGCTCCAGCGCCGCCGGCCCCTCGGCCAGCAGGCGGTCGACGAAGGCCGGCACCACCTCGGTCGCCGGGCCGTAATGCTGCTCGGCGAACAGGGTGGCGCCCTGGCTGGGCTCCAGGTTCAGTTCCACCGTGCGCCCGCCGGAGGTTTCCAGCACATGGTGGACGAAACCCGCCGCCGGATAGACGTTGCCCGAGGTCCCGACCGAGAGGAACAGGGCGCAGTCCTCCAGCGCCGCGTAGATGCGTTCCATGCCCAGCGGCATCTCGCCGAACCACACCACATGCGGCCGCATGGCGCCGGCGACGCCGCAGGCGGGACAGGCGCTGGCGCGGCCCAGGTCGCCGTCCCACACGGCGACGGCGCGGCAGCCCTCGCAGCGGACCTTCTTCAACTCGCCATGCATGTGAAGCACGTTCCGCGACCCGCCGCGCTCGTGCAGGTCGTCGATGTTCTGGGTGACCACCAGCACCTCGCCGGGCCACTCGCGCTCCAGCCGGGCCAGTGCTTCGTGGGCGGCGTTGGGCGAAAGGGTCGGGTCGGCGAGCTGGGCGCGGCGGGCGTTGTAGAAATCATGCACCATGTCGGGATCGCGCGCGAAACCCTCGGGCGTCGCCACTTCCTCCAGGCTGACCTTGTTCCAGATGCCGTCGGCGCAGCGGAAGGTGTCCAACCCCGATTCCTTCGAGATTCCGGCGCCGGTCAGGATGACGATGGAGGGCTGTTCGGCGGTCTGGTGCATGGGGGCTCGGGCTCCGGTCTTTGACGATGGGCGGCGGCATGGTAAGCCAGGGATGCGCGAACGCCAGTTTCTCGCGTCCCCTTCCGCCCGGATTAAAGGAGGCCAACGGCCGTGTTCAAGGTTCTGTTCGTCTGCACCGGGAACATCTGCCGCTCTCCCACCGCCGAGGGCGTCTTCCGCGCCCTGGTGGAGCGCGAGGGCCTGTCCGACCGCATCCTGGCGGCCTCGGCCGGCGTGGCCGGCTATCATGTGGGCGAGGCGCCGGACCCGCGCTCGCAGGAGGCCGCCCTGGCGCGGGGCTACGACCTGTCGGCCCAGCGGGCGCGGCGCGTGGCGGCGGAGGACTTCCACGACTACGACATGGTGCTGGCCATGGACACGGGGCATTACCGCTCGCTGTCGCGCCTGGCCCCGCCGGACCTGCGTGACCGCCTGTCCATGTTCCTCGCCTGGGCCCCGCACCTGGGCATCGAGGACGTGCCCGATCCCTACTACGGTGAGGGCCGGGGCTTCGAGGACGTGCTGGACATGGTGGAGGCGGCATCCCAGGGGCTTCTCGACCACATCCGCACCCGGCTCTGAGGCGTTCCGGCCACGCGCCTTCGCGGCCATCAGCCATCCGGCAGAAAGGAGGCCAGCCATGGCATCCGACCGCCAAGACCTGTCCGACCGCATCGCCCTGGCCATCGGGCACGGCGTGCGGCGCCTGAGCCCGTTGTCCGGCGGCTGCGTCAGCGACGTGCTGCGCGCCGAGCTTGAGGACGGCGCCGCGCCCGTGGTGGTGAAGGTGGCCGACGATGCCGGCGGCGGCCTGGATATCGAGGGCTGGATGCTCCGGTATCTCTCCGACAACAGCCGCCTGCCCGTGCCGGGTGTTCTGCACGTCGAGGCGGGGCTGCTGGTGATGGAGGAAATCCGGGCCGGCGGCGGCGGCATCGCGGCCGCCTGCCAGGAGCACGCCGCCGACCTGCTGGCCGACCTGCATTCCGTCGCCTGGGACGCCTTCGGCCTGGAGCGCGACACGCTGATCGGCGGCCTGCATCAGCCCAACCCGCGCGAGGCGTCGTGGCGGACGTTCTTCCGCGACCACCGGCTGCTGTACATGGCCGACGAGGCCCACCGCGCCGGCCGCCTGCCGACCGACGTGCGCCGCAAGGTCGATACGCTGGCCGCCCGGCTGGAGGAGTGGATCGAGGAGCCCGACGCGCCGTCGCTGCTCCACGGCGACATGTGGACGGGCAACGTGCTGTGCGACGGCGGGCGGATCGCCGGCTTCATCGACCCGGCCATCTACTATGGCGACGCCGAGATCGAGCTGGCGTTCTCCACCCTGTTCGGCACCTTCGGCGAGCCCTTCTTCCGCCGCTATCAGGACCTGCGGCCCCTCCGTCCCGGCTTCTTCGAGGCGCGGCGCGACCTCTACAACCTGTATCCGCTGCTGGTGCATGTGCGTCTGTTCGGCGGGTCCTATGTCGGCAGCGTGTCGCGCACGCTGGACCGGTTCGTCGGGTGAGCGCGATGGACCAGGCCGACACGCCGGAAACCGAGGAAGACCGCATCGCCCGCATCCAGTGGCTCTACACCCTGGCCGTCAAACGCCACGGCTGCGCGCCCAAGGGGGTGGGCTGGCGCGACCGGGCGGGGCAGCTTCTGCGCTTCGCCCAACTGGTGCGGCTGATGGAGGGCGAGCCCCACGGCGCGCCCGTCTCGGTCAACGACCTGGGATGCGGCTACGGGGCGCTGTTCCCCTTTCTTCTGACCCAGAAGGCGGTGCGGGTGCGCGGCTACGTGGGCTACGACATGACGCGGGCCATGGTGGCGCAGGCGCGGTCCGCCATCCGCGACCACAGGGCGCGGTTCCTGCTTTCGGACCGGGCGACGGTGACGGCGGATTACGGCTTTGCCTCGGGCACCTTCAACGTGCTGGCGGGCGGCGATGAAGATTTCTGGCGCTGCGAGGTGATCGCGCAGCTCAAGGCCTTCGCCGCCATGAACCGCAAGGGCTTTGCCTTCAACATGCTGGGGCTCGACCACCCAAGGCGCGACCAGTTGATGTTCTACACCGCTCCCGACGCCTTCCGCGATGCCTTCGAGGCCGCGGGCATGGAGGCCACCGTGCTGGACGGCTACATGCCCGGCGACTGGACCATGCTGGTGCGGTACTGAGCGGACACGCCGGGCCGCCTATTTGGCCGCCACCGCCGCCCACAGGCCGCCCTCGGCCTCGTCGCCGTGCTCGTCGTTGGCCGTGCGGCGGCGCTCCATCAGGTCGAAGAACTCCGATGCCGGCAGGGGCTTGGCGAACAGGTAGCCCTGGCCGACATGGCAGCCGTTGTCGCGCAGGAATTCCCACTGATCGTCGGTCTCGATGCCCTCGGCCACCAGCTTCATCTCCAGCGACCGCGCCATGCTGATGATCGCCTTGGTGATGGACATGTCGTCGATGCTGTCGGGGATGTCCTTCACGAAGCTGCGGTCGATCTTCAACTCGTCGATGGGGAAGCGCTTGAGGTAGCTGAGCGACGAATAGCCGGTGCCGAAGTCATCGATGGACAGCGTGATGCCCAGGCCCTTCAGCGCCCACAGGGACTGGATGACCTCGTCGGCGTTCTCCACCAGCATGGATTCCGTCAGCTCCAGTTCCAGAAGCTCGGCGCTGACGCCCGTTTCCTCCAGAATGGCCGTGATCTTGCGCGCCAGTTCGGCCTCGCGGAACTGGCGGGCCGACAGGTTGACGCCGACGCGCACCGGCGGCAGGCCGGCGCGCATCCAGGTGTCCAACTGGCGCAGCGATTCGCGCAGCACCCATTCGCCGATGGGCACGATCAGCCCCGTTTCCTCGGCGACCGGAATGAACTCCACCGGCGAGACGAAGCCCAGTTCCTTGGAGAACCACCGCAGCAGCGCCTCGCAGCCGACGATGTCGCCGCTGTCCAGGTCGATCTTGGCCTGGTAGAAGACCTGCATCTCGCCGCGTTCCAGCGCGCGGCGCAGGCCGTTCTCGATCTGCAGCCGGCGCACCATGTCGTCGGACAGCTTCTCGGTATAGAACTGGAAGTTGTTGCGGCCCTGCTTCTTGGCAAAGTTCACGGCCGTGTCGACGTTCTTCATCAGGTTGGCGATGTCCTCGGCGTTCTCCGGGTACATCACGATGCCGATGGAGCCCGAGGTGTAGATCTCGCGTCCGTCGATCTCGAAGGGGTCCGACAGCCGGTCCAGCAGCACGGTCGCCAGCGCCGAGGCTTCCTCCGGCCCGTCGACGCCGTCCAGGATGACCGTGAATTCGTCCCCCGACAGGCGCGCCACCGTGTCGTTCGGGCGCGCCTGCGCCTCCAGGCGGCGGCCGACGGCCTGCAGCACGCGGTCGCCCATGGGGTGGCCGAGGGTGTCGTTGATGTTCTTGAAGTGGTCGAGGTCCAGGAACAGGACCGCCACATGGCGTCCGGCGGCGTCGGCGTCGCGCACGGCCTCGTCCAGGCGGGTCTGGAACAGGGCGCGGTTGGGCAGGCCGGTCAGGTGGTCGCGGGTGGCCAGGTAGCGCAGCCGTTCCTCCTGCGCGCGGCGTTCGGTAATGTCGCGCAGCACGCCGATGAACAGGTGGGCGTCGCCGATGCGCAGGTCAGACAGGGCCAGTTCCACCGGGAAGACGGACCCGTCCTTGCGGCGCCCCTCCACCACGCGGCCGACGCCCAGGACGTGGGATTCGCCGGTCTGCTTGTAGCGGCGGATGTATTCGTCGTGCTGGGTGGCGTGCTCCTCGGCCATGAGGAGGTTGACCGACCGGCCGACCACCTCGGCCGCCTTGTAGCCGAAGATACGCTCGGCGGCGCGGTTGAAGGTTTCGATGATGCCGCGGTCGTCGATGATGACCAGCGCGTCGACCATGGTTTCCATGATCTTGCGCAGCCGCTCCTCGCGCTGGACGATGGCGCGGGTGGCGCGCTGGCGCTCGGTGACGTCGCGGGCGACCAGCATCACGGAACGGCCGCCGCCGGCGCTGTCGAAGGGCGTGGCCGCCACCTCGGCGTCCACCGTGGCGCCGTCGGCGCGCAGCATCTTCATAGGTACGCGGGTCCGCTCGCGCACCAGGATGTCGAGCCCGTGTTCGACGATGGGACGGTAGTGGCTGGCGACGAACTCGCGGAAGTGCCGGCCGATGGCCTCGTCGCCGGCCGCCAGACCCAGCATGTCGGCGCCGGCGGGGTTGAGCATCTCCACGATGCCGTCGCGGCAGACCGCCACGCAGTCGGGCGCCAGGTCGATCAGGTGGGCCGATCCGCTTTCGCCCCGCCCCATGGCCTGCAGGCGGCTCATGTCGAGCATGCCGTCGACCACGTCCGACAGGGTCTCGGCGGCCTTGTGGATGCTGTCGACATAGCCCTTGTACTGCGGGTGGGGCAGGGGGCCATGCATTTCCCCGGCCACCATTTCCGAGAACCCGCGGATGGTGTTCAGCGGCGTGCGTACCTCGTGGCTCAGCGCCCGCAGCAGGGCGGCCTTTTCGGCATCCGCCTTTTCCGCCTTCTGCTTGGCGGCGCGCAGGGCGTCGGTCTGCTGATGCGTGGCGGTAACGTCGGTGATGATGAGCGCCACGCCCTCCGCCACATGGGACGCCGAGATGCGCAGCCAGCGGGGCGGTTCCTCCGACGGCTCGCGGGCGGCGCGGTCGGCGATGCCGGCGGCGTGGGGCAGGCGCACGGGCAGGTCGATGTCCAGGCCGATGGCCGTCTCGACCACGCCCAGAAGGTGTTCGCGCAGCCCCAGCGCCGCGAGTTCCGGCAGTCCCTCGGACAGGCGCCGGCCGGCCAACTCGCGCCCGTGCCGGCCCAGAACCTGCTCGCAGGAGGCATTGCACAGGCGGAAGATGAAGTCCTCGGGGAGGCGGTTCCGATCACGAACGGTTTCCAGCACCAGCACCGCCGGCGCCATGCCGTTGAGCAGGCTTTCGACCAGCCCGTCGCCCCTGTCGTGGCCGGCGAGGGTGGCGCGGCGCTCGATGGCGTAGGTCAGGCTGCGGGCCAGCCGGTCGCCGGTCAGGTCGGCCTTGACCAGGTAGTCCTGGGCGCCGGCGCGCAGGGCGTTGCGGGCGGTACGGTCGTCATCCTGTCCCGTCAGCACCACCACGGGCACGCCGGGTGCTTCGGCCACAAGGGCGGAGACGGTGGCCGTCCCCTTGCTGTCGGGCAGGTTGAGGTCCAGCACCACCGCATCGATCGCGCGCGACTTCAACTGGCGGCGCGCCTCGGCGACGGTGGAGGCGAGCACGGGCGTGAAGGCCGGCGCCTCGCGTCGGCCTAGCAGGGCGCGGACCAGTTCCGCGCATGTCTTGTCGTCTTCTACGATGAGGACGGTCGCCATGGCCCCACTTCCCGCCGGCCGCGCCGACGTGCCCATGCCCAGATCAAACGAACGACACAATAGCGTCACGAGGGAGGTAACCTCAAACGCTAATACGCCAAACGTGGAATGGATATCCTATCCGAATGGACGAGCGGCACAAATGCACCCGGCCGGATAGCGGGGATACGACAGGGCGGTTACGCCGTTTCGCCGGCCAGCCGCGCGTCCGCCCGCGCCCGCCCGATAAGCGGCAGGAGGGGTTTGAGTTCGGGGCCGTGGGCCAATCCGGTCAAGGCCTTGCGCAGGGGCATGAACAATCCCTTGCCCTTGCGACCGGTCTCGGTCTTCACAAGGGAGACGAATTGCGTCCAGGTTTCCGCATCCCAGGGTTCCGGTGGAAGCAGGCCACGGGCGGCGGCGATGAAGTCCTGGTCCTCGTCCTCGATCACCGGCGCGACCGGGCCGGTTACCACCCTCCACCAGTCCCGCGCCTCGGCGAAGCGTGTGATGTTGGGGCGGATGGCGTGCCAGAACGGCTCGGCCGCGTCGGTCGGGATGCCCAGCGCCACCAGGCGCGGCCCGGCGGCGCCGAAGGTCATGTCGTGCAGCAGGCGGGCGTTGATCTGCTCCAGGTCCGCCGGATCGAATCGGGCCGGCGCCCGGCCGAAGCGGGTGATGTCGAACTCCGCCGCCAGTTCGTCCGGGCTCTGGCGCGGCTCCACCGGATCGGCGGTGCCCAGGCGGGCGAGCAGGCTGGTCACCGCGCCCGGCTCCAGGCCGTCGTCGCGCAACTCGCCCATGGACAGGCTGCCCAGGCGCTTGGACAGGCCCTTGCCTTCCGCGTCCACCAGCAGCGGCAGGTGGGCGAAGCGCGGCGGCTCGCCGCCCAGGGCCTGGAACATCTGGATCTGGACGGCGGTGTTGGTGACGTGGTCCTCGCCGCGCACAACGTCGGTGACCTGCATGGCGATATCGTCCACCGCCGATGGCAGCATGTAGAGGTACGTGCCGTCGGCGCGCTTGACCACGGGGTCGGAGATGCTGCCCATCTGGGTCTTGCTGGGGCCGCGCACGCCGTCGTCCCACGCGACCTCGCCGCCGTCGAGCAGGAAGCGCCAGTGGGGCTTGCGGCCCTCGGCCTCGTAGCGGGCCTTTTCCTCGTCGGTGAGCGACAGGGCGGCGCGGTCGTAGACCGGCGGGCGGCCGCGGGCGCGCTGGCGGTTGCGCTTGTAGTCCAGTTCCTCCGGCGTTTCCCAGCAGGGATAGACGCGGCCGGCGTCCTTCAGGCGCTCGAAGGCGGCGTCGTAATCCGCCAGGCGGTCGGACTGGAAGGCTTCCTCGTCCCAGGAGAGCCCGAGCCACGCCAGGTCGCGGCGGATGCCTTCCACGTACTCGGCCTTCGACCGCTCCTGGTCGGTGTCGTCGAAGCGCAGCAGGAAGGAGCCGCCGTTGCGGCGCGCCAGCAGCCAGTTGACCAGCGCGACGCGGATGTTGCCCACATGCAGCGCGCCGGTGGGGCTGGGCGCGAAACGGACTCGGATGCTCATGGCGGGTCGGGTCTCTCTTTTTCTCACGGGCGGACGCGGGGCGCGGCCCCCATGTCCGGGACCCGCCCGCGGGCGTCACTTGTAACGGTTGGTGATGGGATAGCGACGTTCACGGCCGAACGCCATGCTTGTGATCTTCACGCCCGGCGGGGCCTGGCGGCGCTTGTATTCGGCGCGGTTGAGCAGCGTCCAGACCTTCTCCACCACGTCGGCGTCGAACCCGTCCTCCACCAGCTCGCGCACGCCCTTCTGGTCCTCGTTCAGGCCGCGCAGGACGGCGTCGAGGATTTCGTAGCCGGGCAGGCTGTCCTCGTCCTTCTGGTCGGGGCGCAACTCGGCGCTGGGCGGCTTGGAGATGACGCGGTCGGGCATCACCCGGCCCTCGGGACCCAGTGCGCCGACGGGCTTGTTCTCGTTGCGCCAGCGGCAGGTGCCGAAGACGTCGAGCTTGTAGACGTCCTTTAGCGGGTTGAAACCGCCGTTCATGTCGCCGTAGAGCGTCGCGTAGCCCACCGACATCTCCGATTTGTTGCCGGTCGACAGGACCATGGGGCCGAACTTGTTGGACAGCGCCATGAGCACGATGCCGCGGGCGCGGGACTGGATGTTTTCCTCGGTGATGCCGACCTCGGTGCCCTCGAACACGCCTTCCAGCATGGTGTCGAAGGCTCCCATGGCGGGACCGATGTTGATGGTGTCGTATTCCACGCCCAGCGTCTCGGCGATGGCGGCGGCGTCCTCAAGGCTGTGCTCGCTGGTGTAGGGCGAGGGCATCATGACGCAGCGCACCCGGTCGCGGCCCAGCGCGTCCACCGCCACGGCGGCGGCCAGCGCGCTGTCCACGCCGCCCGAAAGCCCCAGGATGACGCCGGGAAAGCCGTTCTTGTTCACGTAGTCCCGCGTGCCCAGCATCATGGCCTGATAGATGGCGGCACAGCGGTCGTCGGGCGGTTCGACCCGGGCGCTGTCGGCGTTCCAGGTGCCGAAGCGGGCACTTTTGGTCCACACCGTCAGCAGGTCGTCCTCCGCCCAGGCGGCGGCGCGGCCGGCCAGCGCGTAGTCGGAGTTGATGACGAAGCTCGCGCCGTCGAACACCAGTTCGTCCTGGCCGCCCACCTGGTTGACGTAGATGAGCGGCAGGTGCGTCTCCTCCACCCGCGCAACCGCGTGGTTCAGGCGCACCTCGTGCTTGTCGACCTCGAACGGCGATCCGTTGGGGACCACCAGGATCTCGGCCCCGTGCTCCTTGAGGTTCGCCGCCACGTCGGGGAACCACATGTCCTCGCACACCAGGATGCCGAGCCGCACGCCCTTGAAGTCCACCGGCTCGGGCAGCGGGCCGGGCGTGAAGACGCGCTGTTCGTCGAAGACGCCGTAGTTGGGCAGGTGGTGCTTGGCGCGCACCGCCCGGATTTCGCCCTCGCACAGCAGCAGGGCGGCGTTGACAACGCCCAGGTCCACCCGCCAGGGCGCGCCGACGATGAGCGCCGGGCCGTCGTTGGTCTCGGCGGCGAGCGCGGAGACGGCCTCCTCCACGCGATCGAGGAAGGCGCGGCGGTAGACCAGGTCCTCGGGCGGGTAGCCGCACAGGCACAATTCCGGCCCCACCACCAGGTCGGCGCCGGCGGCCTTGGCCCGTTCCAGGGCGTGCCGGAGCATGGCGGCGTTGCCGTCGATGTCGCCGACGGTGGGATTGATCTGCGCGAGCAGGATGTTGAGGCGGTCTATGGGCGCGTCCGTGATCGTCATGAAGACCCCTGGAACAAGATGGTGCGAAGCTATTGGCGCTGCGTCATGCTGTCAACGCCGGGGGCGCGGCGGCGGATCGGTCTCGCGCGGAGGTGGCGACGCGGGCGGTCCCTCGGGACCATGCCTTCCGGCCATGTCGCCAGGACACAGGAGCGGCGCTAGACTGCGTGCAACCATAACCATTTGCCAGGGAGACTAGCGCCATGCCCGCCGTGACCGCGCCCGCCACGCCCGCGCGTGAGCGCTCATGCCCGCTGGACATGAACCGTCGCCTGCTGATGGGATTCATCGACCGCCTGCGGGAGGACGGGCACCTGGCGTCCGCGCCGATATATCTTCCCGGCGAGGATTATCTGCGCGAACTGGCGGAAGCCTACCTGGCCGACGTCGGCCCCGCCGCGGGCGCCGCCCCGAGCGAATGCCTGCGGCTGCACGATGCCGTGCTGTGGGAGGATCGCCGCCACCGCCCCTTCGAGCGCCTGCTGACGCGCCGCTTCAGCCACCTGCTGCCCAAGCGCGCAGGCGACGAGGGCGGCCCGGCGCCCGACGCCGTCCTGTCACGCCGCGCCATTCCGGGGCTGATGGCGGCGCTGTCCAAGATGGTCGGGCCGGCGACGCTGGAGGACGCCGCGCGGCGGACGGAGGCGCTGCTCACCCGCCACCGGGAGGACCGCCTGGGCCTGGTGGACTGGCCGCAGCTGACCGCCCAGCCCGAGGCCGAGGCGGTGCTGTGCGAGGTTCTGATGGCCGCGGCGCGCCACTTCCAGGACGTCGGCCGCCGCCTGGACTGGCTGACGGAGGTCATCAACGGCCACCTGCCGCCGCCCCTGCCGGAGGATCACGACCCCGCCTGGCGCTGCGATGCCGGCCGCACGCGGCTTCTGCTGCGCGCGTTGTACGAGCCGCTGACCGAGCGGCTCTCGGACCCGGCGGCCACCGGTGTTCTGCGCCGCCGCTTCGGCGACGTGGCCGTGACCGACGCCGCCCGCCTGCTGGCCGCGCTGGAGCGGGAGGCCTAGGCGCCTACAGGCTCCAGACCTGCATCCCCTGGGGCAGGGGGGCGCCGCGCCACATGCCCTTGATGTCGGCGATCAGCCCGCCCGGCTTGACCAGCCGCTGGAAGGCGTCGGCCGCCAGGGCCTTGTAGGGGGCGTGGGGAACGGCGCCGATCAGCGCGTCGTAGCCCGACAAGTCGTCCAGGGACCGTTTCAGCTCGATCTGGTAATAGCGCGCGGCCTCTTCGGTGTCGGCCATGGGGTCGTGAACGTCGACCACATGGCCCTTGGCGCGCAGCTTGGCGATGATGTCCACCACGCGCGTGTTGCGCAGGTCGGGCACGTTCTCCTTGAAGGTCAGGCCCATGACCAGGACGCGGGCGTTTTCCTTGTCCGGGCCCATCAGGTCCATGACCCGGTCGGCGATGTAGTGGCCCATGCCGTCGTTGACCTTGCGCCCCGACAGGATGATCTCGGGATGGTGGCCCAGCTGGCTGGCGCATTCCGCCAGATAGAACGGGTCGACGCCGATGCAGTGGCCGCCCACCAGGCCGGGCTGGAAGGGCAGGAAGTTCCACTTGGTGCCGGAGGCCGCCAGCACGTCCTGGATGGACAGGCCCATGCGCTGGAAGATCATGGTGATTTCGTTGATGAAGGCGATGTTGATGTCGCGCTGGGCGTTCTCGATCACCTTCGCCGCCTCGGCCGCCTTGATGCTGGCCGCCCGGAAGACGCCGCCGGTGGTCACCGTGCCGTAGACGCGCGCCAGTTGTTCCGTCACCTCGGGCGTCTGGCCGGCGATGACCTTGGTGATGCGGTCCACCGTGTGCTCGCGGTCGCCGGGATTGATGCGCTCGGGGCTGTAGCCCAGGAAGAAGTCGGTGCCGCAGGTCAGGCCCGAGAACCGCTCCAGCAGCGGCCCGCAGAGGTCCTCGGTCACGCCGGGATAGACGGTGCTTTCGAACACGACGGTCGCCCCCGGCGTCAGCACGTCGCCGACCGTCTTGCACGCGGCCTTCAGCGGCGACAGGTCGGGCTTGTTCCACTGGTCGACCGGCGTCGGCACCGTGACGATAAAGACCGCGCTGCCCGCCATCTCGGCCGGGTCGCCCGTGCAGTGCAGGGTGGTGGTCGCCATGGCGTCGCCCTCGACCTCGCGCGTGCGGTCGTGGCCGGCGCGCAGCTGGGCGATGCGCGCTTCGTCGATGTCGAACCCGACGGTGGGAAAATGACGGGCGATGGCGACCGCCAGCGGCAGGCCGACGTAGCCAAGGCCGATGACGGAAATCTTCTCGGTGCCGGACATGCGAAGGCCCTCGCTGTTCAATGACTGCGTGGATCTTGTCTAGCACGCCGGCCGGGGTCTCAATATTGACCCGGCTGCTTAACCCGCGCGGCCTAATCCCCGTATCATCGCCGGATGTGCCGCCCTTTAAGCCGCCTGAGCCGCCGTTGTGCCGCCCGCGCGCCGGCGGGACTTGGCAGGACCGCGCCGCTGGGGCATTCTGCGCACCCCTTGCCGCGTTTTTTCGAATACAGTGGGACCATGGACCCGATGAGCGACGATACCCGCGTTTACATCTACGACAGCACGCTGCGCGACGGCGCGCAGACGCACGGCGTGGACTTTTCCGCCGCCGACAAGGCTGCGATTACGCGGGAGCTGGACGCCATCGGCTTCGACTATGTGGAGGGCGGCTGGCCCGGCGCCAACCCCACCGACGACGCCTTTTTCAGAAGCCTGCCCGAGACCACCCGCGGGCGCATCGCCGCCTTCGGCATGACGCGCCGCGCCGGACGCTCGGCCGACAACGACCCAGGGCTTCAGGCCGTGGTGCGCTCGGGCGCGCCGGTGGTGACGCTTGTGGGCAAGAGCTGGGACTTCCAGTGCGAGGTGGCGCTTGGCATCGAGCCGGCCGAGAACGTGCGGATGATCGCGGATTCCATCGCCCACGCCGCCACGGTGGCGGAAGAGGTGATGTTCGACGCCGAGCATTTCTTCGACGGCTACAAGGCCAATCCCGCCTTCGCGCTGGACTGCGTCAAGGCCGCCCACGAGGCCGGCGCCCGCTGGGTGGTGCTGTGCGACACCAACGGCGGCACGCTGCCGCACGAGGTGTTCGACATCGTCTCCGAGGTGGTCAAGGTGGTGCCCGGCAGCCATGTCGGCATCCATTGCCACAACGACACGGAGAACGCCGTCGCCAACAGCCTGGCCGCCGTGCGCGCCGGCGCCCGCCAGGTGCAGGGCACGCTCAACGGCCTGGGGGAGCGCTGCGGCAACGCCAACCTCATCACCATCATCCCGACGCTCATGCTGAAGATGGGCATGACGACGGGCCTGACGGAGGCCGACCTCAAGGGCCTGACGAAGCTGTCGCGCTCGCTGGACGCACGGCTCAACCGGGTGCCCAGCAGGGAAGCGGCCTATGTGGGCGAGCGCGCCTTCGCCCACAAGGGCGGGCTGCACGTCTCCGCCGTCGCCAAGGACCCCAAGTGCTACGAGCATGTCGACCCCGACAGCATCGGCAACAAGCGCCTGATCCTGGTCTCCAACCAGGCGGGACTGTCCAACATCCTGGCCCGCTTCGACGAGATCGGCATGGAGGTGGACCGCAAGGACCCGCGCCTCGCCCGCCTGATCGAACTGGTCAAGGAGCGTGAGTTCCAGGGTTATGCCTACGACGGCGCCTGGGCCAGCTTCGAACTGCTGGCCCGCCGGATGCTGGAGGACGTGCCCGAGTACTTCAAGGTGGACAGCTTCCGCGTCATCGACGAACGGCGCTGGAATGCCAGGGGCCAGCTCATTACCTTGTCTGAGGCCATCGCCAAGCTGACCGTCCAGGGCGAGCGCAACATGACGGTGGCGGAGGGCGACGGCCCGGTGAACGCGCTGGACGCCTGCCTGCGCAAGCTGCTGCTGCCGTACTATCCGCAGCTTTCAGACCTGCGGCTGGTGGACTTCAAGGTGCGCATCCTCAACCCCGAGGCCGCCACCGCCGCCGTCACCCGCGTGACCATCGAAAGCGCCGACGGTTCGGGCGTGCGCTGGACCACGGTGGGCGTCTCCGAAAACCTGATCGACGCCTCGTTCGAGGCGCTGTCGGATTCCATCAACTTCAAGCTTCACCGCGACGGCGCGACCGCCTGAGCGGGCTTTTGAAAACGGAACAATGGCTGGCACCGACAAGACCCGGGCGCGCGAGCTTGCGGAAGATCCGCTCGCGCCCGTCATCATCCTCGACCGCCCCCAACTGGGGGAGAACGTGGGCACCGCCGCCCGCGCCATGCTCAACTGCGGCCTGACGCAGATGCGCCTCGTGCAGCCGCGCGAGGACCATCTGTCGGAAAAGGCGATCAGCGCCAGTTCGGGCGCCGTGGACGTGTTGCAGCAGGCGCGCGTTTTCGACAGCCTGGAAGAGGCGGTCGGCGACCTCAAGCGCGTCTATGCCACCACGGCGCGGCGGCGCGGCATGATCAAGCCGCTGATGACGCCCAAGCGGGCGGCCGTCGACATGCACGCGCAGGGGCAGGCGGGCAACGCCACCGGCATCCTGTTCGGCAAAGAGCGCACGGGGCTGGAGAACGACGCGCTGGCGCTGTCGGACGTGATCGTCGAGGCGCCGCTGAACCCGGCCTATTGCTCGTTGAACCTGGCCATGGCGGTGCTGCTGATCGGCTATGAATGGTACCAGGTGAAGGTCGATCCGCCGGCGGAGCAACTGATCACCAATCAGACCAATCTGGCGGGCAAGGAAATGGTGCTGCGCTTCTTCGGCCATCTGGAGGCGGAACTGGACGCCAGCGGCTTCCTGCGCGTCGCCGACAAGCGGCCCAGCATGGTGCGCAACATCCGCAACCTGTTCCTGCGCGCCAACCTGACCGAGACGGAAATCCGCACCCTGCACGGCATCGTCAAGGAATTGCGCTGGGGCCGCCGGCCCGACCGTCCCCCCTATCAGGGAAGCCAGCAGCCGGCGGAGGTGGGCGAGGAGGCCCTTTCCGGCGGGACGGGGCAGGGGACCGACGACAAGGGGGAGTGATCATGGCCGAGGCGCCGCCGTTCAATGCCGCGCCGGTGTTCAACGAACACTTCCGCCGCCGCTTCGAGGACCTCGTCGCGTGGCGGCGGGACATCCGGCATTTCAAGCCGGACCCGGTGGACCCGGCGGTGGTGGACGACCTGATCCGGCTGGCCTGCCTGGCGCCTTCCGTGGGCAACAGCCAGCCGTGGCGCTTCGTGATGGTCGAAGACCCTTCCTTGCGCGTGCGCGTGCGGGCCAACTTTGCCACCGCCAACTCCGACGCCCTGCACGACTACGACGGCGAGCGGGCAAAGCTCTACGCCAGCCTGAAGCTTTCGGGCCTCGACAGGGCGCCGGTGCAGGTGGCGCTGTTCTGCGACGGCGAGGGGGCGCTGGGGCACGGGCTGGGATCGCGCACCATGCCGCAGACGCTGGAGCATTCCGTGGCGGGTGCGGCGGTCATCCTCGGGCTGGCGGCGCGGGCCCGAGGCGTTGGGGTGGGCTACGTGTCGATCCTGGACCCCGAACGCCTGAAGGCGGACCTGGAGGTGCCGGAGTCGTGGCAGTTCGTCTCCTACATGTGCATCGGCTGGCCCGACATCGCCGACAGCCCCGAGCCCGAGCTTCAGCGCCGCGGCTGGCAGGACCGCAAGCCGCACGGTTCCTTCGTTCACCGGCGGTGAGGCGCTGGCGGCCTCAAGGGTTGACGGGGCCGCAAATATGCGCATACTGCGCGCTTCTTTCCGGGAATGTGGATGGCGCCCGTGTGCGTTCACCCCGCCCACCACGGCCTTCGGGCCGGCGGCCGGGACTACCGGAACAACAACGCTACGCAACCTTTTAAAACAAGGATCGAGCACGCTATGTCGAAGCGTATCGCCGCCAAGCACAAAATCGACCGCCGCCTTCAGGTCAACCTGTGGGGCCGCGCCAAGAGCCCGCTGAACAAGCGCGAGTCGCGCCCCGGCCAGCACGGCCAGCGCCGCCACAAGCCGTCCGACTTCGGCATCCAGCTGATGGCGAAGCAGAAGCTGAAGGGCTACTACGGCAACATCGGCGAGAAGCAGTTCCACAAGTACTACGTCGAGGCCACCCGCCGGAAGGGTGACACCGGCGAGAACCTGGTGGGCCTGCTGGAGCGCCGCCTGGACGCCGTCGTCTACCGCATGAAGTTCGTGGCGACTCCGTTCGCCGCGCGCCAGATCGTCAACCACGGCCACATCCTGGTGAACGGCAAGCGCGTCAACATTCCGTCCTACATGGTCAAGGAAGGCGACGTGATCGAGGTGCGCGAGCGCGCCCGCCAGATCCCGCAGATCATGGAAGCCATCGAGTCCGGCGAGCGTGACGTCCCCGACTACATGGACGTCGACCCGAAGGCCATGAAGGGCACCTTCGTCCGCACGCCGAAGCTGGCCGACATTCCCTACCCGGTCCAGATGGAACCGAACCTGGTGGTCGAGTTCTACTCGCGCTAATCACTGCCAGCGCGAGCGGGAATTCCCGCGAACGAGAAACCGGCGGCGCCCCCAGGGTGCCGCCGGTTTTCTTTGTGCGGGATGCGAGCGCTTCCGCCTTCAGGTGTCCCACTCGGGCGCCAGACCCTGCGGGCTGATCTGGCGGCCGTCGGGGCGGTTGAGGCCCTTGATCTCGGCCATGTCGTCGTCGGTCAGCTCGAAGTCGAAGACCTCCAGGTTGGTCTTGCAGTGCTCCTTGCTTTTGGTGCGGGGGATGGCGACGACGCCGTCCTGCTGGATTAGCCAGCGCAGAGTCACCTGGGCTTCGTTCTTGCCGTACTTTGCGCCGATGCGCTTGAGCGTTTCGTCGCCCATGATCTTGCCCTGGGCGACCGGGCTGTAGGCCGTCAGAGCCATACCCTTGGCGCGTACCATGTCCAGCACCGGGTCCTGGTTCAGGTAGGGGTGATACTCCACCTGGTTGACGGCCAGCGGCTCCTCGGTTGCGGCGAAGGCCTGCTTCATCAATGAAACGGTGAAATTGGAAAGGCCGATGTGGCGGGCCCGGCCGTCGCGCTTGACCGACGCCAGCGCCTTGAGCGTCTCCTCCAGCGGAACGTCGCGGTTGGGCCAGTGCAGCAGCAGCAGGTCCACGTAGTCGGTCTGGAGGCGCTTCAGGCTGTCGTCGACGCTTTTCTGGAGATCGCCGTCGCGGAATTTGTCCACCCAGACCTTGGTCGTCAGCCAGACGTCCTCGCGCGGCGCCGGGCTTTCCCCCATGGCGGCGCCGACGGCGTCCTCGTTGTCGTAAACCTGGGCGGTGTCCACGTGGCGGTAACCGATCTCCAGCGCCGCCTTCACCATGCGGTGGCAGTCATCGGGCGAAAGCGTGAAGGTGCCGAAGCCGAGCGCGGGAATCTGCGCGTCCTTGGCGGGAACGGTCCACATGGATGCTGTCCTTATGGCTCTGGAACAGGAAAAAGGCGCGGACCGGCGCGGGTGCGCCGTCCGGTATCTGCTGCGGCAACGCGGGCAATCGCCCCGCGGTTGCGCTGCGCAATGGCCCTGCCTCCCGGCGCGGCGGGGCGGCTATCCTGGCCGCTCAACAGGAGAGGACGCCTCCATGGACGCTTGCACGCCAGGTTGCTACGCCGTCATCTTCACCTCGCGCCGCGCCGAGGCGCCGGACGACGGCTACGACGCCATGGCCGAACGCATGGTGGAGCTTGCCCGCGCCCAGCCCGGCTTCCTGGGCGTGGAATCGGCGCGCGGGCCGGACGGCTTCGGCATCACCGTGAGCTACTGGGAGAGCGAGGAGGCCATCCGCGCCTGGAAGCACCACGCCGAGCATGTCGCGGCGCGCGCGGCCGGGCGCGATGGCTGGTATTCCGCCTACACCACCCGCGTTGCCCAAGTGGAACGCGCCTACGCCATGGGCGATCCGGCCAGGACCCCGGATAAGGCGAAGGAAGACGCCTGACGCGCATACGAAAAAGGCCGGTCTCCGCGGAGACCGGCCTTTTGCAAGGATCGGTGTGGCGCCACCTTACGCGGCGGTCATCACGCCCTTGTCCTTGAACATCTGCTGCAGTTCGCCGTTGGCGGCCATCTCGCGCACGATGTCGCAGCCGCCCACGAACTCGCCCTTCACGTAGAGCTGGGGGATGGTCGGCCAGTTGGAGAAGTCCTTGATGCCCTGGCGCATGTCGTCGCTGGCGAGCACGTTGACGTCCTTGAACGGAACGCCGAAGTGGTTCAGCACCTGCACGACGGCGGCGGAAAAGCCGCACTGCGGGAACTGGCTGGTGCCCTTCATGAACACCACGACGTCGTTGGTGTCGATGTCGTTCTGGATCTGCTGGAAGGCCGGATTGTCAGTCATTCTTCGCTCAACTCCTGTGGCGTCTGGGCGTCCGTGACGGCGGGTCGGGGGAGACCTGGCGGGCGGGCTGCGGGCAACCGGGACCCGTCTGCCGGCGTCACTGTCCTTCGCGGCTGTTCCGCCATATGGACCCAACGCAAGCGCAAGTCAACCGCAAGCGATGGAGGGTTTGTCCGGCGTCAAGCGGCATCGCCGCTCCGCGCACGGCGTCGGCGGCGCAGGCGGCCGGGATCGATGCTGTAGACCGCGATGCCCGTCCAGATCAGCCCGAAGGCGACGGCGTGGGGGGTGGTGAAGGCCTCGCCGAAGATCAGGGTCGCCAGCAGGAACTGGATGGTGGGGTTCATGTACTGCATGAGGCCAAGCGTCGCCAGCCGCATCCGGCGGGCCGCGAAGGCGAACAGGAACAGCGGCACGGCGGTCAGAGGGCCCGCCAGCACCAGCAGGGTCGTCACCCACGGCCCCTCGGGCGCGCCGATGAAGTGGCCGGCGCCGGTCCATTCCAGCCAGGCCAGGAAGACCAGCACCAGCGGGCTCAGCAGAATGGTTTCGAGGAAAAGCCCGACGAGGCTTTCCGCCGGCGCGGTCTTGCGCAACAGGCCGTACATGGCGAACGAACACGCCAGCGTCAGCGTCACCCACGGCAGCCGGCCCAGGCCGATGACCAGGGCCGCGACGCCCGCAATCACCAGCCCCAGCGCCGCCACCTGGCGCGGCGAGAACCGCTCCTTCAGGAATACCGCGCCCAGCATGACCGTCACCAGCGGGAAGATGTAGTAGCCCAGGCTCGCCTCCAGCGCCCGGCCGCTGGTGACGGCGTGGACGAAGGTGATCCAGTTGACCGTAATGGCGGTGGCCGAGGCGACGAAGACCAGCGCCTTCTTGCGGTCGCGCAGAATGGCGACCGTTTCCGTCCAGCCGCCCCGGATGGTGATGACCAGCGCCAGCACCAGCAGCGCCCACAGGATGCGGTGCGCCACCACCTCCAGCGGCGGCACCATGGCGATCTCGCGGAAGAACAGGGGCGAGATGCCCCATATGCCGTAGGCCCCCAGGGCGGCGGTGAAACCAGCGCGTGCGGTGGGGTCGGCGACGACTTGGCCGGATGCGGAGGAAGACTGGGTCATGGCGCCACAGTGACGGCGGGCGGCGATAGTGTCCAGTGCCGCTGAGCCGGCCGGGCAGGGGCCGCTATGGCGTCCGCCGCGTGATCCGCAGGCTGCCGTCCTCCAGCGCCGAAACCGCCATGGCGCCAAGGTCGGACACGATGCGATCCGCCTCGCCCAACTCCTCGGGCGCATGGGTGGTGGCGACGGCGATGACGCGGGCACCGGCGGCCTTGCCGGCGCGGATGCCCGGTGGGGCGTCCTCGATCACCACCGCGCGGGCGGCGTCCACGCCCAGACGTTCCGCCGCCAACAGGTAAGGCGCGGGGGAAGGCTTGCCGTCCGACACGTCATCGGCGGTCACCGTCACCGTCGGAAGCTCCAGGCCGAAGTGCGCCAGCCGTGCGGTCAACAGCGCGCGATGGCCGGAGGTGACGATGGCGAAACGCTCCGGCGGCAGCGTCCTCAGCAGATCGACGGCGCCGGCATACTCCCGCGCCCACTCGATCTCCTCCGGCAGGATCGGCCGGTCGCGGTAATAGGCGCTATCGCTGGTGACACGGTCCGGCGCGAGGGCGCGGATGGTGTCGACCTCGCGCCGGCCGTGGACGTCCGCCAGCACCCGTTCGGCGGGCAGGCCGGCGTCCTCGGCGAAGCGGCGCCAGAACAGGTCCACGGATGCGGTGGTGTCGAACAGCACCCCGTCGAAGTCCAGCAGCAGGGCCTTGGCGACAAGCGGCGGGAAGGCGGCCCCTGCGGTCATCCTAGGTGCTCCGCCAGGCCGGCGGCGGAACGGGCGAGGTCCTCGATGCCCTGCCAGTCGCCGGCGCGGACCTTTTCCTTGGGCGCCAGCCATGTGCCGCCGATGGCGACCACGTTGGGCAGGCGCAGGTAGTCGGCGGCGGTGCCGGAGCGAATGCCGCCGGTCGGGCAGAAGCGCGCTTCCGGGAAGGGACCGCCGAAGGCCGCCACCGTGGCGGGTCCGCCGATGGCGGCGGCGGGGAAGGCCTTGAAGACGCTCAACCCGGCCTCCATGCCGCGCATGACCTCGCTGGCGGTGGCGACGCCCGGCAGGAAGGGCATGCCGCTCGCGCGGGCGGCCTCAAGCAGGGCGTCGGTGGCGCCGGGGCTGACGGCGAAGCGGGCACCGGCCTCCTGTGCCGTGTCGAAGTCGGCGGGCTTCATGATGGTGCCCACACCCACCAGCGCCTCGGGCACTTCGGCGGTGATGCGGCGGATGCTGTCCAGGGCGGCGGGGGTGCGCAGCGTCACCTCCAGCGCCGGCAGCCCGCCCGCGACCAGGGCGCGGGCGAGCGGCACGGCGTCGTCGGCGTTTTCGATGACCAGCACCGGCACCACCGGCGCCCGCTTGAGGATGTCGAGCATGGCATCGGGCATGGCGGTCTCCGTCGGCATGGAAATGGGCTTGGGCCCGCCGTCAACGCGCGGTGGGCGCGGTGGTTGCGGCGGCGGGTTCGGGCGCGGGATCGGGTATCTTCACGCGGCTGAGGAACAGGCGGGCCAGCGTCTCGTCGGACATGCGATGGACGATGCGCGCCAGCACCGCGATCACCACCAGCGTCAGCACCAGCCGGCCGATAATCACCCCCGACCAGTGGCCGCCCAGGGCGATGATGATGAGGCTGTCCTCGATGAGGCTGTGGCACAGCGCCATGAAGGAGATGGACAGCAGCACGTCGCGCCGGCTCAGCCCGCCGCGCTCCACCTCGCGGATGATCAGCCCGCCGCCGTAGGAGATGCCCAGCAGCACGCCGATCACGGTCAGCGGGACCGCCTTTTCGCCGATGCCCATGACGCGCAGCAGCGGCGACAGCAGGCGGGTGAGCAGCCGGTTCGCGCCGACGGCGTCCAGCAGCGCCATACCGGCCATGATCGCCAGGATGATGAGATAGATCCAGCCGAGGCCGATGGCCGAGTCGACCGCCCAGCCTGTCCAGCCGGCATCGGGGTCTGCCTCGGGCAGCCAGGAGATGGTCACCGGCTCCTGCAGCACGCCGAGGCCGCCGTAGACCGCATTGAGCACGATGCCGAACAGCAGGGCGGCGACCAGGCGCAGGAGCGTCTGAAAGATGATGCCGGCCCCGGCGCGCTGGCACACCCGGCCCTCCACGGGCAGGGAGTGGGCGACCAGGATCATGGTGCCCAGCACGGTCATCTGAGCGACGGTGAGGGAGACGTCGGGCAGCACGGTCGGCAGCACGGCGGCCGCGCCGTAGATGGTCGTCAGGCAGGCGGCGGCCCAGACCACGCCCACCTCCGCCGGCAGCCCCGCCAGGTCCATCACCGGCGCGAAGGCCGCGGCGATGTAAGGGATGGCGCCCATCTCGGCGGCCACCTTCACCGCGATCATGATGGGCACCATCATGCGCAGCAGCACCCACCAGACCCGCAAGCTGTCGCGGATCAGGCGCTGGACGGCGGTGAGAAAGGCGGGCATTCAGGCGCTCCGGGGTGTTCAAGGCGGGGCGCAGTGTGTGCGGACAGCGCGTGTGTGAGAAGAGCCATTACGGTATGGCTCCAGTACCGAGCGGCGAGGTGGCGAAGGGGGACCAACGTGGTCCCCCTCGCGCTCCCCCGCGATGAGTTGGGGCGCCGTTGAGGCGGCTGATGGCTTGTGAAAGCAGGAACCTACATTCGCTGCCAGCCCGTTCGCAAACTCATCAAGGAAGGGCGGGGATCGTATCGATCCCCGCATCATGCCTTACTCGCTGCGGCCGAAGACGCGCTTGAAGATCGTGTCGACGTGCTTGGTGTGGTAGCCCAGGTCGAACAGCTCGTCGATTTCCTCGGTGGTCATCTTGGCCGAGACGTCGGGGTCGGTCTTCAACAGGTCCTGAAGGTTGCCCTCGCCGTTCCACACCTTCATGGCGTTGCGCTGGACCAGGCTGTAGCTGTCTTCGCGCGACACGCCCTTCTGGGTGAGCGCCAGCAGGACGCGCTGGCTGAACACCAGGCCGCCCATCTGGTTGAGGTTGCGGTCGATGGCGTCCTCGTAGACCACCAGGTTGGCGACGACGTTGGTCAGGCGGGCCAGCGCGAAGTCCAGCGTGACGGTCGCGTCGGGGCCGATGTAGCGCTCCACGGACGAATGGCTGATGTCGCGCTCGTGCCACAGCGCGACGTTCTCCATGGCCGGCAGGGCGTAGGAGCGCACCATGCGGGCGAGGCCCGTCAGGTTCTCGGTCAGCACCGGGTTGCGCTTGTGCGGCATGGCGGAGCTGCCCTTCTGGCCCTTGGAGAAGAACTCCTCGGCCTCGCGGACTTCGGTCCGCTGCAGGTGGCGGACCTCGGTCGCCAGGCGCTCGATGGACGAGGCGATGACGCCCAGCACGCTGAAGAACATGGCGTGGCGGTCACGCGGAATGACCTGGGTGGAGATCGGCTCGGGCTTCAGGCCCAGCTTCTCCGCGACGTGTTCCTCGACGAAGGGGTCGATGTTGGCGAACGTGCCGACGGCGCCGGAGATGGCGCAGGTGGCGATGTCCTCGCGGGCGGCCAGAAGGCGCTCGCGGTTGCGCTGGAACTCGGCGTGGAAGCTGGCGAACTTCAGGCCCATGGTCACCGGCTCGGCATGGATGCCGTGGCTGCGGCCCATGCAGACGGTCATCTTGTGCTCGAACGCGCGCTTTTCGAGCGCGGCCAGCAACTCGTCCAGGTCGGCAAGCAGGATGTCGGCGGCCTGGACCAGCTGCACGTTCAGGCAGGTGTCGAGCACGTCGGAGCTGGTCATGCCCTGGTGGACGAAGCGGGCCTCGTCGCCGACGTATTCGGCCAGGTTGGTCAGGAAGGCGATGACGTCGTGCTTGACCTCGGCCTCGATGGCGTCGATGCGGGCGACCTCGAACTGTCCACGCTCCCACACGGCCTTGGCGGCGGCTTCCGGGACCACGCCCAGCTTGGCCTGGGCGTCGCAGGCGTGGGCCTCGATCTCGAACCAGATGCGGAACTTGTTCTCGGGTTCCCAGATGGCGGCCATCTTGGGGCGCGTGTAGCGGGGAATCATGTCGACGGATCTCGCTTTTCGCCAGAGGACTCGGGATGGGCGCGGTTATAGGAGATTTCGGCGCCCACCTCCAGACCGTAGCGCGTTGCAACGGCCGGAGCGCTGGAGTAGCGTGGTCCGTCAAAGGTTCGCAAGGGGAAGGATCACCATGCGCATGTCTATCCGCTCGGCGACTCTCGCGGCCGTCGTGATGGCGGCGGCACCGCTGCCGGCGGCGGCGGAGGTGCCCGAACAGCCCGAGCGCGGCGACCCCTTCACCACGCCCCTCATCGTCATCCCGGAGCCGGAGACCGACGGCGATGCCGCCCCCCGGCAGGCCGAGCGCCTTCCGGTGATGGAGATGACGGTGGGCGACATGGAGGTGATCCGCCTGCCGCAGCCGGCGGGCACGATCATTTCGCTGGTGCCCGGCGTGGTGACCGTGGGCACGCAGGAGCCGGGCATGCTGTTCATCTTTGCCGAACAGCCGGGCGAGACGAAGGTGGTTGTCGCCGACGAAGGCTACAACGAGATGTTCGCCTCCACCATCAAGGTGGAGCCGCCGGAGCCCGGTCTTTAGGGAGAGACCGCTTCAGCGGCCGTAGCGGATGTAGTCCGTCCAGGTGCGTTCCAGCTTCTGGAGCACCTCGTCGGCCTTGCGCAGTTCACCCTCGGTGGCGCCGGCGTCGGTGTTCAGGGACTCGGCCAGGCGGTTCTGCAGGTCGCGGATGGCGTGGCACAGTTCCATGCCCTTGTCCGTCAGGCGCAGTTGCGTGGCGCGGCGGTCGTGCTCCGCCCGCTCCTGGTGGATGTAGCCGAACTCGGTCAGCTTCTTGATGTTATAGCTGACGTTGGAGCCGTGATAGTAGCCCCGGTCCTTCAGGTCGCGGATCACCACGTCCTGGTCGCCGATGTTGGACAGCAGCAGGGCCTGAACGGCGTTGATGTCGTTCACATTCATGCGGCGCAACTCTGCCCGCAGCACATCCAGGAAGTGCCGGTGCAGGCGCTCCAGCATATGAACGATGGTGTTATAGGCGTCCAGCATGGGGTAGTCCTTTTGGCCGTCCGGCGAGCCGTTAAGCCGAACGGCATAAGCATTTACTACCCATTCATGAATGCTTGGTCAATTGCCGTGCATCGTTTTTGTGGATTTCGCAGGGCCAGGGGATTCAGATGAAACCCTGCGCCTTCAGGGATGTATAGCTGCCGCGCCCGACGATGACGTGGTCGTGCAGCGTCACCCCCAACGGTCTGGCGGCATCACGGATGGTGCGGGTCATCTGGATGTCGGCCTGGCTGGGCGTGGGGTCGCCGCTGGGGTGATTGTGCACCAGGATCAGGGCGCTGGCCTGAACCTCCAGCGCCCGCTTCAGCACCTCGCGCGGGTAGACCGGCGTGTGGTCCACCGTCCCCTTCTGCTGCAGTTCGTCGGCGATCAGGCGGTTGCGGCGGTCCAGAAACAGAATGCGGAACTGTTCGGTATCGCGGTAGGCCATGGAGGCCGTGCAGTAGTCGATGAGCGAATCCCACGAGGAAATGACGGGGCGGTCCATCACCTGGTCGCGCAGCATGCGCACGGCGACAGCCTCGGCGGACTTCAGGGCGGTCGCGGCGGCCAGCTTGATGCCGTCCACCTGCATCAGCTCCTCGGGCCTGGCGGTGACGACGTTGCCGACGGTCTTGAACCGTTTCAGCAGTTCCTTGGCGATGGGCTTGACGTCGCGGCGGGGGATGGCGGCGAACAGCATCAGTTCAAGCAGTTCGTAATCCGCCACGCTTTCGGCCCCGCCCTTGAGAAAGCGGTCGCGCAAACGTTCGCGGTGGCCGTGCTTGTGGTTGTCCTTCGCGGCGGGCGCGGGGGGCGACGCGGGCTCCTCCGCCAAGCCGCCGGACGCGGGCGGGCCGTGGCCGAACATGTCGGCCACGGCGTCGTTCCGATCGTCCCCGGCGTCCCCCATGATCCCCCCTTGGGTTCCGCCGGCCTCAGGCGCCTTCGTAGGGCGGGCAGTGCCAGCCCTTGGGCGAAAGGGTGAAGATCTCGCAGCCGTCCGCCGTCACGCCGATGGTGTGCTCGAACTGGGCGGAAAGGGAGCGGTCGCGTGTTACCGCGGTCCAGCCGTCGGGCAGGATCTTGGTGGCGGCCTTGCCGGCGTTGATCATGGGCTCGATGGTGAAGAACATGCCTTCCTCGATCACCTCGCCCTCGCCGGGGCTGCCGAAGTGCATGACGTTCGGCTTGGTGTGGAAGACGCGCCCGACGCCGTGGCCGCAGAAATCGCGCACCACCGAAAAGCCCTGCGCTTCCGCGTATTCCTGGATGGCCCAGCCGATGTCGCCCAGGCGGGCGCCGGGACGCACCACCTCGATCCCGCGCATGAGGCAGTCGTAGGTGACTTCGACCAGCTTCTTGGCCTTCACGCTGGGCTTGCCGACGTAGAAGGTGCGGCTGGTATCACCGTACCAGCCATCGACGATGGGCGTGACGTCGATGTTGATGATGTCGCCGTCCTTGAGCTTCTTGTCGCCAGGAATGCCGTGGCAGACGACGTGGTTCACCGACGTGCAGATGTGCTTGGGGAACCCGCGATAGCCCATGGGGCCGTGGGTGACGCCCAGGTCCTCGCCCAGCCTGGCCAGCCGGTCGTCCAGTTCACCGGTGGTCACGCCCGGCTTCACGAAGGGCGTGATGTAATCCAGCATTTCGGCGGCCACGCGGCCGGCCTTGCGCATGGCCTCGAAGTCCTCGGGGCCGTGCTGCGGGGCGGTGTCGATGTGGCGGGCGGTCTGGTTCATGGGTCGATCAGGGTCCGTTCGGGATCGTCTGGTTTGCGGGCGGCGTCGGGTCAGGCGGAGACGGGCTCGGGCGCGGCGGCCGGGGTCAGGTTGAGCGGCAGCGGCCGCGCCACCGTGATGGCCTCGGGCGTCACCGTGCAGGCATAGCACAGCGCCTCCACCCCTTGCGACATGGCAAGCGCGAGCGCCTTTTCATAGGCCGGGTCGATGTCGGCGGCAACGCGGAAGGCGCGGCAGTCCTCGCGCTGCACCAGGTAGACCATGACGGCGCGATGGCCCTCGGCCACCATGTCGGTCATTTCAACCAGATGCTTGGCGCCGCGCGCGGTGACGGCATCGGGGAACTCCGCGTGGCCGTCGCGGGCCAGCGTGACGTTCTTGACCTCGACATAGCACTTTTCGCCGGTCTCGGACTTTTCCAGCAGCACGTCGATGCGGCTGTTCTTGCCGTACTTCACCTCGCGGCGCACCGTGTCGTAGCCGCACAGTTCGGGAATGACACCCGACGCGCAGGCGTCGGCGACCAGGGCGTTGGGCCAACTGGTGTTGATGCCGACCAGCCCGCCGCCGTCCACCTGGACGATCTCCCAGGTGTACTTCAGCTTGCGGTTGGGATTGTCGGCCGGCGACAGCCAGACCGCGCTGCCCGGCTCCGCACAGCCCTTCATGCTGCCCGAGTTGGCGGTGTGCGCGGTGACGACCGTGCCGTCCGCAAGCGTGACGTCGGCGAGGAACCGCTTGTAGCGCTTGATCAGCGTCCCGCGGATGAGAGGCGTTGTGAATTGCATTCCCAAACCCTAGTCGCGCCCGGGCTTGACGCCAAGGCCGATTTCTTCGGAATTCAGCGCATCGGCCAGCCGGGCGCTGGCGCTGCCGGGGCGCAGCGGCTTCTGCTGACTTTCGTGCGGAGCCCAGGCGTGCATCCAGATGATGTGGAAGGTCGCCGGCACCCGGCCGTCGTCGCCGCCGAATTCCTCGACGTACATCTGCATGGCGCGCATGAGCGTGGCGCGGCGCATGAAGCCCTTGCGGCGCTCGGCGACGGCGTTGGATTCGCCCATGCCGCGCAGGTCCGACAGCAGCTTGAGCGGGTTCTCGTAGCGCACCGCAATGATTTCGCTGTCGACCACCGGCAGGGCGAAGCCGGCGCGCTGGAGCAGGCTGCCCAGGTCCGGCCCGTCGGCGAAGGGGCTGACGCGGGGGCTCAGGCCGCCCTCGATCTCCACTTCCGCCTGGGTCATGCAGTGGCGCAGCTCGTGCAGGGTCTCGCCGCCCAGGACGCCGGCCAGGAACAGGCCGTCGGGCTTGAGCGCGTGGCGGATCTGCAAAAGTGCGCCCGGCAGGTCGTTGACCCAGTGCAGGCTGAGGTTCGACAACACGGCGTCCAGCGAGCCTTGGGCGAAGGGCAGGAACTCCTCGTCCATGGTGACGGCAAGGCCGCCGGCGCGCTTCGCCATGGCGGGCGACATGTCCGCCTGCACCAGCGTCTCGATCCCCGGCTTGGGCGACAGCGCGGCCGCCAGTTCGCCGCCGTGGCACCCCAGGTCCAGGGCCACGGGAAAGGTGCGCGTCATGTCGTCCAGCCGGTCGGCCAGGCGGTGGGCGCTTTCGCGGAACAGGAAGTCGAACGCGCCCAGGCCCGCCGCCGCGCGGTCGCGGTGGCGGCGGACGGTCGCCCTGTCGAAGACTGTCATCTGGTCGGACATGCGCCGTTAGATGGCATCGCGCGGGGGCGCTGGCAAGTGCGAAGGGCGGCAGGCTGCGAATCGTGCTATGCGGAAAGGATCATGACCGCGACGCTCCGCCCCCTGCGCACGGCCTCCCGCGCCGTCCTCGACGCCCTGCTGCCGCCCCGCTGCCTCGCCTGCGGGACGTTGGTGGCAGAGCCTGGCGCGCTGTGCGCGGAGTGCTTCGGCGGGGTGGAGTTCCTGGTGGACCCGGTGTGCAATTCCTGCGGCGACCCGTTCGAGCTGCCCATGGAGCCGGGCGCCCTGTGCGCCGCCTGCATCGACGCCCCGCCGCCGTGGCGCCGGGCGCGGGCGGTGTTCGAGTACGATGGCGTGGCGCGCGACCTGATCCTGCGGTTCAAGCACGCCGACCGCACCGACTCCGCGCCGGCCTTCGCCCGCTGGATGATGCGCGCCGCCCGGCCGCTGGTGGAGGACGCCGACCTCATCGCGCCCGTGCCCCTGCATCGCGGCCGGTTGATGAAGCGGCGTTACAACCAGGCCGCCCTGCTGGCCCGGCAACTGGACCGCCTGGGAGGGGTGCCGGCGGGCCGCTTCGCGCCGAACCTTCTGTTGCGCGCCCGCAAGACCCCGCCGCAGGAGGGCATGGGCCGCGCCGCGCGCCGGCGCAACGTGCGCAGCGCGTTTGTGCTGTCCGATCCCGACTCGGTGGGCGGCCGGGTGGTGCTGCTGGTCGATGACGTGATGACCACCGGCGCCACGGTGGGCGAGTGCGCGCGGGTCCTGCGGCAGGCGGGTGCGGCGGCGGTGGACGTGGTGACGCTGGCCCGCGTCGTGCTCTCGCCCGAGTGGCAACCGGACACGGAACCCCTACCTTAAGCGTAACCCGGGCAGAACCCACGCAATCCGATCGACAAGGAGGCCCCATGGCCAAGGTTGAAGTCTATTCCTCCGCCTTCTGCCCCTTCTGCGTCCGCGCCAAGAAGCTGCTGACCAGCAAGGGCGTCGACTTCGAGGAAATCGACGTCATGCAGCAGCCCGAGCGCCGCAAGGAAATGGAAAAGCGCGCCCACGGCGGCCGCACCGTGCCGCAGATCTTCATCGACAACGAGCACGTCGGCGGCTGCGACGAGTTGATGGCGCTGGAGCGCAAGGGCGCGCTCGACGCCATGCTGGGCGCCTGAGGGGCGCCGCCATGCCGTCCTTCAAGGTCGCCTGCCTGCAGGTCAACGCCGGCCCCGACATCGCGCCCAACCTGGACACCGCCTGCGCCATGGCGCGGGAGGCGCGGGCAAACGGCGCGGACATGGTGCTGATGCCGGAAAACGTTACCATGATGGAGTGGGGTCGGAAGAACACGCTCGCCAAGGCCCTGCCGGAAGCCGAGCACCCGGCCGTGCCCGCCTTCGCCGCCCTGGCGCGGGAGACGGGCCTGTGGCTGCACGGCGGGACGATTGCGGTGAAGCTGGCCGACGACCGGGTGGCGAACCGCACGCTGATGTTCGACCCCTCGGGCGCCATCGCCGGGCGGTACGATAAGATTCACATGTTCGACGTGGACCTGGGCAACGGCGAGGCCTACCGCGAATCCAGCACCTTCCGCCCCGGCGACCAGGCGATGGTGGTGAAGTCGCCCTGGGGCGGGTTGGGCCTGACCATCTGCTACGACCTGCGCTTCCCGCACCTCTACCGCACGCTGGCGAAGGCGGGGGCCGATTTCCTGACGGTGCCCTCCGCCTTTACCCGCCCCACCGGCGCCGCCCACTGGCATGTGCTGCTGCGGGCGCGCGCCATCGAGACGGGCTGCTGGGTCTTCGCCCCCGCCCAGACCGGCGAACACAAGGGCCGCGAGACCTACGGCCACGCGCTCATCGTCGCGCCCTGGGGCGAGGTGGTGGCGGACGCGGGGGAAGAGGTGGGGATCGTCTATGCGGATGTGGACACCGACGCGGTGGAGAAGGCCCGCGGCAAGGTTCCCTCGCTGACCCACGATCGGGCGTTCAGCTTGGTGTGAGCGACTGTCTTTCCGGTCAAACGATTTGCTCGCGCCATGGCTGGGCCTCCCGGATGATTGCATTGAGGATTGTGATGAGCTTGCGGGCGACGGCGATGATGGCAACGAGCTTGGGTTTGCCCTGAGCGACGAGGCGATCCCGAAACCCCTTGAGCAGGGGATTGTGCCGCGCGGCGACGAGGGCCCCCATGTAGAGGGCAGTTCGGACGGCGGCACGGCCGCCGCCGATGAAGCTCTTGCCACGCCATTTGCCGGATTGCCGCGTCCACGGCGCCAAGCCGACCAGAGCGGCGATTTGCCGGCGGTCGAGGGTGCCGAGTTCCGGCAGTTCGGCGATCAGGGTGCGAGCGATCTGGTCGCCGACGCCGGGAACGGATTTGAGGAGCTCGACTTTTTCCAGCCAGCTGGGCGACCGGCGGATGCTGTCGTCGATGTCCAGGTCGATGTCGGCGAGTTCCTTCTCGAGTGCTTTCAGCAGCCGCCTGATGCTCCTGGCCGTCCGGGAAGAGGCCCGTTTGAGCCTTTGGTTCTCCGCACCGATCATCGCAATGATCTGCCGTCTGCGAGCGACGAGATCGGCCAGCGCCTCGGTCTCGGCGTCAGGCAGCGGGCGCACTTCAGGCTTGGTGGCTTCGGCGAAACGAGCGATCACCGCAGCGTCGATCGGATCGGTCTTGGCCCGTTTCCCAAGGGCTTGGGCGAAGGCACGCACGCGCGCCGGATTGACCACGACGACCGGAAGGCCGGCGGCGGCCAGGGCTGCCGCGACGACGGTCTCGAAGCCGCCAGTGGCCTCGATCGCGATCCGCTCGGCGCCGAGCGGCTTCAATCGCTCGACCAGATCCGACAGCCCGCCATGATCGCGCGGAACATGGAAAGCGGCCATCGAAGGCGAGGTGGTGGCGACGTCCAACCGATCCTTCGAGACGTCGATGCCGATGTTGAGAGCGTCCATCCGATCCCATCCTTGCGCAAGCGGGCTTCGCTTCGAGCGGCCCAAGCGACTGTTCGGGTTCGATGGAACGGCGGACGAGGACCCTGGCTCACACACGGGCTTGGTGTCCCTGAGGGGCGTCGGTCTCTCGTCCGCCACCGCAACCGGTATCATACCGGATTCGGCACATGCTAAGTTACAAGGGGGCCGGGCGCCGGGTGGCGCCCGCTGACGGGGATACGGCGTATACACCCAAGGCGTCCATGACGCGAAAAACCGTCTCGGCCATGATTTCTGCCGTTCTGCAGTCTCCGACGAGAGGGAGAGCGGCCATGAACTTCCGTATCCTGCCGTTGGCGGTCCTGGCGCTGTTCATAGTCCTGGGTGCGTCGCCCCGGAATGCGGTTGCCGGACCGATCGTGGATTTCAGGGCGACGCTCTCCGGCGAAAACGAGGTTCCGCCGGTCGCGACGGAGGGGAGGGGTGTTGCGCTCGTGTCGCTGGACACCGACTCCCTGCTGTTGAGCTGGGAGATCACCTGGAGCAACTTGACCGGCGAGATCTTCGCGATGCACTTCCACGGTCCGGGCGCGCCGACGGAGAACGCGCAGGTTCAGGTGAACATCGGCTCTATCAGCGGGCTGACGAGCCCGTCGGTCGGAAGCACGGTCATCACCGCCGATCAGGCCGGCCACCTTCTGGACGGACTCTGGTACGTCAACATCCACACCGATGCGTTCGCCGCCGGCGAGATCAGGGGGCAGGTTCTTCGCGTCACCGAGCCTGCCGCCCTGGCACTCTTCAGCTTTGGCGCGGTGGCGGCCGTTTCCCTTAGCCGTCGCCGCCGCGCCTCCTGATCGGGAGGAGGCCGCGTCGGCGTCGCAAGGCAGGTTCGGGCCGCCCTGGCCCAAGCGCCGTCAGGTGTTATCCAGCCGCCTCGGCCTGGCGTCCTTGCTCAGCACGATGCGCTGAACCACGCCGCTGCCGCAGGTTTCCACCTCGCCCTGCTCGAAGGCCACCACCGACAGGCGGGGGAAGGCCGTCAGCAACTCGTCGCGCTTCAGCAGGTGGTCGGGGTTGCGGGGGCGGCCGTAGGCCTCGTTGCCCTGCATGAAGGTCTCGTAGATCAGCAAGCCTCCGTCCGCCAGGCTTTCCTCCAGCACCGGGAACAGCGGACGGTAGAGGTAGCGCGAGACCAGCACCACGTCGAAGGTCCGGCCGGGCAGGGGCCAGGGGGAGCCGTCCTCCAGGTCCGCCTCGATGATCTCCGCCCCTTCCACGTCGGACAGGGCGCAAATGTCCCAGTCGACTCCCGTGACCCGAAAGCCTTCGTCGCGCATCCATCGCAGGTTCCGGCCCCAGCCGCAGGCGACATCCAGCACCGTCGCGCCGGCGGGAGCCAGCGGCATCCAGCGCCTCAGCCAGGGCGAGGCCGGCGTGCTGGCGGCGGGTTTCAGGCGCGTCTCTCCGTGCATGGATGCTGCATGCCTCCTATGTCTTGCAGGTGCGTAAGCTTGTCACGGCGAGGGGGCTGGGGTAAAGCAGACGCACGCTTATCGGGAACATGACCATGATCCGCTACGAGCTTCTCTGCGCCAACGACCACCGTTTCGAGTCCTGGTTCCGCGACAGCGCCGCCTACGACAAGATGGCGGACGCCGGCGCGGTGGAGTGCCCGACGTGCGGCGACCGATCCGTCCGCAAGGCCCTTATGGCGCCTCGCCTGGCGCGCCGCAAGGGCCAGGACGGGCCGGCCCGTCCGCCGCGGGAGGAGCGTGCGGCGCAGGTATCCTCTGCCGCCGACGTGCCGGTGCCGCAGCAGGCGGCGCAGTTCCCCGCCGGCAATTCCGAAAAGGTGGCCGAATTCCACCGCCGCATGAGCGACGTGCTGCGCCAGGTGCAGGACGCGGTGGAAAAGCATTGCGACTACGTGGGCGACAACTTCGCCGAAGAAGCCCGGAAAATTCACTATGGCGAGACAGAGGCCCGCGGCATCTACGGCGAGACGACGCCGGAAGAGGCCGAGGAGTTGAAGGACGAAGGCGTCTCCTTCGCGTCGATCCCGTGGCGCCGGCCGGTGTCCTGACCGGCTTGACCGGCGCCGTTTCCCTTACAGGACGATCCCCGTGCAGACATTGACGCTACAGCCCGTGCTTTATGTGCTGGGGCTGCTGGTTACCGTACTCGGCGCCGCGATGGTGGTTCCCGGCGTGGCGGACCTGGCGGCGGGTGACGTCGACTGGGTCGGCTTTTTCGTCGGGGCCGGCGTCACCGTGCTGGTCGGCGGCCTGCTGGTGTTGACCAACCGCACCCGCGATCTGTCGCTGACCCTGCGGCAGGCATTCCTGCTGACGGCCCTGGGGTGGGTCGGAACGGCGGCGTTCTCGGCCGTCCCGTTCTTCTTCTCGCGCCTGGATCTCAGCTACACCGACGCCTTCTTCGAGGCGATCTCCGGCCTGACCACCACCGGCTCCACCATCCTGACGGGACTGGATACCGCGCCGCCGGGAATCCTGGTGTGGCGGAGCGTTCTTCAGTGGCTGGGCGGTATCGGCATCATCGTCATGGCGATCGTGCTGCTGCCCTTCCTGCGGGTCGGCGGCATGCAGTTGTTCCGCATGGAAAGCAGCGACCGGTCGGAAAAGGTGGTGGCGAAGGTGGGCCACCTGGGCCTGCTGATCGTCGTCACCTACATCTCGCTGACGGTGACGTGCGGCGTGCTTTACGCGCTGGCCGGCATGACGCCGTTCGAGGCGGTCAATCACGCCATGACCACGGTATCGACCGGCGGCTATTCCACCTCCGACTCCTCCATGGGGCATTGGCAGACGCCGGCGGTCCACTGGATCGGCACGGCCTTCATGATCGCGGGCGCGGTGCCGTTCGTCCTGTACCTGAAGATGGTCCGCAACGGCGTCCGGCCGCTGTTCACCGACGCCCAGGTCGGGGCCTTCCTGGCGTTCCTGGCGCTGGTGTCGGCGTTTCTGGCGGGGTGGCTGGTGATCGTCGACAAGGTGCCGGCCTTCGAGGCCCTGACCCTGGCCGCCTTCAACGTCACCAGCGTGGTGACCACCACCGGCTATGCCACGGCCGACTATACGCTGTGGGGGGCCTTTGCAGTGGCGGCCTTCTTCGCGCTGACCTTCGTGGGCGGCTGCACGGGGTCGACGGCCGGCGGCATCAAGATCTTCCGCTTCCAGGTGTCATGGCGGCTGTTCGCGGTCCAACTGCGGCGGCTGCAGTCGCCCAACGCCGTGGTGCCGCGCGTCTACAATGACGCGCCGATCACCGACGAGGTGGCGGTCTCCGTTCTGTTGTTCTTCTTCGTCTACGTGGGAACGGTCGGCAGCATCGCCCTGCTGCTGGGCCTGCTGGGCCTGGACTGGGTGACGGCCATTTCCGGCGCCGCCACGGCGGTGTCCAACGTCGGTCCGGGGCTTGGCGCCATCATCGGCCCGGCGGGCAACTTCGCGACGCTGCCCGACGCGGCGAAATGGCTGTTGTCGGCCGGAATGCTGCTGGGGCGGCTGGAGTTCTTCACCGTGCTGGTGCTGCTGTCGCCGCGCTTCTGGCGGGGCTGAACGCCCCGCCGGCGCACCGTCACTCGGGTTTCGTGGCAAAGATCATGTAATTGACGTCCAGGTCGCCCGTGACCTCCCACGTATCGGTCAGCGGCATGAAGGTCATGCCGCGCAGGGCCTCGGTCACCAGGCCGCCCTCGCGCAGGCCCGCCGCGAACTCCGACGGCTTGACGAACTTGCGCCAGTCGTGGGTGCCGGCGGGAACCCAGCGCAGCACGTATTCCGCGCCGATCTTCGCCAGCGCCAGGCTTTTCAGCGTGCGGTTGAGCGTCGCGCCCACCAGAGCGCCGCCCGGCTTGACCAGATTGCCGCAGGTGCGCAGGAACAGCGGCACGTCGGCCACGTGCTCCACCACCTCCATGGTCAGGACCGCGTCGAAGCGCTCGCCCTGCGCCAGCACGTCCTCGGCCAGCTGGCAGCGGTAGTCGATGGCAAGCTCCGAGCGCTCCGCGTGGAGTCGTGCCACGCCGACGTTCTTTTCCACCGCGTCCAGGCCGGTCACGGTGAAACCCAGCCGGGCCATGGGCTCGGACAGCAACCCGCCGCCGCAGCCGATGTCCAGCAGCGTCAGCCCCTCGAACGGGCGGGCCTTGGTCAGGTCGCGGCCGAAGTGGGCGCCCAGGCTCTCGCGGATGAAGGCGACGCGCGCCGGGTTGAACTTGTGCAGCGGCTTGAATTTGCCGACGGGGTCCCACCAGGCATCCGCCATGGCCTCGAACTTCGCCATTTCCTCGGCGGAGGCCGTGGAGGTCTGCGGGGCTGCGGTGGCGGACATGGAGGGCACTCCCGGTAAATGGACAGGCGCGGTTGGGCGGCGATCGGCAGGCGGGTCATGCGCCCCTCACAGGGGCTTCCCTTGCCTCCCATCCCCGGACAGAGTATGTATACGCGCCCGTGCGGCGGGGCAACCGGCGAGCGCCGGCGGCCGGTATCGAAACCGGATCGTCGCGGCCGGAGCGCTTCCGGCGTGGACTAGAGACAGAAAGAAGGGTGCTTTCCCCAATGGCGCGCATCGTTATGAAATTCGGCGGCACCTCGGTGGGTGACATCGAGCGCATCAAGAACGTGGCGCAGCTTGTCAAGAAAGAGGTCGACGCCGGCAACGAGGTGGCCGTGGTGGTCTCCGCCATGTCGGGCGAGACCAACAAACTGGTCGGCTACTGCCGCGAGGTCGCGCCCATGCACGACTCGCGCGAGTATGACGCCGTGGTGGCGACCGGCGAGCAGGTGACGACGGGCCTCCTGTCGCTCGCGCTGCAGGAACTGGGCTGCAACGCCCGGTCGTGGCTGGGCTGGCAGATCCCCATCAAGACCGACGACGCCCACTCCAAGGCCCGCATCATGGAGATCGACACGCCGCTCATGCGCGAACGCATGGCCGGCGGCCAGGTGCCCGTGATCGCCGGCTTCCAGGGCATCGGCCCGGACAACCGCATCACCACGCTCGGCCGCGGCGGCTCCGATACCTCGGCGGTGGCCATGGCGGCGGCGCTGGACGCCGACCGCTGCGACATCTACACCGACGTGGACGGCGTCTACACCACCGACCCGCGCATCGTGCCCAAGGCACGCAAGCTGGAAAAGATTACCTACGAAGAAATGCTGGAGAGCGCGTCGCAGGGCGCCAAGGTTCTCCAGACCCGCTCCGTCGAGATGGCGATGAAGCACCGGGTGCGCCTGCAGGTGCGCTCCACCTTCGCCCCCGACACCCCTGGTACATTGGTCTGCGACGAGGACGAGATCGTGGAAAAGGAACTTGTCAGCGGCATCGCGTATTCGCGCGACGAAGCCAAGATCACCCTGGTCGACGTGGCCGACATCCCCGGTGTCGCCGCCAAGATCTTCGGCCCGCTCACCGACGCCAACGTCAACGTGGACATGATCGTCCAGAACATCGCCGAGGGCCAGGCGACCGACCTGACCTTCACGGTGGCCAAGGGCGACCTGGACCGCTGCGTCGCCGTCCTGAAGGAAAAGAAGGAGGAACTGGGCTTCCAGGACCTCATCGCCGACGATAACGTGGTGAAGATCTCCGTCATCGGCGTCGGCATGCGCAGCCACGCCGGTGTCGCCCAGACCATGTTCACCGCGCTGGCCGACAAGGGTATCAACATCCAGGTGATCTCCACCTCCGAGATCAAGGTATCGGTGCTGGTCGCCGAGGAGTACACCGAGCTGGCCCTGCGCGCCCTGCACACGGCCTACGGCCTGGACGCGGCGTAAGCGGCGGCAGGCGATGACGGGAGAGCAGGGTCGATGACGACCGACGACGCGCGCATGCGCCTCGACCGCCTCTGGCAGCGCGGCCGGGAGTTCCTCGGCTGCGAGGCCGCCATTTTGGGCGGCGCCATGTCGTGGGTGTCGGAGCGCAACCTGGTTGCGGCGATCTCCAACGCCGGCGGCTTCGGCGTCATCGCCTGCGGCTCCATGTCGCCGGACCTGCTGGATGCCGAGATCAAGGGGACCCAGGCGCTGACCGACCGCCCCTTTGGCGTCAACCTCATCACCATGCACCCGGATTTGGACGCGCTGATCGACGTATGCGCCGCCAACAAGGTGGGGCACGTCGTGCTGGCCGGCGGCCTGCCGTCGGCCAGGTCCATCAAGCGGGCCAAGGACGGCGGCGCGCGCGTCATCTGCTTTGCGCCGGCGCTGGTGCTGGCGAAAAAGCTGGTGCGCTCGGGCGCCGACGCCCTGGTGATCGAGGGCATGGAAGCCGGAGGCCACATCGGCCCCGTCTCCACCAGCGTGCTGGCGCAGGAGATCCTGCCCGTGGTCAAGGACGTGCCGGTGTTCGTCGCCGGCGGCATCGGCCGGGGCGAGGCCATCGTCAGCTACCTGGAAATGGGGGCGGCGGGGGTGCAGATCGGCACCCGCTTCGTCTGCGCCACCGAATGCGTGGCCCACGAGAAGTTCAAGCAGGCCTTCATCAAGGCCAGCGCCCGCGATGCCGTGCCCACCGTGCAGCTTGACCCGCGCTTCCCGGTCATTCCGGTGCGTGCGCTGGTCAACAAGGGGACGGAACGGTTCATGGACACCCAGCGCCAGGTCATCGAGCGCTTCCGCGCCGGGGAACTGGACCAGAAGGCCGCGCAGCTGGAAATCGAGCATTTCTGGGCGGGTGCCCTGAAACGCGCGGTGATGGACGGCGACGTGGAGAACGGCTCGCTGATGGCCGGCCAGTCCGTCGGAATGGTCACGCGCGAGCAGCCGACGGCTGAAATCATTGCCGAACTGGTCGAACAGGCCACGGAAGCCTTGCGGGCGAAGGTCGCCTGACGCAGCCTTAGGGCTTGAGAATTCGACGCAACCAGGGGGAGCGGGGCGGCACATGCACGTCCGTGACGGCTCCGGCCGCAAAGCCGACGCGATCGACACCACCAGCGCCCCGCGCCGGCTGCTGGGACGTCTGCGCGACGTCATGGCCGGCCAGGGCGCGCCGCAGGAGCGCCTGGACAAGGTGGTCTCCCTCATCGCCGAGGGCTACGAAGCCGAGGTCTGCTCGTGCTACGTCATGCGGGCCGGCGAGGTGTTGGAACTGTTCGCCACGCATGGCCTGCTTCAGTCCGCCGTCCACAACACCCGGCTGCGCGTCGGCGAGGGTCTGGTCGGCGAGATCGCGGCGCACGCCCGGCCGCTGGCCCTGGCGGATGCCTGGTCGCACCCCGCCTTCGCCTACCGCCCGGAAACGGGCGAGGAGCTGTACCACTCGCTGATGGGCGTGCCCATCCTGCGCGGCGGCCGCGTGGTCGGCGTCCTGGTGGTGCAGAACCGCGAGGAACGCACCTACACGGAAGAAGCCGTCGAGATCCTGGAGACCGTCGCCATGGTGCTGGCGGAGCTTCTGACCGTGGCGCAGATGGTCAACCGGCAGGAATTGCTGCCGGTGGACGGCAACGCGCTCCTGCCCCTGCGCCTGGAAGGCATGGGGCTCAACGGCGGGGTTGGCATCGGCGTGGCGGTGATGCACCAGCCGCAGGTGCGCATCGGCCGTCTGGTCGCCGAGGACCCCGATGTCGAGCACGTCCGCCTGAAGGAGGCGCTCAACACGCTGCGCGCCGAGGTGGACGGGATGCTGGACGACGATACCGTTCAGCACGCCGGCGAGGCCTTCGGCGACTTCCGCGACGTGCTGGAAACCTATCGCATGTTCGCCGAGGATGCGGGCTGGATCGGCCGCATCACCGAGGCCATCAACTCGGGCCTGACCGCCGAGGCGGCGGTGCAGAAGGTTCACGACGACACCCGCGTGCGCATGTCGCACGTCACCGATCCCTACATCCGCGACCGCCTGCACGACCTGGAAGACCTGGCCAACCGCCTGCTGGCGCACCTGGTGGGGGCGGAGCAGCTGTCTTCGCGCGGGGCGCTGCCCGACGACGCCATTCTGCTGTGCCGCAACCTGGGCCCGACGGAGCTTCTGGACTACGACCGCGACAAGTTGCGCGGACTGGTCATGGAGGAAGGCTCGCGCACCATGCACGCGGTCATCATCGCCCGCGCGCTCGGGGTGCCGGTGGTGGCGCGGGTGCCCGGCGTGCTGACCAAGATTGAGCCCCATGATCCCGTCATCATCGACGGCGATCACGGCCAGGTCTTCATCCGCCCCGGCGACGACGTGCGCGAGGCATTCGAAAAAAGCCTGAAGGCCCGCCGCCGCAAGCTTGCCGCCTATACCGCTCTGCGCGACGAACCGTCGGTCTCGCGCGATGGCGTCAAGGTCAGCCTGATGCTGAACGCCGGGCTGCTCATGGATCTGCCGAACGTGGTGGAGACGGGCGCGGAGGGCATCGGCCTCTACCGCACCGAGGTTCCCTTCATGTCGCGGGCCAGCCTGCCCAACGTGGAGGATCAGGCCGGGCTGTATGCCCGTATCCAGGACGCCTGCGGCGATCGGCCCGTGGTGTTCCGCACCCTGGACGTCGGCTCGGACAAGGTGCTGCCCTACTGGCACGGCCAGCCCGAGGACAACCCGGCGCTGGGCTGGCGCTCCATCCGCATTTCCCTGGACCGCCCGGCCATCCTGCGCTCCCAGCTGCGGGCGCTGATCCGCGCGGCGGCGGGGCGCGAGCTGCGGGTGATGTTCCCCATGGTGAGCGAGGTCGCGGAACTGACCGCCGCCCGGGCGGTGCTGGACATGGAGCTGGCGCGCGAGGAAAAGCTGCACGGGCCCGAGGCGCTGCCCAGCCATGTGAAGGTCGGCACCATGCTGGAGGTTCCGGCGCTGATCTGGCAGCTGCCGCAACTGCTCAAGCGGGTCGACTTCGTGTCGCTGGGGTCCAACGACCTGGTGCAGTTCCTCTACGCCACCGACCGCGGCAATCCCAAGGTGTCCGATCGCTACGACGTGCTGTCGCCGGCGGTGCTGTGTGCCGTCGACCAGATTGCGCGGCAGTGCCGCGCGGCCGGCGTGCCGCTGTCGATCTGCGGCGAAATGGCCGGCCGTCCGCTGGAGGCCATGGCGATGGTGGCGCTGGGGGTGCGCACGCTGTCCATGACCGCCGGCGGCATCGGCCCGGTCAAGATGATGCTGCGCAGCATGCATGTGGGACAGGTCGAAGATTACATTCGCGACCTGATGGACCTGCCGGACCACAGCGTGCGCGAAAAGCTGCGTTTCTTCGCTCAGGACCACGGCGTCGTATTGTCCTGAGGATAGTGCGGCTGTGTATTGCTAAGGGTCGCGGCGATTTGGTAGCTTGAAATCCACCCCTCCGGGCTTAATGCGTCTTTGCCGGCAGAGACATGCGGGCAAGTCGCGGGGGTCCGGGGCACGCTTCTCTTCTTCGGGACGATTGCGCCTTGGTGCACGCAGACAACATGCCTTCCGCCGAGCCGGCGCCGCGCGAGTCCGTCGGACAGCTGCTGCGCATGACCCGCGCCAGCCACGGCGTGGATCTTCCTCATGTCGCGGAGGCCCTGCGCATCCGCCTGGCCTTCCTTCAGGCCATCGAGGACGGCCGCAACCAGGACCTGCCGGGCCCCACCTATGCCGTCGGCTTCGTCCGCGCCTACGCCGACTACCTGGGCCTGGACGGCGAGGAGATCGTGCGCCGCTACAAGGCCGAGACATCCATCGTTCCGCGCAAGGCCGACCTGGAGTTCCCGACCCCGGTGAACGAAGGCGGCATCCCCACCGGCGCAATGCTGCTGATCGCCGCCCTGCTGGGCGCGGGCATCTACGGCGGCTGGTACTGGATGTCCAGCGCGGACCGGACCGTCGCCGAACTGATCCAGGAAGTACCGGAGCGTTTCAACGATCTGCTGGCCGCCGCGCCCGAGGCCGGCGAGGAAGGTGCGGCCGTGGTGGAGGCTCTGGCACAGTCGGCCGACCGCATGCTGACCGGTGCCGAACCGCCGGCCCCGGCCCCGGCGTCCGACCCCGCCGCTGCGCCGGACCCGGCGCCGGCTGACCCCGCAGCGGACGCGGCCCCGAACGCGCCTGCGGTGGCGGCCGTCGAGCCGGCTCCGGTGGTGGACCCGGCGCCGGCCGGGGCGCCGACGGTCGAGCCGCCGCCGGCGGCCTCGGTACCCGCCGACCCGGCGCCCGCCGCCGAAAACCCCGAAACCGCCGACGCCACCGGTCCGTCGCCTGCGGCCGCGCCCGAGGCGCCGGACGCTGCGGCGGAGCCTGTCGCGCCGGGTTCTGTCGAGCGCGTGCCCGAGGAGCGCCAGGTGGCCGTCGCCCCGCCGTCGGAGCCCACGGTTCCCCAGCCGCCGCCGGCCGAGGAGCCGGCCAGTGCCGCCGAGCCTGCGCCGGAGCCGGCCGCCGAGCCGGAGACGGAGGCCGCCGCTGCCCCCGCGCCGGCGACGGAGGAGACTTCTGCGCCCGAGCCCGAGCCCGCGCCGGTCGCGGAGGAGCAGCAAATGGCCGCCGTTCCCGCCGCGCCCGATCTGCCCGAGCCTGTCGCCGCGCTGGACGGGGCGGTCTATGGCGCGCCTGCCGGGTCCACCCGCGTGGTGCTGGCCGCCACCCAGGACAGCTGGATTCAGGTGCGCGCCGGCGAGGAACTGATCGCCACCCGCCTTCTGCGCGAGGGCGAGCGCTTTCAGGTGCCCGACCGTCGCGGCCTGACCCTGATGGTCGGCAACGCCGGAGGCCTGCGCATCGTGGTCGACGGTCGGACCCTGCCGCCGCTGGGCGACCAGGGCGAAGTGCGCCGGGGCATCCGCCTCGCACCGGACGCGCTGTTGTCCAACTGATCCATCAGAGGGATCGCCCTTGGGCGTCCCATGCGTTAAGAGACCATGACGGCCTTGCCCGCGCCGCGCTTCACGCCCATTTTCGGCGGTGGAGGCGGCGCGTCGGCCGTCGGTGACCACCATCCAGTGGGGTTTTCATGAGCAGCGTCCGTCCGTATCGCCAAATCCTTCGCCGCCCGAGCCGCCAGATCATGGTCGGCTCAGTGCCCGTGGGGGGTGATGCGCCCATCTCGGTCCAGTCCATGACCAACACCAAGACGACGGACGTCGCCGGCACCCTGGACCAGATCCGCCGGCTGGAAGAGGCCGGGGCGGACATCGTCCGCGTCTCCTGTCCCGACGAGGACTCGACGGCCGCCTTCAAGGACATCGTGCGCCAGTCCAACGTGCCGCTGGTGGCCGACATCCACTTCCACTACAAGCGCGCGCTGGAAGCCGCCGAGGCGGGTGCGGCCTGCCTGCGCATCAACCCCGGCAACATCGGGTCGGAGGACCGGGTGCGCGAGGTGGTGCGCGCCGCCAAGGCCAACGGCTGCTCCATCCGCATCGGCGTCAACGCGGGGTCCCTGGAGCGCGACCTGCTGGAGCAGTACGGCGAGCCCTGCCCGGAAGCCATGGTCGCCAGCGCCCAGCGCCACATGGCCGTGCTGCAGGACAACGACTTCCACGAGTTCAAGATTTCCGTGAAGGCGTCGGACGTCTTCCTGGCCGTCGCCGCCTACATGCAACTGGCGGAAGCCTGCGACTACCCGCTCCACCTGGGCATCACCGAGGCCGGCGGCCTGCGCGGCGGCACGGTCAAGAGCGCGGTCGGCATGGGCAACCTGCTGTGGGCCGGCATCGGCGACACCATCCGCGTCAGCCTGTCGGCCGATCCGGTGGAGGAAATCAAGGTCGGCTTCGAGATCCTGAAAAGCCTGGGGCTGCGGCACCGGGGCGTGCGGGTGATCTCGTGCCCGTCCTGCGCGCGCCAGGGCTTCGACGTCATCAAGACGGTCGAGACGCTGGAGGAACGCCTTGCCCACATCGCCACGCCCATGACGCTGTCCATCATCGGCTGCGTGGTCAACGGCCCCGGCGAGGCCCGCGAGACCGACATCGGCCTGACCGGCGGCGGTTCGGGCAGCCACATGGTCTACGTCTCGGGCGTGAAGGACCACACCATCAATGACGAGACGATGGTGGAGCACCTGGTGGGCATGGTGGAACAGAAGGCCGCCGAGATCGAGGCGGCCAAGGCGGAAGAGGCCGGGAAGGCCGACGCCCCGGCGGCGGAGTAGGGGGCGGGCCTCGCATCGGGATGTCAGGCAAATCGACCCGGCATGCCGCCGGGTCGATCCGTTTCCGGAAACGCTTGTTCGGTGAAATCGCCGGGCTTTCCCGGCGTTGCCGCTGTCATTTGACGGCTCCGCGTGCGGCAGAGCCCGCCGCGATCATCCAGATGCCGGCAAAGATCAGTTCGATCCCCACCAGGATGCCCACCGCCCACAGGGCGGACGCCGGCCAGCCGACAAAGATCAGGACGCCGATGATCAGGCTGAGGACGCCGCTGACCATCAGCCAGCCCCAGCCCTCGATGTCGCGGTAGCGCGCGCCGGCGGCAAGCTTGACGATGCCGTTGACCAGGAAGAACGCCGCCAGCACCAGCGTCAGCGCCGCCAGACCCTGACCGGGGAAGACCAGCAGGATGACGCCCAAGGCCAGTGCCAGAAGGGCGCCCACCATGTAGTAGCTGGTGCCCTTCCAGCCCTTGACGCGGAAGGCCTGCACCAGTTGCGCGCCGCCGCCGATCAGGAACACGACGCCGAGAACCAGGTTGAGCGCAATCCCGGCCGCCAACGGAGCGACGATCGCCAGTGCGCCGAGAATGACCCACAAGGCGCCGATACCGATGAACCATCCGCTGTTCTCGCGGACAGCTTGTCGTGAGACGTGGGCAAGGTCGGGCTCGCTCGTATTGATGGCCATGAAGATATCCTTCGGCTGTGAAATCCGTCTTGAAAAACGGTGACCGCCCCCGCCGTGTTGCGAAGTGGAAGCCGGGCGGCCGGCGCCGGCCCACCCGCAAACGGCCTCCTCAACCCAACCGCCTGCGCGCTCGCGGTTGCGCGCGGGCGTCATATGCCGTAGCTATCCGGTAACCGGATCACCTTCAGTTCCATCGACTTCCGCAAAGACACACGAGGCACTCAAGTGGCGACCCTGCAACCTGTTCGCGGCACCCATGACCTTCTGCCGGAGCAGTGCCGGCGACATCGCGCGGTGGAGGAACGCTGCCGGCTGGTCGCCGAGCGGTTCGGCTATGCCGAGGTCGCGACGCCCATCTTCGAGTTCACCGAGGTCTTCGCCCGCACGCTGGGCGACACCTCGGACGTCGTGACCAAGGAGATGTACACCTTCGAGGATCGCGGCGGAGAGGGCATCACGCTGCGTCCCGAGGGCACGGCTGGCGTCGCCCGCGCCTTCATCTCCAACGGGTTGCAGCAGTCCCTGCCGCTGAAGGTCTTCTACCGCGGCCCCATGTTCCGCTACGAGCGGCCGCAGAAGGGCCGCCAGCGCCAGTTCCACCAGGTGGGCGTGGAGCTTCTGGGCGTCGAGGCGCCGCTGGCGGACGTGGAGGTCATCGCGCTGGGCGCCCGCTTCCTGGATGCCCTGGGCCTGAAAGGCCGCGTCACGCTGGAAATCAACACCCTCGGCGACCAGGAAAGCCGCGAGGCCTACCGCACCGCGCTGGTGGACTACCTGCGCGGCCACATGGACCGCCTGTCCGAGGACAGCAAGGCGCGGCTGGAGCGCAACCCCTTGCGCGTGCTCGACAGCAAGGACGAGGCCGACCGGGAGATCGTCAGGGACGCCCCGGTCTTCACCGACTACCTGAACGAGCACTCCCGCACCTTCTTCGACACGGTGCTGAAGGGCCTGGACCAACTGGGCATCGACTACGTCCACAACACCCGCCTGGTGCGCGGCCTGGACTACTACAGCCACACGGCGTTCGAGTTCACCACCACCGAACTCGGCGCCCAGGGCACGGTCCTGGCCGGCGGCCGCTATGATGGCCTCATCAAGACCATGGGCGGCCCGCCGACCCCCGGCATCGGCTGGGCGGCGGGTGTCGAGCGCCTGGCCCTGCTGGTGGAGGACGTGGAGCCCTTCGCCCGCCCCATCGCCATCGTGCCGCTGGGCGAACAGGCCGAGGCCCGCGCGCTGACGCTGGCCGACGACCTGCGCCGCGCCGAGTTCACGGTGGACATGGGCTACACCGGCAACATGAAAAAGCGCATGCAGCGCGCCAACAAGGTGGGCGCCCGCGCCGCCGTCATCCTCGGCGAGGACGAACTGGCCAAGGGCGAGGCCCTGGTGCGCGACCTGGACAGCGGCGAGCAGACCCCGGTTCCGCTCGGCGACCTGGAGGCGGCGCTCGGCCGGTTCCGCTAGCGGGGCCGGGGCGGGATTGCGCCCATGACCGACACGGCGGTCAGCCGGCTGGTGGTGGTCGGCGCCAACCATCGCTCCAGCAGCCTTGCGCTCCGCGACGCCCTGTTCGTGGAGGACGCCGCCGTGCCCGGTGTCCTCGCCCTGCTGCGCGACCGCTGCGGCCTGACCCAGGCCATGCTTCTGTCCACCTGCGACCGGGTGGAGGTCATGGCCGTGGATGCCGACCCCGGCGCCTGCGGCGCGGCGCTCACGCGCGTGCTGGCGGAACTGGCGGGGATGGACCCGGCGGATGCGGCGGGGCAGATCTATACGCTGACCGGCGAGGACGCCGTCCACCACGGTTTCGCCGTCGCCGCCAGCCTGGACAGCCAGATCATCGGCGAGCCGCATGTGCTCGGCCAGGTGAAGGCGGCGTGGCGGCTGGCACGCGACGCCGGCATGGCGGGGGCGGAGCTGGAAGCCGTGGTGCAGGGCGCCTTTGCCTGCGCCAAGCGGGTGCGCTCGGAAACAGCCATCGCCCAGGGGCCGGTGTCCGTCGCGTCGTCGGCGGTCCAGACGGCGCGGGACCTGCATGGCGACCTGGACCGCACGCGCGGCCTCATCGTCGGCACCGGCGACATGGCGGAGCTGATGGCGGAAGCCTTCCAGGCCGCCGGCCTCATTCGGCTGACCGTCACCGCTCCGCGTGACACCCTGGCGGAAGGGCTGGCCCGGCGCATCGACGCCCACGCCATGCCCTTCGACCGCCTGCCCGAGGCCCTGCGCGCGTCCGACGTGGTGGTGACGGCGGTCGGCGGGCGCACCTATGCCATCACGCTGGAACAGGTGCGCGACGCCCTGCGCAAGCGGCGCCAGCGCCCTATCTTCCTGGTGGACGCAGGCATTCCCGGCGATATCGAACCCGCCGTGAACCGTGAGGAAAACGCCTTCCTCTATGACCTGGACGACCTGGAGCACATCGCCCTGTCCGGCCGGGCCGGGCGCGAGGCGGCGGCCCGCGCGGCGTGGGACGTGGTGGGGCAGGAGGTGGCCGCGTTCCTGAAGCGCCGGGCCGCGCGCGACGCCGCCCCCGCCATCACGGCCCTGCGCGACCACGCGGACGCCCTGCGAGCGGAAGCCCTGGCGGCGGCCGGCGGCGATGCCGACAAGGCGACACGGCTTCTGGTGAACCGCCTGCTGCACGAGCCCTCCCGTTTCTTGCGGGATGTTGCGGAAGGTGGCGACGAGGATGCACGGCGCGCGGCGGAGGTTCTGCTCCGCCGGCTGTTCGCGCTGCATGACGACAAGGAGAGTGACCGGTGAACCTGGACGAGAAACTGGGCCGCGTCGTGGCGCGCTACGACGAGCTTCAGGCCCTGCTCGCCACCGAGGACAAGGGCGACGCCATCGCCCGCATGTCCAAGGAAATCAGCGATCTGACCCCCGTGGTGGAGGCCATCGCCGAGCTGCGCAAGGCGCGGTCCGATCTGGAAGAGGCCGAGGCCATGGCCTCCGACCCCGAAATGCGCGACCTGGCGCAGGAGGAGGCGGCGGACCTGCGCGAACGGGTGCCGGAGCTGGAGCACGCCGTCAAGCTTCTGCTGGTGCCCAAGGACGAAGCGGATTCGCGCAACGCCATCCTGGAAGTGCGCGCCGGCACCGGCGGCGACGAGGCGGCGCTGTTCGCCGGCGAACTGTTCCGCATGTACGAGCGCTACGCCGCGCTGAAGGGCTGGAAGGTGGAGGTCATGGACCTCAACGAGACGGACCTGGGCGGCGTGAAGGAGGTGGTCGCCATGGTCTCCGGCCGCGACGTCTTCGCGCGGCTGAAGTACGAGTCCGGCGTCCATCGCGTCCAGCGCGTGCCCGAAACCGAAGGCGGCGGCCGCATCCACACCTCGGCGGCTACCGTGGCGGTGCTGCCCGAGGCGCAGGACGTCGACGTCCAGATCGAGGACAAGGACCTGCGCATCGACACCTACCGCTCCCAGGGCGCCGGCGGCCAGCACGTCAACACCACCGAATCGGCCGTGCGCATCACCCACGTTCCCACGGGCGTGGTCGCGGCCTGCCAGGAGGAAAAAAGCCAGCACAAGAACAAGGCCAAGGCCTTGAAAATGCTCATGGCCAAGCTGTACGAGCATCAGCGCGAGCAGGCCGTGAACGAGCGCGCCGAGGCCCGCCGCAGCCAGGTGGGGTCCGGTGATCGGTCGGAGCGCATCCGTACCTACAACTTCCCCCAGGGCCGCGTCACGGATCACCGCATCAACCTGACCCTCTATGCGATCGACAAGATCATGCAGGGCGAGGGACTGGACGACCTTGTGGACGCCCTGACCACCGAGGACAACGCGGCGAAGCTGGCGGAACTGGCATGACGGATACCGTCGACGCGCTGCTGCGCGAGGCGGCGGGCGTGCTTTCCGCCGCGGGCGTGGAGGGCGCGCGGCGCGACGCCCGGCTGCTGTTGGCCGACCTGCTTGGCTGCGCGGCCGGTGATCTTCTGACGCGCGGCGACGCGGCGGTGGACGCGGCGACGGCAACTGCCTTTCGCGCCCGCATCGCCCGCCGGGCTGATCGCGAGCCCGTCAGCCGCATCCTCGGCCGGCGCGGGTTCTGGCGCCACGAGTTCCTGGTGGGGCCGGAGACGCTCGATCCGCGCCCGGACACGGAAACGGTGGTGGAACTGGCGCTGGAGGCCCTGCCCGAGGCTCAAGGGCACTACAGCGTGCTCGACCTCGGCACCGGGACCGGCTGTATCCTGCTTTCCATCCTTGGCGACCGGCCCAACGCCGCTGGCCTGGGCGTTGACATCGCGCCGGGCGCCGTGGCGCTGGCGGCCGAAAACGCCCGCCGCCTTGGGCTGGCGGACCGCGCCCGCTTTGCGCGCGGCGACTGGGCGGCGGCGGTGGACGGAAAATTTGATGCAATCGTCTCCAACCCTCCCTATATCCCGGACGCCGAGGTGCCCGGGCTTGATCCCGAGGTTTCCCGGCATGATCCCCCCACCGCGCTGAAAGGCGGGCCGGACGGCCTTTACCCGTATCGGGTTATTGCCAAGGAAGCTCCACGACTGTTAAGGTCTTCGGGCTCACTGATCGTGGAAGTGGGGGCAGGGCAGGCGGACGACGTCGCCACCCTGTTCGAAGACGCTCACCTGCGCGTGACCGATGTCAGACGGGACCTGACCGGGATCGCACGGTGCGTAAGGGCGACCAACGAATAAAAAAGTTTCGCGATTCCCTCAAAAAGGGGTTGGAAACCCGCGACGCTCCGAATACGTTGGTTTCCAAGCACGACAACTTGTCGCACCGGGGCTTGGCGCTCCAGGATCTCCAGCCGAACTGATTGGCCGGAAGGATAAGCCGCCACGGTCTCTGCAACGGCCGAACGGTCATTGTCGGCAATCGTGCACTTCGATTCCCCGATACTTCACCCGGGTCGGTGTCTGACCGGCCGCGGCCAAAGGTCGCCGTCGTCTCGGGGAGACGGTTTCTCAACCGCAAGAATTGTCTGGAGTCATGAAGCAAGGCTCGAACAACAAGCGCCCTCGCCGCGGTGGCGCGCCGAAGGGCAACAGGGGACCGGTTCGCAACCAGACCTTTGACAGCAACTGTGCCGGCCAGCGCGTGCGCGGAACGGCGCAGCAGGTGATGGAAAAGTACTTGGCCATGGCACGAGACGCGGCGTCTTCCGGCGACCGCATCCTGGCCGAGAACTTCTATCAGCATGCGGAACACTATTTCCGCATCGCCAACGTCAACGGCGCGCTGTCCAACCGGATCCAGCAGCAGGGCAGCGGCGCCCATGTGCCGCCGACGCCGGCGCATGACCAGACGCCGCTGGACGACCTCTTCGATTACGAAGAAGAGGCCGCTCTGCAGCACCAGCCCAACCAGCAGCACGGCGGCAATGGTCGGGATCAGCACCCGCGCGGCCAGCAGTCCGATGGCGGAAACGGTCAGGCTCGTGACGAGCAGCCGGCTCCGCATCAGCCGCAGGCGCAGCAGCCTGAAAGCGGTGGCGACACCAATCAGGGCCAGGGCGAGGACCGCCCGGCCAAGCCGCGTCGTGCTCGCACGCGCCGCAAGCCCGCCGACGCCGAAGGCCAGCCGCCCGGCGGCGAAGAGGCTCCGCAGGCTGCGTCCGGCGGCGAGGACGCCGACGCTCCGGCCAAGCCCGCCCGCGCCCGCCGCACGCGGAAGGCCGCCGACAAGGCCGAAGGCGCCGCCGCCGAGGATGGTGGCGAGGCCCCCGCGCCGCGCCGCCGCCGCGCTCCGGCCCGCAAGAAGACGTCGGGTTCCGACGAGGGCGGCGGGGACGAAGCCGGCAGCGACGACCGCCGCGAGGCCGTGGCCTGACGGCCGCATGACCATGATGCGACAAGGGGCTCCGATGTCATCGGGGCCCCTTTCGTATGTCCGCGCGTCGGCCCGCCCCAGACCCCCCGCCGGAGGCCGAGGTCCCCGGACCGCCACTCTTTCGGTGGGGTGATCCGTCCCCGCCGGCGGACGCCGGGAAGAACCCGATGGCGCCTGGTGCGGGCCGACCGCTCGGGAGGTCGAGGCGCGGTCGCATGCCCAAGGACGGTCCGCCACACTCACCTGCCTATGCGGCAGCAGCCGCAAAAAAGGCCCGGCCTCCGATGAGGTCCGGGCCTTTTGCGGGTTTTTTGGAATGCGTTACTTCGCCGCGGCCACCTCTGTGGCGCTGGGCAGAGAGGCATAGACGGAGCGGGTTTCGCCCATGGTCTCCTTGAACCGGGCCAGCTCCGTGCCCTCAAGGATGCGACCCGTGGGGAAGCGCACCTTCTGGGGGTTCACCTGCTTGCCGTTCTTGAGGATTTCGTAGTGGAGGTGCGGACCGGTGGAGCGGCCCGTGGAGCCGACGTAGCCGATGACGTCGCCCTGCTTCACGCGCTTGCCGGGGGTCATGCCCTTGGCGATTCGGTGCATGTGGGCGTAGGCGGTGTCGTATTCGCTGTTGTGGCGGATGCGCACGTAGTTTCCGTAGCTGGAGAACGGCCCGCTCTTGGCGATGACGCCGTCGCCGGCGGCGTAGATGGGCGTGCCGGTGGGGGCGGCGAAGTCGCTGCCCTTGTGCATCTTGCTGTAGCCCAGAACCGGGTGCCGCCGCATGCCAAAGCCCGACGACAGCCGCGCGCCGTTGATGGGCGTACGCAGCAGCGCCTTGCGCACGCTGTGGCCCTTGGCGTCGTAGTAGTCGACGTCGCCGGTGGTGTCTTCGTAGCGGTAGATCTCGTAGCGCCGGCCCGACAGCGTAAGCGCAGCGTAGTGCACGTCGCCCTCGCGCACGGTGCGGCCGTCTTCGGTGCTCTCGCGCTCGAACATGACCTCGAAACTGTCACCAGGCTGAATGTCGCGCTGGAAGTCGACGTCGTAGGAATAGGCCTTGATCAGCTCGACCAGCACAGCAACCGGCACACCGGCCTCGACGCCGTTCTGGAACAGGCTGGCCGTGATGGTGCCCTCGGCACGGTAAGCCTGGGTCAGGACGGGCGCCTTCTCCTCGGCGGGGGCGAAGGCGCCGTCGGTGTCGCGCACAGCACCCACGCGCAGGGCCGGCTGCGGCTCAAAGGAAAAGCCCTTGAACACTTCGCCGCCCTGCGCGGCCGCCGCATCGAAGGTGACCGTGATCTCGTCGCCGGGGCGCAGCTTGCGCGGGTCCCAGACCTCGCGGAGCGCCTCGATGGAGTTGTGGGCCTCGGTGCGGTTGACGCCGGCGTTGACCAGCACCGCCATCAGAGTGTCGCCGCTCTTGATCTTGAGCGTCTGTTCGGTGATGGGCGGGGCAGGGGGCTTGGGCGGCGCGACCGGTGCGAATGCCAGCTTCTGGGGCTGATTGACGCTCGCCTTCACAAGCGTGGCACCGCCGGTCTCTCCCGGTGCGTCCGCCGCGGCGGCGACGGGCGCCTGCGGGGTCGCCTTGGAGGGAGACGGGCCGGGCCAGCCGAGAAGGACCACCATGGCCAGGGCCGAGACCCCCGCAACAGCCAAAGAGGCGGTTGCGCGACGGGCGTGTCGCGACCGTTTCATGCGTCTGCTCCTCTACTCTCTGCTCTCTCTGAGGTCCGGCCTGTTTGAGCGGCCGGTTTCTGCGCTCAACGATGCCCATGGGGCGCTGCAGTGTCAACGTGTTTCACGGCGTTTCCCGGCAGGAAATGCGGCGTTTCCCGGACGTTCCGCCTTTGCTTCGGTGGAGCACGAAACGGCGCGTCGGCCGCGGGCGTCGCGCAAAGGTGCAGCCGCCGTTTGTGACAGCATGGTTTTTTGTTGTTGACACTTTCATGAGCAAGGCCTAGATATCGGTCCACCGACGCGGCGAATTCAGCCTGTCGAGTTCCAGACCAGCCGAACACGGAACGGCCTCTCAAAAGAGGTCCCGGTTTGGCGTCGTCGTCCTCTAGGGGGCGTCGCGGTTTGGCAGGTCAGCCAAAAATTCGGGTTGACAGGGTCCGGGCGGTTCGATAGAAACCCGGCCTTCCGCGGCGGAGCCGGCGGCCTTCGGGTCCTGGTGAAGCGGCGGGGAGAAAAGAGAAAAAAGAGGTTGA